>CAVXLJ010000038.1:0-20449 GCA_963762605.1 uncultured Alphaproteobacteria bacterium | reverse complement strand
ATGAGGATTGGCGCGATGGCGAGCGTCGAGGCCGCCGAGAGCTTCGCCCAGAACAAGCCCTCCGGCGCCGAGAAGGATGCAATGAAGGCGGTCAGTGGCGCAGCGTGGGCGGCGGTGAGATTGAGCGTCCAGAACGCCTCGTTCCACGCCAGGATGATGTTGAGAAGCATGGTGGAGGCAATGCCGGGCACTGCCATGGGCACGAGGATGTAGACGATCTCCTTCCACAGGACGGCCCCGTCCATGCGGCTGGCTTCAAGGATGTCGACAGGGATTTCCTTGAAGTAGGTGAACAGCATCCAGATGACGATCGGCAGGTCGATCAGCATCAGGATCACGGTCAGGCCGCCGAGGTTGTCGAGCAGGTTCAGGTTCTTGAAGATGAGGTAGACGGGCACCAGCACGCCCACCGCCGGCATCATCTTGGTCGACAACATCCACATCAGGATGTCCTTGGTGCGCCGCGACGGCGAGAAGGCCATCGACCAGGCGCCGGGCACCGCGAAGAGCAGCGCCAGCAGGGTCGAGCCGACGGCCATGACGACCGAATTGTAGAAGTGCGCGAAATAGTTGGAGCGATCCTGGACCTCGATGAAATTCTCCAGCGTCCAGTGAGGCGGGAAGAAGGCCGGCGGGAAGAGGATGGCGTCGCCTTCGGTCTTGAAGGCGGTGAGGATCGTCCACAGGATCGGGAAGAAGATGAGCAGCGCCACGATCCAGGCGAGGATCGTGAAGGTCCATCTCTTTTGCGGCGTGACGGCGCGGGCCATGGACTTTGCCTCCCTCAGGCTTCGAGGTTCTTGCCGACGATGCGCAGCAGGAAGATGGCGACGATGTTGGCGAGCATCGACCGCGACCACGCCACCGGCCGAAGCGCCGCCGACGTCGTAGCTGAGCAGGGCCTCGTGATAGACCAGATAGGTGATGTTGGTGGAGGCGAAGCCAGGACCGCCGCTGGTGGTGACGAGGATCTCGGCGAAGATCGACAGCAGGAAGATGGTCTCGATGAGGATGACCACGGTGATGGCGCGGGAGAGGTGCGGCAGGACGATGTAGATGAACCGGTTGACGATGTTGGCCCCATCCATCTCGGCCGCTTCCTTCTGCTCCTCGTCGAGGGACTGCATCGCCGTCAGCAGGATGAGCGTGGCAAAGGGCAGCCACTCCCACGACACGATGATGATGATGGAAAAGAGCGGGAAGTTCTCAAGCCACGGAATGGGCGCGATGCCGAACCGCGTCGTCAGCCAGGCGAAGATGCCGTAATTCGGATCGAGCATCATGTTCTTCCACACCAACGCCGAGACGGTGGGCATGACGAAGAAGGGCGAGATGATCAGGATGCGGACGATCCCCTGGCCGGCGATCTGTTGATCGAGCAGCATGCCAAGGAGAATTCCGCCGATGACGGTGATCGCCAGCACCGAGACGGTGAGGATGAGCGTATTGCCGAAGGCCTGGAAGAAGGACGGATCGGTGAGGAAATAGTAGTAGTTCGTCCAGCCGGCGAAGCCGCTGATGATCGGATTGAGCAGATTGTAGTGCTGGAACGAGTACCAGAGCGTCAGCCCCAGCGGCACGATCATCCAGATGAACAGCGCCACCACCGACGGCGCCAGCATCGCACGCGCCAGACTGCGGGTATTCTGGGTCGCCATGCCTGCCTCCCCAATCGGCGCACCTGTTGCGGTGGCCATTTCAGCGGCGACCGGTTGGTTCCAGCGCCGGGACGGTTATGCGACGTACAACCTGCTTCCAGAACAAGACCGACTGAACGTTTGAGGCTGCCCGGGACGCACGGTCCAATATCCCGGGCAGCCTCCGGTCGGGAGGATGCTTACTTGATGTAGCCTGCTTTGGTCATGACGCGCGTGGCGGTGTCCTGTGCCTGCTTGAGCGCATCGTCGACGCTGGTCTGCCCGGCAAGCGCTGCCGAGAAGATCTGGCCGACCGTATCGCCGAGGCCCTGGAACTCAGGAATGGCGACGAACTGCACGCCGGTATAGGGCACCGGCTTGACGGTCGGATGCTGCGGGTCGGCAGCCTCGATCGACGCGAGCGTCATCGCGGCGAACGGCGCTTTCAGATAGTCCGGGTTCTTGTAGAGCGATGTGCGCGTTCCCGGAGGCACGTTGGCCCAGCCGTCCTTGCTGGCGACCAGTTCCTCATAGTGCTTGGAGGTTGCCCAGTTGATGAACTTCTCGGCCGCGTCGACCTTCTTGGAACCGGCGGGAACGGCCAGCGACCACGCCCACAGCCAGTTGCCGCGCTTGCCAAGGCCGTTGTCGGGAGCGAGCGCGAAGCCCACCTTGTCGGCAACCGTCGAGGCCTTGGGATCGGTCACGAATGAACCGGCGACGGTGGCGTCGATCCACATGCCGCACTTGCCCTGTTGGAACAGGGTCAGGTTTTCGTTGAAGCCGTTGGAGGAAGCGCCGGCAGGACCGTCAGCCTTCATCAGGTCGACGTAGAACTGCAGAGTATTCTTCCATTCCGGCTGATCGAACTGCGGCTGCCACTTCTCATTGAACCAGCGCGCACCGAACGAGTTCGACATGGCGGTCAGGAAGGCCATGTTCTCGCCCCAACCGGCCTTGCCACGCAGGCAGATGCCGTTGATGCCGTTGGCGCGGTCGGTCATCTTGTCCGCGGCCTGCCTGATGAAGTCCCAGGTTGGCGCGTCGGGCATGGTGAGCCCGGCCTTTTCCATCAGGTCCTTGCGGTACATGACGTAGCTCGAACTCGCCGTAGAACGGTGCGGCGTAGAGCTTGCCGTCGACCGACAGGCCACCGCGGATGGCGGGCAACAGGTCGTTGACGTCGTAGGTCGGGTCGCTCTCCAGCGCCGACAGCTCGACCAGCCAGCCATTCTTGGCCCAGATCGGAACCTCATAGGTGCCGATGGTCAGGATGTCGTACTGGCCGCCCTTGGTGGCGATGTCGGTGGTCACCTTCTGGCGGAGGACGTTCTCCTCCAGCGTGACCCAGTTCAGCGAAATGTCCGGATTGGCCTTGGTGAAATCATCCGTCAGCTTCTGCATCCGGATCATGTCGCCATTGTTCACCGTGGCGATGGTGAGCTGCGTGGCCGCCATGGCCTGACTGGAGCCAAACAGCAAGGCGGCGCCCGCGAGGGCGCGAAGCACTGGTTTCATGATCTCCTCCCATTTGTGCCTATGAGCAATTGCTATGGCACTGAACATATGCTCATCACAGAAACGCGCGGACGTCAAGGAGGGACCGCCGCGGCGCGGCGGCGAGGCCTGATGCGGCAGAGAAGAAAAAGGAATTGCAGTGGCTTGGGTGGTCAGTCGAGGTCGAGAAGCGAACGGGCCGTGGTCTCGTTGGTGATGAGCCCGTTGACGATTCGCCCGCGCAGCGCGGCATGTATCGGCAGCACCTTTCCGGTGCCCTGGGCGACGCCGACGACGAGCTGCTCGGGCGGCACGATGCGCGGCACGCTTGTCAGCCGGTCATTGAAGCCGCCGGCGATGATGCGGCCGGCGGCGTCGTAGGCCCAGCCGGTCACTTCGCCGATCGCACCCAGTCGCCGCATCTCGCTCAGCTCTTCCCTGGAGACGAAGCCGTCGACAAAAAGCTGGGCGCTTTCGTCCATTTGGCCGATGCCGATCAGCGTGATGTCGGCGGAGGCACCGAGTTCGAGCACGCGGACGACGGGTTCGAGCTGCATGAGTTGATCGCGTTGGCTGCGCGAAGGGACCACGACCGGCAGCGGCATGGGGTAATGCGGCGCCCGGGTCAGATCGGAGAGGCTGGCGAGCACATCGTAGAAGCTGGCCGAGCCGCGCATGGAGATGTGGCCGACCAGCGAAACGAGCCGGTGCTGGCTGCAGGTCATCCTTTCCATGCGTTCCACAGCAGCGCGCAGTGTGCGGCCGGTGCCCAGTGCCACGACCAGCGGCTCGGGCGTGCGCAGCCGGTGCTCGAGAAAGGCCGCGGCGCGTTCGGCGACGCCGAGGACGATGCTGGCCGATTCGGGATCGCTCGGCGCCACCTCGCAATAGGCGAGTTCGTAGCGTTCGGCGAGTGCCGCGGCCAGTTCCATGCAGGCGGCGATGGGGTGCTCCAAACGGAAGGAAATCAGCCGTTCCGCGAGCGCCAGCGCCACCAGACGCTGGGCGGTCGGGCGCGAGACGTTGAGCTTGCGCGCGATCTCGTCCTGGGTGTTGCCGGCGACGTAATAGAGCCAGCCGGCGCGCGCCGCGTCGTCCAGGCGCGAGCGGTGATTGCCGTCGGCTTGCGGCGGCTCCGGTGGCGGTTTGCGCGTCATTGCGCCAGCAACTCCCCGAGCGAATCGAAGATGCGGTCGGCGCCGGCCGCGGTCAACCGCCGGGCGGCGTCGCGGCCGCGCCAGTGGCTGCCGCCGGTGAAGCCCCAGACGGTCATCGCCGCGGCCTTGCCGGCGCGCACGCCGGAAATCGAATCCTCAACGACCAGCGCGCGCTCCGGCGGCTGGTTCATCTGTCTGGCGGCGAGCAGAAAGAGATCGGGCGCCGGTTTGCCGTTCTCGACCATCTCGGCGTTGAATATCCGGCCGGTGAAATAGCCGTCGAGGTGGGTGACCGAAAGAGTCTGCCGGATGCGTTCGAGCTCGCTGGACGAGGCAAGACAGTAAGGCCGCGACAGCTTGGCCAGGACTTCGCCGGCATGCGGCATGGCGCGCAGCTCACCGGCAAAGGCAGCCGACAGGCGGCGGCGATGATCGGGAAAGAAATCGGCTGGCGGATCGCGCTGGAGCTCGGTGCGCCAGTAGGCTTCCACGGCGGCGGTGCTGCGGCCGACGAAGCGTTCGAGCACGTCGTCCAGCTCAAGCGGGACTCCGTGCGCGTTGAAGACATCGGTGAGGCAGGTGCAACTCAACACCTCACTGTCGACGACGACGCCGTCGCAATCGAAAATCACCAGATCGAAGTCGTCCAACGCGCCCATCACATCCGTTCGGCCGGAACCAGTCGTCTGTTGAACATGCGCTCCCGTATGGAGCAACTGCTCGGCAATGGACGGCCCGCCGCGCCGTCCACGCCGGTCTATCTATCACATGATTGGGTTTGTGGCGTTTCGATCGACGGCGGCGACGATCGCCGGGGCCGGCCGACACGGCGCGTCCTGCCCTGCCCGACAGACAGCAAGGCCGGAGGCTTGGTTTGCCTCCGGCCTCACACGTGCCCGCCATACCCGGAGCGACGGCGGGCAGAAATGGCGACCGTCAGGCTGCCTTGTCGCTCTGCCGGTCGCTGTCTTCGACGGCGAATTCCTCGCCGATGCCGTGGCGGCGTTGCCGCCAACGGATTACTTGGTCGGCGGCGTTGGGCAGTTCGTTGATGCTCTCGTCGTCGGCGGGGCAGAGCGCGGCGCCGATGGCGATCGCGTGGACCGACCGGTGGTCGCATTTGCCCTTGGGGGGCCGCATCCACGCCGCACCGCGTGCCATCACCGAACTCCTCGCGCATGACGGTCAGTCGTGCGGGGCCTATGCCAATATGTCGCAATTATTGCCTGAATACTGGTAACGAAAATATCTGAAAGAGCGTGGGCTTTTGTTTCGATTAGTTCGGAGTTTTTCGTCGCGATAACGACAGTTTTGGGAAATCGCTTGCGATCGTCTAGGAATAAATCGTCCGGATTTGCATTTCGGTAAGCATGAACTTCAATTGGCCTGGAACGGCTTTGGAACCGTTCCTAGCCGCGATGGTGCGGCAAGGTCACCGTCACGCGCAGGCCGGGCCCGGCATTGCCGATGTCGAGGTGCCCGCCATAGGCGTCGACGACGTCGGAGACGATGGCAAGTCCCAGCCCGGTGCCGCCGGAGGTGTCGAGTCTGACGCCGCGGGCAAGGGCTGCGGCGTGCGCCTGATCGGGGATGCCCGGTCCGTCGTCAGTGACGCTGATCAATGTGGCCGTGCCGCGATCCTCGGCGCCGACGCGCACCTGTTTCCGGGCGTAGCGGGCGGCGTTCTCGATGAGGTTGCCAAGAATCTCGGCCAGATCGGCCTCATCGATTGCCGCGGCGGCGCCGGGGCCGGCATCTATGCCGAAGGTGAGGCGCTCCCCCTGCGGCGTGCGCTTGACGACGGCGATCACCCGTGCCGCCACCGCGGCAACGTCGGTGCGGGCCGTCTGGGCGGCGGCCGCCGGAGCGACGCGCACCCGGGCCAGTTCGCGATCGACATGGCGACGGATGGATGCGGCGACCGTGTCGATCTCGTCGGCAATCTGCACTTCGCCCTTTTCGCGCAATTTGCGGATGTCGCCGGACAGCACCTGGAGTGGCGTCTTGAGGCCGTGGGCGAGATCGGTGGCGCCCGAGCGTGCCCGGGCAAGCGCCTTGGCCTGGGCGTCGAGCAGGCGGTTGATCTCGTCGGCAAGCGGCTGCACTTCGATGGGCACGGTGGCTTCCAGCCGTGCGCTGTTGCCGGTGACGACGTTGCTGACGGCAAGTCGCAGGCGTTCGAGCGGCTTCAGGCCGACCGTCACCTGCAGCCACATGGCCAGGATGAGCACGGCGGCGAGGATCGCCAGCGAGGGCACCAACTCGACGGCGAACTCCTTGGTGGCGATCTGAACGCTGCGATAATCCTCGGCGACGGCAACGCGGAAGGCCTTGCCGGAAGCGTCATGGATCACGCGGTCGACGACGAACAGGCGGTGACCGTCCGGCCCCATGATCTCGGCGGTGTGCAGCGAGCCATCGTTGGGCAGGGTAGCGCCGAGATGCAGTGTCGATTCCCATAGCGAGCGCGAGCGGACGCTCGATGTGCCGCCGGGCGTGTCGACTTCCCAGTAGAGCCCGGAGAGCGGCGTGGCGAAGCGCGGGTCTGAGGGGCCGTCGCTGACCGTAAGCGTGCCATCGGACGCCACGCTGGTGGCGGCGATGAGCTGGTTCAGATGATCGGTCAGTTCGCGCGCCACGCGCCGCTCGACGTGGCGCTCGAACAGGAAGATCAAGCCCGTTCCGGCGATGGCCAGCGCCACGATCACGGCGATCGCCGCCGCGATCAGCAGGCGCAGCCGGATCGAGCCGGGATTCATGCAGGGTCGCTGCCGACCACGTAGCCGAATCCGCGGCGGGTTTCGATGGCCTCGGCGCCGAGCTTGCGGCGCAGGCGCGCGACGATCACCTCGATGGCGTTGGTGTCGCGGTCGTGGTCGGTGTCGTAGAGGTGTTCGGCCAGTTCGGTCGGCGGCACCACGCGGCCGGCATGATGCATCAGATAGGCGAGCAGGCGGTATTCCAGCGGCGACAGCGCCACCGGCAGGCCGCCGCGCGTCACCCGCATCTGGCGGGTGTCGAGGGTAAGCGCACCGGAGATGAGCACCGGCGCCGCCTGGCCGGCGGAGCGACGCAGGATGGCACGCAGCCGCGCCAGAAGCTCGTCCATCTCGAATGGCTTGGGCAAATAGTCATCGGCGCCGGCGTCGATGCCTTCGACCCGTTCGGTCCAGGCGCCGCGCGCGGTCAGCACCAGCACCGGGAAGGCGCGGCCCTCCTGCCGCCAGCGCTTGAGCAGGGTCAGCCCGTCGAGGCGCGGCAGGCCGAGGTCGAGGATGGCGGCATCGTAGTTCTCCGTGCCGCCGAGGAACCAGGCTTCCTCGCCGTCACCGACAGTGTCGACGGCATAGCCCGACGCTTTCAGCGCGTTCGCCACATCTGCGGCGATCCTTGGTTCGTCCTCGACAACGAGAACCTTCATGTACTGTTGCCGCCCGGCTGGTTGAGAACGACCGCGGTGGCGGCGTCCACGTCGACTATGACCCGTCTGCCGTCCGCGGTCACCACCTGCACCACGTAGATCCAGTGGTCGTCCTTATTCTGGATCAGGTCAATCGCCACCACGTCGCCGGGCACGCTTGCGCTGACGGCCGCCAGAATCTGTGCCAGCGGCTTAATGTCGCCGTGCTCGTAAAGTTCGCGCGCAAGGTCATGGTCGTCGTCGCCGTTGCCGTGGCCATGGCTATGACCATCGGCCATGGCCGGTCCGGCGAGCAGCGCGGTCGCCATCAACATGCCGGTAAATATGCTGGCAAAGTGTCTCATGAACGGCGTTTGCCACACAAAAGCTTTCTTTTCGCTGACAGGCAAGCGCAGCGACCGCATCCATATGTGGTGCTCAGGCCAGCGATTTTCATCATTGCCGGCTTATCCAAATTCCCGTTCGGGTGGCAGCACGCCCGCCTCAGGTGCGACAGCAGCGAGGTTGGGCGTTACGTCGGCGGCCAGAATGCGGTCGACGGCAGCGGCGCCGTTGTCGGCAAAGGCGACATCGCGACGCAGACCGACCAGGCGGTGAAGAATGTGCTCAGCGTGGTCGAGGCTGCCGGCGGCACGATCGAATCCCTATTGAGATCAAGGCGCTTGCCGTACTGACCTGGGTGGCAGGCAGCAACGGGGCCGGCCACATCCGACTTGCGGCCGACGGCGTTGGGGCTTAACCCTCTGGTAACGCGCGCGGATCGTCGCCGCCCCTCACGCCCTCATCCGGAGAAGCTAACTCATGGCCTACATGCCATCGAACAAACGTTACGACACCATGGTCTATCGGCGCACAGGCCGCAGCGGCTTGAAGCTGCCGGTGGTCTCGCTCGGCCTGTGGCAGAATTTCGGCCACGATTCACGCGGCGATACCGCGCGCGAGATGTGCCGCGCAGCCTTCGACATGGGCATCACCCATTTCGACCTGGCCAACAATTACGGCCCGCCGCCGGGCTCGGCCGAGGAATTGTTCGGCACCATTCTCAAGACCGATTTCCGTGACCTCCGCGACGAGATGGTGATCTCCACCAAGGCCGGCTACAACATGTGGCCCGGCCCCTATGGCGAGTGGGGCAGCCGCAAATACCTGCTTTCCAGCCTCGACCAGAGCCTCAAGCGCATGGGGCTCGACTATGTCGACATCTTCTATTCGCACCGCTTCGATCCCGACACGCCGCTGGAAGAGACCATGGGCGCGCTCGACAGCGCGGTGCGCCAGGGCAAGGCGCTCTATGTCGGCATCTCGTCCTATAATTCGCAGCGCACCCACGAGGCGATGGCGATTCTCAAGCGCCTGGGCACGCCGGCGATCATTCA
Organism: uncultured Alphaproteobacteria bacterium; assembly: GCA_963762605.1. GTDB lineage: Bacteria > Pseudomonadota > Alphaproteobacteria > Rhizobiales > Kaistiaceae > CAVSRC01. Next base: position 11,361 of record CAVXLJ010000038.1, on the reverse strand, counting down.
CCAGCCGAGCTATTCGATCCTCAACCGGTGGACGGAGGAGGACCAGCTCCTCGACGCGCTGGAGGAGGAGGGCATGGGCTGCATCTTCTTCTCGCCGCTGGCGCAGGGGCTGCTCACCGACAAGTATCTGAAGGGCGTGCCGGCCGAAAGCCGCGCCGGACGCGGCTCCACATCGTGGAAGGATTCGTTCCTGAGCGACGAGAATCTCGCCAGCGTGCGTGGCCTCAACGAGCTGGCCAAGGCGCGCGGCCAGACGCTGGCGCAGATGGCGATCGCCTGGGTGCTGCGCGACAGCCGCACGACCTCGGCGCTGATCGGCGCCAGCCGCGTGGCGCAGATCGAGGACGCGGTGAAGGCACTCGACAACCTCACTTTCACGCAAGCCGAGCTCGACGCCATCGACGACCGCGCCCGCGAGGCTGGCATCAATATCTGGAAGCGGTCGAGCACCTCATGAGGTAGCGATGGCGGACGACTGGGTCGCACGGTTGCGCAGCCAGCGCTGGTTCGGCGGTGCCGACCTGCGCGCCTTCGGCCATCGTTCGCGAACGCTGCAGCAGGGCTATGCCTATGAGGACTTCATCGGCAAGCCAGTCGTCGCGATCGTCAACACCTGGTCGGACATCAATCCGTGCCACCAGCATCTGCGTGCGCGCGCCGAGGAGGTGAAGCGCGGCGTGTGGCAGGCGGGCGGCTTCCCCGTCGAGCTGCCGGCGCTGTCGCTGGCGGAGATTTTCGTCAAGCCGACCACCATGCTCTACCGCAACCTGCTGGCGCTGGAGACCGAGGAGCTGTTGCGCTCGCATCCGGTCGATGGCGCGGTCCTGCTCGGGGGCTGCGACAAGACCACGCCGGCGCTCATCATGGGCGCCACCAGCATGAACCTGCCGGCAATCTTTCTGCCGGCCGGTCCGATGCTGCGCGGCAACTATGCCGGCAAGGTGCTGGGTTCGGGCAGCGACACCTGGAAATACTGGGCCGACAAGCAGGCGGGCGTGATTTCCGAGGGCGAGTGGCAGGCGATGGAGGCGGGGATCGCGCGCTCCTTCGGCACCTGCATGACCATGGGGACGGCGGCGACGATGATGTCACTGGCCGAGGCGCTCGGCATGACGCTGCCCGGTGCCTCGTCGATTCCGGCGGCGGACTCGGCCCATAGCCGCATGGCGACGGCCTGCGGCCGACGCATCGTGGCGATGATCCGCGACGATCTGAAGCCGCGCGATGTGCTTTCCCGTTCCTCTTTCGAGAATGCGCTGGTCACCCATATGGCGCTTGGCGGCTCGACCAACGCCATCATCCATCTGATCGCCATGGCCGGGCGTGCCGGCATCGATCTCAAGCTTGCCGATTTCGACCGCGTCGCCCGTGAAGTCCCGGTGCTCGCCGACATAAGGCCGTCGGGCGCGTTCCTGATGGAAGACTTCTACTATGCCGGCGGCCTGCCGGCGCTGCTGTCTGAGCTGAAGGACAAGCTCGACCTCACGGCACGCACCGTTGCCGGCGGCACGCTCGGCGAGGCCATCGCCGGCGCCACGACCTACAAGCCGGAAGTCATCCGCCCCCTCGACAATCCGGTGTCTTCCGCTGTCGGCACCGCCATCCTCACCGGCAATCTGGCGCCGGATGGCTGCGTCATGAAGCCGTCAGCGGCCGACCCGCGGCTGTTGAAGCATTCCGGCCCGGCGCTGGTTTTCCGCGACTACGACGAGATGGCCGCGAGGATCGATTCCGACGATCTAGATGTCACGCCCGACCATGTCATCGTGTTGCAGAATGCCGGCCCGGTCGGCGGCCCCGGCATGCCGGAATGGGGCATGCTGCCGATCCCGAAGAAGCTGCTCAGGGAGGGCGTGCGCGACATGCTGCGCATATCCGATGCGCGCATGAGCGGCACCAGCTACGGCGCGTGCATCCTGCACGTGGCGCCCGAGTCATACATTGGCGGGCCGCTGGCGGCTGTGCGGACGGGCGACATCATCTCGGTCGATGTCGACCGGCGATCGATCAATCTCGATGTCACGGTTGCCGAGATCGAGCGGCGGCTGAAGGAATGGTCACCGCCCGACCGCACCTTCGCGCGCGGTTATAACCGCCTCTACGCCGAGCACATAAGCCAGGCCGACAAGGGCTGCGATTTCGACTTTCTCGAAGGCACGGCCCCAACCCCGGAGCCAGAAATCCACTAATTCAGTGCAGGCGGAACGGCGGCAAGAAGGGCGGCCCGTCGAACATGCCGGCATCAGAGGCGGCACGGGCGACCTGGTGGCCGCCATCCCAGACCATATGAAGCGCCACGAGGGCGATGAGGATCAGGCCGAGATACGAGATCCACGGGTGCCTTCTGAGGAGGCCGGCAACAAGGCTGGCGGCGACGCCCATGAGCGCCACCGACAGGGTCAGGCCGATGACCAGCACCCAGACGTGGTGGCGGGCGGTCCCGGCGACCGCCAGAACGTTGTCCAGCGACATCGACACGTCCGCGACGACGATCTGCAGCAGCGCCTGGCCGAAGGTCTTCTGCGCACCGGTCGATGACGGGCTGGCAGGCGCCGCCGCGGCGTTTCCGGCATAGGCCGGCTCGGCACCATAGCCGCTGCGGATTTCGCGCCAGAGCTTCCACGAGACCCAGAGCAGCAGCAGCCCGCCGGCCAGCGTCAGGCCGAGGACTTCGAGAAGCTCGCTGGTGAAGACGGCGAAGACGATGCGCAGGACCGCCGCCGCACCGATGCCGTAGATGATCGCTTTGTGGCGGATTGCCGGGCGCAGGCCGGCCGCGGCCATGCCGACAACCACGGCATTGTCTCCGGCAAGCACCAGATCAATGACGACGACGGAGACGAGCGCGGTGATCTCGGAATAGAACATGCCGTGCTTCAAGTGGGGACGGGGGCCGCAGAATCCAACAGGCCCTCGCCCTTGAGATCGCGCCAGAAGGCCGCCGGAATCGGCATTTCCCACCAGTCGACGAGCTGGGTCATTTCGTCCGGCGAGCGTGGGCCGGGAATGATGCTGGCGACGACCGGGTGGGCGAGGGGGAATTGCAGCGCCGCAGCGGCCAGCGGCACGCCGTGGGCGGCGGCAACCCGCTTCAGGCCGGCCACCCGCTCGATCACGTCGGCAGGCGCACGAGCATAATTCCAGGTTTCGCCGCCGGCCAGGACGCCGGAATTGAACGGACCGCCGACGACGATCGAGGCACCATGCTTCTCGACTTTTGAGAAGATCGTGTGGAGCGGCTCCTGTTCGAGCAGGGTGTAGCGGCCGGCAAGCAGGAACACGTCCCATTTGCCGTGATCCAGCGCGTCGCCAATCGGTTCGGCGTCGTCGACGCCCAGTCCGATCGCCTTGATGTTGCCGTTGCGCCTCAGTTCGTCGAGCGCCTTGTAGCCGCTCTCCATGGCGGTGCGGAACAGCGGCGCCAGGCGCTCGGGCGTCTTATGCGTGAAGAGGCCGAGATCGTGGACGTAAAGAATGTCGACGTGATCGAGGCCGAGGCGCTGCAGGCTGTCCTCATAGGAGCGCATGACGCCATCATAGGAATAGTCGAAGACACCCTCGAACGGGAACGGGTCCCGCCACTGGTCGGCGGCGTCGCGCGGATGCTTGAGCGGCCTGAGCAGGCGGCCCACCTTGGTGGAGAGCGCCCAGCCGGTACGGTCGCGCAACTGGTCGCCAACCAGGTGCTCGGAGCGTCCGTAGCCGTAATAGGGGGAAGTGTCGAAATAGCGCAGTCCGGACTCGTAGGCAGCGTCGATGGTCCTGCGGGCGGTGGCGTTGGCGACGCCGGCCACGTTGCCGGCGAGTGTGGCGGCGCCAAGGCCAAGCGCGCTGACCTCGAGCGTCGTCTCTCCGACCCGTCTTGTGGCGATCCGCATCGTCCTGCCCCGCTCCCATACCGGCCTGGTGCCGTGCGCTGGATATGGGGTGTCGGCAGGCATAAAAAACCCGCGCCCGGGGTCCCGGGCACGGGTCGGCAAAACGTTGCCGTGAGCCAGGCGGTGGGCCTGGCCGTGCAGCCGTCAGTAGGACGATGCAATCGCCGCGCCGGCCGCGGCGCCGATGCCCGCCCCGATCGCGATGCCGCCAGCAGTGCCGCCGCTGGCCACGCCACCAACCACGCCGCCGACGACGCCGCCGATCACGGCGCCCTGAACGATCTTGTCGTGATGGGTCATCGGGTAATGGGTGCAGCCGGCAAGTGAAACGCCAGCGCCGATGATCACCAGAGCGAGGGCCTTCTTCATATGCCTAATCCTCCTCCTCGCCGCATTCGAGCGGAACCGAAGGATGCCAGTAGTGGCGGTGGCCACGGCGTGTGTCAAGTTGTCCTCAGTCGCCGTGCCTGAGGCCGCACATGGCCCATCCGATGGCGGATTTCTGCGATTATGGTGACCGCGAGACCTGTTGCAAAAACCCACCATGCCGGACGAATCGTATAGGCGAAGTCGAGATTGGCGAGGACGACGCGCTGCCAGCCAATGCCGGTTGCCAGTCCGTACCAGGTCGCTTCGACCGTCGCCGTCAGCAGGGCGGTGGCGACGGTGAGGGCAAGAAGCGGGACCAGACCCTGCTTGTGGCCGAAGCGCGCCAACAGCCGGTAGCCCATCAGCCAGAAATAGAATCCCGACATCAGCACCGGCTGGGTCACGTCGACCTTGGACTGCATGTAGTAGTGCAGGATGGCGAGCGGCGCGATGACGTAGATGAGCGCGTGCAGCCGGTTCCAGGCCTTGGCGCCCATGCGTTTGATCATGCCGTCGGTCGAGGTCACGCCAAGGGCGACGAGACCGAGAATCGCGGTGAAGCCGATCGTCAGATAGACGCGCACCAGAATCTCGTGGGCGACGAAGCCGAGATCGAGGCGCGAGTCGACGATATAGAGCGTCAGGTGGACGAGGATATAGGCGAGCGCGGACAAGCCGACGATGCGGCGGATGAGGATCAGCTTGTTCCAGTCGAACAGGCGGCGGGCGGGGGTTATCGCCAGCGTGATGAGCAGGAAATAGACCGTCCAGTCGCCCAGCCTGTGGATCGCCTCGATCAGCGGCCGCGCCCCCAGGCCGATGAACAGGGCGCGGTAGAGAAGCCACAGCGCCGGCAGAGTGACCAGCACCAGCGTCGCCGTCTTCAGGGGCGAGAAGCGGCCGGCACGGTCGTTCCACGGCATCCGGGAGGCGATCGATCGGGTCGATTTCGCTTTCGGCGCACGTTTGGTCGGGGCCACGGCGTCGGCTCCTTCGGGTCTCACGTCGAGCGTAAGGGAGGCGTCTCTCATGCACCAGCCTTTAGGCCAGCGGCCGGCTCACTGTCACGTCACGTCTCTGTCAGGCAAAGGTGAGGCCGGCTCACGCTTTGGCTATCGACGGGTGACGGCAGAACGGCTCTGCCACAAAAGAGGCGGCGGGCCCCTTGTGAGAACCCGCCGCCAGAGGGGGAGGAGAAGGAAAGCGGACGGTCAGCGAATGACGCGGGCGCCCTTGCCCTTCATCGCCGCTTCAACTTCCTTGATGTTGACCATCGAGGTATCGCCCGGCGTGGTCATGGCGAGCGCGCCATGCGCCGCGCCGTATTCCACCGCCGCCTGCGGTCCCTTGTCCTCGAGGAAGCCGTATGCCAGGCCCGAGGCGAAACCGTCGCCACCGCCGACGCGGTCGTGAATCTCCAGGTTCTCGCGCATCGGCGCCTCGTAGAAGCCGCCGCCGGCCCAGATTACCGCGCCCCAGTCGTTGACGGTGGCGGTCTTGGCGTTCCTGAGCGTCGTCGCGGCGACCTTGAAATTGGGGAATTCCTTCACCGCGGTGGCGATCATCTTCTTGAAGTTGGCCGGGTCGATCTTGGAGATGTGCTCGTCCAGCCCCTCGACCTCGAAGCCGAGGCAGGCGGTGAAGTCCTCCTCGTTGCCGAGCATGACGTCGACGTAGCTGGCGATCTCGCGGTTGACCCTGCGCGCGGCGTCCTGGCCGCCCTGGCTCTTCCACAGGCTGGCGCGGTAGTTGAGATCGTAGGAGACGATGGTGCCGTGCTTGCGCGCCGCCTTGACCGCCTCGATCACTGAAGCGGCGGTGTTCGGGGCAAGCGCGGCGAAGATGCCGCCGGTGTGGAACCAGCGCACGCCTTCCTCGCCGAACAGCTTGTCCCAGTCCACTTCGCCAGGTTTGATTTGCGAGGCGGCGGAGTTGCCGCGGTCGGAACAGCCGAGCGCCGGGCGGATGCCGTAGCCCTTTTCGGTGAAGTTGAGGCCGACGCGGGTGTTGCGCCCGAGCCCGTCGAACTCGCGCCAGATGATGTGCGAGGTATCGACGCCGCCCTGCATGATGAGATCCTCGACCAGCCAGCCGAGATCGTTCTGGGGCAGGGCGGTGACCACGCTGGAGCGCTTCTTCCAGCATTTGCGGAAGGCCCGGGCAACATTGTATTCGCCGCCGCCTTCCCACACCTTGAATTCGCGCGCGTTGCGCACCCGGCCAAAGCCCGGATCGAAACGCAGCATCACCTCGCCGAACGAGACGACGTCCCACTTGCAGCTTTCGGCCGGTTTGATCTTGAGGATTTCGTCAGCCATCTCACTTGCCCCGGATCTTCCTGATGAGCGCGATCGTCTCGGCGACCTTCGTCTCGATGCCCTTGTAGTCCTTGGCGGCGAGCAGCTCCTTGGTGATCAGCTTGGAACCGATGCCGGCGGCGACGATGCCGGCCTTGAACCATTTGGTCAGCGATTCTTCGGTGGGATCGACTCCGCCGGTGGGCATCAGCTTGGTCCACGGCATGGGCCCGCGGATGTTGGAGACGAATTCCGGCCCGCCGACCGAAGAGCCGGGGAAGACCTTGACGATCTCGCAGCCGAGCTCGTGCGCTGCGGAGACTTCCGAGGCCGAGCCGCAGCCGGGGCTGTAGGGAATGCAGTGGCGGTTGCAGGCGCGCGCGACTTCGGCATTGAGGATCGGGCCGACGACGAAATTGGCGCCGTTGGCCATGTAGAGGGCGGCGGTCGGCGCGTCGACGACGCTGCCCACGCCCATGATCACGGACGGATCGGCCTTCTGGAAGTGCTGGGTGACCTCCATGAAGACGTGCCAGGCGAAATCGCCGCGGTTGGTAAATTCGATGCATTTGGCCCCGCCATTGGCGCAGGCCTGGATGACGTTCTTACAGACCTCGACATCCGGGTGATAGAAGACGGGGATCACGCCCTGGTCCATCATGGCCGCAAGCACGGCCAAACGGTCCTTTGCCATTTTTCTTGAGCTCCTTGAGGCAACGGTTTTCACGGGCAATTCAGCAGGCTTTTACAGCTCTTGCAATACTTATCTGCTGGTTTTTCAGCGTTGGAAGGGCGGTTTTTTGCCGCTGGCGTTCAATGCCATGTCTTACGTCACTGAAAGGCCGAATTTATATTTATAATATATTTGCATGGACTTGAAGAATACCGGGAATTTATCTCGCCATGAATGTCCAATATTAGGTATCAGGCGGCGAACAGGAAACGTATTTTGGTGGCGGCCGGCAGTCAACCTTGCCGAGTATTCTAGTATACAAGTTATTGATCGCGCCTGAAGGGCGTGCCGGTCCTGTCATTTCCCCGATTCGGCCGGCGGCGAGCCGGCCTGTCGAAATACAAGGAGGTCCGGACGTTCCTGAATGATGTCTTCGGCCCGCTTCAGCCCGGGTCAGGTCATCTGCACCACCAGCGCGCCGGTGGCGTCGCGCAGTGCCGCCGGCGAGACTTCGAAGATGGCATTGGGCGTGCCGGCCGCCGCCCACACCGTCTCATATTGCAACAGGTCGGCGTCGAGGCGCGGCACCAGCGGGCGGGCATGGCCGAACGGCGGAATGCCGCCGATAGCGAAGCCGGTCGCCTCGCGCACGAAGGCGGCGTCGGGCCGCACGATGGCTTCGCCGAGCCGTTCCGCCATCGCCTTCTCGTTGACGCGGTTCACGCCGGAGACCAGCAGCAGGACCGCGTTGCCCGACGCTTTTCCCCTAAAAATCAGCGACTTGACGATCTGGCCGACGGTGCAGCCGCAAGCTGCAGCGGCCTCTTCCGCGGTGCGGGTCACGTCAGCCATGATGCGCACGGTGATCCCCAGAGCCAGAGCATCGGCGGCATCCTGGACGCGCTGCGCCGCGGCGGGAAGGCTGTTCATTTCGGTTCATCTCCTCATGGTCCGGCCCATGCACTGTCAGTGCTGCGCGGTCATGCCATTTTTGGTAAGATTTCATCAACCATCGCGTAGCAACCGGAGCCCTCCTTGAGCGACCCGTCCGACAATACACCCGGCAAAGTGCGCAGCCTGCGCAACACCATCCGTGAGGTGCGCACGGCCGAGACCGAGCGCGCCGACGTGGTGGTCGAGCTGCGCGACGCGGAGCGGGCGCGGCTGGAGTTGCTCGCCGAGGAGCTGCGCGGTGTCTTTGCCGAAGTCCCGGCCGAGGACGACCAGTTCATCTTCGCCGTCGCACCGGGCACCCCGCCGCGCCTGTGGATCGACATGACCGCCTTCGTGGTGATGGGCCGCGACCGGCGCACCTATCGCTTCCTCAAGGACACCCGCCTCGGCCGCACGATCATCGTGGAAGGCGCCGAGCTTGCCGACGTCGCCGACACCATCACCCATTATGTCGCCGAACGCATCATCGAGCGCGAGCGCGCGATCGAAGGCGACTGGCTGATCAAGCGGGTGCTGCGCGACGAGAACGAGCGCCGGCAGGAGGCGCGGCAGGCGGTGGCCGCGGCGGTTCACGCTGTTGCTGCTCCGGAGAAGGCGCCAGCACGCCTCGATCCGCGCAATCTCGGCTGGCTGGTGGCGGCCTTCCTCGGCGGCATCCTGATCGGCGCGGTGGTGCTGTTCGCCTATGCCTGGATGCAGGTGTAAGGGGCGTTCGTCCTACTTCGACCCCGGCACGTCCAGCGCCTTTTCCAGTCGCGTTTCGACCGTGCCGGCTTCGGTCACCGCGCGCTCGCGCAGTTTGACGGACCAGGCGCCCGGCGCCCCGTCGATCTCGAAGAGATTGTAGCCGCCGCCGGCATGGTGCGGGCGCGGACTTGCAGCGAGGTTGCCGTTGCCCCGACAACCGGCACGGCCCCAAGCGGACCGGGGACGGCCATCACGCTGGTCCGGTGATTGTGCCCGTGGAGAACGAGTTCGGCACCGTGTTCGGCGATCGCCTTGCGGAAGCGCGCCGCGTCGATCAGGCGGCGCATGCGCGTTGCCGCATGTTCGGCCACCGGGTGGTGGATCAGCACCACGCGGAACAGACCCTCGCGGCCGGCCTCCGCCAGCAGCAATCCCAGTGCCGCCGCTTGGGTCGCGCCGATGCGGCCGGTGGCCATGAGGGGCGCGGTCGGCACCGCGGAGGAGACGCCGATCAGGGCAAGTTGGCCGCGCCGGCGCAGGAAGGGGAAGACCGTTCGTTCGCCGTCGTCGCCATCGCTGCGGGCATAATCGCGCCACTGCGCGGCGTAATGGGCGACGCCGGAGGCGACATAGGCATCGTGGTTGCCGGGAATGACGGTGACGTCGTTGCGGCGGCCCCAGAGTCTCCAGCCAGGCGCGCGCCTGCCGGTATTCGGCCGGCAGGCCGAGATTGACGAGGTCGCCGGTCACCACGATCTGGTCGGGCCGGGCGGCATGCATGTCGGCGACAAGCACGCTCAGCACGGCATCGGCATGAATGCGGCCGCGGCTCCGCTGCCAGTTCAGGTAGCCGAGCAGCCGCTTGGAAGCGAGGTCGGCAACCGAAACCGTCGGCAGGGGGCCGAGGTGAACGTCGGAAAACTGGGCGAGCAGCACCATTCCCGCCGGCTTAGCCGACGGGGCTCAGGGCGTAAAGCGCATCGTCCGGTCGGAAACGCTTAGTGGCCGAAGGTCATCATCGCCAGGATGATGCGTCGCTCGCTGAAATCGACAGCGGGGGTCCAGATGTAGCGGTGCGTCCGGCGGTGCCGGAAGAATCGGGCGAACATGGTGTTCTTGCTTTTCGGGAAAACGAATCTGCCGTTGGGATAGGCTGTTCGCGCCGGGATTACCACTCGGACCGGCGCAGGTCTCTTATGCGCTTATAGCAAGGTTGGATTGCAGAAGCTTTAATGATCCTCAATAGGTTGCTCGCTCGTTGCTATCTGTTTGTGTCGATTTTTCGGCGCGGCATGACACTTGGCGTCCGCGCGGCGGTGTTCGACGCCGAAGGCCGGGTCTTCCTAGTCAAGCACAGCTATACGCCCGGCTGGTATCTGCCCGGCGGCGGCGTCGAGCGCGGCGAGACGATGGCGCAGGCCCTCGACCGGGAATTGCACGAAGAAGCCGGCATCCGGCTGTCCACGCCGGCGACGCTCTTCGGCATCTATCTCCAGCGGCGTGTTTCGGCGCGCGACCATGTCGCGCTCTATGTCTGCCGCGACTGGAGTCAGCCGGCGCCGCCCAGGGTGCCCAATCTGGAGATCGTCGCCTGCGGCTTCTTCGCGGTCGACGCCTTGCCCGAGGGCACCACCGGCGGCACGCGCCGCCGGCTTGCCGAGATCGCGCAAGGGCTGGCGCCGTCTCCTGAATGGTGATGTCCTGCTGCGGTGCCGCTGGACGGGCGCGGTCCGCCGTGCTATCGGCGCCACCCGGAGGAACACCCGCAATGATCTTCAGGGCCGGACTGCGACGACGAGCGGGGCGACGTGACGCCAAGTCACGTGCTGCCGCCATCCGGCCATCGGCGCGCGCCCTCTAGAGGCGAAAACGCGGGCGGGCCGGATCCTTACCGATCCTTTTCCGGGCCTTGCCATGAACTCCGCACCCTTCGCCTACCGGCTGGAACAGCCGGCCGATGTCCCGACCATCGAATCGCTGCACGCCAGCCTCTTCGGACCCGAGCGCTTCAAGCGCGCCGCCTATGTGCTGCGCGATGGCGTGCCGCCGGATCCGGCGCTGTCATTCGTTGCCACGGTGGACACGCGTCTCGCCGCCTCGGTGCGCATGACGCCGATCTTGATCGGCGGCCGTCCGGCGCTGCTGCTCGGGCCGCTGGTCGTCGATCCGCAGTTCAAGGGGCGGGGGGCCGGGCGCACGCTGGTGCGCATGACCTGCGCCGAAGCCCGCCGGCAGGGCCACGGGGTGGTCATGCTGGTGGGCGATCTGCCGTATTACGGGCCGCTCGGCTTCACCTTTCTCGGCCGCGACGTGATCACGCTGCCGGCCTGGGTCGATCCCGACCGGGTGCTGGTCTGCGGGCTGGCACAAGGCGCGCTCGACGGCCTCGGCGGCGCGGCGGAGAGCATCCTGCAGTCGGCCACGCCAAAATAGTTGTTGCAATGCAACAGGTTCGAGGTCATATGAGCGGCACACGGGCCGCGTTGCACAAGCCGTTACACCG
>CAVXLJ010000037.1:0-15672 GCA_963762605.1 uncultured Alphaproteobacteria bacterium | reverse complement strand
CCGTTCTGGAAGGGGATGCGACTGCGGCTGTTCATCAACCAGGGCAACCGGACATTCAAGGAGGCCACGGACGCCTTCCCGTGGAACCAGGGCCAATGGGACACGGGTTCGGCGTCTTGCCTATCCACGTGTTCCTCAGGGACATCAACGCGCGACGGTCCCCCGATCTCATCGTCTCGGACACTCTCCCGATTCGCAGGACAAGCCGGATCCCTATCTGCTCGCCGTCAACGACGGACATGGCCACTTCATCCCGATCGATCCGGCGAACATGGGCCCCACCTTACAGGGTCGGCACCTGTGGCCCGCCGATGTCACCGGTACCGGCAGTCCCGATCTTGTCGGCCTGACCGTTTTCGGCGTCTTGTCCGGCAAGCTGAGCCTGATCACCGGCGTGGACATCGACCTTTACGAAAACATCCCGGCGGAGGGGCGCCGATCGCAACAACCCGCACGACGGAACAGAATTCCGGCTCGCACGGAACTGGGTGGATAGCCACCTCTTCACCATTCATTGCCGGCGCCAGAAAGGCCAGGCAGTCGACTACAATGTTACAGGGGATATGTGCCCGATGGCGACTTCTCTGACCTTCAGATCGTTTTCAACGCCCCGCTCGGCAAGAAGATCCCGGCGGCTCTGGCCAAGTGTGGCGGGCCGGCGCCGCCAGGTATGGCGATGGCCAGTATCGGGCGGTGCTCGGCTTTCAGAAGGCCGGGAACACCTGGGTCGCGCAGAATGCCGCCTGCGCGATGAAGAATTCGTCGCCTCTTGACGCCCTGATGATGCACTTCGTCCTGGCCTCGTTCCGTGAGATCGCGAGCGACATGGTCACGTTGGGCCACGTCAAGAGCGTGCAGAGCGTCGTCTTTCAGAACTGGCTGAAGCGTGTGGCGGCGGGCGAAATCGCCATCAGCGACACCGTCCCGAAACCGGCGCCAGGATCGCGACGACCAGCACGACGGAAGAGTTTTCCGGCTCTCACGGGAACTGGGTGAACAGCAACCTGTTCACCACCATCAAGGGCGCCAAGAAGGGGCAGGACAAGGTCGACTTCAACGTCAAAGGCAATGTCTACGACGGCGACTTCGTCGATCTGCAGATTGTCTTCAATCCGCCGCTGGGGACCACCTTGCCGACAGCGCTGGGTGGTTGCGCCGGCCCGGGTCCGGTGCAGTACGACGATAAGCAGTATCGGGCTGTTATTGGGTTTCGCAAGGATGGCAAGGACTGGGTCGCCAAGGACGCGGATTGCGTCGCCAAGAACTCCCCGCCGCTCGATGCCTTCATGATGAAATACGTGACCACGTCGTTCCGCGATATCGCAGCGGACATGGTGACTTCCGGCAACATCAGCACGGTGAAGAGCACCGTCTTCCAGGACTGGCTGAAGAAGGTGGCGGCGGGCGACATCGTCGTCCGCTGATCTCGTTGCCGGCACGCGCGGGGGAGCGTGCCGGCAACCCCTTGTCATCACAGCACATCCGTCGCATCGTCTCATCTCTGGGGCTGAGGCGACTCATGCACGGGCTCGATGGCAAGCGGGTTCTGATCACCGGGGCGGCGACCGGGATCGGGCGCGCGACCGCACTGCGATTCGCCGAGGAGGGCGCCAGCGTGGCGGTCAATTTCATCGGCGAGCGCGCGCCGGCGGAGGCGCTGGTGGACGAGCTGGCGGAAATCAATCCCGAGGGCGTCCACATCCTGGCTCCGGCCAACATTGCCGACGAGGACGCTGTCGATCAGCTGTTCGCCCGGGTGGTCGAGCTCGTCGGCGGCCTCGATGTCCTGGTCAACAACGCCGGCATCAAGTTCGACAGCGAGCCGCACGAGATGCACATCGCCGATTTCGACCGGGTGATGGCGGTCAACATGCGCGGCGCATTCCTGTGCTCGCAGGCGGCGATCCAGCATTTCCTCGACGTGCGCCAGCCGGGCGTGATCATCTCCACCTCGTCGATGCACCAGGTGGCGCCCCTGCCCGAGGCGATCGCCTATCAGATGTCAAAGGCGGCCCTCGGCGGCATGACGGCAACGCTGGCGCTGCGCTACGCCCGCGACGGCATCCGCGTGGTGGCCGTCGGCCCGGGGGCCGTAATGACGCCGATGAATGCCGCCTTCGAGGTCGATCCGGAAGCGCTCGGCCGCGCCGAGGACATGATTCCCATGGGGCGGGTGGCGCGGCCGGAGGAAATCGCCGGGGTGATCGTCTTTCTCGCCTCCGACGACGCCTCCTATGTCACCGGGCAGACCTGGTTCGTCGACGGCGGCTTCATGATCGCCCGGCCGGAGCAGTGAATGGTGAATAGTGAATGGTGAATAGACCGGCGCCACCATTCACCATTCACCATTCACCACACATCACCGCTGTTGCAGCAGCACCTTGTCCAGAATGCTGGTGGGCAGGAGCCGCTTCAGCCAGGCGCCCACGAGCGTCGGAAGGGTGACGCGATAGCGCGCCCGCGGATGCGGATCCTCGAGTGCGTGGAAGAGTTTGTTGGCGACCGCCTGCGGCCCGCGTTTGAACGAATTGGCGCGGTTGCCGCTGGCAAACCGCGACAGCTCGCGGCCGTAGTCGCCACGGAAGAGGGAATTGCGCACGTCGACCGTGTCGATGAAGTGGCCGCGGGCATTGTCGAGCATGCGCGATTGGATGGGCCCCGGCTGGAGAATGATCGCCTCGATGCCGGTGTCCTTGAGTTCCAGGCGCAGCGAGTCGGTCCAGCCCTCGACGGCGTGCTTGGTGGCGGCATAGGCGCCCATGAAGCGCACCGAGACGAAGCCGAGCACCGACGAGCAGTTGACGATGCGGCCGTGGCCCTGCTTGCGCATGATCGGAAGAACCAGGCGGGTCAGTTCGTACCAGCCGAAGAAATTGGTCTCGAAGAGCTTGCGGACGTGCTCGGTGGGCACGTCCTCGAAGGCGCCGGGCTGGCTGTAGGCGCCGTTGTTGAACAGCGCGTCGAGCTTGCCGCCGGTGCGTTTGAGCACCTCGGCGACCGCGGCGGCGATCGAGTTGCTGTCGGAAAGGTCGAGACGCAGCGTCTCCAGCCCCTCTCTGGCGAGGCGGTCGGCGTCCTCCTGTCGGCGACACGTGGCAAAGACGCGCCAGCCGCCATGCCTGTGGAGGGCGTGGGCGCAGTGATAGCCGATGCCTGACGAGCAGCCGGTGATCAGAATCGTGCGTTGCGGCGGCTGAAGCTGCGGCCCGGTCGTCGCACTGACAACATCACCGGGCTCCAATGTGGCGCCGATCGCATCGCGGCGGCTCATGTCCACCATTCTTTCGTCCCCCAAAGCACCCGCCGCTGGAAGAAGATGGCCGAGATTTCCTTTATGATGCAAGGGGCAAGGGTGTCGGCATTGATGAAGGTGGTTACCTGCGGCCATTTAGTCTCACAATGCCTTGACCCCGGTGACTGAATCCGGCCACTTGCGCCATATCCGGGCCGATTAACCAGGGCGGCAAAAACCAGCGTTTGCGCCCCGGAAAGCCGGTCGAAAGGGCGGTTGGCGGCGCAATTCGGGCGCGCGAGGCAGGAGCACGGCACGGCCATGGCACAGGCTGAGCGGGGCCCCGTCGGCACGGCGTGGGTGGTCATTCGGGACGCATTCGGCCATTTCCTGTGGGACGACGGCTGGGCGATGGCCAGCCACGTCGCCCTGTCGGTGCTGATGGCGCTGTTCCCTTTCTTGATATTCGTGGCGTCGCTGGCCGGCTTTGTCGGCGTCGAGGGGCTGTCGGTGCGGGTCGCCGAGATCCTGTTCGCCGTGTGGCCGCAGGGCGTCGCCGGCCCGATCGCCGACGAGGTCCGGCGCGTCCTGGCGACCGATCACCGCGGCCTGGTCACCGTCTCCGCCGTGATCACCGTCTATCTCGCCTCGAACGGCATCGAGGCCGTGCGCAACGGCCTCAACCGCGCCTACCGGGTGGTTGATCGCCGCTCGATCGTCTTCCGTCGCGGGCAGAGCATCCTCCTGGTGCTGGTGGGCGCCGCGGCGAGCCTGGCTCTGGTGCTGCTGGCGGCCCTCGGCACCACGGCGCTCAACGACCTCATTGGCGCCGTGCCGCCGCTCGCACCGCTGGCTTCGCTCTCGGTCCCGGTGCGCGTGGTCATTGCCGGTGCGGTGCTGGTGGTGGCGCTGACGGTGGCCCATGTCTGGCTGCCGGCCGGGCGGCCGCACTGGCTGCGCCTGTGGCCGGGCATCGTCTTCACGCTCGCCGGCTGGTTCGTCGCCACCTGGGTGTTCCGCATCTACGTCGACAGCTTCTCCAACATGGCGGCGACCTATGCGGGGCTGGCCGGCGTGTTCACCGCCATCTTCTTCCTCTACATGGTGTCGGTGCTGCTGCTGTTCGGGGCGGAGTTCAATGCCGCCCTCAGCCGCGTGCGCGACGGAACGATCGGCTGAAGCAATCCCTGGAAAAGTGGAGACCGCTTTTCCGTCCGGGATGGCCTGAAATCAGAGCTCAGGCGTGGCCGACGGTCGGCGTGGCAGCGGCACGGGCGAGTGCCGTCTCCATGGCGGCATGGAGTTCGCGCGGGCTGTAGGGCTTCACCACCCACCCGGCGAAGCCGGCGGCGCGCGCTTGTGGCGCGGCCAGGCGGGTGCGGTCGTCGGTGACGGCGAGGATGGGCAGCGTCTTGCGGGCGCCCAGCGTGCGGATCAGCTGGGCGGCGACGATGCCGTCCATGTCGGGGAGGGCCAGATCGAGCACGATGAGGTCGATCGCCGGGTCGCTTCTGAGCAGCGCCAGGGCCGCCTCGCCGCTGGCCGCGGTCAGCGGCTCGCAGCCGAACTGCTCGATCAGGACGGTGGCAATCATGGTGCTGGCCAGGCTGCCGCCGACAATCGCCACGCGCGGCCGATGGCCATCGACCGTCAGAGGGACGATGGGTTCGTCGTTCATGCCGCCCTCGCCAAACGCAACAAGACCGGGCAAGTATCGCGGACTTTGCTTAACGAGCGGCTAAGCTGGAACCGTTGTGAATCAGATCGTCACCATCGTGCTGCCCGTCTTCGGGCTGATCGGCATCGGCTACGCCGTTTCCTGGCTCAAGCTGCTGCCCGCGGGCAGCGACCGGGTGCTGGGCGATTTCTGCTTCGTCATCGCCATTCCGCTGCTCATCTTCCGCATCATCGCGACCGCCGATTTTTCCGGCGGCTCGCCGCTGAACCTGTGGCTCGCCTACTATATCGGCTTCGCCATCGTATGGGCCGCCGGGACGCTCGCCGTCCGCCGCCTGTTCGGGCGCGACGCGCGCACCGGCGTGGTCGCCGGGGTCTCGTCGGCGTTTCCCAATACGCTGCTGCTCGCCCTGCCGCTGGTCATCACCGCTTATGGCGATCAGGGGGCCGCGGCCATCGCGGTGCTGGTCACCATCAACCTGCCGGTAATGATGTCGGTCAGCGCCATCCTCAACGAGCGGGCGCTGGTGGTCGACGGGCTGTTGACGCATACGGATGCGCGGGTCGCGCTGCGCTCGGCGGCCGTCGCCCTGCTCAGGAACCCGATCATCATCGGCATTGCCGCCGGCATCGCCTGGCGCCTCACCGGCCTGCCGCTCACCGGGCTGGTCGGAACGGTCGTCAACCGGCTTGCCGGCGTTGCCGGCACGCTGGCGCTGTTCTCGGTCGGCATGAACCTGCGCCAGTACGGCCTCAGCGGCAATGTCCGCCCGGCGCTCGTCATCACCGTGCTCAAGCTCGTCGTCATGCCGGCCATCGTCTTCGCGGCCCTGGCGACGATCGTCCACCTGCCGCCGGTGTGGGCCAAGGCGCTGGTCATCACCGCCGCCTGCCCGACCGGCGTCAATGCGTGGCTGGTGGCGTCCCGCTTCCGCACCGGCGAGGCGCTCGCCTCCAACGTCATCACGCTGGGCACCGCGTTGGCGGCGGTTACCGTCGCGCTGTGGCTGCACGCCGTGGAGTGGCTGTAGCGGCTGTAGCCCGGATGGAGCGCATGCGTAATCCGGGAGCGACGCCGATCCCCCGCATTTCGCTCCGCTCCTACGGGCTACGGGTGCCGCCACCTCAGTCCTGGGCGGCAAAATCGACCACGCACGCCTTCTCCAGGTAGGGGTCGAGCCAGCGGCTGATGAACGCCCGGTGGTCAGGATGCGGCAGGTACTGGTCGCGTCCCTCCGGCCCGGCGAAGGTGACGATGAAGCAGTGGGTGAAGCCGTCGTTGAGGCCCTCGGGAGAGGAGTTCAGTCCCCACTCGAAGTCGGTGACGAACGGCAGGGAGGCGCAGAACGCCCGGAAGGCGTCTTCGATGGCTGCCACCGTCTCGGCGGCGGTGGTGTCGTTGAACTTGAACAGCACGACGTGGCGGTAGGTGTTGGCGCGCTTGGCCATTGCATGAACTCCCTGACGCGGTTCCGGAATCTCGCTGGCGCCGATCCTACACCCGCCGTAGCCCGGATGGAGCGCAAGCGTAATCCGGGACAGGCCTGCGCCCGGCTAGGCCAGCCCCACCATCCGCCGGATGTCCTCCGGCGTCTTGCCGGCCGCCCTGAGGGCGGCGAGCGCCATGTCGCGATCGGATTTGGAGAGCTTGCGGCCGCCGGCATCGGTGATCAGCCGATGATGGTGGTAGCGCGGCGCGGGAAGGCCGAGCAGGTGCTGCAGCAGCACATGCACCGAGGTGGCGTGATAGAGGTCGCGCCCGCGCACGACATGGGTCACTCCCTGGAGCGCATCGTCGACAACCACGGCGATGTGGTACGACGCCGGCCGGTCGCGCCCGACGAGCAGAACATCGCCGAAGGCGCGCGGTGCGGCTTCCACCGTCTGTTCCGATGCGAAGCCGCTTTCCTGCCAGACGAGCGGGCCGGCCATCTCGGCGGCCTTGTCCATGTCGAGGCGGAGCGCGTGCGGCGCGCCGGCATCGATCAGCGCTTGTGCTTTTGCCGGATCGCGGTCGCGGTCGGCGGGCGGATAGAGCGGCGCCCCGTCCGGGTCGCGCGGCCATTGCCCGCCGGCCGTGGCGGCCTCGACCTCGCCGCGGCTCATGAAGGCCGCATAGACCAGCCCCATGGCCGCAAGCCGGTCGATTCCCGCCCGGTAGTCGGCGATGTGCTGCGACTGCCGGCGCACCGGCTCCTCCCAGGTCAGCCCCAGCCAGATGAGATCGTCGAGGATCGCCGCCTCGTATTGCGGCCGGCAGCGGGTGGGGTCGGTATCCTCGATCCTGAGCAGGAAGCGCCCGCCGGCTTCCCGGCAGAGATCGAAATCGGTCAGTGCCGAGAAGGCGTGGCCGAGATGCAGCGCACCGGTCGGCGAGGGGGCGAAGCGGAAAACGGGTTGCACGGGCTCATATTCGGCTTGAACGCTCATCGCCCCTCATTTAGCAGCCCGGGTAACCTATGCGCACCATCGAGACCACGGAAGACATCGCCGCGGGCCTTGCGGTTCTCGCCAGGGCGGACCGGCGCCTGGCACCGGTGATCCGGGCCGCCGGCGATCTCCCGCTGCGCCGGCGGGCGCCGGGTCTTGCCGGGCTTGCCCGCGTCGTCGTCGGGCAGCAGGTGTCGGTGGCCAGCGCCGATGCCATCTGGGCGCGCTTCGTGGCCGTCTTCCCGGAGATCACGCCGCAGGCGATCGGCCGCGCCCGCGAGCCGCGCTTCCGCAAGGCCGGCCTGTCGGCGCCCAAGATCCGCACGCTTGCGTGCGGTCGCCGCCGCCTGCCGCGACGGGCTCGACCTCGACGGGCTTGCCGCGCTGCCGGCCGAGGACGCCCACGCGCGGCTATGCGCCATCAAGGGCATCGGCCCGTGGACCTCGGATATCTACCTGCTGTTCTGTCTCGGCCATCCCGATATCTTTCCGGCCGGCGACCTGGCGCTCCGCTTCGCCGTCGCCGATGCCTTCGGGCTCGACCCGCTGCCCGCGGCGGCGGACCTGGCCGTCATGGCCGAACGCTGGTCGCCGTGGCGGAGCGTCGCAGCCACCCTGTTCTGGGCCTATTACGGCGCCCGCAAGAGAGCCGCTAAGCTGCCGCTGTGACACGGCGGTCCGGTTGGCTTCGGCGGGCCGTTCCGGCAAGTTGAGCCGCCAATCGACGGGAGCTTCCGCAAACAGCATGACGAACCTTGATGGACCGCGCCTGGCGCCGCTTTCGGGCGGGCCGGCGACAAGCCTGGTGGTCTTCCTGCACGGCTACGGCGCCGACGGCAACGATCTCATCGACATCGGCCGCATGTGGGCGCCGCTCCTGTCCGAGACGGCCTTCGTGGCGCCGCATGCGCCCGAGCCCTGTGCCCAGGCGCCGGTCGGCCGCCAGTGGTTCCCGCTTGCCGAGGCCGATCCGCACCGTCTGTGGCAGGGGGTGTCGTCGGCGGCGCCGGCGCTCGACGCGTTTCTGGATGCCGAACTCGCCGCGCACAATCTTGCCGACAACCGCCTGGCGCTGGTCGGCTTCAGCCAGGGCACCATGATGGCGCTCCACGTCGGCCCACGGCGCAAGGGCCGCGTCGCCGGCATCGTCGGCTATTCCGGGCTGCTCGCCGGGCCGGAGCACCTGGCTGCCGAGCTCAGCCACCTGCCGCCGGTTCTGCTCGTCCATGGCGAGGCCGATCCGGTCATCCCGGCGATGGCGCTCCAGGTCGCCAGCCGCGTGCTCGGCGATGCCGGCTTCGCGGTCGAATCGCATGTCCGTCCCGGCCTGCAGCACGGCATCGACCAGGAAGGGCTGGCGCTCGGCGTCGATTTCCTGCGCCGGATGCTTGGCTGAGGCGAGGCCATGACTATGACCGGGGTCGAGATCGTGCGCGTGCGCACCGAGGCGGATGCGGACGAGGTGCGGGCGCTCGCCCGCGCCTTCAAGGCGTGGAACTACGCCTTCCTGGCCGACGTCACCGATATCGTCGACGCCTATTTCGACGGGCACGACTTCGAGGGCCATCTCGTCCGCCTGCTCACCGACTGCAATCCGCCGAAAGGCGAATGCCTGCTGGCGCGGCGGGACGGCGTGCCGGTCGGCATCGTCACGCTGCAGCGGCGGATGGAGAGCGAGGCGGAGATGAACCGCCTGTTCGTGCGCGAGACGGCACGCGGGGCCGGCATCGGCCGCGTTCTGGTGACGAGGCTCATCGAACGCGCCAGGGCGCTCGGCTACCGCACGCTGTTTCTGAGCACGGTCCGCCGCTTCGATGCGGCGCTCGCCCTCTACCGGTCGGTGGGCTTTGTCGAGGTCGCTGAGGGTGGCGATCCCGACGATATCCAGGTCGATTTGCGCCTCAAGCTGGATTGAGGGTCCGGCGGACTCCTGAGTTGACAAGTAGAAGGTCGTCATCCTTCGGCGAGCGAAGCGAGGCCGGAGGATCGCTGTCCGGCAGCAGAGCGCCTGCCGCGCTTGCCGCTGCCGGTCCTCCGGTCAAGCCGGAGGACGACCGTGCATGGTGGTGTCCTCCAAATCCTGCGCCTTGGCGCCGGTTCGACCAGATCGACACCAAAGCCGCCCGTTCAGGGCCGGTTCAGCCCTGGCATGCTGTTCTCAGCCGATAGCCGGCGGCAGGCAGATGACGGAAATTTCATGCGCCGCCAGCGGAGGGAAAGCGCGGTTGACCCGTGTCAATGGCGGGGTCTCATCACCATGTAGAAGACGCCATGCTGCAAAAAACGCCAGAAACGGCCAGCCCCGCGCTCGGTTCCTCCTCCGAAAGCGAGGTCGGAGCCGTGCTCGCCGGCGGCCGCAAATCGGGCCGTCGCCGCCGCCTGTGGTCCATCGTCGCAGTCGTCGTGGTGGCGCTTGCCGGCCTCGGTGCCTGGCTGATGTCGGGCTCCGGCGGCCCCTCGGTCACCTACACGACGCAGCCGGTCACCCAGGGCGATCTCACCGTCGCGGTCACCGCCACCGGCACGGTCCAGCCGACCAATGAGGTCTCGATATCGAGCGAGCTGTCCGGCACTGTCCGCTCCGTTCTCGCCGACTACAACGACACGGTGAAGAAGGGCGAGGTGCTGGCGCGGCTCGATACCGACAATCTCAATGCCAATCTGGCGCTCGCCAAGGCGACGCTCAGCGCGCGCACGGCGGATGTGGCGCAGGCGCAGGCCACGGTCGCCGAAACGGATATCGCGCTCAAGCGCGCCGCCGATCTGGCGGGACGCAATGTGTCGTCGCAGTCGACACTGGACACGGCCAAGGCCAGCAGCCAGCGCGCCCAGGCGGCGCTCGCCGGCGCCCAGGCCAACCAGAAGATCGCCGAGGCCAATGTCTCGATCGCCGAGACCAATCTCGCCAAGGCCGAAATCAGGTCGCCGATCGACGGCGTGGTGCTGTCGCGCGGCGTCGAGTTGGGCCAGATCGTCGCTTCGTCGCTGTCGGCGCCGACGCTGTTCACGCTGGCCGAGGACTTGTCGAAGATGCAACTCGAGGTCGGCATCGACGAGGCCGACATGGGCAAGGTCAAGCACGGCGACAAGGCCACCTTCACCGTCGAGGCCTATCCGGGCAAGAGCTTCCCGGCGGAGATCGCGCAGGTGCGCTACTCGCCGCAGACGGTGGAAGGCGTCGTCACCTATACGGCGGTGCTCACCGTCGACAATTCCGACCTGCTGCTCAGGCCTGGCATGACGGCCACCGCCGACATCACCGTCGAGACGGTCAAGAATGCCGTCCAGGTGCCCAATGCGGCGCTGCGCTGGTCGCCGCCGGTGACGGCCGAACGCACCTCCAGTCGCGGCGCCGGCCTGCTCGGCCTGCTGATGCCGCGCGGGCCGGGCAGGGGCCAGCAGCAACAGAACGGCGCGTCCAACGGCCGCGCCAGGGTGTGGGTGCTGCGCGACGGCGGGCCTGTCGCGGTGCCGGTCAAGATCGGTTCCTCCGACGGCACGCACACCGCGGTCACCGGCAATCTGACCGTCAAAGACAAGGTCATCGTCGGGTCGCGGACCGCGTCGTGAGGGCTTGACCGTGAACGCGCCGCTGATCGAGTTCCGCCAGGTCACCAAGGTCTACGGCACCGGCGACGCCGAGGTGGACGCGCTGAAGGGCGTCGACTTCGCCATTCCGCGCGGCGAGTTCGTCGCCATCATGGGCCCCAGCGGCTCCGGCAAATCGACGGCCATGAACATCCTCGGCTGCCTCGACCGGCCGACAGCGGGTACCTATGCTTTCGACGGCGTCAATGTTGGCGATCTCGACGCTCCCCACCAGGCGCTGATCCGCCGCCATTTCATCGGTTTCGTCTTCCAGGGCTTCAACCTGCTGGCGCGCACCTCGGCGCTGGAAAATGTCGAACTGCCCCTGATCTATCGCGGCGTACCGGGGGCGGAACGGCGGCGGCTGGCGCTGGGCGCTCTGGCCAAGGTCGGCCTTGCCGATCGCGCCCGCCACGATCCCAACGAGCTCTCCGGCGGCCAGCAGCAGCGCGTCGCCATCGCGCGGGCCATCGTCACCAGCCCGCAGGTCATCCTCGCCGACGAGCCGACCGGCAACCTCGACACGGCGACCAGTCGCGACATCATGAACCTGTTGACGGCGCTCAACCGCGAGGCCGGCATCACCATCGCCATGGTCACCCACGAACACGATATGGCGGCCTATGCGCACCGCGTGATCCATTTCCTCGACGGGCTGATCTCCCATGACGGGCCTTCGGCGGAGGCCGCCTGACATGCTCATCGAGACGCTCAAGCTGTCGCTGAGGACGATCCTGCGCAATGCCTTGCGCTCGTTCCTCACCGTGCTCGGCATCGTCATCGGCGTCGCCGCGGTCATCGCCATGGTGGCGCTCGGACAGGGCACCACGGCGCAGGTGACCAGTAGCGTTGCCAAGCTCGGTTCGAACCTTCTGATGGTGCGCGCCGCGCGCGGTGGGCCGGGGCCGGACGTCGCCGGGGCGACGCCGAAAAGCTTCAGCATGCGTGACGTCGAGGCAATCTCCACCCAGGTGCAGGGCGTGCGCGTCGTGGCGCCCGCCGCCAGCACTCAGATGACAGCGGTCTATGGCAACCTCAACCACGCCATGGGCGTCACCGGTACCGACAATCGCTTCTTCGATGCCCGCGATTGGCCGGTGGTCGAGGGCCGCGAGTTCACCGATGCGGAACTGCAGTCGGGGATCGCCGCCTGCATTCTCGGCAACACCACCAAGACGACGCTGTTCGGCAGCAGCGATCCGCTCGGTGCCACCATCCGGCTCAAGCAGGTCGCCTGCAAGGTGATCGGCGTGCTCGAGACCAAGGGCGCCTCCGGCTTCGGCACCGACCAGGACGACATCGTCATCATGCCCTTGAAAACGGTCCAGCGCCGCGTCATCGGCAATACCGATGTGCCGCTCATCTATGTCGCCGTGGCCGACGGCTATACCACGGCGGACGTGACCACCGGCATCGAGGAGCTGTTGCGCGAGCGCCGCCACATCGCGGTGGGCGAACGCAACGATTTCAGTGTCTTCGACATGGCGCAGATCGCCAGCGTCCTGACCGGCATCACCGGCGTGCTCACAGGATTGCTGGCGGCGGTGGCCGGCGTCAGTCTGCTGGTCGGCGGCATCGGCATCATGAACATCATGCTGGTGTCGGTGACCGAGCGCACGCGCGAGATCGGCATCCGTCTGGCGGTTGGTGCCGAGGCGGGCCAGGTGCTGATGCAGTTCCTGGTCGAGGCAGTGGTGCTGTCGCTGTTCGGCGGCCTCGTCGGCATCCTGGTCGGCTTCGGCCTGTCGGCGGTGGCTGCCGGCTTCCTCAATGTGCCGCTGGTCGTCGACCCGAAGATCGTCGCCATCGCCTTCCTGTTCTCGGCCGCCGTCGGCGTCGTCTTCGGCTACTTCCCGGCCCGACGTGCCGCCCGCCTCGATCCCATCGAGGCGCTGCGGCACGAATAGGCTCCTCATGGTGAGGCGCGAGCGCAAGCGAGCCTCGAACCATGAGGCCCATCCATCGAGGGCCGCCAGCCCGCGTTCAGTGCAGGCTCGGCCCCTTGAGGAAGCGGTTGCGGTCGCCCGAGGGCACGGTGATGTCGAGCGGGCGGCCGTCGCGGTGCACGGTCATCGGCACCTTGACGCCGGCATCGCCCAGCGACCAGATCTTGCGGAACAGCCCGGCGAGCCCGGTGACCCGCATGCCGCCGACCGAGAGCACGATGTCGCCCTCGCGCAGCGCGCGGCCGGCCGGGCCCCTGCCGGAGACGCCGGCAATCACCACGCGGTCGTCGACTTCGGTGGCGTAAAGGCCGAGCCACGGCCGCGGCGGCCGGTTGGGCTGGCCGATCATCATCATGTCCTCGAAGATCGGCTTCAACAGGTTGGTGGGCACATACATGTTGAGCGGCACGCCTTCGCTCTCGTCGGTCGCCTGCTCGAGCTGCAGCGAGCCGATGCCGACCAGCCGGCCGTCGCCGCCGATCAGGCCGGTGCCGCCCCAGTAGGGGTGCGCCGGCGCGGTGAAGATCGCTTCGTCGAGCAGGTATTCCCAGTAGCCGGCGAATTCCTGGCGGGCGACCACCTTTGCCGCCAGCGAATGGCCGGCACCGCCGGCGCCGGCGGAAACCACCGGTGCGCCCGGCACGGCGTCGTCCGAATCGCCGAGCGCGAGCGCCGGCATGTCGAGGCGGCCGAGCGCCTGCACGAGGCCGAAGCCGGTGTCCTGGTCGTAACCGATCGGGGTCGCGGCGACGGTGCGCCCGTCGGCCAGCGTCAGCCAGATCTCGCTCGCCTCGGTGACCAGATAGCCGATGGTGAGGATCACCCCGTCATTGCGGATGATGACGCCGTTGCCGCTGCGCTCGGTGCCCAGGATGTCGGCGGTGAAGGCGTCGCCGGGCACGACCGAGCGGATGCCGACCATGGCCTTCAGCGCGGCTTCGAGGTCGAAGCCATAGTCTTCCGCGTGCGGCGCCACTTCGGGGGGCACCCTCCAGTCGAACGAAACCGCCATGGCCCTACTCCTCGGGACGCCTCCTCCCTCAATTATTCTATTTAGGCAATTCGGGCGGGGATGTGGAGGGGGCGGGGGCTCAAACGGGCCCTGCCGCTAGCCGGCGCCGCGGAACAGCCTTGCGTCGTATGTCGCTTGCAGCGTGTTGAGGATGCGCACACGCCGCGCGTCTGGATGCAGCGGGTTCAGGAGGATGTTCTCCGATCTCGGAAGGATGACCGAGGGGATCCGGCGAGTTGCGGTGTTTCCGGATTCCAGCCACAGGTCGCCCAGGGCGCGCGTAACCGAGAGGTTTGTGCGCCACTCGGGATATCTCGACGAAAGATCGTCTTCGCGAAGCGGGGAATCGGCAATGTCGTCCGGCAGGTCGACTTCAAGAAGCTGATAGGTGGCCGGCAGATCGTCCGCATCGACCTCCAGACCCACCAGAGTCTCCAGCAGCGCCAGCGCCGGATGTTCGGAGAGATACACGACCGGCCGGCCCAAAGTGTGCCAGCGCGCCGATGCCCGCTGGCCGCCTTCGCCGGAAAGATCGGCGTAGTTCGAGATGCGCCAGATGCGCACGGCCCGGCGCGCTCAAGCCACCATGCCAAAGTCGATACGCTGCAGCATCTCCTCGACCACGCGTGCACCCGCTTCGCTGCCCAGGAAGGCCAGCGGCGTCCCTCCGTCGAGCTGGCGCTTGGGTTTGCGCAGCCAACGATTGGCCTTGTCGGCGCTGCCGAAGACCCGCGTGGCAAGGCTGGCCACTCGTTCCAGGCGCAGCGCCTTGTCGGTTTCCTCGATCGACAGCGGCTCGTTCGCCGCATGGCGGCGCGCCAGCGTGCGCTTCGGTACGACAAGTGCGTGGATTTCGGCCTGCGAATAGCCCTGCTTGGCAAGCGTGCCGAGGGCGGCCGGAGCGGCGCGAATGAGGGGGGCCCTGGGGAGAGCCGCGCTGGCGATTTCGCGCACGATCACGGCTTCTGCCGCCGCCGCCGATTCTTGTGCGGAATGTTTGTGAGAAGCCATTTGGTGCCATATGCCTCGATTTCTTGACAATATGGCAACGGCGGCGCGGTTTGTCGAGTCACGCTTTCCGATATCGTGTCCCTCTGCCGCCCCCCTTCACATGCGCGTCACACCCCGTATACAGTATGCGCCGCACCGGAGGCCCTAACCTCCGGGCACTACGGATAGAATCGGGAAGGCGTCAGTGAATATCGCTGTCTCGCCGGGGTCCAATCCGGCGCTGGTCCTCAATGCAGACTACCGGCCGCTCAGCTACTATCCGCTGTCGCTGTGGTCGTGGCAGGACGCCATCAAGGCGGTGTTCCTGGAGCGCGTGAACATCGTCTCGGAATATGAGACGGCGGTGCGCAGCCCGTCCTTCTCGATGAAGCTGCCCTCGGTGGTGTCGCTCAAGACCTACGTCAAGCCGGCGCGCCACCCGGCCTTCACACGGTTCAACGTGTTCCTGCGCGACCGCTTCGCCTGCCAGTATTGCGGCACGCGCGAGGACCTGACCTTCGATCATCTCGTACCGAGATCGCGCGGCGGCCAGACGACGTGGGACAACGTCGTCGCCGCCTGCTCGTCATGCAATCTGAAGAAGGGCGGACTGAGCACGCGGGAGGCGCGCATGTGGCCGTCGCAGATGCCCTTCCAGCCCACCGTGGCGCAGCTTCACAACAATGGCCGCCACTTCCCGCCGAACTACCTGCACGAATCGTGGATGGACTACCTCTACTGGGATACCGAGCTGGAGCCGTAGGCTTTCGGGCCCGCTGCCGTTCGGTCGGCGTCTT
>CAVXLJ010000036.1:0-27464 GCA_963762605.1 uncultured Alphaproteobacteria bacterium | reverse complement strand
GCGCGCCGGCAACCCCTTGTCACAAAAGCACATCCGTCGCATCGTCTCACCTCTGGGGCTGAGGCGACTCATGCACGGACTCGATGGCAAGCGGGTTCTGATCACCGGGGCGGCGACCGGAATTGGGCGCGCGACCGCGCTCAGATTCGCCGAGGAGGGCGCCAACGTCGCGGTCAATTTCGTCGGCGACCGCGAAGCGGCGGAGGCGCTGGTCGACGAACTCGCGGAAATCAATCCCGAGGGCGTCCACATCCTTGCCCCGGCCGATATTGCCGACGAGGACGCTGTCGATGCGCTGTTTGCCCGGGTGGTCGAATTGCTCGGTGGCCTCGACGTGCTGGTCAACAATGCCGGCATCAAACTCGACAGCGAGCCGCACGAGATGCACGTCGCCGATTTCGATCGGGTGATGGCGGTCAACATGCGCGGCGCCTTCCTGTGCTCGCAGGCGGCGATCCAGCATTTCCTCGACGTCCGCCAGCCGGGGGTCATCATCTCCACCTCGTCGATTCACCAGGTGGTGCCCCTGACCGAGGCGATCGCCTATCAGATGTCCAAGGCGGCGCTCGGCGGCATGACGACGGCGCTGGCGCTGCGTTATGCCCGCGATGGCATCCGTGTGGTGGCCGTCGGCCCGGGAGCGGTGATGACGGCGATGAATCCGGCCTTCGAGGTCGATCCGGCGGCGCTCGAGCGCGTCGAGGATGCGATCCCCATGGGCCGCGTCGCGCGGCCCGACGAGATCGCCGGGGTGATCGTCTTCCTCGCTTCCGACGATGCCTCCTACGTCACCGGGCAGACATGGTTCGTCGACGGCGGCTTCATGATCGCCCGGCCGGCGTAGCGAGTAGGCAGTCGGCATTCGGCAATCGGCATTCGATCGACTGCCGATTGCCCGCTTCACCTCTATTCGCCACTCGCTATTCGCTATCGTCACCGCTGCTGGAGCAGCACCTTGTCCATGATGCGGGTGGGCAGCAGCCGCTTCAGCCAGGCGCCGACGAGCGTCGGGATGGTGACGCGGTAGCGCGGGCGCGGGTGCGGATCTTCCAGTGCGTGGAAGAGCTTCTCGGCAACCGCCTCCGGTCCGCGCTTGAACGAGTTGGCACGGTTGCCGCTGGCAAATCTCGACAATTCGCGGCCGTAGTCACCACGGAAGAAGGAGTGGCGCACGTCGACGGTGTCGATGAAGTGACCGCGGGCGTTGTCGAGCATGCGGGTGTGGATGGGCCCGGGTTGGAGGATGATCGCCTCGATTCCGGTGTCTTTGAGCTCCAGGCGCAGCGTGTCGGTCCAGCCCTCGACCGCGTGCTTGGTGGCCGAATAGGCGCCCATGAAGCGCACGGAGACGAAGCCGAGCACCGACGAGCAGTTGACGATGCGGCCGTGTCCCTGCTTGCGCATGACCGGCAGGACCAGGCGGGTCAATTCGTACCAGCCGAAGAAATTCGTCTCGAAGAGCTTGCGGACGTTCTCGGTCGGCACGTCCTCGAAGGCGCCGGGCTGGCTGTAGGCACCGTTGTTGAACAGCGCGTCGAGCTTGCCGCCGGTGCGCTTGAGCACCTCAGCGACCGCGGCGGCGATGGAGGCGCTGTCGGCAAGGTCGAGACACAGCGTCTCCAGCCCCTCGCCGGCGAGGCGGTCGGCGTCTTCCTGTCGGCGACACGAGGCAAAGACGCGCCAGCCGCCGTGCTCGTGAAGGGCGTGGGCGCAGTGGTAGCCGATGCCTGACGAACAGCCGGTGATCAAAATCGTGCGTTGCGGCGGCTGCATCCGCGGCCCGGTGGTCGCGTTCACGACCTGGCCCGGTTCCAGTGTTGCGCCGATCGCATCGCGGCGGCCCATGTCCACCATCTTCAGTCCCCCAAAGCACCCGCCGCAGCACGAAGATGGCCGAGATTTCATTTATGATGCAAGGGGCATGGCGGCTAGCATCGATGAAGGTGGTTACCTGCGGCCATTAAGTCTCACAATGGCTTGACCGCGATGCCTGAATCCGGCCACTTGCGCCTGGTTCGCGCCAATTAACCAGGGCGGCAAAAACCAGCAGTTTGCCCGGGTTTTCTGGTCAATCTGGCCCCATCGGTCCGCCCGGCCGGGCAAACCGGGCGCGGAAGGCAGGAGCACGGCCAAGGCCATGGCACATGCTGAACGGGGTCCGGTCGCTATCGCCTGGGTGGTCATCCGGGACGCCTTTGGCCATTTCCTGTGGGACGACGGCTGGGCGATGGCCAGCCACGTCGCCCTGTCGGCGCTGATGGCGCTGTTCCCGTTCCTGATCTTCGTGGCGTCGCTGGCCGGCTTTGTCGGTGCCGAGGGCGTGTCGGTGCGGGTCGCCGAGATTCTCTTTGCCGTCTGGCCGCCGGGAGTCGCCGGCCCGATTGTCGACGAGGTCAAGCGGGTACTTGCCACTGAACATCGCGGCCTGCTGACCGTCTCCGCCGTTATCACCGTCTATCTCGCCTCGAACGGCATCGAGGCCGTGCGCAACGGCCTCAACCGCGCCTACCGGGTGGTCGATCGCAGGTCGATTGTCTTCCGCCGCGGGCAGAGCGTTCTCCTGGTGCTGGCCGGGGCGGCGGCAAGCCTGGCGCTGGTGCTGCTGGCGGCGCTCGGCACCACCGCCCTTAACGACCTCATCGCCGCGGCGCCGCTGCTCCAGCCCCTGGCGTCCGTTTCGGTCGTCGTGCGCCTGGTCATCGCCGGTGCCGTTCTGGTCGTGGCGCTGACCGGAGCCCATATCTGGCTGCCCGCCGGCCGGCCGCATTGGCCACGCCTGTGGCCGGGCATCGCCTTCACGCTCACCGGCTGGTTCGTCGCCGCCTGGGTGTTCCGAATCTACCTCGACGGCTTCTCGAACATGGCGGCGACCTATGCCGGGCTCGCCGGCGTGTTCACCGCCATCTTCTTTCTCTACATGGTGGCGGTGGCTCTCCTGTTCGGGGCGGAGTTCAATGCGGCGCTGAGCCGTCTGCGCGAGGGAGCGATCGGTTAGGCGTGACCGACGACCGGCGGCATGGCGGTGGCGCGGGCGAGTGCCGTCTCCATGGCGGCATAGAGTTCGCGCGGGCTGTAGGGCTTGACCACGGTCCCGCCGAAGCCGGCGGCACGGGCGCGGGGTGCGAGCAGGCGGTCGCGGTTGTCGGTGACCGCAACGATCGGCATCGTCTGGCGGGCGCCGAGCGTGCGGATGAGCTGGGCCGCGACGATGCCGTCCATGTCGGGGACGGCCAGATCGAGCACGATGAGGTCGATCGCCGGATCGTTTCTCAGAAGTGCCAGCGCGGCCTCGCCGCTGGCAGCGGCGAGCGGCTCGCAGCCGAACTGCTCGACCAGGATGGTGGCGATCATGGCGCTGGCCGGGCTGCCGCCGACAATGGCAACGCGCGGGCGGTGACCGTTGACCGTCAGATGAACGATCGTTTCGTCCGCTTCCCCGGCCATGCCGCCCTCGCCAAACGCTACAAGACGGGGCAAGTATCCCCGGCTTTGCTTAACGAGCGGCTAAACTGGAACCGTTGTGAATCAGATCGTCACCATCGTCCTGCCGTTCTTCGGGCTGATCGGCATCGGCTACGTCGTCGCCTGGCTCAAGGTGCTGCCCGAAGGCAGCGACCGGGCGCTGGCCGATTTCTGCTTCGTCATCGCCGTTCCGCTGCTCATCTTCCGTGTCCTGGTGACCGCCGATTTCTCCGGTGGCTCGCCCGTACACCTGTGGCTGGCCTATTACGGCGGCTTTGCGGTCGTCTGGACCGCCGGCACGCTCGTCGTCCGGCGCCTGTTCGCGCGCGACGCGCGCACGGGCGTGGTCGCCGGCGTTTCGGCGGCGTTCCCCAACACGGTGCTGTTCGGCATTCCGCTGGTCATGGTCGCCTATGGCGATGCCGGCATGGCGGCGCTCGCCGTGCTCATCGCCATCAATCTGCCGGTGATGATGACGGTCAGCGCCATCCTCAACGAGCGGGCGCTGGTTGTCGACGGGGTGTCGTCGCACGGCAATCGGCGGGTTGCCCTCGGCGCTGCCGCCATGGCGCTGGTCAAGAACCCGATCATCATCGGCATCGCCGCCGGCTTCGCGTGGCGGCTCCTCGGTCTGCCGCTGGGCGGGCCGGTGGCAACGGTGGTGAACCGGCTCGCCGGCGTCGCCGGCACGCTGGCGCTGTTCACCGTCGGCATGACGACGCGCCGCTATGGCATCTCAGGCAATGTGTGGCCGGCGCTGATCATCGCCGGCCTCAAGCTTGTCGTCATGCCGGCGATCGTCTTCGCGCTGCTGGCGACGGTCATTTCCTTGCCCCCGGTATGGGCCAAGGCGCTGGTCATCGTTTCCGCATGCCCGACCGGCGTCAACGCCTGGCTGGTGGCGGCGCGGTTCCGCACCGGCGAGGCGGTCGCCTCGAATGCCATCACGCTCAGCACCGCCGCATCGGCGCTCACCATTGCCCTGTGGCTGCATGCGGTGGAGTGGCTGTAGGGCAGCCCGCGCGGGCGGCGCTTCAGTCCTGCGCCGCGAAATCGACCACGCAGGCCTTGTCCAGGTTGGGGTCGAGCCATTGCGCGATGAAGGCCCGGTGGGCGGGATGCGGCAGATAGGCGTCACGCCCCTCGGGCCCGGCGAAGGTCACGATGAAGCAATGGGTGAAGCCTTCGTTGAGGCCCTCCGGAGAGGAGTTCAGTCCCCACTCGAAATCGGTGACGAACGGCAAGGAGGCGCAGAAGGCGCGGAAAGCGCTTTCGATTCCGGCCACCGTATCGGGCGGCGTGGCGTCCTTGAACTTGAACAGCACGACGTGGCGGTAGACGTTGGCGCGCTTGGCCATGACGAGAACTCCCTGATCCGGTTTCTGCGCAATCCTACCGGCAAGGCCCGGCGGCCGCATCGGCCGGATGGCCGCAGGCCCTAGATGCCCACCATCCGCCGGATGTCGTCGGGCGTCCTGCCGGCGGCGCGCAAGGCGGCCAGCGCCGTATCCTTGTCGGCCTTGGAGAGCTTGCGTCCGGCCGCATCGGTGATCAGCCGGTGGTGGTGATAGCGCGGGGTGGGCAGGCCGAGCAGCCTCTGCAGCAGCCCGTGCACCGAGGTGGCGGCATAGAGATCGCGCCCGCGCACCACATGGGTCACGCCCTGCAGCGCGTCGTCGACGACGACGGCGATGTGGTAGGAGGCCGGCCGATCGCGGCCGACGAGCAGGACGTCGCCGAAGGCGCGCGGATCGGCGGCGACGCGCTGCGGCGCGCCAAGGCCGTCTTCCTGCCAGGCGAGCGGACCGACCATGTCGGCGGCTTTCTCCATGTCGAGGCGGAGCGCATGGGGGGCGCCGGCATCGATCAGCGCCTGCCGCTCGGCTGGCGCACGCGCGCGATCGTGCGGCGGATAGAGCGGCGCCCCGTCCGGGTCGCGCGGCCAATCGGTACCTTCGGTGGCGGCGCCGACCTCGCCGCGGCTCATGAAGGCCGGATAGACCAGCCCCATCGCCGCAAGCCGGTCGATCGCCGCCCGGTAGTCGGCGATGTGCTCGGACTGGCGGCGCACGGGCTCTTCCCATGAGAGCCCCAGCCAGCTGAGTTCGTCGAGGATCGCCGTCTCGTATTGCGGCCGGCAGCGGGTGGGATCGGTGTCCTCGATGCGCAGCAGGAAGCGGCCGTCCGCCCGCCGGCAGAGGTCGAAATCGATCAGTGCCGAGAAGGCGCTGCCGAGATGCAGCGCGCCGGTGGGCGAGGGGGCGAAGCGGAAAACGGGTTGCATGGGTGCCGGTCGGGCTTGATCGCTTGACGGTTCCCGTTTAGCAGCCCCGGCGTCCCATGCGCACCATCGAAACCACCGAGGACATTGCCGAAGGGCTCGCCTGGCTCGCCGAGGCCGACCGGCGGCTGACGCCGGTGATCCGTGCCGCCGGTCCGCTCGTGCCGCGCCGGCGGGCGCCGGGCCTCGCCGGCCTGGCGCGCGTCATCGTCGGCCAGCAGGTGTCGGTCGCCAGCGCCGATGCCATCTGGGCGCGCTTCCTCGCCGTCTTCCCCGAGATCACGCCGCAGGCGCTCGGCCGCGCCCGTGAGCCGCGCTTCCGCGAGGCCGGCCTGTCGATGCCCAAGATCCGCACGCTCCGCGCGGTCGCCACCGCCTGCCGAGACGGCCTCGACCTCGACGGGCTCGTCACCCTGCCGGCCGAGGACGCCCACGTGCGCTTGTGTGCGGTCAAGGGCATCGGCCCGTGGACGGCGGATATCTATCTGCTCTTCTGCCTCGGCCATGCGGACATCTTCCCGGCCGGCGATCGGGCGTTACAGGTCGCGGTCGCCGATGCCTTCGGGCTTGAGGCGCCGCCTGCGGCGGCCGATCTCGCCGTCATGGCCGAGCGCTGGGCGCCGTGGCGCAGCGTCGCCGCGACTCTCTTCTGGGGCTATTACAGCGCCCGCAAGGCCCGTAAGGCGCTCCCGTTATGAAATTGACGCCAAGCCGATTTATTGTGTGGGCGTGGCAATCCTTTTTTCAATTGCTTCCACCCGCTTTTCGATACCTTCCAGACAATTTGCAATAGCAATTGCAAGCCATCCCACGCCAAATATAGCCGACTGAACTAGAAATAACGTTGGATTCTGTGGTCTTTTGAGTTCGAAAATCTCATAGAAATATTCGACGTAGCCGAGCAACCCTATGGCAACAAGGATTGCACCAAAAATCAAAACGTGCCGCGAAGAGCCGTATCTCTTGGTCACAGGTTTCCTCGTCAGAACCGCCGGAGTCGAAGCATCATTGGGCTAGCGGACGTGATGCGTCCAGTGTCTCGTTGCTGTGCGCAGACTGGAAGCGAATTGCCGACCGCTCCGGTTGGCATCGGCCCGCCGTTCCGGCAATTTGGCCGGCATGGAAACGGGGATCCGGATACAGCATGACCAACCTTGACGGGCCGCGCATCGCGCCGGCCTCCGGCGGACCGGCCAAGAGCCTCGTGGTTTTCCTGCACGGCTACGGCGCCGACGGCAATGACCTCATCGACATCGGCCGCCGATGGGCGCCGTTCATGGCGGAGACGGCCTTCGTGGCGCCGCACGCGCCCGAGCCCTGTGCGCAGGCGCCGGTCGGCCGCCAATGGTTCCCGCTCGCCGAGGCCGATCCGCACCGTCTGTGGCAGGGGGTGTCGTCGGCGGCGCCGGCGCTCGACGCCTTTCTCGATGGCGAACTTGCCGCCCACAATCTTGCCGACAACCGCCTCGCGCTGGTCGGCTTCAGCCAGGGCACCATGATGGCCCTCCACGTCGGCCCGCGACGCAAGGGTCGCGTCGCCGGCATCGTCGGCTATTCCGGGCTGCTCGCCGGTCCGGAGCATCTGGCTGCCGAACTCAGCCACCTGCCGCCGGTTCTGCTCGTCCATGGCGCTGCCGACCCGGTCATCCCGGTCATGGCGCTTCAGCTCGCCGACCGCGTTCTTGGTGAAGCCGGCTTCGCGGTCGAAGCGCATGTGCGCCCCGGCCTGCAGCACGGCATCGACCAGGAGGGGTTGGCGCTCGGCGTCGATTTCCTGCGGCGTTGCCTGATATAGGTTTGGCCATGTCGGAAAACGGGGTCGAGATCGTCCGCGTCCGCAATGAGGCGGATGCGGAAGAGGTGCGGGGGCTCGCTCGCGCCTTCAAGGCGTGGAACTACACGGTGCTCGCCGACATGACCGATGTCGTCGATGCCTATTTCGATGGGCACGATTTCGAGGGCCATCTCGCCCGGCTGCTCACCGCCTGCAATCCGCCCGACGGCGAATGCCTGCTGGCACGGCTCGACGGCGCGCCGGTCGGCATCGTCACCCTGCAACGGCGCTCGGAAACGCAAGCCGAGGTGAACCGCCTGTACGTCAGCGATACGGCGCGCGGGGCCGGCGCTGGCCGCGCTCTGGTGTCGACGCTTATCGAATCCGCCCGGGCGCTCGGTTACCGGGCCGTCCTGCTCAGCACGGTCAGGCGCTTCGATGCGGCGCTCGCCCTCTTCCGCTCGCTCGGCTTCGTCGCCGATCCGCGCGGCGATCCGCCCAACGTCGCCATCCAGGTCGATTTGCGGCTCGATCTCGACTGACCGTCGGCTCATGACAGCTGGCGTCACCGCCCGTTCAGGGCCGGTTCACCACCGGTATGCTGTTCTTCAGCCACGGCCGGCGGCAGGAAGATGACGAAAATTTCATCAGCGGCCAGCGGAGGGAAAGCGCGGTTGACCCGTGTCAATGGCGGGATCCCATCACCATGTAGAAGGCACCATGCTGCAAAAAACGCCTGAAACGGCCGGCCCCGCGCTCGGTTCCTCCTCCGAGAGCGAGGTTGGCGCCGTGCTCGCCGGCGGCCGCAAATCGGGCCGTCGCCGGCGCCTGTGGTCTATCGTCGCTGTCGTCGTGGTGGCGCTTGCCGGCCTCGGCGCCTGGCTGATGTCGGGCTCCGGCGGGCCCTCGGTCACCTACACGACGCAGCCGGTCACCCAGGGCGATCTCACGGTCGCGGTCACCGCCACCGGAACGGTGCAGCCGACCAATGAGGTCTCGATCTCCAGCGAGCTGTCCGGCACCGTGCGCTCCGTGCTCGTCGACTACAACGACACGGTCAAGAAGGGCGAGGTGCTGGCGCGGCTCGATACCGACAATCTCAACGCCAATCTGGCGCTCGCCCGGGCGACGCTCGCCGCGCGCCAGGCAGACGTGGCCCAGGCGCAGGCGACAGTCGCCGAGACCGATATCGGGTTGAAGCGCGCCACCGATCTGGCGGCGCGCGATGTGTCGTCGCAGTCGACGCTGGATACGGCCAAGGCCAGCAGCCAGCGCGCCCAGGCGGCACTGGCCGGCGCCCAAGCCAATGAGAAGATCGCCGAGGCCAATGTCTCGATCGCCGAGACCAACCTCGCCAAGGCCGAAATCAAGTCGCCGATCGATGGCGTGGTTCTGTCGCGCGGCGTCGAGTCGGGCCAGATCGTCGCCTCGTCGCTGTCGGCGCCGACGCTGTTCACGCTCGCCGAGGACCTGTCAAAGATGCAGCTTGAGGTCGGCATTGACGAGGCCGACATGGGCACGGTCAAGCACGGCGACAAGGCCACCTTCACCGTCGAAGCCTATCCCGGCCGCAGCTTTCCGGCGGAGATCGCGCAGGTGCGCTATTCGCCGCAGACGGTGGAAGGCGTCGTCACCTATACGGCGGTGCTGACCGTCGACAATTCAAGCCTTCTGCTCAGGCCGGGCATGACGGCCACCGCCGATATTGTCGTCGAGACGGTCAAGGACGCCATTCAGGTACCCAATGCGGCGCTGCGCTGGGCGCCGCCGGCCAATGCCGCCAGGACGTCCAGCCGCGGGGTCGGGTTGCTGGGGTTGCTGATGCCCAGCCGCCCGCGCGGCGGGGACCGTGCGGCGGGAGCGGCGCATAACGGCCGGCAGATGATCTATGTGCTGCGCGACGGCGAGCCGGTTGGCGTGTCGGTCAAGGTCGGCTCCTCCGATGGCACGCACACCGCGGTTACCGGCGATCTGACAGTCAAGGACAAGGTCATCGTCGGGTCGCGGACTGCGTCGTGAGGGCGGGGCAATGGACGCTCCGCTGATCGAATTTCGCGACGTGACCAAGGTCTACGGGACCGGTGATGCCCGGGTCAGTGCGCTGAAAGGCGTCGACTTCGCCATTCCGCGCGGCGAGTTCGTCGCCATCATGGGCCCCAGCGGCTCCGGCAAATCGACCGCGATGAACATCCTCGGCTGCCTCGACCGACCGACTGCCGGTACCTATGCTTTCGATGGCGTCAGCGTCGGCGACCTCGACGCCAGCCATCAGGCGCTGATCCGCCGTCATTTCATCGGTTTCGTCTTCCAGGGCTTCAACCTGCTGGCGCGCACCTCGGCGCTGGAAAACGTCGAGCTGCCGCTGATTTATCGCGGCGTGCCGGGGGCGGAGCGGCGGCGGCTGGCCCTGAGCGCACTGGCCAAGGTCGGCCTTGCCGATCGCGCCCGTCACGATCCCAACGAACTCTCCGGCGGCCAGCAGCAGCGCGTCGCCATTGCGCGGGCCATCGTCACCAGCCCGCAGGTGATCCTCGCCGACGAGCCGACCGGCAACCTCGACACGGCGACCAGCCGCGACATCATGAACCTGTTGACCGCGCTCAACCGCGAGGCCGGCATCACCATTGCCATGGTTACTCACGAACCCGACATGGCGGCCTACGCCCATCGCGTGATTCATTTCCTCGACGGGCTGATCTCCCATGACGGGCCCTCGGCGGAGGCCGCCTGACATGTTCATCGAAACGCTCAAGCTGTCGCTCCGCACGATCCTGCGCAATGCCCTGCGCTCCTTCCTCACCGTGCTCGGCATCGTCATCGGCGTTGCCGCGGTCATCGCCATGGTGGCGCTCGGGCAGGGCACCACGGCGCAGGTGACCAGTAGCGTTGCCAAGCTCGGCTCGAGCCTGCTGATGGTGCGTGCCGCCCGCGGCGGGCCGGGGCCGGACGTGGCCGGGGCGACGCCGAAGAGCTTCAGCCTGCGGGACGTCGAGGCAATCTCCACCCAGGTGCAGGGCGTGCGCGTCGTGGCACCGGCCGCCAGCACCCAGATGACGGCGGTCTACGGCAATCTCAACCACGCCATGGGCGTCACCGGCACCGACAACCGCTTCTTCGATGCGCGCGAATGGCCGGTGATCGACGGCCGCGAGTTCACCGATGCGGAACTGCAGGCGGGCACCGCCTCGTGCATCCTCGGCAACACCACCAAGACGACGCTGTTCGGGCAGGGCGATCCCATCGGCGCCACCATCCGGCTGAAGCAGGTCTCCTGCAAGGTGATCGGCGTGCTCGAGGCCAAGGGCGCCTCCGGCTTCGGCACCGACCAGGACGACATCGTCATCATGCCCCTGAAGACGGTGCAGCGCCGCATCATCGGCAACACCGATGTGCCGCTGATCTATGTCGCGGTGGCCGACGGCTACACGACCGCCGACGTCACCAGCGGCATCGAGGAACTGCTGCGCGAGCGGCGCCATATCGCGGCGGGCGAACGCGACGATTTCAACGTCTTCGACATGGCCCAGATCGCCAGCGTCTTGACTGGCATCACCGGCGTGCTCACCGGCCTTCTGGCTGCGGTCGCCGGGGTCAGTCTGCTGGTCGGCGGCATCGGCATCATGAACATCATGCTGGTGTCGGTGACCGAGCGCACGCGCGAGATCGGCATTCGCCTGGCGGTTGGTGCCGAGGCCGGCCAGGTGCTGATGCAGTTCCTGGTCGAGGCGGTGGTGCTGTCGTTGTTCGGTGGCCTCGTCGGCATCCTCGTCGGCTTCGGCCTGTCAGCGGTGGCTGCCGGCTTCTTGCACGTGCCGCTGGTCGTCGACCCGAAGATCGTCGCCATCGCCTTCCTGTTCTCGGCGGCGGTCGGCGTCGTGTTCGGCTATTTTCCTGCCCGCCGCGCCGCCCGCCTCGACCCGATCGAGGCGCTCCGGCACGAATAGACGCCGGCCCGGCGGATCATGCCGGCCCTGCTGAGCGGGCGTCTCGACGGCATCGATCCGGGCGACGTCGAAGCGCTCTAAAGAACGACGAACTTCCCAAACATGCCTTGCTTGGCGTGGTCCGGCGTCGGGCAGAGATACCAATAGGTGCCGGGTTCCTGCGCCACGAACGTTGTTCCGAGCATCGCGTACTGAGCGTTGTCGATCGTCTTCTCGCTGCGCCACGGCAGCAGCGGCGCAATCTGGGCCAGTTCCGGTCCGGTCCCCATCATCGACATATATGGATACGGAGGCGCAGCCGTCGTCAGCACGACGCTGTGCTCCATGTTGTTGCCGTAGTCCATGTTGACCAGAGTGAGATGAACGGTGGCGCCGCGCGGCACGACAAGCGTCGGGTTGGTCAGACCGTGGACCTCGAAGGTCTGATCGTCGTGGTCGGGCTGCACGGCCACCATGTTGATGGTGATGTCCTTGCCGGCGTAGCTGATTGTGTTGGACTGCTTGTTGACGCTGCCGGCATCGTCGCCTTCCGTAATGAAGGCGGCGGCCTGCCTGTAGTTCACCACATCGCCGCCCCAGCCCGGATAGACCGGACGATTGGCGTAGCCCGACATCATGCCGAAGGCGCCGGCCTGGCCCGGACTGCCCATCATGGAGCCGGGGCCGTTTCCATAGCCCTCTCCGTAGCCGCCCATCATGCCTTGCGCGCGCACCAGCGCCGCACCGCCAGCGATCACGGCAACAGCCGCCGTGGCCATGAGTAGAGATTTGCGCATGACTTCACCTCTTCCGACCACGTCGCCCACTTTGGATATGCTCCAAATACGCTTGCGGCGTTGTCTGAGAGTTGATGAATATCAACCTCCTGGCCATCCGCCGGGGTCACCGGGATTGCGATCGCGGGGAAGCGTCCAAGCAGCCGCTCAGTGCAGGCTCGGGCCCTTGAGAAATCGGTTGCGGTCGCCGGAGAGCACGGTGATGTCGAGCGGCCGCCCGTCGCGATGAACGGTCATCGGCACCTTGACGCCGGCTTCGCCCAGCGACCAGATCTTGCGGAACAGGCCGGCGAGCCCCGTCACCCGCATGCCGCCGACCGAAAGCACGATGTCGCCCTCGCGTAAGGACCGGCCGGCGGGGCCCTTGCCGGAGACCCCGGCGATCACCACGCGGTCGTCGACCTCGGTGGCATAGAGGCCAAGCCACGGCCGCGGTGGCCGGTTGGGCTGGCCCATCGCCATCATGTCGTCGAGGATCGGCTTCAGGAGGTCGATCGGCACATACATGTTGAGCGGAACGCCTTCGCCGTCGCTGCCGTCGGTCGCCTGCTCGAGCTGCAGCGAGCCGATGCCGACCAGCCGCCCGTCGCCGCCGATCAGGCCGGTGCCGCCCCAATAGGGGTGCGCCGGCGCGGTGAAGATCGCTTCGTCGAGCAGATATTCCCAGTAGCCGGCGAATTCCTGGCGGGCGACCACGCGTGCCGCAAGCGAATGGCCGGTGCCGCCGGCTCCGGCGGCGACCACGGGCGAGCCCGGCGTCGCATCGGACGAGTCGCCAAGCTGCAGCGCCGGCATGTCGAGGCGGCCGAGCGCCTGCACGAGGCCGAAGCCGGTGTCCTGGTCGTAGCCGATCGGGGTGGCGGCGACGATGCGCCCGTCGGCCAGCGTCAGCCAGATCTCGCTCGCCTCGGTCACCAGATAGCCGATGGTGAGGATGACGCCGTCATTGCGGATGATGACGCCGTTGCCGCTGCGCTCGGTGCCGAGGACGTCGGCGGTGAAGGCGTCGACGGGCACGACCGAGCGGATGCCGACCATCGCTCTCAACGCGGTGTTGAGGTCGAAACCATAATCCTCGGGGTGCGGCGCCACTTCGGGGGGCACGCGCCAGTCGAACGAAACCGCCATGGCGTTTCTCCTCGGGATGCCTCCTCCCTCAGTTATTCTATTTAGGCAATTCGGGCGGGGATGTGGAGGGGGAGGGACGACGAGGCGCGCTTGCGGTCTAGCTGCCGCGCGGGGCACCTTTCCGAGCACCTACCTAATGAAGACTGCAAAGATCGTCGATCCGGCGGAGCCCTTGAGGGATGGCTAGAATATTCGAAACGTCCGGGGGTCCAATCCCACGCCGGGCTGGCGACTGGAAGTGATTCGATGGTTGACACTGGATTTCAAGCACTACATGCGGCAAAGCCGCGTCTTCATCCTCGGTGCGGGCTTTTCCGCTTCCGCAGGTGTCCCATTGACTGGGGAACTGCTCGCACTGGCGATGTCGATCTTCGCTCAAGAATGTCCGGGTATTTTTGAGCGAGTGAACGACTACGCCGAGGCCGCCTTCTGGGATCACGTGAAATTGGATTACCGGGACGTGTCGTCGTCCGATCTCTGTACCTTTCTTGAATTCATTGAGCTGCGCGAGTATTGGAGGTGGCGAGCGCTGGTCCGATGAAGTGTGTCGCGCGAAAAACCTGCGCCGCGTTTCCATTTGGCGAAAGTTCGATAGCACAAGTCAACGCCTTGCGCTCGGGCGAACATTCCAAATCTATATTTAGAATTTGCACAGCATCTCAGTGAGCGCGATATTGTGATCTCGTTTAATTGGGATCTCCTCCTTGAGAATGCGCTTGAAGCTGTTGGAAAGAGGTATTCGCTACAATTTCGAGGATCATTGTATTCAGCTTGTGCAAGCTCCATGGCTCGGTGAATTGGAGAGCTGGGCAGCCGGCGAAATTTGGTAAACCTATCAATACCTTACCGA
Source organism: uncultured Alphaproteobacteria bacterium (assembly GCA_963762605.1). Lineage (GTDB taxonomy): Bacteria > Pseudomonadota > Alphaproteobacteria > Rhizobiales > Kaistiaceae > CAVSRC01. The sequence continues at coordinate 13,249 of CAVXLJ010000036.1, read as the reverse complement.
TTGGCAGCCGATCGGGTTTGCCGGAGGGATGATAGAGCGAGAAATATGGTTCGTCTAGCGCGTTGCGTCGGATTGAGAGCTGGGAGGGCCGGATGCCGCTGGGAGAACTGCAACCGTTCCTAGTGCTGCCGGGATACGGCAAGGCATTCGATGTGAGCTGCAAAACGCAGTCCTCTGGTACAAGCTCCGAATTTGCGTTTGCAGCTTCTCGCGATGTCTACATTATTGGTCTTGGGCTTGCCCAAGATGATCACTTCATTCGAAGCTTCTTTTTGTATTGTTTCCCGTTTGGGGATCAGGAGCATAGCGTCTTCGTCATAAATCCCGATCCGAACATTTCTAGGAACTATGCTTTTGAATTGCGCAGTGCCGAATGCGACATTGATGGAAGAGCCTTTCTCCAACAAGTCACGTTGAGCTGTTTAGGGAACGGCGAAGAGCCTAGCCCCCTTCACATGGCTGTCACAGCCCGTATAGAGTATGCGCCGCACCGGGGGGCCTAACCTCCGGGCATTACGGATAGAATCGGGAAGGCGTCAGTGAATATCGCTGTCTCGCCGGGGTCCAATCCGGCGCTGGTCCTCAATGCAGACTACCGGCCGCTCAGCTATTATCCGCTGTCGCTATGGTCGTGGCAGGACGCCATCAAGGCGGTGTTCCTGGAGCGTGTGAACATCGTCTCCGAATACGAGACGGCGGTTCACAGCCCGTCCTTCTCGATGAAGCTGCCCTCGGTGGTGTCGCTCAAGACCTACGTCAAGCCGGCGCGCCATCCGGCGTTCACGCGCTTCAACGTGTTCCTGCGCGACCGCTTCGCCTGCCAGTATTGCGGCACGCGCGAGGATCTGACCTTCGATCATCTGATCCCGAGATCGCGCGGCGGCCAGACGACGTGGGACAACGTCGTCGCCGCCTGCTCGTCATGCAACTTGAAGAAGGGTGGACTCAGCACGCGCGAGGCGCGCATGTGGCCGGCGCAGATGCCCTTCCAGCCGACCGTGGCACAGCTCCACAATAACGGCCGCCATTTCCCGCCGAACTATCTGCACGATTCCTGGATGGACTATCTCTACTGGGATACCGAGCTGGAGCCATAGGCTCGGACTTCCCGGCAGGTCGTTCGCGGGCTTTGGTCCATGGCTGGTCCCATCCGCCAACGTCTTATGCCCCGTCCCTGCACCCCTCGCACAGGAGGGGAGGACCGCAATCCTCAGGCAGCGTCGCAGGCTCCATTGAACCTCCCCCTTGAGGGGAGGTTGAACCGAGCAAGCGGAATCGCCAACGAAAAGAAATCTATCCCCCCTCCCATGACCCCATGAGATGATGCGTTATCCGCTCCCGAAAGGGGTCCTGTGTCGACCGGAACTCATGGGGGGAGCGGAGCGGCGCCCCTGCTGGGGAGAGGTTTCCGACCTTTCCCCATCGGGGCCACCCCGGCGGGACCGTCGGCACTACGACCGGCCGCCCTCAGGGCCTGAACCCCGCGCGAATGCGGGGCGTAGAGCTCGCCGGGAGACGGAGAAAAATCGCCGCGGCGGGCGCCTAAGCGAGCGCCCCCATGTTTCGCGGACTACCGCACGGCATTCGCCGGGCGCCCGCCACCCCCTCAGTCATCGAGGGGCCGTTCTTTGAAATCCTCATGACCCGGCCAGATCGTGGCGCGGGAACGCGGCCATGTGCCTTTCCGGCGGCGTGACTTGCGGGCCGCGATTGCTAGACTGCCGCGGCAAACCGGACTGCGTGACGGCAGAGGCACATGGCGTTCAAGCTGATCGACGTGGCGACGCCGGAGGACCGCATTGAGGCGGTGCTTGCGGTTGCCGAAGAATTCGGCCTCGACGACGTCCAGAAGGCGCCGGCGCCGCTTGCCGACGGCCGCTGGCTGATCCGGTTCGTGGTCGGCGAGATCGACCGGCAGGGGCTGCTCGACCGGCTGCAGACGGCGCTCGGCAAGTCGGAGAACTGGCGCATCGTCATGCTGCCGACCGATGCTGTCATCCCGTACGAAGAGCCGGAGGAAGAAAAGAAGCCGGAAGAAGAAGACGAGGGCGAGGCGGAGGACGAGGACGAGTCGAAGAAGCAGGAAGAGCAGGCGCGTGCCTCGCGTGAGGAGCTCTACCACCTGGTCGAGGCCGGCGTGCGCACCGACTCGAACTTCATCCTGCTCGTCTTCCTGTCGACGGTGGTCGCCTCGGTTGGCCTGGAGCAGGACAGCGTCGCCATCCTGATCGGCGCCATGGTCATCGCGCCGCTGCTTGGGCCGAATGTCGCCTTCGCCTTCGGCGCCGCCATCGGCGACCGCAAACTCATGCTCGCCGCCAGCAAATCCGGCGTGCTCGGCGTGGTGCTGAGCGTTGTGATCGCCGGTGTGCTCGCCTTCCTGATCGCGCCCAACATCGCCAGCCACGAGCTGTTGGCGCGTACCTCGGTCGATTATGCCGGCATCGCTCTGGCGCTCGCCTCAGGGGCCGCGGCGGCGCTCTCGGTCACCACCGGCCTGTCGGCGACGCTGGTCGGCGTCATGGTCGCCGTCGCCCTGCTGCCGCCGGCCGTGACGGTCGGCATCATGCTGGCGGCCGGCCGCATGAACCTCGCCGTCGGCGCCGCCATGCTGCTCACCGCCAACATTGCCTGCGTCAACCTGGCGGCGCAGCTTGTCTTCCTGCTCAAGGGCATCAAGCCGCGCACCTGGTCCGAGCGGAAGAGCGCGCGGCATGCCGTCACCGTCAACATCGCCACCTGGATCGCGCTCATCGCGATTCTGCTCGGCATCATCGCGTGGCGCCAGGCGGCGCCGGCTTGAGCGCGCGTCAGCGGTAGGTCGCGCCGAGATGGTTGATCGCCACGTCCTCCACGCCCGGCAGGCGCCCGTCGAATGAGCGGAAGCGAAGCGTCCGCCGCTCGCCCGGCAGCAGCAGGAAACTGCCATCGTCGAAGGCGCCGGCAAATTCGGACGCCTCGGGCTTGACGAAGAAGGCCGGCGCATCGGCGGCAAGCGTGAACGTGCCGGGCGCGGCGCCGGCATCAAGCGTCACGCGCGCTTCCGGCAGGTCGAGGCGCTTCGGCTTGTCCGCCATGACGACGAGCCGCGTCAGCGGATCGTACTCGGTGGCGCCGGCCAGGCGCCCGTCGACGACGTGGGCGAGACCGCCCGAGGGCATCGGCACGGCGGCGATTTCGAAGGCGCGGTCGGCTGGTATTTCGGCAGCGTGGATCGTCTCCTGCAGTGTCGTGCCGTCGCCGGCGATGGTCCTGATGCGTGTCTCGACCGGTGCCGGCTTCAGGCCGTCGTTCAGGCCCGAGAGCCGGAGCAATCCGTCATCGACGTGCGCGGCCAGCGCCAGCGGTGCGAAGAAACGGCGGGCGTGGTAGTGCAGCGTCTTCCAGCCGATGGCGTGGTCGAGGCTCGACCACGACACCGCCGGCCACACGTCGTTGAGCTGCCAGTAGAGCGCACCCATGGTGTGCGGCTTGAGGCTCCGCCAGAAGCGCACCGCGGTTTCGATCGCCAGCGCCTGCTGGAGCTGGCTCAGATAGAGGAAATTCTCGAAGCCGTTGGGCATGCGGAAATAGCGCGTCATCGTCTCGACGATGCGGCCGTTGCCGGCCGGGTCGCGCTGGTGCCACTCCATCACCGGCGACGTGGCGTTCCACTCGCTTGTCTTCGCGAAGCGGCGGATGTCGTGCAGCGTCGGGAAGGACTGGAAGCCGAATTCGGAGCAGAAGCGGGGCTTGACGTCGTAATAGTGCTCGAAGTCGCGGTTCTCGTGCCAGACCGACCAGAAATGCATGTCGCCCGAGCCGTCGTCGTGCCAGGCGTCGCCATAGTCGAGCTTGCCGGAGCATGGCGATGACGGCCAGAAGGTGCGGCTCGGGTCGCTGTCCGTGACCGCCTGTTCGATCGTGCGGTTGAGCCGGTCGTAATTGACCAGATAGCGGTCGCGGTTCTGCTTCGACTCCTCGTACCAGTTGAGCGAGCCGATCACCTCGTTGTCGCCGCACCAGATGGCGATGCAGGCGTGCGAGGCCAGCCGCTTCACCTGATAGCGGACCTCGACGTCGACTTGGCGCAGGAACTCCGGCGTCGAAGGATATTGCGAGCAGGCGAACATCATGTCCTGCCAGACGAGCAGGCCGAGTTCGTCGCAGAGCGCGTAGAAGGCGTCGAACTCGTAGAAGCCGCCGCCCCAGACGCGGATCATGTTCATGTTGGCGGCGACCGCCTCGCCGAGCAGGCGGGCGATGCGCTCGTGGGTGATGCGCGAGGGCAGCGCGTCGGCGGGGATCCAGTTGGCGCCCTTGGCAAAGACGGACAGGCCGTTCACCTCGAAAGTCATCGAGGCGCCGGCGGCGTCCGGCTGGTTGATGAGGCGGAGCTTCCTGAGGCCGATGCGCTTGGCAACATGGTCGCCGGGAATCTCGACGCTGGCGTCGTGCAGCGGCTGCCCGCCATAGCCCGCCGGCCACCACAGCTGCGGCTCCGCAATGGTCAGGCTGAGATCGATGGTGCCACCGTTCGCGTGCGTCACGATGGCTTCGCCCTCGACTTGGTGGTCGTCGAAGGTGAAGACGACCGGCACCATGCCGTCCTTCAGCGCCACCAACTCAACGTGTGCGGTCACTGTCACGCTGCCGTTCGCATGATGGTCCTGGCGGATGACCGCGTGCTCGATGCGCGCGTCGTCGAACAGCTTGAGCTTCGGCTCGGCATAAATACCCAGGACCATCAGGCAGGGCCCCCAGTCCCAGCCGCCGTGGCACTGCGCCTTGCGCAGCATATTGAGGTGGTCGACACGGTTGTTCTTGGTGCGCGGGATCGGGAAGGGCTGCTGCGCCGCCCGCGCTGCCGCTTCCTTGGTGGCCGGGCGAAAGCGGATGGCGATCTCGTTCCCGCCGGTGCGCACCACGCCGGAAAGGTCGATGCGGTGGCGGACGAAGCTCGAACAGAGGCTGGCGACGGCTGTCCCGTTGACCGTGACCTCGGCGACCGTATCGACGAATTCGAGGTCGAGCACCGGCCATTTGCCGGCAAGCAGGTCGGCCGGGACATCGAACGAGCGGCGGATCTCCCATTCCGCCTCATGCACCCATTGCACGTCGGCTTCGTTGGTGCCGATCATGGGGTCGGGAATGCGACCGGCGGCGACCAGCGCCGAGTGGATATCGCCAGGGATGGGGCAGGGCGCGACCGGCCGTCCGTCAGCGTCGTAGAGGGTCCACGGACCGGCGAGCGATAGGTCTGTCATGCGGGGGTCCGAACAGGCGTTGGCGATGGGGCGGGCATGCCCGCTGGGCAGCTTAGCCCATCGAGGCCCAGGCGCCGACCAGGCGCGGCAAGATCAGGCAATGGTCGCCGGCAACCGCGGCCGCGCGCAGGCGGGCCGCCAGCGTGGGCGGGTCGACTTCCGCCGCCGTAGCGATCCCGTGCGTCGCGACGGCGGGCAGCAGGGTGTGCAGCGCCTGCGCTGCAAAATCGTAGGCGATGGCGTCGGCGCCGCTCTCGATGCGGCAGGTGCCGTGCAGGTGTGGATCGAGCCCGGCGGCGCGGAAGGTGTGGTGGAGCAACGAGCCCATGTTCGGCTCGACGCCGACCTTGCGATAGGTCTGAACGATCCAGTCGACGCACTGCGTCATCAGCGGCAGCTCGGGCACGGTGGACGATTCGGAAATGTCCATCTCGATGAAGGCGATGATGGCCTTGGGCTTGCTGAAGCGGATCGCGGTCTTGATGACGGCAACCGGATCGGGGACATGCATGAGGATGAAGCGGCCGACGACGGCGTCATAGGCCTCTTCCGTCCGGTAGGCGTAGATATTTGCTTCCTCGAAATCGAGCCAGCCAAAGCCGGCATGAGCGGCGCGGGCGCGGGCCGAGAGCAGGGCGGCGGCGGCATTGTCGATGCCGAGGACACGGCCGGCGGGGCCGACCATCTCGGCCGCGATCATCGATACGTCGCCGACGCCGCAACCAATGTCGAGCACGCGCATGCCGGGAGCAATGCCGGCCCGCCGCAGCAAGTCGCGGGTATCGTCGCCGAAGATCTGCGCCTGATGCTCAAGCCTGGCGAGTTCCGCCTCGGAGTGGCCGAGGATGTATTGCTGTGAATCCGTCTTCTGATCCATCTGTCGGTCCGCTCGCGGGTCGATATCACCTATAGTGGAAGTGGTTGGCGCGGGCCATTGGACATACTTGCGCACTGGCCGGCCGCTCCATGCCGATACCAGACGGTGCCGGAGCGCAATGCGAATCGCGCGATGAAGCCGCCCAATCCACGGAAAACACAGACTATTCTTAAGCTTTTATAAGCTTGTCCGCATTAGGTTGCCGTCAAACTTCCGGGCACTTGGCCGTGACGGGGCCGGCCGGATTTCCCTCGATGAGGAGAGCGCCCATGGCGGTCACCAGCAAGACCATTCAGACGAGCCACGGCGATATCGCGGTCAGCGAAACGTCCGGCAAAGGGCTTCCGGTTCTAATGATCCACGGCAATTCGAGCTGCAAGGAGGTCTTCTCCGGACAGCTCGAAGGAGAGCTGGGCGAACGCTTTCATCTGATCGCCCCCGACCTGCCCGGTCACGGCGCCTCGAGCGATGCGGTCGATCCTCAGCGCACCTATTCCATGCCGGGATTCGCCGATGCGGCCGTCGAGATGCTGGACGTCATGGGCATCGACACCGCCGTAATCGTCGGCTGGTCCCTTGGCGGCCACGCGGCCATCGAGATGCTGCCGCGTTTTCCCGGCATCGTCGGCCTGATGCCAATGGCGACGCCGCCGGTCAATCCGACGCCGGAGTCGATCCAGGCCGGTTTTCTGCCCAATCCGCTGGTTGGCCTGCTCGGCAAGCCCGACCTCAGCGAGGAGGAGATTGGCGTTCTGGCCACGGCCGTCTATGGGCCGGCGCTGAACGATACGCTGCTCGCGGCGATGCGCCGTTCCGACGGACGTGCCCGCGCTCTCATGTTCCAGGGCCTGTTCACGGGGCAGATCGCCAACCAGCGCGATCTCGTCCAGTCGGCGAGCGTCCCGGTGGCCATGATCAACGGGGCCGACGATCCCTTCGTCAATGTCGAGTACATCGGCAGCCTTCGCTACCAGAACCTCTGGGACAAGCACTGCTACATGCTGCGCGGCCTCGCCCATGTGGCGTTCCTTCAGGCGCCCGAGCTTTTCAATCCGATCCTCGGGCGGTTCCTTGAGGAAATGGCAGAACGCGCCGCCGGCGTGAGACGCTCGAAGGGCTCCAAAACCGCGGCAGCCTGAGAAGCCCCTCGTTTACGCGCGGCACAAAGCTTTCGGTTGCCACCCGAAAGCGTGGCTTTCATCCGCTAATACAACTTTTAATTGATCCTCCACTGCAAAGCACTTTGATTTGACCACTATTGAGCAATCATTTTGCGGTTTTTACGTTTTCGTCGCCGTCTGTTGAAGGGAATCTTTAGGGAAATCGGCGACTCTCTGCGGGTCACGACAGCATCCAGGCCTTGGCCACGCATGTTTTCACCCAGTCCGCAGCGACCAGCACGTCAGCAATCCGACTTACCGGCGGAGATCTACATCCCGCTGGTCGACTCGCTGTACAAGGAAATCACGACCCTGTTCCTGGGCTCGGTCGCGATCTCCCTGGCGGTCCTGCTGTCGGCGTGGAAGACCCGCGACGTCGTCATCGGCGGCATGTGGGTGACGCTCGTATTGATCGCCATCGCGCGTGCGTTCGACATGGCGAAATACATGCGCATCAGGGACACCATCACTACGGTCGAACAGGCGGCGCGCTGGGAGTGGCGCTATGTTGCGGGCGCTGCGGCCTTCATGGGCATGCTCGGCGTCTGGTGCGCGGTCGTCTTCGCGCGCTCCAACGATGGCTTCGTCGAGCTGATGTCGATTTCGGCAACCATCGCATACATGATCGGGATTTCCGGCCGCAACTTCGGCAGCGCCCGTCTGGTCGCAGTGCTGATCTTGGTCGACGGCGTGCCGATCACCATCGCCCTGCTCATCCCGCTCGACGTCTACTACGCGCTCTATGCCGCGCTGCTCGGGGCGTTCTTCATCAGTTTCAAGTTCATTTCCGACCGCCTGCGCCGCACCCTGCTCGACGCAGTCGTCTCGGAGCGCGAGATCTCCATTCTGGCGAACCGATTCGACACCGCGCTCAACAACATGCCTTCGGGCCTATGCATGTTCGACTCGGAACAGCGCGTGGTGGTGGTCAATAACCGGTTGATCGAGCTGTTCGACCTGCCGTCCATCGACCGCAAGGGCGAGTCGGCGCGCGATCTGGTGCGCGACTGCGTCGCCGCCGGCACGATCCTGCGTTCGGAAAGCGACCGCTTCGCCAGCAATCTCGAACAGCGTCTTTCCGGCTCGGACACCACCGGCTTCACCATCCACAAGCAGGACGGGCGGACGCTGAGCCTGACCTTCCAGCCGATGGAGAATGGCGGTTCGGTGGCCCTGGTGGAGGACGTTACCGAACGTCGGGAAGCCGAGGCGCGCATCCGCCATCTGGCGCGGTACGATTCCCTGACGGGCTTGCCCAACCGCATGCACCTGCGCGAGCGCATGGAGGCGACGCTGGCGACGGCCGGATCGAAACCGTCGGCCATCCTCTTCGTCGACCTCGACCAGTTCAAGCAGGTCAACGACACGCTTGGCCATCCGCGCGGCGACCTGCTGCTGAGAGCCGTCGCCGATCGCCTGAAGCGGCTGGTCCGTGAAAGCGACATCGTGGCGCGCTTCGGCGGCGACGAGTTCGTCGTCGTGCAGACGCCGACCGACGGACCGGAGGAAGCTGCGACCCTGGCGCGCCGGATCGTGTCGGCGCTTTCCGAGACCTACGAGATCGACGGCCACCAGGTGGTCATCGGCGCCACCATCGGCATCGCCATTGCGCCGCGCGACGCGACCGGCGCCGACCACCTGCTCAGAAATGCCGATATGGCCTTGTACTGGTCAAAGGCGGAACAGCGCGGCACCTGGCGCTTCTTCGAGCCGGGGATGGACGTGCGCGCGCAGGAGCGGCGCAGCCTCGAACTCGACCTGCGCAATGCGCTCGCCAACGACTCTTTCGAGATCTACTACCAGCCGCTGTTCGACCTGAAGACGATGAAGATCACGACCTGCGAGGCCCTCCTGCGCTGGCAACATCCGCTGCGCGGCATGATCCCGCCGGCCGAATTCATCCCGGTCGCAGAGGAAATGGGACTGATCGTCGAGATCGGCAACTGGGTGCTACTCCAGGCGTGCCGGGCATGCGTCACCTGGCCCGGCGAGGTTCGCGTCGCGGTCAACCTGTCGGCCTATCAATTCCGCCGCGGCAACGTGACCGGCACCGTCCGCGAGGTTCTCGCCGCCAGCGGCCTCGACCCCAGTCGTCTCGAAATCGAGATCACCGAATCGGTGCTGCTGCAGGACACCCGCGCCACGCGGCTGGTCCTGCGCCAGCTGCGCGAACTCGGTGTGCGCCTCTCGCTCGACGATTTCGGAACCGGCTATTCGAGCCTCAGCTACCTGCACGGCCTGCCGCTCAATAAGGTGAAGATCGACCGCCTGTTCGTGGAGGGCCTGGAAGCGGGCAGCCGGGCGCTGATCCTGCTGCGCGGCGTGGCGCGACTGTCCGCCGACCTCGGCCTGACGGTGACGATCGAAGGCGTCGAAACCGAGGAACAGCTTGCCATCGTTGCGGCCGAAGAGTGCATCAACGAGGTCCAGGGCTTCCTGTTCAGTGTGCCGATCCCCGGTCCGCAGATCATGAAACTGCTTACGTCGAACTTTGGCGGCTCGGACGACGACAAGGTGGCGGTGCTCCGGCGCAACGCCGGCTGACATCATCCTCCGCGCGGTCCTGTGACAGCGGGGCCATCTTGACGCAGCGCAAGCCGCCATTGAGCGGCTTGGTCGCCCGAGGCCAGGCAACGGCGCCGCACTCCATCACCTAACTCCCTGCGTTTTCGAGGCAAAGCCGCGTCGGCGACGGCCGCGCGGCGCCCGATCTGTAAAATTTACCTTAAATTCTGCTTGTTAAGCCTAACGATGTACGAATGGTTAGCGGAGTGTTAACCTGCCTCCCAGCCTGAGGAGGCCAGTACATGAGTAATGCGGTAGTGAAATCGCTCCAGCCGGCCTTGGCGGAGCGGGTACAAGAGTTATTGCAGCGTGTCAGCTATCGGCGCGCTGATACTGATGAAGACCGAGAGGCGATCTACCGCCTTCGGTATCGGGCCTATTTGGACGAAGGGGCGATCAAGCCGGAGTTCAGTCGCCGGCTGACGGACCGCTTTGACGATTCGGACAACGGTTGGGTTATCGGCGTCCACGTCGATGGCCGGCTGGTCAGTTCGATGCGTATCCATGTCGCCAACCAGGATTATCCCGACTTCGTCGCGACGGATGTGTTTCCGGACGAGGTGAAGCCGATGATCGACGCCGGCAAGACGGTGGTCGATCCGACGCGCTTCGTGGCCGATCCCGGACCGGGCGGGGCGATTCCGGAACTGGCCTATCTGACGGTAAGGATCGGGCACATGGCGGCCGAGTATTTCCAGGCCGACATCGTTCTGGCGACGGTGCGCGCCGAACACCAGGCGTTCTATCGCCGCGTGTTCGGCCATACGGTCGTCTGTCCGCCGCGCCCGTATCTGACGCTGCTCAAGCCGCTCAGCCTGATGATGCTCGATTATCCGGCGCAGCGGGAGCGCATTCTGCGGCGCTACCCGTTCTTTGCCTCGACATTGGCCGAGCGGGCGGCGCTGTTCGGCTATCCGAGCGGCTTCCAGCAACAGATTGGCCACGTCCGTCCGGTGGCTGCGAACGATCAGTCGGCACTGGCCGGCTAGCCTTACGCACCGCCTCCGATAGCCTTCGAAAAGGCGCCGTCCGGGCATTGCCTCGGGCGGCGCCTTATCGTCTACTGATGCCCGCTTCCGACCGACCCAACTCACCCGCCGTTTCGCGGCGCAAGCGTTCGAACGATCGATGCCGGTCGCGCGAGGCCGCCGCGAAAACAGGAAATAGGTCATGGACTACACCAAACTCGGCACGACCGGCGTCACCGTCTCGCGTCTCTGCCTCGGCATGATGACCTATGGCGTCAAGACGGGTCGCGAATGGGCGCTGGAGGAGGAAGCGGCGCGGCCCATCCTCAAAAAGGCGTTCGACCTCGGCTTCACCTTCTTCGATACCGCCGACGTCTATTCCAACGGCGTCAGCGAGGAGATCACCGGCAAGGCGCTCAAGGATTTTGGCCCGGTGCGCGACAGCTATGTGCTGGCCACCAAGGTCCACGGCGCCATGGGCGAGAGCCCTAACCAGCGCGGCCTGTCGCGCAAACACATCATGGCGGCGATCGACGCCTCACTCACCCGGCTCGGCATGGATTACGTCGACCTTTACCAGATCCATCGCTTCGATCCGCTGACGCCGATGGAGGAGACGCTGGAGGCGTTGAGCGATGTCGTGAAGGCCGGCAAGGCGCTCTATATCGGCGCGTCTTCGATGTTCGCCTGGCAGTTTGCCCAGATGCTGGCGATCTCCGACCGCCTCGGTTTCAGCCGCTTCGTCACCATGCAGAACCACTACAACCTGCTTTATCGCGAGGAGGAGCGCGAGATGATCCCGCTCTGCCGCAAGGAAGGCATCGGCGTCATCCCGTGGAGCCCGCTCGCGCGCGGGCTTGTGACCCGCTCGAATGCGGAGTTTGACGCGACGGTGCGTGCCAAGACGGATGGGTTCGGAAAGCAGCTCTACGATCGCAGTGAGGCGGATCGGGCGATCATCGATGCGGTCAGCGCCATCGCCAAGAAGCGCGGCGTGCCCAATGCGCAGGTGGCGCTCGCCTGGATGCTGTCGCGGCCGGGCGTCACTGCGCCGATCATCGGTGCCAGCAACATGCGCCACCTCGACGACGCGGTGGCTGCACTCGACCTCAAACTCGAGGAAGACGAACTGAAGGCCCTGGAAGCGCCCTATCGCCCGCGGCCGATCCGCGGACACAGCTGAGAGGACAACCGATGGCACGCCGCATCATCATCGATACCGATCCCGGACAGGACGACGCCGTTGCCATCCTGCTGGCGCTTGCCTCGCCGGAGGATTTCGACGTTCTCGGCATCGTTGCGGTAGCCGGCAATGTGCCGCTGGAGCTCACCGGGAAGAACGCCCGCCGCATTGTCGAGCTTGCCGGCCGCAAGGACATTCCGGTCCATGCCGGCTGCGTGCGACCGATGGTGCGGGCATTGCGCACGGCCGAGCACGTGCACGGGCGCACCGGACTCGACGGCTTCGTATTGCCGGAGCCAACCATGCCACTGGGCAAGAAGCACGGTGTCGATTTCATCGTCGACACGGTGATGGCGGCGCCGGAGGGCGACATCACGCTGTGCACGCTGGGGCCGCTCACCAATGTCGCCATGGCGCTCATCAGGCAGCCGGCGATCGCCGGACGCCTGCGCCAAATCGTCATGATGGGCGGCGCCTATTTCGAGGGCGGCAACATCACACCGACTGCCGAGTTCAACATCTATGTCGATCCGCAGGCGGCCGACGTGGTGTTCCGCAGCGGCATTCCGCTGATTGTGGCGCCGCTCGATCTGACCCACAAGATGCTGACCACGGAAGAGCGGCGCCAGGCCTTCGCGGCCATCGGCAACCGCACCGGTGAGGCCGTCGCCGGCTGGCTGTCGTTCTCCGAGCGCTTCGACCTCACAAAATACGGCAGCATCGGTGCCCCCCTGCACGATCCCTGCGTCATCGCCTGGCTGATCAAGCCGGAGCTGTTCGAGGGGCGCGAGATCAACGTCAGCATCGAGACGACGAGCGAGCTGACCATGGGCATGACAGTAGCGGACTGGTGGCGGGTGACCGACCGGCCGGCCAATGCGCTGTTCCTGCGCTCCGGCGATGCCGACGGCTATTATGCGCTGCTGACGGAACGCCTGGCCCGCCTGCCGTGATCGGCGGTCGCATACCGGATCCCACTTGTCCATGATCAAGGGCGTACTCTTCGGCTTCCTCACCTATGTCCTGTTTTCGTGCGCCGACGCCTGTACGAAGGCGCTCGGTTCCAATTTGCCGGTCTTCGAGATCGCCTTCTTCATAACGCTGGCCTCGTTTTCGACCTTCGGCTTCGCCCGGTCGAAGTCGGAGCGCTGGCGTGAGTTGTTCCGCTTAAATCGGCCCCGTCTCGTCTTCCTGCGGGCCATTTGCGGAACGACCGCCGGCATCTTCGGCATCTATGCCTTCACCACCAT
>CAVXLJ010000035.1:5000-150483 GCA_963762605.1 uncultured Alphaproteobacteria bacterium | reverse complement strand
GCAGCTTGTCTTCCTGCTCAAGGGCATCAAGCCGCGCACCTGGTCCGAGCGGAAGAGCGCGCGGCATGCCGTCACCGTCAACATCGCCACCTGGATCGCGCTCATCGCGATTTTGCTCGGCATCATCGCGTGGCGCCAGGCGGCGCCGGCTTGAGCGCGCGTCAGCGGTAGGTCGCGCCGAGATGGTTGATCGCCACGTCCTCCACGCCCGGCAGGCGCCCGTCGAATGAGCGGAAGCGAAGCGTCCGCCGCTCGCCCGGCAGCAGCAGGAAACTGCCATCGTCGAAGGCGCCGGCAAATTCGGACGCCTCGGGCTTGACGAAGAAGGCCGGCGCATCGGCGGCAAGCGTGAACGTGCCGGGCGCGGCGCCGGCATCAAGCGTCACGCGCGCTTCCGGCAGGTCGAGGCGCTTCGGCTTGTCCGCCATGACGACGAGCCGCGTCAGCGGATCGTACTCGGTGGCGCCGGCCAGGCGCCCGTCGACGACGTGGGCGAGACCGCCCGAGGGCATCGGCACGGCGGCGATTTCGAAGGCGCGGTCGGTTGGTATTTCGGCAGCGTGGATCGTCTCCTGCAGTGCAGTGCCGTCGCCGGCGATGGTCCTGATGCGTGTCTCGACCGGTGCCGGCTTCAGGCCGTCGTTCAGGCCCGAGAGCCGGAGCAATCCGTCATCGAGGTGCGCGGCCAGCGCCAGCGGTGCGAAGAAACGCCGGGCGTGATAGTGCAGCGTCTTCCAGCCGATGGCGTGGTCGAGGCTCGACCATGAGACGGCCGGCCACACGTCGTTGAGCTGCCAGTAGAGCGCACCCATGGTGTGCGGTTTGAGGCTCCGCCAGAAGCGCACCGCGGTTTCGATCGCCAGCGCCTGCTGGAGCTGGCTCAGATAGAGGAAATTCTCGAAGCCGTTGGGCATGCGGAAATAGCGCGTCATCGTCTCGACGATGCGGCCGTTGCCGGCCGGGTCGCGCTGGTGCCACTCCATCACCGGCGACGTGGCGTTCCACTCGCTTGTCTTCGCGAAGCGGCGGATGTCGTGCAGCGTCGGGAAGGACTGGAAGCCGAATTCGGAGCAGAAGCGGGGTTTGACGTCGTAATAGTGCTCGAAGTCGCGGTTCTCGTGCCAGACCGACCAGAAATGCATGTCGCCCGAGCCGTCGTCGTGCCAGGCGTCGCCATAGTCGAGCTTGCCGGAGCATGGCGATGACGGCCAGAAGGTGCGGCTCGGGTCGCTGTCCGTGACCGCCTGTTCGATCGTGCGGTTGAGCCGGTCGTAATTGACCAGATAGCGGTCGCGGTTCTGCTTCGACTCCTCGTACCAGTTGAGCGAGCCGATCACCTCGTTGTCGCCGCACCAGATGGCGATGCAGGCGTGCGAGGCCAGCCGCTTCACCTGATAGCGGACCTCGACGTCGACTTGACGCAGGAACTCCGGCGTCGAAGGATATTGCGAGCAGGCGAACATCATGTCCTGCCAGACGAGGAGGCCGAGTTCGTCGCAGAGCGCGTAGAAGGCGTCGAACTCGTAGAAGCCGCCGCCCCAGACGCGGATCATGTTCATGTTGGCGGCGACCGCCTCGCCGAGCAGGCGGGCGATGCGCTCGTGGGTGATGCGCGAGGGCAGCGCGTCGGCGGGGATCCAGTTGGCGCCCTTGGCAAAGACGGACAGGCCGTTGACCTCGAAAGTCATCGAGGCGCCGGCGGCGTCCGGCTGGTTGATGAGGCGGAGCTTCCTGAGGCCGATGCGCTTGGCAACATGGTCGCCGGGAATCTCGACGCTGGCGTCGTGCAGCGGCTGCCCGCCATAGCCCGCCGGCCACCACAGCTGCGGCTCCGCAATGGTCAGGCTGAGATCGATGGTGCCACCGTTCGCGTGCGTCACGATGGCTTCGCCCTCGACTTGGTGGTCGTCGAAGGTGAAGACGACCGGCACCATGCCGTCCTTCAGCGCCACCAACTCAACGTGTGCGGTCACTGTCACGCTGCCGTTCGCATGATGGTCCTGGCGGATGACCGCGTGCTCGATGCGCGCGTCGTCGAACAGCTTGAGCTTCGGCTCGGCATAGATACCCAGGACCATCAGGCAGGGCCCCCAGTCCCAGCCGCCGTGGCACTGCGCCTTGCGCAGCATATTGAGGTGGTCGACACGGTTGTTCTTGGTGCGCGGGATCGGGAAGGGCTGCTGCGCCGCCCGCGCTGCCGCTTCCTTGGTGGCCGGGCGAAGGCGGATGGCGATCTCGTTCCCGCCGGTGCGCACCACGCCGGAAAGGTCGATGCGGTGGCGGACGAAGCTCGAACAGAGGCTGGCGACGGCTGTCCCGTTGACCGTGACCTCGGCGACCGTATCGACGAATTCAAGGTCGAGCACCGGCCATTTGCCGGCAAGCAGGTCGGCCGGGACATCGAACGAGCGGCGGATCTCCCATTCCGCCTCGTGCACCCATTGCACGTCGGCTTCGTTGGTGCCGATCATGGGGTCGGGAATGCGACCGGCGGCGACCAGCGCCGAGTGGATATCGCCAGGGACGGGGCAGGGCGCGACCGGCCGTCCATCAGCATCGTAGAGGGTCCACGGACCGGCGAGCGATAGGTCTGTCATGCGGGGGTCCGAACAGGCGTTGGCGATGGGGCGGGCATGCCCGCTGGGCAGCTTAGCTCATCGAGGCCCAGGCGCCGACCAGGCGCGGCAAGATCAGGCAATGGTCGCCGGCAACCGCGGCCGCGCGCAGGCGGGCCGCCAGCGTGGGCGGGTCCACTTCCGCCGCCGTAGCGATCCCGTGCGTCGCGACGGCGGGCAGCAGGGTGTGCAGCGCCTGCGCTGCAAAATCGTAGGCGATGGCGTCGGCGCCGCTCTCGATGCGGCAGGTGCCGTGCAGGTGTGGATCGAGCCCGGCGGCGCGGAAGGTGTGGTGGAGCAACGAGCCCATGTTCGGCTCGACGCCGACCTTGCGATAGGTCTGAACGATCCAGTCGACGCACTGCGTCATCAGCGGCAGCTCGGGCACGGTGGACGATTCGGAAATGTCCATCTCGATGAAGGCGATGATGGCCTTGGGCTTGCTGAAGCGGATCGCGGTCTTGATGACGGCAACCGGATCGGGGACATGCATGAGGATGAAGCGGCCGACGACGGCGTCATAGGCCTCTTCCGTCCGGTAGGCGTAGATATTTGCTTCCTCGAAATCGAGCCAGCCAAAGCCGGCATGAGCGGCGCGGGCGCGGGCCGAGAGCAGGGCGGCGGCGGCATTGTCGATGCCGAGGACACGGCCGGCGGGGCCGACCATCTCGGCCGCGATCATCGATACGTCGCCGACGCCGCAACCAATGTCGAGCACGCGCATGCCGGGAGCAATGCCGGCCCGCCGCAGCAAGTCGCGGGTATCGTCGCCGAAGATCTGCGCCTGATGCTCAAGCCTGGCGAGTTCCGCCTCGGAGTGGCCGAGGATGTATTGCTGTGAATCCGTCTTCTGATCCATCTGTCGGTCCGCTCGCGGGTCGATATCACCTATAGTGGAAGTGGTTGGCGCGGGCCATTGGACATACTTGCGCACTGGCCGGCCGCTCCATGCCGATACCAGACGGTGCCGGAGCGCAATGCGAATCGCGCGATGAAGCCGCCCAATCCACGGAAAACACAGACTATTCTTAAGCTTTTATAAGCTTGTCCGCATTAGGTTGCCGTCAAACTTCCGGGCACTTGGCCGTGACGGGGCCGGCCGGATTTCCCTCGATGAGGAGAGCGCCCATGGCGGTCACCAGCAAGACCATTCAGACGAGCCACGGCGATATCGCGGTCAGCGAAACGTCCGGCAAAGGGCTTCCGGTTCTAATGATCCACGGCAATTCGAGCTGCAAGGAGGTCTTCTCCGGACAGCTCGAAGGAGAGCTGGGCGAACGCTTTCATCTGATCGCCCCCGACCTGCCCGGTCACGGCGCCTCGAGCGATGCGGTCGATCCTGAGCGCACCTATTCCATGCCGGGATTTGCAGATGCGGCCGTCGAGATGCTGGACGTCATGGGCATCGACACCGCCGTAATCGTCGGCTGGTCCCTTGGCGGCCACGCGGCCATCGAGATGCTGCCGCGTTTTCCCGGCATCGTCGGCCTGATGCCAATGGCGACGCCGCCGGTCAATCCGACGCCGGAGTCGATCCAGGCCGGTTTTCTGCCCAATCCGCTGGTTGGCCTGCTCGGCAAGCCCGACCTCAGCGAGGAGGAGATTGGCGTTCTGGCCACGGCCGTCTATGGGCCGGCGCTGAACGATACGCTGCTCGCGGCGATGCGCCGTTCCGACGGACGTGCCCGCGCTCTCATGTTCCAGGGCCTGTTCACGGGGCAGATCGCCAACCAGCGCGATCTCGTCCAGTCGGCGAGCGTCCCGGTGGCCATGATCAACGGGGCCGACGATCCCTTCGTCAATGTCGAGTACATCGGCAGCCTTCGCTACCAGAACCTCTGGGACAAGCACTGCTACATGCTGCGCGGCCTCGCCCATGTGGCGTTCCTTCAGGCGCCCGAGCTTTTCAATCCGATCCTCGGGCGGTTCCTTGAGGAAATGGCAGAACGCGCCGCCGGCGTGAGACGCTCGAAGGGCTCCAAAACCGCGGCAGCCTGAGAAACCCCTCGTTTACGCGCGGCACAAAGCTTTCGGTTGCCACCCGAAAGCGTGGCTTTCATCCGCTAATACAACTTTTAATTGATCCTCCACTGCAAAGCACTTTGATTTGACCACTATTGAGCAATCATTTTGCGGTTTTTACGTTTTCGTCGCCGTCTGTTGAAGGGAATCTTTAGGGAAATCGGCGACTCTCTGCGGGTCACGACAGCATCCAGGCCTTGGCCACGCATGTTTTCACCCAGTCCGCAGCGACCAGCACGTCAGCAATCCGACTTACCGGCGGAGATCTACATCCCGCTGGTCGACTCGCTGTACAAGGAAATCACGACCCTGTTCCTGGGCTCGGTCGCGATCTCCCTGGCGGTCCTGCTGTCGGCGTGGAAGACCCGCGACGTCGTCATCGGCGGCATGTGGGTGACGCTCGTATTGATCGCCATCGCGCGTGCGTTCGACATGGCGAAATACATGCGCATCAGGGACACCATCACTACGGTCGAACAGGCGGCGCGCTGGGAGTGGCGCTATGTTGCGGGCGCTGCGGCCTTCATGGGCATGCTCGGCGTCTGGTGCGCGGTCGTCTTCGCGCGCTCCAACGATGGCTTCGTCGAGCTTATGTCGATTTCGGCAACCATCGCATACATGATCGGGATTTCCGGCCGCAACTTCGGCAGCGCCCGTCTGGTCGCAGTGCTGATCTTGGTCGACGGCGTGCCGATCACCATCGCCCTGCTCATCCCGCTCGACGTCTACTACGCGCTCTATGCCGCGCTGCTCGGGGCGTTCTTCATCAGTTTCAAGTTCATTTCCGACCGCCTGCGCCGCACCCTGCTCGACGCAGTCGTCTCGGAGCGCGAGATCTCCATTCTGGCGAACCGATTCGACACCGCGCTCAACAACATGCCTTCGGGCCTATGCATGTTCGACTTGGAACAGCGCGTGGTGGTGGTCAATAACCGGTTGATCGAGCTGTTCGACCTGCCGTCCATCGACCGCAAGGGCGAGTTGGCGCGCGATCTGGTGCGCGACTGCGTCGCCGCCGGCACGATCCTGCGTTCGGAAAGCGACCGCTTCGCCAGCAATCTCGAACAGCGTCTTTCCGGCTCGGACACCACCGGCTTCACCATCCACAAGCAGGACGGGCGGACGCTGAGCCTGACCTTCCAGCCGATGGAGAATGGCGGTTCGGTGGCCCTGGTGGAGGACGTTACCGAACGTCGGGAAGCCGAGGCGCGCATCCGCCATCTGGCGCGGTACGATTCCCTGACGGGCTTGCCCAACCGCATGCACCTGCGCGAGCGCATGGAGGCGACGCTGGCGACGGCCGGATCGAAACCGTCGGCCATCCTCTTCGTCGACCTCGACCAGTTCAAGCAGGTCAACGACACGCTTGGCCATCCGCGCGGCGACCTGCTGCTGAGAGCCGTCGCCGATCGCCTGAAGCGGCTGGTCCGTGAAAGCGACATCGTGGCGCGCTTCGGCGGCGACGAGTTCGTCGTCGTGCAGACGCCGACTGACGGACCGGAGGAAGCTGCGACCCTGGCGCGCCGGATCGTGTCGGCGCTTTCCGAGACCTACGAGATCGACGGCCACCAGGTGGTCATCGGCGCCACCATCGGCATCGCCATTGCGCCGCGCGACGCGACCGGCGCCGACCACCTGCTCAGAAATGCCGATATGGCCTTGTACTGGTCAAAGGCGGAACAGCGCGGCACCTGGCGCTTCTTCGAGCCGGGGATGGACGTGCGCGCGCAGGAGCGGCGCAGCCTCGAACTCGACCTGCGCAATGCGCTCGCCAACGACTCTTTCGAGATCTACTACCAGCCGCTGTTCGACCTGAAGACGATGAAGATCACGACCTGCGAGGCCCTCCTGCGCTGGCAACATCCGCTGCGCGGCATGATCCCGCCGGCCGAATTCATCCCGGTCGCAGAGGAAATGGGACTGATCGTCGAGATCGGCAACTGGGTGCTACTCCAGGCGTGCCGGGCATGCGTCACCTGGCCCGGCGAGGTTCGCGTCGCGGTCAACCTGTCGGCCTATCAATTCCGCCGCGGCAACGTGACCGGCACCGTCCGCGAGGTTCTCGCCGCCAGCGGCCTCGACCCCAGTCGTCTCGAAATCGAGATCACCGAATTGGTGCTGCTGCAGGACACCCGCGCCACGCGGCTGGTCCTGCGCCAGCTGCGCGAACTCGGTGTGCGCCTCTCGCTCGACGATTTCGGAACCGGCTATTCGAGCCTCAGCTACCTGCACGGCCTGCCGCTCAATAAGGTGAAGATCGACCGCCTGTTCGTGGAGGGCCTGGAAGCGGGCAGCCGGGCGCTGATCCTGCTGCGCGGCGTGGCGCGACTGTCCGCCGACCTCGGCCTGACGGTGACGATCGAAGGCGTCGAAACCGAGGAACAGCTTGCCATCGTTGCGGCCGAAGAGTGCATCAACGAGGTCCAGGGCTTCCTGTTCAGTGTGCCGATCCCCGGTCCGCAGATCATGAAACTGCTTACGTCGAACTTTGGCGGCTCGGACGACGACAAGGTGGCGGTGCTCCGGCGCAACGCCGGCTGACATCATCCTCCGCGCGGTCCTGTGACAGCGGGGCCATCTTGACGCAGCGCAAGCCGCCATTGAGCGGCTTGGTCGCCCGAGGCCAGGCAACGGCGCCGCACTCCATCACCTAACTCCCTGCGTTTTCGAGGCAAAGCCGCGTCGGCGACGGCCGCGCGGCGCCCGATCTGTAAAATTTACCTTAAATTCTGCTTGTTAAGCCTAACGATGTACGAATGGTTAGCGGAGTGTTAACCTGCCTCCCAGCCTGAGGAGGCCAGTACATGAGTAATGCGGTAGTGAAATCGCTCCAGCCGGCCTTGGCGGAGCGGGTACAAGAGTTATTGCAGCGTGTCAGCTATCGGCGCGCTGATACTGATGAAGACCGAGAGGCGATCTACCGCCTTCGGTATCGGGCCTATTTGGACGAAGGGGCGATCAAGCCGGAGTTCAGTCGCCGGCTGACGGACCGCTTTGACGATTCGGACAACGGTTGGGTTATCGGCGTCCACGTCGATGGCCGGCTGGTCAGTTCGATGCGTATCCATGTCGCCAACCAGGATTATCCCGACTTCGTCGCGACGGATGTGTTTCCGGACGAGGTGAAGCCGATGATCGACGCCGGCAAGACGGTGGTCGATCCGACGCGCTTCGTGGCCGATCCCGGACCGGGCGGGGCGATTCCGGAACTGGCCTATCTGACGGTAAGGATCGGGCACATGGCGGCCGAGTATTTCCAGGCCGACATCGTTCTGGCGACGGTGCGCGCCGAACACCAGGCGTTCTATCGCCGCGTGTTCGGCCATACGGTCGTCTGTCCGCCGCGCCCGTATCTGACGCTGCTCAAGCCGCTCAGCCTGATGATGCTCGATTATCCGGCGCAGCGGGAGCGCATTCTGCGGCGCTACCCGTTCTTTGCCTCGACATTGGCCGAGCGGGCGGCGCTGTTCGGCTATCCGAGCGGCTTCCAGCAACAGATTGGCCACGTCCGTCCGGTGGCTGCGAACGATCAGTCGGCACTGGCCGGCTAGCCTTACGCACCGCCTCCGATAGCCTTCGAAAAGGCGCCGTCCGGGCATTGCCTCGGGCGGCGCCTTATCGTCTACTGATGCCCGCTTCCGACCGACCCAACTCACCCGCCGTTTCGCGGCGCAAGCGTTCGAACGATCGATGCCGGTCGCGCGAGGCCGCCGCGAAAACAGGAAATAGGTCATGGACTACACCAGACTCGGCACGACCGGCGTCACCGTCTCGCGTCTCTGCCTCGGCATGATGACCTATGGCGTCAAGACGGGTCGCGAATGGGCGCTGGAGGAGGAAGCGGCGCGGCCCATCCTCAAAAAGGCGTTCGACCTCGGCTTCACCTTCTTCGATACCGCCGACGTCTATTCCAACGGCGTCAGCGAGGAGATCACCGGCAAGGCGCTCAAGGATTTTGGCCCGGTGCGCGACAGCTATGTGCTGGCCACCAAGGTCCACGGCGCCATGGGCGAGAGCCCTAACCAGCGCGGCCTGTCGCGCAAACACATCATGGCGGCGATCGACGCCTCACTCACCCGGCTCGGCATGGATTACGTCGACCTTTACCAGATCCATCGCTTCGATCCGCTGACGCCGATGGAGGAGACGCTGGAGGCGTTGAGCGATGTCGTGAAGGCCGGCAAGGCGCTCTATATCGGCGCGTCTTCGATGTTCGCCTGGCAGTTTGCCCAGATGCTGGCGATCTCCGACCGCCTCGGTTTCAGCCGCTTCGTCACCATGCAGAACCACTACAACCTGCTTTATCGCGAGGAGGAGCGCGAGATGATCCCGCTCTGCCGCAAGGAAGGCATCGGCGTCATCCCGTGGAGCCCGCTCGCGCGCGGGCTTGTGACCCGCTCGAATGCGGAGTCTGACGCGACGGTGCGTGCCAAGACGGATGGGTTCGGAAAGCAGCTCTACGATCGCAGTGAGGCGGATCGGGCGATCATCGATGCGGTCAGCGCCATCGCCAAGAAGCGCGGCGTGCCCAATGCGCAGGTGGCGCTCGCCTGGATGCTGTCGCGGCCGGGCGTCACTGCGCCGATCATCGGTGCCAGCAACATGCGCCACCTCGACGACGCGGTGGCTGCACTCGACCTCAAACTCGAGGAAGACGAACTGAAGGCCCTGGAAGCGCCCTATCGCCCGCGGCCGATCCGCGGACACAGCTGAGAGGACAACCGATGGCACGCCGCATCATCATCGATACCGATCCCGGACAGGACGACGCCGTTGCCATCCTGCTGGCGCTTGCCTCGCCGGAGGATTTCGACGTTCTCGGCATCGTTGCGGTAGCCGGCAATGTGCCGCTGGAGCTCACCGGGAAGAACGCCCGCCGCATTGTCGAGCTTGCCGGCCGCAAGGACATTCCGGTCCATGCCGGCTGCGTGCGACCGATGGTGCGGGCATTGCGCACGGCCGAGCACGTGCACGGGCGCACCGGACTCGACGGCTTCGTATTGCCGGAGCCAACCATGCCACTGGGCAAGAAGCACGGTGTCGATTTCATCGTCGACACGGTGATGGCGGCGCCGGAGGGCGACATCACGCTGTGCACGCTGGGGCCGCTCACCAATGTCGCCATGGCGCTCATCAGGCAGCCGGCGATCGCCGGACGCCTGCGCCAAATCGTCATGATGGGCGGCGCCTATTTCGAGGGCGGCAACATCACACCGACTGCCGAGTTCAACATCTATGTCGATCCGCAGGCGGCCGACGTGGTGTTCCGCAGCGGCATTCCGCTGATTGTGGCGCCGCTCGATCTGACCCACAAGATGCTGACCACGGAAGAGCGGCGCCAGGCCTTCGCGGCCATCGGCAACCGCACCGGTGAGGCCGTCGCCGGCTGGCTGTCGTTCTCCGAGCGCTTCGACCTCACAAAATACGGCAGCATCGGTGCCCCCCTGCACGATCCCTGCGTCATCGCCTGGCTGATCAAGCCGGAGCTGTTCGAGGGGCGCGAGATCAACGTCAGCATCGAGACGACGAGCGAGCTGACCATGGGCATGACAGTAGCGGACTGGTGGCGGGTGACCGACCGGCCGGCCAATGCGCTGTTCCTGCGCTCCGGCGATGCCGACGGCTATTATGCGCTGCTGACGGAACGCCTGGCCCGCCTGCCGTGATCGGCGGTCGCATACCGGATCCCACTTGTCCATGATCAAGGGCGTACTCTTCGGCTTCCTCACCTATGTCCTGTTTTCGTGCGCCGACGCCTGTACGAAGGCGCTCGGTTCCAATTTGCCGGTCTTCGAGATCGCCTTCTTCATAACGCTGGCCTCGTTTTCGACCTTCGGCTTCGCCCGGTCGAAGTCGGAGCGCTGGCGTGAGTTGTTCCGCTTGAATCGGCCCCGTCTCGTCTTCCTGCGGGCCATTTGCGGAACGACCGCCGGCATCTTCGGCATCTATGCCTTCACCACCATCCCGTTCGCCGAGGCCTACTCCGTCCTCTTCCTGATGCCGCTGTTCGCGACCATGTTGTCGATCCCCGTCCTCGGCGAGAGGGTGGGCTGGCGGCGATGGCTGGCTGTGGCGACCGGCTTCGTTGGCGTTCTGCTGGTGGTGCGGCCAGGCTTCCACCAGCTCCACCTCGGCCATCTGTCGGCGGTGGCGTCTGCCGCCTGCGCTTCGGTGTCGATCATCACGCTGCGCAAGATCGGCTCGACCGAGAAGCGCATCAGTCTGCTGGCGATCCTCTATCTGACGGCGCTCATAGTCGACGGCGTGCTGATGATCCATCAGTTCAAGGTGCCGACCAAGCTGGACGTCGGCCTGATCATTCTGGCCGGCATCGTCGGCGGCTTCGGGCAGATCTCGATGCTGGCGGCGACCCGGCTGGCGCCGGCCAACCGCGTCACGCCGACCCAGTACAGCCAGATCATCTGGGCGATTGTCCTCGGCGCCATCTTCTTCGGTGAGTTCCCGGATCACATCGCCCTGGTGGGCATGGTGCTGGTGGTCGCCTCGGGGCTGTTCACCTTCCTGCGCGAGGAGCAGCTGCGCGGCTGGTCGCGCCGCACCTTCGTCTTGCGCAACCGGCCATAGCGCGACCGCGGCACGGGTTGACCGGGCAGGCGGTCGCACCACTTATGGAGCTTCGGCCGCGAGCAGCGACAGGGAAGGGGCGATCGACATGGTCACGCGAGGCTTTTTCGGGCACCGTCCGAGCGAGGAGGAGGCGAAGCGCCTGCCGCCCGGGCAATATCTGGAGAAGGGGTTTCCGGTGCTCTCGGCCGGTCCGACGCCGATCGTCAAGCCCGCCGAGTGGACCTTCACCATCAAGGTGGGTCCAAGGCCGCTGATGCGCTGGAGCTTTGCGGAATTCCAAGCCTTGCCGATGAGCGCATTGAAGCGCGACATCCATTGCGTCACCAAGTGGAGCAAGTTCGATACCGAGTGGCGCGGCGTGATGTTCGACGACATCCTCGTGGCCGCCGGCCTCGCAACGCCACCGAGCGACTACGTGCTCGCCCATTCCCATGACGGCTACTCGACCAATGTTCCGGTCAAGGATCTGGTCGGCGGCAAGGCGATGGTGGCGCTGAGCTTCGCCGGCCATCCCATCACCTCGGATCACGGCGGTCCGGCCCGGCTTCTGGTGCCGCACCTCTATTTCTGGAAGTCGGCCAAGTGGCTGAACGCGCTCCAGTTCACCGAACGGGACGAACCCGGTTTCTGGGAGCTGCGCGGCTACCATATATACGGTGATCCGTGGCGCGAGCAGCGCTTCACCGGCGACTGACAGGCGGGTTGATGGAACAGATGGTTGTGCCGGGCGGGCGGCTCGCCTGGCAGGAGGCGACGGTCGTGGCAATCCGTCCGCTGACGCCGCGTGTCAAGAGCTTCCGCCTGAAAGTGCCCGGCTTGCGTGGCTTTCGCGCCGGCCAGCACGTCGATGTGCGCCTGACGGCGCCGGACGGCTATCAGGCCGAGCGCAGCTATTCGATCGGCTCGGCGCCGGAAGATTTGCCCGAAATCGAGCTGATCATCGAGCAGCTGGACAAGGGCGAGGTCTCGCCGTTCTTCCACGAGATTGTGGCTCGCGGCGACACGATCGAGTTGCGTGGGCCGATCGGCGGCCATTTCACCTGGGGGCGCAACGACGGCGGGCCGCTGCTGCTGGTCGGCGGCGGCTCAGGCGTGGTGCCGCTTCTGTCGATGTTGCGCCATCGCGCGACGGCGGCACCCGAGGTGCCGGTGGCGCTGGTCTATTCGGCGCGGGCGCGGGAAGAGCTGATCGCTGCCGACGAACTCCTGCGGCGGGCGGAAAACGAGCCGAACGTCTCGCTGATGGTGACGCTGACGCGGGAGAGCCCAGTGGCGGCGCCATTCCGCGAGGGGCGCATGAATGCCGATGTCATCGGCGAGGTGCTCGCCGGCCTCGGCGGAGTGCCGCGCCACAGCTATGTCTGCGGCTCGACCGCCTTTGTCGATTCCGCCACCCGATTGCTGCTCGACATGGGCGTGCCGTTTCCGTCGATCAGGACGGAACGCTACGGCGGCGATCCCGCGCGCCACGACGCCTCCGGTCCACCCGGACCGTAGTCAGGCCGATAATTTTCGCAGGTCGGAAATCAGGCGCCGGTCGCCGGGGCCCGGAACCGGGCGAAGAACGCGCCGTACAGGCCGGCCACGGTGAGGACGAACGAGACGACCGCATTCCACCCGGCGAAGGACAGGCCCAGGAAGGTCCACGTCACCGCCGTGCAGGGAACGACCTTGACCTTGTCGAGCTGGCTCAGCAGGTCGCCGGTGCTCGTGGTCACCACGCCGCTGCCGCTGCAATCGGTCGGGCCCGGCCACCAGGCGTATTCGGCGCCGGTGTGATAGACGGCGAGATAGGTGCTCCAGGCAAAGACCAGCGCCGTCAGGATGAATGCCCCGCGCGTCAGCCAGGCAGGACCGCCGAACCAGGCCGAGGCGAGCGCGATCAACGCCAGCGGAACGCCGACATAATAGGGAATGCGCTCCTGATAGCAGAGCTCGCAGGGGATGTAGCCGCCGATGAGCTGAAAGCCCCAGGCGCCTACGATGGTGGCGAGCGCGAGCAGGAAAACGAAGGCCGCGGTGAGATCCGGGCGACGGAGAAGGGACGCGTACATGGCTGACCACTGGACATAGCGGACCGACGGGAAGTCGGCAAGGAGGGACGCCAGCAAAACGGTGAAAACAAGGCCGGCGCACCTCCTTGTGCCGGTTCACGGACATGGCGTTTGACCGGCTCCCGGTGGTTCCGTATATCCGGTCCCCAGCCCCTGTGGCGGAACTGGCAGACGCGACAGACTCAAAATCTGTTGCCCGAAAGGGCGTACCCGTTCGACCCGGGTCAGGGGCACCAAATTACCCATTGAGCCGTTCGCGGCCGGGCGGGCCGGTTTCTGGGCGGGTTGTCGTGCCGGTCCCGCCCAACAGAGCCCTGTCACGTGCCGCCGTCGGTCCGATTCCGTTCGGCCTTCGTTCGCTTCTGCCGCGTCGGCCAGTGCGACCACAAGAACCAGGCGGCCGCGGCCAGCAGCACCACGACAATCGCGGCGTCGAAATTGTGGAAGACGCGGCGGAGCGTCGGGCTGTTGTTCCAGTGGTCGCCGAGCACATAGCCGATATAGGCAAGAGCGAAGCACCACGGCCACGAGCCGACGAAGGTATAGATCTGAAAGCGCAGCATCGGCATGCGCGCGAGCCCGGCGGGGAAGGCGATGAAGGTCCGCACGACGGGTAGCAAGCGGCCGATGAAGACGGTGGCGCCGCCATAGCGGGCGAAGAAGCGCTCAGCGTGCTGCAGGTCACTGGGACGGACCAGCAGATATGGCCCCCAGCGTTCGATCACGCTGCGGCCGCCAAATGCCGCCACGTAGTAGGCGACGGTCGAGCCAAGATTGCAGCCGAGCGCTCCCATGGTCGCCGCGCCGATCAGGCTGAAGCGGCCGGTCGATGCGAGATAGCCGGCGAAGGGCATGATGATCTCCGACGGCAACGGAATGCAGGCCGATTCGATCGCCATCAGCGCGGCGAGGCCGGCGTAGCCGCCTGCCGACATCACGGCGACGATGAAGCCGACGATCGAAGTGGTGATCTGTTCGAGCATGGAGAGTGCTTCACATTACGGGCTTGCTGCGGGAGCCGGTGCAGTCATTGTCAATCCAGCGGCGAGAAGCCGCGGCGGCGCTATTCCGCCGGAACGACGGTCGCTTCGTTTTCTTTCGCCGCGCCCGCGGTCAGATGCCGTTCGAATTGCAGGTGGTAGAGGCGGGCATAGTGCTTGCCGAGCGCCAGAAGCTCGCCGTGCCGGCCCTGTTCGACGATGTGGCCGTCGACCATGACGCAGATCTTGTCGGCGCCGAGCACGGTCGACAGGCGGTGGGCGATGACGATGGTCGTGCGGCCCTGGCGCAGGCGCTCGAAGGCGAGCTGCACCTGATGCTCGGATTCGGTATCGAGCGCCGAGGTCGCCTCGTCGAGCAGGACGATGCGCGCGTCGCGCAACATGGCGCGGGCAATGGCGATGCGCTGGCGCTGGCCGCCGGAGAGTTGCATGGCATTGTCGCCGAGCCGCGTGTTGTAACCGTCCTCGGTCGCCATGATGAAATCATGGGCCATGGCATCATGGGCGGCGCGCTCGACCTCGGCGTCGCTGGCGTCGGGACGGCCGAAGCGGATGTTCTCACGAATGGTATCGTGAAAGAGAACCGTGTCCTGGCTGACCAGCGCCATGTGATCGTGCAGGCTGGAGAGCTCGACCTCGGCAACGTTCTGTCCGTCGATCAGGATGCGGCCGCCATCGACGTCGAAGAATTGTTCGATGAGCGAGATCACCGTGCTTTTCCCCCCGCCGGAGGGACCGACCAGCGCGGTAGTCTGGCCGCCCGCGGCGGTGAAATCGAACCCGCGGAACAGCGCGGCGGTGCCATCGTCGCGATAGGAAAAGTCGACATGATCGAAGACGACGTCGCCCTTGCCGACTTTCAGCGCCGGCCCGTCTTCGTTGCGTTCGATGGTGATTGGCGTGTCGAGGAGCTCGTACATCAGGCGTACGCCGACAAGTCCAGCCTCCAGATTGATCTGCATGCGGGCGAGCCGCTTGGCGGGCTCATAGGCGAGCGCGATGGCGGCGATGAAGGACATCAGCGCGCCCGGTTTCACGCCCGCATAAATGGTCTGGTAGCCGGCCCACAGAACGACCATGGCGATGGCGAAGCCGCCGAGCACTTCCATCAGCGGGCTCGCGCGTGCGCCGATCTGGACGATCTTGTCGGCGCGGGCACGCACGTCGTCGATCGAGGTCGCCATGCGCTTGCGCATGACGCCTTCGAGGTTGAACGCCTTGACGATGCGCATGCCGTTGACGGTCTCCTGTATGTCGGAAACGACCTGCGACAGCGAGGTGAACTGGGCGAGGGCGACGCGCCGCACCCGCCTGATCAGCTTGTTGATGCCGAAAATGGTGATCGGGCCGACGACCAGGATGATCGTCGACATCAGCGGGCTCTGGATGAACATGACGATGATCAGCCCGACCAGCGACAGGAAATCCCGGCCGGCCGAGGTGACGACGGTGTCGAGGACCTGGCGCGCGGCCGCGGCATTGTGCGACATGCGTGTGATCAACTCGCCGACCTGCGTGCGATTGTAGAAGGCGACGCCGAGATTGAGCATATGGTCGTAGATGCGCTTCTGGGCACGTGCCACGACGGCGTTGCCGATCCGCCCGAGTGTGACCGCGCTGGCGTAAAGGCTGTAGCCGCGGACGAAGCCGTTGGTCACGATCACCGCGGTGAGTACCCACAGCATGGTGGCATTGCGGTCAAAGAACACCTTGTTGATGATGTCCTTGATCAGCCAGGCGTTGAGCGCAGTCGTGCCGGCAATTACGAGGCTGAGGATGATGGCCCAGGCGTATTTCCAGGCGAAATCGCGGCCCGTCTCGCGCAGCAGCCGGCCGATCAGGTCGAGCGAGCCGTCGCGGGCGATTTTCGGCAGTCTCAGCCCAAAGGCCATTATTCGTTCCCTGGGTTCCGGCGATTTCGCGGCGCACTCTAGTCTGAAGCGGGTGGCGATGGCGACCCCGAAAAACCGCGGTTTCAGGCCGGCATTGCCGTCTCCACCAGCCGTGCCCAGTAGGAACAGCCGAGCGGAATGATCTCGTCGCTGAAATCGTAGCTGGCGCTGTGCAGTCCGGCGGTATTGCCGTTGCCGATGAAAATGAAGGCGCCGGGGCGCCGCTCGAGCATGTAGGAGAAGTCCTCGCCGGCGAGCAGCGGCGGCGCGTCGGTTGCGACATTCGGACCGCCGGCTATCTCAACGGCGATGCCGGCGGCGAAGGCGGTGGCGGTCGGGTCGTTGCGGGTGATGGGATAGTTGCGGTCGTAGAACAGGCTGATGTCGGCGCCATGCGCCGTGGCGATGCCCTTGGCGATCTCGTCGATGCGCTTCTCGGCCAGATCGCGGACCGTGTCGGAAAGACAGCGGACGGTCCCGGCGATTTCAGCGGTTCCGGGGATGACGTTATAGGCGGTGCCGGCGTGGAACTTGGTCACCGAGACGACGGCGGCATCGAGCGGGTCGACGTTGCGCGACACGATGGTCTGTAGCGCGGTGACCAGTGCGGCGCCGACGATGATCGGGTCGACGGTGGTGTGCGGGCGGGCGGCGTGGCCGTCGCGGCCGGTGATGGTGAAGGTGAACTCGTCGGTCGAGGCCATGATCGGACCGACCCGGCTGGCGAAACGGCCGACGGGGAGGCCCGGCAGGTTGTGCATGCCGTAGACCTCCTCAATGGCCCAGCGGTCCATCAGGCCGTCCTCGATCATCGCCTTGCCGCCGCCGCCGCCCTCTTCGGCCGGCTGGAAGATGAGAACCGCGGTGCCGTCGAAATTGCGCGTCTCGGCGAGATAACGGGCGGCACCGAGCAGCATGGCGGTGTGGCCGTCATGGCCGCAGGCGTGCATCATGCCGGGGACGGTGGAGGCATAGGCCTTGCCGGTCTTCTCGGCGATGGGCAGGGCGTCCATGTCGGCCCTGAGGCCGATCACCTTGCCGCTCGCGGTCTTGCGGCCGCGGATGACGCCGACGACGCCGGTGCGGCCGATGCCGGTCGTCACCTCGTCGACGCCGAATTCGCGCAGGCGTTCGGCCACCGCCGCGGCGGTGCGGTGGACGTCATAAAGCAGCTCCGGGTGGGCGTGAAAATCGTGCCGCCAGGCAGCGATATCCGCGTGGAAATCGGCGAAACGGTTGACGATCGGCATTCCGGAACTCCTTGGGCGGACCGGACTATAGACTGATTGTGCGATGCAGCGCGAGGTGCCGGCTCAGGCCACCGGGGCGGTCGCGGCCAGCCCGCCGGCCGTCTCGATGAAGGCGACCACCGTCTCGAGCCCGGTCCCGTCACGCATGTTGGTGAAGACGAACGGCCGGCCGCCGCGCATCTTTTTCGCGTCGCGGTCCATGACTTCAAGTGAGGCACCGACCATGGGCGCCAGATCGATCTTGTTGATGACCAGCAGGTCGGAGCGGGTGATGCCGGGGCCGCCCTTGCGCGGGATCTTGTCGCCGGCGGCCACGTCGATGACGTAGATGGTGATGTCGGCAAGCTCGGGCGAGAAGGTGGCGGCGAGGTTGTCACCGCCCGATTCGATCAGCACGACGTCGAGGGCCGGGAAACGGGCGTTGAGATCGGCAACCGCGGCAAGGTTGATGGAGGCGTCCTCACGGATGGCGGTATGCGGGCAGCCGCCGGTCTCGACGCCGAGGATGCGGTCGGCGGAAAGCGCGCCGGAGCGGGTGAGGAACTCGGCGTCTTCCTTGGTGTAGATGTCGTTGGTGATCGCGGCGATGTCGTAACGATCGCGCAGGTGCTTGCAGAGCGCATCCATGAGCGCCGTCTTGCCGGAGCCGACGGGCCCGCCGACACCAACGCGCAAAGGTCCGTTGGGAGAGGTCATGAGCGGAACAACCTTGTGTACTGGGTCTCGTGTCGCATCGAGGCGATGTCGGCGCGCAGCGCGGCACCGCCGAGATCGTCGGGCGATGCGGCCGAAGCCGCGGCGGTGACGTCGTCGATGACGGCGCCGAGACTGGCAACGACGCGCAACCCGTCGGTCTGGCCGATGGGAATGGCGCGCACACCGGCCGAAACAACATTGGCGACGAAGCCGTGGAGCATGGCGCCGAGCGCCGGTTCTGCGGGAATGAAGTGGGCGGCGGCGGCAAGCGCGACGGCGGCCGGATAGGGCAGGGCGCCGTCGGCCGGAAAGGCCCCGGCAAGGGCGGTGAGCCGTTCGCAGGGCCATGCCGCCAGCACGGCGGCGAGGAAGGCGCGGCCCTGGGCGGTCGATTCCAGGTGGCGTTCGCGCGAGGGCTGGAAGGCGGCGCCAAGCTCGGCGACCGACCGCAGGCGGTCGCTATCGGCGGCCTCGGCCGCGCGCCACGTCGCCAAAAAGAGGATCGCATCGTTGTGGCCGGCGCCATGGCGCAGGATGTTCGTCAGCCAGGCGGCGAGCGTCGCCGCATCGCTGACGCTGCCGTCCTCGATCGCCCATTCCAGGCCATGGCTGTAGGAGTAGCCGCCGACCGGAAAGGCGGGCGACAGCCAGGTCAGCAACTTGCGCAAGGCATCGGGGTTCAGAGGCAGGGATAATCCCCCCTGCCTTTCAGTGGGAGGCGGCGGACCATGCGCTTGCACGCCGGCCACGCCCTATTCACCGAGCCGGTCGTCATGCTCGAGGCAACCGGCCGTATCGTCACGGTCGTGATCGTGGTCGTGATGATGGTGGCCGTGGGCATAGGCGCCGCCCTCCGGGTCGAAGGGAGCGGTGATCGGCGTCACCGTCGCGTCGAGGTGCGCGACCATGTCTTCGATGACCGGGTCACGGCGAATGCGCAGGCGGTTGCCGAGGAGTTGGGTGGGCAGATGGCGGTTGCCGAGGTGCCAGGCGACGCGGAGCAGGCCGGCCGGCGTTTCGGTGGTGATTTCTGCGAGCGGCTCAGGCGCGGCATCGATGGCAACGATACGGCCGTCCTCGAGCACCAGCCCGTCGCCGTCCCTCAGCGACATGGCCTGGGCCAGATCGAGGAGGAATTCCAGCCCGCCGGTGGCAGTCATCGCCATGCGGCGGCGGTGCCGTTGGTCGTAATCGAGGATGATACGGTCGGCGGGTTCTCCCGACCATTGTCCGGCGGCGTGTATGTGGGTTGCGCGGATCATCGGCTGGCCGTCTGGCTATTCGCGGTGAGCCGCGATACCACCGGTTGGTCCCGTCGGCAAACGGCAAAGGCCATGCGCGGCATTCTCTTCGACAAGGACGGCACGCTGCTCGATTTCGAGGCAACGTGGCTGCCTGTCCTCAAGGCGTTTGCCGGCGATCTGGCGCACGGCGACGAAGCCACGGCCGAAGCGATGCTGGTGAGGGGCGGCTTCGACCCGGAAACCGGCCGTTTCCGCGCCGGCTCGACCATTGCGGCCGGCACCTCGGTCGATCTCGCCAAGCTGTGGTACCCGACGATCGACGGCGACGCGCTGGCGATGATCGTGGCGCGCATAGACGAAGGCTTTGCCGCCGGCGGGGCCAACCATTCGGTGCTCCTGCCGGGGGTGGCCGAGACCCTGTCGGTGCTGGCCGGCCGGGGCCACGTCATGGGGGTTGCCACCAATGACGGCACCACCACGGCAATGACGGCGCTGGACGCGATCGGTCTCGGCGAATTCTTCGCCCAGGTACTGGGCTACGATGCAGTCACCCATCCGAAGCCGGCGCCGGACATGGTGCTGGCTTTCGCTGCCGAAGCCGGGATGACGCCGGCGGACGTCGTGGTGGTCGGCGACAATGCGCACGACCTGGTGATGGCGCGGACGGCCGGGGCCGGCGCCGCCATCGGGGTGCTTTCCGGCAATAGCGCGGCGGAAGACCTGGCGCCGTTTGCCGATGCGCTGCTGACGTCGATCGGCGACCTGCCCGCGTGGCTCGCCGAACATGAATGACCGGCCGGCCAGGCTCACGATGCGTATCCGCGCCGCTTCGCCGCCAGCATCCGCCAGGCCCAGGCCACCAGAAGAACCAGAAGCACCGTCATCGCAACGGTGGTCGCCCAGGATTTTCCCGTGGTCCAGCGGTCGGCGGTTGCCGCCATGTCTGGCGTCAGGCCGTCGGCGCCAGCGGTCAACATGACGCTGACGGCGGCATTCTCGAGATAATCGCAGAGGGCGCCGGGGATGGCGATGAGCGCGATCAGCCAGCGCCAGCGTCCCCATGCTTTCGGTATCAGCGCGGCGATGGCAAAAAACAGCGTCGCGGCCAGCAGCCCCGGATAGGCGGCATCGAGCTTGTGTTGGACGGTGAGATAGAGGGCCTTCCCCTCCGGCGACAGGGCCGTCAGGAAGGCTTTCGCCTCGTCGAAGGAGTAGCCCGAGGGTCGCATGTCGAAGGGAGCCAGGCCGCCGGCCGCTGCGCTGATCGCCGGCAGGGTCCAGGCGAGCATCGTGGCGTAGACGGCAAGCGTTGCCGCAAACAGCAGCCAGAAGGCGAGGCGGGGCACGGTCATGGCGGGCCGCCTTCCGCAGCGAACCGGGTCACGCGATGGTCCTCGATGCGAATTCCCGCTGAACCGAAAAGCCCAGGCCGGCGAACAAGGCACGCGCCGGAGCGTTGAAATCCCAGAATTCGACGCTGATGCGGGTGGCGCCGCGCTCTGCCAGTTGCGCCAGGGCCTGGGCGACCAGCTGACTGCCGATCCGGTTGCGTCTGTGCTCGGGCACCACCGCGATGTGGTGCACATAGCCGAAATGCGTAGGCTTCCTATAGAAATTGGCCGCCTGCTCGAATTCCTCGCACCAAATATAGCCGACAACGCGCCCGTCGATCTCGGCAACCAGCACGAGATCCCAGTCGCCGGCGAGGAGGTTCGCAAAGAAGCCGGCCGTCGGCTCCGGATCGAGGGTCGGCTGAAACACCTCCGGGTGCGCCTCGGCGTGCACGTCCTGAACGAACTGCATCAGCCGGCAGAGCCGCGGAATATCGACTGTGTTGGCCGCGCGAACGATCAAAACAGGAAATACCTCTGTGCCATGGGCAGCGTCTCGGCGGGAGCGCAGGTCAAGAGCTCGCCGTCGGCGCGTACCTCGTAGGTTTCGGGATCGACCTCGATGTTGGGCAGATAAGCGTTGTGGATCATCGAGTGCTTGGTGATGCCGCGGGTGTTGTGGACGGCCAGCAGCGTCCGGTCGGTGCCAAGCGTCCGGTCGATGCCGAGCGCCAGCGCGGCGCGGCTGACAAAGGTGACCGAAGAGGCGGTCATCGCCTTGCCGAAGGCACCGAACATCGGGCGGTAGTGGACCGGCTGCGGCGTCGGAATCGAGGCGTTGGGGTCGCCCATGGGGGCGGCGGCGATGGTGCCGAGCTTGATGATCAGATCGGGCTTGACGCCGAAAAAGGCCGGCGACCACAGCACCAGGTCGGCGAGCTTGCCGATCTCGATGGAGCCCACCCATTCGTCGATGCCATGGGTGATGGCCGGGTTGATGGTGACCTTGGCGAGGTAGCGCTTGACGCGGAAATTGTCGTTGTCGCCGGTCTCCTCGGGCAGCCGTCCGCGCTGCACCTTCATCTTGTGGGCGGTCTGGAAGGTGCGGATGATCACTTCACCAACGCGCCCCATGGCCTGGCTGTCGGAGGCGATCATCGAGAAGGCGCCCATGTCGTGGAGGATGTCTTCCGCCGCGATGGTCTCCTTGCGGATGCGGCTCTCGGCAAAGGCGACGTCCTCGGGGATCGACTGGTCGAGGTGGTGGCAGACCATGAGCATGTCGAGATGCTCGTCGAGCGTGTTGACCGTGTAGGGCCGCGTCGGGTTGGTCGAGGAGGGCAGAACGTTCGGCTGGCCGCACACCTTGATGATGTCCGGGGCGTGGCCGCCGCCGGCGCCCTCGGTGTGATAGGCGTGGATGGTGCGCCCCTTGAAGGCGGCCACCGTGTTCTCGACGAAACCGGATTCGTTCAGCGTGTCGGTGTGGATCATCACCTGAACGTCGTAGTCCTCGGCGACCTTGAGGCAGTTGTCTATTGCCGCCGGCGTCGTGCCCCAGTCCTCGTGCAGCTTGAGGCCCATGGCGCCGGCGGTGACCTGCTCCTCCAGTCCGGCGGGCAGCGAGGCATTGCCCTTGCCGGTGAAGCCGAGATTCATGGCAAAGCCGTCGGCGGCCTGAATCATGCGGCCGATATGCCAGGGACCGGGCGTGCAGGTGGTGGCGTTGGTGCCGGTCGCGGGTCCGGTGCCGCCGCCGAGCATGGTGGTGACGCCGGAATAGAGCGCCTCGTCGATCTGCTGCGGTGCAATGAAATGGATGTGGGCGTCGAGCGCCCCGGCGGTGAGGATCTTGCCTTCGCCGGCGATGGCTTCGGTCGCCGGGCCGATGACGATGTTGACGCCGGGCTGGACGTCCGGATTGCCGGCCTTGCCGATGCCGGCGATCTTGCCGTCCTTGATGCCGACGTCGGCCTTGACGATGCCCCAGTGGTCGACGATCAGCGCATTGGTGATGACCGTGTCGACGGCGCCGTCGCCGCGGGTGAACTGCGACTGGCCCATGCCGTCGCGGATGACCTTGCCGCCGCCGAATTTCACCTCCTCGCCATAGGTGGTGAAGTCCCGCTCCACCTCGATGACGAGATCGGTATCGGCAAGGCGGACCTTGTCGCCGGTGGTCGGGCCGAACATATCGGCATAGGCCTCGCGGGAAATCCTGTAGGGCATGGGTCAGTCTCTCCTGCGGCTGCGAGGGAAACCGGCGGCGCGGCGGTCATGAAGGCGGCGCAGGTTTCTCGCGAATGCGCTATGATTGGGAAAACGACGACGGATAAGAAGGGATTCACCATGACGAGATTGCGCGTGGTGCTGGCGGCTTTGGGTCTCAGCCTGCTGGCTGTCCTGCCGGCCCAGGCCGGCTCCGGCAACGATCGGGCGATCCGCGACCTGAGCACGCTGCGCACTGTCGATCGGGTTGCGGTGATCGACGTGGGCTTGTGGAGCGACCGCCATATCTGGGCGAAACGAATGCTTCCCAGCGTCACCCGGCTGACGCCGTTGCAGCTTGCGATTCTGCACAATCGCGCGCTGATCGAGGCGATCAACCGGACGGTGTGGAGCTTCGACCTGAAGTCGGTCTATGCCGCACGCGTCGAAGGCTACACGGTCTATCTCTACATGGGCCAACCGCCGCCCATGTGATGCCGGCAGGATGCGCGTCGCAGTGCGGCTCACAGCTTGCCCATGATCTTCTGGTTGAAGCCGAAGACCAGCCGCTCGCCGCGATAGGGCACCAGCGTCACGGTGCGCGTCTGCCCGGGCTCGAAGCGCACGGCCGTGCCGGCGGGGATGTCGAGACGAAAGCCACGGGCCTTCTCGCGATCGAAAGCGAGCGCCGAATTGGTTTCGTAGAAGTGATAGTGCGAACCCACCTGGATCGGCCGGTCGCCGGAATTGGCAACCGCGAGGGTGACCGTCGGCTGGCCGGCGTTGAGTTCGATCTCGCCGTCTGCGGGGATGATTTCGCCCGGGATCATCGCGGTTTCCTCAGCGAATGGGATTGTGGACGGTGACCAGCTTGGTGCCGTCGGGGAAGGTCGCCTCGACCTGAACGTCGTGGATCATCTCGGCGATGCCGTCCATGACCTGAGCACGGCCGACGACATGGGCGCCGGCTTCCATCAGCTCGGCGACCGGGCGGCCGTCGCGGGCGCCCTCGACGACGAAATCGGTGATCAGCGCCACGGCCTCGGGATGGTTGAGCTTGACGCCCCGCTCCAGCCGGCGGCGCGCCACATTGGCGGCCATGGCGATGAGCAGCTTGTCCTTCTCACGCGGCGTCAGGTTCATGGGTCTTGCGTCCTCAGCAGGTCCAGACTCGCGGCATCGCTCGGCCGCTGAGCGTTTCGATCAGGCGGACGAGGTCGGCGCGCAGCGCCTGCCCGCCCGGCGCGATCAGGCGGGCGACAAGCATGCCGTTCCAGGCGCTCACCCCAGTCTCACCGGCACTATCTATCAGGGCGGCACGGGCGCGGTCGATGGCGCTTTCCGCCTCGGGTGCCACCAGGACGATCGTCGCCAGCGCCGCAGCGCCGTTGCCGGTGGCGGCACCGGCGAGCGTCTGCGTGGCGTCGCCGTCAAGACGCAGACCGTCGGCGAAGACGAGGCGGCCGCCGCGGCGGATGCGCCAGGAGTTGCGCACGGTGACGTCGCGGTTCACTTCGCCCATGGCGGTGCGGCCGAGCACGATGGATTCGACTGCGAGCAACCGGGCCGATGGCGCGATGTCGGCGGTGAGCGTGCGCTTCAGAGACGAGTGGTCGAAGAGGATGGTCTCCTGCGGCAGCCAGTCGAGCGCGCCGCCATCGGCAACGCCGAGCCGGGTCTCGACGGCAGCATCGCCGGCGGTGCGGCGATAGATGCGCTCCGCCGCCTGGGCGGTCACAGTCGCTGCGGCGCCTTGTCCGACGGTGACTGTCCAGGAGAAACGGTCGCCGCCGGTGATGCCG
Source organism: uncultured Alphaproteobacteria bacterium (assembly GCA_963762605.1). Taxonomy (GTDB): domain Bacteria; phylum Pseudomonadota; class Alphaproteobacteria; order Rhizobiales; family Kaistiaceae; genus CAVSRC01. The sequence goes on along the minus strand of CAVXLJ010000035.1, from coordinate 125,780 downwards.
CCGGCCGTATTGACCAGCACGGCGGCGAACGGGGCGCCGGCGTCGGCCCGCGGAAAGCGGATCTTGGCCGAGCCGGACTGGTAATTCTCGTCGAGACGCGTGCGCTTGCCCTCGGCACGCACCGCCAGCCGCGCGATTCCGCGGGCACGCTCCAGCGGTGCGACGGCCGGCGGCCGCTCCGCGGCACGGCCGCGCGGGGCAGGGGAATCGACGGCAGGCTCAACCGCAATCATCGGCGGATCATTCGCGAGGGCCGCGCGGGTTGCAAGCTTGGGTAACCATGGCGTCCGCATGGTGCAAACTTGGCGCCAGTTTTCGGTCGGCATGCGTCGGCGAAATTGCCGTGTGTGGACAGGCATTTGCCGTTTTTCCCGGCAAACGACCGCGAAAAAGGCAATTCAGGTGCTTTGCCAAGAGACTGCGAAATCGGCTAGGAGAGAGGGGGACGATCCCAATTGCTCGCGGCCGCCGGCCGCTTGAGACAGCCGAGGCCAGGCTTGTTGCGTCTGACAATCCGTTTGCTTGCCTTGATCTTCGTGCTGGTCGCCGGGCCGGTGCACGCGGCCACGGGGTCATCCTATATCCTTGTCGATGTGGGCAGTGGTGCCGTGCTCGATTCACGCGACGCAAACCACCGCTGGCAGCCGGCCTCGCTGACCAAGCTGATGACCGCCTATCTGACCTTCAAGGCGCTGAAGGAAGGCACCCTGACGCCGACCTCGCCGGTCAAGATCTCGGCCAATGCCGTGGCGCAGGTGCCGGCGAAGATGGGCTTCAGGGCTGGCACCATCGTCAATGTCGACAATGCGCTGAAGATGATGCTGGTGAAGTCGGCCAACGACATCGCCATGGCACTGGCCGAAACCATTGGCGGCAGCGAGAGCGGCTTCGTCGCCATGATGAATGCCGAGGCGCGACGGCTTGGCATGGTGTCGACCCATTACGACAATCCGAACGGCTTGCCGGATAATGGGCAGATCACTACGGCGCGCGACCTGGCGGTGCTGGCGCGCGCGCTGTGGCTCGATTTTCCGGAGCGCCGCGCGCTTTTCGGCATCCCGGCGATCCGCTCCGGCCAACATATCCTCAGATCCGAGAATGTGCTGCTGGAGCGCTATCACGGCGCCAACGGCATGAAGACCGGCTTCGTCTGCGCTGCCGGCTACAACATCGTCGGCATGGCCAATCGCGGCGGCCGGCAGTTGATGGTCGTCGTGCTCGGCGCATCATCGTCCAAGAACCGGGCGGAGACGGCCGCCGTCCTGCTCAACCGGGGCTTCGCCAACTATTACAGTGGGTCGCATCCACTTCTGGCAGGCTTCGAGACCCAGCCGTCGACCACGCCGCTTGCAAATCTGCACGATCAGGTCTGCCGCATCGGGGGCATTCCGGACGACCCGGACCCGTTGCTGACCAGCGCCGGGCCGGATTCGGTGCTCGCCCCGCGCTTCCAGGTGATGGCGCCGGTGCGGGTCTATACCGGGCGGGCGGACGTGGCGGGCGCCACGCCGGCGGTCAAGGCGCCGGCCGGCAAAGTGCCGCTGCCGCGCCTCAGGCCCACCGTCGTCGGCAGTGCTACGCCGCCGGCCTATGCCGAGGTGCCGCCTTCTTCGCCGACGGCGATCGTCATCAACCCGCCGCTCGACCTCACCAAGCTGCATTGACGCCGGTCATGGCTCGCGCACGCAAGCCGCCGATCCCGCTCACCGTCATTGCCGGCCCGCTTGGCGCCGGCAAGACGACACTGATCAACCGCGCGCTCAAGCATCCGGATTTCGCCGACACCGCCGTCATCCTCAACGAGTTTGGCGAAGTCGGCCTCGAAAATGCGCTGGTGGCGCGCGCCGAGGACGAAATCGTGGCGCTTGGTGGCGGCTGCGTGTGTTGCGCCGTGCGCGGCGAGCTGGTCGATGCGCTCGAGACGCTGCTGCGCAGCCTCGACAATGGCCGCATCGCGGCGCTCAGCCGGGTGGTCATTGAGGCGAATGCCGACGCCGACCCGTCGGCGATTCTCGCCGGCATCGGCTTGCACCCCTACCTGCCCTTGCGGTTTTCGCCCGATGGCGTCGTGACGGTGGTCGGCGCGCAAGATGTGGCGGCATTGGACCCATCGACGGCGCGGCAACTGGCGATGGCGGATGTCATCGCGGTGTCGAAGGCAGACGGCCATCTGACGGCGATTGCCGGGGATCTCGCCCGACTCAACCCGATTGCGCGAATCGTCGATGCCGGTTCGGTCGCGCCGCCCGATCTTTGTGGCCACGGCCCCTTCGATCCGGCGACAACCGATATCGCGCGATGGCTCGGGCCGGCCGGCGCGACGGGCGGGGCCCATGCCCTCAACGTCTTCACGGTCGCGCGTCAGCGGCCGATCCCGCTTGCCGCGCTCGATCGGTTCCTCGACTATCTGGCGGCGCTGCAAGGCCCCAATCTCATCCGCGTGCGCGGGCTTGTCGCCGTCGATGGCGGCGAGAGCGCCGTGGTCGAAGGGATCGGCGCGTTCTTCCTGCCGCCGCGTCTCATTCCCGCGCCGCCGGGTGAACCGGCGACCCGCTTTTCGGTGACCGCCGGTGGCGGGCTCGACCGGCAGAGCTTCGAGACCTATCTCGACGCCTTCCTGAACGAGGCGCGCATCGATACGCCCGACCGCACGGCGATGACCGACAACCCGTTGCGCGTGACCGGTTTTTCCGCCCGGCCCGGCCGCCGCTAGGCCCAGCCGCGCAGCCGGTAATAGACGAGTCCGATCACCTCCTTGAGCACGGCGCTGGTCTCCACCAGCGCGTCGGCACTGGGCAGAAGATCGAACACGTTCACGTAGAACTGTGCCCGGGCCTGGACATCGGTCGGCGCGGCGGTTGTGCGGATGCCGATCTTGCGGAACGTCGCCATTGCGCGCCGCATGTGATCCGCCGATGTGACCAGCAGCACCGAGTGCCACCCCTTGCTGTTGAGGATGGCGGCGCTGAAAAGCGCGTTCTCGCGCGTGTTGCGGCTTCGCGATTCCAGGATGATCGCGTCGGCCGGGACGCCCAGCTTCACCAGAAACCGGCCGATCCAGTCCGCCTCCGGTGCGACGATCTCGGACCAAGGCAGGTTGCCGGCGCTGACGATGATGTGTGCCGCCTTGCCGCCATGGAAGAGGCTCGCCGCCTCGAACAGGCGATCCGCACCGCCGGTCAGATCCGGCTCGCGGCGCGGCGGCAGTGGTTGTTGGATGAAACCGCCGAGGAGAATGATGGCGTCGGCTTGCGGCAGCTTCTCGGTGGCGACCGGCGGATAGGCGGCTTCCCAGCGAAGCGCCAGGTAATCCGCTGTCAGCGGCATGGACGACAGCCACAGGAGGGCGATCGCCAGAAGCAACAGCGCGCCGGAGAAGCGGCGGAAGCGGCCAAGGATCAAGGCGACAGCGACGAGAAGGATCGCCAGGCCGAGCGGATAGAGGAAGAGCGGCACCAGCTTCGACAGGAAGAGGGTCATGGTCCGGCGCCCGCAACGCCGTCGCCGCGTTCGATCAGGAAGGAGAGGACGCCGTTTCGCGCGTCGTTCGCAATCAGCCGATGGCCCGCTTCGTCACAGAAATGTGGAATGTCGATCGCCGCCAGCGGGTCGGTCGCCGTCAGTGCCAGCCGCTCGCCGGGCGCCATGGCATTGAGCGCCTTGCGGGCCTTGAGGACCGGCAACGGGCAGGCGAGGCCGCTGGTGTCGATCGTACGGGTTGGGCTGTCCGGCAATGGCGCTGATCCTGACGACGGCTGGCGGAGGCATGCTACGGCTTTGCGATTCCTTGTCCAGAGCAGCGCCGGCGGGCATCGGCTTCTTCAGTAAGCCTTTGTTAACCTTTATGAAATTCTCAGTTTCGCTTCAATTGTCGATACATAACTTGGGTCGTATGCGATAGGGGTGGGGCAGTAGACTGGTCACGGCAGCAGCATGCCGTCGAAGACACGGAGGAGCCAGGTGCGCGTGTCGTTCTTCGACATGGTCGGGCGGATGCCGCAAGGCCGCCCGCGCGCGCTGCTTGCGCCACTGGCGGAGACATTCGATTCCATCCTCACCGGCAACGACGACCGCTCGGTGTCGCAGCGCATCGCGCTGATCGCCTTCGCCACGCGGGTGGTCAGTGCAGCGATCGCCTATTTCAGCCAGGTGATCATCGCGCGCTGGATGGCCGATTTTCAGTACGGCGTCTTCGTCGTCGTCTGGGTCGGCTCGGTCATCATGGGCGGGCTCGCCTGCCTCGGCATTCAGGTTGCGGTGCTGCGCTTCGTGCCAGAATACCTCGGACGCGGCGATCTCAATTCGTTGCGCGGCGTCATCGTCGGCAGCCGCATTCAGGGCCTGGTCACCTCGACGCTGTTCGCACTCGTCGGCTTTGCCGGGCTCTATACCTTCGGCGACCACATCTCCGGCTCCTATCTGGTGCCGCTCTATCTCGGCGCCGTGACGCTGCCGATGATCGCGCTCGGCGATATCCAGGAAGGGCTGGCGCGCTCGTTCAACTGGGCGCATCTGGCGCTGTGGCCGACCTATATCGTGCGGCCGCTGCTGATCATCGTCTTCATGGGCAGCGCGCTGTGGTTCGGCGCGCCCACCAACGCGGCGACGGCGATGGCGGCCGTGGTCGCGGCGACCTACGTCACTGCCATCGGCCAGTTTTTCAGGCTGCAAGGCAAGATCGGCAAGGCGGTACCGCGTGGGCCGCGCAGCTACCAGCCGTTGCTGTGGATCACCGTGGCGCTGCCGATCTTCGTGGTCGAGGGCTTCTTCAATCTGCTCACCAACATCGACATCCTCATCGTCGGCCGGCTGATGCAGCCCGAGAAGGTGGCGATCTATTTTGCCGCGGTGAAGACGATGGCGCTGGTCCATTTCGTCTATTTCTCGGTCAGGGCAGGCAGCGCCCAGCGCTTCTCGCAGTACTACACCGCCGGCGACGACGTCCGGCTGTCCGCCTTTGTCCGTGACACCCTGCACTGGACCTTCTGGCCGTCGCTGGCGATGGTTGCCCTGCTCGCCGTCGTCGGACGCGAGCTGCTGGCGCTGTTCGGCCCGACCTTCGTCGAGGGCTATCCGGTCCTCTTCATCCTGTCGGCCGGCCTGCTGCTGCGCGCCTCGATCGGACCTGCCGAGACGCTGCTCATCATGGCCGGCCAGCAGGGCATCACTGCGGTGGTCTACGCCGCGGCGTTCTTCCTCAACGTGTCGCTGAACTTCGCCCTGATCCCCTATTTCGGCATCAACGGCGCGGCGGCCGCGACCGCAATCGCGCTCGCCTCCGAGACGCTGGTGCTCTGGGTGCTGGTGCTCGGCCGGCTGTCGATCAATTGCTCGATCCTGGCGGTGCACAAGGCGCCGCCCGGCGCGCTCGGGGTGCGCTGACGATGGCCGCCACCGGTCTCGTCCGTGCCCGAACGCCACAGCAAAGCGGCAGCGATGCCGGCGTCAGCATCGTGGCGGCAGACGATCTTGGGTCGCTGCGTGCGGCATGGGCGACGCTGGCCGCGCGCTCGGCAGAGGGCAACGTGTTCTTCCACCCGGAGTTTGCGATTCCGGCAATCCGGCATTTGGGCCGTGGCGGCATCGCCGTGGCGGTCGTCCGCTCTTCCTTCGGCGCCTTGGACGGCCTGGCGCCGTTTACGCGAACGCGCCTCGGGCGGATTGCTCCGGCCGTCCGCCTGTGCAGCCACAAATACGCGCCCTTCGGCGATCCGCTGATCGACGCCGGCAACATCGGCGCGACGGTGGCGCGCCTTGTCGAAGGGCTGGCGCCGGAGGGATCCGGACTCAGCCTGATCCTGCCAGACCTGGCCACGGAAGGCGCCATCGCCGAGGCGGTGCGTGCCATTGCCTTCAGGAGCGGCCGGCCGCTCGTCCTTCTCGGCGAACATCGCCGGGCCATGCTGACCCGCGGCGCGACCGCCGCCGATCTCCGCGCCGAACTGCCGAGAGGGAAACGCAAGGAACTCGGCCGGCAGCTTCGCCGCCTGGGCGAGATCGGCGCGGTCGCCTTCACCAGTGACGTCGAGCCGGATCGCGTGTGCGCGCGCTTCGAGGAGTTCCTGGCGCTGGAGCAGGCGGGCTGGAAGGGGCGGCGGGAGACGGCGCTCGCCTCATCGGCGACCACCGCGGCGTTCTCGCGCGAGGCGCTGTTCAACCTGGCGGCAGCCGGCAAGGCGCGCATCGATTCGCTGCGGGTCGGCGCTCATCCGGTGGCGATACTGGTCAGCTTCATCGGTGGCTCCGCGGCCTTCACCTGGAAGACCACATACGACGAGGCCTATGCGCATTTTTCGCCGGGCGTCCAGCTGATACTGGAGGCGCCGGTGCATCTGTTCGCCGACCCAGCCGTGACGCTCATCGATTCCTGTGCGACCGCCGGTCACCCGATGATCGACCGGCTGTGGCCGGAGCGGCGGGGCATCGCCACCTTCGTGCTCGGGCCGCCGGGCGGCGGCACGCTGTTTGCCATCGGGCTGGCAACGGCGCGGGCGGCGCGGGCGGCGCGCGCCAATGTCCGCCAGTTGCGCGTTCGGCTTGGCTAGATCTTCAGCGGCCGAAGATCGTGATCCCCGGTCCCGGGCCGGGGCCAGGGCCAGGGCCAGGGCCAGGGCCAGGGCCAGGGCCAGGAGACTGCCGGCCGGCGGCACGAAACGCTCGCCCAGCTCCAGCGACCAGTAGGTGTGGTAGCGGCCACCCGGCTGGATGGCGAGCGCGATGCCCATGAGCGAAACGTTGGGCAGCAGCATGTTGGCGTTGTGGCCGGGTGACTTGCGCCAGGCTTCGAAGACTGCGGCCAGCGACTTTTGGCCGGCGGCGACGTTCTCGGCGGCCATCGAGGCGATGAAACCGCCGCGAGCGATGCGCTGGCCGAAGCTGCCTTCGCCGGGAAGCGAATGGCTCATACGGTCCATGGAGGCCATGCGCTGGGCGTGCTCGGCGGCGAGCCGCATCAGCGTCGGGTCGAGCTTGAGCGGCTTGAGGCCGTGATCGACCCGGTATTGCGAGATCAAGCGGGCCGCCGCTTCGGCGTCCACCTTGCCCGACTGCGCCGTTTCGGCGCGGGCAAGGATGTCGCTGATGGTGCCGGAAACACCGCCGCTGCAGGAGGCGAGAAGAACCGGCAACAAGGCCGAAAAGACAAGCAGGGTGCGACGCATGGACCGATCCGTCTCATTCGCAAGTCCGGCGTTAATGCGACGGAACGGAGCCAAGGGCAAGCCTTGCGGCAAACCACCCCTTCCTTCCCGCGCGCGTCTGGGCTACTGCCTCAGGCATGACCGCGCTCGTCGCAAGAATCATATTCCTGCTCGGCATCGTCGCCTGGTACGTCATCCGCTACCCGTTCCAGCGGCGGGCGAAGAGGGTGGGCGTCGCCCTCTCCGCCGGAGGCACGCGCGACCGCACGCTGCTGGTCATCGCGGCGCTGGCCCAGTTCCTCATTCCCGGCATTTATGGGCTGACTGCCTGGCCGTCCTTTGCCGATTACGGTTTCAACCCGGTCCAGGCCTGGGCCGGGGCACTGGTGATGGTTGCCTCGCTGGTGCTCTTCCGCATCACCCACAAGCAGCTCGGCCGCAACTGGTCGGTCACGCTGGAGATGCGCGAGCAGCACAAACTGGTCACCGACGGTCTCTACGCCTATGTCCGTCACCCGATGTATTCGTCCTTCGCGCTTTTCGCGTTGGCGCAGTTCCTGCTTCTGCAGAACTGGATTGCTGGTCCCGTCGGCCTTGTCGGTTTCGGCATCCTCTTCTTCATGCGGGTTCCGCATGAGGAGCGCGTGATGATCGAGACCTTCGGCGACGCGTACCGGGACTACATGCGGCGCACGGCACGCATCATCCCGTGGATATATTAGGACGCGCTGTGGGGAGCGGCGAACCGGACTTGCCGGGTGCGCCGCACATTGTATCGTGATGCGAGTGGGCGGATTCTTTCGAAGGGGTGGGACCATGCTTGGACTTGGAACGCGGGGCAGCGTCTGCGGCCGCGCTGTGGTGATGGCCGTGGTGCTCGTTGTGGCGGCGGTTGTGGCGCGGCCGGTCGAGTCGCTGGCGGCAAGCAATGTCGAGCTGGCGGCCGCGGCGCGGCAACCGCACGGCAGCGTCTATTTGTTCCTCGGGCTCTTCAACGTCTTTTCGACGGGGCTCGACACGCTTTCGAATGAGCTGAGGGCGAAGGGGGTGCCAAACACCGCCATGAATTACGCCGGCTGGACGGGGCCCGCAGCGGACATCGAGAGGCGCTGGGCCAAGGACCGGGGGCGCACCCGGCCGATCGTGCTTGTCGGTCATTCCTTCGGTGCGGACGCGGCGATGGCCATGGCGGCGCATCTGGACAGGGACGGTATCCCGGTCGACCTCGTTGTGATCTTTGACGCCACGGCGCACTGGCCGGTGCCGGCCAATGTGCGCCACCTGATCAACTTCTATGGAGCGACCGACGGCGTCGGAAAGAAGCTGGCGCCGGGCAAAGGCTTCCACGGCAAGCTCGAGAACATCAACGTCGACAAGCAGAGCAATGCCATCGGCCATCTCGACATCGAGAAGCAGCCGGCCTTCCACCGGCGGGTCGTGCGCGAGGTGCTGGCACTCTACCGCCGATACGGCGTGCGGCTGAGCAGCAACTGACCGGCTGAGGAATCCAGGTCCACTAGCTGCGCCCGGTTGCGCGGCTGAGCCGCGCGTCGGCGAGCGCGAAGAGCTGGTCGACGGCGATGGCGAGCAGGCCGACGACCACTGCGCCCTGGATGATATAGGCCGTGTTCGAGCCCGACAGGCCTTCGATGATCGGCGAGCCGAGGCTGAGCGCACCGACCGTCGAGCCGATCGCAGCAGTACCGATGTTGATGATGACCGAGGTGCGCACGCCGGCCAGGATCACCGGCGCGGCGAGCGGCAGTTCCACCCAGAAGAGCGTCTGACGAGGCGTCAGGCCCATGCCTTCAGCGGCGCCGCGTGCCGCCGGCGATACGCCGCGCAGACCGGCAACGGTATTGTCGACCACCGGCAGGATGCCATAGGCGATGAGCGCCACGACGGTGGGGGCGGCGCCGTAGCCGGCCAGCGGCACGGCGACGGCGAGCACGGCCGCCGGCGGAAAGGTCTGGCCGATGGCGGTGACGGTGTCGAGGATGCCGGCAAATTCGCGGCCGCTCTTGCGGGTGACGAAGATGCCGGCAGCGATGCCGACGATGACCACCGGAACGGTGGCGGCGGTGACCAGGCCGATGTGCCAGAGCGTCAGGGTGGGGAAGCTGGCGCGCGCATAGACCGGCCGCTCAAGCGCCGGGAACCAGGCGTGGAACAGGGGGTGAAGCGCCGGCATGCCGAAGACCAGCGCCACCAGCAGAGCGGTGGGCAGAAGCGCCAGCGCGATGCGACCGGACCGCTCGGCACTCGGTATGATCGCGGTCGTGCTCACGGGCGTTTCCTGAGAAGATCGTCGAGACTGATGGTGCCCTGCGCCTCACCGGCCTTGTCGACCACGGGCAAGGCGTTGCGGCCGGTGCCCAGCATGCGGGCGAGCGCCATGTCGAGGGCTTCGTCGCTGCCGATGGGCGGACCATCGGCGCGGCCGCCATGGGACAGCCAGTCGCGCACGCGCCGCACCTTGAGCAGGCGCAGGCTCGCCGCCTCGCCGCCGACCAGCGCGCGGACGAAATCGTTGGCCGGGTTGGCGAGCAGTTCCTCCGGCGTGGCGTTCTGCACGACCTTGCCCTCGCCGAAGACGACGATGCGCTGGCCAAGGCGCACCGCCTCGTCGATGTCGTGGGTGACCATCAGGATCGTCTTGCCGGTCGCCGCGTGGATGCGAATCATCTCGGTCTGCAGCGTGTCGCGGGTGACGGCGTCGAGGGCGCCGAAGGGCTCGTCCATGAGCAGGATGTTGGGGTCGGCGGCAAGTGCGCGGGCCAGGCCGATGCGCTGCTGCTGGCCACCGGAAAGCTGGTGCGGGCGGCGGTTGCGAAACGTCGCCGGGTCGAGTTCGACCAGCGTCATCAGTTCGTCGATGCGTTCGTCGATGCGCTTCTTCGGCCAGCCGAGCAGGCGCGGAACGGTGGCGATGTTGTCGCCGACGCTCCAATGGGGAAACAGACCGATCGACTGGATGACGTAGCCAAGGCGGCGGCGCAGCGCCACTGGATCGAGCGTGGCGATGTCGTCGTCGTCGATGCGGATCGTGCCCGAATCCGGCGCGATCAGCCGGTTGACCAGGCGCAGCGCGGTCGACTTGCCGGCCCCCGACGGCCCGACGAGCATGCAGAATTCATGGCTGGCGACGGCGAAGGAAACCTCGTCGAGGGCAACGTGGCCGTGGAAGGTCTTGGTGATATTCTCGAATAGGATCATGAGGTTACGGCCCTGGTCGCGGCAAGCGTCAGCAGGCGCAGAAGGATGTCGGCGGCAAGCGCCAGGCCAATGGCGGAGAGCGCGCCGAGCAACACGAGGTCGGTCGCCGTCTGGCCGAGGCCGATGAAGACGAAGCTGCCAAAGCCGCCGGCGCCGATGAGAGCGGCGACCACCGTCAACCCGATGAGTTGCACGGTGACAATGCGCAGGCCCGCCAGCAGCACCGGCAGCCCGAGCGGGATCGACACCCAGGCCATGATCTGCAACGGCGTCATGCCCATGCCGCGGGCGGTATCGATGGCCGAAGCCGGCACGCTTTTCAGACCGGCTTCCGTGTTGCGGGCAATCGGCAGCAGACCGTAGAGCGTCAGCGCGATGAGGGCAGGGGTGAAGCCGATGCCGCGCACGCCGATCGCGCGCAAGACGGGTAGCCAATCGGAGAGCATGGTGAGCGGTCCGATCAGCAGGCCGAAAAGGGCGATGGAGGGGACTGTCTGGATGAGGCTCAGGACCAAGAAGATGCGGCCCGAATGGCCTGGCCTGGCGCTCGCCAGAATGCCCAGTGGCACGCCGATGACGAGCGCCAGCGCCAGGGCCGAAAACACCAGAACGATGTGGCGGACCAGCGCGAGATTGTATTCCTCGCGGCGGATCGACCATTCATGGACCAGCGACAGGTGGTTGAACCATCCACGCGCGGCGAGCGTAGCGAGGACGGCGAAGATCACGGCGGCGACGAGGACATGGAGCCAGATGGCGGTGCGAAAGCGCCGCAGGCTCTCTGCCATGGCGAGCGCCGAGGCGACCAGGATGATCCAAAATGCGCCGCCCAGCGATACGCGCGCCGCGCTGCTTGTTGCTGTGGCCATAAGGCCGGTCGCAGCGGCACCGGCAGCGCCAAAATCGGCGACGAGCAGGAGCACGGCGCCGGCAAGTGTGATGGCTTCGCCGATCACCCGCCCCCGCCAGAGCGCGCCGGCCACGAGCAATACGAAGCCGGCCACCATTGCGGAGCCCCAAGCGGGCACATCGGCATTCCACAGGGCGATCGCCTTCGGCGTCAGGATGCGGTTCGGTGCAAAGCCGACGAAGCCGAGGCCGAGGGCACCGGCCAGCGCCACCGCGACAAGGAAAAAGGTGACCCGGCTAAAGGCCACCTCTTGCCCCGCGTTGTCCACGCTCGCTCCGATGGCCGGGCCAGGAACGGCTCGTTCGGCCCGATCGCTGCCGGTTTCGGTTATTTGAGGAACCCCTTCTCGGTCAGGTAGTCCTTGGCGACCTTCTTGGCGTCCTCACCGTCGACGGCGATCTTCGAATTGAGCGACTGCAGGGTCTCCAGCGTCAGCGACTTGAAGACCGGATCGAGCAGCGTCTTGATCTGCGGGTATTCCTTCAGTGTTGCCGCGCGCACGGTCGGCGCCGGCTCATAGACCGGCTGCACGCCCTTGGTGTCGGCCATCACGACAAGGCCGAGCGCGGCGAGCTGGCCGTCGGTGCCGTAGGCCATGGCGGCATTGACGCCCGAGGTCTGCTCGGCGGCGGCCTTTTCGGTGGCAGCGGTGTCGCCGCCGGACAGCACCAGAAGCTGGTCGGCGTTGAGCTTGAAGCCATAAGCCTGCTGGAAGGCGGGAAGGGCGGCCGGGCTTTCGACGAACTCGGCCGAACCGGCGAGCTTCACCTTGCCGCCGCCGGCAACCCACTTGCCGAAGTCTTCCATGGTCTTGAGATTGTTCTTCTCGGCCACGTCCTTGCGCACGGCGATCGCCCAGGTGTTGTTGGCCGGCGCCGGCTGCAGCCAGACGATATTGTTGGCCTTGTCCAGCTCCTTGGCCTTCTCGTAGCCGGCTTGAGCGTTCTTCCAGGCCGGGTCCTTGGGGATGTTGAAGAAGAAGCCGGCATTGCCGGTGTATTCCGGATAAATGTCAACCGAACCGGAGAGCAGCGCGGTTCGCACGATCTTGGTCGGCCCAAGCTGAACCTTGTTCTCTGTGGGGATGCCGGCCTGATCGAGCACCTGCAGGATCATGTTGCCGAGCAGCCCGCCCTCGGTGTCGATCTTCGAGGCGACGACGACCGTCTTGCCGGCGGCAAGCGCCGGGCCGGCGATGAGGCTGAGGCCGAGCGCGGCGGCGGCGATCTTCAGTGCGAGTTTCATGAGATATGTCCTCCGTTGGCGGCGTGGCTGAAACGGGAGGAATGCGCCCCCCAAGCCGCAGCAATCGTCAAATCCGTTCCGCGGCAACCTGCCGATCTGGTTGACTGCGGCAAGCATGGGCCGCCGGTTCTGCCGGCGACCGCGCGGAAGATAGGTTTGGTCGCGATGAAGTCAAAGACACAAACACGTTGGCGCCTGCCGTGCCGGCGCGTTCCGCGGGCTTCATCGAGGTCTGTTCCGGTCTTCTCGGGTTGGGGTGTTGCTCGAGGTCCTCCACTGCGCGCCGACAAGCGCATGAGGGGCGAATCCCGCGCCTGACGCCCATGCAGGGTCTTGCGGGAAGCAACTTTTCGGGCTCACTCCCGGCGCGAACGGCCGTCGAACTGAGTGATCAGAACCGGGTCCCGAACGAGCGACGGCCCGACCAGCATAGGGATCGAGGGATCAATGTCAAAAACTGCCGGTCTGCCGACCGTTCGCTCCTGACAGGTTTGGGCCCGCTCATGGGCGCCTGGCGACCTTGTCGCGCAGCACCCGGTTGGGCGAGGCGCGCCCGGCCTCCTCCTCGGCAATATTGGCCATGGTGGTCTCGGCGATCGCCTTCAGCGCCTCTTCCGTGAAAAAAGCCTGATGGCCGGTGACCAGCACGTTGGGGAAGGTCAAGAGTTGCTGGAAGACATCGTCCTGGATGATCTCGCTAGAAAGGTCCTCGAAGAAAAGGTCCGCCTCCTGCTCGTAGACATCGAGCGCCACGCCGCCGATCTGGCCGGATTTCAGACCGGCGATCACCGCCTCGGCGTCGATCAGCGCGCCGCGGCTGGTATTGATGAGAATGGCGCCGGGCTTGAGCTTCGCCACCGCCGCTTCGTCGATGAGGTGGCGCGTGTCCGGCGTCAGCGGGCAATGCAGGGAGATAACGTCAGAACGGGCGATCAGCTCGTCGACGCTCGTATAGATGACGCCGGTTGCCTTCAGCGCCGCGACCTCGTGGCGATCGTGGGCGAGAACGACACAGCCGAAGCCGAGGCGGAATATCTGGGCCACCAACGCGCCGATGCGCCCGGTGCCAACAATGCCGATGGTCTTGCCGTGGATGTCATGGCCGATGAGGCCGTCCAGGGCGAAGTTGTTGTCGCGCACGCGTACCCAGGCGCGGTGGATGCGCCGGTCCAATGCCAACAGCAGGCCGACCGTAAATTCGGCGACCGCGTGCGGCGAGTAGGCTGGCACGCGCACGACCGTGAGGCCCAGACGCCCGGCCGCCCCCAGGTCGACATTGTTGAAGCCAGCCGCGCGCAACGCGACGAGGCGTGTGCCGCCGGCGGCCAGCCTCGCCAGCACCTCGGCGTCGAGCGTATCGTTGACGAAGACGCAGACCGCCGGGAAGCCCTCGGCCAGCCGCACCGTCGAGCGGTCGAGCCGCGGCTCGAGGAAATCGAGCGTGTGGCCGGCCTTGGCGGCAGCCTCGCCCAGGAAGACGCGGTCGTAGGGCTTGGTGCTGAAGACGGCAATGCGCACGTGCTGGCTCCGCTCGGGTCCGTCTGCCGATATGCTTGAGGCAGGGACAATGAGCAAGCGACAATGCGCGGCGGTGGTGGTTTCAGCGTCGGCTGCTCGGTTCCTTGGGCTTGCCGCTGGCCGCGGCAACCCGGATCGCTACAGCTGGTCCGCCGAGATCGGAGGCAGGCTGCGCCGCCGGCCGTTCAGGGCGTGGTGACATTCTCGCCGCGGCTGTCGCGGCGTGCGTCACGCTGGCGGAGGAACTCACGCACGTCACCGAGCGAATCGCGGAGCAGGGCATGCATGCGCTCGCGTGCGCGGTCCGCTTCCCGGTCGCGGATCGCCTCGAAGACGTCAGCGTGCTGTTGCAGCCGGCTATCGCGGATACGGGCAGCGCCCTCCCAGCTCAGCTTGAACGTGCTGAACAGGGCCGCGTAGATCAGACTGCCGAATGCGCCGACGAAATGATTGCCGGTGGCGTTGAGGATGCCGAGGTGGAAGCGTAGGTCGGCGCTGATCAGGTCGCCCTCGCCGTCCTTGAAGAGCACCATATCGGCAAAGGCCGCGCCGATTTGTTCAATCGTTGCCGGTGAAGCAACCGCAGCGGCAGCGGCGGCGGCCTCGGGCTCGATCATATGGCGCAACGTATAGAGTTCGGAGATGAATTCCTCGTTCGGCACCGCTTCTACGTGCCAGGTCAGCACCTCGGGGTCGAGCATGTTCCAGTCGGTCTTGGGGCGCACGCGGGTGCCGATCTTGGGGCGTGGCAGGATGAGCCCCTTGGCCGCCAGTACGCTGTAGGCCTCGCGTAGCGCGGTGCGCGACACCGCGAAACGGGCACGCATCTCGGCCTCGTTGGGCAACAGCGTTCCCGGCGGAAAGACGCCGGCAACGATCTCGCAGCCAACTTTGTGGGCGATGTAGGCGTAGACGTTGCGCTCCACCAGAGCACCGTCGCCACCGCGCTCCGACGATGCATCGGCGCGCAGGGGTTTCAGCTTCGAAACGAGGCGGGCATGACGACTCGACTGCGGCATGGCGCCCCCTTCGCGCTCACGCTGTGCGCTGCAGGCTGAACGAGCCGACCAGCGAACGCTGCATGACGATGAACAGGAACAACAATACGCCGCCGGTGATCATGATCCAGGCACCATTGAGCGAACCGTTGAAGATAATCAGCGTCGCAATCAGGCCGAGGATCATCCCCCCGAACAGCGTGCCGGCGACCATGCCAACGCCGCCTGTGAGCAGGGTCCCACCGAGGACGACGGAGGCGATGGCGTTGAGCTCATTGCCGGTTCCCGCCAGCGGGTAGCCGGAAGAGGTGTAGAGCGCGTAGATGACGCCGCCGAGCGCGCTGTAGAAGCTGCCGAGGGCGTAGATCATGATCGTCGTCTTGCGAATCGGCACGCCCATCAGGATTGCCGAGGTGCGGTCGCCGCCGATGGCATAGACGTTGGTGCCAAAGCGCGTGAAATGGGCGATGACGATGGCCACGGCCAGCATCACCAACATCACGATCGCCGAACTGGCGAGGAAGCCGTGGTCGGGCAGGGGTATCCTCCAGCCTGCGAACTGGCTGACGAAGGGGTTCCGGATCGGGATCGAATCGAGCGTCACCATGAAGCAGGCGCCGCGCAGCATGAACAGGCCGGCCAGCGTGATGATGAAGGGCTGAATCTGGCAGAAGTCGATGATGAAGCCGAGGAAGGCGCCGAACAGGATGCCGAAGGCAAGCATGAGGGCGGCGGATGCCAGCGGGTGCCAGCCGGCGACGTCGAGACTTGCCATGCACACGCCAACGAAGCCGATCATCGAACCGATCGACAGGTCGATGCCGCCGGAAATGATGACGAAGGTCGTGCCGATCGCCGCGATGATGATGAAGGCGTTATCGGCGAGGAGATGGCCGAGCACCAGGAACGAGAAAAAATGCTTGTAGAGGAGGCCGCCGGTGATGAACAGCGCCGAGAAGACGATGATCGTCGCCGCCAGCGGCAGGTAGCGCTCCCTCATGATGCTTTCCTCCGGCGGAAGATGAGGACCACGGCGGCACGGAAGTTGTCCGACTGCAGCAGCAGAACGAACAGGACGACGACCGCCTTGACCAACAGGTTGTATTCGGGCGGCAGGCCACTCATCAGGATCGAGGTGACCAGCGCCTGGATGATAAGGACGCCGATGAGCGTCATGCCGAGATAAATGCGGCCGCCCATCAGCGAGCCGCCGCCGATGACCACCGCCAGGATGGCGTCCAACTCGCTGAACAGCGCGACGCTGACCGGGTCGGAGGTGTGAACGTCGGCCGTCAGGATGATGCCGGCGATGCCGGAGAGCAGGCCAGAGAGCAAGTAGGCGCTGTATTTGACCAGGCGGGAATTGATGCCGGCGAGGTCGGCGGCAGCCGAATTGGCGCCCACCGTTTCGAGATACAGGCCAAGCGCGGTTCTGCGCAGCAACAGCCATAGGAGGATGAAGACGACAACGCCGACATAGAGCCGGGTCGGGATCAGGCCGATCGAGCCGACGCTGAGGCCCTGCAGCAGCGGGCTCTGGAAGCTCGGGTCGGTACCGCCATAGATGAGATTGATCATCAGGCCGATGCCGCGGCCCGAGACCATCAGGATCAGCGTCGCGATGATCGGCTGGATGTCCAGCACTGCCACCAGAAAGCCGTTCCACAGGCCGCACAGCAGAGCCACGCCGATGGCGATCAGAAGGATGACGAAGTGCGGGTCGCCCGCGTGCATGCGCCAGGCGATGGTGGCGCCAACCACCGCGATGATCGAACCAACGGACAAATCGATGCCCTTGGTGCCGATCACGATGGCCATGCCGAGCGCGAGCATCGCCGGCGGCATGCCGCGATAGAAGACGTCGATGAGGCTGCCGAACAGGCGGCCCTGGACAATGCGGATCGAGAAGAAATCGGGCGCGATGATGCCATCGATGATCAGGATCACGCCCAGTGCGGCCAGCGGCCAGACCGCGCGGTGACCGAGAACGGCGCGCAGACGCACGCCCAGGGTCTTTGTCTCTGCCACAGCAGTGGATTGGTGTGTCGTCATCCGGCTGCAATCATGTGAATGATGTTTTCGCGGGTGATGTCGTCGCCGACCATCTCGCCGATCATCTTGCGGTCCCGCAGCACCGCGACGCGATCGCTGACAGCGACCAGTTCATCGAATTCCGAAGAAGCGACCAGCAGCGCCAGGCCATCGTTACACAAACGGCGGATCAGGGCCACGATCTCGGCATGGGCGCCAACATCGATACCGCGCGTCGGCTCGTCGAGGATGAGGATCGCGGGTTGCGACGCCAGCGAGCGCGCCAGCACCACTTTCTGCTGATTGCCGCCGGAGAGCTGGTTGACCGGCTTTTCCGCGTCGGGCGTGGCGATGTTGAGCGCCTGGATCATGTCTTCGGCAAGCTTCTTCTGCTGCTCTTGCGACAGCAGGTTGAACCAGCCGCGCTTGAGCTGCAGGCCGAGCATGATGTTCTCGCGCACGCTGAGTTCGCCGACCAGTCCTTCGGCCTTGCGGTCCTCCGGGCAAAAAGCGATGCCGTTGTGCAGCGCCTGGCGCGTCGAATTATGCGCGACCGGGGTGCCGCGCACCGACAGGCTGCCTGAATCCGAGCGGATCGCGCCGAACACCAGCTTGGCGGTTTCGGTGCGGCCGGATCCCAGCAGGCCAGCCAGCCCGACAACTTCGCCGGGGCGCAGAGACAGGTCGAAAGGCTCCATGGTGCGCTTGCGCCCAAGACCCTCGGCCACCAGAATCGGCTCGGCCGCTACTTGTCCGGCCGGGCCCGCCAACCGCGCCTCGACCTGTTCGAGTTCGCGGCCGATCATCATCGAGATCAGCTTTACCTGGGGCAGCTCGGCAGTCAGTGCCTCGCCAACAAGGCGGCCGTTGCGCAGCACGGATATGCGGTCGGAGATCTGGTAGACCTGATCGATGAAGTGGGTGATGAAGACGATGGCGATGCCTTGCGACTTGAGGTCGCGCACGATCTGGAAAAGCAGTTCGGTTTCGGCCGCATCGAGGCTCGCGGTGGGCTCGTCCAGCACGAGCACGCGCGTATCCTCCTCGAGGGCGCGCGCGATGGCAATCAGCTGTTGAACGGCAACCGAATAAGAGCCGAGCGGTCGCTCGAGGTCGATGTCGAGATTGAGGCGCTTCAGGCGTTGGCGGGCCATTTCGCGCGACTTGCGCCATGAAACGATGCCGCGATTGCGCGCCTGGCGCTGCAGCGTCAGATTCTTGGTCACCGTCATGGTCGGGATCAGGTTGACTTCCTGATAGACGGTGCTGATGCCGAGCGCCTGTGCGTCGGCGGTGGTGTGGATGTGGATGGGCTTGCCGTCGAGGCGAATCTCGCCCTGATCGGCAATGAGGGCGCCAGTCAACACCTTGATCAGGGTCGACTTTCCGGCGCCGTTTTCGCCGAGCAGGGCATGCACCTCGCCGGCATTCAGCTTGAAATCGACATTCTCGAGTGCCCGAACACCGGGAAAAGCCTTCGAAATGCCGAGCATCTCAACTCGTGCAGTTCCATTCTCAGTCACAGCTGCCCGTCCCGCTATAGCTGTTCAGTGCCGGCTTCCCGTGCCCGCCGGCTGGTGGAGAAAGCGGCGCCTCGCCAAATCTGTGGCAAGACGCCGCCCTCCGTGTCGCACCTAGATGCGGTTTGGCCTTAGTAGGCCGGGACTGCGGCGTTGTGCAGATCGGACGGAATCACGATCCACTTCGGCAGATCCGACGGGGCCTTCAGGTAGTCGAGGATGACCGGATAGATGTACTTGCCGATCGCCGAACGAAGCTCGACCGACGCGTTGGCGTCGCCCGCAGCCAGGGCCTTCTTCATGGCCGGCACGTAGTCAACCGAAACCATCAGAACGTCCTTGCCAGGCTTCAAGCCGGCTTCCTTCATGGCCTGAATGGCGCCGAGCTGCATGTTGTCGTTGTGTGCAAACGACGCGCAGATGCCCTTCAGGTTGTCGGTCGCCTTGATGAAGGCTTCCATAACCTTCTTGCCGCCATCAGTCGTGAAGTCGCCGCTCTGGGTCTTGACGATCTTCATGCCGGGGAACTGGCTGATAATCGCCTCGAAGCCCTTCTTGCGCTCGATGGCAGGAGCGGAACCGACGGTGCCCTGCTCTTCGACGATGTTGCATTGGCCCTTGCTGGCCTGAGCCAGCCACGCACCCGCCAGCTTGCCTTCGAGGTTGAAGTCAGCCGAGATGCGGGTGACGTAAAGCGACTTGTCGGCCACGTCGACGTCGCGGTCAGCCAGGAACACGGGGATGCCGGCGTCCTTGGCTTCCTTGAGCACCTGATCCCAGCCGGTAACAACCACCGGCGCGATGAGGATGGCGTCAACACGCTGGGCGATGAAGGCGCGAACGGCCTTCAACTGGTCTTCCTGCTTGCCCTGTGCGTCGGCGAACTTCAGGTCGATGCCCATCTGTTTCGCCGTATCCTGCATGTCCTTGGACCACGCCGGGCGCCAGTCGCCCTCGTCGCCCACCTGCGAGAAGCCGATGGTCACGGCAAAAGCCGACGATCCCATAAGCATCATCGCCGCGGCGGCCACAGCGCCGCCAACCCACTTAGCAGTCTGCATTACTTAACCCTCCCGTTCCGGTATGGACCGTGTTCTCGGTGGCCGGCCCTTGGGGCCGGCCGGCGGTACGTCGCCGGCTCTCAGCCACCTCATTTCTCATATCATCTTACTAATGACGCAGACAACCCCTATCGTCTTACTATTGGATGAGACGGCTCCGCTCCTGGCCCACCGTCACCGGTAGGCCGAATCATTGAGCCGGATCTCGTTGCGGAATGCGCGAAGCCGAGTCTCGCTGTCGATCAGCAGGTACTCGATTCCGGCCATTTCCGCGAAGTCTTCGAGGTGTTCCGGGGTCAGGGCCAGCGAGAAGCCGGTGTGGTGGGCTCCGCCGGCGTAGATCCAGGCGGCGGCGCCAACCGCGAGGCTCGGCTCAGGCTGCCAAAGCACGCGGGCGACCGGAAGCTTGGGCAGCTTCTCGGGCGGCGGCACGGCCTTCACGGTGTTGACGATCATGCGGAAGCGGTTGCCCATATCGACGAGCGAGGCGTTGAGCGCGTCGCCGGTCTGCGAATTGAAAACCAGCCGGACCGGATCCTCCTTGCCGCCGATACCAAGAGGATGGATCTCACACGACGGGCGTCCCTTGGCGATCGACGGACAAATCTCGAGCATGTGCGCGCCGAGCACCGCCGGACCGGCAGGATCGAAGTGGTAGGTATAGTCCTCCATGAAGCTGGTGCCGCCCTTGAGGCCGTGCGCCATCACTTTCATCGCACGTACCAGGGCCGCGTGCTTCCAGTCGCCTTCGGCGCCGAAGCCGTAGCCGTCCGCCATCAGTCTCTGTGCGCCGATGCCGGGAAGCTGCTTCAAGCCGGTCAGGTTCTCGAAGGTGTCGGTGAAGGCGGTGAAGCCGCCATCGGCGAGGAAGGCCCTCAGGGCCAGTTCGATGCGCGCCGCGTCGCGCAGCGATTCCCTGCGCGCCCCGTTCTTCTTCAAGACCGGCATCATGCGGTAGCTGTCGTCGTATTCCTGGCATAACCGGTCGATCTGAGCGTCGGTGACCCGGTTCTGGAAGGCGACCAGATCGCCCATGCCGTAGCCGTTGACCGCCACGCCGAAGCGGACCTCGGCCTCGACCTTGTCGCCCTCGGTGACGGCAACCTGCCGCATGTTGTCGCCCAGGCGGCCAACCTTCATGTGCTGCATGGCGTGCCAGCCGGCGGCGGCACGCAGCCAGACGGAGAGCGAGGCGGTGACGCTCTTCTCCTTCCAGTGGCCGACGATCACCTTGCGGGCGATGCGCAGCCGGGCACATATGTGGCCGAACTCGCGGTCGCCGTGGGCCGACTGGTTCAGGTTCATGAAATCCATGTCGATCGACGACCAGGGAATGTCGCGACCGAACTGGGTGTGCAAGTGGCAGAGCGGCTTGGTCAGCCGGGTGAGCCCACCGATCCACATCTTGGCGGGGCTGAAGGTGTGCATCCACGTCACAACGCCGATGCAGTTCGCAGCAGCGCTGGCCTGGATGAGGGTTTCCCTGATTTCGTCCGGGGTCTTGACGACCGGCTTGAAGACGAGGCGGATAGGCAGGCCGGCATCGTTCAGGCCGGCCACCACCTGACGCGCGTCGGCTTCGACCTGGGCAAGCGTTTCCGGCCCGTAGAGGTGCTGGCTGCCGGTGACGAACCACGCTTCGAGCGGCGCGAAATCGATGGCGGCGGTTGCGGATGGCGCTCCGGAGGCTTTCGCCTGGCGGGGTCGCGCGGGGTTTTTGGTTTGTTTTGGCATCGGCTCGTATCTTCCGAAGGCATTGACATGCCAGCTTGATCGCCCAATCATAGTACAATAAGGCTAAAGCCCTTTGCTAGGAAAATTCGGCTATCCACCGATACAGTCCCATGCTGCTTGCGAAACTGCGTGAAGACGTGATGAAGGCGAACCAGCAGCTGGTTCGCGAGGGTGTCGTAAAGTTCACCTTCGGCAATGTCAGCGGCATTTCGCGCGAGGAGGGTCTGGTCGCGATCAAGCCGAGCGGCGTGCCCTATGACGAGCTGACGCCGGCCGGGATCGTGGTCACCGACCTAGACGGGCGGGTGGTCGACAGCAATCTCCGGCCTTCGTCCGACCTGCCGACCCACCTCGAGCTCTACAAGGCGTTTCCCAATATCGGCGGCGTTGCGCACACCCATTCGGAATACGCCACCGCGTGGGCGCAGGCCCGGCGGCCGATTCCCTGTCTGGGAACGACTCATGGCGACTACTTCTATGGGCCGGTCCCGGTGACCGACGACATGACGCCGGAGGAAATCGGCGGGGAATACGAGAAGGAGACGGGGGTGGTGATCGTGCGCGCCTTCCGTGATCTCGATCCGGACGCGGTTCCCGTGGTGCTGGTTGCCGGCCACGGCCCGTTCGCGTGGGGCAAGGATGCCGACGATGCGGTGCATAACGCCGCCGCTCTCGAATATGTTGCGCGCATGGCGGCACACTCGTTTGCGATCAACCGTGAGGCGCAACCGATTTCGCGCGCGCTGCACGACAAGCACTTTCTCCGCAAGCATGGCGCGGGAGCCTATTACGGGCAACCGAAAGGCTGAGGAACCCGCACGACGAGCGCCGCGACACCACTTGCGCTTCGTGGCGCGCGGACATCAGGCAAGGGAGTTGACGACCGATGACGCAGCAGGGCACCGGGGCGGCCGCGGCGATCGCCGAGGGCCATACATCTCTGGGCGTTGAATTCGGGTCCACCAACATCAAGGCTTGCCTCATCGGGCCGGACCATGAGGTCCTCGCCATCGGCACCCATGGCTGGGAGAACCAGTTCGTCGACCGCCTGTGGACCTATTCCGAAGAGGCGATCTGGGCCGGCCTCCAGGCCGCCGTCGCGAACCTGATGGCCGATGTCAAGCGACGCCACGGCGTGACCCTCACCCGCATCGGCGCTCTGGGATTCTCGGCGATGATGCACGGCTACCTGGCGTTCGATGCCGGCGGCGCCTTGCTCGTCCCGTTCCGCACCTGGCGCAACACCAATACGGGGCGCGCGGCAGCCGAGTTGACCAAGGCGCTCAACTTCAACTTTCCTCTCAGGTGGTCGGCCTCGCACCTGTACCAGGCGCTCCTCGACGAGGAGCCGCATGTCGCCAAGCTCCATTTCATCACGACCCTGGCCGGCTTCGTGCACTGGCGCCTGACCGGCCGCAAGGTGCTCGGGGTGGGCGACGCTTCGGGCGTGTTTCCGATCGACCCGGCCACCCACGACTACGACGCGCCGATGCTCGCGCGGTTCGGTGAGATGGTTGCCGCCCTCCGGCCGAGCCTCGACGTCGCCGCGCTCCTCCCCAAGGTGCTGGTTGCCGGCGAGGATGCCGGAACCCTCACGCCGGAGGGCGCCGTACTGCTCGACCCGACCGGCACGCTGCAACCCGGCACGCCGGTGTGCCCGCCCGAGGGCGACGCCGGCACCGGCATGGTGGCCACCAACGCCGTCGCCCAGCGCACCGGCAACATCAGCGCCGGCACGTCGATCTTCGCCATGGTGGTTCTCGAAAAGCCCCTGGCCGCGGTGCATGAGGAACTCGACATCGTCACCACGCCGGGAGGCGATCTGGTCGCGATGGTCCATTGCAACAACGGTGCGAGCGAGCTTGGGACCTGGGCGAGCGTGTTCACCGAGTTCGCCGCCGCCATCGGGGCGGATGCGGATGCGAACGCGGTTTTCGGCGCGCTGTTCGGCGCGGCGCTCGAGGGCGAGGCAGACGGTGGCGGGCTGCTTGCCTACAACTACCTCGCCGGGGAGCCGATCACCGGCCTGACCGAGGGACGCCCGCTGGTCGTGCGCACCCCCGGCAGCCGTCTCACCCTCGCCAACTTCATGCGCACCCAGCTCTACGGCGTCTTCGGCACGCTCAGTCTCGGCATGAACGTATTGTGGGGCGAGGGCGTGAAGCTCGATTCGATGTTCGCGCATGGCGGCATGTTCCGGACCGCGGGCGTCGCGCAGCGTCTGCTGGCGGCGGCCATCGGCGCACCGGTCAGCGTGGGCGATACCGCGAGCGAGGGCGGCGCGTGGGGCATTGCCGTGCTGGCCGAGTACCTGCGCACAGGCGCCGGCGGCAGCCTGGGGGATTACCTCACGGGCCGGGTGTTCGCGGGCGTCAAACTCGACGCGGCGGAACCCGACCCTGCCGATGTCGCAGGCTACGCCGCCTGGCTCAAGCAGTACTCGGCAGGTCTGGCGATCGAGAAGGCGGCGACGGAGGCGATCAGCTAGCCGGCATTCGGTGTTCACGCCGGCCTCCGCGATGCGCGAGGTCCACGACACGCTTCATGCGCTGTTCCGACGCATCACCTTCGATTTCGGCAATCCGGCGGGTGACGGCAGATTCAAGGATGTGCTACCGAGCCTGATCCGGGTCGCATGCGGATGGGCGGCGGCTTCAGGCAAGGGAGGCAGGAGATGGCCGGCCACGGGCGCATCGGCGAGGCGTTTCGCGAGCAGTTCGGCGGTGAGCCGCGAGTTTACCGCGCGCCCGGCCGGGTGAACCTGATCGGCGAGCACACCGACTACAATGACGGTTTCGTCTTGCCGGCGGCGCTCGATGTAGCGACCTTGGCGGCGATCGCGCCGCGCCGCGACCGGACGCTCAACGTCCACTCCCTGATGAAGGGCGAGACGGTCACTTTCGACCTCGACGAAGAGAACCCAAAGGCGCGGAAGCACTGGAGCGACTATGTGCGCGGCGTCGCCTGGGTGCTGGAGACGGTCGGCGGCCATCGCCTGACCGGTGCCGACATGATGATCGACAGCACCGTCCCGCTCGGCGCCGGCCTGTCCTCCTCGGCGGCGCTGGAGGTGGCGACCGGCTACGCGCTGCTCACGACCAGCGGGCTCACGGTCGACCTGACCAGGCTGGCGCTTGCTTGCCCAAAAGGCCGAGAACGAGTTCGTCGGCATGCGTTGCGGCATTATGGACCAGTTCATCGCCTGTCACGGCGCCGTCGGCCACGCGCTGCTCATCGATTGCCGCAGCCTCGACCGGCGGCTGGTGCCCGTCGACCCGCGCGTGCGGCTGGTGATCTCCAACACCATGGTGCATCACCAGCATGCAGCCGGCGAATACAATCTGCGCCGGCGCGACTGCGAGGAAGGCGTCAAGCGCCTGTCCGCGGCGCTGCCCGGTATCAGGGCGCTGCGCGACGTGACGCTCGAACAACTGGAGCGCCACAAGGATCTGCTGACTCCGGTGATCTACCGGCGCTGCCGTCATGTGGTGAGCGAGAACGAACGCACGGTCAGCGCGGCGGATGCGCTGGCCTCCGGAGATATCGTCCGGTTCGGCCACCTGATGAACGAATCGCATGTCTCCATGCGCGACGACTTCGAAATCAGTTGCAGCGAGGTTGATGCGATGGTCGCGCTGAACCAGGCGGTCGACGGGGTCTACGGCGCCCGGATGACCGGCGGCGGCTTCGGTGGCTGCACGATCAGCCTGGTCGAAGCGGGGGCGGTGGACGAATTCCGGCAGAATGTTGGCGAAGGCTACCGCGCCGCGACGGGAATCGAACCGCAGATCTTCACCTCGACCGCCGGCGCCGGCGTCGGCGAGGTCATATAGGGCTGTCCTGATGTCATTTCTGGAGACCTCGTCGCATCGCCGGTTCAATCCGCTGACCGGCGAATGGGTGCTGGTCTCGCCGCACCGTACCCAGCGGCCGTGGCAGGGGCAGACCGAAAAGAACGCACAGCCGATAGCGCTGCAATACGACCCGAAGTGCTATCTGTGCCCCGGCAACACCCGTGCCCACGACGCGGTCAATCCGGCCTACGAGCACACTTTCGTCTTCGACAACGACTTTCCGGCGCTGCTCACCGGCAGCGGCGGCAGGCTCGACAAGCGTGGGCTGATGGTAGCCGAGGAGGAGCCGGGCGTCTGCCGGGTGATCTGCTTTTCGCCGCGCCACGACCTGACGCTGGCGCGCATGGACGTCGCCGATATCGAACGGGTCGTCGCAGTCTGGGGCGAGCAATATCGCGAACTGGGCGCCAGGGACGGCATCAATGCGGTGCAGATCTTCGAAAACCGCGGCGAGATGATGGGGGCGAGCAACCCGCATCCGCATTGCCAGGTGTGGGCGACGCACACGCTGCCCAACGAGATGACCAAGGAGTTGGCGTCGCAAACCGCGTACTGGCGCGAGCATGGCTCGCCACTGCTCATCGACTACCTCAATCTGGAACGGCAAGCAGGCGAGCGTATCATCTTCGAGAACGAGCATTTCACCGTTCTGGTGCCGTTCTGGGCGGTGTGGCCGTTCGAGACGATGGTGCTGCCCCGGCGGCATGTCGCGTCGCTCGACAAGTTGAGGGCGGCTGAAATCAACTGGGTTGGCCGCGGCGCTCAAGGAACTGACCGCCCGCTACGACAATCTGTTCGAGACCTCGTTCCCCTATTCGATGGGCTTTCATCAGCAACCGACCGACGGGAACGCGCACCCGGAATGGCAGCTCCACGCGCATTTCCTGCCGCCGCTTCTGCGCTCGGCAACGGTCAGGAAGTTCATGGTCGGCTTTGAGCTGCTCGGGACGCCGCAGCGCGACATCACGCCAGAGGCCGCGGCCCAGCGGCTGCGCGAACTGCCCGCCACCCACTATCGCGATCGGAACCCCTAGTGCGGGGCCGCAGGCCGGCGGGGCATCCGCGCTGGCGGACCGACAGGAGCGAAGGTCGTGCCGCGCAGGTACCGATCGATTGCGGCAAGCACCTCGGGCGGCGGCTCCCAGCGATTGATCTTCACCATTTCCGGCGTCGGGTTGCCGTCGAGGAACCGGGGCCACGGCGAGGCTGGAATAAACGCCTCGATCTCCTTTCGCGCTCTGTGGTCGAGATAGAACAGGGCTCCATGCCAAGGCTTTGCCCGGCCCATGAAATGCGAAATCACCGGTTGAAAGACATTTGACACTCCGCACACATAGCCGAGCGGCGTCATGTTGAACGATGGCGACAAGTCGAGCCAGTCGCCATCGAGTACCAGGTTGAGCGCCGCCTGATCGTGCATTTCATTGTTGGCAATCGCCACGATGCAGCGCCGCTCGATATCCTGCCGGTTGAACCGATCGACGTCGATGAGGAGGACGCCGGCATTGAAATAGTGCAGGTCGTGCTGGCGATTGGTCCGTTCCAGTTCGGCGCGCTGGGTGGGCGTACCGAGGCAGGTGGCGTCGAGATCGCGCGCGGCGGCAATTACATGCCCCCCCATGTCAACGTCGAAGAGGTCGAAGAGGTCGGTACCATCGGGGAAGGTGTCGACATCGAGGTAGAGCAGGCGCTTGGCGCCGGAGAGGCGCGGCAGGCTGAGACGGAAATAGGTGGCCGGGCTGATATGACCACCTCCCTTGAACTGTATCCCAGAACCGACCCAGCCATAGTTGCAGTTGCCGAGGCCCCACTGAGTGGCGGTCTGCAATTCCTTTTGAGAATCCGATATCAGGAGGATGTCCGTATCACTACGGCGATTCATTGCCGTTAGCTTCTTGACCAGGAAGGCGGCCATCGGAAACTGTGCCGCGTCCGACGCGATCGCGATGACGTTCGGTTTCATCTCAAAGCGCCCGAACCTGGGCTGGTCTGCTTGGCGTGATTGTTAGAATGTCGACTTGCGATCCTGGAGAGAAGTTATGCACGCGCGTCGACGGCGCGCAAGTGCATGATCAAACGGAGCTACTCGGCTCGCCGCAACGCGACATCACGCCGGAGGCCGCGGCCCAGCGGCTGCGCGAACTGCCCGCCACCCACTATCGCGATCGGATGTGAAGATCCGGAAGCCCCTTCCCGCAAGCGGGAAGGGGCTTCCGGGGTAGCGCCCTACGCTCGCTGGCGCAGCATCACGGCATAGACGCTCACCGAGATGGTGATCAGCAGGCCGTAGATGAACTGCGTCCAGAAGCCGGTCAGATGGACGGCGATGATCCCGGGCTCCAGCGAGGCGATGATCAGCACGCCGACGAAGGTGCCGATCATGGTGCCCTTGCCGCCGAACACTGAAGTGCCGCCAATGAAGACAGCCGCCAGCGTGGTCAGCAGATAGCCGTCGCCGGTCGTCGCCCAGAAGAAGGTGAGCTGGTTAAGGATGAATATCACCGAAAGCGACGCCGACACGCCGACGATGACGAAGCACATCGTCTTCACGAAGTCGACGCGGATACCCATCATCCGGGCGCTCGCCTCGTTGTCGCCGATGAACAACACATGGCTGCCGAACGAGTGCCGCTTGTAGATCAGGCCGAGCACGATGGAACCGACGACGAACCAGATGAACTGGGCGGGAATGATGCCGAAGAGTTCGCCGGTGAAGAACGGATGGATCGGATTCGCGGTGATCTGCGAAATCGGGATGCCGTGACCCTGGGTCACGACGTTTGTCAGGCCGCGCCACAGGAACATGGTGCCGATGGTCGCCACGATCGACGGAATGCCGATCTTGGTGACGAGCAGCCCGTTGATCAGGCCGATCACGGCGCCGGTCGCCAGGCACAGGAAGAGCGCGACGAGGAAGCTGCTGGTGGCGAGATAGGACGCGGCGAATACCCAACCGGAGAAGCCGGCTGCCGACGGGAAGCTGAGGTCGATTTCGCCCAGCGTGACGATGAAGGTCGCCGACATCGCCATGAGCCCGAAGAACGGGATCGAGATCATGAACGAGCGGTAGATGTTGAAGCTGAGATAGGTCCCGGGGGCCGCGATGATGAAGACGGCGTAGAGAACCACCAGTAGCCCGATGATGCTGATCTGGAACCGGTAGGTGTGGAAGAACTTCCGGCCGAAAAGCGGCTGGGAAATGGGTTGTTTTTCTATTGTCGTGGTCACGGGTTTCAGCTCACCTTGCCGGCATGATGCAGGGCGACCATGGTTTCGACCAGTTTGTCGCGCGTGACCTCGGACTTGAGGAAGCGCTCGGCAATGCGGCCGCGGTCGATGATGATGAAGCGATCGGCCACATCGTAGACGTGGAAAATGTTGTGGTCGATGAAGATCGCCGATTTGCCCTGATCGCGAATCGACCGGGTGAAATTGAGCACGCGCTCGGTCTCGGTGATCGACAGGCCCATGGTCGGCTCGTCGAGGATGATGAGATCGGCGTCGAAATAAAGCGCGCGGGCGATGGCCACGCCCTGGCGTTCGCCGCCGGAAAGACCGCCGACCTCGCTGTCGACGGTGATCGCCGATGAGGTCAGGCCCATGCGCGTGCGCATGAGCTTCTCGGTCTCGCGCCGCTGGCCGGCGAGGTCGAGAAAGCCGAGGAAGGTGGTGCGCTCGTGGCCCGCAAAGACGTTGCGCCACAGCTCCTGCTGCTCGGCCAGCGCGCGTTCCTGATAGACGCACTCGATGCCCAGGGCACGGGAGGCGCGCGCGTCGCGGGCGCCGATGCTCTTGCCCTTGAAATAGATCTCGCCGGCGCTGGGCGTGTGCACGCCGGTGATGAGCTTGATGAGGGTCGACTTGCCGGCGCCGTTGTCGCCGATCAGCGCGACGATCTCGCCCCTGTTGATTTCCAGGTTGATGTCCTTGAGGACCTGAACGTGTCCGAAGGACTTCTGGATGCCCTTCATCTCAAGAAGGGGACCATTGGATGTCATGGAACAACACACATTCGTGTTCGTGGCAGGATGGGACGGAGCGTTTGGTGACGCTCCGTCCCGGGTTCTCGTTGGTGGTCGCCAGACCGCCTAGCGGACGCCTTCCTTGGCGAGAGCCGCGACGGCCGCGATGTTGGCCTTGGTGATCAGCGACGAAGCGGTGTCGATGTTCATGCCGGCGAAGCCCCACTTCGAGGTGAGGTACATCTGGATGATCGGCAGGAAGCCTTCGAGGAAGGGCTGCTGATCCTCGACCACCGCGATGTAGCCGTCCTCAATGCCCTTGACGATCGGGGCGGAGAGGTCAAAGCCGGCGCCGCAGATCTCACCCGGCTTCTTGTTGGCCGCCTGCAGATAGGCAGGAATGG
Source organism: uncultured Alphaproteobacteria bacterium (assembly GCA_963762605.1). GTDB lineage: Bacteria > Pseudomonadota > Alphaproteobacteria > Rhizobiales > Kaistiaceae > CAVSRC01. The sequence continues at coordinate 96,188 of CAVXLJ010000035.1, read as the reverse complement.
TGGCCGTCAGAGCGCCGTGATCGGTGATGATCGCCTTGAGGTCGGGATTGGACGCCGCGATGCTGGCGAAGACCGGAATGCCCTGGGTCGAATTGGCGTTGATCGCGTCAGAAATCTCCTGATACACGACCTTCACGCCGGCTGCCTTCAAGGCATCCAGCACGCCCTGGGTGCGCTGGCCACGGCCAGCCTGACCGAGCAGACCCCATACGAAGGCGGTATCGCCCGACTTGAGACCGCAGGCCTTCACGGCGCCGGTGCCCAGAGTCTTGCCGGCGGCAAGCAGATCGGCGGCGCCGGCATAGCCGAAGCCCTCAGCCTGGTATTCTGCCAGCTTGTTAGGCAGCGGCACGTTTGAATCGACAACGATGATGCCGGCCTTCTCTGCCTGGTCGATCAGCGGTCCAAGGGCCTCTTCACCCGGGTGACCCATGATGGAGATGCCCGTCGGCTTGCGGGCGATCGCCTCGCTGAACTGCTGGACCATCTTCTGCGGGTTCCAATCCGACCACACATAGTCGACCTTGCACCCGGTCAGATCGGCCGCCGCCTTGGCACCGGCATAGACGATCGAAGCAAAGGGACCGCCTTCCGGTCCGCCCGGGAAGAACACGAAGTTCTTGCCTGCGCAGCTCAAATCAGCGGCGGCGTACGCACTGGAACTCGCCATGAAGGCGGCGACGCCAGCCAAAACCAACCATTTCTTCATAAGTCTCTCTCCCTCCGTTTTGCAGGTATTCCCGCGAAATCACGGGTGTTCTCCCGCCCCTCTCAAGGCAAGCAGCCTGCCATCATTAGTATGATGATATTTGAGCTATATCAAATCATATCATAGGCTCAAACCGGATTTAGCGGCGATTCACCGTCGATGCAGCGGCGCCCGTCCTCCGCGATCATCGAGGCGGAGCGGTCGACCGTCTGCAGTGAGGCGCCGGCGATATGCCGCAGCGCATGGCCGAAGTCCGCGTTGGTGCGGAGCGTGTCAGCTATTCATGTGTGAACGGTCATCTCGATGGCCCCGACTGAGGACCAGGATTGACCCAAAGGTGGTTGGATGACCGTCGAAGCCCAGCCGCGGCTTCAAACCGAATCTTCCTTGCGCAGGAACATCAGCCCTGCTCGGCGATCCAGCGCGTTGGGAAGAGCTGGAAGCGTGTCCGCCTCTGCACCAACCCCCAGATGCCGCCCGGTGCGACGAGCATCACCACCATGGCGGTGGCGCCCTGGAAGATCAGGAACAGGTCGCCGGCATCGCGGAATGCCTCGCGCAGCCCGAAATAGATGAGCGTCCCCACAATTGGCCCTTCCAGTGTGCCGACCCCACCGACGATCGCGATGAACAGGATGCTGATCTGCCAGTTGATATCGAAGGCGCCGCTCGGGTCCACATAAAGCACCGACAAATAATAGATGCCTCCGGCGAGGCCACAGATTGCGGCGGAGATGAGGAAGGCAGCAAGCTGGTTGTGGGCGACGGCTATGCCGACGCTGGCGGCGCCCGCCTCGTTGTCGCGCACGGCCGCCAGGGCAAGACCGGTGCGGCGGCGAAGCAGGATGAAGACGCCGACCTGAGTCACGAGCGCCAGGGCAAGCGCCAGGTAAAAGACTTTGTCAGAGATCGTCGAAGGATCGATGCTTGTCGGGTTGAGGATCATGCCGCGCGAGGATCCCACCCAGTCCCACTGGGCAAACAGAAGCCGCAGGCTGTCGGCGAGCACCCAGATGCCGATCGAGAAATAGGCGCCGCGCTGCCGCCTGAGCAGCCCCCACATCGCCAGTGCAACCACCATCGACAGGCAACCGCTGGCGAGCAGGCCAAGATCGGTCGACAGACCGCCGGCGTTGACGGCCATATAGAGGACGTAGGCTCCGAGGCCGACAAATGCGTGGTGTCCGAACGAGAGGAGACCGGTGTAGCCGCAAAGCAGGTTCCAGCCCTGCGCCATGGCGAAGACGAGCAACATCTCCATCGCCAGCCGCCGGTCGATCGGCAGAAGCACGATCGCCGCAACCGACAGGACGATCAGCCCATAGGAGGGCAGCGTCGTCCTGGCGATCATCCCCGGCGTGTTCACGCGGCCGCTCACTTGCGCACCCAGGCCAGAAACAGTGTCGGATTCGCCTGCCTGAGCAGCAGGACGACGAAGAAGGCGACATGCCCGAACAGCGGACCTGAGTTGGGATAGAACTTGAGGCCGAGCACCTGCACGACCCCAAGAAACAAACCGCCGAAAAGGGACCCACGCAACGAACCGATGCCACCGATGATCACGACCTCAAAAGCGATCAGCAGGCGCTCCACGCCGGAGAACGGACTGAACGAGCTGCGGATCGCCAGCAACAGACCGGCGATGGCCGAAAGCGTGACCGCGACCCCCATGGCGATTGCGTAGACACGCCGGCGGTTGAAGCCGAGGGTTTCGAGAATCTCGAAGTCGTCGGCAGCCGCACGGAAGGCGCGGCCGGTGGTCGTGTGATGAAGCAACATGTGCATGCCGTAGAAGAGCATCAATGCCACCGCGAAGATGATCAGAGGGACGACGCCGACCGACAATCCGAAGAAACTGAGCCCCATATCCTGCAACGAGCCGATATCGATCGAATGGATGTCGGCACCAAAGATCCTCACCAGCACATTGCGGATTACGATCGACAACCCCATGGTGATCACCATCGCGGGAATCGGGTTCGAACCCAGCACGCGATTGAGCAACGCGGCCTGCAACAGCCAGCCCAGCGCAAATGCCGCAACCGCCACGCAGATGACCACGACCGGTAGCGGCAGCGGAGTCGCCGTCAGAAGGACCATGCCAAGGTAGGCCGCAAGTACGACGAATTCGCCGTGCGCGATGTTCACGATACGCATGATGCCGAAGGCGAGCGCCAAGCCCAGGCCGAACAGCCCATACAGGCCACCGACCATCAGGCCATTGAGGATTGCTTCGAGGTAGCTCACCGGCTGCGATCCCCAAAATAGGCGTGCCGAATCTGGTCGAGCGAAACCGCCGTCGACGGTCCCTCCAGCGTCACCCTTCCCTCGAGCAAGCAGTAGAGGCGCGCCGACGATTCGCGGGCGCGTACGATGTCCTGCTCGACGATGACGATTGACACACCACTTTCGTGGATGTCGGCGAAGCAGGCATAGATGTCGGAGATCACCTTCGGAGCAAGTCCGAGCGACAGCTCATCGCAGAGAAGCAGGCGCGGATTGGTCAGCAGCGCCCGCCCGACCGCGACCATTTGCTGCTGGCCGCCGGATATGTCGGAGGCCGGTTGGTGGCGCAGGTCACGTATCGGCGGAAAGAGCCCGTAGACCGCCTCCAGCGTCCACGGCCCCGGCCGCGCGCGGGCAGCACCCATCAGCAGGTTTTCCTCGACGCTCAGCGAGTCAAACAGACGCCGCCCCTCCGGCACCAGGGCGATCCCACGCCGGGCTACCAGATCGCTGCGCACGCGCGTGATGTCGTCGCCGTCAAACACGATGCGGCCGCGCCGCGCCGGCGTCAGCCCCGTGATGGCACGCAGCAAGGTGGATTTGCCGGCGCCGTTGGCACCGATGACGGCAATCGTTTCGCCGGCGGCAAGACTGAGCGAGACGCCAAACGTCGCCTGCAAATCGCCGTAGAATACGTCGACACTGTCAAGCGCCAGCAGCGTCATCGATCGAGATTCCGAGATAGACTTCCTGGACGATCGGCATTTCCATGACGGCCCTGGGTTCGCCCTCGGCCAGCTTCGCGCCGAAATGCAGCACCATGATGCGGTCGGCCACGGCGATCAGCGCGTGGGCGATGTGCTCGATCCACAGAACGGCGTGGTCCTGCTTCAGCACCCTGACGATATCGACAAGCTCGAAGACCTCCTGCTCGGTAAGGCCGGCGGCGATTTCGTCGAGCAGCAGGACCTCGGTTCCGATGCTCATCGCCTTGGCGAGTTCGAGGCGCTTGCGGTCGAGCAGCGGCAGTCCGGCCGCGAGAACGTTGCGCCTGCCGGCAAGTCCAACCTTTTCAAGGATATCGAGCGCCTGCTGCTTGCCGCCGGCCTGCACGGCGGGCGGCCCATGCATCACGCCAACCAGCACGTTCTCGAACACGCTGAGCCCGAAGAAGGGCCGGGGTACCTGATAGGCACGGCCGACACCCATGCGCGCGCGCCGGTACTGTGGCTTGGCGGTCAGGTCGGCTCCGTGGAGCGCGATCGTGCCGCCGTCGAGCGGGACGGAGCCGTCAAGCACATTGAACAGCGTTGTCTTGCCGGCGCCGTTCGGTCCGATGATGCCCAGGCACTCACCCTTGGCGGCGGCGAAGCTCACCCTGTCGACGACGGTCTTCCCGCCATAGCGTTTCTCTACGTTCTGCACGTCAAGGATTGGGGTCATCCGCCTTTTCCTGCAGAGGCCGCGCAGCAGGCACGGCGGGAGCGTCGCCGACCGATCGCCCCCGCCTGATTTCGCGTCAGATTTTCAGCCGAGCTCGGACAGAAGCTTGAACTCGTCCTGCACCTTGAACGGCGCAGACGAGCCGTTATAGGTCACGACGAGATCGTACATGTATTTGCCCGATTTGGCCTTGCGCCACTGACCGCCCACCAGCGGCGTCTTGGTGATGCCCGGCACGGCGGTGTTGTTGAAGTCGACCGTGCCGACGATCGTGTCGACCTTGGTCTTTGCCAGCGCACTGCGCACCGCCTCGCGGTCTTTCGGATCGCCTGATGCCTTGAGGCCGGCAACGGCGACTTCCCATGCGCCGTGGGCGTAGCCGAGCACCGGCGTCCACTGCACGCCCTGGTCCGCCTCCCACGCATCGGCGAGTGCCTGGCAGGTCTGGCCGGTCAGGCTTGAGGTGAACGGCAGCTTCGGCGACCACCAGATTTCGGTCGACAGGCCATCGCCGCGATCGGGGCCGAGCGCGTCGATGCCGCCCGGAAACAGAAATGCCCCGGCGATGGTGACGATCTCCGGCTTGTAGCCGGCCTGCGCCGCGGCCCGCCAGAACGAGGCGAAATGGTTGGCAAACATGAAGCCGGTCAGGATCTGGGCATTGCCGCCCTTGAAGGTTGCGACCTGGTTGGTGAAGTCGTCGGTCTCGACCTTGAACATGCCACCCTCGACGGTCGTGTAGTTCGCCTTCTTGAGGAAGGCGGGCAGGCCGTACTGCTGGTTGGCGAAACCCTGCGCCGCCGGCTGGTCGACGTAGAAGGTACCGACGATGCTGTTTGTCTTGCTGCGCACCTTTTCCCACATGCCGATATAGGTCGAACCGACGTCGGCGGTGTCGAACAGGAAGTGGAACGTCCACGGCGTACCATTGTTGCTGTAGGCTTGCGGGCCGCCGCGGATGCCGATCATGGCGTCGGACGGGAACAGCGTGGAAACGATCGGCGTCTTGTTGATCACGGCCAGCTGGCCCGCACCGATGGCCGCCAATGCTTCGGTGGCGACGATGAGATCGACCTTGTCGCGGGTCATCAGCTCGGTGGTCACCTGCGTGGCGACGTTGATCGAACTCTGGCTGTCGCGAACCAGAATTTCTACGGAATAGGCCTTGCCACCGATGGTGAGACCGCCGGCGAAAAGCTTCTCGAGCTGCGCCTTCACAAAGGGCGTCGCCTGGCCGAACAGCGCGCCCGGCCCGGAGTCGGCCGCAACCCAGCCGATCTTCAGCGTGCCGGCGTCGGCGGCGCGGGCCGCAGGGAAGCGCAGTGTGAATGCAGCGGCGGCCGCCGTCGCGCCCTTCAACAGGCCACGACGGGAGACGCGTGTATGCGCCAGATCCTTCATCGATTTCCTCCCCTCCTTGTGGATCGCCTTCCCAATGGCGATCCAATCAATTGACCAAATCATATGATTTACGCTATGGCGAAGTCAATCGACGGCCTTCGTCAGTGTGACGGGCCAGCCGCATTCAGGCACGGCGTCGTCGGTCAGCGGCGGCGGAAGGCGCTTCGGGAGGGGGATGATGACAGAAGCGTCAATGCGGACTTGGGACGCGGCGCCGAGCGTGGCAACGTGCCGGCGAGAAGCGATCGAATCCCACGTTAGCCGAGGTGAGGCCCTTTGAATCCGTCAGATCGTGATCTGCAGGTCTTGCGCGCGGACCATCCGAGCAAGGATGGGCCGGGCACGCGCAAGAGCTTCGCGCGTCCGAGAAGCGACGGCAGGCGCGAGCAGATCGTCAACGCCGCCCTTGAAGTCATCATTGCCGAGGGCGTCTACCACGCGACCACCCGCAAGATCGCGGAAGCGGCCGGGGTCAACGTGGCGACGCTGCACTATCACTTCCACGACAAGGAAGAGATCATCTTCAGCGCGATGGAGAGGCTCGCATCGGGCTATCGTGAAACCCTGGCGGCGCGGTTCTCCGAGCCGCAGAGCCTGCACGACCGGATCGGCGACCTCCTCAAATTCATCTTCAGCGAGATCGAAAGGTCGCGCGGCGAACAGCTCGTGTTGCAGGAGATGACCCTCTATGTCCTGCGCTATCCGCATGCTGAGCACCTCGCTGCCGAAAAGGAGCGGGCGATCCAGTCGCTCTACCTCGATTCTTTGCGCGCTGCGAATGACGTGCCTGCCGGGCATGAAGCCGAACTCATCCGGCTTACGAATTTCATCTACGCAAGCTTCGTCGGCATCCTGAACCAGTGGCTTGCCTCGCGCGATGCCGCCCAGCTGCTGCGCACGACCGACGATCTCATCGAGGCCGCCCGTGCACTGGCAGCCAAGCACATCACGGGCGCGCGCAGGAGCCGGAAGCCTTCGTCGCGCGCGCGATAGGGCATTTCACCATTTGGGAGGCAGTCGCCCGCGGCCGCTTCCCACGTCATTGAGCAAGGGAGTTGGGGCATGAAGGACACGGAACCGTTCTCGTTCGAGGGAAACGATACCGGCGTTCTGGTCCTGCACGGCTTCACCGGCTCGACCCAGAGCATCCGGCATCTCGGAACGGAACTGCATCGCCGCTTCGGCTTCACCGTCGCGGCGCCGTGCCTTCCCGGCCACGGCACTTCTCCCGACGACATGGAGAAGACCGGGTATCGGGATTGGCTCGGCGAAGCCGAGCGCGCGCTGGATGCGCTCGCGCAGCGGACCGCGCGCGTCGTCGTCACCGGGCTATCGATGGGCGGCACGATCACGCTCAATCTGGCAGCACGTTTTCCCGATCGCGTTCGGGCGATCGCGCCGATCGCGGCTGCTGTCGGTCTGATGAATGACGGAACTGCGACGGCACTCATGCTCAATCCCCGGCCGCGTCGCGTCTCCGGCATCGGCTCGGACATCAAAGCCGAGGGGGTTACGGAAATCGCGTATAGCGAGGTGCCGGTCGTGTGCCTCGACGAGGTGACGGTCCTGGTGGGCCTGACGCGAGACCTCATGCACAAGGTCGCCTGTCCGGCGCTGGTCATCCAGTCGCACCAGGACCATGTCGTGCCCGCGGCCAACGCCATGGAGATCGTCCGGACCATCGGGTCGGATGATATCCGGCTGCTATGGCTGAGGAACTCCTACCATGTGGCAACGCTCGACAATGACAAGGATCTGGTTGTCGAGCGCGTCGGACGCTTCTTTGCCGAAATTGCCGATGGCGATGCCCTAAGACAGGCAAGCTGAGGCAAAACAGGTCGCCGCAGGCCACTCAGGCCAGACAGGCCACTCAGGTCGGTGCGCGGCGGAACACAGGACCCCGCGCGCGTCGCGGCAATCGTTCATCGGCCTGGCACCTTCGGTCAGCCGGTCCGGCGACGGCCAACTCATGCGTCCTGGCGCTTCTCTTGAGGCTGCTCGTCCGGCGGACTGGGCGACTGCAATTGCCTGAGCATCGCAAAGGCATCGGCCAGGGCGGCATCGATCAAGTAGGCCATCTCGGTCATGGCGCCTTCCGCGTCGCGCGCGGCCAGCCGATCGAAGACCACCGCATAATCGGCAACGACATCGCGCAAGCCGGCGCCGCCGTCGCAAAGAGCACCGAGATTGGCTTGCCACTGCAGCGCAACCTCGAAAGAGGGCCACAGCGCACCGACGAGCTCATTGCCGCCGCCTTGCAGAATCAGCCGATGGAAATCGAGCATGGCGCCGTTCCACGCGATGCTGTGAACGGGAGCGCTCGTCATCTTTGACAGGGCTTCGGCAAGCGCGGCACGCAATTCGGACGTCAGCCGGACGGCGGTGAGTGCAGCGGCGCTCGGCTCGACCACCTTCCGCAACTCGAAAAGGTTGCGCAGGAAGGTGTCGCTCATGGCCGCCTCGAAGTGCCAGACGAGCACGTCGGGATCGAGCAGTCGCCAGGAGCCGCGCGCGGCAACCTTGGTACCGACCTTCGGTGTGGCAGCGACCAGCCCCTTGGCCGCCAGCGTGCGTATCGCCTCGCGGTAAGCGTTGCGCGAGACGTTGACGGCCGGTCCGATCTCCTCTTCGGTGGGGATCAGCTTGCCTTGCTGATGCGTGCCGCTGACGATCTCGGTGCCCAGCTTGTGGGTTACCGAGCCATGCAGGCGCGAGCGAGAAAGGAGGTGCTGCGTACTGATGAGCGGCACCTTGTCGAAGGCAAGCTTCTGGACGTCGCCCAGCATTGGCAGCTGAATCGGTTTCCGGCCGCTGGTCTCGTTGAGCAAATGCGCCAGGTGCGGCAGAACGGTTTCGGTGTGAGGCGAACGTCGCGCCTGGACATATTGGACGATGGACTGGGCGGCGAGGGTGACGCTGTCCACGCGCTCGACGAAATGCAGGCAGCCATGGGTCAGCCCCGGCCAGAGCGACAAGGTCACGTCCGCGCCGACGCTGGCGAGCGCGCCGTAGAAGGACAGAGTGTCGTCGAGCAGCAGGTCGTATTCGGTGCCGATGCACAGCGTCGGCGGAAAATGGTCGATATCGCGCCCGAGCGGCGTGATCTGCTGGCGGGCACTGGCCTCGATATGCGGGGCGTAGAGGTTCCAGAAGAACAGCATCTGTTGCCGGGAAAGCCCATAGGTGCCGTCCGCGAAGAGCTTGTGCGACGACAGGTCCACCTGTGGCGCATAGACCCCGTAGATCGAGATGAAGCCTGCGAGGTCCTCGCGCGCCTCCGCAGTCAGCGCCATGATCGCCATCGCCGCTATGGTGGCGCCGGCCGAATCGCCGGCAACGAAGACCGGAAGGTCCTGGTTGAGGTGCCGATCCGCCTGGACTTCGCGAATGACATCGGCCACCTGATTGACGGCGTGGGGATAGGCATTTTCGGGCGACAGGCCGTAATCCACCGAGATCACAAGGCTTTCGGTCGATGCGGCGAGCCAGCGGCAGATATGGTCGTGGGTCTCGACGTTGCCCATCACCCAGCCGCCGCCGTGGACGAAGATGATGACTGAGAGACTCCTGCTGGCCTGGTAGGTGCGGACCGGGATCGCCTTCGCGCCGCCGAGGGTCAGGTTCTGCACGCTCGTCTTCGGCCGCACGGCAAGCGGGGCGATGCGTTCTGCATACTCGTCGAACCAGGTCCGATAGGCGGCAACGCTGGTCGTGTCGACGACGGTGGCAACCATTTCCTTGTCGACGCGGCTGAGCGCTGCCGCCAGATCGGGGGCAACGCCTCCGGCGGAACGCTGCTGACTGCGATTGATGAGAAGAGCCATGTTCGATTTGCCCGCTACACCTAGCGCCGCGCGGAGAAGCGGCGCTTCCGCTGCATCTGATCGAAAGCCACGGCCGCAACCAGGATCACGCCAATGAAGATGTTCTGATATAGCGGATTGACGTTGACCACCGCCAACCCATTGTTGAGCACGGCGAACAGCATGACGCCGAGCGCTGTGCCGGTGATCGAACCGGTTCCTCCGAAGAGGCTGGTTCCCCCGATGATGACGGCGGTGATCACCTGGAACGTCAGGGCGGAGCCGCCGGCCACCGGAGATGCCGTACTGGTCCTCGCCATGAACATGATGCCGGCAAGGGCGGTCGTCGCGCCCGACAGGGCATAGAGCTTGAGATCGAGGAGCTGCACGCGGATGCCGTTGGCCGCCGCGGCGGCGCGGTTGCCGCCGGCGATACGGGTCTCGTAACCGAAGACGGTCTTCTCGAGCATGATGTGGAAGACGATCCCGATCACGACCGCATAGTAGACGAGGTAAGGCACGCCGAAGAGCTGCTCCTGGCCAAGCACATTGAAGACCTGGGGAAAGCCGAAGAGGTTGGTCCCACCGGTATAGACGGTGATGGCGCCGCCCACGGCGAAGAAGGTGCCCAGGGTGGCAATCAGCGGCGGCACGTCGTAGCGGACGATGACCCCGGCATTGATGGCGCCGACCAGTGCGCCGGCCAGAACGCCAAGGATGATGGCAAAGGGCCAGGGAAGACCGGCGAGCATGAAAGCCCCGGCGACGATGCCTCCAAGCGGGAACGTGGCGCCGATGGAGAAGTCAAGGCCGCCGCCCACCAGGATCATGGTCGAAGCGCTGGCAACGATGAAATAGAGCGCGCCGGAGCGGAAGACTTCCATGATGTTCCCCTGAGTGAGGAACACGGGGTTGAACAGCTGGAAGACGATGCATACGACGATGATGACGATCAGCAGCCCGCCGCGCTGCAGGCCGGAGACCAGCCGTGCCTTCCAGCCGAGATGGCCGTCCAACGATGGCGGCGGGACTGATGCGGTGCCAGCGACGTCAGTCGGACTATTCATCGAGTGCTGCCCCGGTGATGAGGGCGATCACCTCGCTCTGGCTTGTATTGCGCAGTTCGCGGACCCCGGCGGTGCGCCCGAGACGCATGACGTGAACCCGGTCGGCAATCTCGAAGACGAAATTCATGTCGTGGCTGATGCAGATCACCGCCGCGCCGCGTTCGCGCAGTGAGCGGATGAGGTTGGCGGCATGGGCCGTCTCGCGGACGCCGAGCGCCGCTGTCGGTTCGTCGAGCAGAACCACACGAGCGCCCGTGCGCATCGCGCGCGCAATGGCAACGATCTGGCGTTGGCCGCCCGACAACATGCCGATCGGCGTGCGCACAGATTTCACGGTGACCTTGAGGTCGTCCAGCAGCTGGCGTGAGTCGCGCTCCATCCGGGCGCGGTCCACAAACCAGCCCCGCGTCGGAAGCTGGCCGATATACATGTTCGTCGCCACGTCGAGCACCTCGACAAGCGCCAGGTCCTGAAAGACGGTGGCAATACCGGCTTCGCGGGCATCGGCGGGTGAGTGGAACCACCGTTCGACACCGTCGACCGCCAGGGTTCCGCGGTCGGGACGGTAGACGCCGCTGACCGCCTTGATCAGGGTCGATTTTCCGGCACCGTTATCTCCGACGATGGCAAGGATCTCGCCGGGCGTCACATCGAGGTCGACGTCGGTGAGGGCCTGCACCTGCCCGAAAGCCTTGGTGATGCCTCTCAGGCGCAGGCCACCGGCGGGAGCGCCGGTGGCCACGACCCGCGTGGTTTGCGGAGTCACTTCTTCAGTTCCGCATCCAGATTGGCGCTCGTCACGAAGGTGATGCCCGTGTCGATGTTCTTGGCAACGGTCTTGCCGGCGGCGAGCGCCACGATGGCGTCGACGGCACCCTTGGCCATGCCGCAGAAATTCTGCTTGCTGGTGCCGTAGATGGTTCCGTCCTTGATGCCGGCGACCACCTCTGGCGTCAGGTCGTTGACCACGCCGACGACCTTGCCGACCAGTCCCTTTTCCTTGATGGCGGTGGTGATGCCGGATACGGCGGTGCCTTCCCACGAGAGGACGACATTGACGTCGGGGTGGGCGGTCAGTGTGCGCGAGACCACGTCCGTGGTCTGGGCCGGATCGCCCTGGTCAAATGCCTCGGCAACCAACTTGACGTTCGGAAGTTTGGAGAGCGCGGCCTTGAAGCCATCGACGAAGACACGTTGGACGCCGCTCGGCTGATTGCCGAGGATGATCACGTTCTGCGGGCCGCTGCGCTTGGCGATGTTCTCGGCAACGACCAGTCCCTGATTGTGATAGTCCGTGCCGAGCTGCACGTCCTGAGTGGTCGTCGTGTTGCCGGTGTTGAGCGTCACCACCCAGATGCCCTTGGCCTTGGCATCCTTCATCAGCGGCTCGTACATCGGACCGTCGATGGGAACCAGGATGATGCCGTTTGCTCCGGTTGCGATGTATTGCGAGATCCGGTCGAGCACGAACTGGTTGTCGATCTGCAGGCCGGTCGGGCCGGAGGTGAGGCCTTTGACGCCAACCTTGGCGACCTCCTCGTTGAAGCACTTGTCGGCCTGTGCCCAGACCGGATAGGCGGGCAGCGGGTTGGCAAAGGCGATTGTCAGATTGTCTGCCGCATTGGCTGCTGCTGACGACATCAACAAGGCCGCCGCGGCAGCGGCCACGTGGATTTTTTTCATGATTTTCTCCTCCCTTGCTCATGCAAGCGGAAGAACAATAACCCTATTATTTCGTGATGTGCAATCGACAAATCGGATTATAAAACCGATTAATGCAGGCAATGGCGGGAGAAAGCCAAAACTCACCGATAATCGTGCTCAATAATAGGATTATTTGACAGCCGCCGTGCGCCCTCGCATTCGTGTCCGGAGATGCGGGTCGAGACGACAGCGGCTGTCGCGGGCGATTGCCCGAGTCCGCTCTATCGAATGGTTTTCACGCAATTCCGGACGGACGGGTGGTTTCCGGATTTCCTGGAATTGCTCAGGCGTCCCGCGACCTGCTGAAGAGCTGAAAGGCCCGCGCTACGGCGCCCATCGCCGAGGCGTTGCGCCCGAGTTGCCCGATTTCCAGGCGCGTGCCGCGGTTGAGCTCGATCGACACGCTGCCGAGCGTCGGACGAACCCGGCTCAGGAACGGTTCGCCAAGCCCCGCCAGGCTGCCGCCGATCAGGATCAATTCGGGATTGAGCGCGTTGCACAGCATGCCGGCGGCTTGCCCGACCTTCTGCGCCACCTCCGACATGATCCTCTGCACCGAGGGATCGCCGCGCCGGTAGAGGGCGAACAGGTCCGCCAGCGTGATGCCGGGATGAATGGGCGAGAGTTGCTGCAGGACGGCGGGAATGCCGGCATAGGTTTCCAGACAACCACGATTGCCGCAGCGGCAGATCGGGCCGAACGGATCGAGGCTGACATGGCCGATCTCGCCGGCGCCGCCATTGCTGCCAACCACGCAACTCCCGTTGACGAAGACGGCCCCGCCGACACCGGAGTGGATCTTCAGATAGACGAAGTTCTGGACGCCGCGCGCCGCACCCCAAACCGCCTCGCCCCATGCGGCCATCCGGCTCTCGTTTTCGACATGCACCCGCATGCCGAACCGTTCGGTCAGGATGTCCTGGATACGCACGCCGCTCCAATTCGGAATCATGGCCGAGCGGGTCGCCGTGCCCGTGAGGTCGGTGGGGCAGGGGATGCCGACGCCGAGACCCAGCACACGGTCGCGCGGCATGCCGGCTTGTGCCACGAGGTCGTCGACGATCGACGCCGCGGCGTCGAGGCCGATGTCGACGGCATAGTCGATGGCGAGCGCCACCTCCGCCTTGGCAAGCACGCGGTGGGAAAGGTCGGCAATGACGCCGCGCACATGGCGAAAGCCGAAGTCGATGCCGATCGCGGTGCCGGCGCTGGGCGCGAGCGCCACCAGCAGCGACGGACGACCGCGCCCCGCGGCCTTGACCTGTTCACCTTCGACGACCAGCCCGCGGGCGATCATGTCGCTGACGGCGCCGCTGACCGTCGAGCGGCTGAGTCGGGCTTCGCGGGCAAGCTGCGATCGGCTCAACGGACCGAAGCGTTGCAGAAGGACGATGAGGGTGTGTTCGACGTCGTGCGAACGAAAGCCAGTGGACATTTGTCAGAGCATGGTGATTCGAACCGGCGGAAATTAGCACCAACCCGCCAAAAAACGCATGATTTAATTCTCTAGCAGAACAAAATAATCCCCATCTAGCATCCACTATCGCTGTTGCCGAACGAAATGGCGTTGGCTGGAGGAGGCTGGCGTCTGGCAACGGCCAGGGGAGGATGACGATGTCCGCGGACAACCGGAAGACATCCGGGCCCGGCCTTGGCGTGTCTGGACATTGCGAGCCGCGCTTCGCCGAAGTGCGCACGGCGTTCGAAACCAACCTGGCCCTGGGCGAGGACATCGGCGCGTCCGTTGCCGTTTTTCAGAACGGCCGATGTGTGGTCGACCTGAGCGGCGGCACCACGATCGACGGCGCTCCCTATACGCAATCGACGCTGCAACTGCTCTATTCCGTGACCAAGGCACTTACCGTCACGTGCCTGATGGATCTGGCTCAGGAGAACCGTGTCAGGCTCGATGCCCGCGTCGCCGAATACTGGCCGGCGTTCGCGCAAAGCGGCAAGGAAGCCCTGACCGTCCGCAAACTGCTCGGCCATCGGGCCGGCCTTGTCGGCTTTGACGTGCCGGTCACCATCGACGCGTTAACGGATTGGGATGCGACGGTGGCGCAGCTTGCCGGACAGGCGCCGGTCTGGCCGGCCGGATCGGCCCACGGTTATCATGCGCTGACCTTCGGCTTTCTCGCCGGCGAAATCATCCGCCGCTGCAGCGGCAAGTCGGTCGGCACGCTGCTTCGCGAGCGCTTCGCCGGGCCGCTCGGGATCGACCTGCATATAGGCCTGCCGAAAGGCATCGAGAGCCGGGTGGCGCTCCACCGCGATGCGCCGGGCGGCTATGGCACCGGCGCCAATCTCGCGACGGCCATCGAAACCGCTGGCACGCCGGCCGAAAGAGCCTTCGGCAACCCGTTGATCGATACGGTGGGGTTCAACCAGCCAACGTCGTGGTACCCCGAGCTGCCGGCCGTCAACGGCATCGGCAATGCCCGAGGGCTCGCCGCCCTTTTCGCCACCATGACCGACGGCCCGGCGCGGCGCTTTGCGCCGGAGGTGGTCGATGCCTTCCGCGCCGAGGTGTCCTACGGGCCCGACCAGGTCCTTGTCGACCAGCCGACGCGCTTCGGCGCCGGTTTCATGCTGGCCTGTCCGCGCGAGCCCATGCTTGGTGCGGGCTCTTTCGGCCATAACGGCCGCGGCGGGGCGCTGGTTTTCGCCCATCCCGAAACCGGGATCGCCTTTGCCTATGTCGGCAACCGGCTGGTCCACGATCCAACACCGCACAGCCGCCTGTGGCGGCTTCTGGGTGCTCTGCGGGCGTCACTCTGAAAGATGGCGGTAGCAACCGCGGATTTCAAAGGAGGAGAAGCACATGAAGGGTTACATCAGGAATGCAGCGCTTGGTGCGCTGATTGCGACGACATCGTTATTGGGCGCCAACTTCGCCGCCCAGGCAGACGGCACCGTCATCTTTCTCGGCGGTCCGCTGACCGATCCGTTCTTCGGGGCGATGAAGCTCGGTGCCGATGCCGCCGCCAAGGACCTCGGCGTCGACTATCAATACACCGCGCCACCGGACTTCACGGACATCGTCTCCCTCTATACCAAGTTGGGCGAGGCTGCGGTGGCGCGCAATCCCGCCGCACTGGTGATCGGCAACTTCTTTCCCGATGCAGTCGAACCGGTGATCAAGCAGGCCGTCGCCGCCAAGATCCCGGTGATCGTCTACAATTCCGGTCGCAAGACGTGGCGCGAGCTCGGCGCCATCACCTTCATCGGCGAGGATCCCACGTTCATGGGCCGGGCCGGCGGTGAGGCCGAAGCGAAGGCAGGCGTCAAGAACGGCATCTGCGTCGACCATGTTCCGGCCAATCCGGTGCTTGAGCAGCGCTGCAAGGGCTATACGGATGCGATCGTTGCCGCCGGCGGCAAGGCCAAGATGATCACCATCCCCTATGAGGACACGACCAACGATCAGAAGCTGCAGCAGGCGGTTGGCGGCGCCCTGTTGTCCGATCCGACGATCGACGGCGTCTTCACGCTGGGACCGACCGTGGCCATAAATGCCATCGAGGCCGTGAAGCAGACCGGCCGCAAGATCGTCGTCGGCACGACCGACGTCAGCACGCCGGCGCTACAGGCGATCAAGGACGGCAGCCTGCTGTTTGCGCTCGACCAGCAGCCGTTCCTGCAGGGCTTCTACGGCGTGGAGATTGCGGCGCAGTATGACAAGTACGCCGTCGCTCCAGTGTCCGAAGTCACCACCGGACCGTTCAAGATCGATGCCTCGAACGTTGACAAGATCCTGGCCGTGAGCACCAAGTATCCGGGCATTCGCGGGGCCAACTGATCCAGGCAAACCAAGCCGTCGCAGGACCGGTCCGGTGGACCGGTCCTGCCCGAAAACCAGACTGCGGAACGAACGTGGCCAGCAACGCTCTTCAATCGGCCAAAACCACCGTGCCGATTTTCAACGCTGCCAAGCTCATCTGGATCGGGCCAGCCATCGCCTGGGTCGTCATCTACCTGATCTTTGCGGTGTTCGGCGGCAAGGCCGGTTTTGCTTCACTCGCCGGGACGGCGGGCTGGCTCAACATATCGGCCGAACTCGGCATCATCGCCATACCGGTCGGCCTGCTGATGATCGCCGGTGAATTCGACCTTTCAACCGGCTCAATGGTCGGCGCCGCCTCGATCATCGTCGCCATCGGCGCCAATGTTTACGGCCTGCCTGAGATCCTCTGCATCGCGCTCGCCGCCCTGGTCGCCGTCGCCACCGGCGTCTTCAACGCCACGCTGGTCGAGCGCACCAAGCTGCCGTCGTTCATCGTCACGCTCGCCTCGAACATGTTCCTGATGGGCACCTCGCTCGGTCTTGCGCGCCTGCTCTCCGGCACCAGCACGATTTCGTGGCACTCAACCAGCCTGTTCAAGACGCTGCTCGCCACCAAGTTCGGCCCCTTCAACGTCTCGATCCTGTGGTGGGCGCTTGCGGCAGTGCTCGCCGCATGGGTGCTGCAGAAGACGCCTTTCGGCAACTGGACCCTGGCCGTCGGCGGCAATCTCGACGGCGCCAGACGCGCTGGCGTGCCGGTCGGCCGCGTCAAGCTGGTCCTCTACATCTGGACGGCGCTGAGCGCGGCCTTCGTCGGCGTGCTGTCGGTATTCGAATACAACCAGGGCAACGCCACGTCCGGGCAGGGATACGTTTTCCAGGGGGCGATTGCAGCCGTCATCGGCGGCGTGCTGCTCTCAGGCGGCTTCGGCTCGGTCATCGGCGTGGTCTTCGGCACGATGATCTACGGCGTCGTCAGCCTCGGTCTGTTCTATACCGGCTGGTCGACCGACTGGCTGAGCACCTTCATCGGCATCCTGCTCGTGATCGCGGTCCTGACCAACAACATCGTGCGCAAGCGCGCGCTGGCGCGTGGAGCAGCCCGGAAATGAGCGAAGCCACGCCCCTCATCGCATTGCAGGGTGTCAGCAAACTCTACGGCAACGAGCGGGCGCTCGACACGGTCGATATCGAGGTCTACCCGGGCGAAGTCCACTGCTTGCTCGGTGACAACGGGGCGGGGAAATCCACGCTCATCAAGCTCATGTCGGGTGTGGAGAACCCGACGTCGGGCGCGATCCGCTTCGAAGGGCGTCCGGTCACGCTCGCTTCCCCGCGCGACGCCTTTGCACTGGGCATCGCCACGGTGCACCAGGACGTCGGTTCCGTCCCGCTGATGAGCGTCGCGCGCAATTTCTTCCTCGGCAACGAGCCGGTCCGGGGCCGGGGACCGTTCAAGCGCATCGACTTCGACACGGCCAACCGCATTGCCATCGAGCGCATCCAGGCAATGGGAATCCGCCGGGTCACCGATCCCGACCAGCTCGTCGGCACCATGTCCGGCGGCGAGCGTCAGGCACTTGCCATCGCCCGCGCCCTCTATTTCGGCGCCAGAGTACTGATCCTCGACGAGCCGACCGCTGCGCTCGGCGTACGCGAATCCTCGGTGGTCATCGACCTCATCCGCACGGCGCGCTCGCGCGGCATTGCGCTGGTCTTCATCACGCATAACGCCACCCACGCCTTCGCCGTCGGCAACCGATATACGGTGCTTTGGCAGGGGCGCGTGGCAGCCAGCTTCCAGCGGGGCGAGAAGGATCAGGACGAACTGATTGCGCTGATGGCCGGCGGCGAGGAGATCAGGAAGGACGATTAATTTGCGGCGGCGGTTGCGGTTGCGGCCGAACGCCGCGCGGCCGATCTCAGGATCGACCGTCGGCCGGGACGAGCCCGCGGATCGACCCGCGCTTGATCACCGGCATGGGTACCAGATGTTCGCCGGTGACTGCGCCGGACAGCAGCAATTCGACGGACAGAACCCCCATGTGCTCGTGCGGCAATGCGATCGTGGTCAGGCCCGGCCGCAGATAGGCGGCAACCTCGTCATTATCGAAAGAGACGATCGAAACGTCGTCGGGAATCTTGAGCCCGGCGTCGGCCAGAGCCTGATACACGCCGAACGCCAGGCGATCGTTCATGCTGAGGATGGCGCGGACGGGCTCCCGCCGTTTCAGCAGCCGCTTGGTCAGCCTGTAGCCTTCCTCGGGTTCCCAGTTCCAGCATGATTCTTCGGCAACGAAGTCCAGCCCGTTCCGCTTCATCTCGGAGCGGATTCCCTTGACCCGGCGAGAGATGGTCTGCGAGCGGAAAAGTCCCTTCTCGGCACGATCGCTCTGTCCAAGCAGGGCGATGCCGGCGTCGATGCCGGCCTCGAGCAGGAGGCCAACGGCGGACCGTCCGCCCTCCAGTTCATCGGGCAGGACCGACCCGGGGAAGCGCGGATTGGTGGCGTTCAGCATCACGACCGGAGTTGCGACAGCCATGTCCGGAACGAAGATTTCGCGGGCCCGCATGGAAGCGAAGATGATGCCGTCGACCTGACGATCGAGGGCGGCGCCGATCGCTTCCGATTCGCGTGCGGGCTCGCCGCCCGTCTCCAGGACAAGCATCACATAGTCGGCGCGCTCGGCCGCCTGCAGCGCACCGCGTATGAGGCCGGTGGCGAAGCGCGTGGTCGCGACCACATCCGATATGAATGCGATCGACTGCGTGCGGTCGGTGCGCAGGCTGCGCGCCGCGACATTGGGGCGATAGCCGAGCTTCGCGGCCGCCGCCATTACCTTGCCATGGGCCGTGGCCGACAACCGCGTGTCCGGGCGGCCGGTCAGGATCATGGACGCAGCGGTTGGGGACAACCCCGCTGCCCGGGCAACCTCGGCCAGCGTGACGCGCCGCTTCTGGATCTTTGATGATCGCTTCAATGAGGAGATCCCGACGACAGAACTTGCATGTCATACCTACCCGGGCGGTAGCCGCCAAGTTTTTGGCGAACGCGGGCGGGGGGCTGTCGTCGTCGATGGCTGCTCACGGAAACGGCCGGCCGACGATCTCGCCGCCCTCGAGGCCCGGATTGGCCGGAGTCTTGAGTGTCAGCACGAGGGGATCGAGGCCAAAGACGAATGTCATGCGGAAACCGCCTTCGGTGAACACCAGTTCGGCGGTCAGCCGATCGGGCGTTTCCCAGCGAGCCAGGCCCTTGTACGGCTCGGGATAGCCGGTCGATATCGGGCTTGTCCCGCCGGCCCACCTATTGACGCCGATGGGCAGCCGATAGGTCGCGTTGCGGTCGGTCAGAGCGAGAATGACGGCCTCGTCGGAGAGCCGTACCGTGGCGGAGACGATCGCAGCCTGACCGCCGTAGAAACGTGACGGCAAAATGAGCGGCTCGCTCAACGCGAACGTGGTGCCGTTGAGTTCGTGTGCACGGGGCGAAACCGGTGCGCCTGTCGGCGTTGCCGGGAACGCCGGATTTGCGTCGCTCGCCGCCGGGCCAATGCCGCCGTCGAGCGCCGGCACCAGCGTCTCCCATGCAAGATCGAGGAGGCGTTGGGTGTTCAGCGTGCCGGCAGTGGTGACGATCAGGGCATCGAGCCGCGGCAGCACGAGGCAGAACTGACCGAGCAGGCCGTCGGCGCGGTAGCCTTCCCGGCGGTTCTGCCAGA
The DNA here is from genome assembly GCA_963762605.1 of uncultured Alphaproteobacteria bacterium. Lineage (GTDB taxonomy): Bacteria > Pseudomonadota > Alphaproteobacteria > Rhizobiales > Kaistiaceae > CAVSRC01. The sequence continues at coordinate 76,329 of CAVXLJ010000035.1, read as the reverse complement.
ACTGGTAGCCGTAACCGGCGATCCAGTCGGGCGCGCCGGCATTGCCCCAGGATGCGAACTGTTTGCTCGTGGCTTCGTTGACCCAGGCCGCCGGCAAGAGGCGCTGTCCCTGCCAGATGCCGTGTTGCAGATAGAGCTGTCCAAACCGCGCCAACTCGCGCGTCGTCAGGTGCAAGCCCCAACCACCGTTATTGACGCCCTCGTCGCTGCTCAGCCAAGGGCGCGTGGCGATTGCCAATGGATCAAACAGGCGAGGCCGGAGATACGCGTCGACCGGCTCTCCCGTCAGGCGCTGTACGATCGCGGCCAGCATATAGGAGGAGGGGCTGGAATATTCGAAACGGCTCCCGGGCCGCAGCGCCAGCGTCTCGGCAAGATACGCGGCAACCGACGGCGTGTTGTGTGTGCCCGGCGCCGCGGGACGCGCCGGATGTTCCGCCGTCATCGTCAGCAGGTGCTTGACGCGCAGTTCGGCAAGATGCGGGTCGATCGGATCAGGAGCAAGGTCGGGGAAGATGTCGACCACCCGATCCTCGACCGTCAGCAGCCCGTCGGTGATGGCCAGGCCGATGGCGCTCGCAACGAAGCTCTTGGTGACGGAGTACATGCGATGTGGCGTATCCGCATCGAACGGCGCCCGGTATGCCTCGGCAACGATGGACCCGTGATGCAGAAGCAGGACCGAATGCAGATCCAGAGACGCGCTTTCGCTCGCCGCGATGAAATCCGCAGCAGCGTCGCCCGGTGATCGGAAATCCAGGGTATCTTGCATCGGCTGTTGTCCTGGGCGTGAGCGCCTCGTCGGATCAGGTGTGCGCGCGAGGCCAATAGGCGCGTGCAACCACCTGTCGGCCACGCGATGATTCGCATCCCATGACTTGCATCATGCGCAGCAGACGATCCTCATCGTGCGCCGGAACAAGGATTGACAATCGCACGCGCTAAATGCTTTTAGCAAGCCTCACCCGGAGCGGCCGCAGGGGATTGTCGCGGCGGCGGCCGCCAACCGATTGCGCCCGGCACCGCAAGCCAATTGGCAGCCTGGCCCATTCGTGGGAGGTTCCGGCGGCCGGTGCAGAGACGGCCGCACAGCAGGCGCTGACAATGAGTGATTCGATTTCAGGCTTCGTCAACGAAGGGTTCGAGCGCGTCGCCGACGCCTTCTCCGCGGTGGTGGCAAACGAGCGCGGCGCTGGCGCCGCAGTGTGCGTCTATGTCGACGGCCAGCCCGTCGTCGACCTGTGGGGCGGCATCGCGGATGCGCGCACCGACGCGCCCTGGACGAAGGAGACCGTCAACGTCCTGTTCTCCTGCACCAAAGGCCTTGCGTCGATTGTCGCCGCGCAACTGGTCGAGGATGGCCGGCTCGATTATGAGGCGCCGGTTACGCAATATTGGCCGGCGTTCGGTCAGGCGGGAAAGGAGCAGGTCAAGGTCCGGCACCTTCTCAGCCATCAGGCAGGGTTGTCTGCGCCGCGCGTCCGGCTGACGACGCAGGATATCCTCGATTGGCAGAAGATGGTGCGCCTCCTGGAGGAGCAGGAACCGCTGTGGCCGCCCGGTCATGGCCACGCGTATCACGCGCTGACACATGGGTGGCTGGTCGGCGAACTGATCAGGCGCGTGACGGGAAAATCGCCGGGCGAGCAGTTCGCCGAAGCCGTCGCCCGTCCGCTTGCAGCCGACGCGTGGATCGGGCTGCCGTCGTCGGAGGATGCCAGGGTCTCATATCTGACCGTTGGCGATGGCCTGGCGTTGCAGGCAGCGGCGGACGAAGGCGACGATTGGCGCAGCCGTGCGACGACGCTGGGCGATGCCTTGCCGGCGGCTCTCGCCGGCCCCGATACCGGCTTCAACGACCCGCGTCTGTGGCATGTGCAGATCCCCGGTGCCGGAGGAATAGCGGACGCGCGATCGCTTGCCCGAATCTGGTCGGCAACGGTCTGCGAGACGGCGGGCGTGAGACTGCTGGACGAACAAACGGTTGTCCGCGTGACGCAGGTCCAGAGCCAGGGTGAGCCGGTTTTCCCCGTGCCTCCGCCCTGGTCGCGCTGGGGAATGGGATTCCAGCTGGATTTGCCGGCGCGCCGCTATCTCACGGCGCGCGGCTTCGGGCACGACGGCGCCGGAGGGCAGGTCGCTTTCGCCGAGCCGGAGCTGAGGCTGGGTTTCGCGTTTGTCACCAACCTGATGGAAGGCATCGGCGACAATCGCGGCACATCGATCATCGACGCGCTGCGCACCGTGGTCGCTTCCGCGCATTGAGCGCGCTGCGCGCCTCCCTACGACGGCCTCCTCCATTGACCATTTTGGCGCGGTCGTGCTAAATGCATTTAGCAACTGAAAACTAAGGGGAGGAAAAGTTGATGGTGCGAATCTACGCAACAGCCGGCCTCTTTGCGATGGCCGTCGCTTCCGCCACGGGAGGGGTCGCGGTGGCCGCTCCCAGTTGCGGCGCCGACCCGGTCACCCTCAATGCTTACTTCGAGACGGGCTTTCCGCTTGCCGACAAGCTGGCCGAGGAGTTCTCGCGTCAGTTCCCGAACGTGAAGTTCGACATCAAGGAAGACCTGTTCAAGAACCTGATGGAGAACAGCCCGCGTGTTCTGGCGGGCGACAATGCGCCGGACCTCATCCGACTGCCCTCGATCAGCGACCTGGTTAAGGACGGGCTGCTGAAGAACCTCGACGGCTACGTCACCGCCTTTGGCTGGGACAAATATCCGCCGTCCGAGCTGTCGCAGAACCGAGTTGCCGACGGCGGCCGGCCGCGTGGTCAGGGCTCCCTCTACGCCATGGGGCTCAACTACTCGATGACCGGCGTCTTCTACAACAAGACCCTGGCCAAGAAGATCGGCATGACCAAGGTGCCGGAGACGGTGGCCGAACTGGAAGACCTGATGGCCAAGGCGAAAGCCGCGGGAATCCAGCCGATCGTTCAGTGGAACAAGCCGAACGCCGGCTTGGCGTTCCCGCTTCAGGACCTGATGGGAGCGTTTGGCCCGCCGGGTCCGATCAACGACTGGATCTTCCAAAAGCCCGGTGCGACCATCGACACGCCGTCGAACCTCGAGGCCGCCAAGCATCTGGAGCAGTGGATCAAGGCCGGCTACTTCCCGTCCGACGCCAACGCCATTGACTATGCGACCGGGATGAGCCGGTTCATCGGCGGCAAGGGCCTGTTGCTGTTCAACGGCGACTGGGAGTCGGGCAACCTCGACAAGCAGATGCCGGGCAATGCCGGCTTCTTCCTCATGCCGCCCGCCAAGGCCGGTGGCAAACATGCCGCCATGTCGGCGCCATTGACCTACGGCATCGGCGCCAAGGCCAAGAATCCGGACTGCGCAGCCTTCTTCCTCAATTGGGTCAGCAACAATTCCGAGGCCAGGAAGATCAACGTCGAGGTCGGTGGCTCCAATCCCGGTGGACCGCCCGACCTGCCCATGCCGGCGGTCGCTCCCGGCAGCGTGACGGCCGAAACGCTGGCGGCCGGAACGGTCATCGGCAAGGAGAACGGTGCGATGGACTTCATCGCCAACGCCACCGGTGCCATCTTCTCCGATGGCTGGACGCCGGAGCTGCAGCGGATGGTCGGCGGCCGCCAGGACGCCGCCGGCATGCTCAAGGCGGTGCAGGCGGAATACGAGAAGGAACTTTCGCGCTAGACTGACGAGCGTTCACATCACCTCGAGTTGATGACCGACAAGCAATCGACCGACACGCACATTGGCCCGCGGCTCTTCGCACCCTCGAGGAGCCGCGGTGCTTTGGTGGCGTGGGCGTTCATTGCCCCCGCCCTGATCTTCTACGCAACGTTCGTGCTCTGGCCGATTCTCGTGTCGGTCTACTATTCGCTCTTGCACTGGGACGGCATCGGGCCCTCGCAATTCCGCGGCCTGTCCAACTACGTGACGGTGCTGACCGATTCCGATTTGCTGCAGATCATCGGCAACGCCTTCCAGCTCGTCGCCTATTTCACCATCATACCCGTCGGGATCGGCCTGGCGGTCGCCTCGGCAATCCGCAGCCAGCTTGCCGGTCGCTTCGGTGCGACGGTGCGCGCCGTGCTCTTCCTTCCTCAGGTAATCCCCTTGGTCGCCGCCGGCATCGCCTGGAGCTGGGTGCTGGCGTCGGACGGCGTCATCAATCAGCTTCTGACCATCGTCGGGCTCGGAAATCTGGCGCGCGGCTGGCTGGGAGATTTTGACTTCGCGCTTGCCCGCCGTCGGCATCATCGGTGCCTGGGTGCTGCTCGGCCTGTGCACGATGCTTCTGGTCACCGGGATCACCAAAATCGACCCGAGCCTGTACGAGGCGGCCAAGCTCGACGGCGCATCGCCTTGGCAGGAGTTCATCTGGGTTACGGTCCCTGGCCTTCGTCAGGAGATTGGCGTCTGCGTGACGGTGACGGTGATCGCGGCGCTGGCGAGCTTCGACATCGTCTATATCGCGACCGGCGGCGGCCCGGGCCTGCAGACGACGGTCCCCGGACTGGAGATCTACCGCCTGGCTTTCGCGCACCGGCAGGTCGGGCTCGCGTCGGCTCTTGCCGTGGTCCTCATGGTGCTGGTCATCGTCTGCATCCTCCCCATCCAATGGTACATGCGCAGGACGCCGAAATGAGGGAAAGCGCGTTCAGCGGAATTGTGCCGAAGACCATCCTGGTCGGGCTGATGTTCGTCACGCTCCTGCCGTTCATCACCATGTTCTCGGCGTCGCTGGCACCGTCCGGAAGCTACCCGCCCGGTTTGCAGTGGCCCTCCGATCCGCAATGGCAGAACTATGTCGAGGCGTTCAACGACGCCAGCATGGCGCGATTGCTGCTCTCCAGCACGATCATCGCGCTATTCGTCGTTCCGACGTCAGTCTTCATCGGAACGCTCGCCGGATTTGGCCTGGCCGCGCTGATGCCGCGTGGCCACCGCTTCATCTATCTGCTGTTTGTCCTCGGCCTGACCTTGCCGTTTGAAGGCGTGATTACGCCGCTCTACTACGAAGTGCGCGCGCTCGGTCTGCTGAACACCAAATTCGCCATCATCCTGCCGCTCATTGGCCTGTTCATGCCTTTTTCGGTCTACTGGATGCGGGCGCATTTCGTGAATGTGCCGACCGAATTGGGTGAGGCGGCGCAGATCGACGGCGCCAGCACCTGGCAACATTTCTGGCTGGTGCAGGTCCCGATCGCCCGACCTGCGATCACCTCGCTGGCGATCCTCCAGTTCCTGTGGACCTGGAACCAGTTCCTGCTGCCGGTCGTCCTCGTCGAGAACCCGCTTGAGCGGACGATGGCTGGAGCCCTCGGCGCCTTTCAGGGCCAATGGGGCACGAACATTCCGCTGCTGTGCGCCGGATCGCTGATCATTATTGCGCCGACCGTCATCCTCTTCCTGGTCTTCCAGAGGCAATTCGTGGCGGCCCTGCTGCAAGGGGCGGTGAAGGGGTAGGCGTCGGCCGCCCGGAATTGCCCTAGCGCTTCGCCAGTTTTTCCACGGTGTCGTTGATTATGCCCTCGACCATGCGTCGCTCTTCACCCTCGAGCGCCAGACGCGGGCGGCGCACATGTTCCGGTGCGCCATAGACAATGTGCTCGGCGAGCTTGATGTATTGGACGAGCTTGACGCTGGTATCGAGGTGGAAGGCAGGCGTCATCAGCCGGTAGAGCGAACGGGCGGCTTCGATGTCGCCGGTGCTGCCAAGCGCAAACAGTTGCGCGCATTCGGCGGGCCAGACATTGGCCATGCCCGAGACCCAGCCGGTGGCTCCCAATGCCAGGCTTTCGAGAATCAGGTCGTCGACCCCGCAGAAGATGGCGAAACGGTCGCCGAATTGGTTGTAAAGATCGGTGACCCGACGAATGTCGCCCGACTCTTCCTTGATGCAGACGATGCCGGGAACATCGGCCAGTGCATCGAGCGTGAGGCCGTCCACGTCGACACCAAAGGCGATGGGGTTGTTGTAGATCATGATGGGCAGGTCGCTTGCCCCTGCCACGGCGCGATACCAGTCGATGGTTTCGCGCCGGTCGGTGCGATAGGCGAGGCTTGGAAAGACCATCAGCCCTTCGGCGCCCAGACTTTGGTTGTGGCGGGCGGCGGCAACCGCGTCATCGGTGGACAACTCGGCAAGGCCCACGAGCAGCGGCACGCGCCGATCAACGACTTCTTTTGCTGCCGAAACCACGGCGTCACGCTCGCTCTGCGCAAGGGCCGCGTTCTCGCCCAGCATGGGCAGCACGACAACACCGGACACGCCGCCGCCGATCAGCCTGTCGATGCTGGCCTGCGTCGCTGCCAGATCAAGCCCGCCGTCTTCTTTCAGCTTGGTGGTCACAGCAGGAAAGACGCCGCTCCAGGACATGACTTTGCTCCTATTGGTGAATTCAGTGCCGGTAGTCCGGCTCCTCGCGATCGAGCAGGCGACGGACACTCAGCAGGTGCAGGCGCGCCGATTCCGGATCGCCCTGCCGCATCTGGCGGGCCGTGGCGGCGGCGACTTCGGGCGCGATGGGAACGATTGGCCGCCCGGTCGCCTGGGCAATGCATTGCACCTCAGCGGCGCGCTCAAGGTAATAGAGGTCGTCGAAGGCTTCCGCGACATTGCCGGAGACGACCATGACGCCGTGATGCTTCATGAAGACGATATCGGCTGAGCCGATCGCCGCGGCGATCCGCTCGCCTTCGCCATGATCGAGCGCAAGGCCGTTATAGTCCGGGTCGACCACCGTGCGCCCGTAGAACTTGAGCGCTGTCTGTCCGGCGAAGAGCAGTGGTTCGCCCTCAATCATCGTCAAGGCGGTTGCGTAGGGCATATGCGTATGGAAGGCGACCCGGGCGCGCGGCAGGCGACGGTGGATCTCGGCGTGGATGTAGAAGGCGGTCGATTCCGGCATGCCCTCGCCGGCGAGAACGTTGCCGTGAAAGTCACACACCAGCAGGCTGGAGGCCGTCACTTCGCTGAAAGCGCGGCCATAGGGATTGACCAGAAACAGGTCGTCATGGCCGGGGATTACCGCCGAGAAGTGATTGCAGATCCCTTCATGCATGCCAAGGCGCGCCGCCATGCGGAAGCAAGCGGCAAGATCCTCGCGCAAGGTCCGAATAGCCGGGCCATCGAGATCGGGCCGATTGGGGAGGATCACCGGCGCTTCGGAGGGCGGGGCGTTGTTCAGCGAATGGGCCATGGCTGCACCAGTGGAGCGGGCGCTCAGGCGCGCTTGAGGTCGACAACGTTGGCGGGCCGATCGTGCGCCTGTTCCAGGCTGCGCCACTCTTCGGGCAGGCTCGCCTCCCAGCGGCGGAAGTCGGCAGCAACGCGCTCGCGTTCCAGCATGGGCAACTCCGCCAAGGGCGGCACGACGCGGCGCCAGTTCGGCTCATCCGTAGTGCTGGCGAGCACGGTCTTGACCGAAGCGATGAACGGTCGGCGCGACAGGATGACGTCGGCGCTTCGCAGGTCGGGCAGGAGCTGGCGGCGGTCGAATTCGGTCGACTGATCCATCATGGTGCGTATCAGGCGGGGCATGACATTGGCCAGGCCGCACACGGTGCCGCGCACGCCGACGCTCAGCAAATGCGGCAGATGGATCTCGGTGCCCGTAAGGATCGACAGATGCGAGAAGCGGCGCACCAGGTCCTTGGTGACGTCGATGTCGCCGCCAGAATCCTTCACACCGACAATCGTGCCGGGATAGCGCTCATCGAGCCGCCGGATCACCTGTGGTGTGATCGGCACGCCGGAGATGTCGGGAAAATGGTACAAATAGAGCCGCAGATCGGGATTGCCGATGCTGGCGATGACCGTGTCATAGAAGCGGAAGGTGCCGTCCTCAGTGATGCCGTCGCGATAGACGCAGGGCGGCATCAGGAGGACGCCGGCGACACGCCGGCTGGTGGCGTGACGGGCGAGCCGCACGATGTCGGAGATACTCAACGCGCTGATCGAGACGATGATTTGCCCAGGATCGATCCCGCCGGCAATCATCCCGTCAAGCGTTGTGGTGCGGTCCTCGACTGAGAATTCCGGCCCCTCGCCGGTGGTGCCGAAAAGCGTGACCCCGTCGCAGCCGCGGGCGAATAGCCAACGAACGTGATCGAGCAAGCGGGGCAGGTCTGGCCGGTAATCCGGCATCAGCGGCGTGACGATCGCCGCAGAGAGATAGTTCAACTGCGGCAGTCCGGTCACGTCATCCTCATTGGGCATAAACAGCGCCAACTCCGCTGGTCGGCAGGCGGTATCTTCAAGATTAATTGCAGATTGTCAACATTCTGCTTGACGGCAGTCCGTACCGATGTGAGCATCGGATTGGGAGCGACAAGCGCTACGCCGCCAGCTTCGTAGGGAAGGGACCGGACGCGTAGTCCGTCAACTGCTGCCAAGGGGGAAATCATCATGACCGAATCGAAGATTGCATCACCGTTCAATCGCAGGATCGGGCGCCGCTCGTTTCTGGCCGGAAGCGCCGCGCTGATTGCGGCGCCATTCGTCAGCCGCAGGGCATTCGCCGCGGCAAAGGTCATCCGCATCTCGACGCCGGGACCCGATACCGAGTGGCAGTCGAAAGCCCTGAGGGCCTTCAAGGATGCCCTCGACAAGTCGATGCCGGGCGCCTTCGATGTGCAGATCCATTACAACGGGACGCTGTTTGCGCAGGGGACCGAGATCGACGCGATGCAGCGCGGCAACCTTGAGGTCGCCTTGACCTCGCCCTCGGATATCTCCCAGCTCATTCCGGAATATTCGATCTTCACGACGGGCTATCTGTTCCGCAATGCCAAGCATCTCGATGCGGTTTACGACGGCGAGATCGGCAAGGAATTCAAGGCCAAGGTGGCAAAGGATCTGCAGCTGCAAATCGTGCGCAGCCAGTATCTGGGCACGCGCCACGTGATGTTGCGCAAGCAGCGCACGGTCAACGTTCCCGCCGATCTCAAGGGCGTCAAATTGCGGATGCCGAACTCACCCGAATGGCTGTTCCTCGGCAATGCACTGGGCGCCACGGCGACGCCGCTGGCCTTCGAAGAAGTCTATCTGGGCATGCAGACGGGAACGATCGACGGGCTTGAAAATCCGCTGCCGGATGCCATCGCCTCGAAATTCTACGAGGTCACCAAGCAGGTCGTGCTGACCGGCCATCAGGTGGCCAATGTCTTCTTCACCTTCGCCAAGCCCTTCTGGGACGGTTTGAGCGACAGTGAGAAGAACGCGATTATGGCCGCGGAGGATGCCGGAAAGAAGGTCAACGACGACGGCGTCACCGAGACCGAAACGCAGGGCAAGGCGTTTTTCGAGGCGCATGGCAATACCGTGACGACCCCGGACGTGGCGGCTTTCCAGAAGCACGTGCTCAACGCCTTCCTGAATTCCAAGTTCTCGAAGAGCTGGCCCAAGGGCCTGCTTCAGCGCATTCAGGCGGCCTAAGTTCGATCGGAGCGATGGCTTTTCTTGCCAGCGTGTGGCGACGGTTCGCCGAAGGCGTTGCCGTCGTCGCATTCGCGGTGATGTTTGCCAGCTTCGTGGCCGGCATCACCGCTCGCTATGTTTTCGATTCGCCGCTGTCCTGGGCGAACGAGCTCTGCGTCATCGCTTTCGTGTGGATCGTCTTCTGGTCGAGCGACATACTTCTCAAGGAGCGCCAGCATATCGTTTTCGACGTGGTGTATAATCTGCTCCCGGAGAAGGTGCGACGCGTCGCGGCGATATTCGTGACGCTGTCGCTGGCCGTCGTGTTCCTGGCGGTGCTGCCGGGCACTGCGGACTACATCTACTTCATGCGCATGCGTCATTCGACCATGCTGGGCGTGCCCATGGACGTCGTGTTCGGGTGCTTTCTGATCTTCGTAATTGCCGTTGTTATCAGCGCGCTGCGGCGGCTTTGGCATCTTTTGCGCCCGGGCTGGCGGTGGCACCTCTAGTCTGGCCGGTTTTTCCATGTCCCTTGCCGCCGAGATCATGTTCGTCGCCTTCTTCGTGTGGATGGCTGTCGGCATGCCGCTCGGCCATGCCATGCTTGCGGCCGGCATCGTCTATTTCCTCGTGTCGGGACGCGACATGGGGTTGGTGGCAAGCCAGAGCCTGAACGGCATATACGGCGATTTCGTCATGCTCGCCGTGCCGCTGTTCATCTTTGCGGCTGACCTGATGAATGCCGGCGCGATGACCGACAAGATGTTCGGCTTCGCCAATCTGCTGGTCGGCCGTTTCCGGGGCGGCCTGGCGCATGTCAACATCGTCGCAAGCGTCATCTTTGCCGGCATGAGCGGTAGCGCGCTGGCGGACGCCGCCGGGCCCGGCAAGATTTCGATCGAGATGATGATCAAGGCCGGCTACCGCCCGGGCTTCGCCGCGGCGCTCACCGCCGCCTCGTCGATCCTGGGACCGATCATTCCGCCTTCCATTCCCATGGTGCTCTATGGCGTCGTGTCGAGCACCTCCATCGGCTATCTGTTCCTGGGTGGCGTAGGCCCGGGTCTCTTCCTTGCCGTGGTCATGATGACCCTCGTCGGCATCCAGGCGCGGGTACAGAAGTTTCCGACCCAACCCAGGCCGAGCATGCAGGAAGCCGTGGCCGTGACCCGCGATGCCGCGCCGACGCTCTTTCTGCCGGTGATTCTCCTCGGCGGCATCTATTCGGGCGCCGTTACACCGACCGAGGCAGCAGCGGTCGCCGCCTTTGTTGCGCTGCTGCTGGCCCTGTTCTGGTACCGCTCGCTCTCGCTGCGCAGCTTGTTTCGCGTACTTGCTGCTTCATCGCGCTCAACCGCCGTCGTTGCGATCACCATCGCCGGCGCAGTGGTGATGAACTACATCGTCGCCGCCGAGCAGATCCCCGACAAATTGGGCTTGTGGATCGCTGCGCAGCACTTGAGCGCGCCGATGTTCATGTTCCTGGTGACGATGCTGTTTCTGGTCCTGGGTGCTTTTCTCGACACCCTACTGATGCTGCTCATCGTCATTCCGATCCTGATGCCGACCGTGCGTGGCCTTGGCATCGACCCTGTCTATTTCGGCGTCGTCTCGACGGTCAACATGATGATCGGGCTGGTGACGCCGCCGATGGGGCAAGTGGTTTTCCTGCTCGCCGGAATCACCGGCATCAAGGTCGCCCATATCCTTGCCGAGGTCTGGCCAATGCTCGTCGTCCTTATCGCGGCGTTGCTCGTGCTCGTCTTCGTGCCGCAGATCACCCTCTGGCTGCCGGTCGCGGCAGGCTATGTGCCCCAGGGGACTTTCCATTGAATCTTGCCAATCGAGGACCGTTCAAATGCCGGCCATGAAGGAGCTCGTTAAGGGCACCGACCGCTATCGACACTACATCAACGGGGAGTGGGTCGATTCCACCGTCAAGCAATGGCTCGAGGTGGAAAATCCCGCCACTGGCGCGATCATCGCCTCGGTGCCCAAGGGCAGCGCCGAAGATGCGGACCAAGCCGTCATGGCGGCCTATCGCGCCCAGCCGGCCTGGGAGGCCATGCCCCCGGCCAGCCGCGGCCAACTGCTCAAGGATCTGGCGCGACTGATCCTGCAGGACCGGGAAAGGCTGGCTCAGATCATCATTGCCGAGCAGGGCAAGCCACTGCAGGAGGCTCGCGGCGAAGTCGAGAGTGCCGCGCTCTACCTCACCTATGCTGCCGAGGAAGCCCGCCGCATCACGGGCGATATCATCCCTTCCGACGTGGCGGACGAGCAGGTGTGGATCCAGCGGGTCGCCCATGGCGTCGTCATCGGCTTGACCGCCTGGAATTATCCGGCCGGCCTCATGTGCCGAAAGATGGGACCTGCGCTGATCGCCGGCAATACCATCGTCATCAAGTCGCATGAAGGTACGCCGACGACCGCGCTCGAGATCGCACAGCTGTCGCGCCAGGTCGACTTTCCGCCGGGCGTGATCAATGTCGTCAGCGGTACCGGCGAAGGGATCGGGCGCGCGCTTGTGCAGCATCCCGTTCCGCGTCTCATCACGCTCACCGGCAGCGTGCGCGCCGGCAAGGACATCTTCCGCAACGCTGCCGAGGACCTCAAGGTCCTGCGGCTCGAACTTGGCGGCAAAGCCCCCTTCATCGTCGCCGAGGATGCGGATATCGGCGCGGCGGTACGTGCGGCGGTTCTGTCGCGCTTCGAGAATTGCGGGCAGATCTGCATCTGCAATGAGCGCATGTATGTCCACGAGAAGATCGCGGACGAGTTCCTTGAGCGCTTCATCCGCGCTGTGCGTATGCTCAAGGTGGGCGATCCCACCACGCTCGTCGATGTCGGCCCGAAATTCTCCGGCCCCGAGCTCGAAAAGGTCGACCGGATGGTCGAGAGCGCCAAGGCCGCCGGCGCCGAAATCCTCACCGGTGGCCGGCGGCTGACTGAAGGGGTCTTCTCACACGGCCACTGGTATGAGCCGACGGTCATGTCGGTTGACGACAATTCCATGGCGATCATGCAGGATGAAGTCTTCGGGCCGGTCGTGCCGGTGATGCGGGTCACTGATTTCGACGAAGCTTTGCGGCTTGCCAATGAAAGCCGCTACGGGCTTTCCGCCTATGTGTTCACCAAGGATGTGCGCCGGATGATGCGGCTCGTCCGCGAGCTTCGCTTCGGCGAGATCTATGTCAACCGGCCGGGCGGCGACGCCGTCCATGCCCATCATGCCGGCATCCGCGACAGCGGCATCGGCGGCGAAGACGGCAAATACGGTATCGACGCCTATTTCCAGAAGAAGACGATGTATATCAACTACGCCTGAGGCTTAGTCAGGCTGGCTGGCATAGGCGAGATAGGCGCTGGTGGCCAGCCAGCCGGCATCGATCGGAAGCGTGACCCCGGTGATGGCAGATGCCGCGTCAGAGCACAGAAAGAGGATTGCTTCGGCGACCTCGCGCGGTTGGACGAACCGGCCGAGGGCCGATTTTTCCTCGACAAGGCGGGGGTCGCGTTCGCCCTTGTCGATGCGAGCCTGCATCGCTGGCGTCAGGGTATAGCCTGGCGCCACGGCGTTGACGCGGATGCCCTGTGGTCCGAGTTCGGCCGCCATCAGCTCCGTCAGCATCCGGAGCGACGCCTTGCCGAGCGCATAGGCAACCTGTCCGGAGGGACGGAAGGTCGTCAGAGAGCACAGATTGATGATCGCGCCCGCGCCGGCCTCGGCCATGCGGACCGAGAAAGCCCGATTGACCAGTAACGTACCGCGCACATTGACGGCGTGGATCCGATCATAGTCGGCCATGGCCATTCGGGCGATACGGGTCGGGTTCTGCAGCAAACCGGCGGAATTGACGAGCGCATCGACACGTCCGCGCCGGTCGTAGACGTCTGCGGCGAAGGCAAGGACTTCGTCTTCGACGGCGACGTCAAGGCGGCTGAAATTGCCATTGAGCTCGGCTGCGATAGCGCTGCCGCTGGTCTCGTTGAGATCGGCGATTTCCACGGTCCAGCCGGCTTCGGCGAAGCGTCGTGCCGCTGCCTCGCCGATGCCGCTGGCGCCGCCGGTGACCACTGCAACCTTGCCATCCGTCATGATTGACCCTCTCCATAGCCATAATCCGCAAGTGCCCGGGCCGCGCTGATCTTGCCGTCGTCGAGGTCGCGCTGAATCGCGGCCGGGTCACGCTCCGATGGCTTGCCCCAGCCGCCGCCACCCGCCTGCTCATGGCGGATCAGCGTGTCGCGGCCGATCTCGAGCGTCGTCTTGGCCGGCAAGGCGCGCCAGCCTTCACCCTCATCGATGAAATTGCGCGAAAGGGCTGCCGGCCCGCCGCCGAAAAGGCCGTAGGGCGCATGGACGGCGCGGTCGGCGCGCAATTGCAGCACGGCATTGTCGGCCAGCAACCGATATTGGCGGATGAGGCCCATGCCGCCGCGATAGCGTCCGGCACCCCCGGAATCCGGGCGCAGGGCATAGTGCTCCATCAACACGGGGAAGCGCGCCTCGATGGTCTCGATGGGCAGGTTCGACATGTTCTGGCTGGGATTTGTGATGCCCTCGATGCCGTCCTTGCCGGGGCGGCCGCCCCAGGCGCCGTTGATCATGTCCACCAGCACGAAGGGCTTGCCGTCCGATCCATAGCCTCCAAGGGCGACGACGGTATTGCCGCCTTCGCCGGCGGCCATCAGCCTCTCGGGCGCGATCTGCGCCAGCGCGCCCATCACGCAATCGACGACCCGGTAGCCGGTGAGTGCCCTGGCCGCGACCGGTGCCGGCATTTTGGGGTTGAGGATCGAACCCTCGGGTGCCGTGACGGTGATGCAGCGATAGACGCCGGCATTGTTGGGCACTTCATGCTCGAGCGCGCAACGTATGGTGAGATATGTGGCGGACTTGACGAAGGAGAGCGTGGAATTGATGGCGCCCTTCACCTGAGGCGACGATCCGGTGAAATCGACCCAGAGGTGATCGCCCTTGACCGTGATGCAGCACACGATCGGGATCGGATCGGGGGAAAAGCCGTCGCCGTCGATGTAGTCGGTGAAGCGGTATTCGCCGTCGGGCCATGCGGCGATCGCCTTGCGGGTCAGTGTCTCGCCGTAATCGATAAGCCGTTCGAAATAATCCTCGAGTGCTTCGCCATAGCGCTCGAACAGGCGCAGCAATTCGCGCTCGCCGATATTGCAGGTGGCGTATTGCGCATCGATGTCGCCGAGTACCAGATCGGGCAGGCGCACATTCTTCTCGATGATCGTGAGCAGGGTCCTGTTCGGGGCGCCGCGCTCGTAAAGCTTCATGGGCGCGATGCGCAGCCCTTCCTGAAAGATCTCGGTCGAATCGGAGGCATTGGAGCCGGGGACGCGCCCGCCGACATCGCAATGGTGGGCGATGACCACCGAAAAACCCAGCAGCCGTTCGCCCGAGAAGATCGGCTTGAACATGAAAATGTCGGGCAGGTGCATGCCGCCTTCATAGGGATCGTTGAAGACCACGACGTCGCCCGGGTGAAGATCGCCGGCAAACCGGTCGAGCACGTGCTCCATCGCATCCGGCACCGCGCCCAGATGCAGGGCCACCGTTTTGGCCTGGCTGAGGATGCGTCCCTGGCGGTCGCACAGCGTCACCGAATAATCGAGGACATCGCGTACGATGGGCGAGCGCGCGGTGCGCATGACGGCATAGGCCATGTCGTCGACTATGGTGTCGAGGGCACTCTTGATGACGGCGAAGGTGATGGGATCGAAAGCCACGCTCATGGCTGCGCCCCGTTGACGAAGGTTGCCAGGATGGCGCCACCGACGCTGGGTGCAGCACTTACCTCCGGCGGAATCACGATCGTCGAATCGTCGCTCTCAATGATGACCGGCCCAGCAATCCGCGAGACGAAATCGGCGCGGCGGACGATCCGGACATCGCACCAGCCACAGGATTCGAAGAAAGCCCGGCGCGTTGTCGCGGGTTTGGCCCCACCCGCCCCGTCGACCGATGGCAGAGCGTCGAGCGGGGCGCCGTCCGCTCCATATGCGCGCAAACGCAGGGAAACCGCCTCGATCTCATCGGTCGGCGTATAACCGTAGGCGTCGTTGTAAAGGGTGAGATAGGCCGCACGCAGTGTCCCCAGGTTATCGGGCAGCGGCACCGACAGGGCGGCTTGCTGGCCGTTGAGGCGCAGGTCGATCCGGCAGTCGAAGGTGACGGTGTCGGGTGGGAAGCCCTGCTCAGCGAGCGCGTGCCGTGCGGCCACCTGCATCTGGTTGCGGAGGGCTTCGACCTCTTCCCGGATCACCGCCGCCAGGGGCATGCCGATCGGGCGAAGCTCGTGGTGTTCGGCGGCCCCGGCGAGCATGCCCGTGGCGGTGAAAACGCCCGGGCCGGGCGGGAAAAGCACGCGCTCGATCTCCAGCATGTGGGCAAGGTCACAGGCATGGGCCGGTCCGGAGCCGCCAAAGGCAAGCAATGTCAGCTCACGCGGGTCGAGCCCGCGTTCGATCGTAACCGCGCGAATGGCGCGGACCATATTGGCATTGGCGACCTTGCGGATACCGAGAGCCGCCTGTTCGACATCAAGGCCGAGGCGGACGCCGAGGTTGCGTGCGATCGCGGTGCGCGCCGCGTCAAGATCGAGCGCCACGGCGCCGCCGGCGAGCGTCGGAGGCAACAGGCCGAGAACCGCATTGGCGTCCGTCACGGTCGGTTGCGTGCCGCCGAGCCCGTAGCAGGCGGGGCCCGGCCGCGCGCCGGCGGAGTTCGGCCCGACGACCAGAAGACCGCCGGCATCGATTGCCGCAATCGAGCCCGCGCCGCTACCGACCTCGGCAACGTCGACGGTAGGAACGCGCATCATGTAGCCGCCAGCCTTTATGAAGCGGGAAGGCACCGACATCCCGGCGCGAAACTCATATTCGTTCGTGCGCTCGAGTTCACCGTCACGGACCAATGCCGCCGAGGCGGTAGTGCCGCCCATGTCGAACACGATGAGGTCCCGCTCGTTCATTGCGTGGCCGAGCCGGGCGCCGCCGACCGCGCCCGAGGCACGGCCGGAGGAAATGAAAAAGACCGGCTTGGCCTGTGCCACCTTGACCGCCGACAGACCACCATTGGAGTTGCCGATTAGAAGCGGCGCGGTTACGCCGGCCTGGCGCAGCTGTTGTTCGAGCCGGTCGAGGTAGCCGCGCAGCGCCGGCAGCACATAAGCGTTGACGGCCGCCGTTGAGGTCCGTTCGTATTCGCCGGCTTCCGGCAGAACGTCGACTGAGGCGGTCACGAATATTTCGGGAAAGGCCTTGGCGAAAAGCTCCGCCGCCTGCCGTTCATGCACGGGGTTGCGATAGGAATTGAGGAAGCAGAGGGCAACCGATTCGATGCCTTCGGCCCGGAAGAAGCGGCCAGCGGCGAGAATGTCATCGACATTCAGAGGCCGAAGAACTTCGCCGCTCGCAGCGATGCGTTCATTTGCCTCCAGCCGGTGGCGGCGCGCGATCAGCGGTTCGGGCTTGTCCCAGGTCAGGTCGAACATGCCCGGCGTGCGCAGCCGCCCGATTTCGAGCACGTCGCGAAACCCTCGCGTGGTGATGAGCCCGGTGCGTGCGCCTGCCTTTTGCAGCAAGGTGTTGGAGCCGACGGTCGTGCCGTGCCGCACTTCCTGAAGCGCTGAAGCCGGGAGTTCAGCATCTGCCAGGATCAGCGCAAGCCCGGTCATCACCGCGTCTTCAGGCGCGGCCGGTGTCGAACTGACCTTACGCGAAAAACTGCGGCCCCCGGCGCGGGCGAGCACGAGATCGGTGAACGTGCCGCCGATATCAATGCTGAGGCGCGGGCCTGGCACCGCTGCGGAGGATTTCGTGGCAATGACCGTCATCGCACTCTCGGACGGTCGGGGTCCGGAGGGGTGCGTCCAACTGGCCGGCTGGTCTGGACCGACGGGCAGTCCTTTTCAGATATCACCATGAACTTCGACATTCGGACGTCCCTAGAGCCAGGCGTTAACGTGCCAGGGAGCGAATTCGTCCTCGCCATATCCGAGAAGCTCGCTCTTGGTCGGGCGCCCGGATGCAACGGCCAGCATGTCAGCAAAAATCCTCTCGCCCATCTCTTCGATCGTCGCCGATCCGTCGAGGATGACGCCGCAATTGATGTCCATGTCTTCCTCCATGCGGTGAAACATGGCGGAGTTGGTCGCGAGCTTCACGGATGGAGCCGGGCGGCAGCCAAAGCATGAGCCGCGGCCGGTGGTGAAGGCGATGAGATTGGCTCCGCTGGCGACCTGGCCGGTGGCCGAGATCGGATCAAAGCCGGGGGAGTCCATGAAGACGAGGCCATGCTTTTCGACCGGCATGCCATAGCCGATGACATCGACGAGGTTGGTGGTGCCCCCCTTGGCGACGGCACCGAGCGACTTCTCGAGAATGGTGGTCAGCCCGCCGGCCCGGTTGCCGGGGGAGGGATTGTTGTCGAGTCCTGCCGGCTCATTGGCTGTGTAGCTTTCCCACCAGGCGATCAGGTCAAGCAGCTTTTCGCCCACCTCGGTGCTCGTGGCACGCTCAAGCAGGCTGTTCTCGGCGCCATAGATCTCGGGGGTCTCGGAGAGGATCGCCGTGCCGCCGCTCGCAACCAGCCGGTCGACGGCCGCGCCCAGCGCCGGGTTGGCCGAGATGCCCGAAAAGCTGTCCGAACCGCCGCATTGAAGCCCGACCACGAGTTCGCTGGCAGACACCGATACGCGCTCGGCGGTGGCTGCTTCGGCGAGCATGTCGGTCACCAGCGCGACGCCGCGGGCGATGCTGGAACGCGTACCGCCTTCCTCCTGCATGACCAGCTTGCGCAGGTGGGGCCCGAGCACGAGCCGCTCCTCCTCGATGAGCTGGTCGATCTGATTGTCCTCGCAGCCGAGACCGACAAGCAGCACGCCGGCGAAATTGGGGTGTCGTGCATAGCCCGCGAGCGTCCGCCGCAGCATCGCCATGGAGGTACCGCCATCGGCGATGGAGCAACCGGATTTGTGGGTCAGTGCCACGACACCGTCGACGCCGGGATAGGGCGACAGCCGGGCCGGATCGCGGAAGTGGTCGGCGATCATGCGCGCCACCAGGGCCGAGCAGTTCACCGAGGTGAGCACGCCGATATAGTTGCGCGTGCCGACGCGCCCGCCCGCGCGCCGGAAGCCCATGAAGCTGGGCCGCTGGGCCGCGGGGAGGAGCGTGGCGTTGCTCAAGCGGGTGCCGATCGCATGAGCGGCCATCGACGTCTCGAACCCGGTATTGTGGACATGCACATGGGCGCCGGCGGCGATCGGTGCCGTTGCCGTGCTGATCGGCTGGCCAAGCCGGTGGATCACCGCGCCAGGCGCCAGTGCCTGCAGCGCGACCTTGTGCCCGAAGGGAATGGGGTCGATGGCGTGCTGCGCGAAGGGCACCAGCGCTTCGCCGACGGCGATGTCGCGCAGGGCCACGGCGACTTCATCGCCCTCTTTCAGCTGCAGCACGGCGGCGGTTTGCATGGCATTCCCCTCGCTTTCGCCAGCATCAGAACATGTTTTTCGTAGAATGTCAGCAATCAACAACACGAAAATGCCCGGAAGGACCTCCTCGGGCGTTGCGCGCGGAAGCGGTGACGCGCGGCGTTCAGGCGGTCTGGCCGACCGTCTTCACGAAGTTGGAGAGCTGCTGCACTTCGTTCTCGTTGTGCATCTTGGCGAGACGCTCGGCGTGCTCGTCATCGCCGGCGATGACCGCCGCCACCAGTGTCTTGTGCTCGCTGACAAGGGCCGAATAGTCCTCGGGAAAGAAGCCCGAATGAACCATGTGAAAGCGCACCTGCTGCATGATGTAACCGTGCTGTTCGGCCAGGCGGCGATGCCGTGCCAATTCGACGATTTCCTTGTGCAGCCGGAAGTCGATCTCGGTGACATCGGGGAAGCGCTTGGACTTGACTGCGCGTTCCAGTTCGGCGCAGGTGGCTGTCAGCTTCTTGCCGTCAGCCGGCGTGATGCTGCGTGCCGCGAGCTGGGCGGCAAGTCCTTCGAGCGCGGCGCGAAGCGTATACAGCTCCCAGGCATCGCGCGGCGAAGTCTCCGAAACCTGCCAGCGGGTGAACGCCACCTGCTGAACCAGTCCTTCTCGTGCCAGCACCGCAAGTGCGGCGCGGATCGTGCCACGGCTAACCTCGAGTTCCTCGGAGATCTGGGTTTCCAGGAGGCGCGCCCCGGCGGGCAGCACGCCGTTGAGGATGTGCTGGCGAATGCGATCGGCCGCTTGCCGGTCCAGTAGCCGCTTTTCGGATTTCAAGCTCGCCAATTTCGGCATGGTCGTTCCCTCAGCCTGAAATGCCCTGATAGAAGGGCTGGCCTGACAAAGCAATTAGATTGTTGATTATAAGCAATCAGCGATTGGTCCATGTCCCAGAGAATTGGTCCGCCGGTATGGTCGGAGCGGGCTTCCCGGAAATCGGTGAGCTTGTCACCAATGAGTTCACGGCCCGGTTCGCAACGGCCCACGACGTGCGCAGCACGGACCAACGAACGCGAACCAGCGGCCGAGCAGGACGGCTGTCGCCAGCTAGGCGAATCTCAATAACAGATTGAAATTACTGGTGACCCCGGCGCGATTCGAACGCGCGACCCTCAGATTAGGAATCTGATGCTCTATCCTGCTGAGCTACGGGGCCCCGGCTGCCCGTTTAGCACAACAGAGCGGGGAGCGCGAAGCCCGCTGGCCCCACCGCTGATGATATGGTTCCGGCGATGCACGCGAGGCTGATCTTTTCATCCGTGTTGACGGTTCTGGCGCTGGCGACCGCCGGTGCCGCGCTGGCCGTCGACGACGGTGCGGTAGTGAACCCGTGCGGGTCGGCGAGCGAACCGGCGGTGGCGGTGGCCAATGTCATCGACGGCGATACGCTCAGTCTTGCCGACGGCCGCACGGTTCATGTCGCCGGCATCGAAGCGGTGAAGGCGGGCTCGGGCGGCGCACCGGTGGTGCCGTTGGCCGAAGCGGCACGGCGCGAAATCACCCGGCTGGTGGAGGGGAGCATGGTGAGAGTGTCGCCAGCGCCGCCGGCGGCGGACCGCTATGGCCGGTTGCACGCCGCCGTGCGGCTTGCCGACGGACGTTCGCTTGGCACGGTGCTGGTGGCGGCCGGGCTTGCCCGCGTGCGCCTGTTTCCGGGGGAAAAGCCCTGTCTTGCCAGTCTGTTCGCCGCCGAAGCCGGCGCCCGCGCGGCGCGCCGGGGGCTTTGGGCGCTGCCGGCATTTGCCGTCCGCCAAGCCAACGATCCTTCGCTTCTGGCGCGAACCGGATTATATGAATTGGTCGAGGGCCGGGTTGCGTCGGTCGGTCATGGAAAATACATGGTTTTCCTGGACTTTGGTCGGGATTACCAGCGTGACTTCACCATAATGGTGCCGACAGCGATGGTCGATCAGTTGCCGGTGCCGGTGGATGCATTCAAGGGCCGGCAGATCAGGGTTCGTGGCGTGATCGAGGAAAGTGGAGGCCCGGCCATCCGGCTGGGCGCGCCGGAAGATATCGAATTGCGTGACGGGAGCTAGGCTCGAAGGTGCGGGCAAACACAGTCGAGGCATGCGGAAGGTCTTCACGACGGCATTGGCCGGCGGCGTTGGCCGTGGCATTTGCGGCGATGGCGTTGGCCGGCTGCAATGCGCTGATGGGCGGCGGCACCCCGACCGCCAACGTTTTCACCGATGGCGCCACGCCCGTCGCCAACAGCATCAACAGCCGCGAGCACGCGCGCATCGTCGCCGCCTATGGCGGCATCTTCCACGACGCCAAGGTCGAACAGATGCTGGCGCCGATCGTCAGCAAGATCGTCGCCGCCTCCGACCGGCCCGACCAGCCGTATCGGATCACCCTGCTTAATGCACCGGCGGTGAACGCCTTCGCGCTTCCCGACGGTTATCTCTACGTCACCCGTGGTCTGCTGGCGCTTGCCAACGATTCCTCGGAGGTTGCCGCCGTGCTTGCCCATGAGATGGGCCATGTCACGGCCAACCATGCTGCGCAGCGCGAGCAGAAGGCGCGTGACGCGCTGGTGGTCAGCCGTGTGGTCAACGATGTCCTCAACAACAATGCCGGCGGCCAGCTGGCCCTTGCCGCCAGCCAGCGGACGCTTGCCGCGTTCTCGCAGCAGCAGGAGCTGGAAGCCGACGCCATCGGCGTCAGGACGATCGGCCGCGCCGGCTACGATCCCTTCGCCGCGGCCCGCTTCCTCGGCTCCATGCAGCGCTACGCCGCCTACCGCGCCCAGCTGACGCTGCAGGACCAACGGCCGGACTTCCTGGCCACGCATCCGGCGACGCCGGAACGCGTCGCCTTCGCCATCAAGGCAGCGCGCCAGTTCGGCGCCCCCGGCGTCGGCACGGTCGATCGCGACCGCTACCTCGAGGGCATCGACGGCATGGTCTACGGCGACGATCCCAACCAGGGCTTCGTGCGCGACCGCACCTTCGTTCATCCGGGCCTCAGCATCGGCTTCACCGTGCCGGAGGGGTTCGTCATCGACAATACCAGCGAGGCGGTGCTTGCCACCGGAGTCGACGGCACGGCGCTGCGCTTCGATGCGGTCGGCCTGGCGCGCGATACCGCGCTTGCCGACTACCTGAAGTCGGGCTGGGTCAACGGCCTCGACGAGGGAAGCGTGCAGAGCTTCTCGGTCAACGGCCTCGAGGCGGCGTCGGCGACGGCGTCGGCCAAGGGCTGGCATTTCCGCATCGCCGTCATCCGCACCGGCGGCAACGCCACCTACCGCTTCATCTTTGCCAATGAGGCGGTGACGCCCGGTTTCATCAAGGAAGCAAATGAAACGGTCGACGGCTTCCGCACGCTGTCAGAGA
Organism: uncultured Alphaproteobacteria bacterium; assembly: GCA_963762605.1. Lineage (GTDB taxonomy): Bacteria > Pseudomonadota > Alphaproteobacteria > Rhizobiales > Kaistiaceae > CAVSRC01. Next base: position 54,073 of record CAVXLJ010000035.1, on the reverse strand, counting down.
GCGAATTGGCAGATTTCCGTGCGTTGCACATCCACATCGTCACCGTGCTTCCCGGCGACACGGAGGCGAAGCTGGCGCGCCGCATGCACGGCGTCGACCGGCCGCTGGTCCTATTCCGGGTGCTCAACGATCTCCAGGCCGGCGCGCCGCTGACGCCGGGCACCAAGCTCAAGATCGTCAACGACAGCTGACGTTTGGCCGGGCTACCCGCCCGTTACCGCATCTATGGATGCCGAGCGCAGCCACCCTCAGAAGAAATTGGTGCGGTCGGGGTGTTCGCGCAGGAGTGCCTCGCGCAGCTTCTCCAGGGCGCGGTTCTCGATCTGGCGCACGCGCTCCTTTGAGATGCCGAGGCTGGCGCCGAGCGATTCCAGTGTCGCGCCTTCCTCGCGCAGCCGGCGCTCGCGCACGATCCTGAGTTCGCGCTCATTGAGCACGTTCAGCGCCTTCTGCAGCCAGGAGAGCTGGCGCTCGCTGTCGATATGCTCGCCGACCGTCTCGTCGGGCAGCGCAACGTCGTCGACGAGGAAGTCCTGGCGGTTGGCGGTGTCGCTCTCGGTCTCGTGGATGGGGGCGTTGAGCGAGGTGTCGGGCGCGGAGAGACGCGAATCCATCAGTTCGACGTCGCTTTCCGTCACACCCAGGGCGCCGGCGATCTCGGCATACATGGCCTGGCGCGGCTGCTCTGCGGCGTTCTGCGCCATGCGGGCGCGCAGCCGCCGCAGGTTGAAGAACAGCGCCTTCTGCGACGACGAGGTGCCGCCGCGCACGATCGACCAGTTACGCAGGATGTAGTCCTGGATCGAGGCGCGGATCCACCAGGTGGCGTAGGTGGAGAAGCGCACGTCGCGCTCCGGGTCGAAGCGGGCGGCCGCCTCCAGCAGGCCGACATGGCCCTCCTGGATCAGGTCGCCCATCGGCAGGCCGAAATTGCGGAAACGTGCCGCGATGGCGATGACCAGGCGCATATGCGCCGCCGTCAGGCGGTGCAGCGCCTTCTGGTCGTGATCATCCTTCCATCGCACTGCAAGCTCATGCTCTTCGTCGCGCTCGAGGTAGGGCGCGCGCATGGCGGCCCTGACGAAATCGCGGCGGGATGCGGCTGACTGGCCCATCTTACCCTCCTTGCGGCTTCAAGGGCCGCCCGAGGAATTGCCCATGGGTTTACTGTAGCGATTGATGGCCAGGTCAGTTCACACATTGGCGTGAACGCTGATTAATTCGCGTTAATCAAAGACAAAGCGCCCGGGCTTTGGCCCAGGCGCTTCGTCAATGCTTAGCCGGTTCTGTATTCAGGCGGCCTGAGCGTCCGCAGTCTCGGTCTTGGGAGCGCCGCGGCGCGGGCTCTTGGCGAGGTTCTGCTCGATCTGGCGGATCGCCTCGGTCTCCGAAATCTTGCTGACTGAGGAGATCTCGCGCGACATGCGGTCGAGCGCGGCCTCGTAAAGCTGGCGCTCGGAATAGGACTGCTCCGGCTGCGTGTCGGAGCGGAAGAGGTCGCGCACCACCTCGGCGATGGCGATGAGATCGCCGGAATTGATCTTGGCCTCATATTCCTGGGCGCGGCGGCTCCACATCGTGCGCTTGACGCGGGCACGGCCGCGCACGGTCTCGAGCGCCTTCTTCACGGTCGTGGCGTCGGCAAGCTTGCGCATGCCCACCGAAGTGGCCTTGGTCACCGGAACACGCAGGGTCATCTTGTCCTTGACGAAACTGATCACGAAAAGGTCAAGCTTCAGGCCCGCCACCTCTTGCGTATCGACACCGACGATCTTGCCGACACCGTGAGCCGGGTAGACGATGAACTCGCCGGTCTTGAACCCGGAACGCTGGGTGGTCTTCTTTGCAGTGGCCATTGAGACATCAACTCCGTTTGACGCCGCCCTGGAAGGCGGGAACCGGCGGCAGTGCCGCCTCTCATTCGTTCCTGCCGGTATCAGCCGACCGCCGCATGAAATCCCACGCTCGCGGCGGGTGCGAGGCGTTCGCAACGGTGTCCGGCCAAACCTTGACGGCTGGGCCGGCGCCGGAAACGCCTGGAACCGGTCACGCTGAAGAAATCGCGCGGGATGCGAGCGGCAAGCTCGTTTTGTTCCGACAATCTCCGCAATATATCACAAAATCGGTAAATTTCAATGGGTTACCGGTCCGACGGTAAACAATATTGACGTTTGTTGCAGTGCATCACTAACGGTTGAGCCGGATTGGCCTGCGATTCCTGCGGGTTCTCGGCGGTCGCCGTCAGTCGCCTTCGCCCGGCTCCGGCGAGAAATATTTTTCGAACTTGTCGGGCACGCCCTCGAAATCCTTGGCGTCGGCGGGAGCGTCCTTTCTGGCGGTGATGTTGGGCCACTTGGACGCGTATTCGGCGTTCAGCTGCAACCATTTCTCAAGCCCCGGCTCGGTATCCGGCTTGATGGCGTCGGCCGGGCATTCCGGTTCGCAGACACCACAGTCGATGCACTCGTCGGGATGAATGACGAGCATGTTTTCGCCCTCGTAGAAGCAGTCGACGGGGCAAACCTCGACGCAGTCGGTGTACTTGCACTTGATGCAGTTGTCGTTGACGACGTAGGTCACGTTTCGATCCGGCTGTTTGCGCCGTCCGGGCGCTTAGAAAACGGCGGATTTTCGGTATCCGGTTTGGTGCGCTCGTGCAAGGCGCGGATGGTCGCCCGCGGACCGCGGAGGGGATGGATTTCCCCGTCAGTCGCCATCGCGTGGAAAATCGTCGCCGGCGGCGCCACGCAGCCTGTCCATGGCGCGGCGATCACGCTTGGTCGGGCGGCCGGAGCCGGGTGTGCGGTCGGCCGGCGCAGCGGCATTGCCGGGTGCCCGCGCTTCGGCCGGCGCCGGCGACAGATCCTCATAGAGCAGCTGGGCCTCGGGGGCCGGGCCGCGGCGCGTGCCGGGGGCGACCACCTTCAACACGCGCACATCGCGATCGCCGGCAATGGTGAGAACGTCGCCAGCCTTGATCAGTTGGCTGGCGGCATCGACCTTCTCGCGGTTCACCCGGACGCGGCCCGAAATGGCGAGTTTCTGGGCGAGCGTGCGCGTCTTGGTCAGCCGCGCGAACCACAGCCACTTGTCGATGCGCTGGCGACCCTCGCCGGCCATGCGCGGTCAGCTGTCCTCGCGGCCTTCCAGCCGCGCCTTCAGCGCGGCCAGCGCAGCAAAGGGCGAAAGAGGATCGGCGACCTTCTCCTTGCGCTCTGGCCGGCCGCCGGCCTGCGGTGGGGCGCCATGCGGGCGGTCGCGACGCTCCGGGCGATCGCGCCGCTCGGGCCGGTCGGGACGATCGGGCCGATCGGCGTGCTGGTGCGGCTTGCCGGATCTGCCCCTGCGGCGATTGGGCTGGCGCTGCGGCCGGTCCTCACCTTCGGCGACCGGGGCCGCGTCAGGCTGGGCAGCCTCGGCGCGTGGCGTTGCGTCAGCCGGTGCGGCACGTTCGGGGCGGCGCTCGCGGTGATGGTGGCGCTGCTGGCCGCCGGGCCGGCCGGGGCGCCAGATCTCAATGAAGGCGGGTTGTGCCGGAGTCTCTGGCGTCGTCGCCTCGGTCGCCTCCGCGACGCCGGGCTCGGTGGCGTCTGGCCCGGTCTCGGTCGGCTCTTCGGTGGCAGATTCTTCGGCAACGGTCGGCTCCGCGGCAGCCGGTTCTGCCGATGCCGGTTCGGCTGCTTCGACCACGGCCGGCGCTTCCACCGAAGCGGCGGGCGCCTCGCCATCCACGGCCGGCTGGCGTTCCCCGGTGACGGCCGGTGGCGTGACTTCGCCCTCGGGCGCGGCCGGTTCGGCCTCGTTTGTCGGCGGTTCCGCGTCTTCGACGCTTTCCGGCGCGGCTTGTTCGGCAACGTCCGGCCTGGGCGGCGCCGGGCGGCGCTCCATGCGGTAGCCCAGTGCCGTCAGTACCGAGGCAAAATCCTCGCCCGAACAGCCAAGCAGCGAGGTCATGGCGACGGTGACGGTGAAGCCGTAGCCGTCGATGGCACCATCGGGCGGTATCGGGGATTCCGGCGTCGGCCGCCAGGCGATCAGCGGCCGGATGAGATCGGCGAGGCGTTCGAGAATGTCGATGCGCACGGCGCGCGTGCCAGCCGGGCGATAACCGACGACACGGTAGAGCGCTGGCGGCACCTCCGGGTCGACCGGCACACTGGTGCGGCCCGAGGCGGCGAGGCGCTGCAGGTCGGTGAGGCCGGGCATGTCGAGGCCGCCGTTCTTGAGGGCCCAGAAGGTGGCCAGCAGCGCGCTCGGGGCCGGCTTGACCAAAGCCGGCACGTAAATGTGATGGGCGCCGAAACGCACGCCGAGCGTGCGCATGCCGGCGCGGGCTTCCTGGTCGAGGGCGCGCACCTCCTCGGCAATCGTGCTGCGGTCGATGATGCCGAAGGCTTCGCTCAGGCGGAAGGCAAGGCCGCGTGCGGCCGGTGCCAGCGTGGCGGCGGCGCGCAGGTCGAACAGCGGCTTCAACAACGTCTCCGCCTGCGTCGCCAGCCACAGATCGATACGTGCCTGCACCCGGTCGCGGCCGGCCGCGGGTAGCAGCTCGTCGGCGAGCAGGATCAGGCGGGGTCTCAGCGCATCGTCGCCCTCGGTAAGCCGGGCGACCGCCGCGCCCTGCCAGCGCAGCGTGCCGTCGCCGGTAAGGATGAAATCCTTGTTGGCGGCGGTGGCCACCTTCTCGGCGCGCTCGGCGATCTCGCCGGCGAGCGCCTTCTGGGCGGCGCTGCGCAGAGCCTTGGCTTCCGGTCCGTCGGCCAACGGGTCGGGCGCAAAGCGGAATCCCTCCAGGCTGCCGACGTGCTGGCCTTCGACCAGCACTTCGCCGGCCGGCGTGATCTCGGCTTCGAGCATCGCGTTCTCTTTCAACCGTCGCATCAACACGCTGGTCCGCCGGTCGATGAAACGGGCGGTCAGCCGCTCATGCAACGCGTCCGACAAGCGATCCTCTATCGCGCGCGTTCGCTCCTGCCAATGGCCCGGATCACGCAACCATTGCGGCCGATTGGCCGCAAACGTCCAGGTGCGGATATGGGCGATGCGGTTGGCAAGTGTGTCGATGTCGCCGTCGGTGTGGTCGGCATAGGCGATCTGACCGGCGAACCAGTCGTCGGGAATGACGCCGTCGCGGGCGAGGAATCCGAACAGGGTGGAAACCAGTTCGGCATGGTTGGCGGGCGCGATCTTGCGGTAATCGGGCACCTGGCAGACGTCCCACAGCGTCGATACGCGCTCGCGGCTGTTGGCAAGTGCCCTGATCTCGGCGTCGCGGCTGATGAGTTCGAGCGCGGCCACGTCCTCGGCCGGCGGCGCCTTGACCAGGCCGTGCAAGACCGGCGGCAGGTCGAGAGTCGCCTTGAGCGTGGCGAGAGAGGAGAAATCGAGATCGCGATTGCGCCACTGGATCGTCTTCACCGGGTCGAAGCGGTGGGTCTCCAGCGCCTCGATCAGATCGTCGTCGAAGGGGTCGACGCGACTGGTGACACCGAAGGTGCCGTCACGCATGTGGCGGCCGGCGCGGCCGGCGACCTGGCCGAATTCGGCAGCCGTGAGGCGGCGGAACTGGTAGCCGTCGAATTTGCGGTCGGCGGCGAAGGCGACGTGGTCGACGTCGAGGTTGAGACCCATGCCGATGGCGTCGGTGGCGACGAGGAAGTCGACGTCGCCGGACTGGAAGATGTCGACCTGGGCATTGCGCGTGCGCGGGGACAGCGAGCCCAGCACGACGGCGGCGCCGCCGCGCTGGCGGCGAATGAGCTCGGCAATGGCGTAGACCTCGTCCGCCGAGAAAGCGACCACGGCCGAGCGCCGCGGCAGGCGGGTGATCTTCTTCGAACCCGACCAGGTGAGCAGCGACATGCGCGGGCGGGTCACCACGTTGACGCCGGGCAAGAGCTTCTCGACGATGCCGCGCATGGTGGCGGCGCCGAGCAGCAGGGTCTCGTCACGACCGCGCAGATTGAGCAGACGGTCGGTGAAGACGTGGCCGCGCTCGAGGTCGCCGGCGAGCTGGATCTCGTCGATCGCCAGGAACGAAACGTCGGTCTCCGTCGGCATGGCCTCGACCGTGCAGACGCGGAAACGCGGATTGGCGGGGACGATCTTCTCCTCGCCGGTGATCAGCGCCACCTGGTCGGCGCCGACGCGATCGGCGATCTTGCCGTAGACCTCGCGGGCAAGCAGCCTCAGCGGCAGGCCGATCATGCCCGAGGGATGGGCGAGCATGCGCTCGATGGCCAGGTGTGTCTTGCCGGTATTGGTCGGCCCCAACACGGCAACGACGTTGCGGCCGCGCACGCCGGCGGTCGGCTCGGGCTTGGGGGAAGCATTCATATCGGGACTGGCGTGTCTTCCGTCGTCCGCTCGGGGGCGCGCCGCTGCCTCCGCAGGGCGGGGGCAGCCAACCCTTTTCCTCTATCACAGCAGCGCCGGAATGCGCGAGATTCCTTTAACTTCCGGTCATTTTCGAGCAGAGCGAACGAGTCTGGAACAAAACCGGCCCGAATCGCTGACTCGGGGTGAGTGCTATTCCGTTCGCCACGACATCTGTGGTGCGGCCGATAGCCGCCCACGACATGTTGAAAGTCCTCCGCAGAAATGACAAGGGAGTACCGTCGGCGCCGCAAGCGTGTTTCCAGTCTGGCGATTGCGACGAATCTTTGACGGCGGGGTGGCCGGCGATTTTCCGACGATTTCTGTGGACAGGCTGTGGATAAGCCGGCGCGGCCGAGCGGAATTCAGTTGGCGCTGGCCTGCCGTTCGGTGGCACCGACGGCAAAATCGCGGGAGATGATCACCAGATCGCCCATCTGCGTGCCGATCAGAATGCGGTAGGGGACGAGCACGCGCGTGCCCTCCACAGGCACCAGCGAGACTTCGAGGCGCTTGTTGTCGGTCATATATTGCACCGACTCGCGGTCGGGCCGATGGCCGGCGACGGGCACGTAGCGGGCGCTGCAGACGAACACTTCGCCGGAATAGGTGCCGGGATCCTTGTTGATGACGTGCTTGCTCTCCTTGAAGGTGAGCTTGACGTCGTAGCGCTGCCAGCCGTCGAATACCCTGACGGTGCGGTTGCAGGCGCTGGCCCCGCTGATGGCCGAAGGCTGGTTGACGGCGACCATGAAGGCCCCCACCGGATCGACCACGTTGCGTTTGTGGTTCGGGGTCACCGGCACGCGATCGGGAGCGGGCAGCAGGTGCGGCGCCGCAGAAAGGTCGATGATCGAGCCGCCGCGCATCGCCATGCTGACGTGGGTGCGGAAGCCCTTTTCGTCCGTGTCGAGCTTATAGGTGACCGGGGTGACGTGGCTGCCGCGGATGCGGCCATTGCCGGCGAGCACGGCGTGGGCGTCCGAGACAAAGCGGCTGATGCCGTATGTCTGTCCGCTGATGGTCGCGGCATAGCCGGCGTCGGTGAAGCGGCCTTTGGCATCGACCTTGCCGATGGTGATGCCGGCAATGGTGATCAGGTAGTCCGCCTTCAGCGTCATATCGGCGGCGCGGGCGCCCGACGCCGCGACCGGCACGGCGATCAGCGCGCACAGCAGAATCCGCCGGAATCTCCGGGCTATGGCGGAATGGGCGGTCGTCATTATCGTGCCGAGTGTCGCATCAGGGGCCAGCATGACGGCAGGGGATGGGTCCGATCATGGCTGACGATTGGTTAACAAGAGCATTACTAGGCTGATTTGCCTCCAGCGTCATTATACCCGAAATAGGCCCTGACAAAAATCCCAGGGGTGGAAACCGGGAAGGCCGGGCGAATGCCGCCTTGACGGCGAAATTGGCCGTCACTATAGGAATGCCACTTCCAGAAGAGCCGGTCATCTTGCATGCCGAATGGCGCAAGCCGGTGGCAAACGAGGATTTTCCCATGGCACGGCGCTGTGAATTGACCGGCAAAGCGGTCCAGACCGGCAACAATGTCAGCCACGCGAACAACAGGACGCGCCGGCGGTTTCTGCCCAACCTCAACCAGGTGACGCTGATGAGCGAGGCGCTCGGCGGGTCGGTGAGCCTCAAGGTCAGCTCGCATGCCCTGCGCTCGGTGGAGCATCGCGGCGGACTCGACAAGTTCCTGGCCGCCGCGCGTGACAGCGAGTTGTCGCCGCGGGCGCTGAAGCTGAAGCGTCAGATCGCCAAGAAGAACGCGGTTGCTGAGGCGACCGCCTGACGTCTGCGGCTTGACGAAATCAAAGACGGCGCCCGCTGGGCGCCGTTTTCGTTTTAGCCCGCCGGGCGGGGCCGCGGGGCCGGCGCGGACGGTGGAACCAGCGCAAACTGAAGCAGGATCGTTCGCTGCAGCAGCCGGTTGCCGTTGTCGTCGGAGACCAGCGTCAGGATGGTCTCGCCACGTGCGTCGGTGCGCACGGCCAGCCCCTCCATGTTGTCGATCTGGTCGCTCATGTCGGCCTCAATCAGCACCGGGCCATCGACGATGGCGCCGGGGCGGATAGCGCCGCCGGAAATGCGCCGGATGCGCATGCCGAAACCCTGGGTGAAGCTGAAGCTGCGTTCCAGCACGAGAAGATCGCCATCCGGCAGGAAGGCGGCGTCGGTGACGTCGAAGGGCTCGGTGCGTTTGAGCGCGAATGTGCCGGCGCGGTGGCCGCCGATAATGAAGCCGCGATGGTTGCCGGCGCGGTCGAGCGAGCGTTCGGCGATGGCGACCAAGGCGCCGGCAAGCGGCCCGTCGGCGGGTGCCACCGCGAGGGCCTCGAGGCCCTTGTTCGCCTTGAGATGGTTCACGTATTTCGGCAAGGCCAGGTCCTGACGGCGGGCACTGGCCAAGTCCGGCGCGGCCGTGAAGCGGGCAACCGCCGCCCTCTGCTCGAAGGATACGTAGGCCGTCTCCCGGCCGTTGCGGCTGACAATGCGCAAGCCTTCGGCATCGGCGGCGTTCTTGCTGGTGAATGGCCGTCCGTGCGCGTCGAGCATGGGCGCCAGCATCGGCTCTGAGATGCCGGTCGGCCGCCCGTCGGTCTCGCTCAGCCTGGCGGTGAACCAGAAGCCGGTATCGGCTACGGCGACGAGCGTGTGGCCGTCGTCGGAGAAATCGAGCCCCGACAACGAGCCGAATTGCCTGTCGCTGGAGGCGAGCTGCAAGCCGCCGCGGAATTCCAATGCCCCGAAGCGCGTCTCGGAAGAGCCTGGCGCGAATTGGGAGATCGGCCGAGCCGTCAGCTCGATCGCTGCAAAGCCCGTCTCGGCGGCTTGCGCGCCAAGCGATGGCAGGACGGCAACGCAGGCAAGCATCGCGACGCGGAGCCGCCGGTACGTCATTGCAGGGTCGGGCGCTTCTGCTGGCGAGGCTTTTGAGGCGGGCGCACGGGCCCGTCTGCCGGGCGCTCCTCGAAGAGTTCGGCCAGCTTGTCGGTCATCGCGCCGGCAAGCTCGTCGGCGTCGACGATGGTGACGGCACGGCGATAATAGCGCGTGACGTCGTGGCCGATGCCAATGGCGATCAGTTCAACCGGCGAGCGCGTCTCGATCTCCTCGATGACATAGCGCAGGTGGCGTTCGAGATAGTTGCCGGGGTTGACCGACAGGGTGGAATCGTCGACCGGCGCGCCGTCGGAGATCATCATCAGGATCTTACGTTGCTCGGTGCGCGCCAGAAGGCGGCTGTGTGCCCAGGCCAGCGCCTCGCCGTCGATGTTCTCCTTGAGCAGGCCCTCGCGCATCATCAGGCCGAGACTGCGGCGGGAACGCCGCCAGGGCGCGTCGGCGGCCTTGTAGATGATGTGGCGCAGGTCGTTGAGGCGGCCGGGATTTGACGGCTTGCCGGCCTGCAGCCAAGCCTCGCGGGATTGCCCGCCCTTCCAGGCGCGGGTGGTGAAGCCGAGAATCTCGACCTTGACGCCGCAGCGCTCCAGCGTGCGGGCGAGGATGTCGGCACAGGTCGCGGCAACCGTGATGGGGCGGCCGCGCATGGAGCCGGAATTGTCGAGCAGAAGCGTGACGATGGTGTCGCGGAACTCGGTGTCGCGCTCGGCCTTGAAGGAGAGTGCGTGCATCGGGTCGACGACGACGCGCGACAGCCGCGCAGCGTCGATGACGCCTTCCTCGAGGTCGAAGTCCCAGCCGCGGTTCTGCTGTGCCATCAGCCGGCGCTGCAGGCGGTTGGCGAGCCGGCCGACGGCGCTCTGCAGGTGGGCGAGCTGCTTGTCGAGATAGGAGCGCAGGCGGTCGAGCTCGGCAACGTCACACAATTCCTCGGCGCTGACCGTCTCGTCGAACTTTGCCGTGTAGGCGGTGTAGTCGTTCAGCGGCGGCAGGTTGGAGAAGGGCGTGTCGGCGCGATGGGCCTCGCCGGTGTCCTGCGCGTCCGCCATGTCGGCGTCCTCGACCGTCTGGTCGGCTTCCGCCTCGCTCGCCTCGCTTTCGCCGGCCTCGCCCTGGTCGGCCGACGCCTCCATCTCTTCCTGGCTCGCCGCGTCGGCGCCTTCGGAGCTGTCGGAGTTGCCCTCGGCGTCGTCCTGATCGCCGGTCTCGTCGTCATCGCCCTGGTCGCCGGCCTCGCCGGAAAGCTCGTCGGCCATGTCGAGGGCGGAGAGGATCTCGCGCACTTCAACAGCGAAGCGCGACTGGTCCTCGATGGCGCCGGTCAGGCGCGACAGGTCCTTGCCGGCGCGCTCCTCGATCCAGTCGCGCCACAGAGCGACAATCTTGCGGCTCGACTTGGGCGGCGCCCTGCCGGTCAGGCGCTCGCGCACCATCAGCGCGACGGCGTCCTCCAGCGGCGCGTCGGCGCGCTCGGTGACGTCCTGGTAGTTGGCGCGGTGGTAGCGCTCCTCAAGCATGGCCGAGATGTTGTCGGCGACGCCGGACATGCGGTTGGCGCCGAGCGCTTCGACGCGCGCCTGCTCGACGGCGTCGAACACGGCACGGGCATTCTTGCCGGCGGGGGCGTGGGCGCGATGGACCGCGGGGTTGTGGCAGGCCAGGCGCAGCGCCAGCGAATCGCCGACGCCGCGGGTCACCGCGACGTCGTTGGCGGTCATCTTGCGCGGCGGCTCGGGCAGGCGCGCCTTGTGCTGCGCCAGCTGTGGCCGGTCGGCGGCGAACGACACTTCCAGCTCAGGCTCGCCGGCGATGGCGCGCATGCAGCCGGTGACCGCACGCTTGAAGGGCTCGGTCGGGCTTTCGACCGGCTTGGCGTGCGGTGTGGCGTTGCCGATGTGGACCGTCGGCCGCTCCATTCAGCTCATCACCACATTGGCGGTCGACTCGGGCAGCTCCTCGTTGAAGGAGCGCTGGTAAAATTCGGCGACCAGAGCACGCTCCAACTCGTCGCACTTGTTGACGAAGGTGACGCGGAAGGCGAAGCCGACATCGCCGAAGATTTCGGTATTCTCCGCCCAGGTGATCACCGTGCGCGGGCTCATGACGGTCGACAGGTCGCCGTTGATGAAGGCGTTGCGGGTCATGTCGGCGACGCGCACCATCTTGGCGATGATGGCGCGACCCTTCTCGTCGCGATGGCTCGGCACCTTGGCGGCAACGATGTTCACCTCGTTGTCATGCGGCAGGTAGTTGAGCGTCGAGACGATCGACCAGCGGTCCATCTGGCCCTGGTTGATCTGCTGGGTGCCGTGATAGAGGCCCGAGGTGTCGCCGAGGCCGACCGTATTGGCGGTCGCGAACATACGGAAGGCCGGGTGCGGGCGGATGACCTTGTTCTGGTCGAGCAGGGTCAGGCGGCCGGAAACCTCCAGCACGCGCTGGATGACGAACATCACGTCGGGCCGGCCGGCGTCGTATTCGTCGAAGCACAGCGCAATGTTGTTCTTCAGCGCCCAGGGCAGGATGCCGTCGCGGAACTCGGTCACCTGCATGCCGTCCCTGATGACGATGGCGTCCTTGCCGATCAGGTCGATACGGCTGATGTGGCTGTCGAGATTGACACGCACGCACGGCCAGTTGAGGCGGGCGGCGATCTGCTCGATATGGGTCGACTTGCCGGTGCCGTGATAGCCGGTCACCAGGACGCGTCGATTGCGGGCGAAGCCGGCGAGGATCGCCAGCGTGGTCTCGCGGTCGAACAGGTAATCCGGATCCGTGTCCGGCACGTGCTCGTCTGCCTCCGAATAGGCCGGCACTTCGAGATCGGTGTCGATTCCGAAAGTCTGGCGCACCGATATTTTCATGTCCGGCAGGGGAGCTTGTTCGAGCGCGGCTTCAGCCATTGTATTTCTCCGTCGCGCCGTGCGAGGACGCCGTGAAGATTTGAGGAAATCCGCCGCCTGGTGGGGCGCGGCGATGCCGTCTTAGCAAAAACCGACGGATCGAAGGTAGTGGTAAGCCTGAATAATCTGTCGCAGGCGGTCTTCCGAGCTGCGGTCGCCGCCGTTGGCATCAGGGTGGAGCTGCTTCACCAGGGCCTTGTAGCGGGCCTTGATCGCACTGCCGTTTTCGTGACCCTCCAGGTCGAGGGCGGCAAAGGAGCGGCGTTCGAGGTTGCGCAGCGGCCGGCGCTCGGGCTCTTTTTTCGGCTTGGCGCGGGGCGCCTCGCCGCCGAAAATACCGAACGGATCGGCAAAGGCCGCCGACCAGGTGAAGCGCGCCTTCTGGGCGGCGGTGGCGCTGGCGCGGTTGACGCCCATCGACCAGGTCGGCCGGTGGCCGGTGGCCGCGGAGCGCTGGTAGCTGTCGATCTCGGCGTCGGCCATGCCGGCGAAGTAGTTGTAAGATTTATTGTATTCACGCACGTGGTCGAGGCAGAAATTGTAGTACTGGCCCTCGTGGCCACGGCCCTTGGGGGCCCGATAGCCGCCCATACGACCGCATCCCGCAACGTCGCAGGGCGCCGCTTGCGGGTCCTCGACCGTGGCCCCACCGGGAGAAATTCGGATGCGGTCGAAATATTTGGAGTTCAGATCCATGCCTGGATTATGGTCGCGAGGTGTGACGCCGACAAGGCGGTGAGCACCGAAAAACCGGCGGAATCAACGCAATGACAGTGGCGGATAGAATCAGGTCGAAGTTAACCGAGGCTTTTCAGCCGGTTGCCCTGGAGGTGGTGGACGAATCCCACCAGCACAAGGGCCATCATGCCCATCGGCCGGAGGGAAACACCCACTTCCGCGTGCGTATCACGGCAGCGGCCTTCGCCGGAAAAAGCCGGGTGGCGACCCACCGCATGATCAACGCGGTGCTGGCGGACGAACTCGGCAGCGACGTTCACGCGCTGGCGATCGAGGCCAAGACGCCGGCGGCGCAGGCTTAGCCCTGGAGCAGCGGGGCGTTGCCCTCGCCGGCCCGCATTTCGCTTTCCAGCCAGCGGAGATAGGCCGCCCGGTCCACGCCGGTGGTGTTGCGGCTGTGGAAATAGAGCTTTTCCGCGAAACGCCGCGCCGGCGTGGTGGCCAGCGCCATGTTGACGAAGACATTCGGCGGCGCCAGGTCGAGTGCGTGGCGGAGAGCTGATTTGGCGCGGAAACGCGGAATTTCGCGGGAAAGTGCGATCTCCGGCGCGGGTCCGCCGCAGTGGAGGTGATCGGCAATCAGGGCGGCGGCGCGACGGCCGTAGCGGAAGGCGAGCTGAATGCCGCCGCCGGTCGCCGGCGAGACCCAGCCGGCGGCGTCGCCGATGAGGAGCACGCCGGGGGCGGCCGTGCGGCGGAGCGGCCCGCCGCAGGGGATGAGGCCGCTGCGCCGGCCGACCACCTTCAGCCGGCTCCAGCCGAAACGGCGCTCGGTGTGGGCCATGAAGCGGGCAAGGTCGGGCTTGTCGCCGTGGCGCACGGCCAGTCCGAGCTGGATGGCGTCCGGCCCGGGCGCCGCCCAGGCGATGTAGCCCGGTGCCAGGCGGGAATCGACGAAGCAGTGCAGAAAGCGCGGATCGACCGCGTCATCTGGCTCCAGCTCCACTTCCAGGCCGGTGAGAAACGCGCGATTGGCGGCCAGGCCGAAATCCGCGGCAACCCGTGAGCGCAGCCCGTCGGCGCCGACCAGGAAGCGGGTGGCGATGTCGATGCCGTCAAGACGGATCAGATCGCCGTCACGGCGGGCGCCTTGGTAGCGGGTGGCGGTCAGCACATGGGCGCCGGCCTCGCGCGCCTCGTGCGCCATCCAGCGCAGGAGGTCGGACGTGCGCGTGGTGAAGAAGGCATAGCCCGGCGAGAACAGGTCGACGCTCTTCAGGCTCGGCGAATAGAGCCGCACCCCGGGCACGCGCCGCGTCAGGTGGTGCGGAATGTCGATCTCTTCGATCGCTTCGCGCACCAGGATGCCGCTGGTGGCCACCCGTGCTCCGACGTCCGGCTTCAACTCGATGACCGCGGTCGAAAGCCCGCGTGAGGCCGCTGTGCGGGCCGCCGCAAGCCCGGCAAAGCTGGCGCCGACGATGACAAGGTCGAATTGCATCGGAATCGCCCTCCCGTTTGGACCGGACGATGAAAACCGCTGAATGCGGCCGAAATCCGGAAGTCAGGCGGTGGAACCGGGTGCTTTTGGCGGCGCGGCAGGGACGGGCGGCGGCTTGATGCGGTTGAGCGGGGTGATCCTGAGCGCGGTGATGCGGTTGCGATTGCGGCGCTGCACCTGAAAGCGGAAGCCATGGAAGGTGAAGGCCTGGCCCGGTTCCGGGATGATGCGTGCCTCGTGGATGACCAGTCCGGCGATGGTGGTGGCTTCCTCGTCGGGCAGGTTCCAGTCCATGGCACGGTTCAAGTCGCGGATCGGCACCGAGCCGTCGACATTGACCGAGCCGTCCGGCTGCGGCCGCACGCCCTCGACAGCGACATCGTGCTCGTCGGCGATGTCGCCGACGATCTCCTCGAGAATGTCCTCCAGCGTGACGACGCCCTGCACCTCGCCGTATTCGTCGACCACCAGGGCGAAATGCACCTGGCGTTTGAGGAAGGCGTTGAGCTGGTCGGGGACGCTGGTGGTGTCGGGCACGAACCACGGCTTGGCGGCGACCGAACGGATGTCGATGGCCTCGACTGCCCCGCCGGCGGCCTTCAGCGCCCGCAACAGGTCCTTCACATGGACGATGCCGATGATGTTTTCCGGCTTGCGCGCCCACAGCGGCACGCGGGTGAAGGGACAGGCGAGAATGTCGTCGACGATGGCGCCGATCGGCTCGTCGGCGTCGATCGTGTGCATGGCGGTGCGGTGAACCATGACGTCGGAGACGTCGAGTTCGCTCAAGTCGAGCAGGCCGCCGAGGCGGTCGCGCTCGGCTTTGACGACGCTGCCTTCGGCGTGGAGCAGGTCTACCTGGCCGCGGATCTCCTCCGCCGGTGACAGGATCGACATGCCGTCGGAGGCGTTCCACCCGGCGAGCTTCAGCATGCCGCCGACAATGAACTGCACGGCGGCAACGACCGGCGAGAACAACGCCACGATGACGGCGACCGTGGGCGCGATGGCGCGCGAAACCCGGTCGGGATTACCGATCGCCAAGGTCTTGGGCAGCACCTCGCCGAAGACCAGGACCAGGAGCGTCATCGCCAGGGTGGCGTAGACCACGCCAGCCTGGCCGAAAAGCGCCAGGAACAGGCTGGTTGCCAGCGCCGAAGCGAGGATGTTGACCAGGTTGTTGCCGAGAAGCAGGGCGCCGATCAGGCGCTCGCGCTCCTGGATCAGTCGGCCGACGATGCCGGCGCGCTTGTCGCCGGATTTCTCCAGCGCCAGCATGCGCGCCCGCGAGGCGGCGGTGAGCGCGGTTTCGGATCCGGAAAAGAAAGCCGACAGCACGACCAGAACGGGAATGGCCACGGCCATCGCCCAGAGCAGGGTGCTCATGTCGCCAGTTGCTCCTTGAGAAACTCGGCCACCTCGTCGGGCGGCACACCATGGGCCACGAAGGCAGCGCCGATGCCGTTGACCAGAATGAAGGTGAGCTCACCGCGGCTGACCTTCTTGTCCTGGGCAATGTGTTCCATCAGGGTTTCTGCCACCATCGGCTCGCCGGGGATATCCGACATGCGGGTCGGGAGGTCGACGGCGGCCAGGTGCGCAGCGACGCGGCTGGTGTCCTCCTGCGAACACAGGCCGCGCCGGGCGGAGAAGGCGAAGGCCAGCACCGTGCCGATCGACACCGCCTCGCCGTGCAGCAGCCGGTCGGAATAGCCGGTGGCGGCTTCCAGCGCATGGCCGAAGGTATGGCCAAGGTTGAGAAGCGCGCGGGTGCCGCTTTCCTCGTGTTCGTCGGCGGCGACGGTCTTGGCCTTGCCGCGACAGGCGATGGCGATGGCCCGGTCGCGTTCCGGCCAGCCGGCAACGACCGCCCGCCAGTTCTCTTCCAGCCAGGCGAAGAATTCGGCGTCGCCGAGCAGGGCATATTTCGCCACTTCGGCATAGCCGGCGTTGAAGATGCGCGGGGTGAGCGAATCGAGCACGCCGGCATCGGCCAGCACCAGGCTCGGCTGGTGAAATGCGCCGACCAGGTTCTTGCCACGGCCGGTGTTGATGCCGGTCTTGCCGCCGACCGAGGAATTGACCTGGGCCAGCAGGGTGGTGGGAATCTGCACGACGCGGACGCCGCGGCGCACGATCGATGCGGCGAAGCCGGCGAGATCGCCAACCACGCCGCCGCCGAAGGCGACCACCAGGTCGGAGCGCTCGATGCGCGCGCCCACGATTCCGTCAACGACCGTGGCCAGCGTCTCGAAGCTCTTCGACTTTTCCCCGGGCGGCACGATGACGGTGGAGAAATCGATGTCCGCCGCTTTCAGGCTCGCGGACAGCGTGTTGAGATGGAAGCGCGCGACATTCTCGTCGGTGACCACGGCGACGCGCCGGCCGGGCATGCGCCGGGCGATCTCCGCCCCGGCGCGCTCGAGAACGTCGCGGCCGATGAGGATGTCGTAGGAACGCGGCCCCAGATCGACGGTGACCACCGTCGGTTCAACGGGTGTTGCCATTGTTCAGGCCTCTGCCACCGCCTCCCGGCTGAGAAAGTCGGCAAGGGCTTCGAGAATATCGTCAATGACCACGTCGTGGGCGACGTCGCGCGAGCGCACCTGAATGTCGGCCTCGGCGTAGACGGGATAACGTTCGGCGATGAGCCGGTCGATGGCGGCGCCCGGATCCTCGACCTTGAGGAGCGGCCGGTTGTTGCGGCGCTTGACGCGCGACAAGAGCAGGTCGCGGTCGGCGTTCAGCCAGATCGAGATGCCGGCGGCCTGGATCGCGGCGCGGGTCTCCGGCTGGATGAAGGCGCCGCCGCCGGTGGCCAGCACCTTGGGCCGGCCGTCGAGCAGGCGCTGGATGACCCGGCGTTCTCCGTCGCGAAAATAGGTTTCGCCGTGCTGCTCGAAGATCTCCGGAATTGTGGCGTTGGCAGCCAGTTCGATCTCGGTGTCGGCATCGACGAAAGTCATGCCGAGCCGGTTTGCCAGCCGCCGGCCGATCGACGACTTGCCGGCGCCCATCATGCCGATCATGACCAGCGTCCGCCCCGCCAGCAGGCGCGAGACCCTGGTCTCGAGCGGCAACCTGTTATCGTGTGCCAGTTCGGCTTTCGCCACGGCTCCCTCGCAAATGCACCTGTTGCGGGCGAGGTAAGAGCCGGTTTGGGGGGCCCCTGTCAAGGCGCGGCTCGACCAAGCGGCCTTTGGCTTGCCTTCCCGGCGCGATTGTCGAGAATGACGGCAGGGTCACGGCGGCACGTTCCTGCCTCCGGCCCGAATCGCGGCGAGCGGCCGACCGGGACTTCATATGCCGAGTTTATTCCGATTTCTCATCGTGCTCGTGATCCTGGGCATACTCGGCGGTGCCGCGATGATCTACCTCGCCATGTTCGTCGGGCCGCATACGCGCGAAATGACGGTGCGCATCCCGGCGGAGAGGCTGCAGGCGGAGCAATCGCAGGTGCCGGCGGCGCAGCCGCAGCCGCAGCCGCCGCAGACGCAGCCGCCGCAGACGCAACAGCCGTAGCCGTGGCACGACCGGCAAAGGCCGCGGCGGGCGGCCATCACATCGAAGCGTTCCTTGAAATGATGAGTGCCGAGCGCGGTGCGGCGCTGAATACGCTGACCTCCTATCGCCGCGACCTCGACGACTACGCCCGTTTCCTTGCCGGGCGCGGAAACGGCTTCGAGCGGGCCGGCGTGGAGGCGGTGCGCGCCTATCTCGACGATCTCGATATACGCGGGTTTGCAGCGACCTCGGCCGCGCGGCGGCTTTCGGCGCTCAGGCAGTTCCACCGCTTCCTGGTCAGCGAAGGGGTGCGTGGCGACGACCCCACCGGCATCATCGAAGGGCCGCGGCGGCCGGCGCGCCTGCCCTCGGTGCTGAGCGAGGGAGAGGTCACACGCCTGCTCGAGCGGGCGGTCGAGGAGGCCCGCGGCGAGGGCAGCGAGGCGGCGCGGCTGAGGGCGCTCCGCCTCCACGCTTTGGTCGAGATGCTCTATGCGACCGGCTTGCGCGTGTCGGAGCTGGTGTCGCTGAAGGCCGCCGTCATGCGCCGCGATCAGCGCATGTTCACCGTGCGCGGCAAGGGCGGGCACGAACGCATCGTGCCGCTGACCGACAAGGCACGCGAAGCGGTGGCCGTTTATCTCAGGGCGCGGGTGGAATCCGGCGTTGCCGACAGCCCCTGGCTGTTCCCCTCCTTCGGCGACAGCGGCCACCTGACCCGGCAGGCTTTCGCCCGCGATCTCAAGGATTTGGCGGCACGGGCCGGGATTCCGTCGGCGAAGATATCGCCGCACGTGGTGCGTCATGCCTTTGCCAGCCATCTGCTGCAGAACGGCGCCGATTTGCGCGTCGTGCAGCAGCTCCTCGGCCATGCCGACATCTCGACCACCCAGATCTATACGCATGTCCTTGAGGAGCGTCTCAGGGCGCTGGTCAGCGAGCACCACCCGCTGGCGCACGAAACGAAATAGGCGTATGGCCGCCGGAACGATCCGGTAACCCGGTTCGGCTAGTGTTTCGGCGCGCCGATTGCTTGACTCGGGCCCACGCTCCCGTCAGTTTGCCGCCGCTTTTTGCCGGCAAGGGGCCTGCCGTGGCAGCCGCTTGCCAGATTTCCGCGAGACTTGATGCGCAGCTACCTCGATTTCGAAAAACCGGTTGCCGACCTGCAGGGCAAGGTCCAGGAACTGCGCGCGCTCGAAAAGGAAGGCGATGCGGTCGCCATCGGCGAGGAAATCGCCCGGCTGGAGGCCAAGGCCGCGCAGGCGCTTGAGGAAATCTACGGCAAGCTTTCCCCTTGGCAGAAGACCCAGGTCGCGCGTCACCCGGAGCGGCCGCATACCAGCGATTATGCGCGCGAGCTGATCGAGGATTTCACGCCGCTGGCCGGCGACCGCAAATTCGGCGAGGACGCGGCGATCGTCGCCGGACTCGGCCGGTTCCGCGGCAAGCGGGTGGCCTTCCTCGGCCACGAGAAGGGCAACGACACCGAAAGCCGCCTCAAGCACAATTTCGGCATGGCGCGGCCGGAGGGCTACCGCAAGGCCGTGCGCATCATGGAGCTTGCCGATCGCTTCGGCCTGCCGGTGATCTCGCTGGTCGATACCGCCGGCGCCTATCCGGGGCTCGGTGCCGAGGAGCGTGGCCAGGCGGAGGCCATCGCCCGGTCGACGGAAGCCTGCGTCAATCTCGGCGTTCCCAATGTCGCCGTGGTCATCGGCGAGGGCGGTTCGGGCGGCGCGATCGCAATTGCCACCGCCAACAAGGTGCTGATGCTCGAGCACTCGATCTATACGGTGATCTCGCCGGAGGGCGCGGCCTCGATCCTGTGGCACGATTCCAGCCGCGCGCAGGACGCCGCCACCGGCATGAAGATCACGGCGGAGGACCTGCAGAGGTTCGGGGTCATCGATCGCATCATCCCGGAGCCGGTGGGCGGCGCTCATCGCGAACCCAAGACGACGATTCGCGCAACCGGCGAGGCCATCGCCGAGGCGCTGGCTTCGCTCGACAACCTGCCGCCGGAGGAAATCCGCCGCCAGCGGCGCGAGAAATTCCTGGCGATCGGCCGGACGCTATAGGGCTTGCGGCCGCAACGGCCGCGGCTCTGCCTTTTCTGTGCCACACGGCCGCGGAAGACTGATCTCACGTGCTCGCACGAATGTGAGCCCGGGCGGCGCCGGTTAACATTCCGTCAAGCTTGACAGGGCTACGAGAATCCCGGTTTGTGCCGGCGGATCGTGAGGGACCGGAAGGGGTGTTCATGGCGATTCGACCGGGCCTCGGCGGAGCCCTACGCGCGGTGGCGCTTCTCGCGGTGGCGCTTGTCGGGCTGGCCGGCTGCAACTATGCCGACCTGCCCAAGGCCGAGCGGCCGTTGCCGGGCATGCTGGTTGCCAAGATGAACCAGCTCGGCATGAAGGACACGGCGCCGATCTTCATCCGCATCTTCAAGGAAGAGTCGCAGATGGAGATCTGGAAGCAGCGCGCCGACGGCCGCTACGGCCTGCTCAAGACCTATTCCATCTGCAAATGGTCGGGCGCGCTCGGTCCCAAGAAGGTCGAGGGCGACCGCCAGGCGCCGGAAGGCTTCTACACGGTCACGCCGGCGCAGATGAACCCGAACTCCAACTACTATCTGTCGTTCAACATCGGCTATCCCAACGCCTATGACCGTTCGCTCGGGCGCACCGGCTCCAACCTGATGGTGCACGGCGCCTGCTCGTCGGCCGGCTGTTATTCGATGACCGACCAGGATGCCGGCGAGATCTTCCGTCTGGCGCGCGATGCCTTCCGCGGCGGCCAGCGCGCCTTCGAGATCCAGGCGTTCCCGTTCCGCATGACGCCGGAGAACCTGGCCAAGCATCGCGACGATCCGAACATGGATTTCTGGCGGATGCTGAAGGTCGGCTACGATTCCTTCGAACTGACGCACGTGCCGCCCAAGATCGATGTCTGCGACCGGCACTATGTGTTCAACGCCGATGCTGGCAATGCCAGCTTCAACCCGACGGGGGCGTGCCCGGCCTATACGGTGCCGCCGGCACTGGCCGCGGCGCTCCAGCAGAAAGAAGCCCAGGACGACGCGGCGTTCGCCAAGGACGTCGCAGCGATCGAGAAGACACAGCAGGACGCCGCCGCCCGCAAACAGGCGGACGCCCAACGGGCGGCCACGCCGTCGTTCCTGGAGCGGCTGTTCGGCGCCGCACCGCAGCCGCCGGCGGCAAGCGCACCGGCCACTCCGGTCGTGCCGCCCAAGCCCGAGGTGTCGGTTGCACCGCCCAAGGTCGTCGTGCCTCTGCCGAAGCCGGCACCGGCATTGGCCGCGGCAGCCCGCGCGCCGGCGGCGACAGCCGCCGCGGCCCCGGCATTACCGGCCCCCACCACCGACGACGGCAAGATCAGTCCTGGCGAAACGCCGGAGATCCAGCCGGTGGGCAAGTTCGTGAAGAAGAAGTTCCTGTGGCCGGGCGAATTCGCCCCCGCAGAGGACGCTGCCGCGCAGCCCTCCGGGTGAGCGTCGCGGGGGAGGCGACAGCCTCTGCCTGTGTTCCGCGGACGCGGCGCGCGCCGTTCAACGGTGCTCCGCCGATCCCGGATCCATCGGATTTGCAGGTCCCCGTTCAACGGCGCAGCACTGTCATGCCGCCCGCACCCGGGACAGGTGCGCGTTCCTTGAGAGCTTCGTGCCGTCAGGCCAGGCGGCCGTGGCAGTGCTTGTATTTCTTGCCCGAGCCGCAGGGGCAGGGGGCGTTGCGCGGAACCTTGCCCCAGGTCGCCGGATCGTTCGGGTCGATCTGCGCGGCCATGGCGCCTGCGCCGGCGGCATAGCGGCCGTTGCGCAGCGGCTGGCGGCCATCTGCCGACGGCGGTGCGTCGAGCATCTCGTTCTCGCCAGTGAACGGGTCGGGGTGGCTCGCCTGCAGCGCTTCGAAGTCGCCCTCCGGCGCCAGCGGCGGCGGGCGCTGAACCAGTTCGATATGCATGATCTGGCGGGTCACTGCCTCGCGCAGCTGCGTCAGCAGACGCTGGAAGTGCTCGAAGGATTCGGTCTTGTACTCGATCAGCGGATCGCGCTGGGCATAGCCGCGCAAGCCAATCACCTGGCGCAGGTGGTCGAGGATGACCAGGTGCTCGCGCCACAGATGGTCGAGCGTCTGGAGCAGCACCGCCTTCTCGATCTGGCGCATGACCTCCGGCGAGAATCGCGCGGTGCGCGAGGCCGCCATTTCGTCGCCGCCGCGGATGACGCGTTCGAGCACCTCTTCCTCGGCGATGCCTTCCTCCTTGGCCCAGTCGGCGATCGGCAGGTCGAGGCCGACGACGTCGAGAATCTCGTCATGCAGGCCGGTGGCATCCCACTGCTCGGGATAGGCCCTCTCCGGGATGTGCTTGGTGACCAGGGTCTCGATCACCTCGCGGCGCATCTCGTTGATGGTGTCGGTCACCACTTCCTGCGACATGAGCTCGATGCGCTGATCGAAGATCGCCTTGCGCTGATCGTTCATCACGTCGTCGAACTTGAGCAGGTTCTTGCGGATGTCGAAGTTGCGCGCCTCGACCTTCTGCTGGGCTTTCTCCAGGGCGCGATTGATCCACGGATGGACGATCGCCTCGCCCTCCTTGAGGCCGAGCTTCTGCAGCATGCCGTCCATGCGCTCCGAGCCGAAGATGCGCATGAGGTCGTCCTGCAGCGACAGGAAGAACTTCGAATGTCCGGGATCGCCCTGGCGCCCGGAACGGCCGCGCAGCTGGTTGTCGATGCGCCGGCTTTCATGACGCTCGGTGCCGAGAACGTAGAGCCCGCCGGCAGCCAGGGCCTGTTGCCTGAACGTCTCGATTTCGGCTTCGATTTCGGCGATGCGGCGCTCGCGCTCCGGTCCCTCCGGGACGTCCCCCAGCTCCTGCCGAATGCGCATTTCGAGATTACCGCCAAGCTGAATGTCGGTACCGCGGCCGGCCATGTTGGTGGCAATCGTCACCGCTCCGGGCACGCCGGCCTGAGCGATGATGAACGCCTCCTGCTCGTGATAACGGGCGTTCAGAACCTGGTGCGGAACCTTCTGCTTGTGCAGCATCTCAGAGAGGATTTCCGACTTGGCGATCGAGGTGGTGCCGACCAGGATCGGCTGGCTGCGCTGGCGCGCGTCCTTGATCAGCTCGATGATCGCCTTGTGCTTCTCATCGGCTGTCCGATAGACCTCGTCGTCGTCGTCAATGCGGATCATCGGCATATTGGTCGGAACTTCGACCACGTCGAGGCCGTAGATGTCGCCGAACTCCTCCGCTTCGGTCGACGCCGTGCCGGTCATGCCGGCCAGCTTGTCGTACATGCGGAAGTAGTTCTGGAAGGTGATCGAGGCGAGCGTCTGGTTCTCCGGCTGGATCGGCTGGTGCTCCTTGGCCTCCAGTGCCTGGTGCAGGCCCTCGGAGAAGCGCCGGCCCGGCATCATGCGGCCGGTGAACTCGTCGATGATGATCACTTCGCCGTTGCGGACGATGTAGTCCTTGTCGCGTTCGAACAGGCGGTGGGCCCTGAGTGCCTGCTGGATGTGATGAACGACGGTGACGTTCTCGATGTCGTAGAGCGATTCGCCCTTCAGCATGCCCGCATCGGCGAGCAGCTTCTCCAGCTTGACGTTGCCCTCCTCGGTAAACGTGGCAGTGCGCTGCTTCTCATCGACCTCGTAATCCTCGGCAACCAGATGCGGGATGAAGGTGTCGATGGTGTTGTAAAGCTCCGAGCGGTCGTCGAGCGGGCCGGAAATGATCAGCGGCGTGCGCGCCTCATCCACCAGAATCGAGTCGACCTCGTCGACGATGGCGTAATGGTGGGCGCGCTGGACCATCGTCGGCAGGTCGTACTTCATGTTGTCGCGCAGGTAGTCGAAGCCGAACTCGTTATTGGTGCCGTAGGTGATGTCGGCGGCATAGGCGGCGCGGCGCTGGTCGTCGTCAAGGCCATGGACGATCACCCCGACGGTCATGCCCAGGAACCTGTAGATCTGTCCCATCCACTCGGCGTCGCGGCTGGCCAGATAGTCGTTGACGGTGACCACATGCACGCCCTTGCCGGGAAGCGCGTTGAGATAGACGGCAAGAGTTGCCACCAGGGTCTTGCCTTCGCCGGTCTTCATCTCGGCGATGGAGCCCTCGTGCAGCACCATACCGCCGACGAGCTGGACGTCGAAATGGCGCTGGTGGAGCGTGCGTTTGGCCGCCTCGCGCACCGTGGCGAAGGCGGGTGCGATCAGGCTGTCGAGATCGGCGCCATCGGCGAGCTGACGGCGGAATTCCGCGGTGCGGGCGCGCAAATCCTCATCGGACAGGGCCGCGACCTCGGCTTCCAGCGCGTTGATCGCGGCGACCTTGGGCTTGTAGCCCTTGAGGCGGCGATCGTTGGCCGTTCCAAAGAGTTTGCGAGCGATTGTGCCAAGACCGGCCATGATACGAAATCCTTGAGCTTTCAGGTGTCCCAGCCGGGGCGTGGCGCCGGCGCTAGCTGCCGACATCGCCGTCCCTGCGACGAACGCCGGCACGGGATACCGTCGTCACCGCTCAGGATTTAAAGCGTTCTGGACGCCAAGCGTGGAGACAGATAAGAGGGGGGATAATCGATGTCAACGGCGCAAACCGGAGCTGAGCATCGCCTTGCGGCTGCCGCAATGACGCCGTCGAAAGAAATCCCGATCAACGCGAACGGAAGAGTTACATGACCGTAAAGGCCTCAATACGGCGCTGCGGAGCCGCTGCCGCGCTCGCCGCACTCCTCGCCCTCGGCGCCCTGCCGCAGTCTGCACTGGCCGCCGGGCAGGCACCCGATACCGTTGTTGCCAAAGTCAACGGGGCGACGATCACAGAGGCGGATCTGGCTCAGGCAGCCCTGGATTTCCGCGACCAGGTCGCCCAGATGCCGGCCGCCGAGCGCCGCAGCCAGCTCCTCCAGCACCTGATCGACATCAAGCTCTCCGCCAGTGCCGCCGAGGCCGCGGGCCTCGACAAGAATCCGGAGGTGCAACGTCGCCTGCAAATGGCGCGCGAGAGCACCCTGCAGGTCGAATATGTACGGACGAAAATCCTGGCGGAGGTCACGGACGCGGCGCTGCACAAGCGCTATGACGAGGTGATGAAGTCGTTTGTGGCAGGCGACCAGTATCAGGCCTCGCACATCCTGGTGAAGACCGAGGACGAAGCCAAGGCCATCATCGCCGAACTCGACAAGGGCGGCGATTTTGCTGCAATTGCCAAGGAAAAGTCGCTCGATCCCGGTTCGGCCGCCAAGGGCGGGGAACTCGGCTTTTTCGACCCCAAGCAGATGGTGAAGCCCTTCGGTGACGCCGTCGTTGCCATGAAGGTCGGCACCTACACCGAAAAGCCGGTGCAGTCGCAATTCGGCTGGCACATCATCAAACTCGAGGCGAAACGCAAGGCACCGCCACCGACCTTCGAGCAGGTTTCCGCGCAGATCCGCAATCAGCTCGTAAACGAGGACTACACCGCGGCGATGCAGTCTCTGCGCGCCAATGCCAAGATCGAGATCATCGCGGCGCCCGCGCCGGCAGCACCAGCAGCACCCGCAGCTCCGGCGGCTCCGGCCCCGGCAAAGTGACGTTCAGGGGCCCGCCGCCATGGGCGGTCAGGCGGGCCCCTTCACCACAAGCCAATTGCCGACAAGATGGCGCGCCGCGGCGCGGATTTCCGCGTCGCTGGCGTCGGTCCTGCCGGTCATGAGATGGGTCCAGGCGCACGCCATGATCAGATCGGCGGCGACCAGCGGATCGATGCTTGCGGCGGCTTCGCCGCGCTCCTGTGCTCTGGCGATCATTCGGCCGGTGTGCTGGCGCCGGTCGCCGGCATAGGCGGCAAGGGCGGCCGCCGATTTCTCGTCCGACTGCGCTTCGGCCAGGATTGAGCGGAAGATCGTGCCGGACGGCGTTTCCCGCCATTGGTCGAGCAGGCCGCGCAGGAAGCGGTAGACATCCTCCTCAAGCGAGCCGGTATCGGGTGTCGGGAGGCGCTTCTGGCGGTGGTAAACGTCGAGCAGCAGCGCCGCCTTGCTCGGCCACCAGCGATAAACCGTCGGTTTGCCGGCGCGGGCCCGGCGGGCGACCGCTTCGATGGAGAAGCCGCCATAGCCCTTTTCAGCCAGAATTTCCTCGGCGGCAGCGCGAATCGCATCGGCACTGGCCGGGTTGGGGCGTGCGCCGATCGAGTGGCGGGGCGCATTCCTGGCGGGCATCTCGCCATGTCTGTCAGGCATTTTGCCGCTTCCTGATCTGGTCACGTTCCCCACCGCAGGCAGGGAATAGCACAAGGCTTGACGAAACGAAACGGACCGTTCTATATAAACGACACGGGTCGTTTCATAGGAGCCAGTCATGCCTGTCGCACCAACTGGGCGATTTTCTCGTCCGCGCTTCGCCCTTCTCATCCTGCTCGGCGTTTATCCGACAATCACCAGCCTGCTTTATGCGATGTCGGCCTTCACCGAGAGCTGGAGCATCTGGCAGCGGACGCTGCTCGTCGCGCCGCTGATGGTTGCGGTCGTCGTCTGGGTGGTGACGCCGGCCGTGCAGAAGCACTTTCACGCCTTCATCAACCCGCGTAGCTGAAACGTCTTGCGCGCGCCGGGTGCTTCGGGCACAGCATCGCGACCCGTGTCGAACCGTTCGAGGGCCGATGTCCTCCGCCATATCTCCGCTTGCCGTGCCGTTTCCGGACCTGCCGGAGCTTGGCGGTGTGCGCTTCGCCACCGCCGAGGCCGGCATCAAATACAAGAACCGCCGCGACGTCCTGCTGATGCTCTTCGACAAGGGCACGGAGGTCGCCGGGGTGTTCACCAGGTCGAAGTGTCCGTCGGCGCCGGTCGAATGGTGCAAGTCGGCGCTGTCTTCCGGCAAGGCACGGGCGCTGCTTGTGAATTCCGGCAATGCCAATGCCTTCACCGGCAAGCGCGGGCGGGAGGCGGCGAAGCTCTCCGCGGCGTTCACCGCCAAGGTCGCCGGCTGCCCGAGAAACCAGGTCTACCTTGCCTCGACCGGGGTCATCGGCGAGCCGCTCGATGCGGCGAAGTTCGACGCGGTGCTGGCCGAGACCGCGGCACGGGCCAGACCCGGACCGTGGGTCGAGGCAGCAAGCGCAATCATGACCACCGACACCTACCCGAAAGGGGCGAGCCGGCAGGCGAGCCTCGCCGGAGCGACGGTGACCATCAACGGCATCGCCAAGGGGGCGGGCATGATCGCTCCCGACATGGCGACCATGCTGTCCTTCGTCGTCACCGATGCGCCGATCGCTGCGCCGGTTCTGCAAAGCCTGTTGTCGAAGGGCGTCACCGACAGCTTCAACGCCATCACCGTCGACAGCGATACCTCAACCTCCGACACGCTGCTGCTCTTTGCCACCGGCGCCGCGAGGGGAGCCCCGCGCATCACCGATGTGCGCGATCGGCGCCTGGCGCCGTTCCGCGCCGCGCTCAACGCGGTGCTCACCGATCTTGCCCATCAGGTGGTGCGCGACGGCGAAGGGGCGCGCAAGTTCGTCGAGATCCGGGTGAAGGGCGCGGCCTCGAAAAAATCGGCGCGTCGCGTTGGCATGGCGATCGCCAATTCGCCGCTGGTCAAGACCGCGATCGCTGGCGAGGACGCCAACTGGGGCCGCATCGTCATGGCGGTGGGCAAGGCTGGCGAACCGGCCGAGCGCGACAGGCTGGCGATCTGGTTCGGCGCGGTGCGTGTGGCGGTGAAGGGCGAGCGCGACCCGGCCTATTCGGAAGCCGCGGCCTCGGCCGAGGTCGAGAAGCAGGACATCGTGATTACCGTCGATCTCGGCATGGGCAAGGGCAGCGATACGGTGTGGACCTGCGACCTGACGAAAGAGTACGTCGCCATCAATGGCGACTACCGGACGTGAGGGACGGGTACTGATCATGTGCGACCGCTGTGAGACCAAGCCGGTGATCCTGGTTTCCGCCTGCGCGCTGATTGACCGCGACGGGCGGGTGCTGATCACCCAGCGGCCCGAGGGCAAGCAGCTCGGCGGATACTGGGAATTCCCCGGCGGCAAGATCGAGCACGGCGAGACGCCGGAAGAATCGCTGATTCGCGAGCTTGATGAGGAGCTCGGCATCGATGTCTCGGCCGCCTGCCTGGCGCCGCTGTCCTTTGCCAGCCACGCCTATGAGCACTTCCACCTGCTGATGCCGCTCTATGTTTGCCGCAAATGGCAGGGAACGCCGCAGGGCCGCGAAGGACAGGCGCTGAAATGGGTGCGGGCGAAGGACCTTCGTGACTATCAGATGCCGCCGGCCGACCTGCCGCTGATCCCGGTGTTAATCGATCTTTTATAGTTTCGTTTGACACTTCCTTAACCGTGCCGCCGCGGGCGGGCCGTGAGGAATTGTCATGTCGATCAGATTTCCGGATGACGCCATCCTGCCGCCGACGGGAGAGGCCGATACGCGCCCGACGCGGCTCAAGCCGGCCGTCTTCCTGCCGATCGCGCTCGCGCTCGGCGGTGTCGCCGCGATCCTCTTCGGCGGACTGCAGGCGCACGATCCGACCTCGGCGATCGGCATAGCCGAACAGGTGGATCCGGTGGTGACCGGCTCCATCCAGCCGGGCTCGTTCGACACGATGTCGGATGCGGACCAGCGCCGCGCGCTGGAAATGCTGGATCGCTAGCCTCCCGCCTTCTCACCGGCCGGCCGCTCCCTGGTGCCCAGCGCATCGGCAAGGCGCATGCGGGCGCTGCCGGGCTTGAGCGGCTGCTGCTGGCTTTCGTGCGGTGCCCAGCCCGACAGCGAAATCACCTCGAAGGTGGCGTGCACGCGCCCATCGGCGTCGGCGAAACGCTCGCCATAGACTGCGACAGCCCGCATGAGGGCGGTGCGGCGGAGCGGCCGTCGGTCGCGCTCGACAAGCACATTGGTAAGCCCCATGGCGCGCAGGTCGCGCATCAGATCAAGCGCCGAGGTGTAGCGCACCGTGTGGGAGTCCTGATCGACCACCGGCAGGGCGAAACCGGCCCGCTGCATCAGGGCGCCAGCCGTCCTGACGTCGGTGAACGGCGCCACGCGCGGCGAGGCGCCGCCGGTGACCTCGGCTTCGGCGGTGGCGAGGGCCTCGCGCAGCTCTATGAGCGTATCGCCGCCGAGAAAGGCGGCGAGGAACAGCCCGTCGGGTTTGAGCGCGCGGCGCATCTGGGCGAGCGCCCCGGGGAGGTCGTTCGTCGCGTGCAAGGCAAGGATCGAGACGGCGAGGTCGAGGCTTTCGGGCCTGAAAGGCAGCAGTTCGGCGTCGCCCACAATCTCCGGCCCGGTCTCGGCGATGCGGTCCATGCGCACGACATGATCGACTTGGGCGCAAGTGGCGAGCACGGGGAACAGGCTGCCGATTTCGGTGGCGAGGGCGAAGCGGCGCTTCACCGCGGCCAGCCGCTCGACGATGTCCTCGGCTGCCAGGCGATAGAGGAAGTCGGCACCGGCAACGGGCGCGCGCAGCGCCCGCCGGCGGCGGATGTCGGCGAGTCGATGGTCGAAGATGACGGGCGGTCCGCTCATGACCTGCGGTTATGGGGGGCGGCGGGCGTGCCGTCAAAGGCTCTCACGATGGCGCGGCGCTGCGGCCGGCAGTAAGCTCGGCGGCGATGGATGGCACCGACGAAAGCGTTCTCGAGCGGACGGAGAAGGCGGCACCCGCGGCGCGGCTCACATCGGCCGCGGTGGTGTTGGCGCACCGCCTGATCGACCTTGCTTTGCCGCCGCAATGTCTCGCTTGCCACGCGCCGGTGGCCGAGATGGGCACGCTATGCCCGTCCTGCTGGTCGCGCTTGAAGCTGATCGAGCGACCCTATTGCGAGCGACTCGGCATCCCCTTTGCCTACGATCTCGGGCCGGGTGCGCTTTCGGCGGAGGCGATCGCCGATCCACCGCCCTTCGACCGGGCCCGGGCGGTGACGGTCTATGACGATGTCGCCCGTCGCCTGATCCACGGTTTGAAGTACCGCGACCGGCTGGAGCTTGCCCGCTGGATGGCGAACTGGATGGCGCGCGCCGGTACCGGGTTGATCGATGCGGCCGACATCATCGTGCCGGTGCCGCTGCATCGCCGGCGGCTGTGGTGGCGGCGCTACAACCAGGCGGCAATGCTCACGCGCGCGCTCGCCGTGCGGGCCGGCAAGCCGGTTGCCAACGACGCTCTCGTGCGCATCCGTGCGACGGCGCAGCAGGTGGGCCTTTCGGCGGAGGAACGCGACCGCAATGTGCGCGGCGCCTTCCGGGTGAGGCAGGAAGGCAAAGCCTCGATCGCCGGCCGCCGCGTGCTGCTGGTCGACGACGTCTATACCACCGGCGCGACGGTCAAGGCCGCTACGCGGGCGCTCTTGCGGGCGGGCGCCGCAGCGGTCGATGTGCTCACCTTCGCCCGGGTTGTCAAAGGCCCGATTTGAACGACATATAGCGATTATGGAAACAGACTCTTCAGTTCCGGCGCCTCCGCCGGTCGTTCTCTACACCCGCCGGTTCTGCGGCTTCTGTTCGGCGGCCAAGCGCCTGCTCGACGGCAAGGGCGTCAGCTACGTCGAGCACGACGCCACCGGCAATCCGGAGCTGCGCGTGGAAATGATTCAGCGCGCCAACGGCCGCCACACCTTTCCGCAGATCTTCATCGGCGACGTCCATGTCGGCGGCTTCAGCGAGCTGTCGCAATGGGAGCACAGCGGGGCGCTCGACAGGGTGCTCAAAGGAAACCCGGAAGCGGCATGACCAGCTTCGTGGCAGCGGCCGTGCAGATGCGGAGCGGCATTTCGGTGGACGCCAATGTCGCGGCGGCCGAGGTCTTGATCCGTGAGGCCGCGGCGGCGGGCGCTGAATATGTGCTGACGCCGGAGATGACCAATATCCTCGACCGCGAACGGGCGCACCTGCTGGCGTCGGTCTCGCCGGAGGAGAGCGACCCGGCGCTTGCCCGCTTCCGCGCGCTTGCGAAGGAACTCGCCATCCACCTGCATATCGGCTCGATGGCGATCAAGCTCGGCGGGAACGGGGAGGACCGCGTCGCCAACCGCGCCTTCCTGATCGGCCCCGACGGCGCGATCCATGCGCGCTACGACAAGATCCACATGTTCGACGTCGACCTTGCCGGCGGCGAGAGCTATCGCGAGTCGCGCCTCTATCGGCCCGGCGATACGGCGGTCATCGTCGATCTGCCATGGACCCGCCTGGGGCTGACGGTGTGCTACGACGTGCGCTTTCCCCGGCTCCACCGGGCGCTGGCCAAGGCGGGCGCGGAAGTGCTTGCCGTGCCGGCGGCCTTCACCCGTACGACCGGCGAAGCCCATTGGCATGTGCTGCTGCGCGCCCGGGCGATCGAGACCGGCTCCTGGGTGGTTGCGGCGGCACAGGGCGGCAGCCACGAGGACGGGCGCGAGACCTACGGCCATTCGATGATCGTCGATCCGTGGGGGCGCATCGTCGCCGAGGCCGAGCGCGAGCCCGGCGTCATCGTCGCGACGATCGATCCCGCGGAGTCGGCGAAGGCACGGGCCGCGATCCCGGCTCTGGCCAATGAGCGCGCCTTCGCGCCGCCGGTTGTTGCGGCGGCGGAACTGGAGCCGGCGTCGTCATGATCCGCTACACGCTCCGCTGCTCCAAGGGCCACGAATTCGAAACGTGGTTCCGCGCGATGGGCGACTACGACCGCGCGGTCAAGGCCGGCGAGGCGGCCTGTCCGGTGTGCGGCGACAGCAAGGTCGAGAAGACGCTGATGACGCCATCGGTCGCCGGCACCAAGAAAAGCACCGACAAGGACGAGCGGGTGAAGCTCGCCGTCCCCGATCCGCGCCAGCAGGCCATGCGCGAGGCGATCAAGGCGCTGCGCAAGCAGGTGACCGAGAATGCCGACTATGTCGGCGAAAAGTTTGCCGAGGAGGCGCGCAAGATCCACTACAACGAGGTAGAGGCGCACGGCATCTACGGCGAGGCGACCGGAGAAGAGGCGCAGGCGCTGGCCGACGAGGGGATCGACTTCCTGCCCCTGCCGTCGCTGCCGGAAGATCGCAACTGAACATCCGCTGGACTGCCGTTCCCCGGACGCGATGCAGCGTGGAGCGCTGCTTCGCAGATCCGGCAACTGTGTTTGAGGGTCAAGCTCGGAAGGGCTGTTGATCCCTGATGACGGCGTTGAGGATGGTGAGGAGTTTGCGGGCAACGGCAATGATGGCGACCTTGGCGGGTTTTCCGGCGTCGATGAGGCGTTTGTAGAAGGCGATGAAGCGTGGAGCGTGGTGGACGGCACTGAAGGCGGCGACGTAGAGGGCGTTGCGGACGCGCTTGCGACCGCCGTGGATAGAGCGCTGGCCGCGACGGGTGCCGCTGTCATTGTTGAAGGGCGCCAGGCCAGCGAGAGCGGTCAGTTGGCGGGGCGGACGCCGGCCGAGTTCGGGCAGCAGGGCGAGGAGGACGGTGGCGGTGACCGGGCCGACGCCGGGGACGGAGACAAGCAGGCGGCGGTCGCGGTCGAGATCGGCGGCGGCGGCAATGGCCGCGGCGATCTTCGCATTGAGGGCTTCGATCGCCGCATCGAGCCAGGCGATGTGGTCAGCGATGCTGTCGAGCGCGACGGGATCGGAGCATTCGCTGCGGCGGGTGCGTTCCTGCTGGCGGATGGCGACGAGCTGGTCGCGGCGCTTGCTGAGAAGGGCGAGGCGTTCGCGCTCCTCGTCCCTGTCGTCCTGCGGCGGCGGGCACAGGGATTGGGCCATGACCGCCAGCATGCGGGCGTCGACGGCGTCGGTCTTGGCAAGGAAGCCGGCGGCGCGGGCGAAGTCGCGGGCTCGGCTGGGATTGACGCGGGCGAAGCGAACGCCGGCGGCGGCGAGAGCCTGTCTGAGGACGCGGTCGTAGTGGCCGGTTGCCTCGAACAGCACGAAGGCGTCACGCTGCGCCCAGCCTTCGATGAGGCCGGCGAGCGCTGCAGCAGTGTTATCGAGTTGCTGCGGCATTGCGGTAGGGTCGAAGATGTCGAGATGCCTTTTGGAGACATCGATTCCGATGAAGCCAGGGGCTATGATCATGGTGCCTATCCCTGTGCTGCGAGGTCCGTTGCAACCGGCCTCGGTCAACTGTCCAGGTTGGGTGTTCAAGGGCGGGCGGGGATCAAGACCGGATCGCGGTCTTCAAAGACCAGGGGTCCAACGATCTCCCGCCCGCACCCTCATCTTGGCACATCCTCGACACACAGGGATCCATACGTCTAGGTTCCGGTTCTGCGTCGCACCACTGACGTGCTGCGCCGCGCCCGGGGACACGCATCGGGGATGGCCTCAGTCGAGCCGTTCGATATCTTCGGGTTTCCTAACGGTAACGTCCAGGTCACGCACCAGCCCGTCGGCAAGCGCATAGACCCAGCCGTGGACGCTGATCGGCTGGCCGCGCGCCCAGGCCTCCTGGACGAAGACATCCGAAGCAACGTTGCGCACCTGGCGCTCGACATTGAGCTCGCACAGGCGGTCGAGGCGGGCGCCGGGCTCGGCGATCGCATCGAGCTCGTGGCGATGGTCGTGGGCAACCTCGCGGATGGGATGCAGCCAATGGTCGATGAGCCCGCGGCGCTTGCCGTCGACGGCCGCCGCAATGCCGCCGCAGCCGTAATGGCCGACGACCATGATGTGCCTCACCTTGAGCACGTCGACGGCGAATTGCAGCACCGAGAGGTAGTTGGCGTCCTGCGGCGGGGCGAGATTGGCGACGTTGCGATGGACGAAAAGCTCGCCGGGGTCGAGGCCGACGATCTCGTTGGCGGGCACGCGGCTGTCGGAACAGCCGATCCACAGATATTCGGGCGCCTGCTGGCGGACCAGCCGGCGGAAGAAATCGGCGTCGCCGGCGACCTTGCCGGCTGCCCAGGCGCGGTTGTTGGCCTTCAGATTGTCGAGCATCGGTGGCGTCTTCGGCTCTCTCGTTAGCGGGCCCCCGTTCATGCCGGAGGGATTGACCCGGATCAAGGCTCCCGCGCCTCATGAGACCAAGGTCGCCCCGACACCGGCCTGTGGGCGGCGGCCCGCGGGCAGGTCGTGCATTTGTCCGAAACCTGGGTCCAGGAGATGACAATGGCCGACGTGAAGATCCGCGTGTTCAAGGGCGACGCACGCGACCCGGCAACGACCGTCACTATTCCAGGCGGGGTGCTCAGGATCGCCTCCAAGCTCATCCCCCGCAAGGCATACGCGGCACTGAGCGATCAGGGTATCGAACTCGAAGAAATCATCCGGCTGTCGGAGAACCCCGAGGCCCACGGCAAGCTCGTCGAGGTCGAGGACCACGAGAAGAACGAGACGGTCGTCATCTCGCTGGAATAGACGGAGGCGGCGCGGAGCGTTTCAGTCCCGTGCCGCCGCCATCATGTAGTTGACGTCCATGTCGGCGGTCAGGCGGAAGCGGTCGAGGAGCGGCACATACATGACGCCGGTCTCGGCAGACGGCGTCAGGCCGGCAGCGCGATAGGCGGCGCTGAGCTCGTCTGGCGTCACCAGCCGGTCGTATTCGTGGGTGCCGCGCGGCAGCCAGCGCAGCACATATTCGGCACCGATGATCGCAAGCGCCCAGGCCTTGCGGGTGCGGTTGATGGTGGACGCGATGGTCAGCCCGCCCGGCTTCACCATGCTCGCCGTGGTGGCGATGAAGGCGGCGACGTCGGTGACGTGCTCGACCACCTCGAGTGTCAGCACGACGTCGAAGCGTTCGCCGGCTTCCGCCAAGTCCTCGGCGGTCGCGGCGCGGTAATCGATGGCAAGGCCGGCTTCCGCGGCGTGCAACCTGGCCGCGGCGATGGTCTCGTCCGACGGGTCGAGGCCGGTGACCGCCGCGCCCATGCGGGAAAGCGGCTCGGTCACCAGCCCGGCGCCGCAGCCGACGTCGAGCACGGCCAAACCGGACAGGGCGGCCGGCGCCTTCGGATCGCGGCCGAAACGGGCGCAAATCTCACCCTTGATCCAGGCGAGACGCAACGGATTCAGCCGGTGCAGCGGCCGCATGGGCCCGTCGGCGTCCCACCAGCGGGTGGCGAGCGCGGAGAAGCGGGCGACCTCGGCCGGGTCGACGGTATGGGCGGCTGCGTTCATCCTGTCACTCTAGCCGAGCCGTTCGCCCGTTGCGACTGCCCCGCCAAGCGGCTATGAAAGCGCGCCTTTTCGGGGAGGCCGGTCAACCGGCAGCAGAATGTTATGGCGCGCCTAGTCATGAAGTTCGGCGGCACATCGGTCGCCGATATCCCCCGGATCAGAAACGTTGCCCGGCATGTGAAACGCGAGGTCGACGCCGGCCACCAGGTGGCGGTGGTGGTTTCGGCCATGGCCGGCTTCACCAACCAGCTGGTGGCGTGGACGCGCGAGGCAGCACCGATGCACGACGCCCGCGAATATGACGCGGTGGTGGCGGCCGGCGAGCAGATCACCACCGGGCTTCTGGCGATTGCCCTGCAGGAATTGGGCGTCAATGCAAGGTCCTGGCTGGGCTGGCAAATCCCGATCCGGACCGATACGGCCCACGGCGCGGCGCGCATCACCGAGATCAACGGCGACCTGCTTCTCGACCGGCTGGGCCAGGGGCAGGTGGCGGTGGTCGCCGGCTTTCAGGGCGTGGCGCCGGACAACCGGGTTGCGACCCTCGGCCGCGGTGGCTCCGATACCAGCGCGGTGGCGCTGGCCGCGGCGCTCAATGCCGACCGCTGCGACATCTACACCGACGTCGACGGCGTCTATACGACCGATCCGCGCATCGTGCCCAAGGCGACGCGGCTGGCGCGCATCTCCTACGAGGAAATGCTGGAAATGGCCTCGCTGGGCGCCAAGGTGCTCCAGGTCCGCTCGGTGGAAATGGCCATGGTGCACGGCGTGCGCACCTTCGTGCGGTCGAGTTTCGACGACCCGGAATCGCCCGAACTGGTAAACGCGGTGACGCCGCCGGGAACCCTCATCTGCGACGAGGACGAAATCGTGGAAAAGCAAGTCGTCAGCGGCATCGCCTACACCAAGGACGATGCCCAGATATCGCTCCGCCGGGTGGCCGACAAACCCGGCGTTGCCGCGGCCGTCTTCGGGTCGCTGGCCGCGGCCAACATCAACGTCGACATGATCGTCCAGAACGTCTCGGAAGACGGGACGCTGACCGACCTGACCTTCACCGTGCCGATCGTCGATTACGACCGCGCGCGGGCCGTCCTGGAAGGTGCGCGGAACGAGATCGGCTACCAGATTCTCCAGGGGTCGACCGACGTGGCGAAGATCTCGGTGATCGGCATCGGCATGCGCAGCCATGCCGGCGTGGCGGCCGAGTGTTTTCGGGCGCTGGCCGGCAAGAGCATCAACATCCGGGCCATCACGACGTCCGAAATCAAGATATCGGTGTTGATCGATGCATCGTACACCGAGCTTGCGGTACGGACTTTGCATTCGCTATACGGGCTCGACAACCACTGACCGGCGCTTGTGGGCGCGGCAGGTGAAGGCCGGCGAACCCCAGAAAGTGGCCGAGAACGCCCGAGGATAGCGGTAATGCGGGGCACTCCCCCCGCCGGGCCGCGCGTTTTGCTTCGACGGCTCCGCGAAATCATGGCGGAGCCGATCAGCGCGCAAGCCCGGCTCGACAAGATCGTGACGCAAATCGCGGCCAACATGGTGGCCGAGGTGTGCTCGGTCTATGTCCTGCACGCTGACCGGGTCCTCGAACTCTACGCCACCGAAGGCCTGAAGGCGGAATCCGTCCACCATGCCTCGTTGCGCGTCGGCCAGGGCCTGGTCGGCACCATCGCCGACGAAGCCCGGCCCCTGAACCTGCCCGACGCCCAGGCGCACCCGGCTTTCCGCTACATCCCGGAGACCGGCGAAGAAATCTACCATTCGTTCCTCGGCGTACCGGTCTTGAGGGCCGGACGCACGCTCGGCGTTCTGGTCGTCCAGAACAAGGCGTACCGCACCTATCACGAGGAAGAAGTCGAGGCGCTGCAGACCACGGCGATGGTGCTCGCCGAGATGATCGCCGTCGGCGAGCTCTCCGGCCTCGGCCGGCCGGGTACGTCGCTTGAGCTCAAGCGGCCGATCGCGATCAGCGGCTTGCCCCTGTGCGAGGGCGTCGGCCTCGGCCTGGCCGTGCTGCACGAGCCGCGCGTGGTGGTCACCGCCCTGGTCGGCGAGGACGCAGCGGAAGAATCGCGCCGGCTCGACGAGGCGATCGCGGGCTTGCGCCTGTTCGTCGACGACATGCTGTCGCGCGACGACATCGCAACGGCCGGCGAGCACCGCGACATCCTCGAAGCCTATCGCATGTTCGCCAACGACCGCGGCTGGGTGCGGCGCATGCACGAGGCGATCCGCAACGGCCTGTCGGCGGAAGGTGCGGTGGAAAAGGTGCAAAGCGACATGCGGGCGCGCATGCTGCGCCAGACGGCGCCGTTCCTGCGCGACCGACTGCACGATTTCGACGACCTGACCAACCGGCTGCTGCGCGTGCTGATGAACAAGCCGCACGGCCCCGGCGGCGAGGATCTGCCCAAGGACGCCGTCATCGTGGCGCGCAACATGGGTGCCGCCGAGCTGCTCGACTACGACCGCGAGCACATTCGCGGGCTGGTGCTGGAAGAGGGCGGACCGACCAGCCATGTCACCGTCGTCGCCCGGGCGCTCGGCATCGCCGTGGTCGGCCGCGCCGCCAATGCCGTGGCGCTGGTCGACAATGGCGATGCGGTCATCGTCGACGGGATCGCCGGCGAGGTGCATCTGCGCCCCAATCCCGATGTCGAAGCGGCCTATGCCGAAAAGGTGCGCTTCCGCGCCAAGCGGCAGGAGCAGTACCAGCTTCTGCGCGGGCGGCCGGCGGTTACCGCCGACGGGCAGAAGGTGACGCTGCTGATGAATGCGGGCCTGCTCGTCGACCTGCCGCATCTGACTGAATCGGGCGCCGAGGGCATTGGCCTGTTCCGCACCGAACTGCAGTTCATGGTCGCCGAGACGATGCCGCGGATGGAGGAGCAGAAGGCGCTCTATGGCGAGGTGCTGAAGGCGGCGGGCGATCAGTCGGTGACCTTCCGCACGCTCGACATCGGGGCCGACAAGGTTCTGCCCTACATGACGGCGAACAACGAAGAAAACCCGGCTATGGGCTGGCGGGCGATCCGCATCGGTCTCGACCGGCCGGGGCTCTTGCGCACGCAGCTGCGCGCCCTGTTGCGTGCGGCGTCCGGGCGTGAGTTGCGCATCATGCTGCCCATGGTCACCGATCTCGACGAGGTGAAGAGGGCCCGGGCGATGATCGACAAGGAAATCGCCCAGATGCGCCGTCATGGGCATGTGGAACCGACGCGGCTGATGCTCGGCGCCATGATCGAGGTGCCCTCGCTGCTGTTCCAGCTCGACGCGCTGGTCAGTGCCGTCGATTTCGTCTCGGTCGGCTCCAACGACTTGCTTCAGTTCATGATGGCCAGCGATCGCAGCAATACGCGCCTGGCCGGGCGCTTCGATCCCCTGTCGCGTCCGTTCCTGAGAGCGCTCAGGCAGATCGTGCAGACGGCCGAGGGCAAGGTTCCGGTGACGCTGTGCGGCGAACTCGCCGGCGATGCGCTGGGTGCCATGGCGCTGATTGGTATCGGTTACCGCTCGCTGTCCATGTCGCCGGCGTCGATCGGCCCGGTGAAAGCCATGGTGCTGGCGCTCGATGCCGGCAAGGTCGCCGCAAGGATCGAAACATTGCTCGCGAACGACTTCGGCGAAGCCGGCGTGCGCAGCGAGCTGGCCGCCTTTGCCGAGGCCGAAGGCATCCCGTACTAGCCGGTTTCCGTGAATAGCGATGGCGCGGCCGCTGCCGCGACCGTGATACGATTGAAGCCATGCCATCCACCGTTTCACTGCCCCGCGAAAAGATCAGCGCCGTCGTTGCCCGCATGGCGGAAATCGACGACCGCCTGTCGCATCCGCTTGACCGCGAGGTGCTGGTCAAGCTCACGCGGGAGCGGGCCGAGTTGGAGCCGGTGCATGCCGCCGTCATTGAACTGGAAGCGGCCGAGAACGAGCGCGCGGGGCTGGATTCGCTTTTGTCCGATCCGGAGATGGCGGAAATGGCCGAGGCGGAAAGCGCGGCGCTCGACGAACGCATCGCTGTGCTGAGCGAGAAGGTGCGGCTGCTGCTGCTGCCCAAGGACGAGGCGGACGAGAAGAACGCCATCCTCGAAATCCGGGCCGGCACCGGTGGTGACGAGGCGGCGCTGTTCGCCGGCGACCTGTTCCGCATGTATCAGCGTTACGCCGACCTGCACCGCTGGAAGGTGGACGTGCTGGAAGAGAGTCCCGGCGAGTACGGCGGCTACAAGGAGATCATCGCTAGCGTGAGCGGTAGGGGCGTGTTCGCCCGGCTGAAATTCGAATCGGGGGTCCACCGCGTGCAGCGCGTGCCGGAGACCGAGGCGAGCGGGCGCATCCACACCTCGGCGGCAACCGTGGCGGTGCTGCCAGAGGCCGAGGAGGTGGACGTGAAGATCAATCCCGACGAAATCCGCGTCGACACCATGAGGGCCTCGAGCGCCGGCGGCCAGCACGCCAATACGACCGATTCGGCGATCCGCATGACCCATGTCCCGACCGGCATCGTGGTCGTTTCCACTGGCCGCTCGCAGCACCAGAACCGCAGCCAGGCCATGCAGATTCTGGCGACGCGGCTCTACGATCTGGAGCGCCAGAAGGTGGATGCGGAACGTTCGGCGGCGCGGCGCGGACAGGTCGGCAGCGGCGACCGCTCCGAGCGCATCCGCACCTACAACTATCCCCAGGGGCGGGTGACCGACCACCGCATCAACCTGACGCTCTACAAGCTCGACCAGGTGCTCAATGGCGAGGCGCTGGACGAGATCGTCGAGGCGCTGATCACCGAACACCAGGCGAGCCTGCTGGCCGCCGAGAATGCGGCGTGACTGCAGTGCCGCCGGCAGAGTCGGCTGAGACCATCGGCAGCCTGCGGCGGCGCATCGCGGCGGAATTGACCAAGGCCTTTGCGGCGCGTGGCACCGACGGCACGCCGGCGCTCGATGCGCGCCTGCTGGTGGCGCATACGGTCGGACTCGAACCGCAGGCGGTGCCGCTCAACGACGACAAGGCGGTCGGTGCCGAAGCTGTCGTGCGAGCCCTTGGCCTTGCCAGACGACGTGCGCTGGGCGAGCCGGTGGCACGCATTGTCGGCCACAAGGAATTCCACGGTCTCGACTTCATCCTCTCCGCCGACACGCTGGTGCCGCGACCGGAGACCGAGACGCTGGTCGATGCTGCCCTGGCGATGCTGGCGCCGGAGGCCGACGCGCGAATCATCGACGTCGGCACCGGCAGCGGCGCGATCCTGCTGTCGGTACTCGCCGAACGGCGACAGGCCACCGGCATCGGCATCGACATCGCACCGGGGGCGGTGAGGACCGCGCGGGAGAACGCTGTCCGCCTGCGGCTCGATCGGCGCGCGCTGTTCGTCGTCGGCGACTGGCTGTCGGCGGTCGGCCAGGCCGATGTAATCCTTGCCAATCCACCCTACATAGAAGCCGAGACGATCAAGCGGCTCGACGTGGACGTGCGCGAACACGATCCGTTCCGGGCACTCTCAGGCGGCGAAGACGGTCTCACAGCCATCCGCGCGATTGTTGCTGATGGTGGCCGGGTGCTCGCCGAAAATGGCGTAATCCTGATGGAAATCGGCGCTGGCCAGGGGCATGCGGTCGCGGAAATCGCCGAGGCGCACGGCATGACAGCCCGCTTCGTGCAGGATCTCGCCGGAATCGACCGGGTGGCGATCCTGACCGGTTGCTGAAAGCATTGGAGACATTGATCGAAAAATACGCTTGGAAATCAGCCGCGAACCGGCTAGTTTCCGGGCGCCGCAGACAGGCGGGCGCGTCCATTTGGTGATTCCTTGGACGCGAGGTCACGGCAGCGGAAGCTGGGGGAGTGGCTCCGGACCGCATATGCGCGATCTCGTCACGTCCGGATGTCCGGACCGTACTTCTCAG
The DNA here is from genome assembly GCA_963762605.1 of uncultured Alphaproteobacteria bacterium. Classification (GTDB taxonomy): domain Bacteria; phylum Pseudomonadota; class Alphaproteobacteria; order Rhizobiales; family Kaistiaceae; genus CAVSRC01. Next base: position 13,166 of record CAVXLJ010000035.1, on the reverse strand, counting down.
TTCGGACAAATCGGGCTGACGGGAGCTTTCCCGTTGGGGAAACCTTAACCGGGCGAGTCAACGTCGACAGGGGCCTATACGCGGACCGGCACTGCCGGTTTCGTTTCCGACCGGAGTGCCGCGAGCACGCTGGGCTGTACGCAATGATTCCGGTGCACGAAGAGAAAAGTCGATGAGACCAGGACAGCAGAACAAACGCATGCGCGGTCGTAACCGCAAGGGTCCCAATCCGCTCACCCGCTCCTTTGAGAGCAATGGCGGCGACGTAAAGATTCGCGGGACCGCTCTCCACATCGCCGAAAAATACGTTCAGCTCTCCCGCGACGCTACTTCGTCGGGTGATCGGGTGGCTGCCGAGAACTACCTGCAGCACGCCGAGCACTATTACCGCATCCTTGCCGCGGCCCAGGCGCAGATGCCTCAGCCGCAGCCGGTCATGCGCAACGACGATGACGGCGATGGCGAGGGCGACGAGGACGGGGACGCCCAGGAATTCGGCGCCAACGGCTCCCCTCAGCAGCAGGTGGCGCAGCCGGTCCAGTACGGCAGCGAGCAGTCGGGGTTCAATCCCGGCGATCCGCAGCCCTACGTCAACGGCAATGGTGGCGAGCAGGACCAGCCATTCGAAGGCCAGCCGACGGAGAATCGCGGTGGCGAGAACCGCGAGCGCGGCGGGTTCCGTGGCGGGCGCCGTCGGCGTCCGTATCGCGACCGGGGCGAGCGCAGCCATGATGGGGCGTCGGGCGAAGCGACGTCGGGCGAAGCGCCACAGGAAGCGCCAACCGAAGCCGCCGCCGCAGACGAGTAATCCTCGCCTTCGAACGCTCTGCGGTTTGCTTCAGACCGGCGCGATCTGTGTGCCGGTAACGAGGTCGCCGCCCTTCACCACGCTGAGATAGATGCCGCAATCCGGGTGGCCGTAAGCCTGTAGCAGGCTCACTGGCAGCGTCAGGTCGCGCGCCGCGGTCTCGGGGTTGACGTTGGTGGCGGCGCAGCGGTCGATGCGGGCGAAGGCCTTGAAGGTCACGTCGCCTGCCGAAACGCTCTTGTTGAGCCAACTGAACTCTGCCCAGGCGGGCAGACCATCGACATAGAGATTGCCGCGAAAGCGGAGCGGATGAACCGGCGCTCCGATCGTCTTCTCGATGTCGCGCACGGTCTCCAGATTGATCAGCGACAGGCACTTGGTTGCGGTGTCGGTGAAGGCATGGCCGGGAGCAGAGACGATGCGCGCCGGCCCGCGCAGCTCGTCGGCCTCATAGACATCCAGGAAGGCGGCCAGCGCCGCGCGCCCTTCATCCGTTTCGAGAGACCCCTCGGCGACGACCTGGCCGTCCTTGCGGATCGTCAGCGCGCGCGCCGCCTCGTCGAAGGTGGTGTGCAGCGCTGCCAGCCGCTCGTTACGCATCAGCATGAGGAAGGCGACCTTGGGCAGGTGCTGCGGCGCTTCCGGGTCGAACTTCGATGGTCCGTTCTCGATCGCCCAGGCGCGGTCGAAAGGCAGCGTCTCGCCGGCTTCGACGCGGACGCTCGCAAGGGCCTCCGGCGACAGGCCCTTCACCGGATAGCGGTAGATCGAAACAATCTGCGGCATGGGAAGAGGGAAGCCCGGCGGCAGCCGTTCCGTCAAGGCGCCTGATCGCGTACGTGAACGACGGCGATGTTGTCAGCGTAGAGCCGGTGCCAGCCGGGCATACGGTCGAGATAGGCGACTGCCGCGTCGTCGGGCGCGAGCAACGTCGCCTGGATATCGTACTGCTTCAGCAGGCGCTCGAAATCGGCCAGGTCGGAGAGGGTGATGGCATTGTAATAGCGGTCGACGAAGGCGGTGCCAAAAAGCTCGGTGCGGCCATCGATGAAGGTCGGAATGCCTTCATAGACGAGGTAACCGCCGAAATTGTAGTCGTTGAAGACCGGACCGACATGGGCCTTGTTCAGCGCCGCGACCGCCGCGGCCGGGGTAATGCGGCTGTCCGGCGCATAATGGAACGCCGCGGAGAGCGCGAGGCTTGCCGGCACGAGTACGGCGATCATCATCGCCACGGCACCGGCGAACAGGCGCGGGCCGGCTGCCTTCCACGGTTCGGCGCGGATGTAGGCGATCTGGCTTGCCAGCGGGCGGGCGAGGATGAGCGGCGCGATCAGGCCGAAGACCTCGGCATTGCGTGCAGCCGAAAGCGCCATGTGGACGAGGCCGAGGAGGATGATGATGCGCACCGGCGGCAGCGTCACACCGCGCCAGAGGATGGCGCCAAGGCCAATCAGCAGAACGGCTTCGAGACCACCGAAGTGGGAGAAATTGGCGGGCTTCCATTCGCCGATGATCGACAGCGCCGAGCCGAGATCGAGGATGCGCACGGTCATCAGTATCGACTGCCAGCCGTAGGGCGTGATGCAGCCGGCGGCGAGGCTGAGCAAGCCGAAGCCGATCCAACGCAGCGCGGTCCGCATCCGCTCCGCCGGGGTTGCCGACACGATGGCGTCGAGGCCAAGCGCGCCGACCATCATGATGCCGAAGGTGAAGCCGCCGTGGAGGTTCGCCCACAGGACCATCAGGGGCAGCAGCCACAGCGATGGCGCGCGCTTTTGGTCGGCGGCGCGGACAAGTCCGGCGACCCAGGCGACCATGACCGGGAAGGCCAGCGCGTGCGGCCGGGCAACGACATGGGGCGCGGCGAGCAGGAAGGCGCCGGCGACCAGCAGGAGCGCATAAGGCGGGCGTAGCTCGGCAAGCAAGAAGCGCGTGAGCAGGGCGAAGGCGAGTGCGACGCCGAGCGCGGCGAGCATCACCATGCCCGGCCAGCCGGCGACTGCGTGGGCGCCGGCATAGAGGACCTGCGACAGCCATTCCTTGGCGATCCAGGGGCTTCCGGCAAAGGTGAAGGAGAAGGGGTCGTGGGTGGGGAAGGCGTGATGGGCGACGATCCAATTGCCGACGACGACGTGCCAGTAGCTGTCCGGGTCGTTGAGCAGTTGGCCGCCGTTGAGCAGCACGACAAGGTAGAGGACGCCGCCGACGGCGAGCGGGATCAGCGCCGCGGAGCCACGGCCGGTCGCCGTCACGCCGGGCAAATGTGCGACTGTCCGACTCTCCTCGGATATGGCGGTCATCCCTTGGTTCCCTTTGGGGTCTTGGCGGGACTCTGCCGAGCGAGGGATAAGGAAGGGTTAGCGGGGGAGGGGCGTGCGTCTTCTGGCGCCTCCCGTTCCCTTCCCGCCTTGCACCGGAATTCGGCCATTCCCATATGCTTTCTAGCCGTGCCTGCGGGGCGGCTGCCGCCGGTTTTCGGCGGAAATCCATAGGAACGGACCGGCGGGCCAGTTGGACGTCGGGGCCGGGTCAGGAGGCGTAAATGAATTTCGAGACCTATACCGAACGGGCGCGCGGTTTCGTCCAGTCGGCACAGACCGGGGCGTTGGCCGCCGGTCATCAGCAGTTCACGCCGGAACATCTTCTGAAAGTTCTGCTCGACGACCCCGAGGGCCTTTGCGCCGGGTTGATCGAGCGAGCGGGCGGCCGCGCGCGCGACGCGCTCATCGCAACCGAACAGGCGCTTGCCGCACTCCCCAAGGTGAGCGGCGGCTCCGGCCAGCTCTATCTGGCGGCGCCGGTGGCCAAGGTGTTCGATACGGCGGAGAAGATCGCCAAGAAGGCCGGCGACAGCTACGTCACGGTCGAGCGGCTCCTGCTTGCTCTGGCGATGGAGAAGGCGGCCGGCACGGCGAAGATCCTCGCCGATGCGGGTGTCACGCCGCAAAGCCTCAACGGCGCCATCGAGGCGATCCGCAAGGGGCGGACGGCCGATTCGGCTTCTGCCGAGAACCAGTACGATGCGCTGAAGAAATACACCCGCGACCTGACGGCGGATGCGCGCGAGGGCAAGCTCGATCCGGTCATCGGCCGCGACGAGGAAATCCGCCGCACCATCCAGGTGCTGGCGCGGCGAACCAAGAACAATCCGGTGCTGATCGGCGAGCCTGGCGTCGGCAAGACGGCGATCGCCGACGGCCTGTCGCTCCGCATCGTCAACGGCGACGTGCCGGAGAGCCTCAAGGGCAAGAAGCTCTTGGCGCTCGACATGGGCGCGCTGATTGCCGGCGCCAAATATCGCGGCGAGTTCGAGGAGCGCCTGAAGGGCGTCTTGAACGAGATCCAGGCCTCGGAAGGCGGCGTGATCCTGTTCATCGACGAGATGCACACGCTGGTTGGCGCCGGCAAGGCGGACGGCGCCATGGACGCCTCCAACCTCTTGAAGCCGGCGCTGGCGCGCGGCGACCTGCACTGCGTCGGTGCCACCACGCTCGACGAATATCGCAAATATGTCGAGAAGGACGCGGCGCTCGCCCGGCGCTTCCAGCCGGTCTATGTGAGCGAGCCGACGGTTGAGGACACGGTCTCCATCCTGCGCGGGCTCAAGGAGAAGTATGAGCTGCACCATGGCGTGCGCATCACCGACTCCGCGCTGGTTTCCGCCGCGTCGCTCTCCAACCGCTACATCGCCGACCGCTTCCTGCCCGACAAGGCGATCGACCTGATGGACGAGGCCGCGTCGCGCCTGCGCATGCAGGTCGATTCCAAGCCCGAGGCGTTGGACGAACTCGACCGGCGCGTCATCCAGCTCAAGATCGAGCGCGAGGCGCTGAAGAAGGAGACCGACCAGGCTTCCAAGGACCGGCTCGGCCGGCTGGAGAAGGAACTGGTGGATCTGGAGGAGCAGTCGAGCGCGCTGACCCAGCGCTGGATGGCCGAGAAGGAGAAGCTGGCCTCGGCCAACAAGGTCAAGGAACAGCTCGACCAGGCGCGCATCGACCTCGACCGGGCGCAGCGTTCGGGCGACCTCGCCAAGGCGGGGCAGCTTGCCTATGGCACGATTCCGGAGCTGGAGAAGCAGCTCAAGGCGGCCGAGGAGCAGGAGCGCGCGGCTGGCGGCATGGTCGAAGAGGCGGTGACGCCCGACCACATCGCCCAGGTCGTCTCCCGCTGGACCGGCATCCCGGTCGACAAGATGCTGGAGGGCGAGCGCGAGAAGCTTCTGCGCATGGAGGACGAACTGGCCAAGCGCGTCGTCGGCCAGGCGGAGGCAGTGCACGCGGTCTCGACCGCCGTCAGGCGCGCGCGCGCCGGCCTGCAGGACCCCAACCGGCCGATCGGCTCGTTCATGTTCCTGGGCCCGACCGGCGTCGGCAAGACCGAACTCACCAAGGCGGTGGCGGCGTTCCTGTTCGACGACGAGACCGCGATGGTGCGCATCGACATGTCCGAATACATGGAGAAGCACTCGGTCGCCCGGCTGATCGGCGCGCCGCCCGGTTACGTCGGCTACGAGGAAGGTGGGGCGCTGACCGAAGCGGTGCGCCGCCGGCCCTATCAGGTGATCCTCTTCGACGAGATCGAGAAGGCGCACGCCGACGTGTTCAACGTGCTCCTGCAGGTGCTCGACGACGGCCGGCTGACCGACGGGCAAGGGCGCACGGTCGACTTCCGTAACACGCTGATTGTGATGACTTCTAACCTCGGCAGCGAGTTCCTCGCCAATCTCGGCGAAAACGAGGACGTCGATGCAGTGCGGGCGCCGGTGATGGACGTGGTCCGCGCCCACTTCCGCCCCGAATTCCTCAACCGGCTGGACGACATCATCCTCTTCCACCGGCTGAAGCGGAGCGACATGGCGGCGATCGTCGACATCCAGCTGGCGCGGCTCGCGAGGCTGCTCGACGAGCGCAAGATCACGCTCGACCTCGATGAATCGGCACGTGAATGGCTGGCCAACAAGGGCTACGACCCGGTCTATGGGGCGCGGCCGCTGAAGCGGGTCATTCAGCGCGAGGTGCAGGACCCGCTGGCCGACAAGATGCTGGCCGGCGAGGTGCCGGAAGGATCGCGGGTGAAGATCACCGGCGGCACCGACAAGCTGCTCTTCCTGCCGCGGGTGACCGGCGGTAAGGCGGGCAAGGCGGCATAAGGCGCCGCGAAGCAGGACACCAAAGAATGCAAAGGCCCGGCAGCGATGCCGGGCCTTTCTTCTTGGTGCGCCGAGCAAGCATTGCAGAGGCGACGCGGTTCGTTCCCATCTCCCCCGCAACGGCGGAGATGGAGCTCCACGTCGCGCTACTGCGCGGCGGCGACCTTCTGGGTGGCCTGCGGCTGGTTGTTGAGGAGCGCGTCGATGCGCGTGCGTTCGCGCTCGAAGGAGGCGAGGTATTCGCCCTGCAGCACGCGGCCGCGCGGCAGGCGGATGCGCAGCGGATCGACCGGCTGGTGATTGACCCGGATCTCGAAGTGGACGTGCGGGCCGGTCGACAGGCCGGTTGAGCCGACATAGCCGATCACCTGACCCTGATGCACCCTGACACCGGGGGCGATCCCCTTGGCAAAGCGGCTCTGGTGGCCGTAGGCGGTCTCATAGCCGTTGGTGTGCTTGATGACGATGAGATTGCCGTAGCCGGAGGAGCGCCCGGCCTTCTCAACGATGCCGTTGCCGGCCGCCAGGATGGGTGTGCCGCGCGGGGCGGCATAGTCGACGCCGGCGTGAAGGATCATGCGGCCGAGGATCGGATGGCGGCGATAGCCGAAGCCGGAGGTCAGGCGGCCGATGGGTACGGGCTTGCGGATGAGGAACTTCTTCGCGCTTTTGCCGTCCTCGTCATAGTAGTCGACAATGCCGTCGTCGGGCGTGCGGAAACGGTAGAAGCGCTTCACGGTCGAGCCGAGGTTGAGCGAGGCATAAAGGATTTCGGGGTCGCCGGCGTCCTTGTCGGTCGGATCGGCCATGGAGTGGAGAATCTCCATGGAATCGCCGGGAGCGACCCGCTGCTGGAAATCGACATCGAAGGCGAAGATGCGGACGAGCTGGTCAACCAGGGGCTTGGGAACCTCCTGCTCGAGCGCCGTCTCGTAGACGGCGTTGTAAAGCGTTGGCGGGCCGCCCGAGGGCACCTGGGTTTCGGTATTGGCGAAGGCCTCGGGCAGCGAGGGCGGCTCGTCGCCGCGCACGAAGACGTTGTTGTCGGCGCGCGCGACGGTCGCCTGGTGGATGCCGTCCTGATAGATGCTCACCCGCATCGGCTTGGCGACCTGGCCTTCGACGTTGCTGGCGGCAAAGGCGATGCGCACCTTCTGGTCGGGCTGCAGGTGGTTGATGTCAGTGAGCGGCGACAGGGCGTTATCGATCTGGTCGATATCGGCGGCGGCGATGCCATTCTCCTTCAGCAGCGTGCCGAGGTCGGTCTTCTTGGCCACCGGGATGACATCTTCCTCGAGGCCGTCGGCGCCGCTGTTGCCAGGATCGCTCTTCGTGATGTTGGAGACGTTCTCCGGCACGATGCGCACGCCGAGCGCCGAATCGATCGCGTCGCCGCTGCCGCCTGAATAGTCGGTCGAGGTGTAGCCCAGCGCGATGGGGTCGGCGACCTGCGGGATTGGCGGACGCGAGACGTTGCGCATGATCTGCTCGACCTGCGCCGTCTGGAAGGTCGCCGTCGGTTCGAGATCGGGCGAATCAATGGGGAAGGGGCTGACCTTGACCGCCACCTCGCCATCGACGTTGGCGCCGTAGAGTTGGTCGGCGGCGCCGGCGACGGTACCGCTCGGCGCTGCGGTGGGCTGCTCGGGCGCCGAAGTATCGGCAAAGATGCGCATGGGATCGTAGGGCGGCACCTCCTTGGCGAACTTGTCGTCCTTGAAGGTGAGGGTGGCGTCGATCTTGGCGAACGGCCTGAGCTTGATGAAGTCGCGCTCGCCCTGGCGGGTGACGGTCGACACCTGGATGATCTGGCGGCTCGACACGTCCTCGTGGTGGGGGCGGATGCGGTCGCCTTTCTGGCCGAAGACGATCTCGGAGGAATCGGCGGCAAACCGCGAAAGGGCGTCGGGCAGCGAGGCAAACTGATTGGGATTGTTGAGGGCCGCCATCAGGGCCGCACCCATGAGCGCGACCGAGGTGACGCCGGTGAGCACGGTGCCGGTAAGCCAGCGCCAGCTGATGGCACGGAAGATGGGGGTTTGCGGCTTGTCGTCCTTCTGGCCGACAACCAGGGGGGGATCATCGCCGAGATCGATCGTCCCGGCGGCCGCGCCATACATGATCACGCCAAGTCGGGTCGGCCCCCTCACGATCGTCGGTATCTCCCCACTCGGCGGGCCTTCGACCCGCTGTCAAAATCCAG
>CAVXLJ010000034.1:0-31402 GCA_963762605.1 uncultured Alphaproteobacteria bacterium | reverse complement strand
AAGTGATCAGCGGAACGGTCCTGCCGGCAACGGCACCCCATGGCCGCCATACGCAAGCTTGCGGGTCGGAAACACGAATGGTTTTCCTAACCCACCGCCAAGCGGTTTCGCAAGATGCCGGAAGTCAGAAGGAAATCAGGATGATGCCAAAGCCTTGGCGCTCCCTAGGGGACTAGAAGAAGTCAGCGAAATCAGCGGGTTTGACACTTTTGCGCACCCGAACCACCACTACGTTTCCCAATGCTTTACCCGGTCAGTGTCAAACTGCGCCCTTAAGCGGCCGGACTAAGGACAACTCGAACAAACAGGCTCTCAAGAACCTGCGCCGTTTCCGCTTCACCACGGATATCGGACATTGGGCCCCACCCGCTCAATATCCGATATGAGCCAAAGCGAATATCAACCGCTGGTGTCCGCCGTCGTTCTGCGGATCCTTTTCTCAGCTCTCGATAGGCTGGACGCCCGGCGCTTGGGAGCGGATGGGGCGCGGAAATCGGGGGCTGGAGCAGCAGAATGAGGATAGTGTTGGCAGCGGTCGCGCTTGTGGCCGCGTTGGGTATCTCCGCACGCGGACATGCGGAAACCGTGGGCATTGCCACATCCGGGCCCGGCACCTTGTTCAACAGCATTGGCTCGGCTATCGCGAAGGCAGCCAATGACGACGGCCTGGCGACGACGATCCAGCCGGCGACGAGCCCCAACCAATATCTGTACGCGGTCAACTCCGGCGATATCGCATTCGGGGTGAGCAACCTTCAGGAGTTTATCTATGCCCTGACGGGTCAGGGGTGGTTCGCGGGCCACGCCAATCCGAAGCTGCGCATCGTGGCATTCATCATGCCGATCGTGGAGGCGATATTCGTTCGCAAGGACTCGGGCATCAAAGGCATTGCCGACCTCAAGGGCAAGCCGATGGTTGACGGGTTCACGGCGCAGAACACCATCTTGCCGCAACTCGATGCGATCTACGCCACGGCCGGGCTGTCGCGAGCCGACATGAAGCCGGTGCAGGTACCGGATGTGGTGGCCGGTGCTAACGCCTTCATCGCGGGTGACTCGGCTGGGTTCTTTTTTGCGCAGGGAGCCGGCAAGGTGCGCGAAGCGGATGCAGCCGTCGGAGGTATTCGGGCGCTGTCGATTCCGAATACGCCGGAGGCGCTCAAGGCACTGAAAGCGCACTGGTCGACGGGATATCTGGAGGAACTCAAGCCCGGGCCGGCTACTCCGGGCGTCGTGAGCGACGGTTGGTTTGTTGCCTATCCGCAGGTCGTTTTTTCTAGCGCGGATGTGCCTGATGCTGTCGCTGCGCAGATGGCACAGATTATCCACGATTCGAAGGCGAAGCTGGCCGCGACATTCGCGCCATTCAAGGCCTTCGAACCCGACCAGATGGCCAACGATCTGTCCGCCGGAAATTTCCACCCGGGCGCCATCGCCTATTACAGGAAGATCGGCATCTGGAACCGGTAAACCCCGGTGGCGACATCGGACAGCAGGCAGGACGCCAAGAGCGCTTTCAACCAATCGGCCGCCGGCAGAATCGCGCAGATCATCTGGGCCTCGCGACGTTGGCGGCCGCGTCCTGGTCACTAAACCTGCAGCAATCCCTCTCCTGGGACCTTTATCCGCAGCAATACTACGCGGCGCTCCTTGCGCTCATCCTGCCGCTGACATTTCTGACCATTCCGGGTCGCCGCGGGACCGTACGACGCACGGTCCCATGGTATGACGCGCTCGCGGCAGTCATTTCGTTCGCGGCTGCGGCGTTCATCGGCTGGCAGTATCCGGTTCTCGTCAATCAGGTTTTCGCGCATCCGGTCGCGGCCTATGTGCCGGGCGCCATCCTCATCGTCCTCCTGCTGGAGGCGGTACGCCGGTCCAGCGGGTGGACGTTGGTCGTCATCATTGGCGTCTTCATCACCTATGCACTCTTCGGCGACTTCTTTCCCGGACGTCTTTCTGCGAGGGCGCAAGACTGGCGCAGGCTGACAGCCTATCTCGCCTTCGACACGAACGGCGTGCTCGGCATCCCAATCTCGGTGGCCACGACGGTGGTCATCTCTTTTGTGATGTTCGGAAACCTCCTGACGGTCACGGGCGGATCCAAGTTCTTCAGCGATGCGGCGGTGGCATCCATGGGGCGTTATCGCGGCGGTGCGATCAAGATCGCGGTGGTCACCTCGGCGCTTTTCGGCACGATTTCAGGCTCGGCAGTCGCGAATGCCGTCGCGACCGGGTCGATCACGATTTCCATGATGCGGCGCGCGGGCTTCTCGGCTGAGGACGCTGCCGCCATCGAAGCGGCATCGTCGACCGGAGGCCAGATGATGCCGCCTATCATGGGCGCTGCGGCGTTCTTGATGGCCGAATTCCTGCAGATTCCATATTCGCAGGTGGCAATCGCGGCCCTCGCACCGGCGATGCTCTATTACATGGGCCTCTTCATTCAGGCTGATCTCGCCGCCGGCAAGCTCGGCATCCGTGCCATACCGGCCTCGGACATGCCGCCCCTGCGTCGTGTCGCCGGCGGTCTGCACTTTGCGCTGGCTTTCGCCGTCATCTTCTACACGCTGTTCGGCCTCAACTGGCAGCCGGAGCGAAGCGCGCTGGCGGGTGCCGCGGCGGTTGCCGTCACCGGGCAGATCTTCGGCTATGGCGGCGAGCGGCCTTCGATTGCAGATCTCGTGCGGGCGCTCGCCAATACCGCCCGCAACGTCATCGAGATCGTCGTGATATCGGCGGCGGCAGGCATCGTCATCGGCGTGCTCAACGTCACCGGACTCGGCTTCAATCTCACCTACGGCCTGACCGCCCTGGCCGGCAGCAATGCGATTTCCCTGACGGTCCTGGCGGCGTTCGTCTGCATCGTGCTGGGGATGGGGCTACCGACCCTCGGAGTGTACGTGCTCCTCGCCACGCTCATCGCACCGGCCATGGTGCAGGCCGGTGTTCTGCCTATCGCCGCCCATCTGTTCATCCTCTATTTCGGCATGATGTCGATGATCACGCCGCCGGTGGCCATAGCGGCATTCGCTGCGGCGGCACTCGTGGGGGCTTCACCTATGGCGACCGGCGTCAAGGCGATGCGCTTCGGCTGGCTCGCCTACATCGTGCCGTTTCTCTTCGTCGCTTCGCCGACACTGCTGCTCATCGGTAGCCCGTTCGCCGTCGCCCTGGCGCTTGCAACCACCGTGCTTGGCATCTGGTTCGCCTCGGTCGGGCTCGCGGGCTATTTCTTCCGACCACTTGGCCCAATAGTGCGGATCAGTTTCGGCCTTGCCAGTATCCTCGCGCTCGTTCCAGCGAGCGCCTTTCCATCGTTATGGTGGATGAATATTGCCGGGGCGTCTCTCGGCGGCCTGCTGGTCTATCGGGAAGCAAAGACCGTACGTCTTTCGGCGGCCGCCGGGGACACGTGAGCAGTATCCACCGGATCAGGGCGCGCAAGTCGCTCTTGTTTTGCTATTGCGTCAGCCCAAGCCGCCCAATGAACCGCTCAATGGCCACAGCCGACTCCACCAATCCGCTCTTGAAGATCTCGTTGTGCTCTGTGGGAACGACGGCAATATCCAGATCGCGGACCAGGGCCGGGAAGCCGCGCTTGCTGTCGAGCAGCACGGCGCGGCGCTCCGGCGAACAAATCAACAATGCCGGGCCGTCGTAGGGCCGCGGTGCATAGGTTCCGATGGCATGCTTCACGCCGCCTGAGACCAGTTTGTGACGCATAGATCGGGAAGGATTAGGGTTTTTTCTCATTGCATCAACCAACTGGGCGGCGCGTGTGTTCCAAGCCTTATGCATGAGAGTCAACGAAAGCCCTGAGTTGTGAAGAAACGGCGCCAGGTCCTCGACAGTCTCAGGGTCTACCAGGATCAGCCCTGCGGCCGGTTTGCCAGCCGCAGCTAACTGCTGAGCCATTTCATAGGCGATTATCGCACCGGCACAGTGGCCCATAAGGATCGGCGATTCACTGGGGCGAGCCCGCTGAATGCCCCGCAGATAGGCAGCGGCGAAGGCGTCGGCCGTCCGCAGCAACTTCTCGCCCGGTTCGAGCCCTATCGCCCTGATCGCATAGAGCATGCGCTTCGGCACGGCTGCGGATAGCCGCGACGGCGCAATCGATTGGCCGTTGTTACCATGCACGACAAAGACGGCAGGTGGCACCCCATCTGGATTCACCGGAATCAACCAAGGTGCACTGCGCTGCCTCTTGCTCGCGAGAATCTTCTGCGCAAGTGCTTTGGGGGTCGGCGCCTCCAGCAGCACGGACATCGACAGCCCGATCCCCAATTCCTTCTCGATGGCCGCCATCGTAGCCTCGGCCAGCAGCGAATCTCCTCCGAGTTCGAAGAAATCACTGTCTATCGCCGCAGAATCTAGTCCGAACGCATCAGCGAAGATTGCAGCGATCACCAACGCAACGCGTTGATCGCGAACGACGCCCCGGCCCGATGGATCCCTGACGGCCACCGTCCAGCTCCTTACGTGTAGCAAAAGCATAGCCCCGCGCGTATCCTAGCAGCTTGCAACAGCAGAAATAGACAGGGTCCGCGCGGTCGAAATCCAGTTCGGATGAACCCGAACCGTCGATGCGACGCCGTCAACTACCGCAGGAATTTCAGTTCCCACAGGCGAGCCCCGAAGCTTTTCATGAGTTCCTCGCCACATTGCCGGACCGGCTGGCGGAGGCGTGCCAAATTCCAAGCAAACGGCTTCGGACATCTCGGGGTCGCCCGGGCGATAGATATGACCGGAATGGGTCCCGAATTCGAATCGAATCGCCGAAGGGCTTGTGGTTGAATGCCTCGCTTGATCAGAAGCGGGCGACCTCCGCAATCAAGGCAGCCTCGTCCTCATGAATCTAGCCAGCATTGTTGCCCAGTTTTCACGCCACCAGCCGGGTAAAGTTGCGGTTCAGTCGGCAGACGAAACACTTTCCTACGCGGCTCTGGCCGACCGAGCCCGCCGAATTGCTCGGCGCCTTGCGACAGCCGGCACGGCGAGAGGCGATCTTGTTGGTCTCCGTATGCGGGACACATCGGATCACCTGGCGGCATTGGTCGGCATCATGCATCTTGGGGCGATCGTCCTGCCGATGGACTGGCGGGCCGCGCGACCGGAGATCACGCGAATTCTTTCCCGGTTTCGAGCCCGGGTCATGGTCACGGACGATGCCAAGCCGTCCGTGGCCGGCGTCAAGTTCGTCGACGTCGATGATTTGGGCAGAACCGAACCGGAGGCAAGCCAGCCGGTCGCATTCGCTGACGCCCCATTGGTCTATAGCCTGACGTCGGGTACGACCGGTGAACCGAAAGCGATGCTCATGACTCACCAGCAGATGCTGGGCCGGGCAATGATGCTTGCTGCCGAGCGCGTCGTCATCGCTGAGGACCGTTTCCTTTCGATGATGCCGCTGGCCTACTCCAACGGCAGAGTGATCGCAGCAACCATTCTCTGTCTTGGCGCAACGGCGGTTACGGCTCCGCTGTTCATCGAAGCGCGCAATCTCGTCGGCATCGTCAATGCGCAGAAGGCGACCGCTGCGATGGTCCCGGCAAATGTCGCGCGCCAGCTTCTCGCGATCGATACAGCCGCGGGATTGCTGATGCCCGGCTTGCGCGTTCTGGTGACCGCTGGAAGCAAGCTGCAGCCAGATGAGCGGGTGGCCTTCGTAACGCGCGTTGCCGAGAATCTCGTCGACTATTACGGAAGCACTGGCGGTGGCCCGACCTCGATCATCGCCAGCGCAGAAGACAGCATGTCGCCAACGTCGGTCGGTCGCCCCATGATTGGAGCCGATATCGAGATTGTTGATGATCGTGACGTGCCGGTGCCGGACGGTACGATTGGATTGGTCCGTGTCAGAGGGCCGGGGGTTATCAATGAATTCGTCGGCAACACGTCCTCAGACGAGGGTATCCGCCATGGTTGGTACTACCCCGGTGATATGGGAAGCCGCGACGACCGCGGATTAATTCATCTTCACGGTCGCGCGGTTGAATTGATCAAGCGCAGCGGCTTGATGGTTTACGCCCAGGAGGTCGAGCAGGTTCTGATCCGACACAAAGACGTGGCGGAAGCCGCCGTTGTCGGGGTGCCATCTGCGACCCTTGGTCAAGAAGTCGTCGCTGTTCTGGTGGTGCGCAGACCGATCGATGCCACCGAGATCACGCGTTACTGCCGCCGGGAACTCGCGGGCTTCAAAGTCCCCGGGCGCTTCGTGTTCATGGATGCTCTGCCGCGCAATGCGAACGGCAAAGTCGTCAAACATGAATTGATACGCGCGCTCTGACCGCGCGAGGACCTGATCGTGACGGCGCCCTTGCGCCGGCTATTGCACCGATCGTGCGAAGACGGCGCTGCACGGGCATGCAGCGGGTGAACACCGTCCATCCTCCCGAAAAAGACGGACAACAAGCAGTGTAATACGGTGTCCGATCGTCGAGAGCTTGGGCAGGGCCCGCGGATCAAGCCGGTCCCAAACTTCGTCTGCAGATGGCACGAAGCGGCGGATCGTGCGGAGCCTCGGCTTGTCGGCGTCTGGAGGCAAAGCTGACTTTGGTGTCTTCCCATGTAGGCCTTGTCCACCGCGGGACTGACACTTCAAGCGCCAGTTTATCCCGTGGCCGGAGTCCAATTTCCAATGGGATTTCAGGGCGCTCCGCGAATCCATCCTCATTTGTCGTCATTCATCGCAACGATATCGCAGCAATGCGTGGAACGACGCCCTAGGAACCACCGCAGTCTATACGGATGCTACCGAAAAGGTGGACATTGCTTCGACGCTGACGGCCACCAAATTGGCCTCGAGTGGCGCCCGTTCGTCTGGTTGCACGGTCGGTTCGCGGCGGGCACAGAAACGACGCCATGCGGGACGGAGCGTCGAAGACGTGGAATACAACGTTCAACCGCAGGGTATCGTTGTCAGTGCTTGGGGTGGAGCGCCTGTTCGATTGCGTTCAGAACCGCGTCCGAGAGCGCAGCCTCTCGAAATTGCAGATCGTCGGTGGTGCCGGGCCGTTCGAGGTCCTGGGCAGCGTCGAAGAGAATTCGTGCTGCTTCTAGGTCGGACGACTGCAAGTCGGCGGCCCGATAGTACAATTCGGCAATGGTCACAGCCAAATCTGCGTCGCCATCGAAGGGGTGGCGGGCACGCGACGTGGCATGCTGGGTCTTTGCATCCTTGCTCATGTCAGTCCTGTCAGTCCCCGTTCCTCACAGCTCCATCGAACAACAGGGACCGTGAGGCTAACGTGACTAGGTGACGTCATAGATTTCAATGAGTTACCGGAAGATGGTCAGACTCTTCTGGAAGAGCTGATCGTCCGCTCCAGCATGGCGGTCCGCGATAAGACGAAATCGGGAGGGGGTTGCCGCTCATCCGGAGCGTTGACGAGGGTGCGCAGTAGCTCCTCGGCATCGCAAAGTTTGGCGTCAATATGTGCTGTGGATATCGCCACTCCGAGCGCAGCCCGTTGCGCCGCATCGATCCCGGGAATTGCCTCAATCACACGTTCCCGGGTTCGATCCTTGAAAAGATGCTTGCTGCCTGGCTCTGTAGGGCGAATGCCTCGGCCTGGCTAACAAGACCGCATCGCTCGGCGTTCGCCACGGTGGCATCAACGTTGACCAACGCTTCCGTCAACGGGACATAGCCCAGCTCAGCAGGAGAGCGCTGCTGCGCGACGGCCGCGTCGTCATCAATTTCTCCGCTGGCGTAGCGAAGATAGATCGACCCGATGCCCACCATGCCAAAGGGGGCACATTCGGCCGCGCGCAGCGCTCCCATGCTCGCCGCACCGAAGACGCGCACGCCTTGCGACAGAGCGAATAGAATCTCCTTGTGCCAAACCGCAGCGACCGCCTCGAAGAGTCCGTCAACAAGTCCGATCGCGGTCGCGCCATCGAACACGGCTCGTGTCACCTCCCCGTGTTGAACGGGACCGCGAATGGTTATGTCTGAGCTGATGCTGGCGACATCCACCCGGGCGAGGCTTGGCCCTGCAAATACGACTTTCATGCTCCGGCCAACATGGCGTTGACGGCGCGACCACCTAGGTGCCTGTGCTTGCTTTCCGGAGGATCTTCGAGGTCCGGCACAATCACCTTTGCTACCGCGATGCCGTGGTCCTCGCCGCCGATCGGCACGACAACGACTGACCGGATTCCGCGAGCCCGCAAGCGGCCCAACAGGAGCTCCAGGCGGCCACTGCTTGCGTCGAGGCGCAGCGGCTCAATCCATCCCGGCTCGGCAAGCCTGAAGACATGGAGGTCGGCTCGTAGCGGAGCTCCATAGAGGTCGGGAATATCCGTCATCAAAACGAATGGGACTAGTGAGCTTTCCTGTGATTGGAGGATTGGGCTCATCGGGGGTTGAGGTTAAGCCGCTTGGCTGTGATGGTGCAAACGGCGGTTCCGGATGGTCTTTTCCTTGATGCGCTTTCTCCTTTCGATGACGGCCTGATCGCGGCCGAAGTAGACGTCAGCCGGGGTCAGATTGCCGAGGCTCTCGTGGTAGCGGTGGTGGTTGTATTGCTCGACGAAGGCGCCGATCTGGCGCTCGAGGTCGCCCGGCAGGAAGTAGTTTTCGAGCAGGATGCGGTTCTTGAGCGTCTGGTGCCAACGCTCGATCTTGCCCTGGGTCTGTGGGTGAAGCGGTGCACCCCTGACGTGGTCCATGCCTCGGTCCTTGAGCCAGTCGGCCAGATCGCCGGCGATGTAGGAGGAGCCGTTGTCGGAGAGCAGCCGCGGCTTATGGACAACACGGGCCTGATCACAACCTGATGCCTTGAGCGCCAGGGTCAGCGTGTCGGTGACGTCCTCGGCCTTCATGGTCGTGCACAGCTTCCAGGCGACGATGTAACGCGCGTAGTCGTCGAGGATTGTCGACAGATAGAACCAGCCCCAGCCGATGACCTTGAGGTAGGTGAAGTCGGTCTGCCAGAGCTGGTTGGGTGCTGTCGTCTTGTCGCGGAACTCGTCCGCCGCCTTGATGACGATGAAGGCCGGGCTGGTGATCAGGTCGCCCTCGGCCAAGTCGCCGCTGTTCAGCCGCTCGATGCGATAGCGGATTTCGCTGCCGTTCGGCTCTGCCGACAGAATCAGTTCGTAGAGGATCTGGCTTCCGGTCGTTGGAAACCCGGCGCCGAGATCGACGGCGGTCGCTGTCCCGCTTGCGTCATTGCGGAAGAGGCGCAAGGTCGTCTGGCCGGAGTCGAAGCCAATGCCGACCATGTTGAGCAGCGTCGACGGATTGACGTTGCCGATGTCCGCCGCTGCCGAATAGAGGCCCATGAACATCCGGCAGGTTGATTGGAAGGTCTCGATGCCGCCACGCATGCAGAGATAGAAACCGCCAAGCCCGGTCGAATTCCCACGCCACAGGCAGAGCTGGGCGCCGCGAAGCGTGGCGGCGGAGGTGATCTTGTTGCGGATCGATTGCGTAAACAGGTTGCCGGCGGCAGGTGCTACGACCGCGACGGTGCCGGTATTGGACGTCCCGAGCCCCAGCACATCGATCGTGGTGGTGCCCGCCCGCGGGCGCCATCGGATGGGGTAGCTCCTGCCGGCGTCCTTGATCGCCAGGCGCCCGTGCAGGTCCTTATGACCGCGAAGCGCCACGAAGAAGTTTGCAGCGTTGGGGGTGAGCTTCAGGGTAAAGTCGTCGCTCGCCAACAGTCCGAGCATGGCCCGCGTCGACCAGGCGTCCTGAAGCACCAGACTGGCATCGCGGGCGGGCGGGGAACCGGAGGTGTCGGGGGCTATTTCGGAGCACGGCTCTCCGCCGCCGGTTACGACGTCAACTTCGTTGCCCGGGGCCGTCACCTGGAAGCGCTTCGCGCGAACGGACTAACGCTTAAGAGCGCCAACGGCGATCTGCACCTGCCGTCGATCTCCGTAACGGATGACCCCTCCAACGTGGGTCCGGTCGACTACGTGCTGTTCACAGTCAAACGGTTCGATACCGAACCGGCCGCCGAAATGTGCAAGGCGATGATCGGCCCGGAAACGACCGTCATCAACGTGCAGAACGGGATGGACGCCAAGGACACGCTTCGCGGGATTCTGGACGGGGACAAGGTCATGGATGGCGCTGCCTGTGGAGCCTCAATAGGTTGTTCTCGGACAGGCCGAGCCTGCTGATGGGCGGATTGGAGTTTAGGCTGCCGTGGGGACGGTGCCAATTGTAGCGATGTAGCCATCGCGGCAGCTCGTTGCCGCGGTGTTCGGACGTCGGGTAGGCCTGGGCATAGGCCCATTCCCTGAGCGCGGTCTGGATGAAGCGCTCGGCCTTGCCGTTGGTCTTGGGCGTGTAAGGTCTGGTCCTGATGTGGCGGAGGCCGAGATCGCGGCAAGCATTGCGGAAGGCGTGAGCCTTGTAGCAGGCGCCGTTGTCGGTCATGACGCGGGCGACGGTGATGCCGAGGCTTGCGTAGTAGGCGACGGCCGCACGCAGGAAGGCGATGGCGCTCTCCTTCTTCTCGTCGGGCAGGATCTGTGAGAAGGCGATGCGCGAGGCATCGTCGATGGCCACATGGACGAACTCCCAGCCGACGCCACGGCTGTTGCTCTGGCCGGTGCGGTCACCGGTGATGCGGTGGCCGATCCGGTCGAAGCGGCCGAGCTTCTTGATGTCGATGTGGATGAGTTCACCGGGATGCTGGCGCTCATAGCGGCGCACCGGCTCGGCCGGCTCCAGTGCGCTGATGCGGTTGAGCCCCAGGCGCCGGAGGATGCGGCTGACGGTGGCCGGCGAGATGCCGAGTTCAGCCGCGATCTGCTTGCCGGTGAAGCGCTGTCGGCGCAGCCGCTCCACTTCGGCGACGACCGTCTCCGGGGTCGGGCTGCGCAGCCGGTGAGGCCGCGACGAACGGTCCTTCAAGCCCTCCGGCCCTTTGTTGCGGAACCGCTCAACCCATTTGCGCACCGTGCGCATCGACACGCCGAACGCTGCGCCGACGGCACCTGGCGGCTGCCCTGCCTCTACGCGCCGCACCAGATCGGCTCGACTGTGCGGCGTCAGACGGGCATTCTTGTGAATGTTCATCCGGCTCTCTCCTGAGGTCCTGAAGCTTCGCAACCTCAGCATCCTCGGTCGGAGCCGGATGGACAACCTACTGAAAGCTCACAGCTAGAGCTCGAATGGATGTCCGGTGCGTTGACCCGTATCGGGCAGGAGGTCGATGTCCCGACGCCGGTTCATTCCACGCTCTACGCGGCCCTCAAACTGCACGCAAACGGCCCGAATTGAGGCGACTGGCCGGGACGGCAGAGAGATACGCCAGTTGGCGTGAAGAGCGCGCCGCCCTTGGCTCAACACCTGAGGCCGCAATGGGTCAAACTCGTCGGAATCGACGCCTTGGACCGACGTCTGCTTTGACCCTTAAATTGGCAGGGAAGCGGACTTCTGCAAACCGACGCTGAGCGCCAGGAACGGCCTTCCTCGGCCGCCCCAAGGCCCGGCGGAACTAACCAAAGCCACGCCCGTTGACTGTGCCTCTTGCGGAAATCGTGGCTCTGCCGAAAGAGCGCCAACTCTCGACGACACGCGACGCGCCTGCTGACGCTTCCTTTGATCAATATCAATTCTAAGGTCGTTCGCCTGATGCATGCTTATCTTGGGGTGATCTTCGTTATCTGGACGACGGTCGTGGAGCAGGACGAACAGGCTTATCCGCGTCCGTGTCCGGTCTGCCGGGTGGCCATGATCGGCGAAATAGAAGATCCCGAGCGTGGGGAGCGGAGGTTCAGCCGCTTCGTCTGCCTATCGTGCGGATCGTCGGTCGGTGACGCGAAGTCAGCACCTGCGGCGACGCCGACCGTACACTGCCCGCGTTGCGACGCTGCAATCCGACGGACGCAAAGCGAACGAGACCGCTACCACTCCTCGACCAAGGAGGGCTTCTTCGAGCGCTGCATTGTCCTTTACGCGCGACTGCGAAACGGCGAGACCTCTTCCGATTTTGAATGTCGGCATGCCGACAAAGCTGTCGCTCTGGCGTTCAGTCAACACGAAGCCCATCGCTGATCACCAATCCTCGCCAATGCGCGGCGGCATGATGTCCAGTCGGCACAAATCAGCACGCAATATCCGTCATGGTCCAGCAACGACCGAACGGCGGGCCAAGTGTTGAATGGCGGACCATGCTCACGGTCGGATATCTTGACTGGAGGTTTCTTGCAGTCGGCGAAGAAGACCGAAAGCTCGGCTCCCCTTAGCGCCGGCATCGGTCGGGGCATCCAAAATTCGTGACTGGCTGCCAGATAGTTGTTCTTGCGTCGCGCCATGCCGCGAAGCTGACCTCGACGAGCACGGCTCCCCGACGTCCTCTGATTGATTCGGTGCCGCAGTCCTTGGAATTGATCCAGGTCAATGCCGCAACGCAGCACCACCGAGCTTATGGCGACACGGGCGACGGGACAAATAGGGGGAGAAGAAACCCGTGTCCAACAAGCTCTACGCCGTCTCAACAAGCCGCCGCCAGTTGTTGCAGTTCTCTGGCACCGGGATCGCAATGGCCGTCCTGGGGATCACCATACCCCGCGGGGCGAACGCTGCCGCAGCGCCCGTGGAGGTTTCCCAGAAGATCATCATCGGAAAGAAGGTCGGCAAGGACGACTGGCCGCAATACGTGCCGGCGAACCTTTCGCTGCCGGCGAAACGCCTGATCCGGGTAACGGTGCGCTGCTACGATGACGGCCCAGCCGATATCCCGACCGGCTACAATGTCGTCCGCGGCACGGTCGATGGCACGATGCGCGTGATCAAGGGGACGCCGGACAGCATATCCCCGACGGATGGAACGGTGGTGAAGCAGATCGGCTTCAAGGACACCGCCCATACGTTCACCGTGAACGGCGACAATTTCTTCATGAACGTGCCGATTCCGCCGCTGTCGACGGTTGTCTACGAGTTCATGACGCCTGCGGCCGGGTCGCTTCCCTGGCAGTGCATGGCAGCCTGCGGCACCGGCGAAGGCGGCTGGGGTGGTGCGATGGCGACCGACGGCTGGATGCAGGGCACCATCACCGTCACCTAACCGATCAGTGTCTTGGGAGTGCCTCCGGACCGGCGCGATCGCGCCGGTCCGGAGCGTGGCGTTGTGAGCACAAGGCGATCGTCGCTTGGCTCGCAGGTTTCAGCAGCGAACCGGCATCATGAGGGCCGCCATGCAACGTCGCAGATTCATCCAGGGAATTGGTGCGTTGGGAATTGGTGCGTTGGCACTCGGCTTCCTATCGGCGGGATCGCGCGATACGTGGAAACTCGATCCACACGATTTGGCTCCCAAGACCGGCTTTGGCTTTGGATCTCTGAAGTTTACGATGACCGACGCCGAGACTGGCAAGACGGTGACCCAAGCTGACTTTCGCGGCAAGATCGTCATGCTGTATTTCGGCTACACCTACTGCCCGGACGTTTGCCCGACGACGCTCGCCAACATCGCTCTCGTGCTGAAGAAGCTCGGCGACAAGGCCAAGGACGTCCGGTTCCTGTTCGTCACCGTCGATCCCTACCGCGACACCCTGCCGGTGCTCAAGCAATATGCCGCGGCTTTCGCGCCCCAGGTGATCGGGCTGCGCGGCACGGAGACGGAGCTGAAGGCGGCCGCGGCACAATTCGGGGCCCGATACAGCGTTCATCCGTCGTCCGACCCTGCGAAGTACGCAGTATCCCATAGAGCGGTGCAATTGGGCTTGTCTGATCGTCAGAGCCGCGGCACGGAATGGCCAAATGCTGCGCCGTTTGAGCGCTAGTTGTCGGCAACTCGGGGATTCAGTCTGGATGGGTATTGGTGCAGCGAGACCAACAGTTCGCAAAAATTCTCTTGGGGATACGGCTCGTTTTCGGCGGAGGGAGAGATACCGGGTTCCAACATTCTCCAGGGAAATGGCTTATTCCCGCCATTCCTTGAGCCGGCGTCCAGCGACCCGGGAGGCCTGGGAGCGCTCCAAGACGTTCGACACTCGCCGGGCGCGTCCGCCATGGCGGTGAATTTGGGTCGCATTCGGGACGAAGCGGACATGCAATGACAGGCCGAGGCGGCGGGTTCCGTCGTACCCGATGCGGACCTTTGCGGCCACGGCTCGCAGTGCGTCTTGACGACGGGCAGTCACCATAAATGCGAGCCGTACAACTCGGCAATGCAATCGGACCCAGGTTCGGTCCACACATGGCCAAGACGCCGAACTGCCTGAAAATGTATGCCGGATTCAACGAAGCGCGGCGCCTACTTGCACTCTTTGGCGACCGCTCTGAGCGCGGCAGTGACGCCAGCCAGCGAGTAGTTGTCGGTGACGGCCGTACCGCGCCGAGAGATGCTGCTGATCGTCATTTTCGAGCCCTTTTTCATGGCAGCGACGAACATCGGCTCGGTGCCCGGGACCGACCACGCGGTCTCGTCTTCAGCATTGTTGAAAAACATCGTGTACCTCGCGCCATCGACGTTGGCGGACACGTGGCCGCCGACCTTGAAGGGAAAGCCGATGATCGTACTGACCTGGTTCTTGATGTTCTTCGACGGAACAGTGGTGATCATGAAAAAGGTACCGCCACGACCATGGATCGGTTGCGAGTATTTCGAGTTCTGCGGTTCCGCTACCGCGAAGCAGACTTTGCCGTTGGCATCGGTCGCCACAAAGGCGCTCCACGCTTTAAACGTGCCAATCGAGGTCGGCGCCGGCTTTGCTGAAGCGACCCCGCTTACCGACACAATGACAGCGCCGGTGAGGAGCAAAATGGGTTTGAGCAAGCGGACGCCAAGAAGGCTGCCGCGCCGGTTAGGACGATCATTGATCGTGGAACGGTCGATCTCGCGGGTGTAGTCGAGATCGAAATCGGCAAAAACGGACATGGTCGCTCGATGCATGTGGGAGGCGCGATTGGCGGGGCGCGCGAAGACCTCCGGAAGTGGTTGATGCGGCGCTATTATGACGTGAAGCAGCACGACGATCAAATCTGCGCCTTCTCATCCGTCGGCATTTCACGTCGGCTAGTTGGTCAAGTGTCGCTCAATCCGGCACATGCAGCCAACATGATGTCAACGATGCTGTCCATCTGGCAGATGTCGGATGGCAACTATTCGACCAAACCACAAGATACAATGCATGTAATTGCAGCGGCTCTCGCCGCTGTATTTGCTTGTTCCGGCGTCGCCGCGTCTGCTGCGGAGCCGGTGATTGGCAATGTGACGCGCTGCGAAGGAAAGTGCGTCGAAACTTCCGGGACGACGAATAAGCCGCTTGCGGGAAGAGACCCTGTGCGTTTGATGGAAAGGGCTTCGACGGGAGCTGATAGTCCTCTCGAAGTCGGCTTCCCGGATGGGAACCGATTGCCACCTGGCGAGAAGGCCAGTGTCATCCTCGATGCGCTCGTCTATGACCCCGACGGTCGGAACCGCTTCCATGCCACCGTCATCGGCGCTTTCCGCCACCTCTCCGGCAAGTAGTGCGCTGGGGCAACGCGACAGGCCATCATCAGCACATCCATCGCGGAGATTGGCGTGCGCGGCACCGACTTCTGGAGTGGGACGCTGAATGACGTGACAGGCGTCGTCGTTTTCGAGGGCGTCGTCTCCGTCACGACTGCTGCCGGCAGCGTAGTTCTTTCGAAGCCGGGAGAAGGCACCGATTTATCATCGAATGCTGCACCGCCGACCCGCGTCTCCCCGTGACCACGCGAGCGGATTGCGGCAGCTCTCGCGCCGGTAGCATTTCATTGGTTCCAGCATCTGGGACCAAGTCGGGTCATGGCGCCAGCGCCGGCAGTCTGTGACTCTTCTCTCCTGTTCCGCCCGGCCTCCGCTTCGGTGCGTTCTGTGACGCGGGAGACCGGTGGCCGGGAGGCGCCGCGCACTCCGTGGCGCGCTGGCGGATCGACACGTCACAGGGGCCGCAGCAAAGGACGGCGGGCGGAACAGAGGCTGTTGTGGATCAGCGCCCGAGCATGTCTTCGCGCGATAAGCGGGCCTGTTCAAGGCGCTGCGGCTCTTCGTCATGACCATCGGGGTCTCGGGATCGACCATCTGCCAGACGCTTGTCCCCAGGCTTCCCCGTGCAGCGGTAATGGGCGTTATCGCAATTCTGGCCCTTCCTGCGAACTTTGGCTCGATCCCGCCGCTGCGTCCCTGCAGGGGTGCCGACGCGAACGTTCGTTCTGTGTGGCTATGCTCACGCAACGACGCCATCGGGAATGTCATTGCGATGGCGGCAGCGCTGGGAGTCTGGCGCACCGCAACGACATGGCCGGACCTGATCGTCGCGGCCCTGATGGCGGGCATCTTCCTCAGCTCTTCGGTTCAATTCCTGCGACAGGCATGGGGAGCGTATCGGGAAGAGCATGGTCCCCGCCCAGAAGTTGCGGAGCAGCAGGACCGACTCGCTACAATGAGTGAGGGGAGTAGTCGACACTTCCAAGAGGTTGTGCCACGTGAACAACAGCGCGACGAGCCGCCACCAATAAAGGTGCACCGCTCCGTTGACACCCGGCGGGCATCTCGCGATACTGACTTGCACGTAAGTGAGCAAGACGCGGGACGCTGACGCGATCGCCTCACTCGCGTGCGAACGCCGGAAACGCGAGGTTGCCGTCATGCACGGTCGTTTCTCTGCCGCCCGTGCCAGGCGCGCTTCTGCCCACGGAGCGACATGTGGCGGACCGACCTGCCCGCCCGCCGCCGCTTCGCGCTGCAATCCACGAGGGTTTAACCATGGAGTGCGACCATGAATGAAATCACCACGAAGCTCCTGACCGACCGCCTGAATGCGGATATGAGCCGGCGGACCCTTCTCGCCGGCGCCGCTGGCCTCGTGACGGTCAACGTGCTTGGCGGCGCTTCGGCTTCGGCCGCAGGTAAGCTCGGCGGCACGCTGAACTTCTTCGGTTATGACGGCGAGCAGGGCCAGAACGTTGCCAAGGATTGGCTGGCGAAAAATGGCATTCAGATGAACGCCTCTTTTGCAGGCGCCGCCGACGAGACGCTGACCCGGTTCAACACCGGCGGTCGCGGCTCATTGGACATCTTGACCATGAACAAGGACTTCCAGGGTTCCATCCTCGATTCGAAGACGGTGCTGTTCCAGGAACTGGATTTGAGCCGAATCCCCAATGCGGCCGGTCTTTTCCCCGCGTTCAAGGACGCGCCCTGGCTCCGTCGCGACGGCAAGACCTACGGAATTCCGATAATCTGGGGAGACGAGCCGTGTGTCTACAATCCGGCAAAATGGAAAGCCATGCCGGCCAAGTACACCGATTTCGCCGACCCGAAATTCAAGGACGAGTTAGTTCTGCTCGACGATCCGTTCGGCAACATCTGGCTGATCGCCAAGTCGCAGGGTGTGAAGCAGCCCCATCGGCTCACTCAGAAACAGCTCGATGCGGCGCTGAAGGCGCTGCTCGCACTGAAGCCCAACGTCGTGACCATCGGCGCATCGCTGGGTGACATGGCCGACGTACTGATTCGCGGCGATGCTTCGATCGGCATTGGTGGCTGGGCCTACCAAGTCATTATCGCCAAGAAAAAAGGCGTGACGCTGACGACCGGCACACCGGCCGACGACGGTACCTTCTTCTGGTCGGATGCCTACACGATCGCGGTCGATGCACCGGACCTTGACAACGCCTATGCGTATATCAATTTCATGACCTCGGCGAAGTCCAACGGCGCGCTCGCCGCCGAACTCGGTTCGGGCGCGACTGTCGAGAAGGCGCTCGACTACATGGACGCCGCCGACCGCAGTCTCTACAACTACGATCCTGTCCGTCAGCCCGGCGGCGGCATCCTGGGAACACAGACGGTCGTCCCGGCGCAGACCGCCGACGGCGATATCGTTGCCGCGTCGGCATGGGTCGAGGCGTGGCAGACTTTCAAAGTGTCCTGACGAAGCATGTCCACGGTGGTCGCAGCGTCTCCAAGACCAGAGACAGACAGCAACGGGACCCTGATCGCCAATATCGTCGGCGCCACGGTGTGGCCGCTCGCGCCGGCGACCCTCTTCTATATTGCCTTCTTCGTCTTGCCGATGGTGTTCCTCTTCATCCTCGGCTTCTGGCACACGAAGGGGTTCGCGCTGATTCCCGACATCACGTTGGCGAACTACCAGAAGATCGCGGTATCCCCCCTCTATCGCGCTCTGATCGCCCGCACGGCCATGATCGGCTTCCTGATCGCGTGCATCGTCGTCCCGATAGCGTTCGCCGTCTCCTATGTGATGCGCTTCGTCTTCGAACGGCGCGGCCAGATCATCATGCAGCTCATCATGCTGTCGCTGTTCAGCGGCTATCTGGTCCGCATCTATGCCTGGCGCACCATCCTCGGCAAACAAGGCCTGCTCAACTCGGCGCTGGAACAACTCGGCCTGATCAGTGCACCGCTCGAGTTCCTGATCTATAGCAAGTTCGCGATCATGGTGACCTTGACCGGCCTGTTGCTACCGCTGGCGGTGTTGCCGATCTTTTCGGCTATGGCAAACCTGCCGCGCGACCATCTGGAGGCCGCGCGCGACCTCGGATCGCGTGGCTTTCATCTCGTGCGCACCATCCTGCTGCCGATGTCGCTACCGGGCGTGCGCGCGGCGTTCGCCTTTTCGTTCCTGCTCGCGGCCGGTGACTTCGTCACTCCGGCCCTCGTCGGCGGCACGCAGAGCATGATGATTGGCAATGTCATCGCGGATCAGTTTCGTGGCGTCGGTTCGAACTGGCCGCTGGGCGCCGCACTCGCCTTCGTCACGATTGCGGTAGTGCTCATCGTCTACGCCGGCGTAATGCGGCTGCTTCAGTGGTGCACGAGATGGTAAAGCTGAACAGTCGCATCCTCGCCCATGCGCTTGTCGCGGCAATATTGTTCTACCTCTATGCGCCGATTGTGGTGATCGTGCTATTTTCGTTTACGACCTCGCCGAGATTGAGTCTCCCGATTACCGGATTCACGATGAAGTGGTATGGCGCCGCGATCGCCAATCCGTTGATTGTCACAGCGATGAAGGACAGCATCATTCTGGCATTTGCCTCCGCGGTCATCGCCGGTGTCTTGGGCACACTTTTCGCGTTTGGTTTGAGGAAGATCCGGCGAGAAAGCTGGCAACGAATGCTAATTACCACGAGCCTCCTGCCGGCCGTCGTACCACTGCTCGTCGTCGGCATCGCTTTGGCCGTCTTCTTCCGCGGCATGGGAATGCGACCGGGGCTCCTCAACGCCGCAATTGGCCACGTCGTCGTATGTCTCCCGTTCGTGGTATTGACGATGAACGCTCGCCTCGAGACGTTCGACTTCACCACGCTCGAGGCCGCACGCGATCTCGGTGCGTCGCCTATGCGCGCCTTTCTCGATATCACCTTTCCGCTGATCCGCCCGTCAATCGTCGGTGCGGGTCTTCTCGCAGCGGCGCTCTCGCTCGACGAATTCGTCGTCACGTGGTTCAACATTGGCAACGCGCAGACGGTCCCGGTGCTTGTCTGGGGTTTAATGCGGCGTGGCATCGATCCGTCCATAAACGCGATTGCCGTCCTGCTGCTGACCGGTCTTGTTTGCCTTGTATTGGCGTCAAACACCGTCGGGAGGAGACGGACGCGATGAATGCTGCCGTCGATATCGTTGGAGTCCGGAAGAGTTTTGGCGAAACGACTGCGCTCCATCAGATCGATCTTCGAGTCAGTGATCACGAGTTCGTATCGCTGCTCGGTCCAAGTGGATGCGGCAAGTCAACCCTGCTGCGCATTGTCTCTGGATTCGAATCTCCGTCCGAAGGCAACATATTCATTCACGGTGCCGATGTGACGGATCTGCCGCCACACCGACGCCCCACCAATATCGTCTTCCAGCGGGGTGCCCTCTTTCCGCACATGGATGTGTTTGACAACATCGCATACAGTCTGCGCGTCAAGAAGTGGCCTAGAGAGCGCATTGCCGAGCGTGTCAACGAGATGCTCGCGCTCGTCCAGCTGGAGGGGCTCGGACACCGCCGCGCGACGGAGTTGTCAGGCGGGCAGAGCCAGCGCGTGGCGCTTGCCCGTGCCCTCGCCGCCGAGCCGCAGGTGCTTCTGCTCGACGAGCCGCTGTCGGCACTCGACCTGAAACTCCGTCAGCAAATGCAGCTTGAGCTTCGCGCCATCCAGCGCAAGCTTGGCGCAACGTTCGTCTTCGTGACTCATGACCAGACTGAGGCGCTGATGATGTCTGATCGCATCGCTGTCATGGATGCCGGGCGCATCATCCAGGTTGGTGCCGCGCGCGAGATCTACCGGAAGCCAGCAACTATGTTCGTTTCGGATTTCATCGGTCAGACCAACTTCCTGAGGGGGATCGTTGTCGGCCACGACGCAGGCATTGTCGCCCTCGAAATAGGCGACGGACAAAAGGCTGCCGGTGAATCGACCAACGTACTGCGCAATGGGTCGTCCGGCGTGCTATCGGTGCGCCCCGAAGCAATCCGCGTTAATCGCCGCGAGTCGCCAGATCACCTCCCAACAAGCATCGCGGCGCGAATTGCGGAGATCATCTACATGGGCAGCAGTGTCCGTATCGGTGCCGCCGTGTGTGACGACACAATGCTGTGGGCGGAGTTGCGCGAGGATGAAGCCGCTGGCCTGGAGGTCGGCAGCGACGTCGAGTTGACGTGGGTGCCGACAGAGGCAACGGTGTGGCCCGAAAACCCGGCCTGAACACGCCGTCGACGTCAATCCCCATGAAATCGTCGCAGCATCGTCACAAGGTTTTCGTACATCACTGCATTGCGGTCTTCTTCGCCAAGATGCTCGATCATTGGGATTGCTAACGTCTGCGCGAACGACACGTATTCGAGCGCTGGGCTGAAGTCCGAACCCCAGACGCAACGCCCGGGCCCAAACCGCTCCAGAATCGCCGTGAGGAAAGGCTCTGCCGCCGCGTGTGGATAGGCATGCGGCGGGTCGCTCACCGCGTATAGGCCGGAGAGCTTGACCACCACGTTGGGCGACTGCGCGGCCCGCAGCAGCGGTGCCAGACGGCAAACCGCATCTGCCGCCGCCGGCGGCTCGGCAAAGCGCCCCGGCATTCCGAGGTGCGACACCAGGAAGATGCATCCGGTATTTGCCGTCACGACCGGGCGGAGCGCGTCCATGCAGGCCGGCTCGGCATTCAACGAGACGATCGCACGGTTTGCATTGAGATGCTGCCAGCTCGCCGACGGCCACGCCGCGACGGCAGCTGCCTCGCGCGCGTCCGCGGGATAGAGCGAGATCCCAGCGTGACCGTCCTGCAGGTGGCGGGCGATCGTTTCCGGTTTCGGCGGCAGGTCGCAGGAAACGTATGCGACCGTCGTCATCCACGGCCGATCGCGCGCTTGGCGGCGAATGTAGGCGTTGTTGTCGGGGTCGATCCCTTCGCCCTCATAGCCGATCACCAGCCCGGCCTCGATCCCGTGCAAACCGCGGAAACGCTCGTATGCGCCGATCTCGCTGGCAAACAGGCTCCGCGCGACGCTTCCCGCGAAGCCTGACGCGAGCAGGTGCAGGTGCGCATCCGCCACCCTCATCGGCGAATGATCTCCCCCGTCCGGAGCGACTCCAGAATCGCATCTGCCGCGACTAGTCCCTTGCGCGCATCGGCCAGGGAAACGACCTCCGGCTTCCGGCCGGTCTCGATCGCGTCACGAAACGCCATAATCTCGTTCGCCAGCATGTCATCGGCCGCCGCGTCCCCAAGATAGAATGCGCGCGTGCTGTCGCCGAAAACGCGAATCGATTCGCCGAGCGTCAACTCGACGCTTCCCCGTTCTCCCACGACCTCGAGCCGGTCGGTGGGCGCGTCGAGGGTCGGATAGGTCCACGCGTTGGAGAAGTGCCACATCGCGCCGGTGCTGTCGGTCGCGGTGACCAGCGTCTCGGAACGCGCCGTTGCCCGCGGACGCCGCACGGCGAAAGCCGTCTCGATATCGCCGCCGGTGATCCAAAGCGCCATGTCGATGTCGTGAACCATGGTCATCAGCACAGGATCGATATCCGGATAGCGCACCGCGTGGCTTTCGTCGCGATGGTTGCGCGCCGTCACTGACAGGACTGCACCGATCTCGCCCGAGCGAACGATCGCGGCCACCTGCCGGTAGGGCGCAGAGAACCGCAGAATGTGACCGGGAAGCACGAAGGCTCCATCCGGAGCGCCGGCTTCCGCCACGATGAGGGCATCGGCATCGGCCGCCGAGAGCCCGACCGGCTTCTCCAGCAGCACGGGAAGTCCAAGCGCCAGCGCCATCCGCGCCAGCGCGACATGCGTGGCTCCCGGCGTGGCGATGACGACCCCGTCGGGTTGCGCCCGCTCGATCATGGCCCGCACATCGGTCTCGACGGTTTCGACACCGAAGCGTTCTGCGGCCCCCTGCGCCGCCACCGGATCGACATCGGCGATGCCCGCAATCGTGACGCCATCGATGGCGGCAAGGGCTTGCAGGTGCTCACGTCCGAACGCCCCCGCGCCGGCAACGGCTACGTGAACCGAATCATCCCCTCTTCGCGCGTGTCGCGATGTTGACATGCCTACTGACTTACCAGTAAGTGAATAGTCTGAAAAGCGCTGAATCCGGCAGATCGTGACAGCCATGATGATCGCCGGAACGCTGCAGCGCAAGGCAAGCGACAGGGCGGCGTTTTGAGCAAGAAACAGATCGTCTTCTCCGGCAACCGGAGTGCAGGCAGTGGGCACCCGGAAGCGGTGCGCATCGGTGATCTCATCCTCGTCAGCGGGTTGCTGCCGGTGGACGAGTCGGGCCGTCTTGTCGCGACCGATGTTGGCGGTCAGGCCGGCTACCTGTTCGAAAGGCTGGAATCGATCCTTGCCGGCCTTGGCGCAAGCCTTTCGGACGTGGTGAAACACAATGTCTATTTCAGCCCGCCTTCCGACGATGCCGCCATGGACCGGTTCATGGCCGATCTCGATGCGGTGCGGATGTCGCGCTTCGCGGCGCCGGGACCGACGACGACCGAGATCGGCGTCGGTCTCGACGTGGAAGGTGCGCATCTCATGATCGATGCGTGGGCGATGCCCGGCGCCAGGCGCGAACTTCTGGCGCCGCCCGACCATTGGAACTGGCCGAAGAAAGGCCCGTTCGTTCACGGCTGGAAGATCGGCGACATGATATTCGTCGGTGGCCAGCGCTCCGTCGACCGCAGCGGCAATCTTCTCGGCGTCGGCGATATCGAGGTCCAGACCGACCACGCCTTCCGCAACCTCGATACCATGCTGCGCGAGGCCGGAGGCGACCGCCATAGCCTCATGCGCCAGAACACGTTCTTCCGCTTCTTCGGCGAGGGCCCGGAGGTGACGGAGTACTGGGAGAAGATGACCAACGTGCGCCGGCGGTACATGGCGTCGCCCTCGGCTGCCGGCGCCGGCCTGCGCATTGCCGGATTTCCCGATCGGCGGGAACTGATCCAGGTTGAAGGCATCGGCGTCCTCGGCGACGAGAAGCAACGCCTGCAACCGGACGATCACTGGGACTGGAGCATTCCCAACAGCACCTTCACGCAAGGCTGGAAGATCGGCGGACTCGCCTTCATCGGCGGCCAGATTTCCGCCGATGACCGCGGACGGGCCGTCGGCCGCGGCGACATTGCGGCGCAGACCCGCAACGTGTTCAACTTCGTGCGCCGCACGCTTGCCGAGGGCGGGCTCGACGAGCGCGACGTCGCCAAGCTGTACATATATTACCACGCGGAGGACGACTGGAGCCGCATCGCCGAGGCGCGCGGCATCATCGACGCGATCAAGAGCGAATTCTACGGCGAGCCGGGACCGGCCGTGACCGCCGTTCGCGTTGCCGGCTTCGCCTTCGAGGATCTGCTGATCGAGATCGAGGCGCTTGCCATCGCCCGCTAGGCGCCAACCGTTCCCTCGGCACCGGCGCCGCAGACCAGAGCACAGACGTGCTTCGCGCCGGCGAGTTGCGGCAGACCCTGTTTGAGCGCGGCTAGAGATGCCGCGCCGGAAAGATCGGCGGCGATGCCCATCTCGAACCACAGCCAGTGCGATGCTTCGGCCATTGCATTGTCGCTGACCAGCACGATATCGTCGACATTGTCGCGCACGATCTCGAAGATCCGTTCGTCGGTCTGGCGACAGGCCATCGTCGCCACGCGTGACGTCACTTCGGGCAAGGCGACGCAGCGCCCGGCGTCGAGGCTCGCTCTTAGCGTCGGCGAGCCGACCGGCTCCACGCCGATGATCGTGACGCCCGGCCGCCGGGCCCGGATGGCGACCGAGAGACCAGAAATCAGCCCGCCGCCGCCAATGGCGACGACGATGGCGTCCATGTCGGGAAGATCGTCGAGAATCTCGAGACCGAGAGTGCCCTGTCCCGCCACCACCAACGGATCGGCGAACGGGTGGAAATAGGCCGCCTTGGTCCGATCGGCGAAATCGAGCGCTGCGGCGTTAGATTCGTCCCAGCTCGCCCCTACGATATTCACCGTCGCCTGCCACGCGCGCATCTTGGCGACCTTCGCCGGCGACACGCTTTGCGGAACGAAGATGATTCCCGGCACACCGGCAGCATGCGCGGTGCGGGCAACTGCCAGGCCGTGATTGCCGCCCGACGCTGTGACGATGCCAGCGCTGACGGCTTCGCGCGGCAAGCCAAGGAAACGGTTTGCGGCGCCGCGCGCCTTGAACGAACCGGTCACCTGCAGGAGCTCGAGCTTCAGCGTGACGCGTGCTTCCAGATCGAGCGGCGTCAGGAGCCCGGTCAGCGGCGCCACCGGCGTGTGGCGGACCCAGGTCGCGATGCGCGCCCTGGCGGCGTCGATGTCAGCAATGTCGATCATCCGATCGGACCGGTGTAGGGCGAGGCGACGACCTGGCAGCAGTTTCCGGGCCGCACCCGGCCCGGCTGCCGCCGGGCATAGACGATACCGCCGGCGCTGTAGCGAAGCATCTCCGGCGGTCGCGTGAGGTCCCACGGGCACAGAATGCGCCCGGCTTCCTGCCCGGCCGCGACCGTCGTGCCGAGCGGATGGAACGGCTCGAAAATTCCGTCGCCGGTTGCATAGACGTACGCCTGTGGTCCGGACAGCGCCACGATGCGGCGGTTCTCGTGTCGCCGCGGCGCAGCCGCCTTCGCATCGAGCACACCGAGATGCGCCAGGACGTTGCGCACGCCGCGGCGGCAGATGGCCAAAGCCTCGATGGAGACGGTGCCGGCACCGGCCATCTCCGTGCCCATCGAAATGAGGCCATGTCGTGCTGCACAAGCCGTGGCGGTGCGCGGGTCGCCGAGGTTCGGTATAACGACTGAGACCGGCGCGTCGAATGCTTCCGCCGCCGCAATGTTCTTCTTCATCAGATCCGGGTCGTCGGTCGGTTCGATGACTGCGCTCGGCAGAATGTCGAGCGAGGACCCGCCCGAGTGAAGATCGAGAAACGCGTCCGCGCGTGAAAATACCTCACTCACCATGTAGGCGGAAATCTGCTGCGTGATGGTGCCCGTCGGGTCGCCGGGGAAGGTACGGTTTAGATTGAGCCCATCGACGGTCGACGTCCGCCGCCCGGCCATCATGGCGTGGACGTTCACCGCCGGCATCATGATGAGCCGCCCGTTCACCTGCGCCGGATCGAGCGTCTCGGCGAGCTCGCTGATGACGATCGGGCCTTCGTACTCGTCGCCGTGATTGCCGCCCTCGATCACGACCGTCGGCCCGCTTCCGCCGGCGATGACCGCGATCGGAAGCCGCGTAGCGCCCCATGCGTCGTCGTCGGGAGAATGCGGGATCATCACGAACCCGACCTGCTTGCCGGGCTTGTCCAGATCGATGGTCGAGAAGGCGGTGGTTCGCGGTGCCGAAGAACGCATGCGGGAGCCCGAAGATCCGGCGAGCAAATCTGCCCGATGCCACTGTTCACACGCCCCACTTACTGGTAAGTCAGTAGCGTGTCAACACGATCGCCGGCGCCCGATCCAGCTCAAAGGAGGAACAATGCCTCGTCAGAAAATCACCACTGGCTCCGCGTATGAGAACCTCGTCGGATATTCGCGTGCGCTGGTCGTTGACAACTGGGTGTTCGTCTCGGGAACGACGGGCCGGAACTTCGAAACCGGCGAGGTGCCCGAGGACGTGGTCGAGCAGACTCACCTTTGCTTCCAGATCATTTCGAGTGCCCTCGCACAGGCCGGCTCGTCTCTCGCCGATATGGTGCGCGTGCGCGTCCTGATGGTGAACCCGGACGACGACGCGCGCGTCGCTCCGGTTCTTGGCGGCTACCTGAAGCCGGTCGGTCCGGCGCTGACCACCACCGTCGGTGCGCTGCTTGATCCACGATTCAAGATAGAAATCGACGTGACGGCGCTGAGGCGCTCCTGACTTCGTGCTATGCATACGGTCGATATCGTCTAGTACGTGCCATACAATGCCGACCGACAACCGAGACATGAGCCTGATGCGGGACCGAATCAAATCGCTGGCCCTGGACCTTCTCATCCAACATGGCTACCGCGGCGTCAGCTTCGGCGATCTTGCCGACGTGCTGAAGACGACGCGCGCCAACATCCACTATCACTTCGGCAACAAGCGTGCGCTCGTGGAGGAGGTTCTCGAGGACTACATCAAGGAGACACTGGCCGGAATGCGCGGTGCGCTGGAGGGCTCCGACCGGTCGCTGCTCGAGAAGATCGAGGCCGTCGTCGACATCAGCCGCAAACGCCATGCGCATTACAACCCTCCCGGCAAGCAAGGCCGGCCGTGGAGCCTGATTGCCCGGATGCGCCAGGATAGCGACGCCCTCTCGCCGAAGGGGCGCGCCGCTCTCAAGCGTTTTGCCCGGGACCTGGAGAAGACCATCACGCAAGCGATTGCCGACGCCAAGCGGCGCGGCGAGTTCGTCGAATCAATGCCGGTCGATGACGTCGCCCTCCAACTCGTCGGCATCGCCAACAGCGCCGGACCGATCACCCAGGACGCCGGCAACTTCGATCGTCTGGAGCAGCTCTACATGGCGTATGGGCGAATCATTCAGCACGCCTACGGGCGGCGCAAAGACGATCAACCGAAGGTGCGGGCCAGGACTCGCGGCCGCAACCACGAAAGCCACCCGACCAGCAGCTAGACGGCTTTCGGCTCCGGGCCTCAGGGGCGCGCCGCGCGCAGCGCACCCAGGAACCGTGACACGTCCTCCTCGTCGTTGTAGACATGCGGGCTGACGCGAATGGCGTCGCCACGAATGGACACGTGGACGTTGGCGGCGTTCAGCGCCGACGCCAATCCGGCAGGCAATCCGCCGGGATGCCTCAAGCCGAAGAGATGGGGCCCGCGTCGTTCGGGTTCCGGCGCGTGGTAGCCCAGCGATGCCGCGCCGTCGACGATGGCGTCGCTGATCGCGCCGATGCGCCTGGCGATCCCCTCCACCGTCCATGCGGCCACCTGCTTCAAGGCGGGGATCGCCATCGTTACGTTGATGAAACTCGCCCGTTCGGCGGTGTCGAAGCGGCGCGCTCCGACATCGTAGCCGTAGAGATGATCGAGCCTGCCTTCGTGATGCTCGGCGTCGGCGCGATGAAAGTAATGTTCCTCGATGGGCCTTCCGCTCTGGCGCCAGGGCGCCGCGTAGAGGAACCCGAATCCATAGGGGCAGAGCAGCCATTTGTAGGCCGAGCAAGTCACGAAGTCGGGCATCAGCGCCGCGACCGACACCGGCAATGCGCCGATCGACTGGGTCCCGTCGATGATCAGGGCCGATCCCGCGGCGCGCGCAGCTTCGCCGATCCTTGCCAGGTCGAAGATCCGGCCGTCGCTCCAGTGCACATGCGGCACGGAAACGGCTTTGGTGCGGCTGTCGATCCGCCCGATGACCGCATCCGCCCAGCTTTGACCCTCGGCGGGCATAACGACGCGCAACGCCGCCCCGCAGTCTTCCGCAAGCACGCGCCAGCGATGAAATGTCGACGGGTGCTCGGCGTGCGGCACCACGATATTGTCGCCTGCCGACAAATCGATGTTGTTCGCGGCGACGGCGATCCCGTAGGCGGTCGAGGGCACAATGGCGACGTCATCCCTGTTCGCCGCGATGAGCGCCGCGAACAGGCCGCGCAGTTCTTCGACCTCGCTGAAGAAGTCGTCGTGGCGGATTTGCCATGGATGCTGTTTGCGAAGCACGGCGCGATGTCCGGCTTCAATCACCGAATCCATCAGAGGCGAGAGGTAGGCGCAGTTCAGATAGGCGAGATCGGAAGGAATGTCGAAAGGCGCGCGCTTGGATCTGGCCATCGCTTGAGACTTCGCGTTGATGCTGGATGCTTCAGAGAAAAGCAGTGAAGACGAAAGGAGATTAGCGGGGCGCTCCTGGATCGAAGCGCCCCGTGAGATGCGTCTATAGCGGGTCCATCTGGGGCAAAGCCATGCCGAGCCACTTCTTCGACAGGTCGTTCAGCACGCCCTTCTGCTTGGCGATGTAGATCCACGAATTCAGCCACTGGAGCATGCCGAACTCGCCGTTCTTGACGCCCATGAAGGCGAAATCGGCGCCGAATGAGATCTTAGGTGCCAGCTTGCGGGCATTCTTTCCTTGGTTGACCGAGTAGGCGAGAATGTCAGCAGTTGCATAGAGGTCCACCTGTCCGGATTCGTAAGCCGCCGTCGCGGTGGCGTTGTCTTCGAATCGGACGATGTTCGCCTTGGGCGCAGCCGCCGTCAGCGCCATGTCCTCGGTTGTACCACGCGTGACACCAATCGACACGGAACCAAGGTCGGCGATCGACGAGACCTTGGTGTCGGCTGGACCGAACACGCCGATGCTGGTGGCCGCATAGGGCGACGTGAACATGATCTGCTTGGCGCGTTCTGGCGTCAGGCTGAGCAGGGCGATCAGAATATCGACCTTGCCCGTGGCCAGGTATGGGATGCGGTTCTGCGCTGTCATCGGCACCAGTTCGACGGATACGCCCAGGTCCTTGCCGACCATGTTGGCGACGTCGATATCGAGGCCGGCCGGCTTCTGATTGGCATCGAGGAAACCGAACGGTGCGACGTCGGCGATGACGCCGACCCGGATCTTGCCGGCGTCGAGGATGTCCTGAAGCTGGTCGGCTACGGCAGGCGCGGCGGCCAGCGTGGCGAGTGCAAGGCCGATGGGCACAAATGAGAGAACCCGTTTCATTAGGTGCATTTCACTTCCCCTCCTATCAGGTCAGCACGGCTGACAGAAATGAACTGAACTCCGGCGTGGCCGGCGAATTCATGACCTCGGCGGTCGGGCCGTCTTCGACGATCGCGCCCTGGTGCATGAAGACGATCCGGCTGGCGATCGATCGCGCAAAGCCGAGCTGGTGGGTCACTATGACCATCGTCATGTCCTCGCGTGCTAGCCTCTCGAGGACGGTCACGACTTCGCCGATCAGCTCCGGGTCGAGCGCGGACGTAATCTCGTCAAAGAGCATCAACGCCGGTGCCAAAGCCAGCGAGCGGGCAATGGCGACACGCTGCTGCTGACCGCCTGAGAGTTGCGAGGGATAGGCGCCAAGCTTGTCGGCGAGTTCCACTTCGCCCAGCACCTTGGTTGCGACCCCGCTCGCTTCCCCGCGTTCCTGCTTCAGCACCTTGCGGAGCGCCAAGGTAACGTTCTGTTCGGCCGTCAGGTGCGGAAACAGGTTGTAGCCTTGGAAGACGATACCGACCTTGCGGCGCAGAGCGTGCAGGTTAGGCGACGGCTTGCCGAGATCGATGCCGACGACATCAAGTGCTCCATCGTCGATCCGCTCAAGGCCGTTCAGACACCGCAGCAACGTGCTCTTGCCGGAGCCGCTACGACCAAGAATGACCAGCCGCTCGCCGGGTTCCACCTTGAATGAGATGCCCTTCAGCACCTCGTGGGCGCCGAAGCTCTTGCACACGCGGTTGGCATCGATGATGGTCAATAGCTGAGCCTTTTCTCAAGACGCCGCGCGAACAGGGCAAGGGGATAGCAGACCGCGAAATAGAGAACGCCGATGGAGGCGAAGATCGTGAATGACCGGAACGTGGCGTTGTTGACGAGCTGCGCCGCCCTTGTCAGCTCGACAAAACCGAGAACCGAGGCGAGCGAAGAGTCCTTGATGAGCTGGACGAGGAAGCCGACGGTCGGCGGCGTCGCCGAGCGCATCGCTTGGGGCAAGATGACGTAGACCAGCGTCGCAACCTTACCGAGGCCAAGCGACTCGCTCGCCTCCCACTGATGCGGCTGGATAAACTCGATTGCGCCGCGCCAGATTTCCGTGAGGAAGGCTGCGGAATAGAACGACAGTGCAATCGTTGCCGAAATGAATGACGGCAGCTCCAAGCCGAGAATGCTGAGACCGAAGTAGAAAAAGAGGAGTTGGCCGAGGAGCGGTGTGCCTTGGAACAAGCTGACATAGCCGTAAATCGCCGTGTTGAGCGCGCGCGACCGCAGAAGCCGTAACGCCACGAGCATTCCGGCAATGATCGCTCCGCCAACCAGCGCCGCAAGTGACAGGGCGACCGTCCACTTCAGGCCGATTAGCAGAAAAAGCATGTCATCGACGTTGAGCGGGCGCATTACCCACGCCTCGCGAAGACGATCAACCAGATAAACGAGGAGAACAATCGGAAGACAATGACGATGGCAAGGTAAATGCCGCACACGACGATATAGGCTTCAAAACTGCGAAAAGTGCGCGACTTGATGAAAGTCGCCGCGTAGAACAATTCCTGCGCCGAGATCTGCGAGATAATGCTGGTGCCGAGAAAAAGCAGCACAATATAGCTGCTGAGCGATGCGTAGACGTTCCGCACCGCTTGAAACGCAATCACGTTCGTGAACGTATCCCAACGACCGAGCCCCAGCGAAGCTGCTGATTCAAGCTGACCGGTCGGAACCGACAAGATGCCGGCGCGCATGATCTCGGTAGCATAGGCGCCGAAATTCACAGTCAGCGCAACGATGGCCGCCACCCAAGCGGAGATGCGAAAGCCGACGCTCGCCAGCCCGAAGAAAATGAAGAAGAGCTGGGCGATGAACGGCGTATTGCGAAAAAACTCGACGTAGCCGGAGATGAATGGCTTCACCGGCTTCGGTCCATAGAGCAGCACCAGAGCACCAGCTGTCCCGACGACGAAGCCCATCGCCGCGGTCAGAGCCGTCACCTCGACCGAGCGGATTGCGCCCGTAACCAGGAGATCGTTGTACCGGAAGACCTCATTGAATCGGAGTTTGTACACTAGGCGCCCCCCCAGTACGGGCTTACTTACAAGTAAGTATGCCGCGTAGGTCCGGCTGTCAACTGGCGCCAGCCCGAGCCTCTTCGACTCGGTCTGTTCGGTTGTGTTCGCTTCCAGGTCGCGAGTGGAAGTCGGTCGCCGCGAATCCCTGACCATTATCGCCATAGACTTGGCGGAGAACCCACCGCGGAAGCACGACGCAAGGCTGTGGTCAGGACTTAGCCTCATCGGATA
>CAVXLJ010000033.1:0-30092 GCA_963762605.1 uncultured Alphaproteobacteria bacterium | reverse complement strand
CCCGCCTCATGGCCGGCTGCGCAAATCCCACCAGCTCCGCCGGCCATGCTGCCGCTGGTGCCAGGATCATCCCTAAACTAACATTCCTGGCGGAGCACTCAGCGGGGGCTCGTCGGACAGGCGACGGGCGCGTGCTGGGAATAGCCCTTTAGAAGCAAGGTTCTGCGGCAGGATGAACGACCACGAGCTTCTTCGAATCCTCGATTTCATCGATCGTATCCGCAAGCCCTATTCGGAACTGGTTCTCGGCGGCACGGTGGAGTCCGATTGGTCGATCGTCTCCTATCTGATTCATTCCCATCTCGGGGGATATCCCGTGACGATCACCTCGCTCGCGCTGGTCTCGGGCCTCCCGCATGCGACGGCGATCCGCCGCATCCAGCGCCTTATCGACGACGGCACGATTGTCCGCCGCCCGGCCAACAATCGGCGCACCCGCTTCACTCTCCATCCCAGCCCCGGCTTGCAGAAGCGCGTCGCCAATTACGCCCGCAAGACCAAGGAGGTGATCGCAGAAACGGTCGGCGCACGTACATCGGCGGAAGCCGAGGACAGCTACTATTTTGGCGGTGTCCCGATGGGCAGCCAGGTCATCCCACCAATAAGCTTGCTGCAGAACCGCGTTGAACGCGGCGTTGAGGTCAAATTTCTCCTCAACAACGACAATTACTTCGAGTTGATGCGCAACATGTGGGTCGATTTCCGCAGTAATCTGGCCAGCGCCAGCAATTTCGATCTGCGACACCAAGTGGACCTCTACGCCCTCGCCCTGGAAAACGGGCGTCGCCGTGTTTCGGCCTACGACGTCATGGCCGTCGACATGCCATGGCTTGGTGAGTTCGTTGAGCGCGGCCTGATCAGCCCGATCGGCGAGGAAATCCGCCGCGCCGGCATCAACCCGTTCGATTTCCACCCGACCATTTGGTCGACGACGACCTGGCGCGGCATCGAATACGGGGTCCCGATCTACTGCACCATCGAGGTCCTTGCGGCGCGGTCGGATCTCTTCGAAAGCGCCGGCATCGCCTATCCACGCAATTTCGACATGGTCATCAATGCCGGTCGAAAGCTGCAGTCACCGGCCGATGGTCGCTACGGGATGGTGTGGAACGGCGGTCGCGGCATGCCGGTGGCATCGAGTTTCATGTTCTTCATCGGCTGTTGCGGACAGCCGGTGCTGTCGTTGCGCAAGACGCCGGAAGGGTTCTCGACCGATCTTCTCGACGGCCAGCACATGCGCCCGCAGGTCGATTCTGATGCCGGCCGCGAGGCGCTCGACTATATGCATCGCCTCGTCGAGATTTCTCCGCCGAACGTTCTCGAACTCGACTGGGACGATTCCTGCGACGTGTTCCTGTCTGGTCATGCCGCCATGGGATATGTGTGGACGATGCGCGCGGCGCGCTTTGACGGAGAGATCCGCTCCGCGGTGAAGCGGCGGGTCGAGTTCCTGCCGCAGCCGGCCGGCTCCGGTGGCCAGAACGTCTCGCCAATTGGCGGGTTCCTTTTGTGCGTGCCGTCCAATCTTCCGAAAGACCGCCGGCAACTCGCCATCGAGGCGATCGCATGGATGGCCTCGCGCCAGGCCATGAAGGCCTATGTGCGCAACGGCTTCCCGATTGCACCGCGTTTCAGCGTCAGCGCCGATCCGGAAGCCGCCGCCAGCTCACGGATCGTGCGTTTCGTCGACTCGCTCGCCAAGCGCAATCTGCTGCGCAACTGGCAGCGGCCGCCGGTGCCGGCCTATACGCGCTTCGAAACCGTCCTCGGAGAAGAAATCCATGACGCTTTGCAGCGCCGCAAGAGCGATGCGGAGGCGCTGCGCAGTGCGCAGGACCGCATGAACCGCATCCTCGACAGCGAGATGGCGCACCACAGACGCAAGCCATCGAAGAAAAAACGCCGGGGCGCCGCCCACGCCCAAGCGCGGATTGTCGCGTCTAGATGATGCTGCGGATGCTGCCGCCGTCGACGCCCCACACAGCCGAGGTGACGAAGCTGGCAAGATCCGAAGCCAGGAAGACGATCACATTGGCAACCTCCTCGGGCGTGCCGAGCCGGGCGAGGGGCAGTTGGCGCAGGGACATTTCATGCTCCACGGCCTGCTGCGGCGGCATCTTGTGGAACTGACCCATGGTCTCGGCGAAGCCGCCCGGCTTGGTCCAGAACGGCGTCCAGATCGGTCCCGGCGCCACCGCGTTGACGCGGATCGCCGGGCCCTCCGAGCGGGCGAGGCCCTTGGTGAGAGCCAGCACGGCGGCCTTCGAGGCGGAGTAGTCGACGGGAACCGGCTCCGGCTGGCGGGCAAGGTCCGAGGCATTGTTGATGATGACGCCGCGCCCCTTGGCGCGCATCAGCGGCAGCACGGCCCGGCATGCGCGCACGTAACTCATGAAGTTGAGGTCTATGGTCGCTTCCCAGTCCGCGTCGGTCAGCTGGTCGAAGGTACGCACCGCGCCGGCGCCGACATTGTTGACCAGGATGTCGAGCGAACCGCCATGCGACTTCAGCACGCCGGAGATGCCCGAAGAGACGCCGTCGGCGGTGGAGAGATCGGCAGCGGCGGCCCCGACCTTGGCGCCAAGACCGGTCGCCTCCGCCTTGACCGTTTCAAGCTCGGCAACGTCGATGTCGAGCAGCGCCAGGTTGGCGCCTTCCTTGGCGAAAGCGAGGGCGGCGGCGCGGCCGATCCCCTTGGCCGCGCCGGTGATCAGAACGACCTTGCCGGACAGTCCAGAATCCATCTTTTCCTCCCGTGTGTCCGTGGAATTGCGATCAGACCGATGCGCCCTCGGCGCCGGTCCTGAAATCAAAGCTGGTGGTAAGTCCGCCATCGGCGATCAGGTCGGTTCCGTTCAGGGCGTCTGCCCCGTCGGACAACAGGAACATCGCCGCGCGCGCCACATCGTCGGGGTCGAGAATCTTGCCGTTCGGCTGGCGGGCCGAACGGGTCGCCAGGAACTCGTCCGGTTTGGTCGCCGACTTCAGGTGGCGCTCGAAGAGCCCGGCCATCATCGGACCGGGGCTGAGGACGTTGACCCGAATGCCAGCACGGGCGTGATCCATGGCGATCGTCCGTGCCAGTTGCCGGACGGCCGCCTTGGAAGCCGCGTATACGGCAAGCTGCTGCTCGGCAAAGCTCGCGTCGACACTGGCCACGGCGACGACTTTGCCGCCGCCGCGCCTGAGCATCACCGGCAACATCGCCTTGATGGCAAGTGCCGTTCCGATGACGTTGACATTCAGCGTTCTCTCGATCGCCAGCTTGCTGAAATCGAGAATATCGCCGACGTCGAGAATGGCTGCCGATGTCACCAGCCCGACTGAATCCGGATGGTTCCGGTCGATCTCGGTAGTGACCGTTGCCCATATCGCCTCGTCGGTGACGTCGCCGACGACATGACGATATCCGCTGGTGCCGGCGAGGTTTGCCGGTGCTTCGGTGAGGTCAACGCCGACGGTGTCGACGCCGTTCGCCGCGAGCAGACGGCAAAGCCCGTTTCCGAGACCAGAGGAGGCGCCTGTGACGACGACCGCATCCGGCAGGGCGAATGAAAGCGTGGCAGCCATTCTCTTTTTTCCTTTTTGTTTGAGCTCTAGCGGCCGACCGCGCTGTAGCACATCTTCACATTGGCCTTGGTGATGACCGGGTGCGGCAGGAAGTTGGTCTTCTCCACCTTCTTGCCGTTGAGGAGGTCGATCACCGCCTGCGCCGCATAGTTGCCGTCATCGATCGGCGACTGGAGCACGGAGGCGTACTGGGTGCCGGCTTCGATGGCGGTCACGCCTTCGATGCTGCAGTTGCTGCCGACGAGCACGAGCTTCGCCGGGTCGATACCGGCCCGCTGCGCCGCGACGATGACGCCGGCCAGCATGTTGTCGGCCTGCGCGTAGACGCCTTTGACCTTGTCACCGAACTGGGTGAACAGGGCCGCCGCGGCTTCGGTCGCCTTGGTCTGGTCCCAGTTGCCCGGCTGGGTGCCGGCGATCTTGATGCCCGGCGCCTTTGCCGCAAGCGTCTTGGAGAAACCCTCCAGGCGCTGGATTTGCGGAGGCGTGCCGGGGACGCCGTCGATGACGAACACCTCGCCGGTGTTGCCATAGCCCTTCGCGGCAAAGCCCTGGATCATCGCGTCACCGGCCGATTCACCATTGCCGATGTCGTTCGGGCCGGTATAGGCGTCCCAATAGGCGTCGGCCTTCTTGTCAGGCAGCGAATTGGTGATGACGAGGGGGATGCCGGCGTTCTTGATCTTACGCAGCGAGGGAATGATAGCGCTTGCGTCGGCCGGCCACAGAACGATGGCGTCGGGCTTTTCGGCGATTGCCTGATCGACCTGGTTCGCCTGCTGGGCAGCGTCGAAATTGTTGATCTTGACCTCGACGTTGACCCCGGCCTTCTTGGCGGTCGCCAGGAACGCCTTCTGGTGGAGCGAGCAATACTCGCACTCCTCGGTCACCGTCAGCAGGATCACCTTGGAGCCGCTGGCCGCTGCCAGAGCCTGTGGGGTGCCTGCGGCGAAGACACTGGCTGTCGCCAGAACCGCCGCAGCCGCCAGATGCTTCAACGTGTATTTCATGAGTAGGATCCTCCCATTGGAATGTTCGACGCAATACGGCCTGCCTCACCGCCCGCCCTTGGCCAGCTGGTCGGTGTGAAGCCGCAATCAGGCGCCCCGGAATCAGGTCGGTGGCACATGCTGTGTCCGCCGTGTTCTGAGGCTTTCCATGATGTCGGACGCCAGACGGCCGTCGAGCAGGACGACTGCCAGAAGGACGAGGCCGTTGGCGAAAAGGATTCCTGATGCACTCATGCCCAACAGGCTGAGGCCGTTGTTGAGTGTCGTCAGGATGAGGACGCCGACCAGCACGCCGAACGGCCCGCCGACGCCACCGGAGAGTGCAACGCCGCCGATGATCGCGGCTGATGCGCCCTGCAGCATCAAATCGGCGCCCATGGTCGCTGAGGCAGTCGCAAGACTGATGGAGAGCAGCGAGCCGGCAAGTGCTGCGCCGAGGCCGGACAGGCAGAAGACCACCACCAGCGAGAC
This sequence comes from uncultured Alphaproteobacteria bacterium, assembly GCA_963762605.1. Lineage (GTDB taxonomy): Bacteria > Pseudomonadota > Alphaproteobacteria > Rhizobiales > Kaistiaceae > CAVSRC01. The sequence continues at coordinate 25,041 of CAVXLJ010000033.1, read as the reverse complement.
GCCGACGCGCGCGCCGCTTGCCGAGGCGACCGTTCGCTTGCTTCCCGTTGCGACGATGTCGCGGCCGACGCGCGTGAAGCGCATCATCAGAAAAGCAAGGACGAAAGCCGCGACGGTAATCAGGCTGCGCAGCGAGAAGATGGAAAAGACCGGCCCATCGAGAGCGGCGCCGGCGTCGAAATTCGACATGCTGATCACCCGCCCGCCGGCGAGCAGGAAGCCGAGGCCAGATAGCGTCATCATGGTACCGACCGTGACAACGAGCGAGGAGACCTTCAGCCAGGCGAAGACCGCGGCGTTGGCAAGCCCGACCGCCAGCCCGAAAGCAGCCGCCAGTGCGACGCCGACAAACACGTTCGGGTCGCCGGTCTCGATGGTGATCAGACCGGCGACCGCGACCATGGAACCGACACTGAGGTCGAATTCGCCGGCGATCATGGTCAGCGACAGACCCAGGGTCAGCAGACCGAGCAGCGCGAACGACTGGAACAGCGCGTAGATGTTTTGCGGGCGCAGGAAATCGGGATCGGCGACGGTGAAGAAGACGACGATGGCAACAAGCAAGACAAGCCGGGCGACATCGCGCAGCGAACGGGAAAATCGCGACCGGGCGGTCCAGGAAAGACTGGCGGAGCTCATCGCTTGTTCAGCCCCGCTGCCAGCGCCCCGAGGATTACGGAGACGACAACCACCAGGCCCTTGACGACGAGTTGGACCTCGAAGGCGAGCCCTTTGACGAGAAGGACGTTGCTGATGATGGCGAGGAACAGGGCGCCGAAACCGGCGTCGAGGATGCGCCCGCGCCCGCCGCGGATCGAGACACCGCCGACAAGCACGGCGGCGATCGCGTCGAAGTCGAGCCCGGCACCAAGCTTGAGATTGCCCTGGCTCGCCTGAGAGGCGAACAGCGCTCCTGAGAGTGCCGCGGCGATGCCGGCAAGCATGAAAGCAATGACCAGTGCCCGCTCGATGCGCAGCCCGGCGATGCCGGCGGCGACCTTGTTCATGCCGATCAGCCGCAATTCCCGGCCGAAGCGTGTGCGCTCGACCAGGATCTCGACAATGATGACTGCCCCCAGGAACAGAAGGATCTGGTTGGGGAAGAGGCCGGCGAACTTTCCGACCGCAAGCCACGACGCATCGCCGTGGCCGACCACCGTCAGGCCCTGCGAATAGACTGCGCCTGCGCCCATGACGATCGACGCGATCGCGATCGTGGCGATGATCGGATTGGCCCCGGCGACGCCGACGACGATCCCCTGAAGCAGCCCGATGGTTGCCCCGGCGACGGCGACGGCGACCATCGTGGTGACCAGGCCGGAGAACAGAAACGACGCGAAGATAATCGTCGAAACCGCCGCCGTAGCGCTCATTGACAGCATGAACAGGTTGCCGCTGAGCGTGATCAGCGCCATGCCCACCGCCGCGATGCCAACAGCAGAGACGGAGTACATGATGGCGTTGAGGTTGCCGATCGAGCCGAAGTTGTCGATCGTCGCCCAGGCCCAGATCAGCAGGGCCACGGTGGCAATCTTCACGCCCGTCGGCTGCAGGCGGTCGGGGCGCAACATGCCGCCAAAGACCACCGACGGCAGCGATTTGAGGGCAGCCGCCCTCATGCGGCCTCCGCGACGGCTCCGGGGCCGTGCAGGATGTCCCTGAGCACCAAATCGATGGCGGTTCCGCTGATCGGGCGGTCGTGGACGACGGCGCCGCGGAAGATCGTGACGACCCGGTCAGCGAGCTCCTGAACCTCCTCAAGGTCGGTCGTGAAGAAGAGGACGACGATCCCGGTGGCGGCGAGTTCGCGAAGCTGCTTGTAGATTTCCGAGCGGGCTCCAATGTCAACGCCACGCGTTGGTTCGTTGAGCACGAGAATGCTGGGCTCGGCCGCGATGGCCTTGCCGAGCGCGACCTTTTGCTGGTTGCCGCCGCTCAGCTGGGAGACCTCGCTCAGCAGCCTCTGCGGGTCGATCTGGAAGCGCGCGGCGAGGCGGCGGGTGATGGCGCTGCCGGCCGCCTTTCGCAGAAACCCAAACCGTGTCAAACGGCTGAGGATCGAGGCCGACATGTTGATGTCGACCGTGGCATCGAGAAAGACGCCCTTGCCGGCTCTGTCTTCCGGCACATAAGCGACGCGGTGGCGCATGGCATCCTTGATGCTGCGCACCTCGATGTCCCGGTCGTCGAGACGGATCGCACCCGTGTACGCCTTGCGCAGCCCCGCCACGGTTTCGATCAGGATATCGGCCCCGGAGCCAAGCTGGCCGACCACGGCGACGATCTCGCCCCGCTGGATGGAGAGATCGATCGGCGAATACTTTCCGGGCACCGCCAATCCGGCAAGCTGCAACGTGACGGCCGCATCGGTTGCAGACTGCCGCGCTGCGGCGCGGCCCAAATCGTGACCGATCATGGCGTTGACCAGGCTGGCGGCGTTCAGCGCCGAGGTCGATTTAGTCAGAACGCGCTCGCCACTGCGGAAGACGGTCACCCGGTCGGTGAGCTCGAAGATCTCCGGCAGGCGATGCGTGATGAAAACCACCGTCGCCCCTTGATCGCGGAGCCAGCGGACGGCGGAAAAGACCCGGCTGATCTCGTTGTCGGAAAGCGTCGCAGTCGGCTCGTCCAAAATGAGGATGCGGGCCCCGCGCAAGACGCCGCGGGCGATCTCGACCAATTGCTGTTCGGCGAGCGTGAGCTCGCGCGCAGGCTGGTTGACGTCGACATGAGCGAGGCCGAGCGCATCGAGCTGGCGGCGCACCACCTCGACGAAGCGACCACGCAGATAGATCTCACCGATGTCGCGATCGCCGAGGAGTACATTGTCGAGGACGGAGAGGTCCGGGATGATCGACAGCTCCTGATAGACAATCGAGATCAGGCGCGGATCGGTGCGGCGGCCGGGCCTGAGCGTCGCTCCCTCCACCGTGATGTGCCCTTCCGTCGGCGCGACCAGGCCGGCGAGGATCTTGACGAGGGTCGACTTGCCGGCGCCGTTCTCTCCGCACAGGCCGTGGATTTCACCGGCGTGCAACTCAAAATCGACATTGCGCAGCGCCACGACGCCACCGAACGTCTTGCGCAGTCCGCGCACGCTGAGAACGATTTTTGTTTCCACCCTGCCGTCCCGAATTAACGCAATGCGTCTTCGTGTGTTTTTTTCGAACAACTCTAAAACGAGTTCTAATGAGTTGGCGTACCCCAACTCAAAGGTCGTTTAGTTCAATTTGGACTAAGCGGCCAGATGGCCGCCTTGAGGCTGATGGCAGCGGCGTTCGGATCGATTTCTCCCTTCAACGCCATGACGAACGCTTGGCTGGCGGCCGGCCGTCGAGCCTGAAGACGCCGAACGAAATCGACAAGCGTGAAAGTCTCAAAATGGACTAATTCGCAGTCGCCAAGGTCGGCGTCTGGCCTCTAAAGGTACGAAAATCCGAGACGTCGCATCGGACCCGGTGCGCAAGCGTGACGAAAAGCGCTCGTCCGGATGGGGGAAGGAATCAATGGCCGACGGAACAGCTCTGATATTCGGCGTCAGCGGTCTGGTGGGTCGCAACCTTGCCGAACACCTGTCGGCTACCGGTAATTGGGACGTTATCGGCGTTTCGCGACGCCCCCACGCCGACATCAAGATCGACGGCGTCAAGATGCTCACGTGCGACCTCACCAAGCCTGCGGAAGCTCGCAGGGCGCTCGCCGCTGCAGGCAACGCGACCCACGTCTTCTTCAACACCTGGAGCCGTCAGGATACCGAGGAGGAGAATTGCCGGGTGAACGGCGACATACTCCGCGCCGGGATAGAAGGCGCCGTCGCCAATGCCAACATCCGCCACGTCGCTCTGGTGACCGGGCTGAAGCACTATCTCGGATCATTCGAAAACTATGCCGCCCAGGAACTCGACACGCCCTTCACCGAAGAGCTGGATCGGGTGCCCGGGCCCAATTTCTACTACACGCAGGAAGACGTTCTCTTCGAGCTGGCCGAAGCCCATGGCTTCACCTGGTCCGTCGCGCGACCGCATACGCTGATCGGTTACTCGCCGGATGCGGCGATGAATCTTGGAACCTCGCTTGCGGTCTACGCAACCCTGTGCCGGGAGACCGGCCGCCCGTTCGTGTTTCCTGGCTCGCCGGTCTCGTACAATGGCCTTGTCGACGTCACCGATGCCACGCTTCTCGCCCATCACCTTGAATGGGAGGCGACCGAGAAGAAGGCCGCTAACATGGCGTTCAATGTCGTCAATGGCGACATATTCCGTTGGCGGAAGATGTGGCGGTTCATCGCCGACTGTTTCGGTATCGACCCGGCGCCGTATCCCGGCCACGAGACGCCGCTTGCCACGATGCTCGCCAACGTCGGTCCCGACTGGGATGCGATCGTCAAGAAGCACCAGCTCCGCGAGGCACCTGTCGAGACGGTAGCGCCCTGGTGGCACGTCGATGCTGACCTCGGCCGCACCCAGGAATGCGTGACCGATATGAGTTGCAGCCGCGAACTCGGCTTCCTCGACTATCGTCGCACGCGGACCTCATTTGAGACGCTTTTCAAGCGGCTGCGGGCCGAAAGGATCATTCCATAAAGCCTGCTGCCGTCATCGGCGGCCTTGTGCGCCGCAGGCACCAAGACCGGGACTACGTGTGGAGACCTGAAAAATGCGACGAGCGATCGAGTTGGTGGCCAGCTATTGGTCGATATCGGGAGACTGTTACGCCAGCGGTCCGAGCGAAGTCAGCCCGTTCGCCCTCATTGAGCGCGTCGAGATGGCGCGGAAGGTCGGGTTTCGCGGCGTCGGCTTCGTCCATGCCGATATCATGGCCGTCGCCGATCGGATCGGTCTTGAGAGCATGCGGACCATCCTCAAGGATAATGACATGAAATATGTCGAGGTCGAGATTCTCGGCGATTGGTTCGCTGATGGCGCCCGCCGCGCGGCATCCGATCTAGTGCGTCGCGATCTCCTCACGGCTGCCGAAGCGCTCGCCGCCCGGCACATCAAGATATGCGGCGACATCGAGAATGAGGGCCGCAACGCATGGCCGATGGAGAAGATGGTTGCCGAACTGAAACAGCTCGCCGATGAGGCGGCAGACGCCGGTACCCGAGTGGCGCTTGAACTTATGCCGTTCAGCAATCTGAGGACCATCGACCAGTGCATCGAGCTGATCACGCGCGCGGGCAAACAGAACGTCGGCATCATGCTCGACATCTGGCATATCGCACGCGGCAATATCGACTTCGACCAGATCAGAACCATACCGAAGGAGTTGATCAGCTGGGTCGAGATCGACGATGCGCGCCCGGAAGTCGAGGGCACGCTCTACAACGACACGATCCACAACAGAGAACTGCCGGGGGAAGGCGCCCTCGACATTGCGAGCTTCCTGCGCGCCGTTGGCGACGCCGGCTATGACGGCCCCTACGGTGTCGAGATCCTGTCGCGCAAACACCGGTTGCTACCACTGGCGGAAGCGGCTCAGCGGGTCTTTGACACATCGATGCGGCAATTCGAAACGCTCACCTGAGCGATAGCGGTTCATCGTGTGATCGGCGGCAACACTGCCAAAGGCCCGAGGCTCGCTCAACCCGAACTCAATCCGCAAATGAGCGATAGCCCCGCGCTTGGCGGCGGGCAACGTCGGGGCGGTCCTGCTCGGCGGCGATCGGTGTCGTTTCTGTGCGTCAGCTCCTCGGCATGGACGAACGCCCATACCGTGCGGTCGTCGACCTTCAGCTCCGCCACACCCAACTCACGCTCCGGCGTCCGGCCACGAGCGCAGGACTAGGCCGAGACGGCGGCATTCCGAAGTCGCGCGCGCAGCGCCTCCGTTGCTCCGTGATCGACGGCAAGCTCACTCGAACCGGCGGTGATCACCACGCCGTAGATGTCCCGTGCCGCCGCCTCGCTCACCCAGCCTTCGGCGACGTCCTCCAACACCCGTGCCGGATCGCGCTCCATCGGATGGCCATAGCCGCCGCCACCGCAGTCAAGTCCGTACACCCGTTCGCCGCGAACAATTTCCAGCGTGCAGACATTCGGCTGCTTCTTGCGCGATCCGTCGAGGCCGACGCGATAGGTCGCGGCCGCCGACCCCGGAAGGCCGCCATGGACGCCGTGCGGTGCGACATGATGACCGTCGGAAGGGATCACGACGGTCATGCGGCCGCTCTTGGTGCCGTATTCCACCTCCGCCGCCGGGGCGCCACGGAACTTGCCGCCGCCGCCGCTGTCGACGGCCAGGCGCTGGTAGTGGATGTGGATCGGGTGCTTGAGCTCGTCGAGCTCGATGCTGTCGCGATAGGTCACGCCGCCCGCATTGGGCAACACATAAGTGACCCAGCCGTCGGCCTTCGGTCCCGCCGGGCCGCCGTTCTTGCCGACGAAAATCTGGTTGATGTAGGGCTCGTTCCCGTGCCGGTGGTCTCTCCCCGAGATAACCGCCATCGGCGCGCCCATCGCATTGCCGCCCTGGGCAAGCCCGAAACCCATGCCGAATTTTGCGAATGCCGACTGGGTCACGTTGACAACGCGATCGGTTAAGTTGGTCGTCGCCATCGAACAGGAGTGCGGGTACCTCGGTATCCCGACGCAGCAGTTTTCACGCAGCTCGACCTTGATCCGCCGGAAGCTGCCGGAATTCTTCGGAATGTCCCAATCGAGGCAGTTGAAGAGCGCCGTGATCACGGCACTGGTCGAACAGGCCTCGGACAGGTTGAGCCCGCAGTCGAGGCAGTCTGGATTGTCCCTCAGGTCGACCGTGATCAGCTGGTTTGCGGGATCCGTTTGGATCGTCACCGCAATCGGAATGCCGTCGGGCACTGCCGGCGTCGGGTCATGGCGTGTAGCGTCGCTGACGGTGCCGGCCGGGATGGCGGCTATCGCATTCGTCATTCGGCGCTCGGAGTAGTCGAACCACTGCCGAATGAACCGCGCCACCTTCTCGCGGCCGTATTGGGCGATGAACTCTTTGAGCTTGCGCTCGCCGATGCGGGCGGCGCCGACAGCCGCGAGAAAGTCGCCATACCATTGCTCTGGCACGCGGATTCGCGACCGGCACATGCGGATGACGTCGGCGATCTCCTCAAAAGCGTCGTGGACCCGAACGCAGGGGAAGACAAGGGCGCCCTCGGCATAAACGTCTGCTGCGTCGGCGACATATGTCGTCGGGCTAGCATTGCCGATATCGGCCTGGTGGGCTTTGGCCACCGTGCAAAAGAGAAGCTCTCCTTCGCAGAAAACCGGCACGATGACGGTGTGGTCCGCCGGATGGGTGTTGCCGAGATAGGGATCGTTATGGAGATAGGCATCACCCTCCTTCGTCTTGTGGATGCGTGGGACGGATGCCGTCTGCAAATTCGAGCCAAAGACGTGGACGGCTACCCCCTCGGCCACGGCGAGAAGCTGATGATCGCTGGTCACGATGGTGCAGGAGAAGTCGCGGGCCTGGTTGATGACGGCCGAACGGCCCGTGCGCAGCAACGTGTTCGACATTTCGCGGACGATGCTGTCGAACCGGTTGGCCATCACCGCGACCGTGACCGGATCGAGTGCCGCTGGGTCATCGTCGATAGCCGCCGGGACAGGCATCGCGGACGGCTCGAGCACATAGCTGCCCGAGCTGCCGACGCGCGCTGACATGGCGGGATAGACGACGATGGTCGTCGTCGGCTCCTCGATGATGGCCGGTCCGGTGATCAGCGCACCAGCCTGAAGTTCCTCGCCGAAGTGCACCGGAACGTCCACGTGGCCGGTCTGCTGGAAATACGCCCGCCGCCGTCGCCGGGCCGGCGTCTCGACATAGATCGGATCGGCCGAGCGCTGCGGCCTGGCTATCGGCCCGTGCCCGGCGAAACGCGCCTTCCAGACGAGGCATTCGACCGGCTGTCCGACCTGCTTCACCGCGAACACGCGCTCATGCTCGGCATGGAAGCGCTCGACAAAGGTGGCGACATCCTCGGGCCCGTCGAAACGGCCCTTGGCAAGGGGAACTTCCAGCTCCCACGCCTCGTAGAGGTAACGGGCCTCGACGAAATAGGTCATGCCGGTGTCGACGACGCCGCGCGCTTGAAGCGATTTGCCGAAATCGGCCACGGCCTCGTCGATGCCGGCGAGCGCCGCGTCTATTCTCTCGTAGTCGAAGGCATCGGTGCGTGCTGCCGCCGACGCCGCCTTCTCGAACGTGTAGTTAGCGTATTGCGCACCGCAAGCACTCAGTGCCGATGCGGTGCGCGGCAGGACGATCTTGCGGCAATCGAGCGTGCGCGCGATCTCCATGATGGAGAAGCCGCACGACCCGCCGCCGGCGACGATGGTGCTGTCGCTCGGATTGTACCCCTCGTTGACGGTTATCTCCTGGATGGCGCGGACCATGTGTTCGTTGGCGATGGCGAGCACGCCGGCCGCGGTCGATTCCACGTTTTTACCGAGCCGCCGCGCGATCTCCTCCATGGCGCGCCGTGCCGCCGGCAGGTCGAGCTTCATGCGCCCACCGAGGAAATAGTCGGGGTCGACATAGCCGAGGATCAATGCCGCGTCGGTCACCGTCGGCTCCGTCCCGCCGCGCCCGTAGCAGACTGGGCCTGGCATGGCGCCGGCACTATGCGGTCCGACGCGCAACAGGCCGCCGTTGTCGATCCAGGCGATCGATCCGCCGCCCGACCCGATCGAGCGGACATCAACCGACGACAAACCGACGCAATCGCCGGTGAACTGGCCGTTGATCCAGGTGTCACGGCTGAACTTGACCATGCCCTGGTTGACCAGCGAGACGTCAAACGTGGTGCCGCCGGCATCGCAAACGATGACGCTGTCACCAAGGCACTCGGCCGCGGCGTAGAGGTGGCCGGCGATCGGCGCCATCGACGGTCCCGATTTGGCCAGATAAATCGGCCCCTTGATGGCGTCGGCAACGTGCATCACGCCGCCGATGGAGGTGCTGACCAGGAGCTGGCCGGCAAATCTCGCCGCCTCCAGGTCTGCCTGTAGCTCGGTCAGGTGGCGCCGCATCAACGGCGCCAGGGACGCATCGATCACCGTCGACGAGGCGCGGCGATATTCGCGCAGGATCGGATTGAGCTGGTGCGAAAGCGTGTATGGGATGCCCGGGAGAATCTCCTCGATCAGCTCTCCGAGCCGGATTTCGTGCGCCGGGTTGTGGACCGACCAGAGCAGGCAGACAGCGACGGCCTCGAACTTTCCTCGCGCCAACTCCGTCAGGATCGCACGCGCCGCGGTTTCGTCGAGCTGCGTCATGACAGTGCCCTCGGATGTGATCCGTTCCGGCACCTGGAAGGTATGGCGGCGCGACACATAGGGCTTGGGGAAATCGATGTCCCAACGGTGCCCATCGAGCTTGCCGCCTTCCTTGAAGAGAAGAATGTCGGGAAATCCCTCGATCGTCAGGAAGGCGGTCTTCGCCGCCTTGCGCTCGACGATGGCGTTGGTGGCGCGCGTGGTGCCCGTAGATGAGCAAGGCGGCGTCGGCCAGGACTTCCGCGCCGGTCTTGCCGAAATGCCGCGCCGCGTCCTCCACCGCCGCGAACATGCCGCTGAAGGCACGTTCCGGCGTGGTCAGCGCCTTGCCGATGTGGAGCCAGCCGCTATCGTCGGAAACCACCACGTCCGTAAACGTGCCGCCTGTGTCGACGGAGATCCGGAAAGCCATTTCGCCCTGAACATCCCTGGTTGGTCCGGTGGTGGGTGAAATCGGTGACCGCCGTCATGCTCCGTTGTGCCATGACAAGCCTCCATCGAGGCGCGCTTGAGTTTCTTATTGGCATATCATTTTGTCAATAATAAATCATGTGCAACTGCAGCGCTCGGTTCGCAGAATCGGAAATAAGGCGACCCCTTGAGCCCGGCTGGGGCCGCTCCCGTGTACAGGACCCCGGCCGGCAGTGCGACAATGCGCTAATAACGAACTCATTCGATCTGGACGAATTGCTGCTTCCTCACTAATCTTCCGATGCGTGGCGCCGCGCTGACAGCCGCCGATCGCCTCTTCCGCGCCCCGCTTCGCCGACCGACCCCCTCCAGACGCTTTCTCCAGACGCTTTCGCAGCAGGTTCCGATGAAAGCCCGTGACCATCCCGTCCCACTGTTGTTCAGCCTGCTGGCGATCCGCTCGGTCACTCTGAAGAACCGGATTGTCATTTCGCCGATGTGCCAGAACGCCGCCGAGGCGGATGGATCGCTCGGCGACTGGCATCTGGCGCATCTCGGCCAGTTCGCGCTCGGCGGCGCCGGTCTGATCTTTGTCGAAAGCACTGCCGTCGCGGCCACGGCGCGCATCAACGATTATGACGTCGGGCTGTGGGGCGACCACCAGATCGCGCCGCTGAAGCGCGTCGCCGATTTCGTGCACGGCCGCCGTGCGGCGCTCGGCGTCCAGTTGGGCCATGCCGGCAGAAAGGCCGGCGCCGCGATCCTGTGCGAAGGCGGTGCGCCCTTCCCGGCGGAACAGCTCGCGCCCCACGGTCGTCCGCCGTTCAGGCGCGTCGGCCCGAGCAGCGTCGCGGCCGGCGACGAATGGACAGTCCCCGTGGAGATGTCGCCTGCCGACATCGACGCGGCCAAGCGGCAGTTCGTCGACGCCGCCAGACGTGCCGACGCCGCCAACGTCGACGTCATCGAATTGCACTTCGCCCATGGCTATCTCGTCGCGAGCTTCCTCTCCCCGGGCGCCAACCTGCGCAAGGACGCCTATGGCGACGGCTTCGAGGGACGCACCCGCCTTGCCCGCGAGATCGCTGCCGAGGTCCGTGCCGTTAGGCCTGAGAGCAAACCGCTGTTCTGCCGGCTTTCGGTGGTCGACGGGGCCAGGCGCGGCTGGGACGCGCACGATTCGGTTGTGCTGGCCAAGCGCCTCAAGGAAGTCGGCGTCGATGTCATCGACTGCTCCTCCGGCGGCCTGTTCGATGCGACCAAGAGTGCGTCGACGCCGCGCGGCCTCGGCTTCCAGGTGCCTTATGCACAACGCATCCGTCACGAAGCCGGCATCATGACACAGGCCGTCGGCATGATTGTCGATCCTGCTCAGGCGGAAGCCATACTCGAGAACGGCCAGGCCGACCTCGTCGCCATCGGCCGTGAGGCGCTCTATGACCCGTACTGGCCGCATCACGCCGAACAGGCCTTCCGGATTGACGATTCCTTCTCCGGCTGGTCGCCCCACAACGGGGCTTATCTGGCCAAGCGCCGCCCGATGATGGAGCGCCTGAAGCGCGCGCCCGGGCGCCTGGTGTCAGGCGACCGTGCGGCATCGGGCTAGCTAGATGTTTGGTCCCGGCATTTGCTGGAGCGGATTGAAGGTGAACCGCTGGGGCTGTGAAGTCCACTGTTTGCAGATGAACTCGTGGGGTGTGAGGCCTTTGAGGGTCTTGAGCCTGCGGCCGAAGTTGTAGGCGGCGACGAAGTCGACGAGATGCCGGCGCAGTTGAGCGTGGCTCTCGTAGTAGACGCGCTTGACGGTGTCGCCGCCTTCGAGACGCCGAATGCGGCCGAACCGCTGAGCGAAGCCTTGTCGATCCTTGCCCGGCTGGAAGAACAGGGCCGCCTGGCACCCGAGTACCAGGGCCTGCTCGACGCGCTTCGCGCGGCCGGGCGGGAAGAAAGCTGACGAGAGGCGCCCGCGCTTCCGCACTTGAACCGGCCCCTTTCCGCTTGTATCAGTGCCGCAGTGCCGAAAGGCTCAGATTGCCGCAATAGCTCAGTTGGTAGAGCATCGCATTCGTAATGCGGGGGTCGGGGGTTCGAGTCCCTCTTGCGGCACCAACCCCGAACTCAGCAATCCGGTGCAGCGCATCGGCACGCCCGCTAAAATGGCGCGCAATCGCTTGGTTTTTGGCTGTGCGCGTGGCGGGCCCGCAGCCAAGCTCGCGTCGATCTAGCCTTCTCTTCTGCCGCGTTTCTCCAAAGCTTGGGACTTTGCCGATTCCTGCCCAAGCTTTGAAATGGCGGGAGACTGACAATTTCGCAAGCCGCCGGCTGCGCCGAGTTAGGGTCCGGACTCATAACCAGTAGCTGACGGTAGCGGCGAGACAGACGGCGGCGAGGAAGTTGGTTGCCGATCGGTCATAGCGGGTGGCGATGCGGCGGAAGTCCTTGAGCCTACCGAACATGCGCTCGATCGCATTGCGGTCGCGGTAGAGATACGGCGAGAAGCAGTTCTTCCAGCGCCGATTGGCCTTCGGTGGAATGTTGGGCATCGCCCCTCGGCCCTCGACCTTGTGACGGATCGCGTTGCTGTCGTAGCCCTTGTCACCGTGCAGAATGGGGCTCTTCGGCATCTGCTCCAGCAGCAGGTCTCCGGCGGTGCAGTCGGCAACCTGGCCGCCAGTCAGAAGGAAAGCGATCGGACGGCACAGACCATCGGTCAGGGCGTGGATCTTGGTGGTACGCCCACCGCGTGATCGGCCGATCGCTTGATTGCGCTCCCCCCTTTGCCGCCGGAGGCGCAGCGATGCGCCTTCACCGCCGAGGAGTCGATCAGCACTTGCGCCGGTGGGCCGCCGGCTGAGGCCAGAGCATGGAAGATGTCGATCCAGACGCCCTTGGCCGCCCATCGGACGAAGCGGTTGTAGAGGGTCTTGCGAGGTCCGTAGATCGATGGCGCATCGACCCAGCGACCGCCCGATTTCAGCACGTGCACGATGCCGCTGATCACCCGCCGATCATCAACCCGCGGTTTGCCGCGCGTGTCGGTTGGAAGCAGTGGCTGCAGCCGCGCAAACTGATCCTCAGTGAGCCAGAAACAAACGCGATTCATCGGTGGTCTCCTTTCGGAGACCGTGAATCACAAACCAACCACCAACGGAATCCCCTTTATGGGTCCGGACCCTAGTGTCCGCCTTGGGGGAGCAAACTGTCGAAGATACAAATCGTGTCTATCCGCTTTGCGCCGATATTGTTGAAAAAGTCCCCGCAGCGGCTGTTGCGCGCAAGAAGTGATGAAGCAGTTCAAATTCGTTTCCCGGAACGGTCACTCGCAAGGAGCGCCTATATTCGCAGTGCTTCTCAAAAATGACGATCCGGCCGCGCGATAAAATTCGGGCTCTGCAGCGCCGCTCGCCAGCAACCAATTTAGATCAATGTCGCGCTGTTGCGGTAGTTAGGACCGTGCTGCATGATAGCAAATAAATCGTGGAAATTGGCGATTTGCCTTCGAGCTCATGGGGGATTCGCCGGTGGCCGACTTTCGCTTCCTTCACACCGCCGACATCCATCTCGACAGCCCTCTCCACGGACTATCCCGCTACGAGGGTCTGCCGGTCGACGAGATCCGGGGCGCCACGCGGGCGGCGTTCGACAATCTTGTGCAATGCGCCGTCGACGCGGCGGTCGACTTCGTGCTCATCGCCGGCGACCTTTTCGATGGGGATTGGCGCGACATGAGCACCGGCCTGTACTTCGCTCGGGCCATGGGGCGGCTCGATCAGGCAAGCATCCCGGTATTCCTCCTGTCCGGAAATCACGACGCGGCCTCGGTGGTCACCCGGACCATTCCATGGCCACCGAACGTCCGGCAGTTCGGCAGCAGGCGTGCGGAGACGCATACCCTTCCCGACCTCGGGGTTGCGATCCATGGCCAGAGCTTCTCCACACCAGCCGTCACCGAAAACCTCGTGCTCGCCTATCCGATGAGGCTAAGTCCTGACCACAGCCTTGCGTCGTGCTTCCGCGGTGGGTTCTCCGCCGAGTCTATGGCGATAATGGTCAGGGGATTCGCGGCGACCGACTTCCACTCGCGACCTGGAAGCGAACACAACCGAACAGACCGAGTCGAAGAGGCTCGGGCTGGCGCCAGTTGACAGCCGGACCTACGCGGCATACTTACTTGTAAGTAAGCCCGTACTGGGGGGGCGCCTAGTGTACAAACTCCGATTCAATGAGGTCTTCCGGTACAACGATCTCCTGGTTACGGGCGCAATCCGCTCGGTCGAGGTGACGGCTCTGACCGCGGCGATGGGCTTCGTCGTCGGGACAGCTGGTGCTCTGGTGCTGCTCTATGGACCGAAGCCGGTGAAGCCATTCATCTCCGGCTACGTCGAGTTTTTTCGCAATACGCCGTTCATCGCCCAGCTCTTCTTCATTTTCTTCGGGCTGGCGAGCGTCGGCTTTCGCATCTCCGCTTGGGTGGCGGCCATCGTTGCGCTGACTGTGAATTTCGGCGCCTATGCTACCGAGATCATGCGCGCCGGCATCTTGTCGGTTCCGACCGGTCAGCTTGAATCAGCAGCTTCGCTGGGGCTCGGTCGTTGGGATACGTTCACGAACGTGATTGCGTTTCAAGCGGTGCGGAACGTCTACGCATCGCTCAGCAGCTATATTGTGCTGCTTTTTCTCGGCACCAGCATTATCTCGCAGATCTCGGCGCAGGAATTGTTCTACGCGGCGACTTTCATCGAGTCGCGCACTTTTCGCAGTTTTGAAGCCTATATCGTCGTGTGCGGCATTTACCTTGCCATCGTCATTGTCTTCCGATTGTTCTCCTCGTTTATCTGGTTGATCGTCTTCGCGAGGCGTGGGTAATGCGCCCGCTCAACGTCGATGACATGCTTTTTCTGCTAATCGGCCTGAAGTGGACGGTCGCCCTGTCACTTGCGGCGCTGGTTGGCGGAGCGATCATTGCCGGAATGCTCGTGGCGTTACGGCTTCTGCGGTCGCGCGCGCTCAACACGGCGATTTACGGCTATGTCAGCTTGTTCCAAGGCACACCGCTCCTCGGCCAACTCCTCTTTTTCTACTTCGGTCTCAGCATTCTCGGCTTGGAGCTGCCGTCATTCATTTCGGCAACGATTGCACTGTCGTTCTATTCCGCAGCCTTCCTCACGGAAATCTGGCGCGGCGCAATCGAGTCTATCCAGCCGCATCAGTGGGAGGCGAGCGAGTCGCTTGGCCTCGGTAAGGTTGCGACGCTGGTCTACGTCATCTTGCCCCAAGCGATGCGCTCGGCGACGCCGCCGACCGTCGGCTTCCTCGTCCAGCTCATCAAGGACTCTTCGCTCGCCTCGGTTCTCGGTTTTGTCGAGCTGACAAGGGCGGCGCAGCTCGTCAACAACGCCACGTTCCGGTCATTCACGATCTTCGCCTCCATCGGCGTTCTCTATTTCGCGGTCTGCTATCCCCTTGCCCTGTTCGCGCGGCGTCTTGAGAAAAGGCTCAGCTATTGACCATCATCGATGCCAACCGCGTGTGCAAGAGCTTCGGCGCCCACGAGGTGCTGAAGGGCATCTCATTCAAGGTGGAACCCGGCGAGCGGCTGGTCATTCTTGGTCGTAGCGGCTCCGGCAAGAGCACGTTGCTGCGGTGTCTGAACGGCCTTGAGCGGATCGACGATGGAGCACTTGATGTCGTCGGCATCGATCTCGGCAAGCCATCGCCTAACCTGCACGCTCTGCGCCGCAAGGTCGGTATCGTCTTCCAAGGCTACAACCTGTTTCCGCACCTGACGGCCGAACAGAACGTTACCTTGGCGCTCCGCAAGGTGCTGAAGCAGGAACGCGGGGAAGCGAGCGGGGTCGCAACCAAGGTGCTGGGCGAAGTGGGACTCGCCGACAAGCTTGGCGCCTATCCCTCGCAACTCTCAGGCGGTCAGCAGCAGCGTGTCGCCATTGCCCGCTCGCTGGCTTTGGCACCGGCGTTGATGCTCTTTGACGAGATTACGTCC
This sequence comes from uncultured Alphaproteobacteria bacterium, assembly GCA_963762605.1. Classification (GTDB taxonomy): domain Bacteria; phylum Pseudomonadota; class Alphaproteobacteria; order Rhizobiales; family Kaistiaceae; genus CAVSRC01. The sequence goes on along the minus strand of CAVXLJ010000033.1, from coordinate 9,372 downwards.
GCGCTCGACCCGGAGCTGATCGGCGAAGTCGTGACCGTCCTCGAGAGGCTAGCACGCGAGGACATGACGATGGTCATAGTGACCCACCAGCTCGGCTTTGCGCGATCGATCGCCAGCCGGATCGTCTTCATGCACCAGGGCGCGATCGTCGAAGACGGCCGGACCGCCGAGGTCATGAATTCGCCGGCCACGCCGGAGTTCAGTTCATTTCTGTCAGCCGTGCTGACCTGATAGGAGGGGAAGTGAAATGCACCTAATGAAACGGGTTCTCTCATTTGTGCCCATCGGCCTTGCACTCGCCACGCTGGCCGCCGCGCCTGCCGTAGCCGACCAGCTTCAGGACATCCTCGACGCCGGCAAGATCCGGGTCGGCGTCATCGCCGACGTCGCACCGTTCGGTTTCCTCGATGCCAATCAGAAGCCGGCCGGCCTCGATATCGACGTCGCCAACATGGTCGGCAAGGACCTGGGCGTATCCGTCGAACTGGTGCCGATGACAGCGCAGAACCGCATCCCATACCTGGCCACGGGCAAGGTCGATATTCTGATCGCCCTGCTCAGCCTGACGCCAGAACGCGCCAAGCAGATCATGTTCACGTCGCCCTATGCGGCCACCAGCATCGGCGTGTTCGGTCCAGCCGACACCAAGGTCTCGTCGATCGCCGACCTTGGTTCCATGTCGATTGGTGTCACGCGTGGTACAACCGAGGACATGGCGCTGACGGCGGCTGCGCCCAAGGCGAATATCGTCCGATTCGAAGACAACGCCACCGCGACGGCGGCTTACGAATCCGGACAGGTGGACCTCTATGCAACTGCTGACATTCTCGCCTACTCGGTCAACCAAGGAAAGAATGCCCGCAAGCTGGCACCTAAGATCTCATTCGGCGCCGATTTCGCCTTCATGGGCGTCAAGAACGGCGAGTTCGGCATGCTCCAGTGGCTGAATTCGTGGATCTACATCGCCAAGCAGAAGGGAGTGCTGAACGACCTGTCGAAGAAGTGGCTCGGCATGGCTTTGCCCCAGATGGACCCGCTATAGACGCATCTCACGGGGCGCTTCGATCCAGGAGCGCCCCGCTAATCTCCTTTCGTCTTCACTGCTTTTCTCTGAAGCATCCAGCATCAACGCGAAGTCTCAAGCGATGGCCAGATCCAAGCGCGCGCCTTTCGACATTCCTTCCGATCTCGCCTATCTGAACTGCGCCTACCTCTCGCCTCTGATGGATTCGGTGATTGAAGCCGGACATCGCGCCGTGCTTCGCAAACAGCATCCATGGCAAATCCGCCACGACGACTTCTTCAGCGAGGTCGAAGAACTGCGCGGCCTGTTCGCGGCGCTCATCGCGGCGAACAGGGATGACGTCGCCATTGTGCCCTCGACCGCCTACGGGATCACCGTCGCCGCGAACAACATCGATTTGTCGGCAGGCGACAATATCGTGGTGCCGCACGCCGAGCACCCGTCGACATTTCATCGCTGGCGCGTGCTTGCGGAAGACTGCGGGGCGGCGTTGCGCGTCGTTATGCCCGCCGAGGGTCAAAGCTGGGCGGATGCGGTCATCGGGCGGATCGACAGCCGCACCAAAGCCGTTTCCGTGCCGCATGTGCACTGGAGCGACGGCCGGATCTTCGACCTGGCAAGGATCGGCGAAGCTGCGCGCGCCGCGGGATCGGCCCTGATCATCGACGGGACCCAATCGATCGGCGCATTGCCGGTGTCGGTCGCGGCGCTGATGCCCGACTTCGTGACTTGCTCGGCCTACAAATGGCTGCTCTGCCCCTATGGCTTCGGGTTCCTCTACGCGGCGCCCTGGCGCCAGAGCGGAAGGCCCATCGAGGAACATTACTTTCATCGCGCCGACGCCGAGCATCACGAAGGCAGGCTCGATCATCTCTACGGCTACGATGTCGGAGCGCGCCGCTTCGACACCGCCGAACGGGCGAGTTTCATCAACGTAACGATGGCGATCCCCGCCTTGAAGCAGGTGGCCGCATGGACGGTGGAGGGGATCGCCAGGCGCATCGGCGCGATCAGCGACGCCATCGTCGACGGCGCGGCATCGCTGGGCTACCACGCGCCGGAACCCGAACGACGCGGGCCCCATCTCTTCGGCTTGAGGCATCCCGGCGGATTGCCTGCCGGATTGGCGTCGGCGCTGAACGCCGCCAACGTCCACGTGTCCATTCGTGGCGACGCCATTCGCGTCAGCCCGCATGTCTACAACGACGAGGAGGACGTGTCACGGTTCCTGGGTGCGCTGCGCGCGGCGCGCCCCTGAGGCCCGGAGCCGAAAGCCGTCTAGCTGCTGGTCGGGTGGCTTTCGTGGTTGCGGCCGCGAGTCCTGGCCCGCACCTTCGGTTGATCGTCCTTGCGCCGCCCGTAGGCGTGCTGGATGATTCGCCCATACGCCATGTAGAGCTGCTCCAGACGATCGAAGTTGCCTGCGTCCTGGGTGATCGGTCCGGCGCTGTTGGCGATGCCGACGAGTTGGAGGGCGACGTCATCGACCGGCATTGATTCGACGAACTCGCCGCGCCGCTTGGCGTCGGCAATCGCTTGCGTGATGGTCTTCTCCAGGTCCCGGGCAAAACGCTTGAGAGCGGCGCGCCCCTTCGGCGAGAGGGCGTCGCTATCCTGGCGCATCCGGGCAATCAGGCTCCACGGCCGGCCTTGCTTGCCGGGAGGGTTGTAATGCGCATGGCGTTTGCGGCTGATGTCGACGACGGCCTCGATCTTCTCCAGCAGCGACCGGTCGGAGCCCTCCAGCGCACCACGCATTCCGGCCAGTGTCTCCTTGATGTAGTCCTCGAGAACCTCCTCCACGAGCGCACGCTTGTTGCCGAAGTGATAGTGGATGTTGGCGCGCGTCGTCTTCAGCACGTCGGCAAGATCGCCGAAGCTGACGCCGCGGTAGCCATGTTGGATGAGAAGGTCCAGGGCCAGCGATTTGATTCGGTCCCGCATCAGGCTCATGTCTCGGTTGTCGGTCGGCATTGTATGGCACGTACTAGACGATATCGACCGTATGCATAGCACGAAGTCAGGAGCGCCTCAGCGCCGTCACGTCGATTTCTATCTTGAATCGTGGATCAAGCAGCGCACCGACGGTGGTGGTCAGCGCCGGACCGACCGGCTTCAGGTAGCCGCCAAGAACCGGAGCGACGCGCGCGTCGTCGTCCGGGTTCACCATCAGGACGCGCACGCGCACCATATCGGCGAGAGACGAGCCGGCCTGTGCGAGGGCACTCGAAATGATCTGGAAGCAAAGGTGAGTCTGCTCGACCACGTCCTCGGGCACCTCGCCGGTTTCGAAGTTCCGGCCCGTCGTTCCCGAGACGAACACCCAGTTGTCAACGACCAGCGCACGCGAATATCCGACGAGGTTCTCATACGCGGAGCCAGTGGTGATTTTCTGACGAGGCATTGTTCCTCCTTTGAGCTGGATCGGGCGCCGGCGATCGTGTTGACACGCTACTGACTTACCAGTAAGTGGGGCGTGTGAACAGTGGCATCGGGCAAATTTGCTCGCCGGATCTTCGGGCTCCCGCATGCGTTCTTCGGCACCGCGAACCACCGCCTTCTCGACCATCGATCTGGACAAGCCCGGCAAGCAGGTCGGGTTCGTGATGATCCCGCATTCTCCCGACGACGACGCATGGGGCGCTACGCGGCTTCCGATCGCGGTCATCGCCGGCGGAAGCGGGCCGACGGTCGTGATCGAGGGCGGCAATCACGGCGACGAGTACGAAGGCCCGATCGTCATCAGCGAGCTCGCCGAGACGCTCGATCCGGCGCAGGTGAACGGGCGGCTCATCATGATGCCGGCGGTGAACGTCCACGCCATGATGGCCGGGCGGCGGACGTCGACCGTCGATGGGCTCAATCTAAACCGGACCTTCCCCGGCGACCCGACGGGCACCATCACGCAGCAGATTTCCGCCTACATGGTGAGTGAGGTATTTTCACGCGCGGACGCGTTTCTCGATCTTCACTCGGGCGGGTCCTCGCTCGACATTCTGCCGAGCGCAGTCATCGAACCGACCGACGACCCGGATCTGATGAAGAAGAACATTGCGGCGGCGGAAGCATTCGACGCGCCGGTCTCAGTCGTTATACCGAACCTCGGCGACCCGCGCACCGGCACGGCTTGTGCAGCACGACATGGCCTCATTTCGATGGGCACGGAGATGGCCGGCGCCGGCACCGTCTCCATCGAGGCTTTGGCCGTCTGCCGCCGCGGCGTGCGCAACGTCCTGGCGCATCTCGGTGTGCTCGATGCGAAGGCGGCTGCGCCGCGGCGACACGAGAACCGCCGCATCGTGGCGCTGTCCGGACCACAGGCGTACGTCTATGCAACCGGCGACGGAATTTTCGAGCCGTTCCATCCGCTCGGCACGACGGTCGCGGCCGGGCAGGAAGCCGGGCGCATTCTGTGCCCGTGGGACCTCACGCGACCGCCGGAGATGCTTCGCTACAGCGCCGGCGGTATCGTCTATGCCCGGCGGCAGCCGGGCCGGGTGCGGCCCGGAAACTGCTGCCAGGTCGTCGCCTCGCCCTACACCGGTCCGATCGGATGATCGACATTGCTGACATCGACGCCGCCAGGGCGCGCATCGCGACCTGGGTCCGCCACACGCCGGTGGCGCCGCTGACCGGGCTCCTGACGCCGCTCGATCTGGAAGCACGCGTCACGCTGAAGCTCGAGCTCCTGCAGGTGACCGGTTCGTTCAAGGCGCGCGGCGCCGCAAACCGTTTCCTTGGCTTGCCGCGCGAAGCCGTCAGCGCTGGCATCGTCACAGCGTCGGGCGGCAATCACGGCCTGGCAGTTGCCCGCACCGCGCATGCTGCCGGTGTGCCGGGAATCATCTTCGTTCCGCAAAGCGTGTCGCCGGCGAAGGTCGCCAAGATGCGCGCGTGGCAGGCAACGGTGAATGTCGTAGGGGCGAGCTGGGACGAATCTAACGCCGCAGCGCTCGATTTCGCCGATCGGACCAAGGCGGCCTATTTCCACCCGTTCGCCGATCCGTTGGTGGTGGCGGGACAGGGCACTCTCGGTCTCGAGATTCTCGACGATCTTCCCGACATGGACGCCATCGTCGTCGCCATTGGCGGCGGCGGGCTGATTTCTGGTCTCTCGGTCGCCATCCGGGCCCGGCGGTCGGGCGTCACGATCATCGGCGTGGAGCCGGTCGGCTCGCCGACGCTAAGAGCGAGCCTCGACGCCGGGCGCTGCGTCGCCTTGCCCGAAGTGACGTCACGCGTGGCGACGATGGCCTGTCGCCAGACCGACGAACGGATCTTCGAGATCGTGCGCGACAATGTCGACGATATCGTGCTGGTCAGCGACAATGCAATGGCCGAAGCATCGCACTGGCTGTGGTTCGAGATGGGCATCGCCGCCGATCTTTCCGGCGCGGCATCTCTAGCCGCGCTCAAACAGGGTCTGCCGCAACTCGCCGGCGCGAAGCACGTCTGTGCTCTGGTCTGCGGCGCCGGTGCCGAGGGAACGGTTGGCGCCTAGCGGGCGATGGCAAGCGCCTCGATCTCGATCAGCAGATCCTCGAAGGCGAAGCCGGCAACGCGAACGGCGGTCACGGCCGGTCCCGGCTCGCCGTAGAATTCGCTTGTGATCGCGTCGATGACGCCGCGCGCCTCGGCGATGCGGCTCCAGTCGTCCTCCGCGTGGTAATATATGTACAGCTTGGCGACGTCGCGCTCGTCGAGCCCGCCCTCGGCAAGCGTGCGGCGCACGAAGTTGAACACGTTGCGGGTCTGCGCCGCAATGTCGCCGCGGCCGACGGCCCGTCCGCGGTCATCGGCGGAAATCTGGCCGCCGATGAAGGCGAGTCCGCCGATCTTCCAGCCTTGCGTGAAGGTGCTGTTGGGAATGCTCCAGTCCCAGTGATCGTCCGGTTGCAGGCGTTGCTTCTCGTCGCCGAGGACGCCGATGCCTTCAACCTGGATCAGTTCCCGCCGATCGGGAAATCCGGCAATGCGCAGGCCGGCGCCGGCAGCCGAGGGCGACGCCATGTACCGCCGGCGCACGTTGGTCATCTTCTCCCAGTACTCCGTCACCTCCGGGCCCTCGCCGAAGAAGCGGAAGAACGTGTTCTGGCGCATGAGGCTATGGCGGTCGCCTCCGGCCTCGCGCAGCATGGTATCGAGGTTGCGGAAGGCGTGGTCGGTCTGGACCTCGATATCGCCGACGCCGAGAAGATTGCCGCTGCGGTCGACGGAGCGCTGGCCACCGACGAATATCATGTCGCCGATCTTCCAGCCGTGAACGAACGGGCCTTTCTTCGGCCAGTTCCAATGGTCGGGCGGCGCCAGAAGTTCGCGCCTGGCGCCGGGCATCGCCCACGCATCGATCATGAGATGCGCACCTTCCACGTCGAGACCGACGCCGATCTCGGTCGTCGTCGGTCCCGGCGCCGCGAAGCGCGACATCCGCACCGCATCGAGATCGGCCATGAACCGGTCCATGGCGGCATCGTCGGAAGGCGGGCTGAAATAGACATTGTGTTTCACCACGTCCGAAAGGCTTGCGCCAAGGCCGGCAAGGATCGATTCCAGCCTTTCGAACAGGTAGCCGGCCTGACCGCCAACATCGGTCGCGACAAGACGGCCCAACTCGTCCACCGGCAGCAACCCGCTGACGAGGATGAGATCACCGATGCGCACCGCTTCCGGGTGCCCACTGCCTGCACTCCGGTTGCCGGAGAAGACGATCTGTTTCTTGCTCAAAACGCCGCCCTGTCGCTTGCCTTGCGCTGCAGCGTTCCGGCGATCATCATGGCTGTCACGATCTGCCGGATTCAGCGCTTTTCAGACTATTCACTTACTGGTAAGTCAGTAGGCATGTCAACATCGCGACACGCGCGAAGAGGGGATGATTCGGTTCACGTAGCCGTTGCCGGCGCGGGGGCGTTCGGACGTGAGCACCTGCAAGCCCTTGCCGCCATCGATGGCGTCACGATTGCGGGCATCGCCGATGTCGATCCGGTGGCGGCGCAGGGGGCCGCAGAACGCTTCGGTGTCGAAACCGTCGAGACCGATGTGCGGGCCATGATCGAGCGGGCGCAACCCGACGGGGTCGTCATCGCCACGCCGGGAGCCACGCATGTCGCGCTGGCGCGGATGGCGCTGGCGCTTGGACTTCCCGTGCTGCTGGAGAAGCCGGTCGGGCTCTCGGCGGCCGATGCCGATGCCCTCATCGTGGCGGAAGCCGGCGCTCCGGATGGAGCCTTCGTGCTTCCCGGTCACATTCTGCGGTTCTCTGCGCCCTACCGGCAGGTGGCCGCGATCGTTCGCTCGGGCGAGATCGGTGCAGTCCTGTCAGTGACGGCGCGCAACCATCGCGACGAAAGCCACGCGGTGCGCTATCCGGATATCGATCCTGTGCTGATGACCATGGTTCACGACATCGACATGGCGCTGTGGATCACCGGCGGCGATATCGAGACGGCTTTCGCCGTGCGGCGTCCGCGGGCAACGGCGCGTTCCGAGACGCTGGTCACCGCGACCGACAGCACCGGCGCGATGTGGCACTTCTCCAACGCGTGGACCTATCCGACCCTCGACGCGCCCACCGACCGGCTCGAGGTCGTGGGAGAACGGGGAAGCGTCGAGTTGACGCTCGGCGAATCGATTCGCGTTTTCGGCGACAGCACGCGCGCATTCTATCTTGGGGACGCGGCGGCCGATGACATGCTGGCGAACGAGATTATGGCGTTTCGTGACGCGATCGAGACCGGCCGGAAGCCGGAGGTCGTTTCCCTGGCCGATGCGCGCAAGGGACTAGTCGCGGCAGATGCGATTCTGGAGTCGCTCCGGACGGGGGAGATCATTCGCCGATGAGGGTGGCGGATGCGCACCTGCACCTGCTCGCGTCAGGCTTCGCGGGAAGCGTCGCGCGGAGCCTGTTTGCCAGCGAGATCGGCGCATACGAGCGTTTCCGCGGTTTGCACGGGATCGAGGCCGGGCTGGTGATCGGCTATGAGGGCGAAGGGATCGACCCCGACAACAACGCCTACATTCGCCGCCAAGCGCGCGATCGGCCGTGGATGACGACGGTCGCATACGTTTCCTGCGACCTGCCGCCGAAACCGGAAACGATCGCCCGCCACCTGCAGGACGGTCACGCTGGGATCTCGCTCTATCCCGCGGACGCGCGCGAGGCAGCTGCCGTCGCGGCGTGGCCGTCGGCGAGCTGGCAGCATCTCAATGCAAACCGTGCGATCGTCTCGTTGAATGCCGAGCCGGCCTGCATGGACGCGCTCCGCCCGGTCGTGACGGCAAATACCGGATGCATCTTCCTGGTGTCGCACCTCGGAATGCCGGGGCGCTTTGCCGAGCCGCCGGCGGCGGCAGATGCGGTTTGCCGTCTGGCACCGCTGCTGTGGGCCGCGCAGTCGCCCAACGTGATGGTCAAGCTCTCCGGCCTATACGCGGTGAGCGACCCGCCGCATGCCTATCCACACGCGGCGGCAGAGCCTTTCCTCACGGCGATTCTGGAGCGGTTTGGGCCCGGGCGTTGCGTCTGGGGTTCGGACTTCAGCCCAGCGCTCGAATACGTGTCGTTCGCGCAGACGTTAGCAATCCCAATGATCGAGCATCTTGGCGAAGAAGACCGCAATGCAGTGATGTACGAAAACCTTGTGACGATGCTGCGACGATTTCATGGGGATTGACGTCGACGGCCTGTTCAGGCCGGGTTTTCGGGCCACACCGTTGCCTCTGTCGGCACCCACGTCAACCCGACGTCGCTGCCGACCTCCAGGCCAGCGGCTTCATCCTCGCGCAACTCCGCCCACAGCATTGTGTCGTCACACACGGCGGCACCGATACGGACACTGCTGCCCATGTAGATGATCTCCGCAATTCGCGCCGCGATGCTTGTTGGGAGGTGATCTGGCGACTCGCGGCGATTAACGCGGATTGCTTCGGGGCGCACCGATAGCACGCCGGACGACCCATTGCGCAGTACGTTGGTCGATTCACCGGCAGCCTTTTGTCCGTCGCCTATTTCGAGGGCGACAATGCCTGCGTCGTGGCCGACAACGATCCCCCTCAGGAAGTTGGTCTGACCGATGAAATCCGAAACGAACATAGTTGCTGGCTTCCGGTAGATCTCGCGCGCGGCACCAACCTGGATGATGCGCCCGGCATCCATGACAGCGATGCGATCAGACATCATCAGCGCCTCAGTCTGGTCATCCTTCGCGAAGACGAACGTTGCGCCAAGCTTGCGCTGGATGGCGCGAAGCTCAAGCTGCATTTGCTGACGGAGCTTCAGGTCGAGTGCCGACAGCGGCTCGTCGAGCAGAAGCACCTGCGGCTCGGCGGCGAGGGCACGGGCAAGCGCCACG
>CAVXLJ010000032.1:0-25580 GCA_963762605.1 uncultured Alphaproteobacteria bacterium | reverse complement strand
TCCCTTGCGCTTCGCTTTAGATGCCGAGCATGCGTCGTTGTTCGCCGACGAGCACCCGGCGAACGTCGGGCGGAAGGTAATGGCTCCAGTCTGTCTGCGACGGTCGGCCGGCTCGCGTGTAGTAGACGTGCACGGCCCGCCGACGGGCGCCGCTGATGTTGCGCGACGCCGCGTGAAGGACATGGGCATCGAACACCACGACGCTGCCGGCGCGCGCCGAAATCCGGACAAGACGCGGATCGTCATCGGCGACGAGTTCGGCGCTCGTGTGCGTGCCGGGCACGAAGCGCGTCCCGCCGTTGTCGGGCGTGATGTCGTCGATCGCCCATAGACTATTCACCACCACCGTCCCCTCCGGTCCGACCGGCCCCTCGTCGCGGTGGAGACTTTGGTGTCCCTGACCCTTGAGCGGCTCCAGCGAGTTCATGGAGCTTAGGATGCAGTCGTCGCCGAGAACGGCCGAGACGACCTCGAAAACCGGCGATCTGCGCATGAGCCCACGGAACCAGGGGTCCTTGCCGACCAGCACCGATGCCCAGTTGAATTCGGTCGAACGGCGCATCAGCTCCGCCCCCGCCGCGCCGCTCGAGGTGTCGATCATCGGCTTATCGACGTGCGGATCGAAGGCGTCGTACAGGCGATCAAGCATCTGGCGGGCCCGCGACACCTCGGCCGCATCGAGAACCTTGTCAAAAGCGGTGAGACCGGTGCTGCGCAGTTCGGCAAGGTGGGCGCTGATGTCCATGAGCAACTCCGTTTCGGGGCGCGTCACAGCAACGAGAAGCCTCCATCCACCACCAGATTGTGGCCGGTGACGAAGGAGGCCTGTGGAGAGGCAAGAAAGACGACGGCCGCCTGGATATCGGCCGGCTGGCCAAGCCTTCTGACCGGCGTGCGGCCGCTGAGCGCCGCCCGAGTTCCGGCCCCGATCAGGTCCGCGGTCAGCTCCGTCTCTATCATGCCGGGGCTGATCGCGTTGACGGTGACGCCTTGCGGACCCAACATCCCGGCCAAGTGGCGGGTCAGGCCGAGCAGGCCGGCCTTGCTCGCCCCGTAGGACGGCAGGTCGAACGATCCGGCCTCGACATAGAGAGAACGGTCGGGAGCCAGCAACCCGTAGACCGACGCGATGTTGACGATGCGGCCGTAGCCTGCCTTCACCATCGCCGGAGCGAAGATTTGCGTGAGCCGGAAGGCGGCAGTGAGATTGACGTCCAGGACGCGATCCCAGTCGTCCGGCGTGACGGTCTCCCATGGCTGGCGGTCGCTCATGCCGGCGTTGTTGACCAGGATGTCGATGGCACCAGCCTCGCGCGCGAGGCGCGCAACTTCCTCTTCTTCAGTCACATCGGCAGGAATTGAAACCGCATCCAGGCCCTCGGCGATGAGGCGCTCGGCCGTTTCGGCTACCACGTCGGGCCGCCTGCCGACGAGCACGACCCTGGCGCCGGCTTCCGCGAGCCCCGCAGCCATCGCCTTGCCGAGGCCGGTGCCGGCGCCGGTCACCAACGCCGTCTGTCCGGCGAGGAGCGCGGAGCGGGCCTGCGTTGCCATGGTCGTCAGGCCTGAACCCGCGGCGACGATGCGGTTTGGGCCTTGGCGCGTTCGCGGGCCTGTTTCTGGATGTCGATGCCGACGACATCGCCCCACGCCGAAAGAAGCCGCCTCGAGATCGGTCCCGGACGTCCGTCCGCGACGCTGTGACCATGTGCGCGAGTGATCGGCATGAGGCAGTAGGAGGTCGCCGTCGCGAACGCCTCATCGGCGGTCGCCAGATCGTACGGCCACAGCGCCTCCTCGCGCACGGTCAGTCCGAGTTCGCGCGCGAGGTCGATGACGATGGCGCGGCTGACGCCGGCCAGGGCACTCTCCGTCGTCGGAGTTCGCAGAACGCCGTCTTTGACGATGAAGATATTCCACCCGGTCCCCTCCGCCAGCCGGCCCTGCAGGTCGAGGAGGAGTGGCGCGGCACCGGCCTCCATGTCCGCGGCTTCGCGTTCGGCGATCGCCTGATAGAGGCGGCTGCGGTGCTTCACGCGCGGATCGATGGTCTGAGAGGACTGCTGGCGGACGTGCGGGTAGACCACGGCGATCCCGCGCTCGTAGGAGGCGGCGAAGCGGTGAAACGGCAGACGGATGGGGTGGAGCAGCAACGTGAAATCGTCATAGGACTGGCCGGGTTCCCGGTAGTACCCGAAGATGCCCCGCGTCACGTCGAGCTTGAGGAGCAGTTCGTCCTCGGGTTCGAACGTGTCGGCGTTGCGTGTCACGAGTTCCACCAGAAGCGCAGCGAGGTCGACAGCCGGATCGATCGTGATCCGCGCAATCCGGCGGGAATCGGCGAAGCGTGCCAGGTGGCGCTCCACCTCGTACGGTCTACGGTGGAAGGTTCGAAGCGTCTCGGTGATTGTTTCGCCGTACATCAGACCGGAATCGAACAGCGAGACCTTGGCCTCGGAAGCCGGCACCCAATCGCCGTGTACGTAGCAAAGAGGTTCCATCTTCTTTCCTTTCATCGAGGCAGCCGCGACAGCCGCCGCACGCCGCCTTCGACCACCACGTAGTTGTCCTCGACCCGCACGCCGCCGCGCAGATCGGTCGAATAAGCGGCAGGCTCGATGGCCAGAACGTCGCCCTCCTCGAATACGTCGTCGCTGTCGGTCGCGATCCACGGCGCCTCGTGCGGCCGGATGCCTACGCCGTGGCCGGTGAGGTGGAAATAGTCCCCGGCACCGCGCTCCCACGCCGACTGGTGTGCCCGCAGCGCCGCATCGAACTCCGCCACGCGCACGCCCGGCCGCACGATCGTCTCGGCCAGGTCAAGCGCCTCGTTGGTGACACGGAGGGCATCGCGAAGACGCGAACTCGGGGCACCGATCGGATAGGTGCGGCACATGTCGCCCCAGTAGCCGCCGCGATGCGGGAAGTAGTCGACGACGAAAGAGTTGCCGCTGGCCAGAAGGCGTGTGGTCGGCGCGCCGCCGGTTTCGCCGCCGCCGGGGCCGGCCATGAAGTCGCCGCCGAACTCAACCGACGTCCCTGCCGCTTCATCCACCGCGTGACGGATCGCCTGATAGACGTCGAGCTCGGTCACGCCCGGCCGGATTGCCTCGCCCGCGGCTGCCAGCGCGAGATCGGCGATCGCGACATTGTGCTCGATGATGGCGAGTTCGTCCGCCTCCTTCCGCCGGCGCAGACGCACCAGCAGCCTTGCGAGGTCGACGGCTGGAGCACCCGCCGCAGTCAGAGCGGCGGTGATCCAGGCCGGTGCTCCGAACAGGTCGACGGCAACCGGCCGACCGTCGCGGCCGAGCGAAGCGATCCACGGAGCCGCCGCCTGCGCCAACTCTTCATAGTGGCGAACCTCGCGATCGCGCCGGATGCCCGGCATCACGACCTGACGTGTTGCGACCGACGCCGCCTCTTTGCTCGCGAAGATTACCGCGACCGCTTCGTCCGGTGTGACGATCAGGGCCGCCGGCCACACATGCGCCGACGTTGCGCCGACTGCCCACCGGATGGTGTCCGGTTCATGGAGAATGGCCGCTCCCGCCCCAAGTCCTTCAAGGCCGGATCGCAGTCGCGCGAGCCGATGCCGGCATCCTTCGAGCGCAAGGTCGGGGCAGGTCGACAGAGACCTTGTCGGGAGGCCGCTCATGTCAGTGCATGACCCAGCCGCCGTCGACGACGATCGATTGGCCGGTAATGAAACCGGCGTCGCGCGACGCGAGGAAGGCGACCACCCCCGCGATGTCGGCAGGCTCGCCGCGCCGCTTGATCGCCTGAAGTTCGATCAGCATCCGGTCGAGCGCCTCCGGATCGCCGTAGACCGCCTCGGCCGCGGTGCGGATCGCACCAACGATGATCGTGTTGACGGTGATCCCGTCCGCGCCCATTTCGCGCGCAAGCACGCGACCGAGGCCCTCCAATGCACTCTTCGACGCAGTGTAGTGCGCGTTGCCTGGCTGGCCGAGCGGGCTGCGGATCGAGCCCATGGTGATGATGCGCCCCCACGACGCTTCGCGCATGAATGGATGGAGCGCCCGCGCGCACAGAAACGCGCCCGTGACATTGGCGCGCAGGACACCATCCCACGCGGCAATGTCGAGCTCGTGCCACGGCGCTGCGCCGGCGACCGAGGCGGCGGCGTTGTTCACGAGGATCGTCGGCGGGCCAAGCGCGTCGCTGACCGAGGCGACCATGGCAGCAACCGCTGCCTCCTCGCCCACGTTGGCGACGGCTGCCATCGCCCGCCCGCCACGGCCGGTGATACGCCCCACGACAGCTTCCGCGTCGGCTCTCGATTCGTCCGTATGATAGTTGACGGCAACCGCTGCGCCCTCGGCGGCGAGGCGCTCAGCGACCGCTGCACCGATGTTGCGGGCGGCGCCGGTTACCAGTGCGACTTTGCCCTGCAACTGCAATGCGGATGCTCCATCCATCGTTCGACCCGCCTCGAGGCGCTCACCAGATCGTCCAGCCGCCGTCCACGCGAATCTCCTGCCCGGTGATGAACGCCGCCTGGTCGGAGGCGAGGAAGCGCACCGCATGTGCGATCTCTTCCGGCTCACCGAAGCGGCCGAGAGGCGTCATCTCGCAGAGCTTCCGCTTCACATCTTCGGAAAGCAGGCCACGCGACTGGTCGGTGATGATCATGCCGGGGCTGACCGTGTTGACGGTGACCCGCCACTTCGCCACGGCGACGGCGAGATCGCGCGTCAGGTTGAGGATGCCGCCTTTGGACGTGTGATAGGCGGGCTGGCGGGTTGGACCCAACTCGGCGTCGTCGGGGAAGGAGTTGTAAAGCGCAGGATTAAGCGCCAGCGCTCCGTAGACAGATCCGATGTTGATGATGCGGCCCCACTGCCGCTCGCGCATCGACGGCAGCACCGCCTGCGCCATGAAGAATGCAGCGTCCAGATTGGTCGCCATGACCCGACGCCAGGCGGCTTCGTCGGTCTCCAGCAGCGGCGCGATCGACGAAATCCCGGCGTTGTTGACGAGAATGTCGATGCGCCCAAATGTCTTCAGCGTCTCGTCGACGATACGCTGCCTGTCGCCGGCGTCGGTGATGTCGGCCGCAACCGCGACGATGCGGCCGGGCTCCTGTGCGAGGGCGACGGTATCGTCGAGCGGCTCGGACCGGCGGCCGGTGATCACACAGGGCGTTCCCGCATTCGCGAGTTCGACGGCGATCGCTTTGCCGATCCCGGTACCGGCACCGGTGACGATCGCGACCCGCTGCTCCTGCTCGGCCATTTTCGACATCCGACTCTCGGACGACTGGCCGGAGACGTCACGCTGATCGAACCGCGCTCCGCCGCCGGCCACAAGAAAGGGAGACGGGACTGCGCCTGCGGTCCCGTCCCAAAATGCAGCTCAGTTGCTGCAGGAGTCCACGTAGAGGTTCTTTTTCACCGCTGGTGTATCGATGTTGTCACGCGTGGCAACGACCATCGGCGGATGCGCCTCATGTGGCAGCGTGGCGGGATTGACCTCGCCACGCAGGATCTTGGTCACCAGAGTGACCGAATCGTAGCCTTCCAGATAAGGCGACTGCACGACGAGCGCGTCGTAGATGCCGGCCTTGAGGTCGCGCACTTCGCCGGGATCGGCATCGTAGGCGATCAGCTTCACCTTGCCCTGCAAACCCGCGCCGACAATTGCCGACGACGCGCCGACTGCGGCATTGGAGTGCGTGGTGTAAACGCCCTTCAGGTCCGGATGGGCCTGCAGGGCCGCCGAGACGAGCTCCGCCGCCTTGTTCTGGTCGCTGCCGGGATATTCGGTCGGCAGGACGTTGATGTCCGGATACTTCGCCTTGATTTCCTTGGTGAAGCCGTCAACGCGTTCCTGGTTTGCGACGACTCCCGGATCGAGACCGACGACCAGCACCGTGCCCTTGTCGCCGATCGCCTTGGCCATCGCGTCGGCGGCGAGACCACCGGCGGCGATGTTGTCGGTACGGATGTTCTGCAGGTCGACCGGCTTGGAGAGGCTGCCGTCGACGGTGACGACCGGGATGTGCTTCTTGTTAACCAGGTCGTCGACGATCGTGATCAGAGCATTCGGATCGGTCGGCGCCAGAACAAGACCGTTGGGATCACGCTCGATCGCCGCCTGCAGAATTGGCATCTGCAGGGCAAGATCCCACTGTGGCGGCCCCTCCCAATGAAGGTTGACGCCGAGTGCCTTGGCCGCATCGCGCGCTCCGCACTCCATCGACGTGTAGAACGGAATGCCGACGATGCCGGCCACGAACTCGATATTCACCGGCTTCTGCGCGAACGCCGTCGATCCCGATCCGAGCGCCATGGCAAAGCCGAGGGCAATGACTGCAGTACCTGTGTTGCGTCTTGTTTGGTTGATCATGCTCCTACCTCCGTTGTTCGAACGCCATTTCCAAGACAGTGACGACAGGATGCTGTCGTAGTTCCGCATCAGACGAGTTGCTCACGCCTCCGCTGGTCGATGAGCACGGCGACGATCAGGATCGCGCCGACGACAATGAGTTGGTAGAAGGACGGCACCCCGAGGATCACGAGACCCGTACCGAGCACCACGGGGATGAGCGAGCCGACCATCGAACCGGCGATCGTTGCCCGCCCGCCAAACAGGCTGGTGCCGCCGATCACCACCGCCGCGATCGCTGCCAGCGGCGTCGTCTGGTGACCGCCGATATTGGTCGTAGCGAAGCGCGTGAGGTCGAGCAGCGCGGCGACGCCCGAAAGCGCGCCCATAATGACGAAGAGGATGAGAACGTGCCGGGTCGACCGGATGCCGGCGCGTTCGGCTGCCTCGCGCGAAGATCCGATCGCCAGCGTATGCAGCCCGAAGCGGGTGGCATGCAGCGTGTACCAGAGGACCGCCGAAATCACGAGGACGATCATCATCGGGTAGGGAATGAGCCCGAAGAGCTTCTCGACACCGAAGCCGGTCTGGATGACGCGCGGCACGTAGGGGACGTTGGTGCCGCTGGTCAGGACGTACGCCAACCCGGTGCCGATGCCCATCGTGCCGAGGGTCACGATGAACGAGTTGATCCGCAACCGGGTCACCAGCAGCCCGTTGACGAGGCCGAACAGGGTCCCTGTGATAATCCCAGCGATGCTGCCGACGAACAGCCCCAGCTGCAGCGTCGGGTAGTCGCCGACTCGCACCTGATCGTAGCTGCCGGCAAGCGCCACCAGAATCTTGGCGGCGACCACCGACGAGAGAACCACATTGGCGCCAATTGAGAGGTCGAGTTCGCCGGCGGCCAGAACCGGAGTGATGCCGACGGCAAGCAGCATCGCGACCGAGACGTTGAGGGTCATGGTCGTGAGATTGCTGACGCGCAGGAAGGCGCCGTTCGGAGACAGCACGCCGAAGATAATGATCAGCGCGAGGACGATGATCGCCATACCGATCGGCGTCGACTTCGGCCCGAGCAGTCGCGACGACCACGACCGTTCCGCGAGCTGTGTCGCGGCGGGCTCTGGCGCTGCCTCGCTCATGCCTTTCCGCCAAGCATCATCGTGACCACCTTGCTCAGATCCATGTCAGCAGCTTTCTCGATCGATACGGTCTGTCCCTGGCGCATCACCGCGATCCGGTCAGCCAGGCTGAGCATCTTCGGGATGTCGTGAGAGATGACCACGACCGCGAGACCGCGCGCCGCCGCCGACTTGATCGACTCGTAGACGATGCCGGTCTGCCGCGTGCCCAGGGCAGCCGTTGGCTCGTCCATCAGGATCGCGGCCTTCGCCCACATCACGGCACGCGCTACCGCGATCGCCTGGCGCTGGCCGCCTGACAGG
The DNA here is from genome assembly GCA_963762605.1 of uncultured Alphaproteobacteria bacterium. GTDB lineage: Bacteria > Pseudomonadota > Alphaproteobacteria > Rhizobiales > Kaistiaceae > CAVSRC01. The sequence continues at coordinate 17,781 of CAVXLJ010000032.1, read as the reverse complement.
TCACGTACCGGATCGTCGACGCTGTGGAGATTGATGCCGATGCCGCGCAGCGCCTCCTGTGCCGCGCCGCGCATCTGGCGGCGGTTGAGGGCCGCCGGCCAGCCGTGAAACCGGCTACCGAGAAGCGGCTCGCGACCAAGGAACATGTTTTCGGCGACCGACAGATCGGGCGCCAGCGCCAGATCCTGGTAGACCGTCTCGACACCCAGCTCCTGTGCGTGGCTGATCGACTGGATCTTCGTCGTCTCACCCCAGAAGGTCAGACGGCCGGCGTCGGGGGCGAGCGCTCCGCATATGATCTTGGTCAGAGTCGATTTGCCGGCGCCGTTGTCGCCGATGAGGGCAAGGACTTCGCCCGGACGGACTTTCAGATTGGCGCCGTTGAGCGCCTGGACGTGTCCGTAGCGCTTGACGATGTCGATCGCCTCGATGACGAATTCGCCGGTCGTGGCTGTCCGCCGGTCGGGGGCATCAGCACTGGCCAATCCGACCTCCCAGCGCCGCGCGTCCCACGGAACAGCTCACACCCCGGAATGCTGCGCCTCGCATCCACCGCCCTCAACCGAATTTGGTTCATGTGGCGAAATGAGTGTTTCATGCTTGCGAGGGCGACGTCAAGAGCCTGTCTTCAGTCCGGTTGGATCAATCCGGTTACGCGGGCCCTTCTCAAGCGACAGCCCGGGTCAAGCGACAGCCCGGGCGCCGTCGTTCTGCGCGCGCCTGCCTTGCCCGCGGAGAAGTCCGCTGACATTGGCACACGCATCCATCAGGCTGGCGCAGATGGTCTGGCGGAGCGTTTCATCCAGCCTCGATAATGGGGCGGACAGGCTCATCGCCGCGATCGCCACGTTACGGCTGTCGAGGATCGGGGCGGCAATGCAGTAGGACCCTTCCTCGTTCTCGCCCCTCTCGATGGCGTAGCTGGTGGTGCGAATTGTTGCGAGCTGCTCGATCAGCTCCAGTCGATCGACGATCGTATGCTTGGTCAGCCGCGGCAGTGTCGACGGCAACAGCAGATCGAGCTGACCCGGCGGGCAAAACGCCAGGAAAACCTTGCCAAGCGCCGTGCTGTGCAAGGGATCCGTAGATCCGACGCTCGACTGCATGCGCAACGAGTGCTCGCTTTCCACCACGTCCAGATAGAACACCTCGCCGCCGGAAAGCACGCCCAGATTGACCGTCTCGCTAAACCGCTTGCGCAGCCGCTTCATGTGCGGCCGGCAGGTCTGTCTGAGCATCTCGTACGGGCTGCTCGCATAGGACAGCCACCAAAGACCGATCCCCGGGCGATAGCGGTCGACGTCCGCGTCATGCTCGACCAGCCGCATGGTCTCCAGCGTGCGCAAATACCGGAAGACCGTGGTCTTCGGCAGTGCGGCAGCACTCACCAGTTGATTAAGGGTCGGCGGCTCAGAAGCCTCGCAGACCAGCTGCAACACCTGCATGGCTTTCAGGACGGGCTGAACCACATAGCGGCCCTCGCTTTCGTCAGGCTGGGTAGCCGCGGCGCTCAAGTCCATGGTTCCTCCGGATGAAACGAGGCGTTCTTGACATGAAACACTCGACATGGGAATGATGCCAGCCGAAACACGCCGGGGCAAGCACCGTGCAATGCAGTTTTGACCACTCCGCCGAACGCATCGCGCAGGCGTCAAGGTACCTGCCCGGCGGCGTGAACAGCAACTTCCGGCTGGGAATCTCGCCCACACCACTGGTCTTCGACCACGCCGACGGTCCGTACCTCTACGACATCGATGGCAACCGGTTGATCGACTACTACCTCGGCATGGGGCCGATGATCCTCGGTCATCGGCCGCACGCGGTGGTTGAGGCTGTTCAGGAACAGCTGGGCCGGGGCATTCTTTTCGGCGGTCAGAGCGAGATCGAGTTCGAAGCCGCCGAGTTGGTTTGCGACATGCTGCCTTCGGCCGAGAGGGTGCGCTTCTCGTCGTCCGGGACTGAGGCCATCCAGGCCGCGCTGCGGCTTTCACGCGCCGCGACCGGCCGTGGTGTGATCATCAAGTTCGAAGGGCACTATCACGGCTGGCTCGACAACGTGTTGTGGAGCGTCGCGCCGTCACCCAACCTTATGGGCGAGGAACGCGCGCCCGTTCCTCAGGCCGGGACGCCCGGTCAGGACGCGCGCGCCGGCGAGCGTGTCGAGGTTCGCTCGTGGAACCGTCTCGAATTTCTCGAAGAGCGCGTATCGAGAGGCGACGTTGCCGCCGTTATCATGGAACCGGCCATGTGCAACACGGGCGCAATCGCGCCGGCCCCGGGCTACCTTGAGGGCGTGCGTGATCTATGCCGTCGGACGGGCACGGTTCTGATCTTCGACGAGGTGATCACCGGCTTCCGGGTCGGACCGGGCGGTGCCCAGCAAGTGCTGGGGGTGACCCCGGACCTCACCATCTTCGGCAAGGCCGTCGCGAACGGCTTTCCGGTTGCGGGGCTCGCCGGCAGCGCGACCCTGATGGATATGTTCGCCAGCGGCCACGTCATGCACGGCGGCACGTACAATTCGCAGTCGATCGCCATGGCAGCGACGGTGGCGACGCTCAAAGCGCTGAGGCAACCCGGCACCTACGAGAAACTGGAGCGTCAGGGCGCAAGGCTCATGCGCGGCGTCAAGACGGCATTCGCCGACGCCGGGATCACCGCCACCGTGACCGGCTTCCCCGCGATCTTTCACGTGGGCCTGGGTCTCGCTGAGCCCGCCCGCAACTACCGCGATCTGCTGGCGAACGACCGCGCCGGCTACGTCAAGCTGACCACCGCCCTCCTCGGGCGCGGTGTCCGCGCGCTCGAACGCGGCGCCTGGTTCATCTCCACCGAGCACGATGACGGCGTGATAGACGAGACCCTGACCGCATTGAAGGGGGCGGTCGCCGCGCTTTGATCCGGCCAGCATCGAAGGTTCCCTCCACAGCGACACGCACATGCCCCAGAGGATCGCCATCGCTTCGTTGATGCAGGAGAGCAACAGCTTCTCGCCGCTGCCGACGACGCTGGAGACGTTCGCACACTACTACCTCCTTCACGGCGACGAGATGCTGTCGGGCTACGGCGAGGCGAAGACGGAAGTCCCGGGCTTTTTCGAGGTCCTCAAGGCTGCCGGCGCGACGCCGGTGCCGCTGCTCGCCGCCTATGCCGCAGCGGGCGGCACAGTAACCCGCGTCGCGTTCAATGAGTTGGTCGAGGAGATCGAGCAGCGGCTGCGGGCCGCTGGTCCCGTCGATGGGCTCCTGCTCGCCCTGCACGGCGCGCTCGTTGTCGAGGATCAGCCGGACGGGGACGGCGAGATCATCGAGCGGATGCGTGCCATCCTCCCGGCGGACGTGCCGATCGGCGTCACCCTTGACCTCCACGGCCATATCACGCCGCTGATGCTGCAGCCCGGCGTGTTTCACATCGGCTATCGCGAATACCCGCACACGGACATGTTCGAGACCGGTGTCCGCGCCGCGCGTCTCCTTCTCGACGTCGTCGCGGGGCGCCGGAGCATGCCGGCGATGGCCCTTGCCAAGCGGCCTTTGCTCGTCAGTCCGATCTGCACGCGCACGACCGACGGTCCGCTCCGCCCGATCGTCGAGGAAGCACGGCGGATGGAGAATGCAGGCGAAGTCATTCATGCGGCGCTGTTTCCGGTGCAGCCCTGGCTGGATGTTCCCGACCTGGGTTTTGCCGCTCTCGTCTGTGCCGACGACGCGGAGGGAGCACGGCAGGCGTCCGAGAAGCTGGTCGACATGGTGTGGCAGCGCCGTGAAGACTTCTTCCCAGATCTGGTCCCGATCGAAGATGCCATCCGCATCGGGCTCACCTCGGATGGAATGACGTTGGTGAGCGACGCCGGCGACGCGCCAACCGGCGGCTCGGCCGCCGATAGTGCCGCCGTCCTGAAGGCACTGCTTGCCGCAGACGCCGACAAGTCGTCCCGCCTTTCCTGCCTCACGCTGTGCGATCCCGAAGCGGTGCGCAAGGCCATCGAGGCCGGACCAGGCGCAACCGTGACGCTCTCCGTCGGCCACGCATTCTCCACGAATGACGGCACGCCCGTCGAGATCACCGGGGTCGTTCAGTCAATGTCCGACGGCACCTACCGGATCAGCGACGGCGGCATGAACGGCGTGGATATCCCGATGGGACCGACCGTGGTGATCGCCATCGGCGCCATCCGGCTGCTCCTGCGCTCGCAGCCGTCGATGGAATGGGACAAGGCGATGTACACCTCGCAAGGGCTCGACCTTGGCGGCACGGCCCTCGTTTTCGTGAAGTCGCCGTCGCACTTCCGGGCGAGCTTCGGGCCCGCCGCCGCGCGGATTCTCGCCGCCAACACGCCCGGCCCGACCGCGCCGGACATGCGCCGCATCCCCTTCACCAAGGTGACGCGGCCGCTCTATCCACTCGATCCGATGTGATGGTGAACGCAATCGGGAAAGCGCCGTCATGAAGCTGTCAATGGTCGCATCCCCCCCGACGGACAGGCGCCTGCGCGCGCTGAAGCAGCTCGGCGCCGACTACGCCGTGCACTACGACATGCATGATCTTCCTGATGACGCGGACGCGCTGTCGGCCATTCGCGACCGCTATGCCGGCTTCGGTCTTCCCTGGAAGGTTGCCGAAGCGGGACCGGCGATCGACCGGATCGTCCTCGGCAAGGACGGGGCCGCCGAACAGACCGAGCGCTACAAGCGGATCATCGGCCACCTCGGCCATCTCGGTATCGAGGTTGTCGCCTACAACTTCATGCCTCAGGTAAGCGACGACGCCATGGTTGTGCGCACGGCCTTCAACGCCTCGACCCGTGGCGGCGCCAGAACCAGCGCCTTCCGGCTGAACGAGGTTGGCCCCGGCACCTTACCGCACGGCGAGACGCCGATTTCACGCGAACGGATGTGGGAAAACCTCGAGCGCTTCCTTGCTGCCGTCATCCCCGCCGCCGAGGCCGCCGGCGTGCGTCTCGCCATGCATCCGGACGATCCGCCGCTCTCGCCGCTGTGCGGACTCGAGCGCATCATGGGCAGCACCGCGAGCTTTGACCGATTGCTGGCGATCTCCCCGAGCCCTGCAAATGCTGTCACCTTCTGCATCGGCTGCTTCGCCGAGATGGGCGCCGATATCGCGGGGCTGATCGAGCGCTACCGCGACCGCATCCCCTACGTACACGTCCGCGACATTGCCGGAACCGTCGAGGACTTCATCGAGACCTTCCCTGACAACGGACAGACGGACCTGGCAGGCATTTTCCGCAAGCTTCACGAGGTAGGCTTCGACGGCTATATCCGCAGCGACCACGCCCCCCAGCTCGCCACCGACGAAGGCGACAGCGACACGCCGGAAGGCTACGGCATGCAGGGGCACATCTTCGCTATGGGCTACCTGCGCGGCCTCGACCGTGCGTCTGCGCCGAAAGCCTGACCATGCCCTCCGACACATACGACTATGTGGTGGTCGGCGGCGGTTCCGCCGGTTGCACGGCTGCGGCGCGTCTGGTTGGCGAGCACGGCGCGCGCGTTCTCCTCCTCGAGCAAGGCGGCGACTACAAAGACTGGATCCTGAAAGTGCCCGCCGGCTTCAGCCAGATTCTCGGCGACACCCGCTATCTCACCCAGCACCGGACCGTGCCGCAGGATCAGCTCGGCGGCCGTGTCCAGACCATCCCCCAGGGAAAGGTGCTTGGTGGCGGCAGCAGCGTGAATGCCCAGGCCTACATGCGCGGCCGGGCCGCCGACTACGACGCTTGGGGCGAGATCGCCGAAACCGACCTGTGGTCGTGGGAGAAGATCCTGCCGCACTTCACGCGGCTCGAAGCAAACCAGAAGTTCAACGACCGCTACCACGGCGTCGACGGCCCCTTGCGGGTCTCCGATCCCGGCTTCGTCTCGGAGATGAGCCACATCTATGTGCGTACGGTGCAGGCGATGGGACTTGCCTACACGCCGGACTTCAACCGGGGAAGTCCCTCCGGGGTCGGCTACCTCCAGATGACCGCCGGCAGCGGGCGGCGGTGCAGTGCCGTCGACGCCTTTCTGCGCCCGCTGTCGGGAGACGCACGCTTGCAGGTGGTGACCGGCGCCAGGGTCCGGCGGCTCCTGATCGAAAATGCGCGGGCGGTCGGCGTGGAATACGTCCGCGACGGGACGACGCTGACCGCACATGCGGACGCGGAAGTGCTGCTTGCCGCCGGCGCGTTCATTTCGCCGCAGCTCCTCATGCTGTCCGGCATCGGCCCGGCCGACGATTTGCGCAAGTTCAATCTCCCGGTGGTCGCGGACCTGCCTGGCGTTGGCCGAAATCTCCAGGATCACCCGGGCGCACCGGTCATCGCGTCGGCACCCGGCTCTTTTGGCTACTACCGCCAGGACAAAGGCGTTCGCAGGATCGCGAACGGCCTTGAGTATCTCCTCTTCGGCCGGGGTCGCATCACCACGAATGGGGTCGAGACCTGTTCCTTCCATGTGCCCGAGGACGGCAGCGGCGATCCTGTCGTGCAGATCTATTGCGTCCCCAAGACAAGCTACGTCGACGAGGACGTCCGCGATGTGCCGGACGTTGACGGTGTGACTCTCCACGCGGTCCTGGTCCGCCCCCGTTCCGTGGGTTGGCTGCGCCTCCGTTCGGCGGACCCGGCCGATCTGCCACTCGTGAATCCCAATTATCTTGGTCACCCTGACGATGTCCGCCATTTGCGCGAAGGATTGCGCGTCGCGCGGCGCATTCTCGATACCGCGCCTCTCAAGAACATTGTCCGCGACGAACTCTTTCCTGGCGCGGCGATGACCAGCGATGCGGCGCTCGACGAGCATCTCCGGCGTACTGTCAAGACCGACTACCATCCGGTCGGCACCTGCCGCATGGGCGACGACGGCGATCCACAAGCAGTCGTCGGTCCCGACCTGCGCGTCCGCGGCGTCGAGAAGCTGCGGGTCATCGACGCTTCCGTGATGCCGAAGCTGGTGTCGGCCAACACCAACGCGCCGACCATGGCAATCGCCGATCGGGCCGTCTCGCTGTTGCTTGGCGCGCGCCACCAATAGGCACAGCGATGGCGGAGCGGTTGTGGAGCGAGTTGCCGGGAACGGTCGCGCTAAAGCGCCATATTTGGGCGAGCGACCACCGAGGATTCTCCTCGGTAGCGTGAGGGTCGAGTATCGGACCCGCCGCTGAACTGCGGGCCACAGCGGGGAATTGTCAACTTCACAAGATTGGCGGAGGGAGAGAGACTGGGGTCCAGCATTCTCCAGGGAAATGGCCTATGCCCGCCATTATTGGGCATCGCGTAGTGGCGCTGATACTGTCCGGGCCTCACCGGATGGCGCCCGTCCCGCGTCGAGGCAGACCACAGGCAACCTGCGGCCGCCACCATCTGGCATCGCCAGCGCCAGCGACCCGTCTCCGTCTCGTGCCCGACGCGCTCGAACCCAAGCCCCGTCTGCTCCAGCCACGCAGCGATTGTCTCCGGCTCAGATCCGACCCGCCCCGTCCCTCCTTCACCACCCTGCGCCGCTCGTCGACAACGCAGATCGACGTCTCCTTCAACGACACGTCCAGACCAGCATAGTCCTTCATTGCGTCCTCCATCGGTTGCTGCCTTGCGGACTCGGTGATTCGATCCGCCTCAGCTTGGAGGGTCACCCCGCTGTGCCATCACTGGCGCCGCGGCTGCGCCAAAACAACCCGATCGCTCCATCTTCGGCAATCGCCACTTTCTTTCGGCAGCAGTGGCGCCTTTCCCACTCAAGATGCGCGCCATCCTGTTTCCTCTTCGGGATTGCTGGAGAGCGGAGATTGTCCCGATGACGACCGGCGGCGCTACGTCGATTTCGAAATCGCGATAGTGCCCCAGCGCCAATCATCCACGTTCTGGAAATGGCCTCGGGGGTCGCTTGCTTCGGCCCGAACGCGTTGCGTCTGGATAGCATGCACGCGAAATGGCGGTATCGATCCGAAGGATCCTTAGCGCAGTCCGTCGCCGGCGGCGATTTCGGAGGATGCGAGGCCGCCAACGCGCGCGTTCAATCGCCCGCGATTGGCCGCACAAAACAGGAGCACCACTTCGTCATCGTCGGGAAGCTCAGGCGGCAGCACCACGGACATGCCGTCGTAGTGCGAACGCACATAAAGCGCATCCTTATGCGCCAAAGGCACGTCGATGCTGGCACCGGCCGCGGCGCGCTTCGTGAAGGAAGGAATCCAGGCGCGAGCGCCACCAATGGCCTTTCGCACGGGATTGGCGAAGGTCGTGGTGAGCAGGGCATTGGCGTGCTCCAGTTCGCCGCCGAGCCCGACGATGCCGGCCTTGCCGTAGCCCTCGATCGGAAATTCGCCCATGGTCGCCACGAGCAGGTCGCCCATCATCGACCCGAGATCGGCGCTGGCGGCAATCATTTCGGAAAGATCCGGCTCATAACGGCCCGCATAGGGATTTTCCACCACCAGAGCGCACATCGCCCTGACATGCGGGGTGTCGGACCATTGGCCGGCCTCCGCCGACTTTCGATCGATCGTCGACAGGGACCGACGGACCAGCAGTTTCATTGTCTTTATCCTTCCGATGATTAGCTGCTTGCCATCTCGAAGGCGGCGGCGATCGCGGTGCGGTCGGCGCCGGTGGCGAGCAATAGGGTGAGCAGAATGCGTGCCTTGGGGCCGTCGAGCGCCACCGCCGAGATGAGGCCGCGTGCCAGGAGGTCGCCCTCGGAACCCGGATAGGAAGCCGAGTGCCGGTAGAGCTCCCCAGTGCCGGTGCGGCTGGCGAACACGACCGGAATGCGCGCCGCGATCTGCTCCAGCACCGGAACGACTCGCGCCGCGACATGTCCTGCTCCGAAAGCCTCGACGACCAGGCCATGGTACTCGGCTTCGGCGACACGCGAGAGAAGCCGCTCGTCATTGCCAGACGACATGGTCAGAAGGGCGACATCGGGGAGGGCGGTGTCGCCCGCGATGGTGAATTGCGGCGATCGTGCGCGCGGCTTGAGCGGCAGGCGGACGCGATTCTCGACGAGATAGCCGACCGGTCCGGCGAGCGGCGAGGCGAAGCTGCCGGTGGCCGACGTGTGCATCTTGCGGACGAAGCGGGCCAGGTGGATGACATCGTCCATTACCACCAGCACACCCATGGCCTGCGCTTCGGGCGCCGCCGCAACGCGCAACGCGGCGACAAGATTGGCGGGCCCGTCGTCGCCGGGTTTGCCGGGATTGCGCATCGCACCGGTCACGACCACGGGGACGCCCGGAGGGCGCATAAGGTCGAGGAGATAGGCGGTCTCCTCGATGGTATCGGTACCCTGCGCGACCACCACACCATCGAATCCCTCTCCGACGATGGCCGCGATCGCATGCGCGAGGTCGCGGACGTCGCCGAGCCGGAGATCGGCGGACATCGCCATGGAGAATGTCCGCGACGCAACGTCGGCGATGTCGGCGAGCCAGGGCAGCCCCGCGACGAGGTCCTCGGCTTTGAGTTCGAGGGTGGCGCCGCGCCCGGCGCGGTCGACCCGCGCCGCGATAGTCCCACCGACCATAACCACCGCAATGCGGGGGTGGGCAGGCATGATCGCCTCTCCCTCGTTCGTCGACCCAACGGGCGGCGTCACGCGGTTGCGAACTCGCGGTCGAACGGGAACGCGCGATCGGTGGCGAAGGGATAGCGGCGCTTGAAGTCAAGCGCCAGCGCCTCGCAGGTGTCGAAGCTCACACCCGGATGCCCACGCATATATTCGATTAACCGCTCGAGCATCAGGAGCACTTGCGGTCGGCCGGAGACATCCGGATGCAGACAGATCGGGAACGTCGCGTAGTCGTATTCCCGATAGGCCCAGTCGAATTGGTCCCGCCACAGTTGCTCGATGTCTCTCGGATTGGTGAAGCCGTAGCTGTTGGGGCTCGCCTTGATGAACAGCATCGGCGGCAGGTCGTCGAGGTACCAGTTGAACGCCAGGCTCACCAACTCGATCTCATGGCCGCGGACCAGCGGCTTCATCCATTCGGCGGCGGGCTTCGAGTAATCGATCTTGGTCCAGCTATCGCCGCTGCGTGCGTAGAAGGGCTGGAAATCGTGCAGCACATGGGTGCGGTCGTAGAGGATGCCGTTCTTGAGCAGAATGTCGGCGGTCACCGTGGTCATTTCGCCCCAGGGCGCGATATAGCCGACCGGCCGTCGACCCCACAGGGCGGTGATCAGTTCGATCGATTTCTCAAGCACATCCTCCTCCTGCTGAGGGGACATGTCGCGCGGGTTCTCGTGCGAATAGCCGTGGATGCCGATCTCGTGACCGTCGGCCACGACAAGCGCCATGCTCTTTGGAAAGGTCTCGATGGAATGGCCTGGCGTGAAGAAGGTTGCCTTGATGTCGTATTTCCTGAACAGGCGGACGAGGCGCGGCAGCCCGACCTCGCCGGCCCACAGGCCGCGCTGGATATCCTGCAGGCAATCCTCGCCGCCATAAGAACCGAGCCAGCCCGACACTGCGTCGACATCGACCCCGAAGCTCACCTTGAAATCCTTAGCCATTGCGCACGTCGTCCTTGCTGCTGTGACCGATCGAAACGGTGCCCGTGTCGAGGGCGGCGCGCTTCAGCGGCTGCCCTGACCGGTGGTTCTGCCTGAGAATGGGAGCGCGTCGAGCAGTGCTTCCTGGCTCGCCCGCACGTGGTAGCGCATGAACTGCTCGGCGGTGGCTCCGTCCTTCGTCGAAATGATTTCGAGCATGTGCCGGTGCTCGTCTTCGCTCTTGGCGAAGCGTCCCGGCACAGACAGCGACGCGCCGACCAGCCGCGGAAAAGCCAGCTGATTCATGAGCAGCGTGTAGTGCGCCTGCAGCTTGCGGTTGGCTGCACCCTGCACGATGAGCTGGTGGAACTCGCCAACCAAGTCGACGTAGGTGGCGACATCGTTGGCGGCGAGCGCTGCGTCCGAGCGCGTGATGTTGGTGCGCAGCAGTGCGAGTTCCGGCACGTCGCCACGCAACGCCAGAATACGCGCAGCCGCGCCCTCCAGAATCTCCTTCATCTGGAACAGTTCGATGATCTCGGAGCGCGACGGGATGGACACGAAGGTGCCCACCCGCGGCCGGATCTTGACCAGCCCCTCGGTCTGCAGCTGCTTGAGCGCTTCGCGGACCGGCGTGCGGCTGACGCCGAACTCGTGCGCCAGCGCAATCTCCGACAGGGCCGCGCCGAGGTCGAATTTGCCGCTGATGATGCGAGATCGAATGCCGTCTGCGACGGCCTTCTGGGCGCTCCGCGTATTCAGCTTGGCTCCAACCGCTTGCATGCCACAGACTGTAATCGAACTTATTCAAAGAGGTCAATGGCGGCGTGTGACATGCAAGAAAGATTCAGAAAACAGCCATTTTCTCCTTGAAATTAGAAAAAATCGCAGGCAGGCTCGTCGCTTCAGAAGCTGTGTACCATGCAACAAATAGGCGGTGCAGTGACGTCTGCCATGCAAGAAGCCCCCTCGACCCAGGCACAGTGCGGGCTCACGGTGAGTGCGCCGCGGCTCGCTTATTCGTTGAGCGGACCACGAGACGGAGCTTGTGTCGCACTCTTGCATGGGGTTGGCAGTTCGTCGGCTACCTGGCACGAGTTGACAAAGCATCTCGGCGGCGAGCTGAGCTACGTGGCGGCGGACTATCGCGGCCACGGTGCATCCGAATGGGGCGACATGCCCTACCGGCTGGAGGATTTCGTCGGCGACCATTTTCGCCTGACCAACGAGCTGGACATCGACGCGGTCCATATCGTCGGGTTCTCCATTGGTGCTGTTTTCGCCCAGGCTATCGCGATCGCGGATCCCGATCGAACCTTGTCGCTGACCCTGCTCAATTCCATCGGCGGTCGCACGGAGGAAGAGAAGCGGCGGGCGCTGGCGAGACTCGAGATGATCCGCACCACGCCGCCCGCCGAGGTCGCGCGGGGCAGCGTCCGCCGATGGTTCACTGAGGCGTTCACCGAAGCGCGGCCCGACCTTGTCGATGCCGAACGCGCCATCATCGCTGCCACGGCGCAGCAGCCTTACGCGGCGAGCTACGAAGTCCTGGCCACGACCGACCGGCTGGACGAGGCGCACCGCATCACGGCACCCACGCTCATCGTCACGGGCGAAATGGACGAGGGGTCGACGCCCGACATGTCGCGCAAGCTCCATGCGCGCATCGACGGTTCGCGCCTGCATATCCGTCCGGGCATGAAGCACTATCTGCACGTCGAAGACGCGGAGGCGATCGGCGCGCTGATCACCGAATTCGTAAGGGAGGTCGCATGAAACGTAACCCGCAAGCATCGTCATCTGGTCTCAAGGAGATATCTATGAACAAGACTGTCGACGCCTTCGCGGGCGGCCCGCTGCTCAGCCGCCGCAGCACGCTCGCCCTCGGCTCAGCCTTCGTTTTGACAGGTTTGACCGGCTTCACCGGCCGCGCCAGTGCCGCCACGATCAACATCTCCGCTCCGCTCAGCGGTCAGCTTGGCGACAAGAGCTTCATGGACTCCGCCAACGAAGGCCTGCAACGGGCCGTCAAGGAGCTCGGGGTCGCCGTCAAAGTCGTCGAAGCCGGCGCGGATGATGCCCCCGCCTGGGAGCGCAACCTCACCGAAGCCTCCGCCAGCGGCAACTACAATCTGATCGTCACCGGTGGCACCGTCGTCGCCTCGACGCTCAAGAAGGTCGCGCCGCAGTTCCCGGACCAGAAATACCTGATCTTCGATTCACCGTCCGTCGGCCCGAACGTCACCGGCATCTCCTACAAGCAGAACGAGGGCGCCTTCCTTGTCGGCGCGCTTGCCGGTCTCATCACCACCAATCCATCGCTGTTTCCGCGCGCCACCGGCAGCAAGAAAGTCGGCCTTGTCGGCGGCATGGACATTCCGGTCATCCGCGACTTCATCGTCGGCTATGAGCAGGGTGCGCAGTCGATCTCGCCCGACATCGCCGTGGATGTCCGCTTCATCGGCGATTTCCAGAGCGCGCAGAAGGCGTATGACCTGACCACCGCCATCTACAAGGCGGGCGCGGACGTGGTCTATCAGGTCGCCGGTGCGGCCGGTCTCGGCATCCTTCAGGCCGGCGATGACAGTGGCCGCTATGCCATCGGCACCGACTCAAACCAGAACTACCTGCATCCCGATTCCACTCCGGCGAGCGCCATCAAGGCGGTCGGCACCACGGTCTTCACCGCCATCAAGGACTTCATCGACGGCAAGCTCGAAATGGGCACGACCCGCGTCGGTGATATCGCCAACGGCGGCGTCGACATCGCTTTCAACGACAAGCTGGTGCCCAAGTCGATCCAGGATCAGCTCAACGCGCAGCGCCAGAAGGTCATCGACGGCCAGATCAAGGTTAAAACAGTGCTAAAGTAGCCGCGATGGGCCGCGGCGCGTTTTGCCGCGGCATGCCGGGTGCGCAGAGGCATGAGCGAACTCACGCCACAATCCGAAAGCTCCGGGACCGGTGCCAATGCGCCGGTCCTGAGCATGCGCGGCATCGTCAAGCGCTTCGGCACCATGACGGCCGTGGCGGGCGTCGATCTCGATATCCGCAGCGGCGAGATCCATGCGCTACTTGGCGAGAACGGCGCCGGCAAGTCGACGCTGATGAACTGCCTGTTCGGCCTGCTCAGGCCGGATGAAGGTGAGATTCTGATCGGCGGAGAGCCGGCCGAGGTCACCTCGCCCCGGCGCGCCCAGGAGCTCGGCATCGGCATGGTGCATCAGCACTTCAAGCTGGTGCCCTCGATGACCGTTGCCGAGAACGTCTTCCTCGGCAGTGAGCCGCATGCCGGACCTTTCCTCAAGCCGCGTGAAGCGATTGCGACGGTCGCCCGGCTTGCAGAGACTTACGGTCTCGACGTGCGCCCGACGGACCGCGTCGGGACCCTACCCGTCGGCGTCCAGCAGCGAGTCGAGATCATCAGGGCGCTTTCGCGCCAGGTGCGGGTTCTCGTGCTCGACGAGCCGACGGCCGTGCTGACTCCCGCCGAGATCGAACGCTTCTTCGATGTCGTGCGAGGCTTTGCGGCCAACGGGCTCGCGGTCGTCCTGATCACGCATCACCTCAAGGAGGTGCGCCAGCTTGCCGACCGCGTCACCGTGCTTCGCCATGGTCACCGGGTTGCCACGGCGCCGATAAGCGAGGTGACCAATGACGAACTTGCGACGCTGATCACCGGTCAGGAAAGGCCGGTGAAGAGCGACGTGGCGATGGGCGAAGCCGGCGAGACCCGCCTCCAGGTCAAGGGCCTCACCCTGAGAAACGGCAAGGGCATCGAGGTCGTGCATGGCATCGATTTCGAGGTTCGCGCCGGCGAGATCGTCGGCGTCCTTGGCATCGCCGGAAACGGCCAGACGGAACTTGTCGAGGCGATCACCGGTTTGCGCCGGCCGAGCGCCGGCGCGGTGATCGCCCACGGCGTCGATATTGCCGGACGCGGTGCCGGCGCTGCGCGCAAGGCCGGTCTGTGTCACATCCCCGAGGACCGGATCGGGCGCGGCATGGCCGGATATTGGTCGGTCACGGACAATATCGCCGTCGGCCATTTCGATTCGCCGCGCCTCGGCGGCTTCTTCCTTTCCGACACCGGGATGACCGATCTGACCCGCGAGATGATGCGTGCGTTCGATGTGCGCGCCCACTCGCCACAGCAGTTGGCGCGCCGACTATCTGGCGGCAACGCGCAGAAGATGGTCCTTGCCCGCGAACTCTCGCTCCGACCTGAGATCGTCGTATGTGCGGAACCGACCCGCGGTCTCGACATTGCCGCCACCGATTTCGTGCGCGCCGAGCTGGTGGCGCAGCGCGATGCGGGTGCTGCGGTGCTGCTGGTTTCGAGCGAGATCGAGGAAGTGACGCAGATCGCCGATCGTGTTCTGGTCATCTTCTCAGGCTCCATCGTCGCTGAATACTCCGGTCGAAGGCCCACCGAAGCGGAGGTCGGTCGCGCAATGCTCGGAGAACACCGATAACCCCGCGAGAGTTACCCGCTTTGACAGAGCTTGAGCCGCGGGGCCGCATTCGCGGCTTCGCCATTCCCCATTGGCGCGTGTTGCCGCTTGGCCTCATTCAGTCGGTGAGTGCCATCCTCATCGGCCTTGCCATCTGCCTGGCCATCATCGCGCTGATCACCGGCGATCCGCTCAACGCTTTTTCGTCCTTCATCTTCGGCACCTTCTCCACCCGCTATGCCTTCGGCAGCATGATCGCCATCGCGACCGTGCTGGTGCTGACGGCGCTTTCGGCAACGGTCGGGTTCCGGGCGGGCGCGTTCAACATCGGCGGCGAGGGGCAGCTCATCCTTGGCGGGCTGACCGCGGCGGTCGTGGCACAGGATGTCGGTGTCGGCGGGCCGCTCGGGCAGACGATTGCGCTGATCGCCGCGACCCTGACCGGCGTGATCTGGATCGCCGTACCAGCCTGGCTCAGGGTCCGCTATCGCACCAATGAGATTCTGACCACGCTGATGTTCAACTACATCGCGGTCGATCTGGCTCTGTTTCTGGTCAACAGCTACTTTCGCGATCCGACCTCGGTGCCGTTGAAACACCGCCGCTCGATCCGTCCCTCTGGCTCGCGCGCATCCTGCCGCCCTCGGCCGCCAATGCCGGGGTCTTTCTCGCCATCGCCATCGCCGTCGCCCTGTGGGTGGCGTTCCGCTGGACGCGCTTCGGCAGGAGGATGGAAGCCGCCGGCCTGCAGCCCGCTTTTGCCGAGTATCTTGGCATTTCGTCCGGGCGCTATCTGTTCATTTTACTCCTTGGCAGCGGCGCGCTCGCAGGGCTTGCCGGTGGCATTGCCATCCTCGGCATCGACCACGCCTATATCTCGACTTTTCGCCGCAATACGGCTTTCTCGGCATCACCGTTGCGCTCATCGGCCGTCTGAAGCCGCTCGGCATCCTTCTGGCGGCGCTGCTTTATGCCTCGCTGATGACCGGCGCGACTGTGATGCAGGCGTCGAGTAACGTGCCGTTCGAACTGGTCTTCATCCTGCAGGGCATCCTCATCCTGCTGATCACCAGCCAGCGCATCGGCAGCAAGGAGGCCTGATGACCGCGATCGGCGATTTTCTCTTCCTCGTCCTGACGAGCCTCGCGCCGATTCTGGTCACGGCGGTCGGCGGCATGTTCGCCGAACGTGTCCGCGCGCCCAATATCGCTCTCGACGGCTGCATGCTGGTTGCAGCACTCGCCGCTATCGCGGTCGGCAAAATGACCGGCGACCCTTGGATCGGCGTGCTGGCGGCGATCGTTGCCGGTGCCGCCATGGCCGGCCTTCTGGCCTTCGCCGCCTTCGCTCTCAATCGCCAGATCATCATCGCCGGCATTGCCGTCAATCTTCTGGCGACGGGTCTCAGCCTTCTGATCGTGCGTAACGGGCTGCATGCCACCGGCACCTATGCCCCGATGGGGGTGAAGCTCATTCCGCGCATTCCCCTCGGCCCCTTGCAGAATGTGCCGGTGCTCGGCCACGCCCTCAACAACCAGAGTGCGCTTCTCTATGTCGCGCTTGTCTTCACGGTGCTGGCAGCGATCGTCATGAACGCCACGATCTTCGGTGCGCGTGTTCGCGCCGTCGGCGATTCCGACGAGGCGGCGCTGGCGGTGGGCATCAAGCCGGACCTCATCCGCACGCTCGCTGTCGTGCTAAGCGGTGCCCTGGCCGGGGTCGGCGGTGCCTATCTCTCGATGAGCTCAGTCGCCTCGTTCAATTCGCAGCTGACCGGCGGTCTCGGCTTCATCGCCTTTGCCGCCGTGATCTTCGGCCGGGCGACCCCGCTCGGAACGCTGCTGGCGTCGCTCCTGTTCGCCCTGGCCGCCTCGGTCGCGGTCACCTGCAGGGGACCGGCCTCGGCATGCAGCGCTCGTGCAGGCGCTGCCCTATGCGGTGACCGTTGTCGCGCTGCCGTTCAGGCGATCGGGCGCTCGCGCCGCGAGCGTTACGACGTGTCCGACACGAATTACGTCCCGTCATTATTCCACGCGGCTGACCAGGAATCGAATGTCCGAAAGAACACCCGTACTTGTCGATTGCGACACCGGCGTCGATGACGCATGGCCCTTCTGTACCTGCTGGCACACGACATGTGTCGCTGGTTGCGTCACGACCGTGTTCGGCAACATCCGCACGACATGCGCGATCAAGATCTGCGCGTTCTGGAACTCGCCGGGCGGACCGACATCCGGTGGCAATTGGCGCCGAGGCCCGCTTGTCGGCGAGGTCACCTATCTGGCGACCCATGTCCACGGCGCCGACGGACTGGGCGATGCCGGCCTGCCCATGGAGGTGCGGAGCCAACCCTCGGAGAGGGATGCCGCCGCGCTCATCGACGACATGACCCGCCAGGCTATGGCGGCGAGCTTCGCATCCTTGCTATTGGCCCGCTGACCAATCTGGCGCACGCTCTTGACCGGGTACCGGATCTTTGGAACCGCATCGCGATATCGTCATCATGGGTGGCGCCGCCGATGCACCGGGCAACCAGAGCCCGGCCGCCGAAGCCAACATCATTCACGATCCGGAAGCCGCGCAGCGGGTGCTTCAGGCGCCGTGGCAGAAGACACTCGTGCCCCTCGACGTCACCATGCGCGAGGTCCTCACCGAGGCGCACCGTGATCGGCTCGCCGCAGCGGGCAGTCCGATCGCGCGTTTCGTTGCGGCGATCACCGCGTTCTACATGCGCGGCTACGGTATGGAATCCTACGGGCATCTCGCTTCGCCGTGTCACGATGCCCTTGCCGCCGGTGTGCTCGCCGGCGAGGTCCAGCCGCTTTCGGCGCC
>CAVXLJ010000031.1:0-175838 GCA_963762605.1 uncultured Alphaproteobacteria bacterium | reverse complement strand
GCATCCTTTCGGCGGCGACCGCGCCCCACAGCATGCCGTAGAGCAGGAAGAGATGGCGCCAGTGGTCGTTGTCGATGACGTTGTGGATCATCACGTGGCCGACAAAGACGGCGAAGGCACACTGCACGATCGGCGTCCACGGCCGCTGCTTGAACAGCAGCGGGAAGGAGACGACCAGCGTCCAGATGACCAGGACGATGTAGGAGAAGCCGCCGATCCAGCCGTAGGTGGTGAAGCCCTTCAGCCACATGTTGTGCTCGTCCTCGCCGAGCAGCTTGCCGAATTGTTCGGGGCCGATGCCGAGCGGATGCTGCTGGACGAGGAAGAAGCCGATCGCCTGGCGGGCGAAGCGCCCGAGATGACCGGCATCGTAGCTCTCGAGGAGTTGGGCGCGCTGTTCGAACAGGTGGTAGACGGCCGGGATCGACAGGGCGACGGCGACCAGCATGGCAATGGCAACCAGCCCGGCGGCGAAGAAGACGACGACACGCAGGCGGCCGAGCTGGCGCGGCTCGTTGACGTAGGTGAACACGCCGACCAGCACGAGAACGAGTGCCGTCATGCCCCAGGCGGCGCGCGAGAAGGCGAGGAACTCGGCCAGGAGCAGAATGAGCAGAAGCGCCACGTTGAACAGGTTGTTGCGGAGCCGCTGGCTGAGGATGTCGCGGAAGAGCAGCGCGATCGGCAGCACCAGGAAGGGAGCGAAGACGTTGGGGTCCTGGAAGGCACCCATGACGCGGCCATAGCGCAGGAACATGCCGCCGCCGGGGATGACATGAAAATAGCCGCCGATGCCGGCGAGCGATGTGAGGACGGCGGCGGCGATATAGGCCGTCCTGATAACGGTCAGCCGCCGCATCGGCGCCTCGGCAATGACCGCGGCGAAGAAGATCGCCGACAGCATGAGGAAGGCGCTGGTCGCGGTGTAGAGGACGCCGGTGCTGATCGACGGCAGCTGTGTCAGCGCCAGAATGCCGCCAACCAGATAGAGCGCCAGGAGCAGCACCAGAGGCAGGAAGGCGCGGTTGATCTTCAGGCCGAAGAAGGTCCAGGCGACGATGACGGGCAGGAGCAGCAGTTCGTAGGGCGCCGGCTCATGAATGACGAAGCCGCCGAGGAAGATGATCAGGCCGAGCGCCAAATCGCCGAGCTTGCGGCCGAAGCGCCAAGTCGGCGCGGCGCTGCGGACGTCGGAAGCGACCGCCGCCGTGCTCAATACGCATTCTCCGAATGGAAAAGGTGGAACGGCGTCGCGGCGATGATCATGAGGTCGAACGGCACCGACCAGTTCTCGATGTAGAAGAGATCGTGCTCGATGCGGTGCTGGAGCTTCTCGGCGGTGTCGGTCTCGCCGCGCCAGCCGTTGATCTGAGCCCAGCCGGTGATGCCGGGCTTCACCCGGTGACGGGCGAAATAGCCGTCGACGACGTCGTTGTAGAGGCGGTCGGCGGCCTTGGCCTGGAGCGCATGCGGGCGCGGGCCGACCAGCGACAGGTTGCCCTTGAAGACGACGTTGATGAGCTGGGGCAGTTCGTCGAGGCTGGTCTTGCGGATGAAGCGGCCGACGCGGGTGACGCGCGGGTCATCCCGGGTGACCAGTCTGGCCGCATTGACATCGGCCTGATCGACATACATCGAGCGGAACTTGTAGACCTCGATCAGCTCGTTGTTGAAGCCGTAGCGCTTCTGCTTGAAGAGCACCGGGCCCTTGCTGTCGAGCTTGATGGCCAGCGCCACCAAGGCCATGACCGGCGAAGCGAGGAGAAGGATGAGGCCGCCAACGATGTGGTCGACCATCCATTTCGACACCACGTCCCAGCCGGCGATGGGCTTGTCGAAGACGTCGAGGAAGGGGACCTTGCCGACGAAGGAATAGGTGCGCGGGCGGAAGCGCAGCTTGTTGGTGTGCGCCGACAGACGGATGTCGACGGGCAGCACCCAGAGCTGGCGCACCATCTGCAGCACGCGGGCCTCGGCGGTGATCGGCAGGGCCACGATGAGCAGGTCGATGCGTGCGAGGCGGCCGAAATCGACCAGCTCGGCGATATTGCCGAGCTTCGGATAGCCGGCGACGATCGGCGGCGAACGGTTGTCCTGACGGTCGTCGAAGATGCCGCAGATGCGGATGTCGTTGTCGGGCTCGGCCTCGATGGCGCGGATCAGCTTCTCGGCCGATTTACCGCCGCCGACGATGACGGCGCGGCGCTCAAGACGGCCGGTGTGGATCCAGGTGCGCACCAGGCGGGCGAAGGCCAGGCGGAAGCCGGTGAAGACGAAGAGGCCGGAGACATACCACGAGGTCACCCAGACACGCGAATAGGAGTCGCCGATCTTGCCGAGGAAGGTGACGACGGCGAAGAGGACGAAGACCATCGTCCAGGCGAGGAAGACGCGGCCGAGCTGCAGACCACCCCGGCGGAAAGAGGCGACCGAATAACCGTCGGCGAGCTGGATCATGACGACGGCGGCAAGCGCGCCGCCGACGAGCGGCGCGGCATACCACCAGGCCATACCCTCGTCCGGCACGACGTATGCAAAGAAGATGGCCGCGCCGGCGACGAGGATCGCGGTGAACTCGATGATGCGGGCAAGACCGGCAAGCAGGATGGGGGAGATCGGGCTCGACGACAGGCTGGAGGCGACCAGGCGCGCGGCAGCGCTCAGCGCCGGATTGTCGGCAACCCGCGGGGAAGGATTTTCGTTTTCGGGCGGCGTCGGTGCCGCAGGCCCGGCAGAATGGGCGGCGGCACCGGTCGTCGCCAAGTCATGCTGGTTCATTTCCAAGCGTCCACTCAAACCCGTCAGTCCCAGCAGCCATGCTTAGGGGACTGCGGCTAACAAACGCTTGTTTGGACGGCTAAAAACGGGCGGATTGCGGCTTATGCTTAACGCGTTCTTGCGGCGGCGTAGGCGGCCTCGATTGCCGCAGCCATGGCTTCGACGGTGAAGTTCACGCGAATCCGGGCCTTCAGCCGCTCGGCGGCGGCCTGAGCGGCTTCCGGCGCCGCCAGCATCGCGGCCATGGCGTTGGCAAGCTCGCCGGTCTCCGCCGGTGCGACCAGGCGGCCGGATTCACTGCCGAAGATCTCGGGAATGCCGCCGACGCGGGTGGCAATCAGCGGCAGTCCGGCGGCGATCGCCTCGAGGACGACATAGGGCATCGACTCGGCGCGTGACGGCACGACGACGGCGCGGGCAAGCCGAAAGGCAGCGTGCGCCGGCATGGGATCGTGGAAGGTCACCGCACGGCCAAGGCCAAGCTCGGCGGCCATGGCGACGTAGCGCGGCTTCTCCTCGCCGCCGCCGACGATGGCCGCGGTCGGCGTGCGGCCGGTGTCTTCGCGCAAAAGCGCCAGCGCGATCAGGAAGACGTCGGGGCCCTTCAGCTCGCGCAGCGTGCCGATGAAGAGGAAATCGGCGGCGTCGGGGGCGGCGACGACCGGTTCGAACTCCTCCGGCCTGAGGCCGTTGGGAACGATGCTGACGGCGGCACGCGGACCTCCGACCTTGGCGGCGTAGGTATCGGCCTCGTATTGGCTGACGAAGATGAAGCCGTCGGTCATGCGGCCGAGGCCGCGCTCGGCCAGGAAATAGAGGCGGCCGGCCGACGACTTCGGATCGAAATGCAGGCTGCCGCCGTGGGGGGTGTAGAAGCGGGCTACGCGGCTACCAGTTGCCCGCAAGAGGGTGCCGATCGTCCGCGCATAGGCGCCACCCTTGGCGCCGTGACCATGCAGGACATCGGGAGCGAGAGGCCGCACCTTGCCGGCAATGCGCCAGGCGGCGGCGAGATCGGACGGCGCCATCTGGCGGCGCATGGGAAAGCGGAGGAGGCCGAGCGACAGGAGTGGCTGCAGGCGCTCGAGCGACGCATCGTCGAGGCTGCCGCCGGTCGAGGAATCGCACACGATGCCGACCGCATGGCCTGCCGCCTGCTGCGCCTCGGCAAGGTCGCGGACATGACGGAACAGACCGCCGACGGGCTCGCGGAAGCAATGAACGATCTTCAAGTGTGTCGCCCCGTTGCGTGATCGTCAGAAGTGGCGCTCTCGCACATAGAGGGTGTCGCCGGGCAGGACGGCTTCGCCGAGCGGGAGAAGCGCGCTGGCGATCTGGCCGTCGACGCTGCGGGTGACCTGCACGGACTGGACGCTGGCGCGCGGCGTAAAGCCGCCGGCGATCGCCACGGCCTGCTGCACGGTCATACCCGGGACATAGGGGTATTGGCCGGCGGCGGTGACCTCGCCCATGACGAAGAATGGACGATAACGGTCGATCTCGACCGATACGTCGGGGTTGCGGACATAGCCCTTGCGCAGGCGCTGGGCGATATCCTTCTCGATCTCGGCGGTCGAACGGCCACGCGCCGGCAGCGTGCCGATGAGCGGCATCGAAAGGTTGCCGGCCTGATCGACGACATAGGTGTTGGACAGGTCGGTCTGGCCGAAGACGATGACGCGCACCCGGTCGCCGGCATCGAGGTGGTAGGCCGACACCAGTTCGGGGTGATAGCCGTTCTTGACTGTGGGGGTGCTGGCGCAACCGGCGAGCAAAGTGAGGCCGATCAGCAGGGGAATTAATCCAAACGAACGCATGAGCCGGCTTCTCACCTGATGATGCGGTGCTGCAGCCGACTATCGGGCGATTATGGTTAAGGGCTGGTAAAAGCGACTCGGGACTCGGAAGGTATTAACGCAAGATTAATCAAGCTTAACGAACGCTTAGTGCCATCGTTGGCCGCGTTAACGATGTGATTACCATGAGTTTGGATGATCGATCGCAGTTTGAGGACCGAGTTTTGCGATGGACAGCCCCGCGGCCACAGCGACAGAGATGGAGATCGATCTCCGCGCGCTTTTCTCAAGTTTGTTGAGGAAGCTGCCATATATCATTGTCTTCGTTGCGCTGGTGGCGGGCGGAACCTATTACGGCCTGAGCCGCGTCAAGCCGATCTACACGGCGCAGACGGCGATCCTGATCCAGGTCGGCGAGTTCGAACCTGACGCAGACCACCCAGGTCAGTCCCGAGCAGACCGCCACGACCCTCGACGAGCAGGCAATCACCAGCCAGGTGCAGCTCATCCGCTCGCGCGATCTGGCCAAGAGCGTCGCCGCCAAGCTCGATCTGGCCAGCAAGCCGGAGTTCAACCCGGCGCTGCGCGGCACGTCGCTTATCGACAAGCTTCTGGCCAAGATCGGCCGCGCACCCAAGCCTGCCGGCTCGGTCGAGGACCAGGTGCTCGAGACCTACTACAAGAGACTGGCGGTCTATGCGGTCGACAAGTCGCGGGTGATCGTCATCGAATTCGACTCGACCGATCCCGTGCTCGCCGCGGCGGCCGACAACGCCATTGCCGAGGGTTATATCGCCTTGCAGCGCGAGGCGAAGCGGATCTCCAACGCCGACGCCGCAAAATATCTTTCGGCGCAGATCGGCGAGTTGCGCACCAAGGTGAAGGACGCCGAGGGCAAGGTCGAAGCCTTCCGCAGCAAGAACGACCTGTTTGCCTCCGGCAGCATCGCCAACACCACCTTGCCGCAGCAGCAACTCGGCGATCTCAGCACGGAACTTGCCAAGATTCGCAGCCAGATGGCCGACGCGCGAGCGAAGGCCGACCAGATCCGTGCCGCGCTCACGGCGGGCGTGACGCCGAACGTTCCCGACGTGCTCAATTCGCCGCTCATCCAGCGGCTGATCGAGCAGGAGGTGGCTCTGCGCTCGCAGGCGGCGCAGCTTTCGGTGACGCTGGGGCCGCAGCATCCGCGCATGAAGGAGATAACGGCGCAGATCGCCGACCTCGACCGGCAGATCGCGGCCGAATTGCACAAGATCGTCGACTCGCTCGATGCCGAAGTGGCGCTCGCCCAGGCGCGCGAGAAGGAATTGAACGCCGCGCTGTCGCGGCAGAAGGTCGCAACCGGCCAGGCCAACGACGCCGGCGTCGAACTGGCGGCGCTGGAGCGCGAGGCCGCCGCCCAGCGCGATCTGCTTGACGCCTATCTCAGGCGCTACCGCGAGGCGCTGGCGCGCGAGCAGGCGAGCCTGCCGCCGGCCGATGCCCGGATTATCTCCGAGGCGGCGGTGCCCAGCGATCCGAGCTTCCCGAAAATCATGCCGATGACCAGCGCCGCGGCGGCGGTGGCGTTGATCCTGGCGATCGCCTTCGTGCTGCTGCGCGAGCTGGCAAGCGGCCGGCCGATGCGGCGCGTCACCTTCGACGACATGGTGCCGGTGGTGCCCGACGCCATGCCGGTCGGCGGCCATCTACGCTGGGCGGACGACCACAGCGTGCGCCGGATGATGCCGGCGGAGCCGACGCTGGCGCCCGATCTGGTCGACCGGGTGGAGGAGTCGCTGACAACGATCGCCGGTGAGATCATCGCCGGTGACGCCAGGCGTGTGCTGGTGACCCTGGCGGAAGGATCGGACGAGAACGGACGGCCGCTGGCGGCGGTGGCGCTGGCGCGCGCCCTGGCGCGTGCCGACATGCGCACCGTGGTGGTCGATTTCCGGGGCGACAATGCCGATGCCGTCTCGATGGGCGAGGGGGCGGACCTGCCCGGCTTCTGCGACCTCTTCGACGGCGAAGCCTCCTTCGCACAGGTCATCTTCCGCGACCGGCGCTCGCGCGTGCATTTCATCCCGGCGGGGCGCGTGCCGCTCACTGCCGAGCTTCTCGACCAGGAGCGGCTGGATACGATCCTTTCGGCCCTGGCGATGACCTACGATTGCGTGATCCTCGACGCCAGTGACGCGATGATCGCCAAGGCCGGCGGCACGGCGGACCTTGCCGTGGTGGTGAGCGAGTTCGGTGCCTCGGATCCGCGCACCAAGGGCGCCTTCGACCGCGTCACGGCGGTCAGCGACGCGCGCATCCTGCTGCTGGTGGTCGATCCCGCCGCCCCGGCGCGGGAGATCGAGGATGGTGAGGCGCCGCCGATGCCGCGCGAGAAGGTGGCCGACGAGGTGGCGGCATAGGGTCTATTGGTCGCCCGGGTCGGGGCGCTGCATCCATTTGATGATGAGTCCGGCGGGAATGACCCAGATCAGCCCGGCAACGGCGTAATAGACCGTCTGCACCCAGACGGAGGTGCCGGGCAGCTTGGCGGCGCCGATGGTCATGGCGACCAGTGCGTAGAACGTCACGAAGACGAGCAGCAGCACGGCGCCGATGAACTTGCGGACGGTGCGGGGCAGGGCCATCGACAGGGCAATCCACTCCTTGGAATCGGACCAAAAGCCGCACCGGATGCCGGCTTGCTCCCGGGGGCGGCTCTCCTGTAACCCAATGCCCGAGGAGTAGCGTTCTTGGCAAGTATCACGAGTAGCCAATCCGTACCGGCGAAGGACCCCGGCCGCGACCGCGCGATGGTGCGGGCGTGGCTCGCCGTGGTCGCGCTGATGATCGTGGCCATGGTGGTGGTCGGCGGCGCGACGCGGATGACCCAATCCGGCCTGTCGATCACCGAATGGCAGCCGATCCACGGCGTCATCCCGCCGCTCAATCAGGCGCAGTGGCAAGAAGAATTCCTGAAATACCAGCAGATCCCGCAATACCAGGAGCTCAACAAGGGCATGACCCTGGCCGCGTTCAAGGGCATCTTCTGGTGGGAGTGGAGTCATCGGCTGCTCGGCCGGCTGATCGGCGCGGTGGTGCTGCTGCCGCTGATCTTCTTCTGGGTGACCGGCCGGATCGAGGCGCGGCTGAAGCCACGTCTGGTGGCGCTCTTCCTGCTTGGCGGACTGCAGGGCCTGGTCGGCTGGTGGATGGTGACGAGCGGCCTCAGCCAGCGTACCAGCGTGAGCCAGTACCGACTGGCCATCCATCTGACCTTCGCGGCGCTGATCCTCGCCTACACGGTGTGGCTGGCGCGCGGGCTGGCGCCAAGTCCCTTGAGCGGCTCGCGACAGCGCCTGCGCGGCGTCGCCGGCCTGCTCGTCGGCCTGACCTTCGTGCAGATATTCCTCGGCGGGCTGGTTGCCGGGCTCGACGCCGGCTTGACCTACAACACCTGGCCGCTGATGGACGGAACGCTGGTTCCCTCCGGCCTGTTTGCGCTATCGCCGTGGTGGCGGAACCTGTTCGAGAGCGTGCTGACCGTGCAGTTCGACCACCGGCTCGGCGCCTATCTTCTGTTCACGGTCGCCTGGGCCCATGCCTTCCAGGCGCGCTACACGCCGTATGCGCGGGGGGCTCTCGGTCTGGCGCTGCTGGTGACGCTGCAGGCGATGCTGGGCGTCACAACGCTGTTGATGGTGGTGCCACTCGATGTCGCGCTGACGCATCAGCTTGGCGCGATGATCGTGCTCATCGCCGCGGTGTTCCACCTGCGCCGCATGTGGCCGGCGGTGCCGATGGCCGCGGCTGCGACCGCAACCTGACGTCCGAGTATCAGGCCAGCCCGGCGGCCTCGTCGAGACCCAGCATCAGGTTGAGATTCTGCACCGCGGCGCCCGAGGCGCCCTTGCCGAGATTGTCGAGGAGCGCCACCAGGCGCGCCTGACGCACATCGTCGGAGCCGAAGACGAAGAGCCGCATGCTGTTGGTGCCGTTCAGCGCCTCCGGCTGCAGGCCGGTGAGCGCGGCGGACTCCTCCAGCGGGGCAACATCAACGAAACGCTCGCGCATGTAGCGCTCGGCGAGCACCTGATGGATGTCGGCGAGCTTCGGGCTGCCGGGGAGGGTGTCGAGATGAAGCGGCACCTCGACGATCATGCCCTTGTAGTAGCGGCCGACCGAAGGCGCGAAGACCGGGCGCACGGCGAGCCCGCCATGCTTCACGATCTCCGGCACATGCTTGTGCTGGAGGGTGAGCGCGTAGATGCGCGCACGGTCGTCGGTGTGGTTGGCTGCCGCCTCGTCCTCGAATTCGGCGATCAGCGACTTGCCGCCGCCGGAATAGCCCGAGATGCCGAAGATGGTGAGCGGTGTGGCGGCCGGCACGATGCCGGCGGCGGTGAGCGGCCGGACCAGCGCGATGGCGCCGGTCGACCAGCAGCCGGGATTGGAGACACGGTGCGCCGCGGCGACCTTGGCCCGCTGGCCAGGGTCCATTTCAGGGAAGCCGAAGGTCCAGCTGTCGGCGACGCGATGCGCGGTCGAGGCGTCGATGACCCGCACGGCGTTGCTGGAGATCAGGCCGACCGCCTCACGCGCCGCCGCGTCCGGCAGGCAGAGGATGACGGCGTCGGCACTGTTGAGCAGCTCGGCACGGGCGGCGGCGTCCTTGCGCCTGTCCGGCGCGATCGACAGGAGCTCGAGATCAGCGCGGCCCTCCAGCCGCTGACGGATCTGCAGGCCGGTAGTGCCGGCTTCGCCATCGATGAAGACTGTCGCAACCATGTGCGGGACCTCCTGAACGAACAGGCTGATAGCGCCTGCCGGCGCAAACGAAAAGGGTAGACCGGCCCGCTCCTGCAACAGCGCGCGATGGGGCCGGCCGGTCAGCGCCCGGAGAACCGGGAAGGCGGCCGACAGGAGGCGGCCTTTCCGCGCTCCACCGTGCGCATATTGCGGGGCAAGGGAGACTTCCGCACCTTCAGCGCCGCGCGCCCGAAAAGCAGGTGCAGATGTTGTGCAGTGCGTCTATATTTGTAATCTGGGGTTGACGTGGGGCGGGCGTGACATTTTTTGAGTATCTGCTCGGCAGCAAAGTAGAGAAGATCGTTCGGCGGGAAGTCGAGAAATTGGCGGCGCTCCCGATCGGCGAGCTGTTCGACAAGTATTGGTCGTATCGGCAGTTCCGGCTGGTGCACGGCAGGAAACCGGCTTCCGACAGCATGCGTTTCAACGATTACCTGTACCGGATGAAGACATCCCGCACGCTCGATCACCCGCTGCGGGTCTTCGTTACCGACAAGGAATACGGCAAACTATTCGTCAAGGCGGTTGTCGGTGACTCTTATGTCGTTCCCACCCTGGCGATCCTCAGAACCGAGGAGGAAGTGAGGAACTATGATTTTCCCGATCGCTGTTGCATCAAGCCGACGCACGCGAGCAGCAAAGTGATCATCAGGAAGCACGGAGAGCCGATCGATTATGAAAAGATCGTTTCGTGGCTGTCGTTTGACTATTATCCGATGAACCACGAAAGAAACTACAAGAATCTTGAACGGAAGATAATCGTAGAACCTCTCGTTTTTGATGATGACAACATAATGGACTATCGGGTTTTTTGTTTTCGCGGCGTACCAAAATTCGTCTTCGCCGGTATTGGTCCGGACTCACAGAGATCGAGTTTTGTCGTACATTGCGATTGGACCGATGCCAGCTTCTCGATACATCGTCCGCCAGACGGAAAGCGGCCGGCGCCGGAGAATCTCGAAGACATGCTCGCCGTGGCGCGCAAACTGAGCGCCTTCTTCGAGTTGGTTCGTATTGACCTGTATTCCGATGGAAATTCGGTGTTCGTCGGTGAGATAACAAACTGCCCAAGCGCCGCGATGGCGAAAATTTTCCCGCCGGAATCTGAGAAGGCGATTTCGCAGGCGCTGTTCGCTACGCAATGAGCGTACGACACCGCGGCCCAACCGGTGGCGGTGGCACCGGATCTCGGAGTCCGGCACGACCGGGAGACATGAAATAGCGGCCGCCGGATTGCGTTGCCTTGCCGGCCGGTCGGCGGCCCGAGAACCGGGAAGGTGGTCGACAGGCGGCGGCGGTCTTTCCGCGCTCCACCGTGCGCATATTGCGGGGCAAGGGAGCTTCGCACCTTCAGCGCCGCGTACGGCCCGGTTTCGCAAAAGAAACAGCAGCGGCGTGAAGCCGCGCAGCCGGGCGCCGCGCGCCCGAAAAAGCAGGTGCAGGTGCGGTGCAGTGCGTCTATACGTGTAATTGGGGGTTGACGTGGGGCGAGCGTGACATTTTTTGAGTATTTGCTCGGCAGCAAAGTAGAGAGGATCGTTCGGCGGGAAGTCGAGAAGTTGGCGGCGCTCCCGATCGGCGAGCTGTTCGACAAGTATTGGTCGTATCGGCAGTTCCGGCTGGTGCACGGCAGGAAACCGTCGCCTGACAGCATGCGTTTCAACGATTACCTGTACCGGATGAAGACATCCCGCACGCTCGATCACCCGCTGCGGGTCTTCGTCACCGACAAGGAATACGGCAAATTATTCGTCAAGGCGGTTGTCGGTGACTCTTATGTCGTTCCTACCCTGGCGATCCTCAGAACGGAGGAGGAGGTGAGGAACTATGATTTTCCCGATCGCTGCTGCATCAAGCCGACGCACGCGAGCGGCAAAGTGATCATCAGGAAGCACGGAGAGCCGATCGATTATGAAAAGATCGTTTCGTGGCTGTCGTTTGACTATTATCCGATGAACCACGAAAGAAACTACAAGAATTTTGAACGAAAGATAATCGTAGAACCTTTGATATTTGACGACGGCGAAGTCGCAAATTACAAGATACATTGCTATTGCGGCGTGCCAAAATGCATATCTGCGAGCGTCGGTTTCGATGAAAATAGGAGGAAGAGAGATTATTCTTCCGATTGGGCGAAGCCTGATTTCTCGATCAATATTCAACAGCCTGATTTGGATATCGATGCACCAGTAAATCTCGACGAAATGCTTGCCGTGGCACGCAAACTGAGCGCCTTCTTCGATTTTGTTCGTATTGACGTGTATTCGAATGGAAAGTCCGTGCTCGTCGGCGAGATAACGAACTGTCCAGACGCTGCGAATACGAAATTCTTCCCGCCAGAGGCGGAGGACGCGTTTTCTAAGGTGTTTTTCTCCACGTCATGAGCGTGCAACGCCGCAGCCCGACCGATGGCGCCACAAGCGCCGCGTGTAGATCAGGAACATGGACGGCGCAGAGGTGAGCTTCAATTTTTTTGAGTATTTGCTCGGCAGCAAAGTAGAGAGGATCGTTCGGCGGGAAGTCGAGAAGTTGGCGGCGCTCCCGATCGGCGAGCTGTTCGACAAGTATTGGTCGTATCGGCAGTTCCGGCTGGTGCACGGCAGGAAACCGTCGCCTGACAGCATGCGTTTCAACGATTACCTGTACCGGATGAAGACATCCCGCACGCTCGATCACCCGCTGCGGGTCTTCGTCACCGACAAGGAATACGGCAAATTATTCGTCAAGGCGGTTGTCGGTGATTTTATGTCGTTCCTACCCTGGCGATCCTCAGAACGGAGGAGGAGGTGAGGAACTATGATTTTCCCGATCGCTGTTGCATCAAGCCGACGCACGCGAGCGGCAAAGTGATCATCAGGAAGCACGGAGAGCCGATCGATTATGAAAAGATCGTTTCGTGGCTGTCGTTTGACTATTATCCGATGAACCACGAAAGAAACTACAAGAATCTTGAACGAAAGATAATCGTAGAACCTTTGCTATTTGATGAAGATAAGCCGACAAATTTCAACTTCTACTGCTATCGCGGCGTGCCGAGAATTATTGTTGCGAGCATCGGTGGCGGCGCGGATCTAGAGATCAAAACATTCTCTCGCGCTTGGGCGGATCCAGGCTTCTCGATCATCCCCGGGAAGCCTGAACTGAAGATGGAAGCGCCCGCTAAGCTGGAGGAAATGCTCGATGTGGCGCACAAGCTGAGCGCCTTCTTCAGTCACGTTCGTATTGACCTGTATTCCGATGGAAATTCGGTGCTCGCTGGCGAGATCACGAACTGCTCATACGCTGCAACCGCCAAATTTTCCGCGCCAGATGGAGAGGACGCGTTTTCTGAGGCGTTGTTCTCCACGCAATGAGCTGCAACGCCGCAGCCGAGCCGGTGGCACCGGAGCGGTGCCGGTGTCGGATCTCGGAGCCCTGCGCGACTGGGAGGCGCAAAAAAAAGCGGCTGCGGAGAGCCCGCAGCCGCCGGAATGCGTTGCCTTGTCGGCCGGTCAGCGCTTGGAGAACTGGAAGGAGCGGCGGGCCTTGGCGCGGCCGTACTTCTTGCGCTCGACCACGCGCGAATCGCGGGTGAGGAAGCCCTGCTTCTTGAGCACCGTGCGCAGCTCCGGCTCGTAATAGGTCAGCGCCCGCGAGATGCCGTGGCGCAGCGCGCCGGCCTGGCCGGACAGACCGCCGCCGGTGACCGTGGCGTTGATATCGTACTGGCCGTCGCGGTCGGTCGCCAGGATCGGCTGGCGCAGGATCATCTGCAGCACCGGCCGGGCGAAGTACTCGGCGAAGTCCTTGCCGTTGACGATGATGCGTCCGCCGCCGCGCGATACCCAGACGCGGGCAACCGCGTTCTTGCGTTTTCCCGTGGCGTAGGCGCGGCCGTGGCCATCGAGCTTCTGGACGTGGACCGGGGCGGCCGGCACCTCGGTGGCGAGATCCTGAAGGGATTGCAGATCGGCCATGGTCAGGCGGTCCTCATGTTCTTGCGGCTCAAAGCGGCGATATCGAGCACTTCCGGCTGCTGGGCTTCATGCGGATGCGCGCTGCCCTTGTAGACGCGGAGATTCTTGAGCTGGCGGCGGGCGAGCGGCCCCTCGGGCAGCATGCGCTCGACGGCCTTCTCGACGACGCGCTCGGGAAAGCGTCCGTCGAGGATCTTGGCGGCGGTGCGCTCCTTGATGCCGCCGATCCAGCCGGTGTGCCAGTAGTACTTCTTGTCCTGGCGCTTCTTGCCGGTGAAGGCGACCTTCTCGGCATTGATGACGATGACGTTGTCGCCGCAGTCGACGTTTGGCGTGTAGGCCGCCAGATGCTTGCCGCGCAGGCGCCGCGCGACGATCGCCGCGAGGCGGCCAACGACGAGACCGTCGGCGTCGATCACGACCCACTTCTTCTCGACGTCGGCCGGTTTCAGGTTGAACGTTTTCATGGGGACTTCCGGCGTGTTGAAAACTACAAGGCGGCGCTGTTGGCGCCGCCGGATGGCGCGGTTTCTAGCCGCGGCGCGGCGCCACGTCAAGCGCAATCAGCCGGAAAACGCAAGCAAGTCAGCTTATTAGCAATACGGTACTGGGATACCTCAGAGGCGTAGTCTGACGGCATCGACGAATTGACGCGCCCCATCGTTCCGCCGTCCAGCCGGCGGCCTATAAAGGACTTTGCATGATCACCCGGTGATACTATCTAAAAAACCGAATGTGTCCTCGCTCCGGCGGAAAAGCCGGAACAACAATGTGGCGAATGTCCGATGACCACCGAGACCCTGACCCGCGACGCTCCTTCCGACGACGTCCTGCGCGAAATCCTCACCTCCAATCCCACCATTGCCGTTCTCGGCGCCTCGCCGACGCGCGACCGGGTCAGCCGGGCGATCATGGGCTATCTGATCCAGCACGGCTATCACACGGTGCCGGTCAATCCGGTCTATGCCGGGCAGAAGATCTTCGGCCAGACCGTCTATGCCAGCCTCGCGGACGTGCCCGAGCCGATCGACATCGTTGATGTCTTCCGCCGCGCAGACAAGCTCGGCGAGGCGGTCGACGAGGCATTGGCGCTGGAGCGCAAGCCCAGGGTGATCTGGATGCAGCTTGGCCTGCGTGACGAAGCGGCGGCCGAGAGAGCGCGGGCGGCAGGGCTGACCGTCATCCAGGACCGCTGCATCAAGATCGAGCACGGCCGGCTCGGACTTTAGGGCCCGCAAGGCAAATCGTTCCGATCCCCCAGGCCAATTTTGGCAGCATTTGCTTTGGATTTTGAGCGCTTCACCGGCTAGGGATAGCGGTGGGGCGGGCCAAAGAACGCGCCCGAATGGCAGGGAGAGAAACGATGAGTGACGATCGCGTACCCGGATTTGCGACACTGGCCGTGCATGCCGGCGCCAAGCCCGACCCGACCACCGGCGCCCGGGTGACGCCGATCTACCAGACCGCGTCCTACGTCTTCAACGACGCCGACCACGCCGCCTCGCTGTTCGGCCTGCAGGCCTTCGGCAACATCTATACGCGCATCATGAGCCCGACCAGCGACGTGCTGGAGCAGCGCATTGCGGCGCTGGAGGGCGGCACTGCGGCGCTCGCCGTCGCCTCCGGCCATGCCGCGCAACTGGTGACGCTGCATGCGCTGATGCGGCCGGGCGACGAGTTCGTCGCCGCACGCCAGCTCTATGGCGGCTCGATCAACCAGTTCAACCACTCGTTCAAGGCCTTCGGCTGGCAGGTGAAGTGGGCCGACATCGACGACATCGCCTCCTTCGAGAAGGCGGTCGGCCCGAAGACCAAGGCGATCTTCATCGAATCGATCGCCAATCCCGGCGGCGTGGTGACCGATATCGAGGCGGTTGCCGCCGTTGCCAAGCGGGCAGGGGTGCCGCTGATCGTCGACAACACGCTGGCCTCGCCCTATCTCTGCCGGCCGCTCGACCACGGCGCCGACATCGTGCTGCACTCGATGACCAAGTTCATCGGCGGCCACGGCAACTCCATCGGTGGCATCATCGTCGATGGCGGCAAGTTCAACTGGATGGCATCCGACCGCTATCCGGTCCTCTCCGCGCCGCGGCCCGAGTATAACGGCATGGTGCTGGGCGAGGCCTTCGGCAACTTCGCCTTCGCCATTGCCTGCCGGGTGCTGGGTCTGCGCGACCTCGGGCCGGCGATCTCGCCGTTCAACTCGTTCCTTATCCTCACCGGCGCGGAGACGCTGCCGCTGAGGATGCAGAAGCACTCGGACAACGCGCGCGCCGTTGCCGAGTTTCTCGCCGGACACGACAAGGTGTCGTGGGTGAGCTATGCCGGGCTGCCCGGCGACCGCTATCACCAGCTGGCGCAGAAATACTGCCCGAAAGGCGCCGGTGCGGTGATGACCTTCGGCGTCGAGGGCGGTGCCGAGGCCGGCGTCAAGCTGGTCTCGAAGGTGAAGCTGTTCTCGCACCTGGCCAATATCGGCGACACGCGCAGCCTGATCATCCATCCGTGGTCGACCACCCACAGCCAGTTGACCGATGAACAGCGCAAGGCGGCCGGTGCCGGGCCCGATGTCATCCGCCTGTCGGTCG
Source organism: uncultured Alphaproteobacteria bacterium (assembly GCA_963762605.1). Lineage (GTDB taxonomy): Bacteria > Pseudomonadota > Alphaproteobacteria > Rhizobiales > Kaistiaceae > CAVSRC01. Next base: position 159,926 of record CAVXLJ010000031.1, on the reverse strand, counting down.
GCATCGAGGACGTCGCCGACATCATCGCCGACCTCGACCAGGCGCTGGCGTGAGCGGAGCTTTGTAAAGCGAGGCTTGGAATGCCGTTCAGTGCGACAGTCAGCGTCGAGAATGGCCTGCTGGCCGTTCCCGGCGCTGACTCCTATGGCGTCCGTGTCTTTCGCGGCATTCCATTTGCCGCGCCGCCGGTGGGCCCCTTGCGCTGGCGGCCACCGCAGCCGCCGATCCCGTGGACCGGCATCCGCCCGGTCGATGCGTTCGGCGCGAATGCCATGCAGAGCATCGTCTACGGCGACATCGACCCCTATGAGCCCGGCGTCTCCGAGGACTGCCTCTATCTCAATATCTGGACGCCGGCCGACGAGCGGGACGAGCGCCTTCCGGTCCTCTTCTGGATCCATGGTGGCGGCTTCGTTGCCGGCCACGGCGCCGAGCCGCGCTATGACGGCGCCCGGCTGGCGTCGCGCGGCATCGTCGTGGTCACGTCCAACCATCGCCTCGGCGCCTTCGGCTTCCTCGCCCATCCGGCGCTGAGCGCGGAATCGCCGCAGGGCGCGTCGGGCAATTACGGCCTGCTCGATCAGATCGCCGCGCTTGCCTGGGTGAAACGCAATGTCGCGGCCTTCGGTGGCGATCCCGAGCGCGTGACCGTTGCCGGCCAATCCGCCGGGTCGATCTCGGTCTCGGCGCTGATGGCCTCGCCGCTGGCGAGGGGCCTGTTCCAGCGCGCCATCGGCGAGAGCGGCGCCTTGTTCTCGGCGTTGCCGAAGATACCGGATCGCTCGCGTGCCGGGGCGGAACGCTACGGCGTGCAGTTTGCCGAGGCGTTGGGCGCGCGGTCGCTGGCCGACCTGCGTGCGCTGCCGGCCGAGACAATCGTGGCGGCGACGCCGGCCGATCACACCTTGTGGCCGAACATAGACGGCTATGTCCTGCCGGAATCGCCGGCGGACATCTTCGCCAAGGGCGGGCAGAACGACGTGACGCTGCTTGCCGGCTGGAACCGTGATGAGGGATTCGGCTTCGATATCACTGGCGGAACGGCACCGTTTGCAGAGGTCGTGCGGCAGCGCTTCGGGCCGCGCGCCGAGGGGATACTCCGCCTCTATCCGGCCGCCGATCCGGATCAAGCCGCGCAATCGGCGCGTGATTTCAGCGGCGACCTCGTCATCATCCAACCGACCTGGGCGTGGATCGAGGCACAGGCGAAGACGGGCAGGGCACCCATCTATCGCTATCGTTTCGACCGCGCGCCGCTGACGCCGGAGGGGTGGTTCGGACAGCGGCCGAGCGCCAAGGCGGGCGCTTTCCATTCGGCCGAGATCGTCTACGTCTTCGACAATCTCGACGCTTTCGCCTGGCACTATCGCGACGATGACCGCAAGACCGCCGCGGCGGTCTCGGCCTATTGGGTCAACTTCGTCAGGACCGGAGATCCCAATGGTGCTGGCCTGCCGAGCGTGGCCGGCCTACGGCTCACCCGACGGACGCGGTGATGATTCTCGGCGCCGAGCCGCACGCAGGACCGGCCGAAGGCGATGCCCGCCTGGCCTGCCTGCTGCGCTGACCGGCCGCGTGGCGGCCGCTGACAGTCTTTGGCAGTACCCTTTCAGAATCGCTTGCTTTCGTGCGGGCGAATGCCCATATGTCTATCGCACGCTATATCGTACGATATAGACGCTGCCTGTCCTCATCAGCCCACGAGGCACCGGTGAACATCATTGAAGTGAAGAACCTTGTGCGCACCTTCGGCGCCGTGAAGGCGGTTGACGACATCACCTTCGATGTCGCCGAAGGCGAGATATTCGCCTTCCTCGGGCCGAACGGCGCCGGCAAGTCGACGACCATCAAGATGCTGACGACCCTGCTCCAGCCGACGTCGGGAACAATCCGCGTGGCGGGCCACGATCCGGTGACGGATTCGGACGCCGTGCGCCGCTCCTTCGGCATCGTCTTCCAGGATCCGGCCGTCGACGAGGAACTGACCGCCTGGGAGAACATGGAGTTCCACGGCGTGCTCTATGGTGTGCCGAAGCGCCGAGCGGCACCGGCGGATCGACGAGCTGCTCGCCTTCGTCGAATTGTACGACCGGCGCAACAGCCAGGTGAAGGAATTCTCCGGCGGCATGCGACGGCGGCTGGAGATCGCTCGCGGCCTGTTGCACACCCCGCGCATCATCTTCCTCGACGAGCCGACGCTCGGGCTCGACCCGCAGACCCGCAACCACATGTGGAGCTACCTGCAGACGCTGAACCAGCGCGACCGCACGACCGTGTTCTTCTCGACCCACTACATGGAGGAGGCCGAGCGCGTCGCCCAGCGCATCGCCATCATCGACCACGGCAAGATCGTGGCCCAGGGGACGGCACAGTCGCTACGCGCGGAAACCGGGACCGGTTCGCTGGAGGACGCTTTCCTGGCGGTCACCGGCAAGACGATCCGCGAAGAGGAAGGCTCGTCGGCGGACCGCATGCGCATGGTCCAGCGCGCGCGGCGGAGGGGGTGAGATAAATGTTTGATGCCGTCTACATCATGTGGCTGAGGCAGATGAAGCGCTACGTGCGCTCGCGCGCCCGCGTCGTCGCTTCGCTCGCCCAGCCGCTGCTCTTCCTGTTCACCTTCGGCTTCGGCTTCAGCGCCGTCTATCGCGCCGCCGGCAACGGCAACTTCATCGATTTCCTCGCCCCCGGCATCGTCATCATGGCGATCGTCTTCTCCTCGCTGTTTTCGGGTATCGACGTGATGTGGGACCGGCAGTTCGGCTTCCTCAAGGAGACGCTGGTGGCGCCGGTGCCGCGCTGGGCGCTGATGCTCGGCCGCACGCTGGGTGGTGCCACCGTCGCCATGATTCAGGGCGCGCTGGTCTTCGTCGTCACCTTCGCGCTCGGCTTCCGCCCGGATTCCTGGTGGGCGATGGTGCCGACCGTCGTGGTGATGGCGCTGGTAGCGATCATCTTCACCGCCTTCGGCACTGCGCTGGGGGCGCGCATCCGCGACATGCAGGCCTTCCAGCTCATCATGAACTTCATCGTGATGCCGCTGGTTTTCCTGTCGGGGGCGCTGTTTCCGCTCACCGGCCTGCCCACCGTCATGTACGCCATCGTGCGGGTCAACCCGCTATCCTACGGCGTCGACGCGATGCGCGGCCTGCTCATCCATGTCGGTCATTTCGGCCTGACGGCGGACCTGGTGGTGCTTACCGCCGTTGCCGTGGTGCTGCTTGGCGTCGGCGCGCGGCTGTTCGCCAAGATCGAGGTCTGAGACGGTACGCCCCTGAAGGCCGACCCCCGCGCCCTGGCGGCGTGGGGGCCAGTCATGCTCATGCCATCGCAGGTCAACCGGCCGTCGAATGGGCCGACGGCTGATGCATGACACTCCACAGCTCAACCGCCGCCAGAACGGCGACCACAAGCCCGATGATGACGTGGGTCCACATCGCTGTCGTGGAGGCTGCGAAGCCGAGCACGAAGGGCGATATGAAAGCCCATGCGCCTAGGATCAGGTTCACCCATTCTTCCCACTGGGCGAAAGCCACGATCGCGCCGATCGCGACCAGGCCGATAACCAGGCCGACGATCACGGCGTTATAGGTGGCGGCACCGGCAGGAAATGCGAGAACCCATGGGCTGATGACCAATAAGACAGCTAGGACCAGGTTGGCCCAGTCCATGAACATCAGGTTTCTCTTCATTTTGAGCCTCCTGAACGGTCTCATGCCATCGGAAAGCCCGCCCACCAATGCTACCAGGGAGCGGGCAACCGGATATTTAGGTGTTCCGCGCCACAAGAGAAGGGCCAAGGTTTCGTCCTCCACCGCAAATGCCTATAGTCCCGGCCGGGGTGGGCGATTCAAAAGCGAGGAACGCTGATGAAGGCCCTTGCATTGGGACGGATGGCCGCGCTGGCGGCCGCATTTTTATGTGCCGCGGGTCCCGCGCTCGCCGCCAGCTGCCACAAGGAACCGAATTTCGCCGCGTGGCTGGAAGGCGTGCGCAAGGAAGCCGCGTCACTCGGCCTGTCGCGGAGCGCCATCAATTCGGCACTCGACACCGTCAAGTTCGATCCCGCGATCGTGAAGAAGGATCGCGCCCAAGGCGTTTTCACCCAGAGCTTCCTGCAGTTCTCCGACCGCATGGTCTCCAGTTACCGGCTGACCAAGGGGCCGCAGCTCATCGCCAAGTACAAGAACACGTTTGCCGGCATCGAAAAGGAATTCGGCGTGCCGGCGCCGGTGCTCACCGCCTATTGGGGGCTGGAGACGGATTTCGGCGCCTTCATCGGCGACGGACCGACGCTCACCTCACTGGCAACGCTTGCTTATGACTGCCGCCGGCCGGACCTCTTCCGCACCCAGCTCATCGACGCCATCAAGATCATCGACCGTGGCGACCTGACGGCGGCCGAAATGCGCGGGCCGTGGGCCGGCGAGCTTGGCCAGCTCCAGTTCATCCCCGAACGCTATTTCGACTATGGCGTCGATTTCGACCATGACGGCCGGGTGAACATGCTGTCGAGCCCGGCCGACGCGCTCGCTTCCGCCGCCAACTACCTGAAGAGCATCGGCTGGAAGCGCGGCGAGCCCTGGCTGCAGGAGGTGCGCGTTCCGCAAAGCCTGCCGTGGGACCAGGCCGACCTGACGATCAAGCTGCCGCTCACGCAATGGGCGAAGTGGGGCGTGACGCAGGCGGACGGCAAGCCACTGTCGACCAAGGGACCGGATGCCTCGCTGCTTCTGCCGATGGGTCGGTTCGGGCCGGCCTTCCTCGCTTATCCGAATTTCGACGTCTATCTCATCTGGAACAACTCGATCGTCTATTCGACGACGGCTGCCTATCTCGCCACCCGCCTTGCCGGCGCGCCCAAGGTGCGGCGCGGCGACGCGACGCCGCTCAGCGCCGCCGACGTGCGCGAGGTGCAGACGCTATTGGCCAAACGCGGCTACGACGTCGGCAAGATCGACGGCGTCATCGGCGCGGCGACGCGCGCCGCGGTCAAGGACATGCAGATCAAGTTCGGCCTGCCGGCGGATTCCTATCCCGACGCGGCGCTGCTGGCGAAGTTGCAGGGCGGGTAGAGCTGACCGCCGCTTGTCGCTGCGCACACATTGCCGCACACTCCGCCAGCGCAGGCGCCGTTTCGTGACGCCGGGGACGTTCATGGACCGACGCCTGACCACCATCCTCGTCGCCGATGTTGTCGGTTTCAGCCGCCAGATGGCTGCCGATGAAGAAGGCGTCGTCACGCGCCTGAGGGCGCTGCGGGCCGAAGTCATCGACCCAAGGATCGCGGCCGCCGGCGGGCGCCTGATCAAGACCATGGGCGACGGATTCCTGATCGAGTTTCCTTCCGCGGTCGCAGCGGTGCGTGCGGCGCTCGTCATTCAGACCGACATGCGCGAGCGCGGCGCCGGAGATCCCGAAGACCGCCGGCTGCGCTTGCGCATGGGGATCAATGTCGGCGACATCGTCATCGACGGTGACGACATCCTCGGCGACGGCGTCAATATCGCGGCACGGCTGGAACCGCTTGCGCCGCCTGGCGGTGTGTGCATTTCGCGCGCCGTTTACGAGCAGGTGCGCGGCAAGGTCGATGTCGAGCTGACGGCGATCGGGCCGCAACGGCTCAAGAACATCCCCGAGCCCGTGGACATCTGGCACATCCGCGTCGACGACGCGCCGGCCGCAACCGCGCTTCCGGCGGCCGATGGCGGCGCAAGCCATCCGGCGACGGCAGAACGGCCATCGGTTGCCGTCCTGCCTTTCGACAATATGAGCGCCGACCCCGAACAGGGCTACTTCGCCGACGGCATCACCGAAGACATCATCACCGAGCTGTCGCGATTGCCGGCGCTGCTCGTCATCGCTCGCAACTCGACCTTCACCTACAAGGGCAAGGCAACCAAAGTGCAGGACGTCTGCCGCGACCTGCAGGTGCGCTACGTTCTGGAAGGCAGCGTCCGCAAGGCAGGACAGCGGATCCGGGTGACGGCGCAGCTCATCGACGGCGGCTCGGGCGGGCATGTCTGGGCGGAACGATACGATCGCGACCTCGCCGACATATTCGCCGTGCAGGACGACGTCACGACACAGATCGTGCGCGCCCTCGCGGTGCAACTGACCGATGTCGAACGCGGTGCGTCATCGCGCGGCAAGCCGGAAGACCTCGAAGCCTATGACTGCGTGTTGCGCGCGCGCGAGCAGTACCGGCTGTTCACCAGGGAGGGCAACGCGGCCGCGCGCGATCTCTACGAAAAGGCGATCAGCTCGCTCCGAACTACGCCGAGGGCTATGCGGGGGCGGCGGAGACTCATGTGCAGGACTGGATTTCCGGTACTGCCGATCACGCTCGAACAGGCCTTCGCGCTGGCGCAGACGGCCAAGCGGCTCAATCCCTCCTTGCCGCTGGTCTATGAGGCGCTCAGCACGGTTCATCAGTTCAGTCGGCAGCACGACGAGGCGCTGGCGGCCGCCAGGCGCTGGGTCGAAGTGGAGCCGGGAGATGCCGAAGCCTATGCCAACCTTGCTGGCGTTCTGTGCCATAGCGGCGAGCCGGAGCGGGTCGAAGGGCTGATCCTGAAGGCGATGCGCCTCAACCCGTTCTACCCGTTCTATTACCCGCTCTATGTTGGGCTGGCGCAATTCACGATGCACCGCTTCGCGGATGCCGTGCAATCGATCAAGCGCAGTGTCACCCGCAATCCGCACGCACTGCCGCCGTATTTCTATCTTGCCGCCGCCTACGGACAACTCGGCGAGGATGCTCTGGCCCACGAGGTGCTGGAGCAAGCGAGGCGGATAAGTCCCGATTTGTCGATGGCCCAGGTCCGCAAGATCACGGTGTATCGGCGCGCCGAGGACACGACGCTTCTGCTCGACAGCCTGCGCAAAGCGGGATTGGACGACTGAACGCCTGACACCACGTCGGCTATGCCGCTTCGTTGGCGGCGGCAGGGCGTCGCGCGCTCCCGGCGTGCCGTGGGTCGGCAGCGCCGGGACGGCGGCACAAGCTGGTCAGGGTTGGATGTTCTCCAGATCCTCCAGGAGGCTGGGGTGCTTCGGCTCCCAGCCGAGCGCCCGGCGGGTATGCGTGCTCGACGAGGGCTGGTCGGTCGCGAAGATCGGGCCGATGGGGCCGTAAGTCTCGATCGGCATCGGCTGGACCGGCAGGCCCAGGCGCCGGCCGATGACGGCCGCGATGTCATGCACCTTGTCCCCTTCGTCGGCCACGGCGTGCCAGGCGGTGCCGGGTTCGGCCCGCTCCAGGGCAAGCCGGAAGAGGACCGCCGCGTCGACCGCGTGCACCGCCGGCCAGCGCTGTTCGCCGTCGCCCGGGTAGCCCGATACGCCGGTCTGGCGTGCGATGTTTGTCAGCAGACCCGCGAACCCACCGGTGCCGTTGTTGTGGACCGTGCGCGGCAGACGGATGGCTGTGCTGCGAACGCCGCGCGCGGCCAGTCCGAGCACCGCCGTGACGGCGCGACCGCGACCGCCGACCGGCCCGTCGGTCGGTATCGGATCGGCCTCGGTGGAAACACGGCCGGGGACCCACGGTGTACCCGAGACCGTGACGAAGGGGCGGTCGCTGCCGACGAGCGCCTCGCCGAGGGTCGCCAGCGCAGCCGTTTCTTCGGCAATCGCCCTGGTGAGGGCCTCGGGGCTGCTGAAGTCGTTGGCGAATGCCAGGTGGATCACGCCGTCGGCCTGAGCGACGCCGGCGCGAAGGACGTCGAGATCAGCGAGAGCCCCCCGCAGAGCCTTGGCGCCGGCTGCCTCGGCGGCCTCAGCCGACGCGTCGGAGCGGGCGAGCACAAGGGCGGTGTGACCGTGGCCCAGAAGCTCGGCGACGACGGCAGACCCGATGAGACCAGTCCCGCCAGTTATAAAGACGCGCATGAGGTATCCCCTTCTATAATGTCAGTCACTGACATATAGAGGTAGTGACAGTCACTGACAATATCCATATTGTGGCCGCATGCCACGCAACCGAGACGAAGCCCGCAAACGCCTTCAGCGCGCCGCCCTGGAGCTGTTTGCCGAGAATGGCTTCGACCACACTACCGCTGCCCAGATCGCCGCGCGGGCGGGGGTGACGGAGCGCACGTTCTTCCGGCATTTCCCGGACAAGCGCGAGGTCCTGTTCGACGGCCAGAACATCCTCGGCGCGGCGCTGTCCGATGCAATCGGCAAGACGCCGGCTGATCTGCCGCCGTTGCAGGTCCTGCGGCGCGCCTTCGCCGCCGTCACCACCCTGTTCGAGCAGAACCGCCCGTTCTCCGAACCGCGCCAGCGCATCATTTCAGCGACGCCCGCCCTGCAGGAGCGTGAGGTCGCGAAGCACGTCGCGCTCGTCCGGGTCGTGGCGGAGGCGCTTCAGCGGCGGGGCGTCGAAAAGCATCGCGCCGACCTCGCCGCCCAAGCCGGACTGGCGGCATTGGGCTACGCGCTCGACTGCTGGTTCGCGGATTTGTCGGTGCGGCTGGGCGACTATCTTGATCGCGCCTTCGTCGAGCTGCAGCAGCTCTCAACCCCGACCGACCCTCGCTGACTTGGCCGATGTCGGCTTTGCCGCAAGAGGCCGCCGTCACTCCTTGATGACGAAGGGCAGGGACATCGTGCCCGATTTGCCCGAGACCTGATCGCGGAAGGTCGTGTCGGCGATGTATTCGCCGGCCGGTATGCCGGTCAGTGTCAGGGTCAGGCTGGTCATGAATTCGCGGTTGCGCAGGCGGCTGGCGATGGTGAGCTTCTGGAAGTCCGGCTGGGTGAGCAGGACCTCGCCCGCCTTGCTCTTGATCGCCAGATCGGCGGCCATGTTCATCTGCCAGATGTCGCCGGTCCTGTTCCAGCCGAAGCCGACCGGCTCGGCATAGATGATCATCTGATCGCCGGCGGCATAGACGTTGGTCTCGCGCGGGTTGTAGGCACCGAAACCATTGGGCGGGCCTGCCACCCACAAGGCGCGGCGGAAGGTGAGGGGCGTCTGCTCCCAAAGCGAGTCGGTTGCCGCGTCGAGCGCGGCGATCGCCTCGATGAACTTTCCCTGATCGGCAAGGGCCTGGGCTTCGGTGGCCTTTGCGACCAGATCGGCTGCCGACGCCGGAAGAGCGAAAGAGGCGGCCAACAGCATGCCAAACAAAGCGCGGCGCATGGATTTGTCCTCCGATGAGCACGAATGCGTTCAAACCATGCCCGTGGCGTCGCCCTGCACGGATCAAGCTCTTATGCCGCAAGGCGCCAGGCCCAGTGCAGCAGCATAATAGTCCGCAATTGGCAGGGAGTGATGTCCCATGAAGCTGCTTGATGCACTGGCCAAACTCGGAATTCTGCGCTTTGGAACCAAGGCCGCCGTCTACAAGACCGGGACGGAGCGTCCGGCCGAATTGCAGATGGACGGCGTCTTCAATGCCGAGCGCGACCTGGTGACCAAACACGACGTCGACAAAGTCGTTGGGGCCGGCAAGCCGAAGCAAGGCAATCGCACGTGAGCAGCAGCGGCGGTGTGCCGGTTCGGCCTATGCCGCCTTCAGGCTGACTGTCACGTCGGCGCGGGACGAGCGGCCGCTTCCGCGGCGGTCGACTCGCACGGGGTCGGTCAGTTCGCGCGCGCCTGCATGTGCGCGACGACGATCTTCGCGAAATATTTCGCCTCTTCGAGCGCCGGCTGACCGTGCGTCTCCGAGCCGTCGAACACGAAATGCGCCGTGTACGGGCCGACCACTAAGTCGAGGATGGCCCTTCGATCCTCAGGAACGGGTTTCCAGCCGGCGCCGACCCCGACCGGGCTGTAGCCGGGCTGTCTGAGCATGGCGTCGTTGGCGGCGCGCGCCATGTCGGCGTCCGGGTACTGCCAAATGATCAGATAGATCGAAAGTCGCGAGAGGTCGCAGACGCGCCGGGCGCCGTCCTTGCGGCACCAGCTGCGCGCACCTTTGTCGTAGCCATAGCCGCGGGCGGCTGGGTTAATGCCGCTGACGACGAATTTCTGCCACGCGCCGAAGTAGTTCGGCATGCCGGTGTCGGTCGCCTCCGGCCGTTCGTGACCTGTGGCGTCGTCGCCGCGTGTGATCCGCCACCATCCTTCGGGCAGGTCGCTGTCGGGATCGAGGAATAGGCGGGGGTCGACGCCGGCTGCCGCCGGCAGGTAGAGCTGATCGACTATGTCCTTGACCGTAGCCCAGACCTGATCTGTCAGCGACTTCTCGTCTGCGCCGAGCAGTCCCGCTTCGTAGGCGACTTCCATACGCTTGGTCCAGAAGTCGTCGAGCTGGCGCTTGAGCGCCGCTTCCAGCTTCTTACCGACGAGCGCCGGATCGTAGCCGTGCGACTTCACCAGACGATTGTACTGAGCGTCGTATTGCGGCCAGTAGCCCTTGAAGTCGACCCCGCCGGACGCTCCGAAGGCGTTGTAGATCGCCTGATCGAACGCTTCGGCCGGGCTGGCGTAGCGGTAGTCCATTTGACCGCCGCGGGCGCGCTTGTATTCGGCATAGACGCGTGCCTGCATCGCCGGCACGAAGGCATGATCGCGGATGAATTCGAGAGCGTTCTTGTAGAGGCCGACCGTCTTGATGAAGCCGGACATCGCCCCAGGCAACAGATCCAGCGCCCGGTTGATGGCCTGGTCGGACACGAGGTCGACCACCAGTTCGGTGTCCTTGGCCGAGAGCAGCTTGTCGATTACCACGACAGTGGAGACGGCCGTGCCGAGGCGGTCGAGCCATTGTGGGTTGGCATCAAGCGCGAGAGACACGGCATCGCTGCCCAGGCCGGTGGTGCGGGCGAGTTCGGCGACGATCTCTTCGCGCGTCGGAGTCGCGGCGGAGGTCGGTGCGGCGCTGGCCAACAAGGCTGCGAAAAGCGCGACGATCAGGCCAAGTCTCATGGCCGGCGCCTGTTCTTTGCGGAGCAAAACGTGCAACTTTGTCAGAACCGCAATCCGCCCGCATTGCGCCGGATCAATTTGCCACGGCGGCTCACCGTGGCAGCTCCGGTTCGCCTGAGGGCTAATGCAGCTCACGCCCTGACGCGGACGTAGGAGCCGGGAGCGTCCTCGATCGGCTTGTATTTGCGGTTGCCGATCTTGCGGGCTGGGACGCGGGTCTTGTCGCGTTTCTCGACCCATTTCTGCCAATGGGGCCACCAGGAGCCGGGATGCTCCCTGGCCTTTTCGACCCATTGATCGAAGTCGCCCTTTGGCGCCGGCCCGCTCCAGTATTGGTACTTGTTGCGGGAGGGCGGGTTGACGACGCCGGCGATGTGGCCGGAGCCGGCGAGCACGTAGGTGACCCTGCCGCCGAACAGGCCCGAGCCGATGAAGACCGAGTTGGGCGGGGCGATGTGGTCCTCGCGGGTGGCGAGGTTGAAGATGGGGATCGCCACCTTGGCGAGATTGAGGGTGACGCCGGCGATCTCCATCTCGCCCTTCGCCAGCCGGTTATCGAGGTAGCAGTTGCGCAGATAGAAGGAATGGTTGGCCGCCGGCATGCGCGTCGTATCGGAATTCCAGTAGAGCAGGTCGAAGGGGGAGGGCTGTTCGCCCTTGAAATAGTTGGCAATCACATAGGGCCAGATGAGGTCATCGGGCCGCAGCATGTTGAAGGCGGCTTGCATGTTGCGGCCCTCGAGATAGCCGCGCACGTCCATCTGCTTTTCGAGCGCGGCGATCTGCTCCTCGTCGACGAAGACCTTGAGATCGCCGGCCTGGCTGAAATCGACCTGGGTGGCAAACAGCGTCGCCGAAGCGATGCGCCGGTCGCCGGTTGCCGCAGCATAAGCCAGAGCGATCGACAGAAGCGTGCCGCCGACGCAATAGCCGACGGCATTGACCTGCTTTTCTCCGGTAACCGCGCCGATCACGTCGAGGGATTCGAAGATGCCCTGGCGCAGGTAGTGTTCGAAGCTCTTCTTCGCCTGACGCCGGTCGGGATTGACCCAGGAGACGACGAAGACGGTGTGGCCCTGTTCCACGCACCAGCGGACAAAGGATTTCTCCGCTGTCAGATCGAGGATGTAGAACTTGTTGATCCACGGCGGCACGATGATGAGCGGACGCTTGAGCACCGTTCCGGTGGTCGCCTGATACTGGATCAGCTGGCAAATGTCGTTCTGGTGGATCACCTTGCCGGGCGTGGTCGCCAGGGTCTTGCCGAGCTTGAACTTGGAAGCGTCCGACTGGCGGATCTTGAGCGCGCCGTGACCGGCCTTGATGTCTTCGGCCAGCATGTGCATGCCACGCACAAGATTGTCGCCATCGGTGGCGAGCGTGGCGCGCAGGATCTCGGGATTGGTTAAGGCGAAATTGGACGGTGCCAGCGCGCTGGCGATCTGCTTGACGTAGAAGGCGGCCTTCTGGCGGGTGTGCGGATCGAGCCCGTCAGCCTCCGCCGCCATCGCCTCGGCCCAGCGACTGGTGATCAGGTAGAACTGCTTGATGAAGTCGAAGAACTGATTCGAGCGCCATGCCGGATCGGCGAAGCGCTTGTCGCGCGCCGCCGGTTCGGCCGCCGCGTCCGCCGGCTCGCCCATCATGCGCTTCAGGCTGGCGCTCCACAGGCCGAGATAGCCGGTGATGAGACGGTTCCGCGCCGCCGCCGCGCGCTCGGGCTCGCCCATCCAGTATTCGCCGAGCTTGGTCAGCGTGCGCACGGCGTCGGTGAGCAAGCCGTCGAGATCGCCGGTGTTTCTGCCTTCCTCGCGCGGCTTGAGATAGTTCGCGGCGGCCTTGCCGGCCTCCTCGATCAAGCGTGCCAGATTATGAGCGAAGGCTTCGGGATCCTTGAACCCGCTCGCCGATGCAGTGTCCCTGTCGCCGGTTTTCGCCATGGTCACCTGGTCGCTGCGTTGCACCGCAAAAAAGTAGGCGATCGCCCGCTTTTTCGACATAATACGGTGCTAGTTAAGGACTGACCCACGGAATACCACTCGTTTGCGTAATCGATTGTCGACCATGATCCCCCCGGATGGGCGGCTCCGGCGCCCGGCTCCACATGTGCTTCTCCAACGCCTGACGGCGGCCGCAGCGATCATCGGGCTGGGGCTTCTGGCCTCGGGCTGCGCGCAGTCGATGAGCGAATTCGCCCGCACCGGGACCACCGCGTCGGCCAGTCCGGTATCGCTGGACCCTGCCGACCCGCAGGCAGTGGCAAGCGTAACGCGGCCGGCTGTGCTGGTCGATGAAGCCACCGTTCCCATGCCCCCGCGGGGCACCATCCGCACGACAGCCCCGATGGAGATCGCGCCGCCGGCGGCCGAGATCGCCAAGGCCGAGCCGCCGGATGCGGGGATCGCTCCCGCCGCGGTCAACCTCAACCAGGTTCCCGAACAGCCGAAGAGCAAACTGCTGACGCCGGCGGAGAAGGCCAAGGTGATCGCCGAACTCGAGGCGCTGGCCAAAAAGCAGAGTGCCGCGCTGAGCCAGGCCAAGAAATCCACTTCCTGCGCTGCCGACAAGGTCAATCCGGCGGAGCGCGTCGCCAGTGCAACTGGCGACGGAGGGTGCTAGACAGCGCCGTCCGGACGGTCCGGACGAGGTGCCTGTAAAAAGCGGACGGGACTCAAGCCATGTCGGAATTCTATCGGGTGCGGCGCTTGCCGCCTTATGTCTTCGAGCAGGTCAATCGGCTGAAGGCGAGCGCCCGGGCCGCCGGTGCCGACATCATCGACCTGGGCATGGGCAATCCCGACCTGCCGACGCCGGCCCATATCGTCGACAAGCTCAACGAGACGGCTCGCCGCCCGGATACCCACGGCTATTCCGCCTCGCGCGGCATCAATGGCCTGCGCAAGGCGCAGGCCGCCTATTACGAGCGCCGGTTCGGCGTGAAGCTCAACCCCGACAGCCAGGTGATCGCCACCATCGGCTCGAAGGAAGGCTTCGCCAACATCGCCACCGCCATCACGGCGCCGGGCGACGTGGTGCTGTGCCCGAATCCCAGCTATCCGATCCATGCCTTCGGCTTCCTCATGGCCGGCGGCGTGATCCGCGCGCTGCCCTCGACGCCGGATGCGGACTATTTCCACGCCCTCGAGCGGGCCGTGATCCACTCCATCCCCAAGCCGCTGGCGGTGGTGGTGTGCTACCCGTCCAACCCGACGGCGCAGGTGGCCGACCTCGATTTCTATCGCGACCTGGTCAGCTTCGCCCGCCGCCACGAACTGATCGTGCTGTCGGACCTCGCCTATGCCGAGGTCTATTTCGACGGCAACCCGCCGCCCTCCATCCTGCAGGTGCCGGGCGCCATGGACATCGCGGTGGAATTCACCTCGATGTCGAAGACCTTCTCGATGGCCGGCTGGCGCATGGGCTTCGCCGTCGGCAACGAGCGGCTGATCGCGGCGCTTGCGCGGGTGAAGTCCTATCTCGACTACGGCGCCTTTACGCCGATCCAGGTGGCGGCGACCGCGGCGCTCAATGGCCCGACCGACTGCATCGAGGAGATGCGGGCGACCTACAAGGGCCGGCGCGACGCGCTGGTGGAGAGCTTCGGCCGCGCCGGATGGGAGATTCCGAGCCCGGCCGCGTCGATGTTCGCCTGGGCGCCGGTGCCCGAGCGGTTCCAGTCGCTGGGGTCGCTGGAGTTCTCCAAGCTCCTGATCGAGAAGGCCGACCTGGCGGTGTCGCCGGGCATCGGCTTCGGCGAGCACGGCGATGGCTATGTCCGCATTGCGCTGGTCGAGAACGAGCAGCGCATCCGGCAGGCCGCCAGGAACCTCAGACGCTTTCTTGAATCGGCAGACAAGACGTTGCACAACGTCGTCGCGATGTCGGGCAGCCGCCGCTGATTTCGCCGTCCCCGGTTCCACCTCAGGGCCCGGGCGTGTGGTTGGCGGCGGGAGTGAGATTCCGTGCGTTTTCATATGGTTGACGCTTCCCGGCGGGCCCCATGAACGCGCCCCTGCCGCCTTTACGCATCGGTCTGGCCGGCCTCGGCACCGTCGGTTCCTCGCTGGTGCGCATCCTCGAGCGCCACGGCAACGACCTTGCCGTGCGCACCGGACGGCCGATTTCGATCGCCGCGGTTTCGGCGCGCAATCGCGCCAAGGACCGTGGATTCGACGTTTCCGGCTACACCTGGTTCGACGACCCGGTGGCGTTGGCGCGCGACCCCGGCAACGATCTCTATGTCGAGTTGATCGGCGGTGCCGACGGGCCGGCGCATGCGTCGATCCTGGCGGCGATCGATGCCGGCAAGCATGTGATAACCGCCAACAAGGCGCTGCTCGCCCGCCATGGCCTGGAGCTTGCCCACGCGGCGGAGAATGCCGGCGTCAGCCTCAATTTCGAGGCGGCTGCAGCCGGCGGCATCCCGATCATCAAGACGTTGCGCGAGGCGCTGTCGGGCAACTCGGTCAACCGGGTCTACGGCATCTTCAACGGCACCTGTAACTACATCCTGACGCGCATGGAGCAGGATGGCCTGTCCTTCGCCGACTGCCTGACGGCGGCGCAGCACCTGGGCTACGCCGAGGCCGACCCGACCTTCGACATCGAGGGCACCGACACCGCCCACAAGCTGGCTTTGTTGACGGCGATCGCCTTCGGCACCGAGATCGATGTGGAGTTGATCTATGTCGAGGGCATTTCGTCGATCACGCCGGCCGACATCGAGGCGGCCAATGAGCTGGGCTACCGCATCAAGCTGCTTGGCGTCGCCAGCCGCACCGACAGCGGCATCGAGCAGCGCGTGCATCCGACGATGGTGCCGAAGTCGTCGGCGATCGCGCGCGTCGACGGCGTCACCAATGCGGTGGCGGTCGATGCCGATTTCGTCGGCTCGCTGGTGCTCGCCGGGCCGGGGGCAGGCGGCGACGCGACGGCTTCGTCGGTGGTCAGCGACATCGCCGATATCGCCCGCGGCGACCGCATGGGCACCTTCGGGCGCCCGGCTTCGGCGCTGGAACCCTACCGTCGCGCCGGCATGCGCCTGCACGAGGGCGGCTACTACATCCGTATGTCGGTGCTCGACCGGCCGGGCGCCTTTGCGGCGATCGCCGGGCGCATGGCGGCAGGCGGCATCTCGCTGGAATTGATCGTTCAGCGGCACCGGGCGGCGAGCAGCGCGGTGCCCGGGCACGCCTCGGCCGAGGTGCCGGCAGCGGTCATCCTGATCACCTACGAGACGACGGAAATGGCCATCCGCCAGGCGCTGGACGCGATCCAGGCCGACGGCCATGTTCTCGGCGAGCCACAGATGATACGCATAGAGCCCCTCGCCTGAGGGGATAACGCGGGGACGAAAATGAATCGCGAAGTCCGCTTTGCCCAGGGCGCCGCTGCGCTCGACCGGGTGCTGACGCTTGAACTCGTGCGGGTGACCGAACATGCGGCGGTGGCGGCGGCACGCCTGCGCGGGCGCGGCGACGAGATGGCCGCCGACCATGCGGCGGTCGAAGCCATGCGGCGCGAGCTCAACCGACTGGACATCCACGGCACGGTGGTGATCGGCGAGGGCGAGCGCGACGAGGCACCGATGCTGTTCATCGGCGAGGAAGTGGGCAACAAACGCGGGCCGGCCGTCGATATCGCGCTCGACCCGCTGGAAGGCACGACGATTGCCGCCAAGAACCTGCCCAACGCCATTGCCGTGGTCGCCATCGCCGAATCCGGCACCCTGCTCAACGCACCCGATGTCTACATGGACAAGATCGCGATCGGGCCCGGCTATCCGAAGGGCATCGTCGATCTCGACCGCTCGGCGACCGAAAACATCAGCGCGGTTGCCTCGGCCAAGGGCGTGCCGCTGAGCGAAGTGACGGTCTGTGTGCTCGACCGCCCACGCCATGCGCGGCTGATCGAGGAGATTCGCGCCACCGGCGCCGCCATCCGCATGATCGGCGACGGCGACGTCGCCGGCATCATCGACGTGACCGAGCCGGGGCGGACCGGCATGGACATCTATCTCGGCATCGGCGGCGCGCCGGAGGGCGTGCTGGCGGCTGCGGCGCTGCGCTGTACCGGGGGCCAGATGCAGGGGCGCCTGATCATCAGCTCCGACGAGCAGCGCGACCGCGCCCGGCGCATGGGTGTCGCCGACGTCAACCACAAATACGACATGAGCGAAATGGCCCGTGGCGAGGTGCTGTTCGCGGCCACCGGCGTCACCGACGGCGACCTTCTGTCCGGCGTCAAGTTCGGCAAGCGCGCCATCAGCACGCATACGGTGGTCATGCGCTCGTCGTCGGGCACGGTGCGCTGGATCCGGGCCGACCACCAGAACCTGGACAAGTTCGACAAGGGCGAGGATTTGCTTTAGCGCGGACACGGCGCCGGCCGGCGAATGATCCGGGCAGTCGGGGCGGACAGGAGCCCGGTCGGGCGCTATTCATGAGGGCATGGCACAGGCGCCCCTCACGATTCGCGGCGGCAAGGCAGGCGCCGGTTCGGACCGTCGGACATTCCTCGGCGTGGAGCGCTCGCTGAGCGGGCGCCAATGGTTCGAACGGCTCGATACGGCCGGCGGCAACACCGCGCTCGCCATCGCCCAGCGGCACGAAATTCCTGACGTGGTCGCGCGCGTTCTGGCGGGGCGCGGCGTCGGCGTGGACGAGGCGCCCGGATTCCTGGCGCCGAGCCTCAAGACGCTGATGCCGGATCCGTCCGTGCTGACCGACATGGCAACTGCGGCCGCGCGCATCGCCGATGCCGTGATGGCCGGCGAGCGCATCGCCGTATTCGGCGATTACGATGTTGACGGCGCCGCCTCGGCGGCGTTGCTCGCCCGCTTTCTGCGCCATCAGGGGCTCGACCCGATCGTCTATATCCCCGATCGCCTGTTCGAAGGCTACGGTCCGAACCCGGAGGCTCTGCGCACGCTGGCCGGGCAGGGCGCCCGCCTGATCGTGACGGTGGACTGCGGCTCGACCAGCTTCGATGCGCTGGCCGAGGCAAAGGCGCTCGGCGTCGACGTCGTCGTCATCGACCATCATGAACTTGGCGCCGAGCGGCCGCCGACGGTCGCCCTGGTCAATCCCAACCGGCAGGACGATCTCTCCGGCCTTGGGGGGCTTGCCGCCGTTGGCGTCACCTTCATGACGGTGATCGCGGTCAACCGGCTGCTGAGAACGCGCGGATGGTATGGGGCGGGCCGCCCAGAACCGGACCTCCTGCAGTGGCTCGATCTGGTGGCGCTCGGCACGGTGTGCGACGTGGTGCCGCTCACCGGGCTCAACCGGGCTTTCGTGTCGAAGGGACTGATGACGCTGGCGCGCCGGGCAAATCGCGGCATCGCGGCGCTCGCCGACGGTGCGCGGCTCGGCGGACCGGCGACGCCCTATCATCTCGGCTTCCTGCTCGGGCCGCGCATCAATGCCGGCGGGCGCATCGGCGATGCGGCGCTGGGGGCGCGGCTGCTCATCAGCGACGATGCGGCCGAATGCGCCGTGATCGCGGCTGAGCTCGACCGGCTGAACGGCGAACGCCAGGCGCTGGAGGCGCGGGCTCTGGAAGAGGCGTTTGCCGAGGCCGATGCAGAGATCGGCGGCGGCGAGGGGCCGGCAGTTCTGGTCACCGCCAATCGCGACTGGCATCCCGGTGTGGTCGGGCTGGTCGCCTCGCGGCTGAAGGACCGCTACCAGCGGCCGGCGGTGGCCATCGCGCCTTCCGCCAATGGCACCGGCACCGGATCGGGGCGCTCGGTTGCCGGCGTCGACCTGGGTCTGGCGGTGCGCAACGCGGTTGAAGCGGGCATCCTGGCCAAAGGTGGCGGCCACGCCATGGCGGCGGGGCTCACCGTCGATCAGGCCCGGCTCGGCGATCTGCGTGCCTATCTGGAACAGGCGCTGGGCGACAAGGTGCGGGCGGCGACCGGCCATCGCGGGCTGGCCATCGATGCGGCGCTATCGGCGCGCGGCGCCAACCTGGCGCTGATCGCGGCCGTCGACAAAGCAGGTCCTTTCGGCGCCGGCAATGCGGAGCCGGTCTATGCCTTTCCGGCGCACCGCATCGACTATGCCGATACCGTGGGCAACGGTCATGTCCGACTGACGCTCGCCGCCAACGACGGCGGCACGATCAAGGCGGTTGCCTTCCGTGCCGCCGGCGCGCCGCTGGGCGAGGCGCTGCTTGCCGCGCGCGGGCGAAACCTGCATGTCGCCGGGGCGTTGTCGATCGACCATTACCAGGGCCGGCGCACGCCAAGCCTCCGCGTCATCGACGCCGCGGTGCCGGAGGCGTGAGCGCCGTTCAGTTGTTCCAGGTCGTCGAGATGTAGTCCTTGTCTTCCAGCAGGCGGCGCTCGAACAGCATGAAATCGTAATAGCCGCAGCGGCGCGTGCCGGGGAACTCGCGGCAGATGCGCGGGCGGGCGTGATAGATCGTGCAGTTGCGCGTCTCGGTATCGAGGAACTGGCACACCGTGCCGTAATGCTCGTCCTTCTGGTGGCGCAGGATGCGCGACTTGCCGTCCTGCGATTTCTTGGTGAACTTCTTCCGCGCCTTTTCCGGATCGATGCCGAAGTGCTTGGCCAGACGCTTGATGTCCGCGTCGGTGGCGCCGATTTCGGCATAGGAGCAGCAATAGGCGGGGCACTTCACGCAGTTGAATTGGGGCTTGGGCGCGCTCATCGACGATCCTGATTCGGGAATTGGTAAGGCGCACATGGTTTCACACGACACGGACAAGTGCCATGCATCGCCGCTGAAATTTGTTGCATGGAGGACGCCGCGTCACACCTTGCCGAGCCACAGGGTGACCAGCATGCCGATGCCGAGCAAGAGGATGATGATGCCGGCGAAGAGATGGAGCCGGCGGAGATTGCGCGTGCGCCATTCCTCCGCCTTCTCCGCCGTGGTCAGGCCGAAATAGACGGCGAGCGTGATGGCGATCATCGGCAGCACGAAGATGAGGTTGTAGAGCAGCAGCCAGGCGAGCGCCTGCGGGCGCGTCGCGGTCTTGGCGAGGAGCCCCAGGATGACGATGTAGGGCCCCGACGTGCAGGGAAGCAGGAACAGGCTGACGACGAAGCCGGTGAGGAAGGCGCCGGGCACCGAGGTCACCCCCAGGATGATGCGCTTCAAGGTCGGGCGCCACGAGCGCGGCACCTCCATGACGAACCATCTGCCGTACCAGAGATAATCCTTGAGGTTGAACAGGCCGATGAAGATGGCGAGAACGCCGACCACGACATAGAGCGCGGTGGTGGCGCCCGCCGCCTCGACGGCGGCGTAAACCCCGAGCCCCATCAGGTAGTAGGAAATGAAGATCGCCAGCGTGAACGCCAGGCCGGCCCACAGCACCCGTCGGCGGTTGCCGGCGGCGAGAACGGCGGTGATCAGGAAGATCAGCACGGCGAAGGCGCAAGGGTTGATGGCGTCGACCGCGGCCGCGGTGACCACCGCGGTCAAGGTGAGCGTGGGCGCGATGGCACCGCTCTGGCCGGACACGCGGTCGAGCGGGGAGGGGCAGCCGTTCGCGATGCAGGCGGCGATCTTCTGCTCGATGTCGGGCTTCATCGCTTCGTCGAAGCCGACGATCACGTCGTTGCCGATGAAGAGCGTCGGCACGCCGCGGATCGTGGTGTCGTAGGCGGCGGTCAGCTTCTCGAACAGAGCGACGTTGTCGGCGTCGAAATAGATCTCGCGCTCATCGAGCCGCATCTCGGGATGCTGCAGCTTGGCCTCGGCGAGGTATTCCCGCTCGGCGGCGCAATAGGGGCAGCCGCGGCCGTAGAAGAGCACCATGTCGACCGGCTGCCCGCCGGCGGCGAAGGCCGGAGGCGGGGTCGGAACGGCGGAGAGAAGGAAGGAAAAGAGGAGAAAAAGGATTTTGGCCATCGCCCGTTGGCCTTTCGCCGGTCACGCCGGCCACATTAAAACTATTGAAATATATAGCGAATTTCGTGTTGACGCCTTGATGGAGGTCAAAGACCGGGCGGGCAGGCGGCCGCCAGATGG
Source organism: uncultured Alphaproteobacteria bacterium (assembly GCA_963762605.1). Taxonomy (GTDB): domain Bacteria; phylum Pseudomonadota; class Alphaproteobacteria; order Rhizobiales; family Kaistiaceae; genus CAVSRC01. Next base: position 139,036 of record CAVXLJ010000031.1, on the reverse strand, counting down.
ATATGGCGACCCGGTTGATTGGAACGCAATTTCCCGCGATGAATGGGCGGGTGCGGCGCTATTGGAGGCGCCGCCCGGTCAACGGACTTGGAAGCTCATGCGCGGGCGCAGTATCCGCTTATCACCGATCCGCAAGCTGGTGGTCGACCTCACCGTCCTCAGGGCGCCCACCGTGCCGGTGCAGCGGGTCATGCATTTGAAGCCGGTGATCGAGGCGCGCGCGGCGATCAGCGACCGGCCGGCATGGGCCGCGCTCTTCGCCAAGGCGTTCGCGCTCACCGCGCTAGAGATCCCCGATCTCCGCCGGGCCTACGTGAAATTCCCGTGGGCGCATCTCTACGAGTATCCGCAGAGCACGCTGTCGATGGTTTTCGAGCGCGACTGGCACGGCGAGATGGTGATCCTGACCACGCTGATGCGCTCGCCGGAGACGATGTCGCTGAAGGCGCTCTCAGACGCCATGAAGCAGACCAAGGACAAGCCGATCGAGGACAACCGCGATTTTCGCCGGATGTTTTCGCTGGCGCGGTGGCCGACGCCGCTCCGCCGCCTGATCTGGTGGCTGGGGCTCAATATCGGCCGCCAACGCGGCAACTATTTCGGCACCTTCGGGATCACCGTCTATTCGGGGCTCGGCGCGGAATTGCTGCATCCGCTGTCGCCGCTGACGGCGACCATGAACTGGGGCGTCATCGGCGAGGATGGGACGGTCGCCGTGCGCATCATGTACGACCACCGCGTGCTCGACGGCTCGATGGTAGCGCGTACGCTGGGGCGGATCGAGGAGAAGCTGCTCGGGCCTGTGGCGGAAGAGCTGAAGGCGATGGAGAAGGGTTAGTCGGGCACGTCCCGTCAACCCACACCGTTCTTGCCCGCGCAGGCGGGCATCCAGGCGGGACTTGCCCCACGGCGAATCTCACCTGGGTCCCCGCCGTCGCGGGGACGAACGGGAGGGGGAGGGAAAGCCCACCCCTAGTGCGCCATCAGCACCGGCAGCGTGGTCTCGCCGATGATGTGGCTGGTGGCGCCGCCGAAGATCATCTGGCGCAGGCGGCTCTGGGTATAGGCGCCCTTGACCAACAGGTCGCTGCCGGCGGCGAGAGCCTCCTCCAGGATGGCGGCGCCGGGCGAGCGCTGCTCACGCTTCACGGTGACCACCTCGTTGGCGATGCCGTTGCGGCGCAGATGGCGGCCGACATCGGCGCCGCTCGGTCCCGACACGCCGACCCCTTCCACGACCTGCACGATCACGCGCTCGGCCCGCTTGATCAGCGGCTTGGCATAGGCGATGGCGCGTGCCGTCTCGGTGCTGCCGTTCCACGCGATGGTCACCACGCGGCCGATCTGCTCGGGCGCAGCGGGCGGGGCGATGAGGATCGGACGGCCGCTGTCGAACAGGGCCGCCTCCAGCGTGCTCATATGCGGGCTGTCGGGCGCCGAGCCGGGGCGGCCGACCACGGTCAGGTCGAAGACGCGCCCGTGGCTGCCGAGGAAGCCGTCGCCGGCCAGCGCGCGGGCATTCCAGGCGAATCCCGGCCCTGCCGAGGTGGCAGGGGCAACGGCGTGCTTCGCCATGGCGTCGTCGAACAGCTTGCGCGCTTCCGCCGCCGCTTCCTCGTCCTGCTCGGCCAGATCGGTCGGATAGACGACCATCGAGCCGATGCCCTCGGCTGCCACCAGAGTGTTGAGTTCCGGGCTCAGGGCGAAGCCCTCGATGTAGCTGTCGAACATCTTGGCCAGCAGGCAGGCGGTCGCCAGGGTCGATTCGATCTGGCTGTTCCGTTCGACGGGGACAAGGATCGTCTTCATGGTCGCGTCCATTTGGAAAGACACCGAAGTGCGCCAAGACTATAACACCGAATCCCGTCGCCTTCCCAACCGGCCATCGTCCTCAAGTCCATGCCGGAGTTGCCCACCGTGTTTGCATCATCGCCGATCTCGCCGGCAACGGAATGAACCGCTTCTTCTCGCTGTTTCCATCGATCATGCTGCCGATGTTCCTGGCAATGGTCGACGGAACGATCGTTTCCGCCGCCCTGCCAACGATCGCTGGCGAACTGGGCGAGGCGCAGCGGATTTCCTGGATCGTCATCGCCTATCTGATCGCGGCGACCATCGCCTCGCCGGTCTACGGCCGGCTCGGCGACAGCTTCGGCCGCAAGCGGCTGATGTACGTCGCGCTCGGCATCATCATCGTCGGTACGGTTCTGTGCGGCCTGTCGCCGAGCGTGGACCTGCTGATCGCCGCGCGCGTACTGCAGGGGCTGGGCGCCGGCGGGTTGATGACGCTGGCGCAGGCGTTGATCGGCGAGGCGGTGCCGCCGCGCGAGCGCGCCCGCTATCAGGGCTTCCTGGCGTCCGTTGCGGTCTTCTCCAACGCTTTCGGCGCCGTGGTCGGCGGATTGCTGACCGAGCATTTCGGCTGGCGTTCGATCTTCTTCGTCAGTGCGCCGGTCGGCTTGCTGGCGATCCTGCTGCTCCTGCGGCTGCCGGCGAAAGTGCCGGACCATGAACGGTTTCGCTTCGATGTCGGCGGGCTGGTGCTGTTCATTGTCTTCATCGTCTCGACGCTGGTGATGTTCCGCCAGGTCCAGGCGTTCACCGTGGCGATCCTGCCGCTCGCCCTCGGTCTGCTGGCGCTGGCCGTGGCCGCGGCCATCCTTCTGGTCTGGCGCGAGCGGCGGGCATCCTCGCCGTTGTTCCCGATCGCGCTTTTCCGCGATCCGACCATTTGGCGCAGCGATGCGCTGGCACTCTTCCACGGCGCGGCCCTGGTGTCGGTCATCACGTTCCTGCCCATCTATCTTCGCGTCGGGCTCGGCTGGAGTGCCGGTGCGATCGGCCTGTCACTGCTGCCGGTGACCGTCAGCGTGCCGGCCGGATCGATCCTGACCGGCATCGCCACCAGCCGAACCGGGTACACGGCGATCTTTCCCTCTGTCGGCCTGATCTTTGCGATGGCGGTGCTGGCGGCCATCGGCGTTCTGCTTCCCCATCTCAGCGGATTGCAGCTTTCATTCCTGCTCGGGCTGGGCGGACTGTTCATGGGCACCGTGATGGCGGTGGTCCAGGTCACCGTGCAGAGCGCGGCCGGTCCGGGCATGCTGGGCACGGCCGCGGCATCGGTGGCGTTCTCTCGCTCGATCGGGGCGGCGCTCGGCACCGCACTCGTCGGCGCGGTGCTGTTCGCGACGATGACGGCGATCGACCCCAATTCGGGCCATGCCTTCGCGATGATCCTTCAGCAAGGCCCGGATGCCCTGGCATCGCTCAGCGCAGGACGCATCGCGGCAATCGAAGCGGAAATCGGTACTGCGTTTCGGGCCGCCTTCTTCACGATCGCCGGCTTCATATGCGCCGCGATGCTTCTGGCGTGGTCGCTGCCTTTGCGCAAAATCTGAAAGGGCTCGCCCCGAGCGGATCGGGGAGAGCCTGTCGTCAGCGCAGACCGGGGGCCGCGCGCCCTACCAGCTCCACATCGTCCCGTCTTGCAGACGGGCGACCGGCAGATAGGCCGGCTCGTACTCGTATTTGGCCGCCAGCTTCTCGTCGATGTCGACGCCGTGGCCGGGCACGTCGCCGGGATAGAGATAGCCGTCCTTGAACGAATAGGCGTGCGGGAAGACCTCGTTGGTCTTGTCGCTGTGGTGCATGTATTCCTGAATGCCGAAGTTCGGCACCCAGAGATCGAAGTGCAGCGCCGCGCCCAGGCACACCGGCGACAGGTCGGTGGCGCCGTGGCAGCCGGTCCGCACCTGATAGAGCTCGGCGAGCATCGCGACCTTGCGCAGTTGCGTGATGCCGCCCGAATGGACCACGGCCATGCGAATGTAGTCGCAATACTGGTTCTGAATGATCTCGCGGGCATCGTGGATGGAGTTGAACACCTCGCCGATGGCGATCGGCGTGACGGTGTGCTGGCGGATGAGCTTGAGCGACTCCTGGTTCTCCGCCGGTGTCGGGTCCTCCAGCCAGAACAGGCGATAGGGCTCCAGGCTCTTGCCCAACCGCCCGGCCTCGATCGGCGTCAACCGGTGATGGGCATCGTGCAGCAGGTGGAAATCGAAGCCGAACTTCGACCGCACCGCATCGAAGAGCTTGGGCGCGAAATCGAGATACTTCTCGGTCGACCAGAGCGATTCCTCGACCAGCCCCTTCACCGCCGGCTCGTAATAGAACTTGCCGCGCGCCACGCCATAGACCGAATCGAGCCCGGGAATGCCCGATTGCGCCCGTACCGCCTTGTAGCCCTGCTCAAGATACTGCCCGACAGCGTCGAGCGTCTCGGGGATGTCGCGCCCGTTGGCGTGGCCATAGACCATGACGCCGGAGCGGCTCTTGCCACCGAGAAGCTGGTAGAGCGGCAGCCCGGCGGCTTTCGCCTTGATGTCCCAGAGCGCGGTGTCGACGGCGCCGATCGACGCCATGGTCACCGGTCCGCGCCGCCAGTAGGCACCCTTGGCCAGATACTGCCAGATATCCTCGATCTGGTGCGGATCGCGGCCGATCAAGAGCGGCGCGATGTGATCCTTGAGGTAGGAGGCGACCGCAAGCTCACGGCCGTTGAGGGTGCCGTCGCCGACCCCGTAAAGGCCCTCGTCGGTCACGATCTTGAGCGTGACGAAGTTGCGGTCAGGGCAGGTGATGATGACTTTCGCTTCCGTAATCTTCATTTCGTTGTCGCCCTCTTATGTACCGGCTGGCTGCGGCGGCGCTGGCGCTGGTTCTGTTTCCTGGTCGTTCTCGAAGAGATCGGGAAACTGCATTTCCAGCACCGGCAGCGAGGTCAGGATTTCTCCGAGATGCGTGCGCACCGCCGCCTCGGCGCGCGCTTCGTCGGCGGCCTCGATGGCGTCGAGGATCGCGACATGCTGCTCGACGAGGCGTGAGACCGGGGTCGCCTGCGGCAGGCTCAGATAGCGAACGCGGTCCATCTGCGCCTTCACCTCTTCGACGACGCGCCACGCATAATCGCAATCGACGCCGAGTGCCAGACCGCGATGGAACGCTTCGTCAAGGGCGAGGAAGCGGGCAGGGGCGGCTTCGGCCGCAGCGACGCGCTGCCCTTCGATATTGCTGCGCAGATCGGCGATCGCCGGCGCCGTCATGACCGCGCATGCCTTGCGTGCCACTGCGACCTCGACCGCTTCGCGGACGAAGCGCGCGTCGGTCACCTGCTTGACCGAAATCTTCACGACGAAGGTGCCGCGTTGCGGGAGAATGCGCACGAATCCGGCTTCGCTGAGCTTGATGAAGGCTTCGCGCACCGGCTGGCGGCTGACGCCGAGCAGCGTCGCGATCTCGTTTTCGGAAAGTGCCTGCCCCGGGGTCAGTCCCATCGTGACGATGGCGCTCTTCAATTCGCGGAAAACCTGCCGCGCGGTCGGTTCGCCCGGTATCCGCGCATAGACCGATTTCCGCTCGATCACCGTGCCTGCCACCGAGCCGTCTCCTCGCTTCATTCGCCTGGTCCGTCAGTGTCCGTTGGCCGAACAACATCCTTGCACTTTTCCATGTACCATACTACCATACCAGACAAGGACGTCCAGACGGACTGCTGCCTGGATTGTCCCGAACGGGAGGAAACGGGAGGAAATGATGAAGGGATTTCCGCGCATCGCATTTGCATTGCTGGCGACCGTGGCCGCCATGGCATTGCCGCGAGTCGGCCTTGCCGCCGACTATACGCTGAACATCAATTCGGCGCTGACCACCGACGACCCGCTGTTCAAGGGCCTCGAGGCCTATAAGCAGAAGGTCGAGGCGGACACCAAGGGCGCCGTTGAAGTGCGCCTCTTCCCGAGCTCGCAGCTTGGCAAGGACGAGGACGTGCTCGAGCAGGCGCGTGCCGGCGGCAACGTCGCGGTGGTCGTCGACGGCGGCCGTCTTGCCGTCTACACCAAGGAATTCGGCATCCTCGGCGCGCCGTACCTCGCCCAGGGCTACGATGGCATCCGCAAGGTGGTGACCTCGGACCTCTTCGAGGGCTGGGTGAAGAAGCTGCATGATGCCGCCGGGCTGCAGGTGCTGTCGTTCAACTGGTGGCAAGGCGAGCGCAACCTGCTGACCAACGTCCCGGTCAAGACGCCCGCCGACCTCAAGGGCATCCGCATGCGCACGCCGGGCGCTCCGGTGTGGATGGAGACCGTCAAGGCGATGGGCGCCACGCCGACGCCGATGGGCTGGACCGACGTCTATCCGGCGTTGCAGCAGCACGTCATCGACGCTGTCGAGGCCCAGGATCCGGCGGTCTGGGGGGCGCGCCTCTACGAGGTGATCAAGTACATCACCAAGACCGGCCACATCAATCTGATCACCGGCGTGGTGACCAGCGCCGGCTGGTTCGACAAGCTCCCCCCCGATATCCAGAAGATCCTTCGCGATGACGCGGTTTCGGCCGGCGACGTGGCTTCGTACGGGACCAGGGATTCGCTCGCCCACTACGAGAAGATGATGGCGGACAAGGGCGTGACGATCAACGAGATCGATGTCACTCCGTTCGTCCAGGCGACCGCCAAGGTATACGATATCCTCGGCTATTCCGACCTGCGCAAACAGATCGAGCCGATCCTCGCCAAGTGAAGACCCCAAGACGGCGGGCCGGCCCGGACGTCGGGCCGGCCTGTTTTCCTTCGATTCGGGTGGGCGGGGATGTCGAATTTTCTGCTTCGTGTGGAGTCCACGATCGGCAAGCTCCTGCTTGTCGTCATCGTCGTCCTCGTCTTCGCGGCCGGCGTGCTGCGCTGGTTCGACCACCCGCTGATCTGGTCGGTCGACCTTGCCCAGCTTCTCTTCCTGTGGATCGCTTTCATCGGCGCCAACCAAGCGCTGCGCAAGCACGCCCATATCGGCATGGACCTCGCCGTGCGCTGGATGCCGCTCGGCTGGCGTCGGGTCATCGAGATAGCGCTTGCCGTGCTGACGCTCGCCTTCCTGCTGATCATGGTGTGGGAGGGCTACAAGCTCACCACGCTCAACATCCAGCGGGTCTTCGGTGATAGCGGCATCAGCTACGCCTTTGTCACCGGCGCCGTGCCGGTCGGTTGCCTGATGCTCGCGATCACGCTCACCGGCCACGTCATCAAGCTCATCCGCACCTGGCGGACGGAGAACCGCCTGATCTTCTCCGATCCGCACCGCGGCGAAGTGGAAGACGTGCTGTGACGCTGCTCTCGCTGACCTTCCTGGTGTTGATGCTGGCCGGACTGCCGATTGCCTTCGCCATCGGCATGGCCGGCTTCACCTTCTTCCTGACCAACGGATCGATCCCGGTCTCCATCGGCGTCCAGCAGGTGGCGACGGCCTCGCAGAGCTTCCCGCTGCTCGCCGTGCCGTTCTTCCTGCTGGCCGGACACATGATGAACCATTCGGGGATCACCTCACGGCTGATCAACTGCTCCAACGTGCTGGTGTCATGGATGGCCGGCGGGCTGGCCCAGGTTTGCATCGTGCTCTCCACGCTGATGGGCGGCGTCTCCGGCGCGGCGGTTGCCGACGCGGCGATGGAGGCGCGCATCCTCGGGCCCAACCTCATCAAGGCCGGCTATTCCAAGGGCTTCACCTCCGCCGTCATCGCCGTCGGGTCGCTCATCACCTCCACCATCCCGCCGAGCATCGGCCTCATCCTCTACGGCTTCGTCGGCAGCGTCTCGATCGGGCGGCTGTTCCTCGCCGGTGTCATCCCCGGCCTGCTGATGATGACGTTTCTGATGACCACGACCTGGTTCATCGCACGGCGGCGGAACTATCGCTCGGAAATGGCGACGCGGCCGACGATGAAAGCGGTCTGGCACGCCGTCGCCGATGCGAAGTGGGCGCTGATCTTTCCGCTGGCGCTGCTCATCGCCATCCGCGGCGGCCTGTTTACGCCCTCCGAAGTCGGTGCCTTCGCCGTCGTCTACGCCGCCATCGTCGGGGTCGTCGCGCATCGCGAGATGACCTGGTCGGGGCTGATGGAGGCGCTCGGCCAAGCGGTGACCGATATCGGCATGATCATGCTGATCATCGTCTTCTCCGGCATGGTCGGCTACGCCATCATCTTCGAGCAGGCGCCGCAGGAAATCGCCTCCGCGCTGATCCACCTGACGACCAATCCGATGGCGATCGTCGGGCTGCTGCTGCTGTTTGTCTTCATCGCCGGGTTGTTTGTCGAAAGCACCGTGCTGGTGCTCCTGCTGACGCCGATCTTCCTGCCGATCGTTCGCCCGCTCGGCGTCGACGACGTGCATTTCGGCATCCTGATGATGACCATCGTGACGCTTGGCTCGATGACGCCGCCGGTCGGGGTGTGCATGTACACCGTGTGCAGCCTGCTCAACACACCGGTCGAGGAATACGTCGTCGAATCCATTCCGTTCATCCTGGCGATCCTCGTCGAGGTCGCCATCCTTGCGTTTTTCCCCCAGGTGGTGCTCTTTCTGCCCAACCTTCTGATGTGATCCCGGCCCGGGGCGGACCCGGATTCCAAACAGATCAATGACCGGCGACGATTTCCGGCCGATCCTTATGGTCCGCGCCCCATCGGGCCGCCAGAGGCTCTAAGGAGGAAGATCGCCCATGACAGCGGACAGCAGCCGCGCACGGCTCCGCGAAGCCGCGCTCGCCACGCTGCCGAAGACGATCGTGCGGCCGGCCTATGACCGGTCGAAATTGCAGCCGGGCATCGTGCATCTCGGCATCGGCGCCTTCCACCGCGCCCACCAGGCCGTCCACGTCGACGACGCCCTGGCGCTCGATCCGGGCTGGGCGATCGTCGCCGCGAGCCTGAGAAGCGCCGCCACGCGCGACGCGCTGAAGCCGCAGGACTGCCTCTACACCCTGTCGGTGCGCTCGGGCGAAGGCGAGAAGCTGCGCATCGTCGGCAGCGTCATCGACGTGATCGTCGCAACGCAAGAGCGCGAACGCCTGCTTGCCGCCATGTCCGATCCACGGGTGCGCATCGTCACGCTGACGGTGACCGAGAAGGGCTACTGCCACGATCCGGCGACCGGCGCGCTCAACGAGGCCGACGCCGGCATCATGCAGGACCTCAAGACGCCGCACGCGCCCGGCACCGCGCCGGGGCTGGTCATCGAGGCGCTGGCGCGGCGGCGGGCGGCGGGCGTGGCGCCGTTCACCGTGCTTACCTGCGACAACCTGCCAGCGAACGGCACTGTGGCGCGGCGCATCCTCACCCGCTTCGCCGAGCTGCGCGACACCGATCTCGGTGCCTGGGTCGCCGGCGAGATCGCTTTCCCCTCGACCATGGTCGACCGCATCACGCCGGCGACCACCGACGAGGACCGCACCCGCGTCGACGCGGCGCTGGGCGTCACCGATGCCTGGCCGGTGGTCACCGAGCCGTTCTCGCAATGGGTGATCGAGGACCGCTTCCCGACCGGGCGCCCCGCCTTCGAGACGACCGGCGCCGAGATGGTCGCCGATGTCGCGCCCTATGAGCAGATGAAGCTCAGGCTCCTCAACGGCGCCCATTCGAGCCTCTCCTATCTCGGCTATCTCGCCGGCTACCAATTCGTTTCCGACGTGATGGGCGATGCCTCCTATGCCCGCTTCGTGGCGTCGCTGATGGAGGAGGTGACGTCGACGCTGGCGGTGCCGCCCTCGACCGACCTTGCCGGCTACAAGGCGGCGCTGCTCGACCGCTTCCGCAATCCGGCGCTGAAGCACCGAACCTGGCAGATCTGCATGGACGGCAGCCAGAAGCTGCCGCAGCGGCTGCTCGGCACCATCCGCGACTGTCTGCAGCGCGGGGCGCCGTTCGGGCGCCTGGCGCTGGGTGTCGCCGGATGGATGCGCTACGTCACCGGAACCGACGAGAAGGGCCAGGCGATCGACGTCCGCGACCCGCTAGCCGCCGACCTGCGCAAGCTTGCCGATGCCGCGGGGCGTGACGCCGAACGGCTGGTGCGCGCCTTCCTCGGCGTCGAGAAGGTGTTCGGGCAGGACCTTGCCGCCGACCCGCGCTTCGTGACGGCGGTGACCGAGCGGCTCGCCCGGCTTCTGGCCCAGGGCGCGAAACGTGCCGTCGCGGCGGAGGAGAGGACCGTTTAGCCGCTTACCATTTCTCGGCGAACGGCCGCGCCTCGACCTCGAACGGCGTTGTAGACCAGCGTATCGATGGCGCCGAACTCGGCCGCGACGGCATCGAAGGCGCTGTCGATGGCTTGCGCCTCGGTGATGTCGCAGCCATAGGCGCGGGCATCGCCGATCTCGGCGGCGAGCTTTTCGGAAAAGTCGATGCTGCGCGACGAGAGCGCGACGCGACGGTCGGCGGCGAAGCGACGCGCCAACGTCGCCCCGTTGCCGGGACCGATGCCGACAATTGCTGCGACTGGTTTGGCCATCGTATCGATTTCCTCCCGCGAGGTGGATTGGAGTGCGCGATGGCTCGGTTTCAGCGCGCCGGCGGCACATATCTGGCCAGCCACCGCATGACTTTCAGCACGAAGCCGGCATTGTCTTCGGCGCCATCGGCGTTCATTCCCACTTTGCTGCCGTCGTCTCCGATCTGGGCCGAGAAGGCCCCAGCCTCGCCGAAAACCGCGATACGGCCCGCGCCATAGTCGCGGATCGCACCTTGGGAATAGTTGCTGACGTCGACCGCGGGTGCTCCTTTCAGGTGGCCGGCGATCGCCGGCAGCACCGCGAAGTATGAACCCATTAGAAAAAGCAGGGGCGCCGCCTCGTCAGGCACCGTGAACGCCTGACCAGTAAACGTCACGAACTTCCTGGTCGGAGGAAGGCCAACGCCGAGATCGTCCACGATAAGACCATTATTGGGCGTAAAAGTGATTTCTGCCGAGCCGTCGCCCCACTTGTACACGTAGCCGTTGACAAACCCGAAGCCGAAAGACTTGGCGAGATCGGCCGCGGCGCCGGCCCACGGCATGTGGTCGGCGATCAGCAGCAGCGAACCGCCACCCTTCACCCATGTCCCCACGGCATTGATTTCGTCGGTGGTGAAAGCGGACGGTGTTGGCAGCGCGAAACGGTTGACGTTGATCGCGTTCAGCGCATTGACGACAACAAGGATGTTGATGCCGGAAAGCTCACGCTGGTCGAAGGAGCCGTTCAGCGAACGGACACGAAAGCCGTCATCCTCAATCAGTCTGGCAAAAGGCGCAAAGCGGCCATCGGCCGTGTGGTAATTGTGGTGTCCGGCATCGATGCCGACGACCGGGCCGGTGCCGCGTGCGAAAGCGACGGACGGGATGGCATAGTGGAATTCCAGGTCCGGACGCTGATCCGACTGCGCCGGGCCGCCCCAGAGCAGCGCGACAAGAACCACAGCGGTGAGGCGCATCGCGGACATCGCCGGCGACGCTATTCCACTGTGTCGGTCAGGCGCAAGGCGCGGCTGCCCGACGGTTGCATCGGCCAGACAATCTCGGGAGGCGCACCAGATCTTGGTTGCGAAGCCGTTGGCAGGCTCGGATCGGAAAGTGAAGCAAGGAAGCGGCGCTACGTCACCGGGACCGACGAGATGGGCCAGGCGATCGACGTCCGCGACCTCTAGCCGCCGACCTGCGCAAGCTTGCCGATGCCGCGGGGCGTGACGCCGAACGGCTGGTGCGCGCCTTCCTCGGCGTCGAGAAGGTGTTCGGGCAGGACCTTGCCGCCGACCCGCGCTTCGTGACGGCGGTGACCGAGCGGCTCGCCCGGCTTCTGGCCCAGGGCGCGAAACGTGCCGTCGCGGCGGAGGAGAGGACCGTTTAGCCGCTTACCATTTCTCGGCGAACGGCCGCGCCTCGACCTCGAACGACCAGGCCGAACGCGGCTGCCCTGCCAGCCAATGGGTGGTGGTAGCGACATCGTCCGGCTTGACGAAGAAGTCGTCCGGCTTGTCGGGCATGGCTTTGCGCGTGCGCGGCAGGTCGACGACGCCGTCGATGACGATGAGCGCCACGTGGATGCCGGCCGGGCCGAGGTGCTTGGCCATCGATTCGGCGAGGCTGCGCTGCGCCGCCTTGGCGGGGGCGAAGGCAGCGGTGCGTGCGGCACCGCGGCGCGAGGCAGTGGCGCCGATGACGACGATGGCGCCTTGGCCCTTCGCCTTCATCGCCGGGATCACCTTCTGCGAGGCAATGAGAAGGCCCAGGGCGTTCACCCGCCACGATGCCTCGAACTGCTCGGGCGTGATGTCCTCTATCGTGGCGAAGACACCCGAGCCGGCGTTGTAGACCAGCGTGTCGATGGCGCCGAGATCGGCGGCGACGGCGTCGAATGCGCTGTCGATCGCCTGCGCGTCGCTGACGTCGCAGGCATAGGCGCGCGCGTCGCCGATCTCGGCGGCGAGCTTTTCGGAAAAGTCGGTACTGCGCGACAAGAGCGCGACGTGATGGTCGGTGGTGAAGCGGCGGGCGAGCGCCGCGCCGTTGCCGGGGCCGATGCCGACGATTGCGCAGACTTGTTTGGCCATGTTTTCCCCCTCTGCCGAATGCCGCATGAAGCCAGACAAGTAGTGCCCGGCGCGCCGGCCGCAAGCGCCGCCCGGCCGGTCACTTCTTCAAGCGCGCCCGGGTGATCGCGGCCTTGAGGGCGTCTTCGCTGAGAACGCCGGGGTAGAACGTCAGGCCGACCACATAGGCGGGCGTGCCGGGGAAGCCGAATGCGTCGGCCTGCGCCCCGTTGCGCGCGATGACGGCGTCGATCGTCGCCTTCTGTTTCTCATAGGTCGCCGTGAGCGCCGCAACGTCGAAACCGGCCTGCGCCAGGGTGGCGTCGACGGCTGCCTGCGACAGTCTGCCCTTGATTGCCATGAGCGTGCCGATGACTGCCTCGGCCTGGCCGAGCGCCTTCGCAGCCAGCGCCATGCGGGAGGCGTGGACCGACACGTCACCGAAAATCGGCCAGTCCTTCATCACCAGCCGGACGTTTCCGTCCGCTTTGACGACCTTGCGGACCATCGGGAAGTCGCGCTTGCAGTAGGGGCATTGGAAATCGAAATACTCCGCGATCGAGACGTCGCCGTTGGGATTGCCGAGGACCGTGTTGTCGGGATCGAAGAAGACGTCTTGCGGCGTCGGCGCAGCCTGGGCATGGGCCTTGCCTGCCCCGCCAAGCGACATCCCGGCGATTCCCAACAGGGAGCCCAAGACGAACTGGCGGCGCTGCAGCATGTCGGCTCACTCCTATCGTCGTGGCAGGCACGCCCAGCCATGGCGAGCCGCCCGGCACCGGCGCGAGACAGGCCGTGTCGCCGGGCGTTAGCTGGGGTCGGGCTCCGGCAAATCAAGCATTAGGGTGGCGCGCCCTACGGGACTCTGCTTTTCCTTGCTTCTGTCCTTGTACACATTTGGGGGACACATGGGGTACAGCAAGATGGCGAGAGTCACACGGCGGCGGAAGCTAGGACAGACACCTTGAGTGGCACGACAAGCAGATCAAGGGTGGTGGTGCGAGTTCCCCCGTCCCTGAAGGGGTGACGGCGCACACCTGCGCCAGTACGCTGCGGACTGACAGCCCTGCCGCGGCAGAGGTTCTCAAGCACACCTGTCATCCATGAGCTCAAGAAGACTGATCTATGAGGCCCGCCACGGGACCAAGGAGACCACTGTCGCGAGGCGCTGGCCCTGAGGGAGCCCGCCTAGCTGGACAGGTCGACGAACTCGACTGGTCCTTCGCGGTGGAGGCCCGGGCCGACGAACTCCGGCGCAGCGAAGCGAGCAGCGGATCGGCGTGTTCACGACCGTGGCGACGGCGCGGCAACGCCGCATCAAGCCTCGTGACCAGTTCATCGCTGACAAGGACTCGCCCGCGCACGGCAAGCGCCTACCGACACGGGTGCAGCAGCTGGAGGATGGTGCGCGCTACGGCACAGCGCCTGTTTTGAGGAGTTCACGTCCAAGGTAGCCATACGGTTCGTCGAGAGGCGTTCAAGGCCGCGGCGCCGACCGGGGACGCCAACAAGTCGCTGACCGGCATCTCGTCGTACTGGCAGTGGATGCTCGACAAGGAGCATCTGGAGCCCGAACGAGCACCAGAACGTGTGGCAGGGAAGGGCAAGAGGGTACCGAAGCGCGAAGAAGCATCGGGTCGAGGAAGAAATCGACAAACGCCATTCACAGACACGAGGCAACGCTGATGCGGGGAAGCCGGCTACCTGAAGACCTATGTCGCGTGCTGCGCTGTCTGGCTGCGGCTCAACGAGATGCCGGCCTGCGGGTCAAGCAGGGAGGGCAGCATGTTCGACGTGCGCGTCGGCAAGACGGAGAGCGGCCAACGCAGGTGCCGATCCACTCGAAGCTGACGCCGCTGATCGGAGGCGGACGGAGGGGAAGCGACCCGACGATACCTGTTCCATGAACTGCCGAGCAGAAAAAGCGCCCGTGGGCGAGGGGCCCCAGCATCCCAAGCTTTCACGCGGGCGCGGCGTGCGCTCGGCGTTGATGACAGCCTCACGAGGTGCGCCAATCGCGGGTCGATTTCCACTCATGGCGCCGATGGTTCACGCGCAAGGCCCGCGAGGCTCTGGAGCAGGGCGTCAAGGGTTTCACGCGTGGACCATGCAGAGTGATCGGACACTCGAACGACGACGACCCGTTGCCGCTGACCATGGGCCTCTACCCGGGGCCGTCCGGGCAGGCGGCCTTGCAGGCTTGTGTCGAGGCAGTGCAGCTACCCCGGTAATGTGGACGGCCTTGCCCGGCCCTGATCACGACACCCGCGCGACACCCACAGCCAGCCCCTAGCAGCCCACGGCGCGGCCCGAGAGGTTCCCAGCTGGCACCCTAGCGGGTGCCCTCTCCGCACCGCGCCTACCCCTGTTTCTGTGGGTCTACTCCCAGCCAGGACGACGACCTCGCATGGCTCGAGCCGGCACCGCGACAACGGGACCTCCGCTGATCCCCTTCAGGTTGTCCTTCAGGAGGACCATAAGGATGGAGTTCGGTGTCCCGTGGGGGTCAAGGCGGCGAGAGCCACCACGGAGACCATCCCTCTATGGAAGGCATTGTGGGATGCTCGACATCCTGAGGTTCATCTTCATCCTCGGAGAGCTCCTCTGCGGGCTCTTTGGGGTTGTCCTAGTGGGGGTGATCGTGGTGGCAGCCATCCGGCACTACCTCTGGAAGCTGTTCGGCGTCGGAGCCCCACTGAAATAGTTGGACAGAAATCTGCGCGGAGCCAACCTCGATGTTGAGGAACCGCGCGATCCCCCCTCCGCCCTGCGAGGAGGTCCGTCAGGGAGCGGCCGAGACGGTCACCGACCATGCGGCCACCAAGTCAATGTCGCGGCGTGTGACGGCCTTGAGGAGGGCGTCTAGGCCCGGGCGCTGGTTGCGGCCTTCGTCCGGTAGTGCGTCAGTGACGCTTGAATTGGAGCAGTTCACCGAGGAGTTTCTCGACGTCATCAAAGGACGCCGGCTTCTCGCTCCAATGCTCGTCTTTGATGGCGTCAGTCCATTCCATGAGGGTCTTATGACTACGACCGTCAAAGATGCCATAGACCTTCGCGTCAGAGGACCAGCGATCAACCTCCCAGCCACGTTCAACTCGGTAGTGCGGCGCCCGTCCCCGCCCGGTCACGCCAATCCTCACTTGGACGTCGTTGCTGATCGGAACCTCCGTTCCATCGCTATCAACAATAACGTCGTGTTTGTGTTCACCCATACAGACGTACAGATTGCCCAAGACGCCGCGCACGTATTTAACCGGATTGGAAAGATGCGCTGCAATATCGACAATGGTCGCGTCTGACGCCAGCACCGACGGTCTCCCTGCTTGCCGATAGCATATGGGAGCCGAACGATGATTGCGATACCGTCGTCAACGGGAGCAAAAACTGACGCACTATCCGCCGTCCACTGACCTTGCCCCATTGGACGTGTCCGCAAGCTTCTGCGACCGCGTCCGACAGGGCGCACCTCGCCATTTTGGACGAGGACGGTTCAGAACCCTGAGCCTACTGGACGCGCGGGGACAATGAACCGCTTGTCGATCCGGATGGCGTAAGGGTAGTGCGTCAGTTTGAAATGATCGTAGCCAATGGGGTCACGTCTTGGAGAAGAACCCAGTCGGAAACGAACGTACCTTGGAGGATGCTGAGTATGAGATTTGGCAACCACAGGGCGCCACGAAACACCCCAACTGCTATTGAATAAATTACCACTAGGAATTGCCACCAGTAGTCGGGAAGGCATGTAAAGAGACCGCAGTCTCTAAATTGCGTAACTAGCAACACCCAAAAGCCGTAGATCGTGCCAACGCCGACATAACCTGACCACACTATTCGCAATCCAGCGCGAAAACCCTGCATTGTCAGTCTCCGTTAGGCCTCGGTCCGCTTCCACGGCGTTGCCAATCACGTCAGAGGGGCGCTTCTCGCCTTTGGGGCCACGGGGCACGTTAGGTGGTCTCCTTGGGAGGCCAGCGATGTTCTTGGCCATTGGGTCCAATTACCCGGAGCCATTCACCGTTTTCATGCCATGTGCCCGTCATGGCATGCATCGGTGCCTTCGACTGAGCTTCGGCTAAGTCGGCCGCGTCAAATAGCTGATCGTAAGGCCCCGGCACCCATTTGCCATCAACGACCTTCCCAGTCTGCACGCGAAACTGCATTCCTATCGCTCCCATGCTTCACGGTAAGCATATAGGAGCGCCCAGTCGGATTCGATGGGCTGGTCAATGCCACCGGATTTCAAACTGACGCACTACCGGCGCAACGGTGCGGGGTCGAACTTTCTTGGCCAGTTCATCACCCATTGCCTAAACTGCCCCACCTGATCCTGATCTGGGGCGATTTCAGCGTGGCATAGGGTGGCCGAACAGATGGCCGGCGTGTTTCGTAGTGCGTTTGTTACAGCGTGGGTGCTACTGGGATGTTTGCACCTGGCGGATGCCGCGACTGTCGAGGTCACCTCGCTGACATCGAGCGACGGCCATCCGTTCACCGTAATTTCCGTTGATGGCAAGCTCGAGTATGGCGACCAGCAGAAATTCGTAAATGCTGCGGTTCGTGCTGACAACGCGGTTGTGATGTTGAACAGCATTGGCGGCAGTACGTTTGCTGGGATCGAGATTGGCAAGGCAATCCGTCTGAAGAACTTCACGACGGTGGTCCCTGAAGGCTTCATGTGCGCCTCAGCGTGTGGCTTGGCGTGGCTTGGCGGCGTACGCCGCTTCATGTCGGGGAAAGCCCGCGTGGGCTTTCATGCGACGTACGAGACGCAGGAGGCCAACCAGAAGTCAGTTCCGTCGGCAATGCGGCAGTGGGGGCGTACCTGAGCCAGCTCGGCCTTCCGCTGTCAGCAATTGCGTACGTCTCCGAAGCGCGGCCTTCGGAGATGCAATGGCTCACCTTTGCTGACGCGAGGCGCGTAGGGATCGAAGTCGAACCTTTCGAGATTGCAGCCACCGCTTCTCCCCCCCAACCAGAAACTTCCGGTGGACCAAGTCGCGCGGATTCGGCGTCACAGGGCGATTAGATCCAAATATACAGCCGGTCAAACGCCACCGACGCCGTCGCTTTGGCCGCCGATGTGGGCAAGCAGTTCGGTGACACCTCGGTCTTTCGTTACGACAATGGCTGGTATGTCGTCGTGCTGGGTCCGTACGCCAGCGGGACGGGACGTCGCTTGCTGGACAGATATTTGGCTACGGGTGCAATTCCCAGCGACAGCCTGTTGAACTCAGGACAGAGATTTGTGGATCGCATCTGGCCATCTGGCACGAACGCCACGCACGATCCGGCGGCTGAGGCAATGAATGCTGCTCGCACGTTTTTCGAGCAAACATCCGAGCCGAGCCCATCGGCTCTCGACTTTCTTGATCGGCTCTATGCCCCCCAGGTCACGTACTACGGCAAGAGCATGCCAAAGAGCGACGTGATGGATCAGAAGAAGGCGTTCGTCGAACGTTGGCCCGATCGCACCTACACCACTTTGCCCGGAACCCTGAAAGCCCAATGCGATCCGAGTGGCGACTGTTCAGTGACCGGAATGATCACTTTCAGGGCTTACAGCCCGGCACGCGACCAGACGTCCTTCGGCACGGCGAGCTTCGCGTTGGTGTTCGCAGGCCCTGACGGCTCTCAGTTGATTTCGGAGAGCGGCGAGGTGCTATCTCGAGACAAACACAGCGGCAAGTGACCAAGGCGCACCGCGCGACCTGATGGGCACCGCACCTACTCAATGAGTTGCGCCGACAGGCTGACACCTTGTCGAGGCGAAAAGGTTCGATAGAAAAATCTGAAACCCTAGCCTCGATTGGCCAAGAACCGCCTTTCCCCCCTTGGGCACCCGAAGCAACGGCAATCCACAGCGTTGGCGACCATTGGCTCCTCCGCGGCTGCTACGCCCCTGTGGCTCCTTCCGCGCCCTCGTCGCGGATGCGCAGCACCGTGCCCACGCCCACCCCAAGCTCACGGGCGATCCGCCTGATGCCCGTCTTGGCAGCCAGCGCCGACCGGATGGCCGTGGCCTTCTTCGCGTCGGCATCCTCGATCCGCCTCCGGCCGAGCTTGGTGCCTTCCTCCCGGCCCGGGCGAGCCCCGCCATGACCCTCTCCCTGATCATCGCCCGCTCGAACTCCGCGAACACCCCCATCATCTGGAACATGGCGCGGCCCGACGGGGTGGACGTGTCGAGCCCCTGCTGGTGCAGGTAGAGGTCAACCCCCTTGGCATGAAGCTCGGTCAGGAGGCCGAGGAGGTCCGTCAGGGACCGGCCGAGGCGGTCCACGGACCATGCAGCCACCAAGTCGACCTCGCGGCGTGTGACGGCCTTGAGGAGGGCGTCGAGCCCCGGGCGCTGGTCGCGGCCCTTCGCCCCTGACAGGCCCGCATCCTCGTACACCTTCACGACCTCCCAGCCGTGGCGCTCTGCGGCGGCCTTCAACTCGCGCCGCTGGTTCTTGGTGTTCTGCTCGGCCGTGCTGACCCGCACGTACACGGCAACGCGCTTCGGCTTGGTTCGCTTGGCGGCTCATAGCTCACTCCGCAGTCAATGACAGCGGCAGCGTAGCGGATCAGCCGAGTGTTCTGAAAAGGTACTGTTTACGGAACACCGTTGTGAGGGCGTCGCGAACGGCGGAAAATGGTCTTCTGCGACATGCCGCTGACAGGAGGGATTTCGGAACAGACCCTGCGGTGATAGGTCCTTCGTCCACTGCACGCACCGGCCGGTGATGATCGGCTCATCTGCTCAACCGGGTGCCGCCCTGATCGAGACGCCGACAGGCATGCAAATCCTTGCCATCCTCAAAGCCACCTTTGGGCCGTGTCTAGCGGAAGGCCGCTGCGATCACACCGGGAATGTTGACGTTGGCGCCGGGATCGACGGGGTCGCGCGGCAGTCCAGCGAAGACATCCTCGCCGGCGAGCCATCGACGCTCGAGACCCGGGTCCTCCGAGGCACGCGCCACGGCCCCAGACAACTCGCAGGCGGCCGTCGCCAGACCGGAGTGAACCAGTGCGGCGGCAAGCGCCATCTGCACCACAAAGCGCATCCCGGAGAACACAGGCGGCACCGGAATTCGTTCGTCGGCGTTCTCCCAATAGACGCGCCGGCATGTCTCGAGCGTGGTCGAGACCGCCATCCGGCAGACCAGCGGGCGGGCATCGTAGGCGGTGCAGGCGTCATCGCGGAGCAGCGGGCAGGGCGAGCGAAAGGTGCCCTGACCGGTGAACCTCGCCTCCCTGCGGTCGACGGCTGTCGCAACGACACGCTCCACCTGCCGGGGCTTGAGGCGCTTGGCGAGATAGAAGGCTTCCGGCGCAGTGACGCTCACCCACTGGTGGCAGCAGAACGCGCAGCCCTTGCGGCAGGCGAGGCCCGCCGTAGGCCACGCGCGGTCGGCCGAGGCGGTAACGAAGGAGAAGGCGAGACCAAGGGGCAGGTCAACCGCGCCAGACTGGCGGGACTGGCGCAGGGCACGGTCGAACTCGCGGGCAAGCGCGACAACGTAGTCGTTGGGGCTGTTGGTGGTAACGATCCCAGCGGACAAGAGCCGCCGGTCTACCACCGATTGCCTCCGCCGTTCCCCCGAGTCCATGCCAGCCCGCTCCCATCGTTGCGCTACCAGCCATAGAGTGCAACTGCCGCAGGATCAAACCAGGAGAGCATCCCCAGTCATTTACCCCCCCCGAGAACTCAGAACCAACCCCGACCGACCTGCCCCGTAGGGGGCGGCGGTTCGCTTGGGCATTTTCGCCACCTCGCACCGGCTGACGGCGGTTCTTCCCCACCGAAGCCCGCGCTTGGTAGCGGTCTCCAGTAGCGGTCTCCACAGGTGCCTCTGACAATCCGCCGCGCCGAAAATCTCTTTTCGTGCCTGTCCCTCTACCCCCGGGGACGATAATCAGGCGTCCCATGAGGACTTGTAGAGTGCCCGGCTGCGGCAAGCAGACGGACGGGTACAGCGTTTATTGCAGCCAACACCGCCGCCGTCGCTGGTGTCACACGCTTGCAATAGGCCCACTGGACGCGACCGGAAGGCCGTCACGCGCCCTTACTTGCAGGCACCAAGACGCCCACTTGAGCGGCTTGATCGTTGTCGTCTGGTAGATCCGGCTTTCACTTCATCCAGCCAGCGCACAACGTCGTTGCAGTCCGATGGTCGTGCGTCCCGGAGCTTGTGGCCGCGCCTGGCGTAAACAAGATGCTCCAACTCCGGAGGCAACCGCCGGGGATCGCTTCCGAAGTACCAATACCGGTCCCCAAGAAGGGCGTTGCATCCGCGCCAATCCTTAGCTTGGTCGCTGGCGTCGCCATGCATGTCGAAATGATCATCATCGACACGGTGGCTCCCGTCAGGGTCGTAGATCGCATCACGCCTGATCAGGGTGAAGGTCCATGTAGTCCTCCAAGCGCAGCTTTGCGCCAACAATCATGGCGAAGAGAAGTCGGCCAGCTTCGTGCGCTTGGGCCACGGAAGCGAAGCCCAGTATTAAATCGCCCTCCCGAGCAGTCCGACGAATTGCAGGCTTGCAGATGGCCAAAGAGCAGAGGCCCGCTTGGACGCAGGGGGCAACACCGTGATCATACCGGACGACGTATCGGTAAATCCGTGTCATCGATGCCCCTCCACGACGTTCAGCGCCCAGTCAACCACAGCCGGCGACTGGGTGACGAACTCCTGACCTCGCCCAACGGTTCGCAAGAGGACCCCTTGGTCGTCCAGCGTCCATCGCGATGGGTTGTCATGATACGAAAGGCCGCACCCCTTGAAACAAGCGGGGAGCCTCCAGACTGAACGTGAGGCGCCGGTTGCGGTCAACTGAAGGTCTGGCGACCAATGCCTGAACAGCCCGGCGTCCGTGCCCTCGTAGATCGTATTGTTGTCGGGCCATTGGTGGGACGGGTCGGCGTGAGGATGCCCGGCCAACCGCTGGGGGAACGGCTGCTCGTGAACCGTGTCGACAACGAGCCATCCAAACAAGGCATGAAAGCCTGGTCCTCGCTCACGTAGGTGTCGGAACCAGCCGTAGAACAGGAACAGATCGCCCTCGCTGACGCCCTGACGCTTCAGATGGCCCTCAGCGGCATTTACTTGTCCGAGCCCCTTTACTGGGCCCTCCAGGACGGGGTCAGGATGACAGCGGCTATTACCGGTGTAGCGACCGCCGGTGATCTCTTCGACAAGAGGTCCGATCTGTACGCCGTTCACAACGACATCGCCGAAGTTCATATGCCCGTGCCGCACCGGAATGGGCATGGAGACGATCCTGCCATCGGGCAGAATTGGGCTTGGCGCCCCACCGTTGGCTGCGTCGAAGCCCTTCCGGGAGAGGATGACGCGCGTCACCATTTCTGGCTGCCCCTTTATCCTGACTACTCTGCTACGGCCCCCGTAGCGCCACCTTGACCTGTGGCATGCGCAGGCCATCAAGCCGTCGACCATGCGGGTGATTTCCACCGATGGCTCATCCCACCGTAACGGGGGCACTCCTCTATAAGGCTTATAGGGCACTGCCCCCATTCATTGACCCTGTCAGCCCGATCATCTCGCCGTCGGTCTGGGACACCCCGGAGGCGGTGGTCAAACTTTGGACCTGTCGCCGCATTGCCGATATCGATCTACAAGCGCCTCCGTGACCTCAGAAAACCGCCTCAACGACACTCGCTCCGACCGTCGCACCCACTGCTGGGTCTTCGGCTGTCCCGAACCTCCCGGCAACACCTCCGGCAAAGGGCTGGGGCGCTTCTGTCGCAAGCACCTGGAGCATTACCGCCGCCACGGTGACCCCCTCAAGGCGTCCTACAGGGCCCCGAGGCTCAAGCCCTATCGCGACACTGCCGCTGCATGGATCAAGGCGAACACGAACGCTCCCTTCGTGGCGTTGGCCCTCAAGCGTGCTCGAGGGTCTCAAGGCCAGCGCCGGGTCGGTCATACCGCCGCGCAATCTCCGTGGCGTGTCTACCAAGGACAAGGCTCGCTCCGTCTGGGGCCGGCTGAGGAAGCGTGATGTGTCCCCTGAGGTGATCCTGAGTGCCATCCTCGGGGTCGCTATGTGCCACGAGGATGACCCCCAACAGGGCAAGGTCGAGTATCGACGGGTACAGATCGCCAAGCTCCTGAGCCGCATGGGGGGCGGCGAGGTGAAGCGTTGGCCGACCCACTTCACCGATCCCGGCTCTGCCCAAGGAGACGGTCTCCGGTCGTTCCCGGCGTCGGAGGGACGGGTTCTCAGGGAGTTGGGGAAGGCGGCAGAGACAGCCGCCGACTTCCTCCTTCAGGACCACATCGAGGACCTTCTGGCGGCCCATCGGGAGCGCCAGTGGCGATGCACGGTGGAAAGCCCCGTGAGCGACACGACGATTGACCCGATTGCCCTGACTTTCGTCGCCGCGATGGAGATCCAGTGGAGGCGCACCGGCAACCAGAGCAGCGATGCGCTCCGCAAGGTCTGGTACCGGATGGCGCAGACCTACATGGATGCCATCCGCGAGAACCTCTCACCCAACCGTGTGGTCATCGGCCGTCCGAGTTGGCTCGTTCTTGCCCCCGAGATGGGGGTCGGCAAGACCATCGGAGCCCATGTCTTTCTCGGTTTGATGGCGCGGGCACGGCCCTCTTTCGGGTTCGGCGGACTGTTCGCCTGCCGGACGATCAAGCAGTGCGAGGAGGCGGTCACCCAGATCAACGAACATGCCGGCTTCGAGGCTGCGATCACCCGACACTCGGAGAACTCGGTCTCGCTGGAGGAGGCCCACGAGGCACTCCGTCCTCGTCATCACGCATGCCGCGCTGGTCGGACCTGATGATCGGCGGGTGTCCTTGCTGGAGGCATACTCGAAGTGGGCCGGTGGTCGCCGCCAACTGACCATCATAGACGAGGCGCTCGCCAACGCCGTCGAGTTCAACGCGATCACCGAGCGTTCGCTGCTCACCCTGATGGGCGCAATACCGGAGCGGTTCGGGACAGTCACAAGACAGCGTGGGAAACCCTCGACAGCCTTCGAGGCTCTGGTCGCCACGTTGCGCAACCGCGACAAGGAAGCATGGGGCCTGTGGGACGTTCTCCCGCGTGGGGTCCCCTTCCTGGAGACCCTGCCAACCACCTTCGAGAACCTCTTGGCGGACCTGAAGGTGGCGAAGCGAAAGGATCGCCGGCCGGACTGGAATGACGCTGAGCAACGGAAGGCCGAGTTGTCGGAGGTTGAGGCAACGCTCCGGTCTGTGATCGAGCTGTTTCCGCAACTGGGCCATCTTCGCGCCTGAGGTGCAATCCGGGGATCATCAGTGCCCGTACGCTGTTGCCCGACCTATGGTGTCCTGTGGTGCTCGATGCAACAGCCCATCAGGACGTGCTGCTCGACGCGGCCGGAGCCCGGATCGTGCCGCTCCCTCGCGTCCGCAACTACCGAAACCTGACCATCAAGGTCCTGAGGTCGAACGGCGTCGGCAAGCAGGTCATGACATCGAAGGCGCAGCCGCCTCAAGCGTCTGAGCGAGTTCGTCAGGTCGTCCAGTGAGCCCGGCGACCGTGGCTGGTAGTGACCCACAAGGGCACCGAGGACGTGGCACAGCTCAACCTTCCCGAGGAGAACTGCGTAACGGGCCATTGGGGTGCGCTTGATGGCCTGAACACTTCCGAGCCTGCAACAAGGCCGTTCTGTTCGGTTGAGCTACCGGGACCCGACGTGGTCCACGGCGCTGTACTTCGCGCTGCGTGGGAAGCAGCCCGACGAGTGTTCAAGTCGGCTGACGCGAAGGACATCAAGCACAGTCTGGAGACCCGGTCATGGCCGCGCAAGTGCTTCAGGCCCTGGTCGCCCCCGCAGTCGCAACATGTGCGATGCCGAGAGCAACTGCGAGCCTGCCACGTCTACCTACGCTCCCTGACGGCAGGTCGGGCAGGACCATTGAGCAGCACATCCATGACCGGCTTCCGGGCGTCGTGATCGAGCCGTGGAAGTACCAGCTTGATGGCTCGATGACCGCCAAGACGGCGGCCGGAGAAGCGTGTCAGCAGCAGTCATCGCGCACATGCGCAACCGGCCCCCCGGAAGTGACGGTCAATGAGATCGCTGCCGACCTCGAACTCACAGACCGCGAGAAGAGAGCGTTGAAGGACAGTTGAAAAAGAAGCGCAAGGTCTTCGAGGAGCTTGCGTCCATCGGGATCGAGTACGTCGTAGAGCGCTCGCGGCAGGCGGCGAAGTCCTACCTGGTGAAACGCCCTTGATAGACGCGGAGCGACGATGACCCACGTAGAGGCCAAGACTGAGCGAGCCAAGAGACCACTGATGCACGAGCCCGACCTCTCTCGCCGCGGCTGTCGTGCCGTCAGTCCCGGCGGTCAGCATGCTCTCTGGACAGCCGACCTCTTGCGCTGCGAGGCTTGGCGTACCTTCGTATTGTTCCTGCGTACGTCGCGTTCGTACGCCACCCATCTGCCGCAATGAGGTGGACATAGCCCGGTTCTCCTCGCCTGTCAGGCAGCAAGGCATCAAGCTTCGCAACGGAAACCCTCTCGATCTCCGGCGCAAAAACTTGATCTCGTGAAGGCCAACATCGAGACGTTTCCCTTGAGGAACTCCGGGAATTCTCAAGCATCACAAGCCTTCTCAGCCAACCGCTCGCTTTTCTTACCTTCAAGCTAACACACCCTCACCAAATAAAAAAAAAAAACGCAAAAAATGGCGCGCCCTACGGGAATCGAACCCGTGTTACCGCCGTGAAAGGGCGGCGTCCTGGACCGCTAGACGAAGGGCGCGGACCCGCGGTTTCTACGGGGTTTGGCGGGCCCCGACAAGGGGCCCGCAACCTGTTCCTGGCTACCAGACGCCGGTATTGGGCATGGACGACCAAGGCTCCTGCGGTGGCAGGGCGGCGCCCTTCTGCAGGATCTCGATGGAAATCAAGTCGGGCGAGCGGACGAAGGCCATGCGGCCGTCGCGCGGCGGCCGGTTGATGGTGACGCCGGCCTTCATCATCCGGTCGCAGAAGGCGTAGATGTCGTCGACCTCGTAGGCGAGGTGGCCGAAATTGCGCCCGCCGGTATAGATCTCCGGGTCCCAGTTGTGGGTCAGCTCGATGGGCGTCTCCTCCTGACCGGGGGCGGCCAGGAAGATGAGCGTATAGCGCCCCTTCTCGTTGTCGCTGCGCCTCACCTCCTTGAGGCCGAGGAGATCGCGGTAGAAATGCAGCGACTTTTCCACATCACTGACGCGGACCATGGTGTGCAGATATTTCATCAAACTGTTCCGTTCTGTACATCGGGGCGTTTCGGGGCCGAGCCTAATCCTGCTGATGCGAAAGGCAACGCGCCAGAGAGTGTGACGTCAGACACACATGCTGTGCACGCAAAGCACAGAATGCCAAAAGGGGGCTGGTCACTCTGCCATCGGGTGCTATGCTCAAATAGAGATTCGGCGAGGCCAGCCGAATATACGGAGCGTTGATAAGGGCGGGGTCAATGGGGGCAAAGGTTTCTCCTGAGCTTCCGACAGGCGTTACGGTTGGCGAGGAGGTTCCCGTCGACCTGAGCGAGGTTGCCGGGGTCATCAAGTGGTTCGATGCCTCCAAGGGCTACGGCTTCGTTGTCGCTGACGACGGCGGCGCCGACGTCCTGCTGCACGTGACCTGCCTGCGCCGTTCAAATTTCCAGACAGCCTATGAAGGCGCCCGCGTCGTCTGCGAGGTGCTCGAGCGGCCGAAAGGGCGTCAGGCATTTCGCGTTACCAGCATGGACGAGTCGACCGCCGTGCGCCCGCCGCAGATGGCGCCGGCAAAGACCCACACGACGGTGGTGCCGACCAGCGGGCTCGAACGGGTCACGGTGAAGTGGTTCAATCGCGTGCGCGGCTACGGCTTCCTGACGCGCGGCGAGGGCACCGAGGACATCTTCGTGCATATGGAGACGCTGCGCCGCTTCGGCATGACCGAGCTCAGGCCTGGCCAGGTCGTGCTGGTGCGCTACGGTGACGGTTCCAAGGGCCTGATGGCCGCCGAGATTCTTCCCGAAGGCGGCGGCGCGTTCCAGTCGCAATAGCGAAAAATTCCTGCAATCGCAATGGGTTGTGGCAGAGCGTCAAGACCGCTCGCGGTTTGCGCGCGCCACCACCGATGCCATCGCCGAGACGATCAGGAAGGCGGCAAAGGCGAGCGTGATGGCGCGCGTGCCGATGCTCGGGATCAGCACAAAGGTGGTGATGATGATGCCGACGATATTGCCGAGCGAGGAGATGGCGAACAGCCCGCCGGATACCTTGCCGGCATCGCGCGGGTCGCCGAGGATCAGTCGCACGGCCAGTGGCGAATACATGCCGAGCACCAGCATCGGCGGGAAGCACACGATGATGCCGCTCGTAAACAGCGCGGCGATTTCGTCCGGCACAGCGTCGATGACCCGGCCGAGCCCGCCGGCGGTCATGGCGAAGACGACGAGCAGATAGAGGGCGCCAGCGGCCTTGATCAGCGCAGCGACGCCGAAGGTCGGATGGCGATCGGCGACCACGCCGCCGATGAAGTAGCCGGCCATCAGGCCCGCGACCACGATCGAGATGATCGTCGCCCAGGTATAGATGCCGCTGCCGAACAGCGGGGTGAGTATGCGGCTGGCCACCATCTCGAAGCCGAGGGTGATGAAGCCGAGCGTCGCGACATCGCCGGCGACGAGCAGTGCCAGGCCGGGGCCGACGGCGAATCGCCGCCACAGGGATCCGTGCGGCGCGCCAGCCGTTGCATCGTCCTTCATGGTTGCTTCTCGTTATGGCGCGCAATCGCCTTCAGATATTCGACGGGGGCGAAGTCGTCGGTGAGCGGCTTGGTGTTCTGGTTCCATTGCGGCGTGAAGCGGCGATCGAGGATGCTGGTGAGCGGATAGCGCAGTGAATACTGGCGCGTGCGCTGGGCAGCCTGGCGCTGCAGCGTTTCCTCGTCCTTCAGCGGGCCGTTATAGGCGAGGATGACGATGTTGCCCTCGCCGTGCAGGAAGACCACGTGCTGGAAGGCGGACTTGATGGTGGCCACCGCGCTATCGAACAACATGGTGGTCGGCTCGACGTTCTGCACCGCGACGCCGCCGGGTCTCAGATGCTTGGCCACGAGCTGGTAGAATTCTCTGGTGAGCAGGTGAAAGGGCACGAAGGGGCCGCGATAGGCGTCGATCAGGATGACGTCGAAATCCTTGTCGGTCCTGGTCAGCCACACGCGGCCGTCCTCGACCGCGATGGCGAAGTTCTTCTCCGGGCGGACGTTGAAATACTTCTCGGAGAGCTGGACCACGGCAGGGTCGAGTTCGGCGGCGGTGAAATCGAGGTCGGGAACGGACTTGTGGTAGTACCAGGCGGTGCGTCCGCCGCCCAATCCGATGATGGCGGCGCTCCCGAGGTCGCTTGCATAGGCCAGCCCAGCGGTCATCGACTGGGTGTAGGCGACCGGCAGGTCGAGCTGGTCATCGGGATTGACCATCGACTCGACATAATGGAGCCGCTTGGCGCCGAAGGTCATGATCTCCAGGCCGTCCGCCTGCTGATAGACGCTGATGTCGTTGTAGAGCGACTCGACATGGGCGAGCAGGCGCGGTGCCCCGGCGCTGGCCGGGCCGGTGTCGGCGGCCGGCGGCCGCGGCCACAGGAGGATGGTGCCGGCGATCGTCGCCACCACGACAACGGCGAGCGCCGCCCACAAGAGAGGCGGCGGCCCACGCCGAAGCGCTGCCGCGGGCGGGGCAGGGGCCTTGCCGGGTGTCTTCTTCTTGGGCGGGGGCCGGCGCCGGGCGCTCTTGCTCATGGGACCAGGATCGCGCCTTGACGCTTGTGGACGGAGTGGCCGCCGCCCGGAACCGGCGGTGCGGAGCGGAGTATAGTCTCAGGCGCGCCCTTCACAACGGGCGACGCTCAGCCGCGGGCGTGGCAAGCCCGGGGCCGGGCGCGGATCCCGGTCCGCTTGATGGCGGGCGGGCAAACGTGTAACTCCGTGCCATCCGTCGGCCGGTGTCCGGGGCGTGGCGCAGTCTGGTAGCGCACCTGCTTTGGGAGCAGGGGGCCGCAGGTTCGAATCCTGCCGCCCCGACCACCCTTCGCCTGCGGGGTGCCGGCTCACGCGGCCATGTGCGGATCGAGAGGAAGAACGAATGCTCGCGCGGATTTTCAAACCGGCCCGGACGGCCATGCAATCGGGCAAGGCGGCAACGGTGAAGTGGGTTCTCGAATACGCGCCGGAGGACCGCCCGGCGGCCGACCCGCTGATGGGCTATACCTCCTCGGCCGACATGCGCCGCCAGATCAGACTGGAATTCGATACCAGCGCCGAGGCGGTCGCCTATGCCGAGCGCAACGCGATTCCCTATACGGTGGCGCCGGAGCACGATCCGGCGCCCAAGACGATTTCCTACGCCGACAATTTTCGCACCGGCCGCCCGCAGCCGTGGACCCACTGACGGGGTCCGCGCATGGCGGCCGCTGAGTCGGTCCCGTAGCTCAGCTGGATAGAGCAGCAGCCTTCTAAGCTGTTGGTCGCAGGTTCGAGTCCTGCCGGGATCGCCAGCCTCCAGACTGTCCGACCCGGAGACATGGGCTCCTCGGCTGCGCGGTGGGTGCAGCGCGGCGAACGGACGGTCAAGCGACCTCGCACAGCGCTCCGCAGTGGTAGGTGAAGATTCGGGTCGCCAGTCTTTCGGACAGGCTCAGAAGCGACGACCGGATCACCAGCTTGAACAGGCCGGTGGCCTTGTTCGAATGGAACGAGTGACCCGCCAGGTTGTGATCGAAGCAGCGCAGCTGAGTGACGGTCAGGCCCGAGGTGGCCAGCGTTAGCCCAAAAAACTCCGGCGTGTAGGAATTGATGTGGCCAATATCGAGCGTCCGTTGCAAAGAGCGAACGCTTGACCTGACATGCAGTTCGCACGGAACTTCAACGTAGACGAAGCGGCGGCTGACGCGGGCCAATTCCCTGAGAAACGGCCGTTCGTCCTCAACGTGCTCAAGCACGTGGCTGGCCAGCACGAGATCGTACGACCGGTCAGTGAAGGGCAGCGACGGCCCCGTTTGCATCATGTAGGTGAGGTTGGCGCGCCGATTGTCCTGATTGTTGAGCTCGGGATCGGTGACGTCGATGCCGGTGAACGAGCGGCCGATGCCGAGATCGGCGATCCGGGCGATCACATCGCCGGTCCCGCACCCGACTTCGAGGACGTTGCCGACCTCGCTGACCCGCCCACCGAGCAGATCGCGGACGTGCCCGGCCTTATCGATCGCTCCAATCCGGCGCCAGCGGCGCTCGGTTTCGTCGAATACGCCCTCGTAGTGCGCATTGAGCGGAGCAACCCTATATTGGATATCCATGGCCGACGCGCGTCCCAACCGAGGTCCGACCAAGAACTGCCGCTTGCAGTCGAGCGGGTCAAGGCTTCGAAGGCTCGCTGCTGCACCGGACCGCAGCTATTCGGTTACTTGGTTAATCGCCACGGGATGTGACTCTTGGGCAATTGAACTTGAGCAACACGATCGATGATGCCATCGATAGTTGCGGGAGGCCATTTTCCGTCAGACGGGGCGCGCTCCACCGCGCTCTCCGTGGCCGCACTTTCTTGACGGCAATCGGCCGCCGGAAATGGTCAAGATCCAACAGTGGACACCGCCGCCAGCAGTGCTTGAGGCGCTTGATCGACATTTCCGCGGGACAGTGTTCGTGGATGTCAGGTGACAACGTTCGCGCCGGCAGCTCGCATTTGCGCCCGGACCGGCCCCGCGAAAGCGGACATCTGAGCAACGCATCCCGGCCGGCGCCGGCAAAAATTCGTCACAGACTGGCACTAACCTTGCTACGGGTGTGACCACATGCATTGAGTCGGAGACGAGGCCATGACCGACAGGGAAGACAAGATCCGTGAGCGTGCGTACGGTATCTGGGAAGAGGAAGGCTATCCGCACGGTCGCGCCGAAGACCATTGGCGCCGTGCGGTACGCGAGATCGAGGGGGTGGCTGCGGGGCAAGCCGATCTGATTACCGAGATCGTCGGTGCCCCGAGCCTGCAGACGGTCGATCCGGCGCCGGCCAAGAAGCCGGCACCGAAACGGCGCAAGGCCGCCACCGGCGCCGTCGCAGCGCCGAAGCGTGCGCCGGTCAAGCGCACGACGAAAGGCACGCCCAAGAAGGGCTGATCCGGCAACTTTTTGGGGGTCAAGCTCGGAAGGGCTGTTGATCCCTGATGACGGCGTTGAGGATGGTGAGGAGTTTGCGGGCAACGGCAATGATGGCGACCTTGGCGGGTTTTCCGGCGTCGATGAGGCGTTTGTAGAAGGCGATGAAGCGTGGAGCGTGGTGGACGGCACTGAAGGCGGCGACGTAGAGGGCGTTGCGGACGCGCTTGCGACCGCCGTGGATAGAGCGCTGGCCGCGACGGGTGCCGCTGTCATTGTTGAAGGGCGCCAGGCCAGCGAGAGCGGTCAGTTGGCGGGGCGGACGCCGGCCGAGTTCGGGCAGCAGGGCGAGGAGGACGGTGGCGGTGACCGGGCCGACGCCGGGGACGGAGACAAGCAGGCGGCGGTCGCGGTCGAGATCGGCGGCGGCGGCAATGGCCGCGGCGATCTTCGCATTGAGGGCTTCGATCGCCGCATCGAGCCAGGCGATGTGGTCAGCGATGCTGTCGAGCGCGACGGGATCGGAGCATTCGCTGCGGCGGGTGCGTTCCTGCTGGCGGATGGCGACGAGCTGGTCGCGGCGCTTGCTGAGAAGGGCGAGGCGTTCGCGCTCCTCGTCCCTGTCGTCCTGCGGCGGCGGGCACAGGGATTGGGCCATGACCGCCAGCATGCGGGCGTCGACGGCGTCGGTCTTGGCAAGGAAGCCGGCGGCGCGGGCGAAGTCGCGGGCTCGGCTGGGATTGACGCGGGCGAAGCGAACGCCGGCGGCGGCGAGAGCCTGTCTGAGGACACGGTCGTAGTGGCCGGTTGCCTCGAACAGCACGAAGGCGTCACGCTGCGCCCAGCCTTCGATGAGGCCGGCGAGCGCTGCAGCAGTGTTATCGAGTTGCTGCGGCATTGCGGTGGGGTCGAAGATGTCGAGATGCCTTTTGGAGACATCGATTCCGATGAAGCCAGGGGCTATGATCATGGTGCCTATCCCTGTGCTGCGAGGTCCGTTGCAACCGGCCTCGGTCAACTGTCCAGGTTGGGTGTTCAAGGGCGGGCGGGGATCAAGACCGGATCGCGGTCTTCAAAGACCAGGGGTCCAACGATCTCCCGCCCGCACCCTCATCTTGGCACATCCTCGACACACAGGGTCGTAGTGCCGCGCGTTTGCTAGCGGGCCGCCCAGAGCAGGCCGCGCTTGAGGATGGTGCGCATCTCGGGCACGTCGAATTCCTTCACGACGTGACCGAGGGAGGAATAGAAGACGCGGCCGGCGCCGTAGCGGTGCTTCCACACCACCGGCATGACGACGCCGGCGGTCCACGGCGCATGCTCGCCGGCAAAGGTGGTGGTCGCCAGCACCTCGATCGCGGGGTCGACGTGCATGTAGTACTGCTCCGACCGGTAGTCGAAGTCGTCGATGCCCTGCATGATCGGGTCGTCGCGCTTCACGATATTGACCCGATAGTCGATGATATTGCCGGGGTGGGCCACCCACTGGCCGCCGCACATGAACTGATAGGCAACGGCATCGCGGAAGGCGTCGCACATGCCGCCGTGGTAGCCGGCGAAGCCGACACCGCCGCGCACCGCCTTCTCGAGATTGTCGAGCTCCTCCTTCTCGATCTTCGACATGGTGTAGATCGGCACGATCAGGCTCATGTCGGCGATGGCCGGATCGGCGAAGGCTTCGGTCGTGTTCTCGACATAGACCTTGAAGCCTTCCTCCTCGAGCATACCCGCCACGAGTTGGGCACCCTGTTCCGGTTCATGGCCCACCCAGCCGCCCCAGACGATCATTGCCTCACGCATGGAATTTCCTCCGAAATGGTGGTGCCGCTTAGTCAAGCGTGCCGTTGACGAGATCGACCGGCAGCATGGCCGGCCGCTCCGGCCGGCTTTCGATTGTGATCGCCGTGCCGGTGTCGGAGGAGCGCTGGAACGCCTCCATCACTTCGAGCACGTGGTAGGCGAGGGCGCCGCTTGCCCGATGCGGGCGGCCCGTGCGGATCGCCTGGGCCATGTCGGCAACGCCGATCATGCGGAAATTGCCGTTGGCATAGGCGTGCAGCGTCGGCACCGCCCGCCAGCTGGCCATGGACGCCGTGGCGGTCTCGATCTGACCGCCGAAATTGTTCGGGTCGGGCACGCTGATCGCGCCCTCGCTGCCATAGAGCTCGATCGGCCGGTGGTCGTGGCGGGCAATGTCGAAGCTCATGACGATGCTGATGAGTGCGCCGGAATGGAACTCCATGGTGCCGGCGACGTGGGTGGCGACCTCGACCGGAATTTTCGTGCCGTTGAGCGGCTGGCTGGTGATCAGCCGCTCGCTCCTCAGGCGCGAGGTAAGGCCGGCAACGCGCTTGACCGGCCCCAGGAGATTGACCAGGTCGGTGATGTAATAGGGCCCCATGTCGAGCATCGGCCCGCCGCCCTTGAGGTAATAGAAGGCCGGGCTCGGGTGCCAGCGCTCGTGCCCCGCCGTGCCGAAGACGGCGGTGCCGCCGATCGGCTGGCCGA
Source organism: uncultured Alphaproteobacteria bacterium (assembly GCA_963762605.1). Classification (GTDB taxonomy): domain Bacteria; phylum Pseudomonadota; class Alphaproteobacteria; order Rhizobiales; family Kaistiaceae; genus CAVSRC01. Next base: position 106,002 of record CAVXLJ010000031.1, on the reverse strand, counting down.
TGGCGCCCTCGTCGATGAGTTTGCGGCAGGTCTGATGGGCGCCGCCGAGGAAGGTGTCGGGGGCGCAGCCGACGCGCAGGCCCTTGGCCGAGGCCGCGTCGATCAGCGTCCTGGCCTCGGCCAGCGTGATGCCGAGCGGCTTCTCCGAATGGACGTGCTTGCCGGCGGCAATCGCCCTGAGGCCGACCTCCACATGGGCGCCGGGGACGGTCAGGTTGACGACGATCGCGATGTCCGGGTCGGCGAGCAGCTCCTCGACGCTCTTCGCCGGCACGCCGAACTCGGCGCCGCGCGCCTCCGCCGCGTCGCGGTTCATGTCCGCCACGGCGCGCACCGCGATGATGTCGGGGAAGACGCGCGCCGTGTTGAGATAGGCGCCGCTGATATTGCCGCAGCCGATGATGCCGATGCCGATGGGATTCAAGGTTGCCTCGTGGGTCTCGTTGTCGGGTCCGGACGGCCCGGGCGGCCTAGGGTCAAGTGATGCGGAAGCGGGCGGAAAGCGGCGTGCCATCATGGGCATGGTGGGCGACGAGAGCCTCGCAGTCGGTCGCCTCGATCACCCAGCCGCGGCGTTCGTCGAACCAGGCAAGCTCGGCGACCGGCACGGCAAGGCGCACCTGCCTGGTTTCGCCGGGGGCAAGATGCACGCGGGCGAAAGCCTTGAGTTCGCGCGGCGCCCGCTCCACCTCCGAGCCGTGGACGGCGACATAGAGCTGAACGACGTCGTCGCCAGCCCGACTGCCGGTATTGGTAACGTCGACCGTCGCCACCAGTGTCTCCTCGGCGGCAAGCGCGTCGGCGGCAAGCTCCAGATTGGCATGGGCGAAATGCGTATAGCTGAGGCCGAAGCCGAACGGAAAAGCCGGCGCGTTGCCGTCGCGCAACAGCTTCCGATAGCCGTGCCAGAGATCATAGGTGATCGCCGTGGCGTCGCGATCGAAGAAGGGCAGGTGTTCGGCCGAGGCCGGGAAGGTGCAGGGCAGGCGGCCGCTCGGGTTGACCGTGCCGGTGAGAATGTCGGCGAGCGCATGGCCGCCTTCCTGGCCGGGATACCAGAGCATCAGAATCGCCGGCACCTTGTCGCGCCAGGCTTCCATGATGACCGCGCTGCCGGCCATGACGGCGACGATGGTGCGCGGATTGGCGGCAGCGACGGCTGCGATCAGCGTCTCGTCCTCTGGCCTGAGCGCCAGGCTCAGGCGGTCGCCGCCGGGCGAGAATCCGCTGTCGCTCATGCCCTTTACGAGATTGTCGGCCTGGACCTTGTCGGCTGCATCGGCCGGCGGCGGGAACATGGCGGCGTATGGCTGTAGCTGGTTGGGCGGAATGAATTCGCCTTCGTCGGCGTGGGTGAAGCCGACCACCACGAGCGCCACATCTGCCATGCCGGCAGCGCGCGCGGCACGAGCCGGATCGCTGCCGTCATCATGGGTGACGGCATTGGGAAGCGCGGCGCGCAGCCCTTCCAGCGGCGTCACCACATGGTCCGGATGGGTCATGCTCGAGCCGCCATCGCCCGTATTGGGCTCGGCGGCAAGGTGGCCGATGACGGCAAGCACGCCGGGGCTGGCAAGGGGCAGCAGGTCGCCGTCGTTCTTGAGCAGCACGATGCTCTTTTCGGCTGCCTCGCGGGCGATCGCGCCATGGGCCGCGCAGCCGACGACACTCTGCGGGTAGTCGGCGGCGTTACGTCCCTGGCCGAAGCGCACCAGCTGGCGCAGCATGCGCAGTGCGGACTTGTCGATGCTGCTTGCCGGAACTTCGCCGCTTTCGACCAGGCGCTTGAGGCCCTGGGCATAGACCGCGCCGAATGGCATTTCGACATCCTGGCCGGCCAGCGCCGCCTTCCTGGCGTCGCGCATGCCGACGATGAAATCAGTGATCGTGAAGCCGGTGAAACCCCACATGTCCTTCAGGATGTCGGCGATCAGCGGCTTGTTCTGGCCCGCCCATTCGCCGTTGACGCTGTTGTAGGCGGTCATCAGCGCGGCGACGCCGGCGTCGACCACGCGCTTGAAGTGCGCCAGGTAGACTTCGTGGAGCGTGCGCGCATCGGCGCTCACGTCCACATCCATGCGGGCGTTCTCCATCGAGTTGAGGGCGTAGTGCTTGACGCAGGCGAGCACGTGGTTCTGCACACCGGTGGCCAGCGCCGCGCCCATGATGCCGAGATGATAGGAATCCTCGCCATAGCTCTCCTGAGCGCGGCCCCAGGCCGGATGACGCAACAGGTTGATGCACACGCCACCGAAGAAGTTGCCGCCGAGCGCCCGTATCTCCCGGCCGATGACGTCGCCGACGCGAGCCTCGAGGTCGGGGTCGAACGTGGCGCCGCGCGCCATCGACACCGGGAAGGTGGTCGCGCCGTCCATGATGACGCCGCGCGGTCCGTCGACGAAGCGAATGCCGGGAATTCCCAGGCGCGGAACCGCGCCGGCCACCCAGAATTCGCGGCTGTAGCCCTGCGGGGCCGACATCCGCGCGAGGCCCTTCCAAAATGGCAGGTCGCCGTGTTTCAGGCCGAGCTTTTCTTCCCATGTGAGTTCCGCGAGCAGTGCGCGGGCGCGGTCGTCGATCTCCTTGGGCGAGAGGGCGGTCGACGTGTCGAGGGCGCCGAAGGCGGCGGAAGCTTGTGTTGTCATGTCGGTCTCCGACGGGAATGGGGGGCGGGGCCTGTCGTGTTCCACGGTGCGCCGTAGAGATCGCGCAGGGACATGGCCGCGGCGCCGCGCGCCCACATGTCTTCGCCGAAGTCCCGCACCACGATTTGCGAAACATCGGCGAGGCTCGCAGGCGTGAAGCGCAACACCGCCGCCCGGAGCGGTGTCAGCAGGCGGTGGCTGGTGGAAAGCGCCGCGCCGGTGAGGATCACCTTGGGCGGCGCGAACAGGGTGATGACGTTGGCGATGGCAAAGCCGAGGGCATCGCCGGCGATCTGCGCGGTGACGGTCTCGACGGCGCCGGCCAGCGCGGTGTTGCCGGCTGCGGCCGTATCGAAGCGCGGCGCCCCACCGTCGTCCGCGGTTGCAGTGGAGATGAGATCGGCGAGCCGGTGCAGTTCGCCGTGGGCGGCGGGCAGGTGAACGAGGAAGTCGCCGAGGTCGGGGCTGAGACCGTTGGCGCCGCGAAACAACTCGCCGCGATGCATGATGCCGAGGCCGAGATTGTGCTCGACGCTGACCACGAGGAAGTCGTCGATACCGACGCCATGGCCAAACCAGTGCTCGGCCAGCGTGACCAGGTTGACGTCGCTGTCGACGATCACCGGCAGGCCGAGGCGCGCCGAGATCTCCTGACCGAAGGGAACGTCGCGCTCGCGGAAGATCGGGCTCTGGCGGCAGAGGCCGGACGCGCTTTCGACGACGCCTGGCAGGCCGACGCAGACCCCGTTGATGGCGGAGAACTTGAGCCCGGCGTCGGTGACGCAGCGGCGCACGCCGTCCTCGACCAGGTCGGCGATGACGGCGACCGGCTGGCGGTCGACGCGGATGGGCAGCGACAGCGTCTTGATGACATCGGCACGGAAATTGGTCACCGCCACCGTGATCTGGGCGGGCGCCAGCTTGGCGCCGACGACGAAGGCGGCATCCGGATTGAGCTCCAGCATCACCCGCGGGCGGCCGCGCGTGGCATCGCGCACGGCGCCGACGGCAAGCGGAACGATGAGTTCGTCCTCAAGCAACGCGGCGGTGATGGCCGAGACGGTGGTCGGGCTCAGGTCGGTTTGGTCGGCGATCTCGACGCGGGAGATCGGGCCGAACCTGCGGATCGCGTCCATCACATGGAAGCGATTGATCGCACGCATAAATTCTGGATCGGCGGTCTTCATGGCGCAGGCGAACCAGATTCTCCACCGCTGGGGCGTCAGGCCGCGTGGAGCCCGGATTATCACGCAACGCGGATTTAATGCTGCGCTTTTAGGAGCAGGTGGGGGGGTGCGCAAGCCGGAACGGCCGCGGGATTGTTCAGAAATCCCTCGGCGTCGAGCCCGGAGGCTGCAATCAGGCGCTTGATATTGCGGTGAACGACGCGGCTATTTTGTTCGCATCAGAAAGAAACTGACGGCCGTACCCGGACTCTAAATCCGCTTTCCGTCGGCGTCGAAGAGCAGACACAGTGCCGGGTCGATCCCGAACTCCACCGGGGAGCCATCGGGCACGGTGGAGTGGCCCTTCTGCTGCACGGTCAGCTGAGCGCTGCCTTCGCCGATATAGACGTAGGAAACGCCGCCGAGCTGCTCGACGACCTGGGCGATGGAAGCGATCTTGACGGGCGCCTCGGCGGCATCGATGAAATGCTCGGGCCGAACGCCGGCCAGCACCTTGTCGCCGACCGCGCCGCCGGCACCGCGAGTGGTGACGGTGAGCGCCACATTGTCGAAGTCGGTTAACCGGACCTGTGCGCTTGTGCCATCGCGCGCGGCGATTTCGGCGGACATGAAGTTCATCTTCGGCGAACCAATGAAGCCGGCAACGAAGTGATTGTCGGGGTCGTCGTAGAGTTCGATGGGCGTGCCCACCTGTTCGACCACGCCGGCCCTCAGCACCACGATCCGGTCGGCGAGCGTCATTGCCTCGACCTGGTCGTGGGTAACGTAGATCATCGTCGCACCCAGCCGCTGGTGCAGCTTGATGATCTCGAGTCGCATCTGCACCCTGAGTTCGGCGTCAAGGTTCGACAGCGGCTCGTCGAACAGAAATACCTTCGGCTTGCGCACGATCGCCCGGCCGATGGCCACCCGTTGTCGCTGCCCACCCGAGAGGGCGCGCGGCTTGCGGTCGAGCAGTTCGGTCAGCTCGAGCACCCGCGCCGCTTCATCGACGTGTTGGGCAACCTCGGCTCTCGGCATTCCCCCCATCCTGAGACCGAAGCCGATATTCTGGCGGACGGTCATGTGCGGATAGAGAGCGTAGGACTGGAAGACCATCGCGACGCCGCGGTCCGACGGATCCTCGTCGGTTACGTCATCCGCACCGATGAAGACCTCGCCCGAGGTCACCGACTCGAGGCCGGAGATCATCCTCAAGAGGGTCGACTTGCCGCACCCCGACGGCCCGACCAGTACGACGAACTCACCATCGCGGACATCGAGCGCCACATCGCGAATAACCTTGACGTGTCCGAACTGCTTGTTGACGTGGCGCAGCTGAAGTTCAGCCATAGTCCTCCTCTCCAGGGCATCCGACCCCCGCATCCGCACTCGCCGGCCGCCGGGGTTTTTGCCGGCGATCGGTTTGCCGGGTCGGAGCGAATTGCCACCACCTCCAAGTGATCATGACTTGAGGTGCACAGCCCTTGCATGTATTACCGAAGCTGTGCAAATCATCAAGCTCGGCAGCGATCATAGAAACCGCCGCAGCGACGGGTCGCGGGCTCTCGGGGCAAAGAGCAAGTCCGCGCAAATGCACATGTGGAGGAACATCATGAAAAGGATTATGCTTGCCGCACTTCTCGGCATGTTTGCGCTCGCGCCAGCGGCGCATGCCGACACGACAATCAAATGGCTGCATATTGCCAGCAACCCGACCGAAGCCGCGATGATGCAATCGGCGGCCGACGAGTATATGTCGGGCCATCCCGGCATCAAGATCGAGCTACAATACCTTGAGAACGAGGCCTTCAAGAGCAAGCTGACGACGCTCCTGCAGTCGCCCGACGCGCCGGACATCTTCTACTCCTGGGGCGGCGGCGTCCTTGAAGAGCAGGTCAAGGCCGGCGTGCTGCGCCCGATCGGCGACGTTCTGACCCCTGAGTACAAGAAGGAAGTCGGACCGGCCGGCATCAACGCCTTCACGGTCAATGGCAAGCTCTACGGCATCGCCCAGCACGTGTCGGAAGTCACCTTCTGGTACAACAAGTCGCTGTTCGCGAAGGCGGGCCTCGACCCGGCGACCATGAACAGCTGGGACGGGTTCCTGGCGGGCGTCAAGAAGCTTAAGGCCGCCGGGATCACGCCGATCGTGCTTGGCGGCGGCGACAAGTGGCCGGCGCACTTCTACTGGGCTTATCTCGCGGTCCGCATGGGCGGCCAGAAGGCCTTCGACGAGGCGCGTAGCGGCCAGGGCAAGGGCTTCATGGCCCAGCCGTTCATCGACGCGGGCAAAAAGCTGCTTGAGCTGGCGGCGCTGAAGCCGTTCCAGGACGGGTTCCAGGGCACGACGCACCTTGAGCAGGAAGGCATGTTCGGCGACGGCAAGGCCGCCATGATGCTGATGGGCGACTGGGCCTATGCGACCCAGAAGTCTGAGGCAGCCGACGGCAAGGGAATTCAGGACGATAATCTTGGCAGCATCCAGTTCCCGTCCTTCCCGGACGGCGCCGGCGATCCCTCCGACACGTTCGGCGGCATCAACGGCTGGATCTTCTCCAAGAACGCCTCCGACGAAGCCGTGAAGTTCATGCAGTGGTACGAGAGCAAGCCGTACATGTCGAAGGCGGCGGCAGCGGGCTATTTCATCCCGATCGTCGCCGGCGCGGCAGATGCCCTCGTCAATCCGTTCCAGAAACAGATTGCCGAGAACGTTGCCAAGGCCCACTGGCACGCGATCTTCTTCGATCAGGTCCTCGGGCCTGACGTCGGCGGCGTCGTCAACGACGTGGCCGAAGAACTCGCCGAGGGTTCGATCACCGCTGAAGACGCGGCCCAGCAAGTGCAGCAGGCCTTCGCGGACTTGCACTAACGAACGCCAGAACTTGGCGACGGGCGGCCGACTGCCGCCCGTCGCCTCCCACGTCGGCTTGAGACTGGACGGATGGCAACCGACGAAGCTGTGGCAACTCCTGCACGGGCGCGTGCCCGCCGCAACGTCTCCTACAGTCGGAAGACTCTGCTCGCGCTCGCCATACTCGTGATCCCGTCGTTCGTCGTTTTCGGTACCTTCTTCGTGCTGCCGGTCATCGACGCAGCGCGCTTTTCGTTCTTCGACTGGACCGGCTACGGCCCGATGACGGACTTCGTCGGGATGAAGAACTACCTGGCGGTCTTCCACAACCGGTTCTTCTTCAGCTACGCGGTTCGCAACAGCCTGCTGATCGTCGCCGTTTCGCTGCTCGTGCAGTTACCCCTGGCGCTATGGGTTTCCCTTGCCCTGGCGGAGCGCGGGTGGGGCGTGAACCTGCTGCGGCTTCTGTTCTTCGTCCCATACATGCTGGCCGAGGTCGCCGCTGGCCTTATCTGGCGCTTCATGTACGACGGCGATTACGGTTTGGTGCCCGTCGTCGGACACCTGATCGGTGCAGATTTGCCGTACGTGCTTGCCAGCAAGGTCTGGGTGATGCCGGCGATCATGCTGGTGGTGGTGTGGAAATATTTCGGCTTCCACATGATGATCTATATCGCCGGCTTGCAGGCCATTCCGAGTGAGGTCATCGAGGCGGCGCGCATCGACGGCGTGAGCCGTGCGAAGATCACCTGGCATATCAAGATACCGATGATCGTGCCCTCGATTGTGGTGTCGGTGTTCTTCTCCATCCTCGGCGCGCTGCAGCTCTTCGACATCATCATTCCGCTGACCAAGGGCGGCCCGAGCAACACGAGCCACACCATCGTGACCTTCCTCTACCAGTTCGGGATCCTGCGACTGAGGCTCGGATTCGGCAGCGCCGTCAGCATGATCCTGTTTGTCATGTGCGTCGGCTTCGCGATCATCTATCGGCGCGTTCTGTTCCCGAAGGCGGCGACATGAGCGCGCCCGCAACGCCGCGACGCCGGCGCAACCTGACGGCGTGGCGCATATCGCCGCTCCAGTGGGCGACCCTGATCGTCATCTCGATCTTCACGCTGATCCCGCTCTATGTGACGGTGCTCGGCGGCTTCAAGAGTGTTGGCGAGCTGCGCGTCAATCCCCTCGGACTGCCGCAGAGCTGGAACCCGCACAAGTTCATCGAGATCATGACGGGAACCAACCTGTTCCTGTCGCTGGGCAACTCGCTGATCGTCGCGCTTTCGACCGTGTTCCTGTCGATCCTGCTGGCGTCGATGACCGCGTTTGCGCTGGCCCACATCCAGTTTTTCGGCCGCAAGTTCCTGATGAACTTCCTGATGCTGGGGCTTCTGTTTCCGGCGGCAGTGGCGATCCTGCCGCTGTTCATCAAGCTGCGCGACTTCGGTCTGCTCGACTCACATCTCGGCATCATCATTTCGCAGGTCGCCTACAGCCTCTCCTTCTCGATCCTGCTCTTCCACAGTTTCTTCAAACAGCTGCCGGGCGAACTGCTCGATGCCGCGCGCATGGACAACTGCGGCTACATCAAGATCTATGTCTTCGTGACGCTGCCGCTCAGCCTGCCGATCATCGCCACCGTCGGCGTGTTTGCCTTCGTGCAGAGCTGGAACAACTTCCTGCTGCCGCTGATCATGCTGAACTCGCCGGAGAAATACACCTGGCCGCTCGGCATCATGCAGTTCCAGGGCGAGTTCATGACCGACTGGACGATGGTGCTGGCCTACCTCACCCTGACGATCATCCCGGCGATCGTCTTCTTCCTGTTCGCGCAGCGCTACATCATCTCCGGCCTTACCGGCGGCGCGGTCAAGGGCTGAATCGCGCGCAAGGCTTTCCGGCTACCGTGAGGCGCGATAGTTCAGTATCGTCCGCGCGCTTCTTGCGAGCGCGAACGAGGCAGGCAGTCCTTCAGGCGCGATGGCGATTTCCTTCGAGGCAGTCCTTGGCAGCCACCGCGCTGGCCAGGTCACGGCGGTGACCGACCGGGTCGCGGCTTCGCCGGTGGCCAGCCTTATGGTGCTGCTCGCCGTCGCCCTGGCCTGTTTCCTGCCCGGCTTCGTGACCATGCCGCCGATCGACGGCGATGGGCCCTCCTATGCGGTTGCCGCCCGCGAAATGGTGGCCACCGGCGACTTCGCCACGGTGCGGGTACAGACCGACATGCAGCCGTGGCGACCGCGCGGCATGCAGTGGCTGGAGGCCGCCACTTTGCTGCTCACCGGGCAGACGAGTGGCAATCCGCCGCTGTGGGTGTTCCGCATGCCCTCGCTCATCGGCGCCATCGCCACCGTGATCCTGACCTGGTGGACGATGCTGCCATTCGGGCGCCGGCGCGCGGCCCTGATTGCCGGCATACTGGTTGCCGGCAGCGGTGTTCTTGGCCTGCAGGCGCGGCTGTCGGCGCCGGACGCCGTGCTGGTTGCCGCTACCACCCTTGCCGCCGGCGCGCTGGCGCGTCTGTGGCTGGCCAACGACAGGCCGGCGGCCGCTTCGATGCCGGTGCTGTTCTGGGTGGCCATCGCTGCCGGGCTCCTGCTCAAGGGCGTCGTCGCGCCAGGCATGGCGGCGGCCGCTGTGCTGGCCTTATCGGTCGAACGCGGCGACTTTGGCTGGCTCGCCCGTTTGCGTCCGGCAGTGGGTGTCGTGGTGATCGCGGTTGCCGCTTTGCCCTGGCTGTCGTCGATCGCGGCAGTCGCCATCTCCGACGCCGGCGGACCCGATATCCCGTTCCTCACCCGCATCGGCGTTCCCTTCGCGCTCGAGGCACCGCCGACGACCTATGCCCTGCTGGCGCCGCTGCTGGCCGGCCCGGCGATGACCTTCATCTTCGCAGGAACGCCGTGGCTGGCCGGCAATGCCCGCCGTCCGGTCGTCTTCTTCGCGCTGGCCTGGGGTCTGCCGCTGTGGCTCACCGCCGAACTGATAACCGACAAACTGCCGCAATACGTGCTGCCGTCGATCCCGGCGATCGCGATGCTTGCCGCCGTCGTGGCGGACGAAGGCACCGCCCGCATTGGAGGCGCTTTCAGCCGATTCTATTCCTCCAGTCCGCTGATCTGGCCGCCGCTGATCGCCGTGACCATCCCGGTGGCGTTCGCCGTGCTGGAGGGCCGCTTTCCCGTCGGTGCCTTCGCCGCCTTCGTCGTCGGGGGCATTCTCGGGCCGGTCGGCTGGCTTTGGCTGAAGCGTGGCACGGGCGTGGCCGCGACGATCCTGGCGGTGGTGTCGGCGGCGTTCATCTATCTGGGCTTCTTCGGATCGATCGTTCCGGGGCTGAGCGGTCTGCGCGTCGCCAGTGAGATCGTCACCGTCGGCCGGGCGCATGTGGTCTGCGCCGACCCGATCTTCGTCTCCGCCGGCTTTCCCGAGGAGAGCCTGGTGCTCATCGCGGGCCGCGGCACGCTCATCACCGACGGATCGGGCGCCGCTGATTTCCTCAACGTCAAGGGCTGCCGCATCGCCGCCGTCGACACGACGCAGATTTCGTCCTTCCGCCAGCACGCCGACGACCTTGGCCTCGATCTGGTTGAACGCGGCCGGGTCAAAGGCATCGACACGCGCAAGATGCGGCGTGTCGACATCCACCTGTTCTCGGTCAGGGGGTCGGGGGCTTGACCGCGGCTAGACTGGCGTCGAGGTCGGCGATCAGGTCGTCGGGATCCTCCAGGCCGATATGCAGGCGCACCAGTGGTCCCTCCGCCTTCCACGGAGCGACCGTGCGGCCCCAGGTGAGATGCGCCAGGATGGCCAGGCTCTCGAAACCGCCCCAGGATGCGCCGATGCCGAAAAGCTCAAGTCCGTCGATGAACTGCTTGGCCTGGGCCTCGCTCCAGCCGTCGAAGATCACGCCGAACAGGCCGCAGCCACCGCTCATGTCGCGCTTCCACAAAGCATGGCCGGGGTCGGACGGGAGCGGGGGATAGAGGACGCGGGAGACTTCCGGCCGCGCCGCCAGCCAGCGCGCCACCTTGAGCGCGGAAGCGTATTGGCGCTCCAGACGCACCGCGAGTGTGCGCAGGCCGCGCAGCCCGAGGAACACGTCGTCGGGCGCGACGTGCATGCCGAGGAACTTGTGCGTTTCTTTCAGTTTCGGCCAGGCAGCCGGATTGGCGGCGACGGTGCCGAGCATCACGTCGGAATGGCCGCCGAGATATTTCGTTGCAGCATGGATGGAGAGGTCGACGCCGAAATCGAGCGGGCGGAAATAGAGCGGCGTCGCCCAGGTGTTGTCGAACAGAACCGTCGCATCGTGCCGGTGCGCCGCGTCGGCGATGGCCGGCACGTCCTGCATTTCGAAGGTCAGCGAACCCGGCGCTTCCAGATAGACCGCGCGCGTATTGTCGGTGAACAGCTCTTCGATGCCGGCGCCGATGGCCGGGTCGTAGTAGGCCGTCTCGATCCCGAGACGCGCCAGCATGGCGTCGGCGAAGCGGCGGACGGGGCCGTAGACGCTGTCGACGATGAGGATGCGGTCACCCGCCGACAGACAGGAGAGGAGGGCCACCGTCGATGCGGCCAGCCCCGAGGGGCACAGCACCGTTCCCGCGGCGCCTTCCATTTCGTTGACGGCCGCCTCCAGCGCGTCGCTGGTCGGGGTGCCGTGCCGGCCGTATGTGTAGCGCTGGCGCCCATCTTGCATGTCGTCAACGGACTCATGGAGCACTGTTGAGGCATGGATAACGGGTGGGTTGACGAAGGGGCCGGTCAGACTCTTGTCGCGACCGGTATGTGCGAGGCGGGTAGCGGGCTTCGCCGCACGTGGCCCGTCGCCGGATTGATTGGTCATGCTGCTATTTGCGTCGGCGGGATGACACCTGAATGGGCAGATGCCGATCGCGGCCGCCCAGGCGATACACTTGACCCTTATCGAATAATGGCCTGTGATGGCTCGGTCAATTGACCCAGAGCGTAGCGGCTTTGGGCGTTTTGGGGCAGACGCATCTGCCCAGGGAAGTAATCCGCAGGGGGGCCGGCCGCGTGGCCGTTGCCGTCCGGATTACCAAGCTGGAGGGGTATTCATGAAAGCTACGCTTCTGACAATCGCGGCCGGCGCCGTTGCTGCGCTTATTGTGAGTTCTGCCAACGCGACGACATTGGAAGACGTGAAAGCGAAAGGTTTCGTCCAGTGCGGCGTCAACACCGGCCTGATTGGCTTCGGGTCGACCGACGACCAGGGCGAATGGAAGGGATTTGACGTCGACTACTGCCGGGCAGTCGCCGCGGCCATCTTCGGCGACCCCAAAGCGGTGAAATTCACGCCGCTGACCGCCAAGGAGCGTTTCACCGCGCTGCAATCCGGCGAAATCGACATGCTGGCCCGCAACACGACCTGGACCATGTCGCGCGACACCTCGCTGGGCCTGACTTTCGCGGGCGTCAACTACTATGACGGGCAGGGCTTCATGGTGAAGAAGTCGCTCGGCGTCACTTCCGCGCTGCAACTTGGCGGCGCCTCGGTTTGCGTGCAGACCGGCACGACGACCGAGCTGAACCTCGCCGACTACTTCAAGCGCAACAACATGCAGTACAACTCGGTGGCCTTCGAGAAGCTCGACGAGACGCTTCAGGCCTATGATTCAGGTCGCTGCGATGCCTACACCACCGACGCTTCCGGCCTTTATGCCTCGCGCCTGGCGCTGACCAAGCCGGACGATCACATCATCCTTCCGGAGATCATCTCCAAGGAGCCGCTGGGCCCGGTCGTGCGCCAGGGCGACGACCAGTGGTTCAACATCGTCAAGTGGGTCAGCTACGCGCTTCTCGACGCCGAGGAACTGGGCGTGACGCAGAAGAACGTCGACGAGATGAAGACCAGCGACAATCAGGAGATCCGCCGCCTGCTCGGGACCGACGGTACCTTCGGCGAGGCGCTGGGTCTGACCAATGATTGGGCGGCGAACCTGCTCAAGGCGGTCGGCAATTACGGCGAGATCTTCGACCGCAACATCGGCCAGGATTCGCCGCTGCATATCGCGCGTGGTTTGAACGCCCTGTGGACCACCAAGGGCGGCATCCAGTACGGCATGCCGATCCGCTAGCCGCGACCGGTCAAATCGGTCGGGCGGGTCGGCAACGGCCCGCCCGCCAATCGGTAACCGGCAAAGCCGGTACCGCCAGGGGGTGGTGAATATGTCGGTTCAGGCTGACGCGGAGAGGCTGCCGCCGCAGCGTTCATCCCTGATCTACGATCCGAGATTTCGCGGCATCGTATTTCAGGTGGCGCTGGCCGTCGCACTGCTGGCCTTCGTTCTCTGGATCGCCTCGAACACAATCGAGAACCTGCAGCGTGCCCATATCGCGTCCGGTTTCGGCTTCCTGTGGACGCGCGCCGGCTTCGACATCCTGCAATCGCTGATCCCCTACAGCGCCGAATCGACCTACGGCCAGGCCTTTCTGGTCAGCCTGCTCAACACGCTTCTGGTGGCGGCGCTGGGCATCGTCTTCGCCTCGATCATCGGCTTCATGCTGGGCATCGCGCGCCTGTCGAAGAACTGGCTGATCGCCCAGATCGCGACCATCTATGTCGAGACCTTGCGCAACATCCCCGTGCTGCTGCAACTGCTGTTCTGGTACAAGGCCGTCCTGTCGGTCTTGCCATCGCCGCGCCAGGGCATTCACCTGCCGCTCGGCGCCGATCTCAGCAATCGCGGCCTGATCCTCCCGCGTCTCGTATTCCACGAGGGGTTCCTCGCCACCGGAATTGCCATCCTTGTTGCGATCGTGGCAATCGCAATTCTGGCGCGCTGGGCGCACCGGCGCCAGATGAACACCGGACAGATCTTTCCGACATTCAAGGCAAGTCTTGGCATTCTGATCGTGCTGCCGGCGATTGTCTTCTTCGCGACGGGCATGCCGGCATCGTTCGAATATCCCAAGCTTCAGGGCTTCAATTTCGTTGGCGGCATCCACGTCATACCCGAGTTCATCGCCTTGCTGCTCGGCCTGACGCTCTACACGGCGACCTACATCGGCGAGATCGTCCGCGCCGGCATCCTGGCCGTCGCCCATGGCCAGACCGAAGCCAGCTATGCGCTCGGTCTGCGGCCGGGAACCGCTCTGCGCCTGGTCATCATTCCGCAGGCGCTGCGGGTGATCATTCCGCCGCTGACCAGCCAGTACCTGAACCTGACCAAGAATTCTTCGCTCGCCGTCGCCGTCGGTTATCCCGACCTCGTCTCGATCTTCTCCGGTACGGTGCTCAACCAGACCGGCCAGGCGGTCGAGGTCATCTTCATCACCATGTTGGTTTACCTCGCCATCAGTCTTGCGACATCGGCGTTCATGAACTGGTTCAATGAGCGCGTCGCTCTGGTGGAGCGGTAGGAAATGGCGGACGATACGATCATGGACGACAGCGACCGGCGGCGCCGCACTTCCCGGCACCACAAGGGCGCTGCCGTCGAGCGAGGCTCGGCCGCGCAGTTCGCCTATTACCGGCTGGAGGAAGAGCCGACCCTGGCGCCGCCGCCGAGCGAGGTCGGGGCCATCGGCTGGCTGCGCGCCAATCTGTTTTCTTCCGTCACCAACTCCATCCTGACGCTCATGGGGCTCGCGCTCGTCGCGTGGATCTTGCCGCCGATTATCAACTGGGCCTTCGTCCACGCCGTCTGGGTGGGCGATAGCCGCGACGCCTGCCTGGTGCCGGGGACCGGCGCCTGCTGGGCCTTCGTCGACGCCAAGTTCGCCCAGTTCATGTATGGCCGCTACCCCATCGACGAGCGCTGGCGGGTCAACCTGACCGGGATCCTGCTGGTCATTGGCCTCATTCCGATGGCCATCCCGCGGGTTCCGTTCAAGCGCGAGAACGCGCTCTTCCTGCTCGTCGTCTTCCCGATTGCGGCTTTGATCCTGCTCACCGGCGGCCATTTCGGATTTCCCGCCGGCTTTGTCGCCACGCTGTTGCTGATCGGTTGCGTGGTGACCGGCGTGGTGGCCGGTGCCATGAGCGCCAAGCCCGCCGGGCGCGTGGCGACCATCGCCGCGATAGCGGTGATCGTGCTTGCGATTGCGCCTTTCGCGCTTCCCGATCCGCCGGTCGCGCTTGGCGGGCTGTCGCTGTCCGTTTTCACGATCCTCACCGGCATTGCCGCAGCCATCGCCGCGGCGGCGGGTTCGCTCGCGATCTACAACACGCCCGAGCGACCGGGCAGCGGAACGCTGTGGACGGTGTGGGCGATCATCATCGGGTTCGTGGTGGTGGTGGCTTTGCTGACGTTCGATTTTCACCTGTCTTACGTCGAAACCCAGCTTTGGGGCGGCCTGTTGGTGACGCTGGTGGTCGCCATCGTCGCCATGGTCAGTTCGCTGCCGATCGGCGTCCTGCTGGCGCTCGGCCGGCGCTCGAAGCTGCCGGTCATCAAGTTCGCCTCGATCGTCTTCATCGAGTTCTGGCGCGGCGTGCCGCTGATCACGGTGCTGTTCATGTCCAGCGTCATGCTGCCGGTGTTCCTGCCGCCGGGCGTCAACTTCGACAAGCTCTTGCGGGCGCTGATCGGCGTCGCGCTGTTCACCTCGGCCTATATGGCGGAGACCGTGCGCGGCGGACTGCAGGCGATCCCCAAGGGCCAGTACGAGGGGGCCCAGGCGCTCGGCCTGCCATACTGGCGTATGATGCAGATGATCATCCTGCCGCAAGCGCTGAAGATCGTCATTCCGGGCATCGTCAACAGCTTCATCAGCCTGTTCAAGGACACCAGCCTGGTGCTCATCATCGGGCTGTTCGATCTGCTCGGCATCGTCCAGCTCAACTTCAGCGACTCCAACTGGACCACCTACAAGACGCCGGCGACCGGCTATGTCTTCGCCGCCTTCGTCTTCTGGCTGTTCTGCTTCGGCATGTCGCGATACTCCATGTACACGGAACGCCGGCTTGACACCGGCCACAGGCGTTGAACGAGGGAAGCCCCATGAGTGAAACAGCCGCTGCCACCGCCGCGCCCGAGCATCCGCACATGAAAGTGTCGGACACCGATGTCGCCATCGAGATCACCGACATGAACAAGTGGTTCGGCGACTTCCACGTTCTGAGGAACATCAACCTCAAGGTCATGCGCGGCGAACGCATCGTCGTCTGCGGGCCGTCGGGCTCCGGCAAATCGACCATGATCCGCTGCGTCAACCGGCTGGAAGAGCACCAGAAGGGCAAGATCGTCGTCGACGGGATCGAACTGACCAGCGACATCAAGCGCATCGACGAGATCCGCCGCGAGGTCGGCATGGTTTTCCAGCATTTCAACCTGTTCCCGCACCTCACCATCCTGGAGAACTGCACGCTGGCGCCGATCTGGGTGCGCAAGATGCCGAAGAAGGAGGCCGAGGAGGTCGCCATGCGCTATCTGACGCGCGTGAAGATTCCCGAACAGGCCAACAAGTATCCCGGCCAGCTTTCCGGCGGCCAGCAGCAGCGCGTCGCCATCGCCCGCGCGCTGTGCATGAGCCCGCGCACCATGCTGTTCGACGAGCCGACCTCGGCGCTCGACCCGGAAATGATCAAAGAAGTGCTCGACGTGATGGTCGACCTGGCCGAGGAGGGCATGACCATGATCGTGGTCACCCACGAGATGGGCTTTGCCCGCCAGGTCGCCAACCGGGTCATCTTCATGGATGCCGGCCAGATCATCGAACAGAACGAGCCGGAAGCCTTCTTCAATAACCCGCAGCACGACCGGACCAAGCTGTTCCTCAGCCAGATCCTGCATTAGAGCCTTCAGAAGGCTCCGGACCACCACCCCAATAGAAAAAGGGCGCGCCCGCGAGGGCGCGCCCTTGGCGCTTGCGAATGCCGGGTCAGCGCGCGCCGACGCGCATCAGCGACGTGATGTTGCGGAAGGCAACGCGCCGGTTCGCGCGCTCGGGTCCGTTGGTCGGCACCTTGAGGAACTGCTCGCCATAGCCCTGTGTCACCAGGTTCTCCGGCGGCACGTTGAAATAGTAAGTGAGGATTTCGGCGACCGTCTCGGCGCGCCGGTCGGAGAGCGCCAGATTGGCGAGGTCCGAGCCGACCGCATCGGTGTAGCCCTCGATCAGGAAGACCTGGCCGGGGTCGCGCTGCAGCACCGTCTGCATGGCCTCGCCCACCGCCTGCATCTGCGGGATCTGGTCGTCGGGCAGCACGGCACTGCCGAACTCGAAAGTGACCGTGTCGAAATCGACACGGCGGACCTTGTTACGGATGCGGTCGCTGCGCCGGATCTCCTCCAGCGAGTACGGCCGCTCGACGCGCTCGACCGGCGGCGCCTCGAAGGTGCGGGTCAGCTGCTGGCGCGTGGCACGGCTGCTCTCCACCACGTACTGGTTCTGCGGGATGGTGAGCTTGAGCGGCGGTAGCTGGATGTGGAAGTCGAAGGTGGCCTTGGGCGGCGGCGGCGGCCGGCGGTTGTCGTTCGTCGGCGGCTCAGCCTGGCCGATCAGCACCGCGATCTGGCCGCGGCCGTCCTTGCGGTAGCGCTGCAGGATGTTGCCGCTGCTGTCCCTGACCGTGACGATCTGCACACCGCCGGGGCGGTTGATCACGGTCGTTGTCGTCCCGCCGGGACCCTGCTGTACGGTTGCACTGCCGCCGAGCTGGCGGAAGCGCTCGGTGTCGTCGTGGCGAACGGTCACCTGGCCGTTGTCCTCCTTGACGATGGTCCGGCCGGCGCCCGCGTCGATCGCGCCACCCTGCGGAATCTGGGCCTCCTGCTTGGGCAGGGGCGCCACGCCCGCGTCCTTGGCGGCTGCGCCGAAGCGCGGATGCGGTTTCTTCAGCAGGGATGGGTCGAATGTCGGCGGCTTGCCGATGGCGACGGCCGGCGGCGGTGCCGGCACCTCGACCTGGTCGGTCGGCGGCAGCGGCTTCTTCATCCTGGCTGCGGGAGCCGGGGCCGTTTCGGGCGGCGAGGGAGCCTTTACCTCGGCGGCGGGCGGTGCCGCATCGGGAACCGGCGGGGCTTTGGCTGCTGCCGGCGGCGGCCGGTCAGCGGGCTGAGGCCGCTCGGCAGAGCCTAGCGGCCGCTCGATCACCGGTGGCAGGCCGGCGGCGACGCGGGCTTCGTTCAGTTGCTTGATGGCCGCACGCAGCGCCGCGCGGGCCTCCTTGATGCCGGTGCCGGCGGCCGTGGCCTCGTCGAGCGCGGCACGGGCTGCATCGACGTTGGCCTGGGCCGCGGCAACGGCTTCCGGCACCTGGTCGGCGGCCTGCGCCAGCAGGAAAGGCCGGTGGGTCGGCGGTGCGGCAAAGGCCTGCGGTCCGCCGACCATGGCGATCGCCATACTGGCCAGCAGAAGGCGATTGACATTGTGCATTCGTGATTCCTCGCGGGTTCGGGCCCCGGTTGGGGCCGCGGCGGGCGCCGCCCACCGATCGCGCCGGTGTTAGGCGGTGCGACTTGAACGAGGAATGAACAGGTCAGTCAGTCAGGAATTGGTTGCCGGTCAGCGATCCGGGCCGGGGCCGGTGGCGATCGGCATATCGTCGCGGGCGCCCCATTCGGTCCATGAGCCGTCATAGACGGCGCTGCCGACGCCGATGGTGTCGAGGGCCAGCGTCAGCAGGGTGGCGTTCACGCCAGAGCCGCAACTGGTGACGATCGGCTTGGCGAGGTCGACGCCGGCGGCGACGAAAGCGGCCCGGATCGTCTCCGCATCCTTCAGCCGGCCATCGGAAACCAGTTCGGACAAGGGCACGTTGTAGCTGCCGGGAACGCGACCGCTCTTGACCCAGTTGCGGGGCTCCGGCGCTTCGCCGCGGAAGCGCGCCGCCGGGCGGGCGTCGACGAGCTGGAAGGCTTTCGCCGCCACCCCGTCGCGCACCTGCATCATGTCGCGCGCGGCGTCGGCATCGAGATGGGCGGAGAAGCTCTGCGGCGGCCGGCTGACCGGCTGGTCGTCCAGCGGCCGGCCCTCTGCCTTCCACGCCGGCAGGCCGCCGTCGAGGACGACGACGTCAGCGGCGCCCATGACCTTGAACGTCCACCAGACGCGCGGCGAGGAATAGATGCCGAGACTGTCATAGCAGACGATCTTGCTCGCATTGCCGATGCCAAGCGCGCCGACGGCCTCGGCGAACTGTTCGGCCGAAGGCAGCATGTGGGGCAGGGGATTGGTGGTGTCGGCGATGGCGTCGATGTCGAAGAAGATCGCGCCAGGAATATGCGCGGCCGCGTATTCGGCGCGCGCGTCGCGGCCGCTGCCGGGCAGGAACCAGCTGCCGTCGAGGATGACGAGATCGGGATCGCCGAGATGGGCGGCGAGCCAATCGGTGGAAACGAGCCAGCGCGAGCGGTCGGTCATGAAAGTCTTGTATCGGTTTGACAGGCGCCTCGTCGAGAGGGCAGGACGGAGAGGGCCGCATTGCCTTTCGCCGCAGATCGGCTTCTGCCGGCGCCAACGCAAAGGAGCCGACCAATGATCGACCCGGCAACGCTGATCACCTATGTCGCGATCGTGTTGGGCTTCGTGTTTATTCCCGGGCCCGCCACGCTGCTCACCGTGACGCGGGCGGCGAGTTCGGGGACAAAGGTCGGTATTGCCACGGGCTCGGGCATTGCGACGGGCGACGTCGTCCACACATTCATGGCGATCATCGGCATTTCGGCGATCATCGCCGCCTCGGCCATGCTGTTCAGCGTCATCAAATATATCGGCGCTGCTTATCTCGTTTACCTCGGCATTCGCGCGATCCTGGAAAAGGCGCCCACCGGCTTCATCCGGCGCGCACCGCCGATCTCGGCCAGCAAGGCGTATCGTCAGGCGATTCTGGCGGAGGTGCTCAATCCGAAGACCGCGCTGTTCTTTCTCGCCTTCCTGCCGCAATTCGTGCGGCCGGAGAACGGCTCGGTCGCGCTTCAGTTATCCGTTCTGGGCGTCCTCTACGTCCTGCTCGGACTTGTCAGCACGGTCGTCTATGCGGTGAGCGCCGGGCGTCTCGGCGACTTTCTCCGCCGCAATCCGAGCGTGCTGAAATGGCAAAGCAAGGTGGTGGGCGGAATCTTCTGCGCGCTGGGCCTGCGCCTCGCCTTCGAACAGCGTTGAGCCTCGCTGCCGCTACTTCAGGCGAAGCGGATGCGCACGCGCCGGTTCTGGCGGCCCTTGCTTTCCATCTTGCCAATCACTAGCGGGCCGATCTCGGCGGTCGAGCGCACATGGGTGCCGCCGCAGGGCTGCAGGTCGATGTCGCCGATCCTGACCAGCCGCACGCGCCCCGACCCCATCGGCGGCTTGACCTTCATGGTCTTCACCAGGCCCGGATTGGCAGCCATTTCCTCGTCGGTGATCCACTCGTCGCTGACCGGATAGTCGGCGACGACGAGCGCATTGAGGCGCGCCTCGATCTCCTCCTTGGGCGGCACCTCGCCGTCGATGTCGAAATCGAGCCGGCCCTCCTCGGCACCGATCGAACCGCCGGTGACCGGGAAGGGGAGGATGACGGAGAGCAGGTGCAGGCCGGTGTGAATGCGCATGTGGCGATGGCGCCGCTCCCAGTCGAGCACGGCGGTCAGCGTCTCCCCGGGTTCCGGCAGCGGCTCGCCATCACCCGGGACATGCACGATCTGGCTCTTGTCGTCGCCGTAAACCGTTGTGGCAATGGCGATATCACCGCCGGGACGGCGCAGCGTCCCCGTGTCGCCGGGCTGGCCGCCGCCGGTCGCGTAGAACACCGTGCGGTCGAGCACGATGCCGCGGCGGTCGTTGACGGCGACGACCGTCGCCTGGGTTTCGTTGAGATAGGCGTCGCTGCGGAAGAGGAGTTCGGTGGCCATGGCGCGCGGTCCGGATGAAAAGGTTTCACCCAGACTAGCCGCTAGGGCGGGCGCGATGCCAGTGCTGCTTCAGGCAAGCGGGACGTCAATGTCCGATTTGCGCTCCAGCCAGGCCGGCACGGGCAGATTGCGTTGGCGCAGGAAATCCGGGTTGAACAGCTTCGACTGGTAGCGCGTGCCGTGGTCGGCGAGCACGGTGACAATGGTGTGCCCGGGGCCAAGGTCGTGCGCCAGCCGGATCGCCCCGGCGACGTTGATGCCGGACGAGCCGCCAAGCAGAAGCCCCTCGTGCTCGGCGAGGGCGAAGAGAATGGGCAACGCCTCGGAATCGGGGATGACGTATGGCTTCTCGACCGTGATGTCCTCGACGATTGCGGTCGAACGGCCGAGCCCGATGCCCTCGGTGATCGAATTGCCCTTGCTGGCTTCGGCCGTGCCGGTTGAAAAGAAGCTGAACATCGCCGCACCCTCGGGGTCGGCACAGCCGATGACGATGTCCGCCTTCTTCTCGCGCAGGAACCGCGAGGTGCCGGCGAGCGTGCCGCCGGTGCCCACCGAGCAGATGAAGGCGTCGACCGTGCCCTCGGTTTGCCGCCAGATCTCCGGCCCGGTGGTCAGATAGTGGGCCATAAGGTTGTCGCGGTTGTTCCACTGATCGGCGAAGAGCACGCCGTTCGGTTCGCGCGCGCGCAGGCGGTCGGCGAGGCGGCGGCCGATGTGCTGGTAGTTGTTGGGATCGCTGTAGGGCTTGGCGGGAACCTCGATCAGCGAAGCGCCGGCCAGCCGCAGGGCGTGCTTCTTCTCGTCGCTCTGGGTCTCGGGGATGACGATGATCGTGCGGTAGCCGCGCGCCGCCGCGACCAGCGCCAGTCCAATACCGGTATTGCCCGCCGTCGCCTCCACGATCAGACCGCCGGGCTGCAGATCGCCGCGCTGCTCTGCGGCGAGGATCATCTGGCGCGCCGCCCGGTCCTTCACCGACTGCCCGGGATTCATGAATTCAGCCTTGCCGTAGATCGTGCAGCCGGTGCGCTCGGAGGCCTCGGCGAGGTAGATCAGCGGTGTGTTGCCGATCGAATCGACAACGGTGGGTTTGACATCCATGGGGTTCGGCTGCTGTTCGGGAGAGCGGTGGCCGGCAAACTATTCGCCGGAGGCCGATGCTTCAAGGACCGTCGCCGTGTCGGACGCCGGATGGCGGAAATGTTTACCCGTCGAAAGCGGCAAACGGGGGAGAAATTCCTCCGTGCGCCCGATCGGCATGTCGCACGCCGTCAGCGCCGCGAAATCGCTTCGAGGTCTGGTTTGCTGCCGCCCGTCCGCGCGTGTCGCGTGGCGGCGTCCCTCTGTTTCAGCGTCGCAAATGCATCCAGCGCCCGCTGGCGCGCCTGCGCGTGGTCGACGATCGGCCGGGGATAGCTGGCGCCGAGGCGCACACCGGCGCTTGCCAGCACATCCTCAGGTGCCGCCCAAGGCTTGTGGATGAAGGAATCCGGCAGGCCGGCGAGTTCAGGCACCCAACGGCGGACATAGGCGCCATCTCGGTCGAACTTCCCGCCCTGCAGGACGGGATTGAAGATGCGGAAGAAGGGTTGCGCATCGGGCCCTGAGCCGGCCACCCACTGCCAGTTGACCGGATTGCTCGCCGGGTCGGCGTCGACCAGCGTGTCCCAGAACCACTCCTCGCCGATGCGCCAGTCGGCGAGCAGGTGCTTGACCAGAAACGATGCCGCGACCATGCGCACCCGGTTGTGCATCCAGCCGGTCGTCCATAGCTGGCGCATGCCGGCATCGACGATCGGATAGCCGGTGCGCCCGCGGCGCCAGGCCCAGATGTCGTCGGCATAGCTCTCGGCCCAGGGAAAATCGTCGAAGGCTGGTTTCAGGTTGACCTCGCCAAGGTCGGGGCGGTCGTCGAGGAGGTGCCAGGCGAATTCCCGCCAGGTGAGTTCGGACAGGAATTTGTCGCGCACCGCGGCGGCAAGCGTGCCGGCCATGGCGTGCCAGACCTGGCGGGGGCTGATCTCGCCAAAGCGCAGGTGGGGCGAGAGACGCGAGGTGGCCTCTGCCGCCGGCCGGTCGCGGTCTGCGGTGTAGCGTTCGATGCGCGCGACGAAGGCGGCAAGTGCCGTCGTGGCGCCCGGTTCGCCCGGCTGCCAGGCGTCGTGGATGCTTGCCGTCCAGTCGTGCCCTGCCGGAATGAGGTTGAAGCTGTCGAGACTGTCGCTCCTGACGGGGACACCCGGGGGGATGCTCGCTGGCCTGGGCAGGGGATGCGGGGGATCGCCCATCTCGCGAAGGGCGCGCCGGAAGGCGGTGAAGACCTGAAATGTGCCGCCGGCGGTCGTGCGGATAGCGGCGGGCGCAAACAGGAGATTGGCTGCGAAGGAAGCGGTGACGATGCCGGTGTTGGGCATCGATGCGGCGACCCGCTCATCGAGCGCGGCGGCGGGGCCGTAGCGCTGGTTCCAGTAGACGGCGGCGGCGCCGCAGGCGCCGGCAACCTCCGGCACGACCGCGTCGGCGCGGCCATGGCGCAGGACGAGGGTGTGGCCGGCGGCGCCGAAGCGCTCGCCGAGATTGTGCAGCGACTGATGCAGCCACCAGCGGGCCGCGCCGCCGAGCGGGCGGATCTCCGGGCTTTCCTCGTCATGGACATAGAGCAGGACAACCGGCGCGCCGCGCCGGCAGGCGGCGGCGAGCGCCGGATTGTCCGCCAGCCTCAGATCGTCGCGAAACCAGACGAGCGTGGGTCCCTGCTCGGCGAATCTTGGCATGGCGGGAGGGTCACGTGACGACCGCTGTCGCGCAACTTACAAATGCGATTGTCACTAACAGTTTATTCCGCGGGCACCATCGCCGGGCGCGGCGCGATCTGCAGGTGTGCCCATTGCGGCCGCTTGAACAGGAAGCCGAACGGCGTGTTGCGGACCAGCCAGAAGAGCACCAGCGGGAAGACGACACCGGCCGCCGTCACGAGCACCGAGACCGTGCCGAGATCGCTGATGACTCCGGTTTTCAAGAGCGCGATGCGGGTGGCGGCCATCGGCAGGAAGAAAGCCAGGTAGATGACGATGGAGTTGCGCCCGCAATAGCGCACCGGCGCCATGAGATCGCTCTTCGACAGGATGGTCGACAGCGTGACGACGGCGATGGCGCCGACGAAGCCAAGGGCGAGCCCGATACCGGGCAGCTCGGAATAGCCGTGAAAGACGGCGTAGGCTTCGACCACGCCCCAGACGGCGAGATAGGCGACGGCGGCCCAGCCGTAGCGCAGCACCGTGGCGGCATAGCGGAAGATCACCGGGGCGAAGACGTAGCCCGAATAGAAATAGACGAAGCGCAGGGCGAATTCGTCGGGGATGACCCAGCCAGTGTTCAGATTGGACATCTGCAGGCCGGCGCCGATCAGCCAGATCAGCCACCACGGCACGATGTTCCTGGTCGCCTTCACGACGACAAAGAAGATCGGCAGCAGGTAAATGAACCAGATGGTGCCGAAGGGATCGAGGAAGGCGACGAGATAGGCGCGCAGCACTTCCGGCGCGCCGCCGCCCGCGGCGATTTCCGGCAGCTTGAAGGCGAACTGGATGGTCAGCCACAGGACGTAGAAATAGCCGAAGTGGAAGACCTTCTTGTCGAGATAGGTGCGCCAGTCGCGGTCGATGACGCGCGCCAGGAACAGGCCGGCGATCATGAAGAAATCGGGCATGCGGAACGGTTTGGCGAAGGCGACGACGTAGCCCATCCAGCCGGCCGCGTCGGCCGCCTTCTCGACGCCGAGCGTCGAGTGCATCATCACCACCATGATGATGCAGAAGCCCTTGGCGTAGTCGACCCAGGCGACGCGATCGCGATCCATGCCCATTCTTGCCGCTCCTTCTCCGGATGTGGCTGACCGGAGACCTAGGCAGCGATCATACGAGCGGCGAGGTGGTTTGGGCCGAATTGATTAGAATTATCATGGGTTAAGGTTAAGCGGCGGGTGGCGCTGCCAGAGGCGCAATGGCCGGTCGCCGCGGAGCGCGGCCGATCCCACCGGCCGCGCGCGCAGCGGCGAAACCGGTCGGTGGGCGGGCTGGTCTGATCTCCGCCGGTGTGTCGCTGGCTCGGCTCCGCTCCGAGGCCTGCGCGTTTGTTTGCCACACGGCGGTCGGGCGAAGTCTGCGTCAGCCGGAGGTCGTCGTGGTCGCCTTGACCGGCGTGAGCAGCTTGGCGCTCATCAGCTTGTTGACGCAGAGATCGGCGGCGCCGTTGACCGGCTGCTTCTCGCCCGGCAGCTTGTCCCAGCCGCCTTTGTCGATGAGACCGCTGCGATCCCAGCTGTTTGCCTTCTTGAGTGCGGCGAATTCCGCGGTGGCGTTGGGGGCGTTTTCGAACGCGCTCACGCAATAGGCGGCCGCAAGCTTCGCTTCCGCATGATCGGCGGCTGCAGCACTCATCTGCGATGCCTGGTAGCTCGTTGTCCAGCCGCCCCAGGCGAATCCGACGATGATGGTACCGACGATCGAAGCGACACACGACCAAAACCAGATGCTTTTCGTCGGCCGGTATTCCGACCATCGCTGGCCGAGGGTCTTATCTGCCATTTGGGACCTCCCTCAAAGTCGCCCCGGCTGTCGCAAGTTGAGAAAAGCACAACCAACATTGCCGGACGTTGGCCCGGACATGAATTATCGGTAATGCGGGGCAGGGAGCGGGCGATCGGTCCGAGATCAGCGGCCGGGCAGGTGAACCCGAAATCCTCGGGCCATGTCGGCCACGCTGGTCAGCCGCCAAGGGAGGACACTTTGCGCTGCTTCGGCGCAACAATGACAGCGGAAGGAAAGGTGGCTCCCCCGGGGCCGGACTCGAACCAGCGACCCAGCGGTTAACAGCCGCTTGCTCGACCAACTGCGCTACCGGGAATAGGCACGCGACGCCGCGGGCGTACCCGTGGATACCACCTGGTCCGCTCGTCAAAAGCGGGCCGCGGCGACTATCCGCAGATGACAATTGACACACGAATCGACCGGGATTACCGACGCCGCCCTGGGCGCGGTAGAGGGGCAAATCAATGTCTTTCGCACGTGATGCGACGGCGGCACGTTTGGCCGTGTTCGCGGCGGTGACGAACATCTATTACTTGTGCGCCGGGATCGCGGTGCATCTGCTCAATCCGGCATTCAGTCCGGTGCGCAACTACATTTCCGACTATGCGGTGGGCGCCTATGGCTTCATCTATACCAGCGCCTACTGGGTGACGGTGGTCGGCTGCCTGGCGCTGTCTGTGGCCCTGTTCCGGCAATTGCCGACCGGGATGTCCGCGAAGGTCGGGGCGGTTCTCATCGCCGTGTTCGGGCTGACCTATGCGCTGACCGCCATCTTTCCGACCGAGATTCTCAAGCCCGGCGAATTTCCACATGGCGCCGCGGGCGGCATCCATGCACTGGCGGCGCTGATCGGGTGGATCGCAGCGTTCACCGGAGCTCTGCTGGTGTCCAGCGCGTTCTCCCGCCGAAACGAACTGAAACGATTCGCCGGACCGTTGCGTGCTCTGGCCTGGCTGATGGTGATTGCCTTTGTCGGCGTCATCGGTGTCATGGCATCGCGCCAGCCCGTGGCCGGGCTCGCCGAGAAGATCTTCATCGTGCTGCGTGAAGCGTGGCTGCTGCTGGCGGCTGTCGGCGTGATCCGCGCGGCCGGTTCGCCATCGTCAACCGGCGCGTGACGAGTTGGTCATGAGCATCCTCACGGCAACGCGCTTCGGCCGCTACGTTCTGTGGAACCGGCCGACCAATGGTGATCATCGGCGCTTCCCGAAGGTCGTTCTGCGGCCGTCCGCAACGCCATTTGATTTTGAGCTGGCCGACCGCCCGGCAACATTTGGCCTGATTACAACACGGTCGCCGGCGGGGCAGGTTTCCGCGCCGCTCGAAACCGTGCTCGACCGCACTGGAACGACCGGCCTTGTTGTCATTGCAAAGGGCAAGCTCGTCTACGAGCACTACGCCAACGGTGGCGCGCGCGAGACGATCAACCGCTGCTTTTCGGTCACCAAGTCCTTCACTTCGGCGCTTCTCGGCATTGCCGTCGGCGACGGACGCATTGCCACGATCGACGCGCCGATTTCCGAGTTCCTGCCGGAACTGGCCGGCCACCGGAAGGGCGAATTGACGCTTCGCCACCTCATGGAAATGCGCTCCGGCATCCGATACGTGGCCGGGCCGTTGCCCTGGCAGGACGATGCGATCTGCTATTATTCGCCGGATTGCCGTGCCGCCGCCATGCAGGCGCCGGTCACCGATCCAGTCGGGCGCAATTTCCACTACAACGACTACCACCTCTTCCTCGCTGGCATGATTCTCGAGCGGGTCATGGGCGAGCCAGTGGCAGATATCTTCGAACGGCGGCTTTGGCAGCGAATTGGCGCGGCGTATCCTGCGAGCCTGTCGATCGACAGTCAGCGACACGCCTGCGTTCACCTGGAGAGCGGCCTCAACGCCACTGCGCTGGACTTGGCCAAATTCGGGGTCCTTTTCCTCAACCACGGCCAATGGCGGGGCGAGCAGATCGTGCCGGCGGACTGGGTTGGCGCGAGTACCGGCCCGGAGGGGGCGCGCCGCGACCCGGAATGGTTCAGCTATTATGATCGGCTGCCGTGGGGTCGGGTCTTCGCTGCCGGCAAGACGTATTACAAGCACTTCTGGTGGGGTCACGAAGTGAGCGCGGACGAGCACGACTTCTTCGCCATGGGCGCGCTCGGCCAGCACATCTACGTTTCGCCGAAGCACCAGGTGGTCATCGCGCGGCTGAGCGAGCGCTTCCCCAAGGGCATGTGGTGGCCACCGGTGTTCCGCCAGATGATCGAACAGCTTGCGCAGATGTGACCCGGCGCGGCTCTGATTGTCCGGCCGCGGCCGCTTGGTGCAGGGCTGATAGCGGAAAGGTGGCTCCCCGGGCCGGACTCGAACCAGCGACCCAGCGGTTAACAGCCGCTTGCTCTACCAACTGAGCTACCGGGGACCGTCGCCTTACAGCGTGAGGCGCTGCCTATAACAAACCGGCCGGCCATTGCAAGCGAATGCGTCGGCCGGCCACGCCGCCGCATCGGATTGCCGTTGCGTGAAGCTGCCGTCTTGCCCATCTTTCTGCGACATTTCGCCTGAGGAGGGCAGTTCGTGGCGCGCGTCCGCTTTGGCAAATACTCAGCCGTCCTGCCGGGAAACCGGCTGGTGCGCATCGGGCTCGGCGTCGCCCTGGTGATCCTTGGGGGATTCTTCGGCTTCCTGCCGGTGCTCGGCTACTGGATGGTGCCGGTCGGCTTCCTCATCCTCGCCACGGACGTGCCGCCGATCCGCCGCTTCAACCGCCGGATGACGGTGGCGATGATCGGCTGGTGGAACAGCCGCAAGAGCCACGCGGAGCGCAAGGCCGCGCGGCGGGGCAAGGCGGCGGGCAAGCAACCGGTGCCGTCCGATCCCGCCTAGAGTGCCTCCGGTCCGGTCTCGCCGGTGCGGATGCGCACGGCGCCAAGCAGCTCGGTGATGAAGATCTTGCCGTCGCCGATGCGGCCGGTGCGGGCGGCTCCGGTGATCGCTTCGATGGCCGCATCCACCTGGTCGTCGTCGACGCCGACCTCGATCTTGGTCTTGGGCAGATAGGCGATCTCGTATTCGGTGCCGCGATAGACCTCGGTATGGCCCTTCTGACGGCCATAGCCCTTCACGTCGGTGACGGTCATGCCGTGAATGCCCATGCCGGTCAGGGCTTCGCGCACCGGGTCTAGGCGATGCGGCTGAACGATGGCGGTGATGAGTTTCATGGGTTCATGTCCCGTATAAGAGCGTCTCGCTACAGCTTGTATGCCGTTTCGCCGTGCGCGGTCTGGTCGAGGCCGGTCAGCTCCTCCTCCAGTGTAACCCTGAGCCCGACCAGGGCCTGGGTGATCTTGATGAGTATCGCGGTCGCAAGCGCCGCCCACAAGGCGACGGAGACGACGCCGAGAAGCTGGACGCCGAACTGGCTCGCGACACTGGCGCGAAAGCCGACGCCACCCAGAACGGGCAAAGCGAGGAACGCCGTGGCAAGCGTGCCGACCGCGCCGCCGCAGCCATGAACCGCCAGCACGTCGAGGGAATCGTCGACTTTCATGACGTGTTTCACGACGTTGACCATGGCGTAGCAGGCGACGCCGCCCAGGAGACCGAGCAGCACGCCGCCGATCGGCCCGACAAAACCGGAGGCCGGCGTCACGGTCGCCAGGCCCGCGATGGTGCCGGTGACCAGGCCGACCATGCTCGGCTTGCCGAAGCGCTTCCATTCGATCGCGAGCCACACCAGCGAGGCAGTGGCGGCCGAGAGGTGTGTCGTGAGCATCGCCATGCCGGCATCCGACCCGGCGGCGACGGCACTGCCGGCGTTGAAGCCGAACCATCCGACCCACAGCATGGCGGCGCCGACCATGACCATCCACGGCGCATGCGGCGGATCGATGCCGTGTGGAAAACCACGGCGATGGCCGAGCATCCAGGCGACGACCAGGGCGGACGTGCCGGCGGTGACATGGACGACGATGCCACCGGCGAAATCCATGACGCCCAGTTGGTGGAGCCAGCCGCCACCCCATACCCAGTGGGCGACCGGCGCATAGACGACCAGCACCCAGAGCGCGGAAAACAGCAGGATTGCGCTGAAGCGGATGCGCTCGACACAGGCGCCGACGATCAGCGCCGGCGTGATGATGGCGAAGGTCATCTGGAACATGAAGAAAACGGATTCAGGAATATGCGTGCCCGCGTGGACGGCGCCGCGCGCGATGCCGATCAGGAACGCGTTGCCGAGCCCGCCGATCAGGCTGCCGCCATCGCCGAAGGCCAGGCTGTAGGCCACGATGAACCAGAGCAGCGACACCAGGCAGGCGATCGCCATGCAATGCACGAGAACCGAGAGGACATTCCGGGATTGGACCAGGCCGCCATAGAACAGCGCCAGGCCCGGCAACGTCATGAAAAGAACCAGCGCCGTGGATGTGAGCATCCAAGCGGTGTCACCCGTATCGATCATGTGAAACGTCCCCGTCGTCTGCCCCGTGTTTAAGCAAACGCCCCGTGCGAAGGCAATGGCGTTGCCTAGCGAATAGGCAAATGTGATCCTTGACCCGGCCGTCTGCGCGCCCCTAACGTGGCGCCTGCGTCGGTTCCCCGGGGTGATGAGTCCCGGGGATGAAATGGGAATGCGGTGAGGATGGGTAACACCCGCCGAAGCCGCAGCTGCCCCCGCAACTGTAAGCGGCGAGTCTTCCGCATCAGCCACTGGGAAACCGGGAAGGCGCGGAACACAAGACTTCGACCCGCGAGCCAGGAGACCGGCCGACGCGTCCCTCTAGCCCTTCCGTCGGTGGGACGGAGAAGGAGACGCGCATGATTATTTCCCTCGGCAGCGCTGCAAGCCCGCTTCTGTTCGCATTCCGCCCACGCGGCTAGACGATCATGGCAGCCCATGTGCTGGTCGTTGGCGGCCAGCGCTCCGGCAAGAGCCGCTATGCCGAAAGGCTGGTGGCCGCGAGCGCCTACGCGCCCGTCTATCTGGCGGTGGCGACACCCGGCGACGACGAGATGGCAGCGCGCATCGCCGCCCATCGTGGTCGGCGGGAGACGCACTGGCGCACCATCGAAGAGCCGCTGGAGATCGCAGCCGTGCTCGCCCGCGAGTCGCGTGCCGACACGGTCGTCCTGGTCGAGTGCCTGACCCTGTGGCTGTCCAACCTGATGGGCGCGGCGCGTGACATCGATGCGGCGAACGACGGACTGATCGACGCGCTAGAGCGCGCCGGCGGGCCGGTGGTGCTGGTCTCCAACGAAGTGGGCAGCGGCATCATGCCCGACAACGCGCTCGCCCGCCGCTATGCCGATGCACTCGGCACCCTCAACCAGCGGGTCGCGGCGGTCGCCACCCGGGTCGTGCTCGTCGCCGCCGGCCAGCCGCTTGTCCTCAAGCCCAGCCGGCAGCCGGAGGTGACGCTATGAGCGCCGTGCCCGCCGTCATGGTGCAGGGCACCGGCAGCCATGTCGGCAAGTCGGTGCTGGTGGCCGGGCTTTGCCGCGCGCTCACGCGGCGCGGCTACCGCGTCGCGCCGTTCAAGCCGCAGAACATGTCGAACAATGCCGCGGTGACCGCCGACGGCGGCGAGATCGGCCGGGCGCAAGCGCTGCAGGCGCGCGCCTGCCGCCTGCCGCCCTCCGTCCACATGAACCCGGTCCTGCTCAAGCCGGAGACCGACACCGGCGCCCAGGTGATCGTTCAAGGGCGGCGCGCCGGCATGCTTGCCGCCGCCGAGTTTGCCAAGCGCATCAATCTGTTACCGCAGGTGCTGGAGAGTTTCGCCATTGTCGGCCATGGCGCCGACATCGTCGTGATCGAAGGCGCCGGCAGCCCGGCCGAGACCAATCTCAGGGCCGGCGACATCGCCAATATGGGCTTCGCCGAGGCCGCCGACATTCCCGTCGTCCTCGTCGGCGACATCGACCGAGGTGGCGTCATCGCAAGCCTCGTCGGCACCGCCGACATCCTGTCGATGTCGGACCGGCGTCGGATCGAGGGCTTCCTCATCAACAAGCTGCGTGGGGATGCTGCGCTCTTTGCCGATGGCGTCCGGACGATCGCGGAGCGCACCGGCTGGCCGTGCCTCGGCGTGGTGCCGTGGTTCGCGGACGCCTGCCGTCTGCCGCCCGAGGACGGGCTCGACCTCGCCGAGCGGCAGCCGAACGCCGGCGGCACGTTCACCGTCGCCGTGCCGGCGCTGCCGCGCATCGCCAATTTCGACGATCTCGATCCGCTGCGCCTGGAGCCGGATGTGCGCGTCGTCATCGTCGAGCCGGGCTCGCCGATCCCAATTGCCGACCTGATCGTCATCCCGGGCACGAAATCAACCATCGCCGACCTCCGCTTCCTGCACCAGCAGGGTTGGGACATCGACATCCTTGCCCATCACCGCCGCGGCGGGCGGGTGCTCGGCCTGTGCGGCGGCTATCAGATGCTGGGCCGCGCGATCGCCGATCCCGACGGAATCGAGGGGGCTGCCGAAACGGTCGTCGGCCTCGGCCTGCTCGACGTCACGACCGTGCTGTCAGCCGACAAGACGACGGTGCCGGTCCGCGGCCGTCATGTCGCCAGCGGCGAATCCATAGACGGCTACGAAATCCATCTTGGCCATACCAGTGGGCGGGATTGTGCCCGGCCGTTCGTTGCGCTGGGCAACGGACCGGATGGCGCCGTATCGCCCGACGGACTCGTCGCCGGAACTTATGTTCACGGGCTGTTTGCCGCGGACTCCTTCCGGCGGGCGTTCCTCGCCGCGGCCGGGGTGGCGTCGTCGCGCGCCTACGAGGCAAGCGTGGAGGCGGCGCTCGACGGCTTGGCCGATCATCTCGAACGCCATGTTGCCATCGACCGGCTGCTCAAGATCGCCGGGCTACGGCCACAGCACCAGGATCGCACCGGCGACCACCAGCGCGAAGAGAATCGCGTTGGCGGCGACATAGACGCGCAGAGCCCGGCGGATGTCGGTCGGGTTGGCGTCGCGCCGCCCGCTGGCGTTGATGTAGGGGGCGCTGATGATGATGCCGGCATAGCGGCGCGGACCGGCAAGCATCAGGCCGAGCGCCGAGGCCATGGCGGCCACCGGCCAGCCGGCATTGGGCGAACGATGGTGCGGCGCCTCGGCGATCATGGTGCGCAACGCCTGGGTGATGCTGCCGCCGGAGGCCGGCGCGGCGAGCGCGACCAGAACGCCGGCGATACGGCTCGCCGGCAGATTGACCAGATCGTCGAGCCGCGCGGCGGCCCAGCCGAAATTCTCGTAGCGCGGGGTGAGGTGGCCGATCATCGAATCGGCGACGTTGATCGCCCTGCAGGCGAAGAGGCCCGGCAGGCCGAGCAGCAGGAACCACAGGGCCGGCGCAATGACGCTGCCGGAGAGCGACTCGGCGGTGGATTCGATGGTCGTGCGGCAGACGCGCGGCTGGTCGAGACTGCCGGGGTCGCGGCCGACGATGCGGGCCACGGCCGCGCGCGCGGCCGGCAGGCCGGCAGCGAAGGCGCTGGCGACGGCGGCGGCGCGGTCGTAGAGGGCGCGGCCGGCGATCAGCACCGAGGCGGCCAGCGCGGTGCCGATCCAGCCGAAGGGGAAGGCGCGAAAGGCACCCTCGAGCCCATAGCCGACGAGCACAGCCGGCACGACGACGATGATGACGAGGGAGATGCCGGCTGCCTTGCGCCAGGCCGCGCTCAGCACCTCGCTGTTCAGCGTCCGGTCGAGAAAGCCGGTGAAGGCGCCGATGATCGCAACCGGATGGGGCAGGTGCCGCCAGATCCAGTCGGGATCGCCGAGGAGCGCGTCGAGCGCCAGCGCGATGGCAAGCAGCCAGAGGTGGTCGAGTGAGATCAATGGTTCCGCTCGATGCGCAGCGCTTCGCGGGTGACCTGGTGGAGTGCGGCAGGCAGCGCCGGCCCGCCGCAGACCGTCAACCGCTCGGGCAGCACGATGCGTCGCGACGGCGGATAGAGAGCGGTCAGCGCCGGATGGGAAAGCAGGGCGCTGCCCTGGTCCACGGCGCGCGGATCAGGCGAAGTGACCACGATGGCGTCGGGGTGGTCCACGACCAGCCTCTCCAGCGGGACGAAGCCGCCGGTATTGCCGGCCAGCCGGCCGCCTTCATTGGTGAAGCCGGCGATCGACAGCAGTTCGCCGGTCAACGTGTCGCCGCCGGTGACGTAGCCGCGCCGCTGATAGACCACCGCGGTCGGATGCGGCCGGCCCTTGGCGGCGGCGTATGCGGCCTTGCGCGCCGCCTCGATCTGTCCAATGAGCGCCGCGCCGCGCTCTGGATGGCCGGTGAGGGCGGCGACCTTGCGGATCTGGGCAATGGACTGGTCGATGCTGCGCGGGGCGTCGAGCCGTTCGAGGCGATAGCCGAGGCGGGTCAGCATGCCCAGCGTCGCCGGGTCATTGAAGTCGCCCGCCAGCACCAGATCGGGATGAAGCTCGACCACGGTCTCGGCTGCGGCCGCGTCGTGGCGGTATTTCGCCGCCTGGTCGGCCAGGAACGACATGGCCGGGTCGGCAGCATAGGGCGACAGGGCGACGATCTGGCCGGGATCGGCCAGAGCCAGAAGCAGCTCGTCGGTGCACATGTTGATCGAAACGATACGCCGCGGCGCTTCGGCGTAAGCGCCTTGCGCGAGAAGGACGCAGATCGCCGCGACAAAGCTGAGGATGGTTGCGGTCTTCATGGCCCCGAATGTCTCGCCGCAGATGATGCTCGTTTACCCCCTGGCGGTCCGCCGGGGAAGCCGGGTGGGGCCGGCGGCGAAACGCAACACAGACAATCCAATCAGACTGACGATATCCGGACGGGGGCAACACCACATGAATCGCGCGTCCCAGCGCATCTGCGTCGCATCGATCCTGCTTGCTGCACTGGCAGCGCCGGCCTCGGCGGAGATACCGTCGATCGTGGTCACGCCCTATTACCTGCCGATCACCATTGGCCAGGTCGGCAGCGCCGTTTCGGTCATCACCCGCGATGAGATCGAGCAGTCGTCGCCGACCTCGGTCGCCCAAGTGCTGCGGACGGTGCCGGGTGTAAGCGTGACCCAGTCGGGCGGCCCCGGCTCCGCCGCCACCGTGCGCCTGCGGGGCGGGGACAACGGCCACACGCTGGTGCTCATCGACGGCGTGCGTGTCAACGATCCGACGACCATAAGCGGCGAATTCGATTTCTCGACGATCTCGCCCGACACTATCGAGCGCATCGAAATCCTGCGCGGACCGCAAAGCTCAATCTATGGTTCCGACGCCATGGGCGGCGTCGTCAACATCATCACCCGCAAACCGCAGGGCAAACCGCAGTTCTCCGCAACCGTCGAAGGCGGCAGCTACGGCACCCATGTCGAGCGCCTGTCGGGCGGCTTCGCCAAGGGCGATTTCAGCCTGCTGATGAGCGGCGAGCATATGGCGTCCAGCGGCTTTTCCCGCGTGGGCAATCGCGACCATGACGAGGCGGACGGCTTCGAAAAGTGGAGCGGCTCGGTCAGTGGCCGCTACACGCCCACCGACGGACCACGCTTCGAATTCGGCGTGACCGGCACCGCCGGCACCTCAGCTTACGACGACGCGCCGGGCTTCGGCTCCTTGAGCGCCGCCGCCAATGCCAACAACACCGAGAAAAGCTCGCTGGTGACCGGATATGGCCGGCTCTCCTTCGACAGCCCCGACGGGCGCATCAAGCAGTCGCTTACCGGCTTCGCCACCGTCGATCACCGCCGCTACGACGAGCCCGGGTCATCGGCGATCTATGACTACGGCTCGCACAGCGCTGGCGCGGAATATCGCGCGACGATGGGGGCAGGGGCGTTCGGGCAGCTCCTTGCCGGCGCCCGGCTGGAGCAGGAGCAGGCGGTGTACACGCCGACCGATCTATGGGGCTCGACCGGCTTCGACGAGAAGGCGACGCGGTACGCGCTGTTCGCCGGCGACCAGATCTCGCCGTTCGACCATCTCTTCCTCACCTTCAGCGGACGCTATGACGGTCAGCAGGGCGCCGACGGCTTCCTGACCGGGCGCTTCACCGCCGCCTACGAGATTCCGGCGAGCGAGACCAAGCTGCGCGCCAGCCTGGGAACCGGCGCCAAGCGTCCGACCTTCTTCCAGAGAGCGTGGAACCTGCAAAACAAAGTGCCCACGCCGCTGCAGTCGGAGACGAGCGTCGGCGGCGATATCGGCATCGACCAGACGCTGTTCGATGGCCGGCTCACCATCTCGGCGACGGCTTTCCTGAGCCGGTTCAGCAATCTTCTGAACTTCGATACCAGCCTTGCCGGTGGCTTCGGCGGTTACGCCAATGTCGGCAGCGCCACCATGCAGGGGGTGGAGCTGGCGGCGACCGCCGTGCTCATCCCCGCGCGTCTCACCCTGCACGGCACCTACACCTATACGGACGCGCGCGACGGCACGACGGGGCTCACGCTCGCCCGCCGGCCGCAAAACAGCGGATCGGCGACGCTGACCTGGACGGGGCGCGACGGCGTGGAGGCCTCGCTGGTCGCCACCCTGGTGGGCGCGCGCTTCAGCGGTGAGGGCGAAACCCAGCCGCTGCCCGGCTACGCCCGCTTCGATCTCTCGGCCTCCTATCCGCTCAATCCGCACACCCGCCTTTTCGGGCGCATCGAAAACCTGACCGATGTGCGCTATCAGGACCCGGCGGGCTACAACACCGCGGGGCTGTCGGCCTATGTCGGGCTGACCTGGCGGCAATAGCAGGATCGGGCATGGGAACTGGCGCAAGCTGGCGGCAGGGCATCTTGGTCGTCGCGCTGCTCCTTCTGGTGGCGGCCCTGTTCGCCGGCTCACTGGCTGTCGGGCCGGTGGTGCTGCCGCTTGCCACGCTCCGCGATGTCCTGATGGGCAAGGGCGACGAGGCGGCGCGCATCATTGTCCTGGAAATCCGCCTGCCGCGTGCGTTGCTCGCCCTGATGATCGGCGGCACGCTCGGCCTTGCCGGCGCCGCGCTGCAGGGCCTGCTGCGCAATCCGCTGGCGGCGCCGTCGCTCTTCGGCGCGCCGGCGGCGGCCGCCTTCGGCGCCGTGCTGGTCATCTCGCTCGGGCTCTTCGGCACGCTGTCCTGGGCGCTGCCGGCGGCGGCGATCGCCGGCGCGCTCATCTCGGTCGCATTGCTCATCCTGGTGGCGGGACCGCGGGCAAGCCTGCTGGTGCTCATCCTCGCCGGGCTTGCGGTTTCCAGCCTCGCCGGTGCTGCCACCGCGCTGGCGCTCAACCTGGCGCCCAACCCCTTTGCGGCGCTTGAGATCGCCTTCTGGCTGCTCGGCTCGCTGCAGGACCGCAGCATGCAGCATGTGCTCATCGCGGCGCCGTTCATGGCGGTGGGCGTTGTGCTGCTGATGTGGGACCGGCGGGCCTTCCGCGCGCTCACTCTGGGCGAGGACGCGGCGGCGAGCATGGGCTTCAGCCTCGGCGGCGTGCGGCTGAGGGTGGTGGCCGGCGTCGCGGCGGCGGTCGGCGCCGGCGTCGCGGTTGCCGGCTCGATCGGCTTCGTCGGCCTGGTGGCGCCGCACCTGATGCGCCCCTTCGTGCGCCACGATCCCGGCCGGCTGATGATCCCGGCGGCATTGTCGGGGGCGGCGTTGCTGCTTGCCGCCGACATCGCCGTGCGGCTGATCCCGACCCAGGGCGGCGAGATCAAGGTCGGCGTCTTCACCGCGCTCATCGGCGCGCCGTTCTTCATCGCCCTCATCATCGCGCGCCGTCACCAGCTCACCGGAGACGCCGTATGAGCGAGACCAAAGGCCCCCTGCTGCGGCTCAGCCGGCTCAACGTCGCCTTCGGCAAGCGCGGCATCCTGCACGACATCGCGCTGACCGTGCGCGAGGGCGAATTCGCCGTCATCGTCGGGCCGAACGGTGCCGGCAAGACGACGCTGCTCAGGGCCGCGGCGGGACTTCTGCCGGCGCGCGGCGACCTCATCATCGGCGGCGAGGACGTGCGCCGGGTGTCGCCGGCCGAGCGTGCCCGCCGGGTCGCCTATCTGCCGCAAGGGCAGGAATTCTACTGGCCGCTGGCGGTGCGCGACGTCGTCGGCCTTGGCCGGCTGCCGCGGGGCGCCGGTGCCTCGCTATCGGCGGCCGACCGCGACGCGGTGGCCAAAGCGATGGCGGCGACCGGCGTGACCGACTATGCCGAACGCTCGGTGACGACGCTCTCGGGCGGCGAGCGGGCGCGGGTGGCGATTGCCCGCGTGCTGGCGACCGAGGCGCCGGTGATCCTTGCCGACGAGCCGACGGCGGCGCTCGACCCGCGCTATCAGCTGATCGTGCTGGACATATTGCGCAAGCGCGCCGCGGCCGGCGGGGCGGTGCTCGCCGCCCTGCACGACATCGGCCTGGCGGCGCGCCGGGCAACGCGGGTGATCGTGCTCGACGGCGGGCGGATCGTCGGCGACGGGCTACCGCGCGAGGTGCTGACCAAGCAGCGGCTGGCGGCGACCTTCGGGGTCAATGCGCAGATCGTGGAGCTGATGGACGCGCCGGTGGTCATCCCGTGGACCGTCACCGAGCGGCCGTAGCGGCAGAAATGCGGGGAGCGCTGGAGGCCTCGCCCGGAGTTCGAACCGGGGTAGCAGGATTTGCAGTCCTGTGCATGGCCGCTCTGCCACGAGGCCAACTCATTGCCGGCACGGGATAGGTGGCGCGCCTGTCCTAGTCAAGCGTTGCGGTTCTTTCAAAGCCAGCCGGCTGATGGTCCGCCCGCCGCCAGGTGTCTCGGCCGAGGGATCCGGGACGATCGGCTCCGCCGGCTCGGCGCGTCGGCCGCGTCGTTTACGACGGACCGGCATGTGCTAGTTTCAACCTCAACGGGAGAGGGGAGGGGGTACCATGCAGATCAATCGGCACGTGGCGATGACCGTTGTTCTGCTCACGCTTGCAGCGGCTTCCCCGGCGCTGGCGGAGTCCGGCAGCATCAGCGACATCCTCAAGGGCAAGGTGAAGGACGCACCGGAAAGCCCGGCCGGGAGCGGGACCTCCATCGAGGATATTCTCAAGAAGACCACGGGAACGGACGCTGAAACGAACGGCGTGCCGCCGTCGAACAATATCAAGACGCAGATTGATGGTGGCGCGAAGCCTTCGGCTTCACCGGCCGCCCCCGCTTCCCCGCCGGCGACCAATGACCTGGCGGATTGCGGGCAGTATGCGAACCCGGACGTGGCGATACACGGCTGCACAGGTGTCATCCAGTCAGGGCAATTTCAGCGAAGCGACCTTATCCGCGCGTATTACAACCGCGGCTTCGCCTACTGGAAGAAGACTTATTACGACCGTGCGATCGCCGACTTCAGCCAATTCATACAGCTTGGCCAGAATAACGTGAACGCCTACTTCTACCGCGGCTTCTCCTATTACGAAACGCGCGACTACGATCGCGCCATCTCCGACTACAACAAGGTCATCGAGTCAGGGGAATATCACGGGGTCAGCCTGGGCGTTACGTACCACAATCGCGGCACCGCTTACCATCAGAAGGGCGACTACGACCGCGCCATCTCCGACTACAACAACGCCATCCAGCTGAACCCTGACTACGCGGTTGCTTATTACGATCGCGGCAACGCCTTTGTAGGCAAAGGTGACTACGACCGCGCCATTGCCGATTACAACAAGGCCATCGCGTCAGGGTCATATCAAGGAGATGCCCTTGCCGATACCTATGACGCACGCGGCGTCGCCTACGATGACAAGGGCGATTACGACAAGGCCATCGCCGATTACAGCAAGGCCATCGCAACGAATCCGAGCTACATCGAAGCCTACGACAATCGCGGCGGCGCCTACGATAAGAAGGGCGACTACAACCACGCCATTGCCGACTACACCCAGGTCATCGCCTTAGGCAAATATCAGGGAAATGACCTCGCTCGTGTCTA
The DNA here is from genome assembly GCA_963762605.1 of uncultured Alphaproteobacteria bacterium. GTDB lineage: Bacteria > Pseudomonadota > Alphaproteobacteria > Rhizobiales > Kaistiaceae > CAVSRC01. Next base: position 67,056 of record CAVXLJ010000031.1, on the reverse strand, counting down.
TAGCGAGCGTGGCTCCGCTTACGACAAGGCGGGTGAGCACGACCGGGCCGTCGCTGACTTCGACAAGGCAAAGCGGCTCGGAAAGACGCCGTAGCCGAACGCAATACCGCCCGGTCACATCTCGAACGCGAGCAGCCACACCGTGGCAAGGGTGACGGTGATCAGCATGGGGACGAATGCCACCTTCATGTAGTGGTTGAAGCTCACCGGATAGCCCGCCTTTTCCGCCATGCCCGCAGTCACAACGTTGGCGCTGGCGCCGATCAGGGTGCCGTTGCCGCCGAGACAGGCGCCCAGCGACAGCGCCCACCACAGCACCGTGTGGTTGATGCCCGGGATCGAGTTGGTCAGGTAGGCGACGATGGGCAGCATGGTGGCGGTGAACGGGATGTTGTCGATGACCGCCGACAGGATCGCCGACACCCACAGCACGATCAGCACCGCCAGTATCGGCGATCCCTCGGAGGCGCTGCGCACCCAGTCGGCGATGATCTGGATCAGCCCGGTCTGCTCGGCGCCGGCCACGACGATGAACAGCATCATGAAGAAGACGAGGGTGGGCCACTCTACCTCTTTCTCCACCATCTCGACGATGTGCACGCCGCTGATGACCAGAAGCAGCGAAGCGCCCGCCAGGGCGGCGATGCTGGGCTCCATGTGCAGGCTGCCATGCATGACGAACAGAGTGATGGTGAAGATCAGCACCCCGCCGGCCTTCATCAGCAGCACCGGGTCGGTGATGCGGTATTCCGCGCGCAACCGCGTCACCATGGCCGGCACGTCGGCCACCTTGGCGGCGTGATAGTCCTTGCGGAACCAGACCAGGAAATAGGCCGCCGCCACCGCCAGGCCGATGATGTTGATGACCGTCAGGTGGGTGATGAAATCGGTGAAGGAGAGCCCGGCATAGGAGCCGATCATGATGTTCGGCGGGTCGCCGATGAGCGTCGCGGTGCCGCCGACATTGGAGGCGAACACCTCGGGCAGCAGCAGGGTCAGCGGGTTGATGCCGAGGGCCAGCGCGATCTCGATGGTCACCGGGATGATCAGCAGCATGGTGGTGACGTTGTCGAGGAAGGCCGAGGTGACGGCGGTGATCACCATCAGCAGCACCGCCAGGGTGTAGATGCTGCCGCGTGCGAGCTGGAACGACTTGTAGGCCATCCACTGAAACACGCCGGTGCGCTTGAGCACACCGACGATGATCATCATGGCGAGGAGCAGGAAGATCACGTTGCCGTCGATGGCGCGCATGGCGTCGTCGAAGGTGAGGATGTGGAAGCCGGGGTAGAAGGTGCCGAGCGTATAGCTGACGAACAGCATGAGCGATGCGCCGACCAGCGCCGCCAGCGTGCGGTGCATCAGCTCGAAGGCGATGAAGCCGTATACCGCCGCCAGGACAGCCGTCGCGATCCACAGGCCGGGTGAGATGGTGCGCTGCAGGGTCACGGTCACATGGGCGACGAAATGGACCTGACCGGTTCCGTCGGTCTGTTCCTGGTGGATCTGGCTCACGGCGATGCGCGGCGAGGTCTTGTAGGAAGGCCGCTCGACGCTCATCTCGATCCGCGCCGCGGGGAGGGTGCCCGCCGGCAGTTCGAGCTCTGTCTCGAAGGTGCCGTTGCTGTCCGTGACCGGGGGCGTCGCCAGGGTCAGCGGGGCGCCGTCGACGAAAAAGTTCGGCTGGGCGTCCTTGACCCCCTTGCCCTGGGCATTGGTAACCGATCCGGAGACCACCAGAATGTCCCCCGGGTTTGCCGGGGCGGCCGAGGCGAGGGTCGCGGGTGCGCCCACGAGCAGCGAAAACACGAGCACCACCAGAGCGCGAAACCAGGGCATGAAGGTCCTCAAACGTTTGAAACGCTACGCGCGCCATCGCGCTTGCCCGGCGACCTCCGGTCGGGCGTTCGGCCGCACGGACGTTTTGATGAGTCGGGGTGGGGATCGGCGCCTTGCGCAAGCTCAATAATCATGTGGCAATGATGACGCAGGTGCCATCTGGGCGGAGGAGAGGGCGCGGGAAATTGCGTCCGGGCTTGTAGCACCGGGCGCCGGAGGCGGGCCAGCGTCCCGTCAGACGGTGCCGGTGTCGCTGGCGCCTTCCGGCTCGTCGGCGAGCATCGCGAGCAGGCGCTCCAGCACCGTGGTGCATTCCTCGGTGGACAGGGGATTGGCCTCCAGCAGGTCAAGAGTGCGGATGCCTTCGATGGCCAACAGCGCGATCAGACACAGGTCGCGATCGGTTGCCGTCTTGCGGATCCGCTCAGCGATTCGCGTGTGGTGGGAGCGGATGGGGTCGAGAAGATGCGGATTCTCGGCGAGCGCCAAGAGGATGCCGTCGGGCTTGTGTTTGCGCTGGCAGACGTTTGCGCGATTGAGCGCGACGAATGTGCGGGCGACTGCATTGCTGCGCCGGTGTGCACTGCTGGCTTCGGCCTTGGCCAGTTCCGCATCGATTTCGGCCAGATGCAGCTCGACGAGTGCCCGAATGAGTGCGTCCTTCTTCGGAAAGTGATAAAGGAGGCCGCCTTTCGACAGCCCGGCCCGGTGGGCGATGGCTTCGATGGAAATGTGTGCGGCGCCCTTTTCCTTTGCCAATTCGGCGGCGGCGGCAAGAATATGGGCACGAGTTGCCGAGCTGGAACGTTCCTTGCGACCGTCGTCGCCGGGCGGTGGTGTGCCGGCGTCAGATGCGGTCTTGGTCGTGTCAGCAGACATATCGATCCAGGCAGGGGCCATCGGGCGGGGATTGACTTTACCGTCTGGACGGTACAGTAAGCCCGAGAGTTCAGCAAGGTGCCGGAGACTGCGCCCGGCCGGCCTTTTCGCGGAAATCCTATGAGACGCTTTCTCGTCGGCGGAATCATCCTGGTTGTCGTCGTCGCCGTGTGCGGCGCGCTGATCTGGTTCAACTTTTTCAAGCAGGGGATGATTGCGCAGTATTTCGCGCATTTCCCGGTGCCGACCATCACCGTCTCGACGGTGGAGGTGAAGCCGCAGCGCTGGACGCCCGGTATTGACGCGGTGGGCACCGTCACGGCGGCCAACGGTGTCGATGTCGCCGGCCAGGTCGGCGGCGTCGTCCGCAAGATCAATTTCGAGGCCAACGCCACCGTGCAGAAGGGACAGATCCTGGTGCAACTCGACGATTCGGTCGAGCGCGCCGGCCTGATGGCCGCACGGTCGAGCGTTGCCGTCAGCGAAGATGCGCTCAATCGAACGCGGCAGCTTTTCAACAGCAATATCGCCACCACCGCCGATCTGCAGGCGGCACAGAACAAGCTCGATCAGGCACAAGGCGCCCTCGCGCAGATCGAGGCGACGCTCGACCAGAAGGCAATCAAGGCACCGTTCACCGGCACCGTCGGCATCCCCAAGATCGATCCCGGTCAATTCATCCCCGCCGGCACGGCGATCGCGACCCTGCAGGACCTGACCCGGATGCGGGTCGATTTCACCGTTCCCGAGCAGAACCTGCCGCAGATCTCGCTCGGCCAGCCAGTGAGCCTCGGCCTCAGCGAGGATCACCTCGACTTCAACGGCGCCATCACCGGCATCGACCCGAAAATCGATGTGACCTCGCGGCTGGTCTCGGTGCAGGCGGTCGTGGACAATTCCAATGGCACGCTGCGCCCAGGGCAATTCGTCCGCGTGCGGCTGCATCTGCCGGCGGAACAGAACGTCATTGCGGTACCGCAGACCGCGGTGGTGATCAGCCTCTACGGCAGCTACATCTACCAGGTGGTCGAGGCGCCGCCGGCAAAAGGCGCTGAAGCCGCCGCCAAGGCGCCGGCCGCCGACAGCGGAAAGGCAGCCGCTCCCAAGTTGCAGGCGAAGCAGATCTTCGTCGAGACCGGCCGTCGGTCGGGCACCGAGATCGAGATCACCAAGGGCGTCGAGCCCGGCATGCAGATCGTCACTTCGGGCCAGAACAAGCTGTCCAATGGCAGCCCGGTGGCGGTCGATAACAGCGTCAATCCGGCGTCGCCGGGTTCTGCCTCGGGCGGCTAGGAATGGGCTTCTCCGAACGTTTCATCCGCCGGCCGGTCCTTTCGACCGTCTTCGCCCTGCTGATCCTGCTGCTCGGCGCGCAGGGCATCACCTCGATGTCGATCCGCCAGTTTCCGAAGGTCGACGAGACGGTGATCACCGTCACCACGGTCTATCCCGGTGCCAGCGCCGACGTCATTCAGGGCTTCATCACCTCGACCATCGAAAAGGCGGTGTCGTCGGCCGAGGGCGTCGACTACGTCACCTCTTCGAGCGCGCTCAGCGTGTCGACGGTTTCCGTCCACATGCAGCTCAACGCCAACCCCGACAAGTCGCTGACCGAGGTCATCGCCAAGGTTCAGCAGGTGCGCGGCCAATTGCCGTCGGACGCCAAGGATCCGGTCATCCAGAAGGGCACCGGCTTCTCCTTCGCGCTGATGTACATGGCGGCGCGCAGCAACAACATGAACCCGCAGCAGCTGACCGAGTATCTGACGCGGGTGATCCAGCCGCGCTTTGCCACCGTGCCGGGGGTTGCCGATGCGCAGATCCTCGGCGCCCAGGAATTCGCCATGCGCGTGTGGATCGACCCGATCGCCATGGCGGCGCGCAAGGTGACCGCCACCGACGTTCTCGCCGCCATCACGGCCTCGAACTTCCTGTCCGCGCCCGGCAGCACCCAGAACGAGTATTACGCCTATTCGATCGATGCCAAGACCACGCTTCAGGATCCGCAGACCTTTGGCGAGCTGCCGGTGCGTGGCACCGGTGAAAACGTGGTCCGCCTGCGCGATGTGGCGCGCATCGAGCTTGCGGCCGCCTCGACCGACGTGCGCGTCAGCTTCAACGGTCAGGACGGCGTCTTCCTCGGCATCATGGGCGCGCCGGGGGCCAACCCGATCGACATTGCCACCGGCGCCCGCAAGGAACTGGCCGCCATCCAGAAAGACTTGCCCGCCGGAATGCAGCTCACGCTGCTCTATGACTCGACCGAGGCGATCAGCGCCTCGATTGCGGAGGTGATCAAGACCATCGGCGAAGCATCGGCCATCGTCGTGCTGGTCATCCTGCTGTTCCTCGGCTCGTTCCGCGCCGTGCTCATCCCGATCGTCACCATCCCCCTGTCGTTGATCGGCGTCTGCTTCCTGATGTGGGCGGCCGGCTATTCGCTGAACACGCTGACTCTGCTGGCGATGGTTCTCGCCATCGGCCTGGTCGTCGACGATGCCATCGTGGTGGTGGAGAACATCCATCGCCACATCGAGGAAGGCCATCCGCCGCTGCAGGCCGCGATCGAGAGCATGCGCGAGATAACCTCGGCCGTGGTCGCCATGACGATCACGCTGACCGCGGTGTTCGCGCCGATCGGCTTCACCACCGGCGTCACCGGGTCGCTGTTCCGCGAGTTCGCGCTTACCCTTGCCGGTGCCGTGGCCATATCGGGCATCACCGCGCTGACCGTCTCGCCAATGATGTCGGCGCGGATGCTGACCAGTACGAGCGGCCGCTTTGCCCATATCGTCGACCACAGCTTCGATGCGGTCGGCAACTGGTACGAGCGCCGGCTGCGCGGCTCGTTGCACCTGCGCCCGATAACGCTGCTCATCGTCGCCGTGCTGATCGGCGCCACCGGCTTCCTGTTTACCCACACCTCGACCGAGCTCGCCCCCACGGAAGACCAGGGGGCTCTGTTTTCGGTGATCAACGGGCCGCAATACGCGACCATCAACTACACCTCGCTGTTTCTCAACGAGATTGACAGGCAGACCAAGGACATCCCCGGGGTGGCGACGCGCTTCTCCGTCGCCGGCGCCGGGTCGCCCAATTCCGGTTTCGCCGCCTGGGTGCTGAAGCCGTGGGGCGAACGCAGCCAAAGCCAGGCGCAGGTGCAGCAGGAACTCCAGCCGCGCCTCTCCAAGATCGCCGGCCTGCAGGCGTTCGTCTTCGCCGTGCCATCGTTGCCCGGCACCGGCGGCGGCCTGCCGATCTCCTTCGTCATCCAGTCGACCAATGCGGCGGACCAGGTCTACGAACAGGCCGAGGCGATCAAGCAGAAGGCAATGGCGTCCGGCAAGTTCATCGTCGTCCAGGATTCGCTCGCCTTCGACAAGCCGCAGGTGCAGGTGCTCATCGACCGCCAGCGCGCCGCAACGCTCGGCATCTCGGTCGCCGACATCGCCAATACGCTGACCCTGATGGTCGGCGGCAACAGCGTGGCGAAATTCTCGCGCGACGAGCGCGCCTACGACATCATTCCGCAGGTGCCGCAGCGTTATCGCTTCAATCCGGAGGACCTGACCAAGTTCTTCGTGCGCAATCAGGCCGGCGCAATGGTCCCGCTGTCCTCGGTGGTGACCATCAACACGCTGGCCTCGGCGCCGGCCGTCGAGCAGTTCAATCAGCTCAACTCGGCGACGCTATCCGCCCTGCCGCGGCCGGGCGTGACCACCGGCGACGGCCTTAAGACCCTGCAGGACATTGCCGCCCAGCAATTGCCGGAAGGCTATTTCATCCAGTACGCCGGCCAGTCGCGCACCGAGATCGAGGCGGGCAATACCCTTCTGATCGCCTTCGCCCTGGCGGTCATCGTCATCTATCTGGTGCTGGCGGCGACCTTCGAGAGCTTCCGTGACCCGCTGATCATCATGATGGCCGTGCCGCTGTCGCTGTTCGGCGCGACGGTATTCCTCAACGTCGGGCTGGCCACGATCAACATCTACACGGAGGTCGGCCTGATCACCCTGGTCGGCCTGATCACCAAGCACGGCATCCTGATGGTCCAGTTCGCCAACCAGCAACGCGAGCTGCGTGGCCTCGAACGTCGCGAGGCGATCATCGAGGCGGCCCGCATCCGCCTGCGCCCGATCCTGATGACGACCTTCGCCATGGTCCTCGGCGTCATGCCGCTGCTCCTGTCGAGCGGCGCCGGCGCCAAGGCGCGCTTCTCGATGGGCCTGGTGATCGCCACCGGCATGTCGATCGGCACGATCTTCACGCTGTTCGTGGTGCCGATGTTCTACACCTTCCTGTCGTCGCGCACGCGTCCGGTGAGCGGCGATCGCGGCGCCGATGCTCTTGCACAGGCGCATCCGGCGCCGGCAGAGTGAGACGCGGATGCGGTGGAGACCAAGCCGATGCTTGTCACCAACGGCGCCCGTGGTATTTAGCGAAAGGTCGGCGAGGGCTGGAGCATGAGTGATTTCACCGTTGCGCGGACGAAGATGGTGGACAATCAGCTTCGCACGCAGGGCGTCAACGACTATGCCGTGCTTGCCGCGATGGGCGCCGTGCCGCGTGAGCTGTTTCTGCCGCCGGCGAGCCGGGCGCTGGCCTATATCGACAGCGACCTGCCACTGACCACAGCCGGGCCGGACAGCCCGCCACGCTACATGATGGAGCCGGCGCCACTGGCGCGGCTGATGCAGCTGGCGGAGGTCGGCAAGGCGGATGTGGTGCTCGTCGTCGGATGCGGCAGCGGCTATTCGGCCGCCGTGCTGGCGCGGTTGGCCAATTCTGTCGTTGCCCTCGAACAGGACCCGGAACTGGCGGGTCAGGCATCCGAGACGCTCACCGAGCTGGAAGTCGATAATGTGGCCGTGGTCACCGGTTCGCTCGACGCCGGCTATCCATCCGAGGCGCCCTACGACGTGATCTTCGTCGACGGCGCGGTGGAAGTGGTTCCTGCGGCGCTCACCGATCAGTTGAAGGACGGCGGCCGGCTGGTGGCGGTGGTCGGCTACGGGCGATCGGCGGCGGCAACGATTTTCAGGCGCAGCGGCGATGACATCGGCAGCCGGGTGGTGTTTGACGCCGACGTGCAGTCGCTGCCCGGCTTCCGCAAGGCAAAAGCGTTTGTTTTCTAGTACCTGCGGGTGATCGCTGTCTGTTGTATCGGTGCCGCACCCACAGGATTCCGTCTCCTGTGACGGCATGAGCATTTGACCGGGCCTGACAGGCGACTAGAGTAGACTGGTCAAGGGTAGGCCACTATGTGGCGAGTGGGGTTTTAACGGTGCGGTACCTGCGTTCGGGACTGGTGATAACTGCGGTTGTCGCCACTGTTTCACTTGGTCTGGCACCGGCGCGTGCCGAGACCCTCCTTCAGGCTTTGGCGTCCGCCTACGCCAACAACCCGACGCTCAACGCGCAGCGGGCGGCGTTACGCGCGACCGATGAGGGCGTGCCGCAGGCGCTGGGCGGCTACCACCCGACCGTGAGCGGTTCGATCAGTGCCGGCGTTGCGTCATCGGGCACCACGACACTCTATCCGCGCACCTACACGCTCACCGTTGAGCAGCCGCTCTTCACCGGATTTCGCACCAAGAACGGTGTGAAGGCGGCCGAAACGGCAGTTCTCGCCGGGCGCGAAACCTTGCGCGCGACCGAGCAGAGCACGCTGCTCAACGGCGTGACCGCCTTCATGAACCTGGTTCAGGCGCAGGCAAACCTCAATCTGCAGAAGCAGAACGTCGATTTCCTCCAGCAGCAGCTCAACGCCGCCAATGATCGGCTGAAGGTGGGCGAGGGGACCAAGACCGACGTCGCCCAGACCCAGTACAGCCTGGCTGCAGGCCAGTCGTCATATGATGCCGCCGTTGCGACGCTCAATACGGCCATTGCGACCTATGAGCAGATCATCGGACATCGGCCGAAGAGCCTGGGAACCGCTAGGCCGATCAATTCCATGCTGCCGACGTCGTTGGATAGCGCCTTGGCGGAAGGGCTGAGTTCCAATCCGTCGGTACTCGCTGCGTCCTACAATATCGATGTCGCCAGCTATAACGTGAACGTGCTGGAAGGCGCCCTCTTGCCGACGGTGGGGCTGACCGGCACCCTGACACACAAGGATGACGCCACGAGCCCGGGGTCGTCGTCGGACTCGCGGTCGCTGATGGCCGGGATCAACATCCCGATCTACACGCCGGGTTCGGATTCCAAGGTGCGGCAAGCCAAGGAGACGCTCGGCCAGCGGCGTATCGAGCATGATGCTGCCGCCGCCTCCATGCGGCAGGCCGTGATTTCGGCCTGGGGCTCGCTCAACGCGGCCGAGGCGCAGGCACGCGCCGCCGATGCCCAGGTGCGCGCCCAGACCCTGGTGCTCTCGGGCGTGCAGGAGCAGCACAAGGTCGGCCAGAGCACGACGCTGGACGTGTTGAACGCTCAGCAGAACCTGCTGACCGCCAAGCTGGCGCAGGTGACCGCGCAGCACGACCGTGTAGTGGCCTCCTACACGCTGCTCTCATCGGTCGGCAAGCTCGATGCCGCGACGCTGGGCCTCAAGGTCGCGCGCTACGATCCGACCGACCACTACACCAAGGTCCGCGACAAGTGGTTCGGGCTGAGGACGCCGGACGGGCGCTGATCCCCGTTTCGCTTGTCTCGCATTTTCGTTAGCCTTACCGAGCGCGATTCGCGCGGGATTCGGGGCGTCGTGGAACCCCTTAGGCATGACGATGGCGAAGCCCGGCTTGGCACAAGACCAGACTGTTGAAGAGATCCTGGCGTCGATCCGCCAGGTGATCAACGGCGACCAGTCGCGGTCGGCATCGGCGCCGCCGCGGCCTCTGACCGGTGTGATGCCGGCACCGGGCGGCCCGGCAGTCGCTGCTGTGCCGCCAAGCGCCGGCAATGTGACCGCGATCCACGGCGCGAAGATCGCGACGAGCGAGGACGAGGCCTCCGAGGATTGGGCGCCCGAGGTTGCGGCCGCCAGCGTCGATGCCGACGCGGTGCCGGCGGCACCGCCAGTCGACCGCTCCCGCATGCACGATGTGGTCGAACTGGCGATCGAGCAGGCGCTCGACGGGGTCGATCCCGACGATACCCGGGCCGAGACGGCGATCAGGGCCACTGCCGAGGTGCGCCCGCCGTTGCAGACGGCGGTCGGTGTGCAGGCGGCGCCGCAGGCCCCTGACGAGGCACCGCGCGTGGCCGAGCCACGTCCTCTTCGCGAGGCGCCGCGCGTGGCTTCGCCGCAACCCAACCATGAAGTCCAGCGTGTTGCTGAACCGCAGGCTGCACGAGCCGCGCCCCGCGCCGTCGAACCGCGGCCGGGACCGCCCGCCGCGTCACGCAGCCTGCTTTCGCCGCGTGCCAACGCGGCCGTCGCCGCATCGTTCGGCGATTTGGCAAAGGTCCTGGCCGACCGCAACGCCCGCGAGATCGATCAGGTCGTGGAAGACCTCCTGCGGCCCATGCTGAAGAGCTGGCTGGAGGACAATCTGCCGTCCCTGGTCGAGCGGCTGGTCCGCGAGGAAATCGAGCGGGTATCGCGCGGCGGGCGCTAGAAAGCGGCAGCAAAGCCGGCCTTTCGGCCGGCGGCCGTTGACTTCCCTCGATTTCGATTTACACCCCGCGCAAGACAGTCAAATCCGCGTAACACCCGGAAACGGTAATGCTCGACAAGTCCTTCGACGCGGCAGCGGTTGAGCCGCGCATCTACCAGACGTGGGAAAAGGCCGGGGCCTTCAAGGCCGGGGCCGGCGCCAAGCCCGGCGCCAAGTCCTATTCGATCGTCATTCCGCCGCCCAACGTCACCGGGTCGCTGCATGTCGGCCATGCCCTGAACAACACGCTGCAGGACATCCTGGTGCGCTTCCGCCGCATGCAGGGTCGCGACGTGCTGTGGCAGCCGGGCATGGACCATGCCGGCATCGCCACCCAGATGGTCGTCGAGCGCCAGATGATGGAGCGGCAGGAGCCGGGCCGGCGCGCCATCGGCCGCGAGAAATTCCTGGAGAAGGTGTGGTCGTGGAAGGCGGAGTCGGGCGGCCTCATCCTCAACCAGCTGAAGCGGCTCGGCGCCTCCTGCGACTGGAGCCGCGAACGCTTCACCATGGACGAGGGCCTGTCCGAGGCTGTCCTCAAAGTCTTCGTCGACCTCTACCGCGAGGGGCTGATCTACAAGGACAAGCGGCTGGTCAACTGGGACCCGAAGCTGCAAACCGCCATTTCCGACCTCGAGGTTCAGCAGGTCGAGACCAAGGGCCATCTCTGGCACTTCAAATATCCGATCGAGGGTGAAGCCGATCGCTTCATCGTTGTGGCGACGACGCGGCCGGAGACGATGCTGGGCGATACCGGCATCGCCGTCCATCCCGACGACGAGCGCTACAAGGATCATCGTCGGCAAATACGCCATTCTGCCGCTGGTCGGCCGCAGGCTGAAGATCGTCGCCGACAGCTATGCCGATCCGGAGACCGGGACCGGCGCGGTCAAGATCACCCCGGCACACGATTTCAACGACTTCGAGGTCGGCAAGCGCCACGACCTCGCCCAGGTCAACATCCTCGACCCGGAGGCAAATGTCGTTCTGGAAGGCAATGTCGCCTTTCTGGAGGGGGTGCCGGAGAGCGAAGAGCTCAGCGAAACGATCAGGGCACTCAACAACCTCGACCGTTTCGCCGCGCGCAAGCGTGTTGTCGAGATGATGGAAGCGCGGGGGCTGGTCGACAGAATAGAGGACCATGTCCATATGGTCCCGCACGGCGATCGCGGCGGCACGCCGGTCGAGCCCTATCTCACCGACCAGTGGTACGTCGATGCCAAGACGCTGGCCCAGCCGGCGATCGCCTCGGTGCGCGAAGGGCGCACGGAGATCATCCCGGCCACCTGGGAAAAGATCTATTTCGACTGGATGGAGAACATCCAGCCCTGGTGCGTCTCGCGCCAGCTGTGGTGGGGCCACCAGATTCCGGCGTGGTACGGGCCGGACGGCAAGGTGTTCGTTGCGCACGACGCGGCGGAGGCGCAGCAGGCGGCTGACGCGCACTACGGCAAGCACGAGGCGTTGACGCGCGACGAGGATGTGCTCGACACTTGGTTCTCCTCGGCGCTGTGGCCGTTCTCGACGCTCGGCTGGCCCGAACAGACGCCGGAGCTGGCCCGCTATTACCCGACCGCCACGCTGGTCACCGCCTTCGACATCATCTTCTTCTGGGTCGCCCGGATGATGATGATGGGCCTGCATTTCACCAAAGACAGCGAAGGCCGGCCGCAGGAGCCCTTCAAGCACGTTTACATCCACGCCCTTGTCCGCGACGAGAAGGGCGCCAAGATGTCGAAGTCCAAGGGGAACGTCATCGATCCCCTGCATCTGATCGACGAGTTCGGCGCCGATGCGGTGCGCTTCACGCTTGCCGCGCTTGCCGCCCAGGGACGCGACATCAAACTGTCGGGGAGCCGGGTAGAGGGCTACCGCAACTTCGCCACCAAGCTGTGGAACGCGGCCAAGTTCGCCGAACACTACGACTGCCGGCCGGTCGATGGCTTCGACCCGGCCAATGCCAAGGCGACCTTGAACCGCTGGATCGCGACCGAGGCGTCGCGCGCCGTCCGCTCCGTCACCGAGGCGCTCGACGCCTTCAGGTTCAACGAGGCGGCGTCGGCCATCTATCGGTTCGTGTGGAACCAGACCTGCGACTGGTATCTGGAACTGGCCAAGCCGGTGCTGGCCGGGGCCGACGGGCCCGAGAAGGACGAGACCAGGGCGACGGTCGTCTGGGTGCTCGACCGCATCCTGACGCTGCTCCACCCCTTCATGCCGTTCATCAGCGAGGAACTATGGGCCAAGGCCGCGCGCGACGGTGCGCCCGGACGGCCTCAGCTTCTGGCGCTCACCGAATGGCCGGCGCCGGGCTTCGAGGACGCTGCGGCGGCCGCGGAGATCAACTGGCTGATCGACCTGATCGGCGCTGTCCGTTCGGTGCGCTCGGAAATGAACGTGCCGGCCGCGGCCATGGTGAGCCTGTCGGTTTCCGAGGCGTCCTTCGCCACGGCCGCGCGACTGCAGACCTATGAGGCGCTGATCATGCGGCTCGCCCGCGTGGAAGCGATCAACCTGTCGCATGTACCGCTCAAGGGCGCGGCACAGATCCTGGTCGGCGAGGCCACGGTGTCCATGCCGCTGGCTGGTGTCATCGACCTGGAAGCCGAACGGGCGCGGCTGGCCAAGGAAGGCGAGAAGGCGGCCAAGGAGATTGCCCGCATCGAGGCGAAGCTCGGCAACGAGCAGTTCATCGCCAAGGCGCCGGAAGAGGTGGTCGACGAGCAGCGCGAGCGGCTGGCGGAGGCGACGCAACTGCGCACGCGCATCGACGCGGCGCTGGCGCGATTGACGGGCTGATCGCAGCCGGCCGGCCGCCGCCGCGCCACGCCGCACGCTGGCTTGGTGCAATCCGGCGGCCGGGAGCGCTATGATCGGCCCCATGACCGCCGCTGCCTCTCTTTTCCGCCCGCTTTGGCGCGCAACCGCCGCTCTCATGCTGGCCGGCCTGGCGGCCGGACCGGCGCTTGCGGACTGGGTGGCGGCGCCGGTCGAAACGCCCGCAAAAGTGACCGAGATCCGGCAGGCCGGTGATGCCGTTTATGCCTGGGCCGGCGACCGCTGGTTCAGGCTCTCGCTGTGCGCGGACCAGCCGGTCTGCCTGACGCCCGGCCAGCCGCCGGAGCCGCAGACCGCCCCCGACGGCATCCCCAACGGAACGATCGCCTATGCCGACGGCGACGGCATCACCAGCGCCTGGTACACCGAGCCGACCGACCGCTATCCGCATGGTGCGCTCGGCGACAAGATCGAGGCCGGTGCGATGGTCGTCCAGGACGTCTACGGCCACCGCGTCACCGTCGAGCTTCCCCCCGACCAGGTCTTCGAGGACCTCACCCCGCGCATCGCCGATCTCGATGGCGACGGGCGCAACGAGGTGCTGGCGATCCGCTCGTCGCTGCGTGCCGGCGCGGCAATGGTCGCCTACGATCTCGCCGGCAGTTCGCTGATCGAGATCGACTCGACGCCGCCGATCGGCCAGCCGAACCGCTGGCTCAATGTCGCCGGCATTGCCGATTTCACCGGCGATCGCAGCCTCGACATCGCGGCCGTGCGCACGCCACATAGCGACGGCACGCTCGAGATCGTGACGCTCGATCGCCGGCGCTTCCGGGTTGTCGACCGGGAGCCGGGCTTCTCCAACCACGTCTTTGGCTCCACCGAACTGGGCATGTCGGCCGTCGCCCGCATCAACGACGACAACATCGTCGATCTGGCGGTGCCCGATCAGGACCGGCGCGTGCTGCGTTTCATGACGGTCGCTGGCGGGTCGCTGCGCGAGATCGGCCGGGTGCCGCTCGATGGGCCGATTGTCACCGCCATCGGCGTGCTCAACGCGATGGACAACCCGACCTTCGTGTTCGGGCTCGAGGATGGCCGCCTGATCGCCATATCCAACGTGCAGCCGCCGAAGAAGAAGCGGTAGCCGGCCGAAGGCGCGCGGTTCCCGAGGGAGGTAAGTCGCAATGAGAATTCTTCTGGCCGGGGCGACCGGTGTCGTTGGTCGTCGTCTGGGGCGGCTTCTCGTCGGCGCGGGCACGCCGTCATCGGCACGACACGCTCGGCCGAGAAGGCCGGCGCCCTGAAGGAGATCGGCGTCGAACCCGCAACGGTCGACGTCTTCGACCGCACGGCGCTCACCGAAGCCGTGGCCGTGGCGCGGCCCGACGCGATCATCCATCAGCTCACCGACTTGCCGCAGGCCTTCGATCCCGCCGCCCTGGCGGCGGCCTCGGCACGCAATGCGCGGTTGCGGGCGGAAGGCAGCGCCAATCTGGTGGCGGCCGCACGCGCGGCCGGGGTGCGGCGCATGGTCGCCCAGAGCATCGCCTTCATCTATGCGCCGGGTTCGACGCCGCATCTTGAGGACGATCCGCTGGACACCGCGCCCGAGCAGGCGGTGACCGTGGCCGGTGTGACGGCACTGGAGCGGCTGGTCACCGGGACACCCGGCATCGACGGGCTGGTGCTGCGCTACGGACGCTTCTACGGACCGGGCACGTGGCGCTCCGAGCCGGGCGAGCCGCCCACTGTCCATGTCGATGCCGCGGCTCGGGCGGCCTACCTGGCCGTCGCGCAGGGCGCACCGGGCATCTACAACGTCGCCGACGACGATGGTGCAGTGTCCATCGCCAGGGCACGACGGGAGCTCGGCTTCGACCCTGCATTGCGCATCACGTCGTAGACATGTGAGGTCACCACGAGAGCCGTCGGCGAGCGCCGATCGGTCGCCGGCAGCTGCGATATTTCGGCCTTTTCCGCCCCGACTGCGGCAAATAGCGATGTGCGATTATTGCGCCGATGCGGCACACTGACGGCACCTGCACCGGCGTGTTGCGGGTGCGGCGAACCACGGGCGACGGATCATGCGATCGATCATGCTTCTGGCCACGGCGGTCCTCATGGCCGAGCCCGCCTATGCTGCCGAATCTTCTGACGGGCTGCCGCCTTCTTCGAGCCCGTTCTATTCGACGGCATCGCTCTATACGGGTGAGGTCGAGCTTGGCTTCGCCTGGGCCACGCGCAAGGGCGTCGACATCACCCAATGGGACGCGACCGGGCGCGTTGCCGGGCCGCTGGGCGGCTGGCTGAAGGGCGAGGCGGAGGGCTTCTGGCTGGCCTCGACCAGCGGCGGCAACACCGTTTCCGGACCGGGCTTCGTCGGCCATCTCTACAGGGAAGAGCCGACACATGTCCTCGGCGTCGTCGGCGGGGTGACCTCGATCGACGGCAAGACGACCTCGGCGATCGGCGTCGAGGGGAAGGCGTATTTCGGACAGAACACGCTGACCGGCCAGATCGCCTATCTTTCGGTCAAGGACGGCAAGTACAACTACACCCACTTCGGCGGTCAGTTCGATCACTACTTCACGCCCGACTTCAAGGGCGCGGTCAACGTGACCTATTTCGATCGCCAGGACAGCAGCTCGGACTTCTTCGTGGCGACGCTTGGCGTGGAGAAGCGCATCACCGGCACCTCCTGGAGCCTGTTCGGTTCGGGCGTCTATGCGCGGACCACCGGCACGAGCCCCGCCGACATGTGGGGTGTGCGCGTCGGGGCGCGCGTCCTGTTCGACCAGCCGGGAACGACGCTGCAGCAGCATGACCGCGAGGTGCCGTTCAACGGCGCCTGGGTGGCGACCATGGCCCATTGAGGTCGCTCGACAATCGCGGCACCGCCGGCCCAAGCGGCCGGTCGTGCCGCGGTTGCGGCCGTCACAGGCCGGCCCGCCTTGCCCGCATAGACAAGCCGTATCCAGGCCGCCTCGTCTCGGCCAACGCTGGCGTGCATGCACGACGCCAGAATGCCGAATTTCGCGTCAGTCATTCGGGCGTGCCTCGCGCAATTTCGAAGGCAGAACGATAACAACCCTATCAAGAAGGGCTCTGAAGGACCGATTCCTTTCTTGACGATGTGTTGACCTGCATTGGTCGCCTACCATTAGTCCGGCAACACCAATTCGGTGGTGGCCCATCAACGCAATAGAGACAGGGAACATATACCGTGAGGCGACGAATCTTGATTTTCGCGGCCGGCTCTCTGATAGCCGGCGCCGCGACAGCGGGTGAGCTCTCATCCTATCCACCGCCGGACTCGGGGCCGTTCTATGCGCCGACCTCCATGCATGCCGCTCACGTCGAACTAGGCCTCGGCGGCGCCACGGACGGCAATTCGAGCATCACACAGATCGATGGCGTCGGCCGCCTGGCCGGGCCGTTGCAGGACTGGCTGAAGGGCGAAGTGGAAGTAAGCGGCGCCGCCTACTTCATCGGTAGCAACACCATCGGCTTGGTCGGTGTGGTCGGGCATCTCTACAAGGAGACACCGACCCACGTGTACGGCGCGTTCGCCGGCGCATCCCGGCTCGATAACGTCGACCTGTTCACGGCCGGTGGCGAGGTGAAGGGCTATTTCGGCCAGAGCGCTCTGACCGGCCAGGTGGCCTACATCACAGCGCAGGGCAACGACGCCTATATGGCCAGTGGCCGGGCGGACCACTATTTCACGCCGGACAACAAGGGGTCGGCGATGCTCGTCTACTACACGAGCAGCAGCAGCAACGTGTGGATCGCGGGTCTCGGCTTCGAGAAGCGCATCACCGGCACGGATTGGGGCATGGCCGCATTGGGCTCGTATGTGGCCGCGAGCGGCGCCGACGGCATCTGGACGGGCCGGGTTGCGCTCAAGAAGTACTTCGATGCGCCGGGCATGACGCTGCAGCAGCACGACCGGATGGTTCCGTTCGTGGCCAATTCGATCGCCACGCTCGGCCGCTAGGCGGCGGCTGCCGAAGACGAGCAAAAAAAAGGGGCGCCCAACGGCGCCCCTTCGCATATTCGGCCCAGCCCCCCGGTCAGACCGAATAGTACATGTCGAACTCGACCGGGTGCGGCGTGTGCTCGAAACGGATGACCTCCTCCATCTTCAGCTCGATGTAGGCGTCGATCATGTCGTCGGTGAACACGTCGCCGGCCTTGAGGAAGGCGCGGTCCTTGTCGAGGTTGGTGAGCGCCTCGCGCAGCGAGCCGCAGACCGTCGGGATCTTCTTCAGCTCCTTCGGCGGCAGGTCGTAAAGGTTTTTGTCGACCGGATCGCCCGGATCGATCTTGTTGAGGATGCCGTCGAGGCCGGCCATCAGCATCGCCGAGAAGGCGAGGTAGGGGTTGGCGCCGGGATCCGGGAAGCGGACCTCGAGGCGCTTGGCCTTGGGGTTGCTCGCCACGGGGATGCGGCACGAGGCCGAGCGGTTGCGCGACGAGTAGGCGAGCAGCACCGGCGCCTCGAAGCCGGGAACCAGCCGCTTGTAGGAGTTGGTCAGCGGGTTGGTGAAGGCATTGAGCGCCCGGGCGTGCTTGATGATGCCGCCGATGTACCAGAGGCACTCCTGCGACAGGTCGGAGTAGAGCTTGCCGGCGAACAGCGGCTTGCCGTTCTTCCAGATCGACTGGTGGACGTGCATGCCGGAGCCGTTGTCGCCATAGATCGGCTTGGGCATGAAAGTCGCCGTCTTGCCGTAGGCGTTGGCGACGTTGTGGATGCAGTACTTGTAGACCTGCAGGTGGTCGGCCATGGTCACCAGCGGACCGAACTTGAGGCCGAGCTCGTGCTGGGCGGCCGCCACCTCGTGGTGGTGCTTCTCAACCTTGGCGCCCATCGAAGCCATCGCCGAGAGCATCTCGGAGCGCATGTCCTGCAGAGTGTCCTGCGGCGGAACCGGGAAATAGCCGCCCTTGGTGCGGATGCGGTGGCCGGTGTTGCCGTTTTCGTAGTCGGTGCCGGAATTGATCGGCAGCTCGACATCGTCGATGCGGAAGCCGGTGTTGTAGGGGTCGGCCGAGAATTTGATGTCGTCGAAGACGAAGAACTCGGCCTCGGGGCCGAAGAAGGCGCCGTCGCCGACCTTGGTGCGGGCGAGGTAGGCCACCGCCTTCTTGGCGATCGAGCGCGGGTCGCGCTCATAGGGCTCGTTGGTCAGGGGCTCGAGAACGTCGCAGACGATCGACAGCGTGGTCTGCGCGAAAAACGGGTCGATTGCCATCGAATCCGGGTCGGGCATCAGCTTCATGTCGGATTCGTTGATCACCTTCCAGCCGGCAATCGACGAGCCGTCGAACATCAGGCCTTCCGTCAGCGCTTCCTCATCGATCAAGCCAACGTCGAATGTCACGTGCTGCCACTTTCCGCGCGGATCGGTGAAACGGAGATCGACGTACTTGACATCCTTCTCCTTCATCAGCTTGAGGACGTCTTTTGCGGTAGCCATCAGTATTATTCCTTCCTTCTCAGCCCTGAGCTCAGGTTATGGGGGAGTGGGAGATATGGGCGCCTGATCGTTGCACGCATGGTGCCGACGAGGGCGCGGAGAGCGCGGCGCGGTCAGATCGCGTCGACGCCGCTTTCACCGGTGCGGATGCGGACGGCCTCCTCGATGTTGGAAATGAAAATCTTGCCGTCGCCGATCCGGCCGGTCTGGGCGGCCTTGCGGATCGCGTCGACGGCACGGTCGACCATCTCGTCGGTGAGAACGATTTCGACCTTCACCTTGGGAAGGAAGTCGACGACATACTCCGCGCCGCGGTACAGTTCGGTATGGCCCTTCTGGCGCCCGAATCCCTTTGCCTCGGTCACGGTAATGCCCTGCAGCCCGACTTCCTGAAGCGCCTCCTTCACCTCGTCGAGTTTGAAAGGCTTGATGATCGCTTCAATCTTCTTCATTGCCTCCGCGTCTCCGAAAAACAGGCGCGCAACTCCGGTTGCAGACCAGCCGCCGTTTTGCACGCTCCATGCCAGCCGCGCTAAACCCGCGAACTGGCGGCTTCTTAAGCTGATCTCTGCGCCATACCATGGTGGGAGACCGAACCGGCGTCAAATACCGGCTAAGGAATAGGCAAGTGACTAAAAAGACAGCAATCGACATACAGTGGGCTTCGCAATTCGAACGTCTGGTGAGCGGGGACGAACCGGACGAGCCGGAAGTGCCCCGCGGCGTGGCCTTGATCACCGATGCGATCGAGGTGCTGACGCCGGAGGAGATGGGCCAGGCCGACGCGTTGACCATCGAAGCCGGGACGCCCGGGATCACCTTGATGGAGGCGGCCGGACTGGCCGTGGCGGAAGCGGTTTACGACCTGCTGCCGCAGGGCGGCCGCGTGGTCGTGATGACCGGTCCCGGCAACAATGGCGGCGACGGCTTCGTGGCGGCCCGTCTGATGGCGGAGGCCGGTTACGAGGTCACCGTCGGGCTGCTGACTGCCCGCGACCGTCTCAAGGGCGATGCTGCCTTCGCAGCGGCGGCGTGGACCGGACCCAGCAAGGGCCTCTCCGCCGGCCTTGTCGGCAGTGCCGATATCGTCGTCGATGCCCTGTTCGGTGCGGGCCTCGACCGGCCGGTGGAGGGGATTGCGGCCCAGACCATTGCCGCTGTGAACCGGTCGGGACTGCCGGTGGTCGCGGTCGACCTGCCGAGCGGTATCGACGGGCGCACCGGCAAGGTGCTCGGCACCGCCGTCAAAGCGACCTGTTCAGTCACCTTCTTCCGGCTGAAGCCCGGACACCTGCTCAATCCGGGCCGCGCTTATGCCGGCCGGCGGCTGGTCGTCGACATCGGCATCGGCGCCGGCGTCCTGTCGACCATCCAGCCGAAGACGGCGTGGAACCGGCCGGGCCTGTGGTCGCTGCCGCCGCTCTCGACGGAAGGGCACAAATACGACCGCGGCCACGCTATCGTGGTCTCCGGCCCGGCGACGCGCACCGGCGCGGCGCGGCTGGCGGCGCGCGCGGCGCTGCGGGCAGGGGCGGGGCTGGTGTCGCTGGCCTCGCCGGTCGAGGCGCTTTCGGTCAACGCCGCCCACCTGACCGCCGTCATGCTTCTGCCCATGAACGGTCCGGAAGGGCTGACCACGATCCTGGCCGACAAGCGGCACAACGCGGTCGCGCTCGGGCCGGCGCTCGGCGTCGGCGCGGACAGCATGGTTCTGGTCGAAACAGCGCTGGCCTCACCGGCGGCGGTGGTGATTGACGCCGACGGGCTGACATCCTTTGCCGAGACCCCCGAGCGGCTCTTCGATGCCATCAAGAAGCGCCGGGCGCCGGTGGTGCTCACGCCGCACGAGGGCGAGTTCGCGCGCCTGTTCGGCGATTTTGCCAAGATCGAATCCAAGCTGGAGCGGGCGCGCCAGGCGGCGGCGGCCTCAGGTGCGGTGGTGCTGCTGAAGGGCGCCGATACGGTGGTGGCGACCCCGGAGGGGCGCGCGGCCATCGCCGACAACGCCCCGCCGGCCCTGGCGACCGCCGGCAGCGGCGACGTGCTGACGGGAATCGTGGTGGGACTGCTGGCGCAGGGCATGCGGCCCTTCGATGCGGCCGCTGCGGCGGTGTGGATGCACGGCGCCGCCGCGCACACCATCGGACGCGGGCTCATCGCCGAGGACCTGCCGGAGGCATTGCCGGCGGTTTTTGCCCAGATCGAGGAAGACTGACCGGGACCGGCGGGCGGCTGAGAAAGGGGGCGTTTTCCCTTTGAACCGCGAAAACCCGATGATATAGAGGCCGCGCCTGGCCGGAGCCTCGGCCCGCGGCCATAATCTGGGCCGGGTGCATTCCCGATTTGATGAGGTGGTTTCTTTGGTTCGGGAAGTGGCGCCGAGCGGGCGTGGCGGAACTGGTAGACGCGCGGGATTTAGGTTCCCGTGACGAAAGTCGTGGGGGTTCAAGTCCCTCCGCCCGCACCAGTGGCGCCGGCACAGGTTTCTCGAAATGATCGGGAGGGACCGGCGCCTGGCGGTGCAGTCGGACGGGCAAGTGACGAGCAAAGGATGGAATGGCCAAAATGCAGGTAACCGAGACGCTGGTCGAAGGGCTGAAGCGCGAATTCAAGATCGTCGTACCGGCGACCGAACTCGATGGCCGCCTGATCGAGCGCCTGAACTCGCTCAAGGACGAGGTCCGCATCAAGGGATTTCGCCCGGGCAAGGTGCCGATGAGCCAACTCAGGCGCATGTTCGGCCGCTCTGCGATGGCCGAGATCGTGCAGGACGTGATCGGCGAAGTCGCCCGCAACACGCTGAGCGAGCGCGGCGAGAAGGCTGCGATGCAGCCGCACTACGAACTGCCCGAGGACCAGGGCGAGACCAACGAGGTGCTCTCCGGCAACCACGATCTCGCCTACACCATGTCCTACGAGGTGCTGCCCAAGATCGATCTGATCGATTTCAAGACGATTTCGATCGAGCGCCCGACGGTCGAGGTGACCGACGCGGAAGTCGACGAACAGCTCAACCGCCTTGCCGATTCGACGCGCAGCTACACCACCAAGGCCGGCGCGGCGGAAAATGGCGACCGTGTCACGATTTCCTACCTCGGCAAGATCGACGGCGAGCCCTTCGACGGCGGCAGCGACGACAACGCCGTCATCAGGATCGGCGACAAGCGCTTCATCCCGGGCTTCGAGGAGCAGCTCGTCGGCCTGTCGACCGACGACAAGAAGACGATCACCGTCACGTTCCCGGAGGACTATGCGGCCGCGAAACTCGCCGGCAAGGAGGCGACCTTCGACATCGAGGTGAAGGCGGTGGCCGCTGGCGACGAGGTGGCGATCGACGACAAGCTGGCCGAGCGCCTCGGCCTCGATTCCCTGCAGAGCCTGCGCGATACCGTGCGCGATCAGCTGCAGAGCCAATACGGCCAGACGATCCGCCAGCACATCAAACGGCAGCTTCTCGATCGGCTCGACGAGACGCACCGCTTCGAACTGCCCGAGCGGCTGGTCGAGCAGGAGTTCGAGACGATCTGGCGCCAGATCGTCAACGAGCTCTCCAATACGGGGCGCACTTTCGAGGACGAGGACACCACCGAGGAGAAGGCGCGGGTGGAATACCGCCAGATCGCCGAGCGACGCGTGCGCCTCGGCCTGGTCATGTCGGAGATCGGCGAGCACGCCAAGGTCGAGGTTACCGACGACGAGCTCCAGCGCGCCATGGCCGCGCAGCTTCGCCAGGTTCCCGGCCAGGAGCAGGCATTGCTCGACTATTACCGCAAGAACCCGGATGCCGTGGCGTCCCTGCGCGCGCCCATCTTTGAGGAAAAGGTGGTCGACTACATGCTCGAACTGGTCGAGGTCACCGACAAGCCGACGACCGCCGAGGAACTCATGAAGCAGGCCGCGGAAGAAGGTCTGCTCGAAACCTGACGGCGAGGGGCCGGACGCCCCCTTCCGGTTGGGCGGTGCATGCCATATCTATGGCCTGCAATCGGAGATTCGCCGCGGGCGGATCCTGTGAAACGCCGGCGGCGCTGTGGCTAGCAGCGCCACCCGGCACCGGGCGGGCCGAAGGGTTACCATGAAAGATCCAATCGACACCTACATGCAGCTCGTGCCCATGGTGGTCGAGCAGACCAACCGCGGCGAGCGCGCCTACGATATCTATTCGCGCCTGCTCAAGGAGCGCCTGATCTTCGTCACCGGTCCGATCGAAGACCACATGGCCTCGCTCATCGTCGCGCAACTTCTCTTCCTGGAGGCGGATAACCCCAAGAAGGAAATCGCCATGTACATCAACTCGCCGGGCGGTGTGGTGACCTCCGGCATGGCGGTTTACGACACCATGCAGTTCATCAAGCCGGCGGTGTCGACCTTGTGCATCGGCATGGCGGCGTCGATGGGCTCGTTGCTGCTTGCCGGCGGCGAGGCGGGCATGCGCTTCGCCCTGCCCAACGCCCGCATCCTGGTTCACCAGCCTTCCGGCGGTTTCCAGGGGCAGGCATCGGATATCGAGCGGCACGCCGAGGACATCGTCAAGATGAAGCGGCGGCTGAACGAGGTCTATGTCAAGCATACCGGCAAGGACTACGAAACGATCGAACGCACGCTCGACCGAGATTTCTTCATGACCGCCGAGGACGCCAGGAATTTCGGCATCATCGACAAGGTATTGACCACCCGGGCGGCGCTGGAGGCGACCGAAGGCAAGGTCGAGGGCGGCTGATCGTCGCGGTGTGTGCGCCGCGTAACTGGCGCATTTGCAGTGTTAAGTATCTCTTGAACAAATCGCGGATAGCATGATTGGATCGATGCGTGAGGATTGCGCCGGTCGTGGCGGGCGTTAAGGTTGAGGTGAATGTTCGCGCAACAGGCGGGCGCGGGCGGGTACAACGGGCTGAAGGCCGGCGGGCCGGCCACCGCAGTGAAGAGGGTGCAGAATGAGCAAGGCCAGCGGCAGCGACAGCAAGAACACGCTTTACTGCTCCTTCTGCGGCAAGAGCCAGCACGAAGTCCGCAAGCTCATCGCAGGACCGACGGTGTTCATCTGCGACGAGTGCGTCGAGCTGTGCATGGACATCATCCGCGAGGAGAACAAGACCTCCGCGCTGAAGTCCCGCGACGGCGTGCCGACGCCGACCGAAATCTGCAACGTGCTCGACGACTACGTCATCGGCCAGCGCCACGCCAAGCGCGTCCTGTCGGTCGCCGTCCATAACCACTACAAGCGGCTGAACCATGCCGCCAAGAACAACGACGTCGAACTGGCCAAGTCGAATATCCTGCTGATCGGCCCGACCGGCTGCGGCAAGACGCTGCTCGCCCAGACGCTGGCGCGCATCCTCGACGTGCCGTTCACCATGGCCGATGCGACGACGCTGACCGAAGCCGGCTATGTCGGCGAGGACGTCGAGAACATCATTCTCAAGCTGCTGCAGGCCGCCGACTACAATGTCGAACGCGCCCAGCGCGGCATCGTCTACATCGACGAAGTCGACAAGATCAGCCGCAAGTCGGACAACCCGTCGATCACCCGCGACGTGTCGGGCGAGGGCGTGCAGCAGGCGCTGCTCAAGATCATGGAGGGCACCGTCGCCTCGGTGCCTCCGCAGGGCGGCCGCAAGCATCCCCAGCAGGAATTCCTGCAGGTCGACACCACCAACATCCTGTTCATCTGCGGCGGTGCCTTTTCCGGCCTCGAGAAGATCATCGCCGAGCGCGGCCGCAAGACCTCGATCGGCTTCGGCGCCAAAGTTGCCTCACCCGAGGACAGGCGTACCGGAGAGCTGTTCCGCGAGGTCGAGCCGGAAGACCTGCTGCGCTTCGGCCTGATCCCGGAGTTCGTCGGGCGCCTGCCGGTGCTCGCCACCCTCGAGGAGCTTGACGAGGAGGCGCTGATCAAGATCCTCACCGAGCCGAAGAACGCGCTGGTCAAGCAGTACCAGCGGCTGTTCGACATGGAGAACGTCGACCTGACGATCCATCCGGACGCGCTGATCACCATCGCCAAGAAGGCGATCGATCGCAAGACCGGCGCCCGCGGCCTGCGCTCCATCATGGAAGCGATCCTGCTGGAGACCATGTTCGACCTGCCCGGTCTCGACGGCGTGCAGGAAGTGGTCATCTCGGCGGACGTCGTCGAGGGCAAGGCGCGGCCGCTCTACATCTATTCCGAGCGGCGCGAGGACGTCGGCTCAACCGCCTGAGCGCGCCCCTGCGGCCCCGCCACAATGTGGCGGATTTGCGCCGCAAAGTGCCCGTGAGCCCGGTGCCTTGACACCCTTGGCCCGCAACGCCACCTATGGGACGACTGCCGGTTCAAAGGCGCCGGTTTGATTCCGCGCCGCCGGTACCCGCCGCGTGATGCCCGGTCCGCTTCCCCGGAACCGGCCGTCAGAAAAGGAATCGAGATCGCATGACAACCGAACGGCCGGGTTCCATCGGACTTCCTGCAAGCGACAGCAACCTTTTCCCGGTGCTGCCGCTGCGCGATATTGTCGTGTTTCCGCACATGATCGCGCCGCTTTTTGTCGGGCGCGAAAAGTCCATTCGCGCGCTCGAAGAAGTGATGCGCGCGGAGAAGCAGATCCTGCTCGTCACCCAGCAGAATCCCAGCGAGGACGAGCCCAAGCCGGAGACCCTGTTCAACGTCGGCACGCTGGCCTCCGTGCTGCAGCTCCTCAAGCTGCCCGACGGCACCGTCAAGGTGTTGGTGGAAGGGGCCGACCGGGCGGAGATCCGCCGCTTCACCGACAACGAGTCCTATTACGAGGCGCATGCCGACCGGCTGCCCGAGGTGATCGGCGACACGGTGGAGGCGGAGGCTCTGGCGCGCTCGGTGATGACCGAGTTCGAGAACTACGTGAAGCTGAACAAGAAGATCTCGCCGGAGGTGGTCGGCGCGGTCGGCCAGATCGACGACTATGCCAAGGTCGCCGATACCGTCGCCTCGCATCTGGCCGTCAAGATCGCCGAGAAGCAGGCCATCCTGGCGCTGCCGACGGTGGTTGAGCGGCTTGAGCGTGTGCTTGGCCTGATGGAGAGCGAGATCTCGGTGCTCCAGGTGGAGAAGCGCATCCGCAGCCGCGTCAAGCGCCAGATGGAGAAGACGCAGCGCGAGTACTACCTGAACGAACAGATGAAGGCGATCCAGAAGGAGTTGGGCGACTCCGAGGACGGCAAGGACGAAGTTCAGGAGCTCGAGGACAAGATCGCCAAGACCAAGCTTTCCAAGGAAGCGCGGGAGAAGGCGAGCAACGAGCTGAAGAAGCTCAAGCAGATGAGCCCGATGTCGGCCGAGGCGACGGTGGTGAGAAACTACCTCGACTGGCTGCTCGGCATCCCGTGGGGCAAGAAGTCCAAGGTCAAGTACGACCTGAACTACGCCCAGCAGGTCCTCGATACGGACCACTACGGCCTGGAGAAGGTCAAGGACCGTATCGTCGAATATCTGGCCGTTCAGAGCCGCTCGAACAAGCTGAGGGGCCCGATCCTCTGCCTCGTCGGCCCGCCCGGCGTGGGCAAGACCTCGCTCGGCAAGTCGATCGCCAAGGCCACCGGCCGCGAATTCGTGCGCATGTCGCTGGGCGGCGTGCGTGACGAGGCGGAAATCCGCGGCCACCGGCGCACCTATATCGGCTCGATGCCCGGCAAGGTCATCCAGTCGATGCGCAAGGCCAAGAAGGTCAATCCGCTGTTCCTGCTCGACGAGGTCGACAAGATCGGCATGGACTTCCGCGGCGACCCGTCGTCGGCACTGCTCGAGGTTCTCGACCCCGAGCAGAATTCGGCCTTCAACGACCACTATCTCGAGGTCGATTACGACCTGTCGAACGTGTTGTTCATCACCACGGCGAACACGCTTAACATTCCGCCGCCGCTGATGGACCGCATGGAGATCATTCGCATCGCCGGCTACACCGAAGATGAGAAGATCGAGATTGCGCGCCGCCACCTGATCCCGAAGATCCTGCGTGAGCACGGGTTGGACGAAAAGGAGTTCAGCGTCGACAACGAGGCGCTGAAGATGGTCATCCGGCGCTACACGCGGGAGGCCGGCGTCCGCAACCTCGAACGCGAGCTGGCGACGCTGGCACGAAAGAGCGTCAAGGAGCTGATCCTCTCCAAGAAGAAGTCGATCAAGATCACGACCAAGAACATCGAGGATTTCCTCGGCGTTCCGCGGTTCCGGTATGGCGAGGTCGAGGCGGAGGATCTGGTCGGCCTGGTGACGGGCCTGGCATGGACCGAGGTGGGCGGCGAGCTGCTTACCATCGAAGGCGTCATGATGCCGGGCAAGGGCAAGATGATCGTCACAGGCAACCTTCGCGACGTGATGAAGGAGTCGATCTCGGCGGCGGCCTCCTATGTTCGCAGCCGGGCGATCGATTTCGGCATCGAGCCGCCGATGTTCGACAAGAACGACATCCACGTCCACGTTCCGGAAGGCGCCACGCCGAAGGACGGTCCGTCGGCCGGTGTCGCCATGGTCACGGCCATCGTCTCGGTGATGACCAGCATACCGGTCCGCAAGGACGTGGCGATGACCGGCGAAATCACGTTGCGCGGCCGCGTGCTGCCGATCGGCGGCCTCAAGGAGAAGCTGCTGGCGGCGCTGCGCGGCGGCATCAAGAAGGTGCTCATCCCGGAGGACAACGCCAAGGACCTGGCGGACATCCCCGACAACGTCAAAAGCGGCATGGAAATCGTGCCGGTGGGGCGGATGGACGAGGTTCTGAAGCAGGCCCTGGTTCGCGCTCCCGTGGCAATCGAGTGGTCCGGAGCCAAGGAGGCGACGACGCCGGTGGTCGCCGACGAGGACAGCCCGGGTGCTCTCGTGGCGCACTAAGGCGTTGAATTAACAAGGAAAAGCGTGCCGGCCCGGTGGCTGGCGCGCTTTTTTTGTGCACAGGCACATTTCGATCAAAATCGCGGGATTCCGCCGTTTTCGCTTGCCAGAGGCGGTTTTTGGCAGGACTGTCCACGGCGAAGTCGATGGCGCGAATCGCTTTCGGCTCTGACGAGGGAAAGGGAGTTTCCATGAACAAGAATGATCTGATCGCGGCTGTGGCGGAACGGACCGGCATGTCCAAGGCTGGGGCCGGGCAGGCAGTCGATGCAACCTTCGATGCGATCACCGATTCACTGAAGGCGGGCACGGAAGTGAAGATCATTGGGTTCGGCAACTTCGCGGTCGCCAAGCGCGCCGCCAGCGTCGGACGCAATCCGCGCACCGGTGAGGCGATCCAGATCGCCGCGTCGAAAACCCCGAAGTTCAAGGCCGGCAAGGGCCTCAAAGACGCCGTCAATCGCTGATCGGCAACACCCACCCGTTCTTCTCGACAGGCCCCGCGTCTGGCGCGGGGTCTCGTCGTTCGGGCGGGCCCCCGAACGCTCTGCCGCGCCTGAAACCGGCCTTGCATGGCCGGGGTGCTGGCGCCTAAAACCGGCCCGCACAGACGGGCGGTTAGCTCAGCTGGTAGAGCGCCACGTTTACACCGTGGATGTCGGGAGTTCGAGCCTCTCACCGCCCACCACCCTGCTTCGCTCCAATCGGCTCCGCAGGATATGCCATGCTCGCCCGGCGGGCGATTTAGGCCGGGCGGGGCCTGACAAATCCTTGACTTGGCAGGGGCGCTCGCTTAACTCCAGCCGGCGCGCCGCGAGAGGCGCGCACAACGCCCGCGGGGGCGTAGCTCAGTTGGTTAGAGTGCCGGCCTGTCACGCCGGAGGTCGCGGGTTCGAGCCCCGTCGCTCCCGCCAGTTTTCAGCTCACGGCCAAATCGTCATGCTGTTGGCTTCCGCCGGGGCGGCCTGACCGTCGGGCGCGCCTTGCGCTGCCTGGCGCTGCCTGTCGCTCAGCGCGCCACAATGGCGCTGCGCAGGGCGATCGGGTGGTCGACCCGGTGGAGGTGCTCGATGCCTTCGCCGGTGCCCATCACATGGACCGTCCCGTAGCCGAGAAGCCGCCCCCAGAATGGCTGGTCGACCGTGACGGATTCGACCTTCTCCATGTTCATTTCGGCTGTGTGGCGCCGGATGAAGCCCTTCTTGTAGATGACCCGGAGATTGGTGACCGCGATCTCGGTGATCCACTGATCGAACCAGGCCCGCGCGGCTTGAAACAGCGCGATGAGCGCGGCGATCGCGGCCGCGATCCACGCATAGGGCACGGCTTCCGGCGGTATGTTGGCCCGGGCGGCGACCGCCAGGGCGAGCGCAATCAGGGCCGTGAAGAGCGCCGAGCCGTAGATGATCCAGTGGAGCTTACCGCGAAAAAGCACCGTCTCACCCGGCTGCAATACGCTGTTGACGTAGCTCATGACCGCCCCTCCGCTCGTGGGCGCGAGCGTAAGCTCGCGGCTCGGCAACTGCAACGAAAGGTGGCACAGATTGCGGCGACTGAGCGGGTCTTTGTGACTTGCGACTCCGCGCCCGCTCGGCTAAGCCACGGCCACTTCTTTCGCAGCCCGGAACCGTTACGGGGCAGGGGCTGGCAATCGCGGCATTCGGCTAGGCAGGGGGCAGCCTTGCCGTTATGCTGCAGCGCGATAAGTTGGTGCTGGGGGCGGCGCTCGCGGATGTTTTTCTGGGCCGCGACGACCGGAGAGCAGAATGGAAAGCCTGTTGAGTGCCTATCTGCCGATCGTGGTGTTCATGGGCATCGCGGCGATCATCGGTTTGGCGCTTCTCGTCGCTCCCTTCATCGTCGCCTACAAGAGCCCGGACGCGGAGAAGCTGTCGGCCTATGAATGCGGCTTCGCCGCCTTCGACGACGCCCGCATGCAGTTCGACATCCGCTTCTATCTGGTCGCCATCCTGTTCATCATCTTCGACCTCGAAGTGGCCTTCCTGTTCCCGTGGGCGGTCTCCTTCGGGAAGCTGGGCTGGGCGGGCTTCTGGTCGATGATCGTATTCCTCGCCGTGCTGACCATCGGTTTCATCTACGAGTGGCGCAAGGGAGCGCTCGAATGGGATTGACCGCGCCCGCCGACAAGCCGCTCGTCGACACCGGCGGCCGGCCGCTCCAGCGCAAGAGCGACCCCTATTTCGTCGAGATCAACAACGAACTCGCCGACAAGGGTTTTCTGGTCACCGCCACCGACGAGCTGATCACCTGGGCGCGCACCGGCTCGCTGATGTGGATGACCTTCGGCCTGGCCTGCTGCGCGGTGGAGATGATGCAGGCCTCGATGCCGCGCTACGACGTGGAGCGCTTCGGTTTCGCGCCGCGCGCCAGCCCGCGCCAATCGGACGTGATGATCGTCGCCGGCACGCTGACCAACAAGATGGCGCCGGCGCTGCGCAAGGTCTACGACCAGATGCCGGAGCCGCGCTACGTCATCTCGATGGGCTCGTGCGCCAACGGCGGCGGCTATTACCACTATTCCTATTCGGTCGTGCGCGGGTGCGACCGCATTGTTCCGGTCGATATCTACGTGCCCGGCTGTCCGCCGACCGCCGAGGCCCTGGTCTACGGCGTCCTTCTCCTGCAGAAGAAGATACGGCGCACCGGGACGATCGAACGCTGAAGCGGTCAGGGGGACCGGGGTCTTGGACGAGACACTCAAGGAGCTCGGAGACTATATCGCGGCCACGCGCGGCGACGCCGTCGCCGATTGGCGGATCGCTCACGACGAGCTGACGGTCATTGTCGCCGCACAAGAGATCGTCGCCTTCGTGCGCTTCCTGCGCGACGATCCGCGTCTGGCCTTCATCAACCTGACGGACGTCTGCGGGGTGGACTGGCCGCAGCGCGAGAAGCGCTTCGACGTGGTCTATCACTTTCTCAGCCCGCGCCAGAACGCGCGCATCCGCGTCAAGGTGATGACCGACGAATCCTCGCCGGTGCCGTCGATCACGCCGATCTTTCCGGGCGCCGACTGGTTCGAGCGCGAAGCTTACGATTTCTACGGCATCCTGTTCACCGGCCATCCGGACCTCAGGCGCATCCTCACCGACTACGGCTTCGAGGGCCATCCGCTGCGCAAGGACTTCCCGCTCACCGGTTATGTCGAGGTGCGCTACGACGACGAGCAGAAGCGGGTGGTCTACGAGCCGGTCCGTCTCGCTCAGGAATTCCGCGATTTCGATTTCCTGTCGCCGTGGGAAGGCACGGAATACGTGTTGCCCGGCGATGAGAAGGCGAAGCAATAATGTCAGAGACTGACGTCCGCACCTTCAACATCAATTTCGGGCCGCAGCATCCGGCCGCGCACGGCGTGCTGCGCCTCGTGCTGGAACTCGACGGCGAGATCGTCGCGCGCGTCGACCCGCATGTCGGCCTGCTCCATCGCGGCACCGAGAAGCTGATCGAGCACAAGACCTATCTCCAGGCGGTGCCCTATTTCGACCGGCTCGACTATGTCGCGCCGATGAACCAGGAGCACGCCTTCGCGCTTGCCGTGGAGAAGTTGCTCGGCATTACGGTGCCGCGGCGCGGCCAGCTCATCCGCGTGCTGTATTGCGAGATCGGGCGACTGCTCAACCATCTCCTCAACGTCACCACCCACGCGCTTGACGTGGGCGCGCTGACGCCGCCGCTGTGGGGCTTCGAGGAGCGCGAGAAGCTGATGGTCTTCTACGAGCGCGCCTCGGGCAGCCGCATGCATGCGGCCTATTTCCGCCCCGGTGGCGTGCATCAGGACCTGCCGCAGAAACTCATCGACGACATCGGCGAATTCTGCGACCCGTTCCTGAAGGTGCTCGATGATATCCACGGCCTGTTGACCGACAACCGCATCTTCAAGCAGCGCAATGTCGATATCGGCGTCGTTAGCCTCGAAGACGCGTGGAAATGGGGCTTCTCGGGCGTGATGGTGCGCGGCTCTGGCGCGGCCTGGGACCTGCGCAAGGCGCAGCCCTATGAAGTCTATTCCGAGATGGATTTCGACATACCGGTGGGCAAGAACGGCGACTGCTACGACCGGTATCTCATCCGCATGGAGGAGATGGCTCAGTCGATCCGTATCATGAAGCAGTGCATCGCAAAGCTGAACGAGCCCGAGGGCAAGGGGCCGGTCACATCCGATGACGGCAAGGTGGTGCCGCCCAAGCGCGATGAGATGAAGCGCTCGATGGAGGCGCTCATCCACCACTTCAAGCTCTATACCGAGGGCTATCACGTGCCGGCCGGCGAGGTTTACGCTGCGGTCGAGGCGCCCAAGGGCGAGTTCGGCGTCTATCTCATCGCCGACGGAACCAACAAGCCCTATCGCTGCAAGATCAAGGCGCCGGGCTTCGCCCATCTGTCCGCCATGGACCACATCACGCGTGGCCATATGCTTGCCGACGTCACCGCGGTGCTGGCCTCGCTCGACATCGTCTTCGGGGAGGTCGATCGCTGATGGCCGTCCGTCGTCTCGCCGAGAAGCAGCCCGAAAGCTTCGCCTTCACGCCTGAGAATTTGGCATGGGCGAAGAAGGAGATGGCGAAATACCCCGAAGGCCGTCAGGCCTCGGCGGTGATCTCGCTGCTCTGGCGCGCCCAGGACCAGGAAGGCTGGGTGACCGAGCCGGCGATCCGGGCCGTCGCCGAGCTGCTCGGCATGTCCAACATCCGCGTACTGGAAGTTGCCACCTTCTACACCATGTTCAACCTGGAGCCGGTCGGCACCAAGGCGCACATCCAGGTCTGCGGCACGACGCCCTGCTGGTTGCGGGGTGCCAACGATCTCAAGGACGTCTGCCACCGGCGGATCGGCGAACCGCACCACCTGTCCGAGGATGGCGCTTTCTCGTGGGAGGAGGTCGAGTGTCTCGGCGCCTGCGTGAATGCGCCGCTGGTGCAGATCGGCGCCGACACCTACGAGGACCTGACGGCGGAGAGCTTGGAGAAGCTCATCGACGACATCGTCGCCGGGCGGCCGCTCAAACCCGGCACCCAGATCGATCGCCAGTTTTCGGCGCCGATCGGCGGGCGGACGACGCTGCTTGAGGACCCGACCGCCCAGGCGGCCGGAGAAGCCGTTGCCGTGGTCGCGGCCGTCCAGCCGAAGGGACTCGAGGCGCCGCGCGACGGCAAGGCGGACGACCTCAAGCGCATTTCCGGCGTCGGCCCCAAGATCGAGGGGATGCTCAACGCGCGCGGCATCTTCCACTACGACCAGATCGCCAGCTGGAGCGCGGCCGAGATCGCCTGGGTGGACGACGACCTGAGTTTCAAGGGCCGCATCGAGCGCGAGGACTGGATTGGCCAGGCCAGGATCCTGGCGGCGGGCGGCAACACCGAATTTTCTCGGCGTTCCGATGAGCAGAAGAAGAGCTGAAGACCCATGCTCGCCGACAAAGATCGTATCTTCACCAATCTCTACGGGCAGCACGACCGCGGCCTGAAGGGGGCGATGGCGCGCGGTGCCTGGGACGGCACCAAGGCGATCCTCGAGAAGGGCCGCGACGCGATCATCAACGAGATCAAGGCGTCGGGCCTGCGCGGCCGCGGCGGCGCCGGCTTCCCGACCGGGCTCAAATGGTCGTTCATGCCCAAGGAGATCGGCGACCGTCCGCATTATCTGGTGGTCAATGCCGACGAATCCGAGCCCGGCACCTGCAAGGACCGCGAGATTCTGCGCCACGACCCGCACATCCTGGTCGAAGGCTGCCTGGTCGCCGGCTTCGCCATGGGCGCGCACACCGCCTTCATCTATGTGCGCGGCGAGTTCATCCGCGAGCGCGAACATCTCCAGGCTGCCGTCGACGAGGCCTATGAGGCCGGCCTTATCGGCAAGAACAACAAGAACGGCTGGGATTTCGACATCGTCGTCCATCACGGCGCCGGCGCCTACATCTGCGGCGAAGAAACCGGCCTGCTCGAAAGCCTGGAAGGCAAGAAGGGCATGCCGCGGCTGAAGCCGCCGTTCCCCGCCGCGGTGGGCGTCTATGGCTGTCCGTCGACCGTCGCCAACGTCGAATCCGTCGCCGTCGCGCCGACCATCATGCGGCGGGGCGCAGCCTGGTTCGCCGGCTTCGGCCGGGCCAATAACACCGGCACCAAGCTCTTCTGCATCTCCGGGCACGTCGAGAAGCCGTGCACGGTGGAAGAGGAGATGGGCATCACGCTGCGCGAGCTGATCGAGCGCCATGCCGGCGGCGTGCGCGGCGGCTGGGATAATCTGCTTGCCGTCATCCCCGGTGGCGCGTCGGTGCCCTGCCTGCCGGCCTACATGTGCAACGACCTGGTCATGGATTTCGACGCGCTGCGCGACGTGAAATCCGGTCTCGGCACGGCGGCGGTCATCGTGATGGACAAGTCGACGGACATCGTGCGGGCGATCTCGCGCCTGTCCTACTTCTACAAGCACGAAAGCTGCGGCCAGTGCACACCGTGCCGCGAAGGCACCGGCTGGATGTGGCGCGTGCTGGAGCGCATGGCTGAGGGGCGCGCCGAGAAGCACGAGATCGACACGCTGCTCGAGGTCACCTATCAGGTCGAGGGCCACACCATCTGCGCGCTCGGCGATGCGGCGGCCTGGCCGGTGCAGGGCCTCATCCGCCATTTCCGTGCGGAGATCGAGAAGCGCATCGACACCTATCACATGACGCACCCGGGTTTCGGCGCGCCGGCGATGACCGAGGCGGCGGAGTAGAGCGGCATGAGCGAACCCCGTCATCTCGCCGAGTTCAACGTCGCGCGGATCGCCTATCCGCTCGACGATCCGCGCATGGCCGAGTTCGTCGACAATGTCGAGCGCGTCAACCGGCTCGCCGAGAAGATCGAGGGTTTCGTCTGGCGCCTGCAGGACGACAGCGGCCACGCCATGAACATGCGGGTCTATGACGACCCGACCATTCTGCCCAACCTGACGCTGTGGCGGAACGAAGAGGCGCTGGAGCGCTTCGTCTGGCAGACCGTGCACGGCCGCTTCTACCGCCGGCGCGAGACCTGGTTCGTGCCGATGGAAACCCCGCTGGTGATGTGGTGGGTGGAGGCCGGCGCGTATCCGGATATGGCGGAGGGCGTCAGGCGCCGCGATCACCTGATCGCGCACGGCCCCGGCGATTTCGCATTCGGCTGGGAAGAGCTGCCCAATGCGGCCCTGTGGAAGACCCAACGCGGCATGAAACTGAACGAGCGTGCGGCATGACGAAGATCGTCGTAGACGGCAAGGAAATCGACGTACCGGCCGAGTACACGCTGCTCCAGGCATGCGAGGCGGCGGGCGCGGAGATTCCACGCTTCTGCTTCCACGAGCGGCTGTCGATCGCCGGCAATTGCCGCATGTGCCTGATCGAGGTGAAGGGCGGACCACCGAAGCCGCAGGCGAGTTGCGCCATGGCCGTGCGCGACCTGCGCCCCGGCCCCAATGGCGAACCGCCGGCGATGTTCACCAAGTCGAAGATGGTGAAGAAGGCGCGCGAAGGGGTGATGGAGTTCCTGCTCATCAACCACCCGCTGGATTGCCCCATCTGCGACCAGGGCGGCGAATGCGACCTGCAGGACCAGGCGATGGCCTACGGCGTCGATGGCAGCCGCTTCCAGGAGAACAAGCGCGCCGTCGAGGACAAATATATCGGACCGCTGGTCAAGACGACGATGACCCGCTGCATCCATTGCACGCGCTGCATCCGCTTCTCGGCCGAGGTGGCCGGCGTCGAGGATCTCGGTGCCACCGGGCGTGGCGAGGACATGGAAGTCACCAGCTACCTCGAACAGGCCATGCACTCCGAACTGCAGGGCAACGTCATCGATCTGTGCCCGGTCGGCGCGCTCACCTCCAAGCCTTACGAGTTCCACGCCAGGCCGTGGGAACTCAACAAGACGGAATCGATCGACGTCATGGACGCGGTCGGCTGCGCCATCCGCGTCGACACGCGCGGCCGCGAGGTGATGCGCATTCTGCCGCGCCTCAACGAAGCGGTGAACGAGGAGTGGATCTCCGACAAGACCCGCTTCATCTGGGATGGCCTCAGGACCCAGCGCCTCGACAAGCCCTATGTGCGCCGCAACGGGCGGCTCGAGCCGGCAAGCTGGGCGGAGGCCTTCGCGGCGGTCGCCGACAAGGTGAAGACGACAAAGCCGGAGCGGATGGGGGCACTGGCCGGCGATCTCGCCGCCGTGGAAGAGATTTACGCGCTGCGCGAGCTGATGACCGCGCTCGGGGTGATGAACCTTGATTGCCGCGAGACCGGCGACAAGCTCGACCCGGCGGCGGGTCGCGCCTCCTACATCTTCAATCCGACCATCGCCGGCATCGAGCAGTCGGACGCCATCCTCATCATCGGCTCCAATCCGCGCCGCGAGGCGGCGGTGCTTAACGCGCGCATCCGCAAGCGCTGGCGCATGGGCAATGGCGTGCCGATCGGTCTCGTCGGCGAGGCGGTGGACCTCACCTATCCCTACGACTATCTCGGCGCCGGTCCGCAGAGCCTGGCCGATCTTGTCGATGGCTCATCGGCGTTCGGCAAGGTTCTGGCCGGTGCCAAGCGGCCGCTGATCCTGATCGGGCAGGGGGCGCTCGCCCGTCCCGACGGTCCGGAGGTTCTGGCGCTGGCCGCCAGGATCGCCACCGCCGGCACCCGCGACGAGGGCTGGAACGGACTGGCTGTCCTGCACACGGCCGCCGCGCGCGTCGGTGCGCTCGATCTCGGCTTCGTGCCGCGCGATGGCGGTCTCGACACGGTCGGCATGGTGGCGGCTGCCGCCGCCGGCGAGATCGACCTCGTCTTCCTGCTCGGCAACGACGCAATCGACATGCATGCGCTCAACGGCGCGTTCGTCGTGTATATCGGCACCCACGGCGATGCCGGCGCCCACCGCGCCGACGTCATCCTGCCTGGGGCTGCTTACACCGAAAAATCAGCTACTTATGTGAATACCGAGGGCCGCGTGCAGATGACCGAACGGGCGGCTTTCCCGCCCGGCGAGGCGCGTGAGGACTGGGCGATCCTGCGGGCGCTGTCCGATCGTCTCGACCATACGCTGCCCTTCGACACGCTCGCCGAGCTGCGCGCGGCGCTCTATGCCGCCCACCCGCATTTCATGCGCATCGACAGAATAGAACCCGGCTCGCTCGACGAGGTGAAGGCACTGGCAGCGGGAGCCGGCAGGGTGGGGAGCGAGCCGTTCGCCAACGTGATCGAAGACTTCTATATGACCAACCCCATCGCGCGGGCCTCCGCGGTGATGGCTGAGTGTTCGGCGCTGGCCGCCGGCGGTCTGGCAACGGCGGCGGAGTGACGGGACGATGAGCGGTTTCATCTCAACCTACCTCATTCCCGGCATCATCATCGCCGCCGAGAGCCTGCTGTTGCTGGTGAGCCTGCTCATCTTCGTGGCCTTTATTCTCTACGCCGACCGCAAGATCTGGGCGGCGGTGCAGATGCGCCGCGGGCCGAACGTCGTCGGTCCCTGGGGCCTGCTGCAGAGCTTCGCCGACCTGTTCAAATTCGTCTTCAAGGAGCCCATCGTTCCGTCCGGCGCCAACAAGGGCGTCTATCTTCTGGCGCCGCTGGTCACTTCCATCCTGGCGATGTCTGCCTGGGCGGTAATCCCGTTCCAGGCCGGCGTGGTGATCGCCAACATCAATGTCGGCATCCTCTATATCTTCGCCATTTCGTCGCTCGGCGTGTACGGCATCATCATGGCCGGCTGGGCGTCGAACTCGAAATATCCGCTCCTCGGCGCGCTGCGTTCGGCCGCGCAGATGGTCTCCTACGAGGTCTCCATCGGTTTTGTGATCATCACCGTGCTGCTCGCCGCCGGATCGCTCAATCTTTCGGACATCGTGGTGTCGCAGCAGGGCGGCCTGGGGACGAAGCTCGGTCTGCCGTCGAGCTTTCTCGACTGGTACTGGCTGCCGCTCTTCCCGATGTTCATCGTCTTCTTCATCTCGGCCCTGGCCGAGACCAGCCGGCCGCCCTTCGACCTGCCGGAAGCGGAATCGGAGCTGGTTGCCGGCTACGCGGTGGAATATTCCTCGACGCCGTTCCTGCTCTTCTTCCTCGGTGAATATGTGGCCATCTGCGTCATGTGCGCGATGACCACCATCCTGTTCCTCGGCGGCTGGCTGCCGCCGATCGCGATCCCGCCGTTCACCTGGGTTCCGGGCATCATCTGGTTCGTGCTCAAGGCGTGTTTCGTCTTCTTCATGTTCGCCATGGTGAAGGCTTTCGTGCCGCGCTACCGCTACGACCAGCTGATGCGGCTCGGCTGGAAGGTGTTCCTGCCGCTGTCGCTGTTCATGGTCGTACTGGTGGCGGCGTTCCTGCAACTGACGGGCTGGGCTTGAGGCGAGACGATGCGACTTGACCAATCCGCCAGAGCGCTCTTCCTCACCGACTTCGTGTCGGCGATGTTCCTGTCGTTCCGCTATTTCTTCGGCAAGAAGGCGACGCTCAACTATCCCTACGAGAAAGGGCCGGTGAGCCCGCGCTTCCGTGGCGAACATGCGCTGCGCCGCTATCCGAACGGCGAGGAGCGCTGCATCGCGTGCAAGCTGTGCGAGGCGATCTGCCCGGCGCAGGCGATCACCATCGAGGCCGGCCCGCGGCGCAACGACGGCAC
This sequence comes from uncultured Alphaproteobacteria bacterium, assembly GCA_963762605.1. Classification (GTDB taxonomy): domain Bacteria; phylum Pseudomonadota; class Alphaproteobacteria; order Rhizobiales; family Kaistiaceae; genus CAVSRC01. The sequence continues at coordinate 28,982 of CAVXLJ010000031.1, read as the reverse complement.
CCGCCGCACGACCCGATACGACATCGACATGGTCAAGTGCATCTATTGCGGCTTCTGCCAGGAGGCCTGCCCGGTGGACGCGATCGTCGAGGGGCCGAACTTCGAGTTCGCCACCGAGACGCGCGAGGAGCTCTATTTCGACAAGGACAAGCTGCTCGCCAACGGTGACCGCTGGGAGCGCGAGATCGCCGCCAACATCAAGATGGATGCGCCCTACCGATGATCGCTCGTGGCCCATCAATGCGGGTGTTCGAGGTCGCCGGGCTGGCCGCAGGCGCGCTGATGGCGGCGGCGTGCATGCCCGCTGTCGCCGGCGAATTCTCCCGCAGTCCGGATGGCGCGTCCTCGACCGAGCTCTGTGAGCCGGCGCGCTGGTCCGGCAAGGCAGCGCCGGTCACCAAGATCGCGGATCAACTCGACAGCGGCTGGTGGGTCGTCCTGGCTTCGGTTCCTGCCGATCAGAATGTCGAGGAAACCGTACGCACCCTGGAAGCGTGCGGGCTTCACCCGTTCAACGATTTCTCGAGTAAGTTCGCTGGCTTTGCGCCCGGCTTCCAGGTCGTGGTCGATGGGGCCTATGCAACCAAGTCCGAAGCCGAAAGCGTCCAGTCCGCCGCCTCTGGCTGCGTCCCGGATGCTTACGTGAAGTGGGCTCGATATCTAGGCGAATGACGTGATCCTCCCGGCGCTCTTTTTCTATCTCTTTTCAGCGGTCACCATCGCCTCCGCGATCATGGTGATTGGCGCCCGCAATCCCGTTCATTCGGTGCTGTTCCTGATCCTTGCCTTCGTCAATTCCGCCGGCCTGTTCGTGATGCTCGGCGCCGAGTTCCTGGCGATGATCCTGGTGGTCGTCTATGTCGGCGCGGTCGCCGTGCTCTTCCTCTTCGTGGTGATGATGCTCGACGTCGATTTCGTCGAGCTGCGCCAGGGCGTCCTCAACTACCTGCCGATCGGTGGTCTGGTCGGCTTCGTCCTGCTCGCCGAACTTCTGGTCATGCTTGGCGGCTGGGCTTTTTCCCCGCACTCGGCGACGCATGTCGTGGTGCCGATCAGTGGCGCCGTGACCAATACCAAGGCGCTCGGCGACGTGCTCTATACCCGCTACATCTTCTTCTTCCAGGCGGCGGGCATGGTGCTGCTGGTCGCCATGATCGGCGCCATCGTGCTGACGCTGCGCCACAAGCCAAACGTCAAGCGCCAGTCGATTGCCGACCAGGTCGCACGCACGCCGGCCACGGCCATAGAGGTGCGTAAGGTCGAACCGGGGAGTGGGATCTGATGACCATCGGCCTGTCGCACTATCTGACCGTCGCCGCGATCCTGTTCACGATCGGCGTCTTCGGCATCTTCATCAACCGCAAGAACGTCATCGTCATCCTGATGTCGGTCGAATTGCTGCTGCTTGCGGTCAACATCAATCTGGTCGCCTTCTCGGCCTTCCTCGGCGATCTCGTCGGGCAGGTCTATGCGCTGATCGTGCTCACCGTCGCCGCGGCCGAAGCGTCCATCGGTCTCGCCATCCTCGTCGCCTTCTACCGCAATCGCGGCTCGATCGCGGTCGAAGACGTCAACATGATGAAGGGCTGAACGCGGCATGTATCAGGCGATCGTCTTTCTGCCGCTGCTCGGTGCCATCATCGCCGGGGCGATTTCCATCGTCGGTGCCGCGCGCCGCTATCCCGGCGGCGAGGCGGACGGCCACGGCAGCCGCCCCCGCACCCACGCGCGCAACCATCACGACGCCAACGGACACGGTCACGAGCCGGCGGCGGAAGGCTCGCGGGCGGCGGAGATCGTCACGTCGGGCTTCCTGATCGTTGCAGCGCTGCTCTCCTGGGTCTCCTTCTTCACAGTCGGTCTCGGCAACGGCGAAGTGCTGCGCGTGCCGGTGCTCACCTGGATTTCGTCCGGCACGCTCGCCGTCGACTGGGCGCTCAGGGTCGACACGCTGACCGCCGTCATGCTGGTCGTGGTCAACACCATCTCGGCGGTGGTCCACGTCTATTCGATCGGCTACATGGCGCACGACCCCTATCGGCCGCGCTTTTTCGCCTACCTGTCGATGTTCACCTTCGCCATGCTGATGCTGGTGACCTCCGACAACCTCGTCCAGCTCTTCTTCGGCTGGGAGGGCGTTGGTCTGGCCTCCTATCTGCTGATCGGCTTCTGGTACACGCGGCCCGCGGCCAATGCCGCGGCGATGAAGGCTTTCATCGTCAACCGCGTCGGCGATTTCGGCTTCGCGCTCGGCATCTTCGGCATCTTCTTCCTGTTCCATTCGGTCGATTACGAGACGATCTTCGCCAATGCCCAGAGCGTCGCCGGCACGCCCATGCATTTCCTGTCGTGGAACCCGGACGCGCTGACCGTGCTGTGCATCCTCTTGTTCATGGGGGCCATGGGCAAGTCGGCGCAGTTCCTGCTGCACACATGGCTGCCCGACGCGATGGAAGGCCCGACGCCCGTCTCCGCCCTCATCCACGCCGCGACCATGGTGACCGCGGGCGTCTTCATGGTGGCGCGCCTGTCGCCGCTGTTCGAACTGGCACCGGTGGCGCTCACCGTCGTCACGTTCTTCGGCGCCACGACGGCCTTTTTCGCCGCCACGGTCGGCCTGGTGCAGAACGACATCAAGCGGGTGATCGCCTATTCCACCTGCTCGCAGCTCGGCTACATGTTCATCGGGCTGGGTGTCGGCGCCTACAACATGGCGATCTTCCACCTGTTCACGCACGCCTTCTTCAAGGCACTGCTCTTCCTCGGCGCCGGTTCGGTGATCCACGCCGTTTCCGACGAGCAGGACATGCGCAAGATGGGCGGCCTGAGGACCCACATCCCGCTGACCTACTGGATGATGATCGCCGGCTCGCTGGCGCTGACCGGTTTTCCGCTGACCGCCGGCTATTTCTCCAAGGACGCCATCATCGAGGCTGCCTATGGCGGCGCCAACCCGCTTGCCGGCTATGCCTGGATGCTGGCCGTGGTCTCCGCGCTGATGACGGCCTTCTATTCATGGCGGCTGATCTTCATGACCTTCCACGGCAAGGCCCGGGCTCCGGCCGAAGTGATGAAGCACATCCACGAGTTGCCCAAGGTGATGATGTGGCCGCTGTTCGTGCTCGCCGCCGGCGCGCTCTTCGCCGGTCTCGCCTTCTCCGGCATGTTCATCGGCGGCGGTGCGGAAAGTTTCTGGAAGCACGCGGTCATTCTCCACCACGAGGCGGCCGCTCCGTCGTTCTGGATCAAGACCCTGCCGACGGTGATGATGGTGATCGGCGTCGCCATCGCGGTGTGGTTCTATCTGCTCGACCCGCGCGTGCCGCGCCGGCTGGCGCACCGCAACGACTGGCTCTACCAGTTCCTGCTCAACAAGTGGTACTTCGACGAGCTTTACGACGTTCTGTTCGTACGCTCGGCCAAATGGCTCGGCCGCTTCCTGTGGAAGAAGGGCGATGGCTGGCTGATCGATGGTTTCGGGCCGGACGGCATTTCGGCGCGCGTGCTCGACGTCACCGCGCGGGTCGTGCGGCTGCAGTCGGGCTACCTCTACCACTACGCTTTCGCCATGCTGATCGGCGTCGCCGCGCTGGTCACCTGGCTGATGTTCGCCGGGTGAGGATGTGATGAGCGACTGGCCGATCCTCTCGACGGTTACCTTCCTGCCGCTGGTCGGCGCACTTCTGGTGCTGGTCATTCGCGGCGACGACGAAGTTTCCCGACGCAACATCTACCATGTGGCGCTGTGGACGACGGCGGTCACCTTCGTGCTGTCGCTGTTCATCTGGGCCAATTTCGACAATGCCAATCCCGGCTTCCAGATGGTCGAGCAGGCGCCGTGGCTGTCCGGCAAGATCGGCTACAAGATGGGTGTCGACGGCATCTCCATGCTGTTCGTCATCCTCACCACCTTCCTGATGCCGATCTGCATCATCGCCAGCAAGCTCACCGTCAAGAAGCACTTCAAAGAGTACATGGTCGCCTTCCTGGTGCTTGAGACGCTGATGATCGGCGTCTTCTGCGCGCTCGACCTGGTGCTGTTCTACGTCTTTTTCGAAGGCGGCCTTATTCCGATGTTCCTGATCATCGGCATCTGGGGCGGACCGCGCCGCGTCTATGCCAGCTTCAAGTTCTTCCTCTACACGCTGGCCGGCTCGGTGCTGATGCTGCTCGCCCTGATGGCGATGTACTGGCAGGCGGGCACGACCGATATTCCGACGCTGCTCAACCATCCGTTCCCGGCAGCGATGCAGACCTGGCTGTTCATCGCCTTCTTCGCCTCCTTTGCCGTCAAGCTGCCGATGTGGCCGGTGCACACCTGGCTGCCCGACGCGCATGTCGAGGCGCCGACCGCCGGTTCGGTCATCCTGGCAGCGATCCTGTTGAAGATGGGCGGCTACGGCTTCCTGCGCTTCTCGCTGCCGATGTTCCCGCTGGCCTCGGCAGAGCTGGCGCCGTTCGTCTGGACGCTCTCGGTCGTGGCCATCGTCTACACCTCCTACGTCGCGCTGATGCAGGAGGACATGAAGAAGCTCATCGCCTATTCGTCGGTGGCCCATATGGGCTTCGTGACGATGGGCATCTTCGCCATGAACGCCCAGGGCGTGCAGGGCGGCATCTTCCAGATGCTCTCCCACGGCCTGGTTTCGGGCGCCCTGTTCCTCAGCGTCGGCGTCGTCTACGACCGTATGCACACGCGCGAGATCGCCGCTTATGGCGGGCTGGTCAACCGCATGCCAGTCTATGCCGCGGTGTTCATGGTCTTCACGCTGGCCAATGTCGGCCTGCCTGGAACCAGCGGCTTCGTCGGCGAGTTCCTGACGCTGATTGGCACCTTCCAGGTCAATACCTGGGTGACCTTCTTCGCCACCACCGGCGTTATCCTGTCGGCGGGCTATGCGCTCTGGCTCTACCGCCGCATCATCTTCGGCGTGCTCGACAAGGAGAGCCTGAAAGGGATCCTCGACCTATCCGGCCGCGAGATCGCCATTCTGGCGCCGCTGGTGCTGCTGATCATCTTCTTCGGCTTCTACCCGGCGCCGGTGCTGCACGTCACGGGGGCCGCGGTCGACCAGCTGGTCAGCAACTACCAGGCGGCGCTTTCGGCCGCCGGCAAGCTCGCCGCCGTGGCGCATTAGGGGAGGCGGGGGGCCATGCCAAGCGATTTTTCCTTTCTGCCGGTGCTGCCGGAAATCATTCTGGCGGTCGGTGCGCTGGCCCTGCTGATGGTCGGCGTCTTCGGCGGCACGCGCGTGGTCACGCTGGTCACCGGCCTTGCGGTCGCCCTGCTGGTGCTGGCCCTGCTGGTCGTGATCCTGGTGCCGGCGGACGGCGTCGCCTTCAACGGTGCCTTCGTCGTCGATCCCTTCGCGCGGCTGATGAAGGTCCTGGTGCTCATCGGCTCCGGCGTCGCCATCATCATGTCGGTCGGCTTCGCTCGCGCCCAGAAGTTCGAGCGCTTCGAATATCCGGTGCTCATCGTCATCGCCACGCTCGGCATGATGATGATGATCTCGGCGAACGACCTGATCGCCGTCTATCTCGGCCTCGAGCTGCAGTCGCTGGCTCTCTATGTCGTTGCGGCGATCAACCGGGATTCGGTGCGCTCCACCGAGGCCGGCCTCAAATATTTCGTCCTCGGCGCCCTGTCGTCGGGCATGCTGCTTTACGGCGCCTCGCTGGTCTACGGCTTCACCGGTCAAACCACCTTCGCCGGCATCGCCGAAGCGCTGCACGGCGGCGCGTCGATCGGGCTGGTCTTTGGCCTCGTCTTCCTGATCGCCGGCTTCGCCTTCAAGGTGTCGGCGGTGCCGTTCCACATGTGGACGCCGGATGTCTACGAAGGCGCGCCGACGCCGGTGACCGCTTTCTTCGCCGCGGCCCCCAAGGTGGCGGCGATGGCGCTGTTCATCCGCGCCATGGTCGGTCCCTTCGCCGCCGTCACTCACGAGTGGCAGCAGGTCATCTCGTTCATCGCCATTCTTTCGATGGTGCTCGGCGCCTTCGCGGCAATCGGCCAGAGCAACATCAAGCGGCTGATGGCCTATTCCTCGATCGGCCATATGGGCTTCGCGCTGGTCGGGCTGGCATCGGGCACGCAGGCCGGCGTGCAGGGCGTCATCATTTACCTGCTGATCTATATGGCGATGACGCTTGGCACCTTCGCCTGCATCCTCGCCATGCGTCGCGGCGAGACCATGGTCGAGGACATCGACGATCTCGCCGGCCTGTCGCGGACTAATCCGGTGATGGCCTTCATGCTGGCCATGCTGCTCTTTTCGCTTGCCGGCATTCCACCGCTCGCCGGCTTCTTCGCCAAGTTCTACGTGTTCCTCGCGGCCATCGAATCCGGCCTCTACGTGCTGGCGGTGATCGGCGTGCTCGCCAGCGTCGTGGGCGCCTACTACTATCTGCGCATCGTCAAGATCATGTATTTCGACGAGCCGGCCGGCGGCTTCGCCCCGATGGCGACGGAACTCAAGGCGGTGTTGGGTGTCAGCGGTGCCTTCGTCCTGTTCTTCATCTTCATCGCCGGACAGATCGGCATGGCCGCGGACCTCGCAGCAAAGACCTTCTTTTAGGGTGTGATGCCGAGCTCGTTGCCGCACGGCTATCGCCGAGACCACCACGACAGCCTGGAATCCACCAATGCCCACGCCCGCGCCGCCGCCCGCACCGGAGCGGCCGGTGGCCTGTGGGTGACGGCCGGCGAGCAGACCGCGGGCCGTGGCCGCCGCGGCCGCGGATGGACCACCGGCGCCGGCAACCTTGCCGCCTCGCTGATGCTCATCGACCCGGCACCGCGCGCGCTGGCGGCGACGGTCTCCTTCGTGGCGGCGGTGGCGCTGCATCAGGCGGTCGTCGACGTCGCCGGGCCGGCGGCCGCAGAGCGCCTGTCGCTCAAATGGCCGAACGACCTGCTGCTCGATCGCCTGAAGGTCGCCGGCATCCTGATCGAGGGGGAGGGGCTCGCCTCCGGCGCCTTTGCCGTGGTCATCGGCATCGGCGTCAACTGCGTCTCCCATCCGGCGCTGACCGAGGGACAACCGGCCGGCGATTTCGCCAGCGGCGGGCTGCCGGTCGACGCGGAAACGCTGTTCGGCCGGCTGGCTTTCCGCGTGGACGAGGAATTGCATATCTGGGACCAGGGCCGCGGCTTTGGCGACGTACGCTCGGCCTGGCTCGGCCGAGCCGCCGGCGTCGGCGAACCGATCCGGGTCAACCTTGCCGATGGACAAATCAATGGCCGTTTCGAGTCGCTCGACGAGGCCGGCCGGCTGGTTCTCCTGCGTGACGATGGCCGGCGCCAGAGCATCGGTGCCGGCGACGTCTTCCTGTCGGCAACGGGATAGCTCCTGATGCCACGCACGCCACAAGACGAACTGGTCTTCCTGCCTTTGGGTGGGGTTGGCGAGATCGGCATGAACCTCGCCCTCTACGGCTTCGGCCCGCGCCACGACCGCACCTGGATCGCGGTCGATTTCGGCGTTTCCTTCGCCCATGCCGATCTGCCGGGCGTCGATCTCGTCTTTCCCGATACCGGCTTTCTCGAGGAGGAGCGCATCAATCTCCTCGGCATCGTCATTACCCATGCCCATGAGGATCATTTCGGCGCGCTGATCGACCTGTGGCCGCGTCTGCATGTGCCGGTCTACGCCACGGCCTTCACGGCCAATCTGCTCGCCGCCAAGATCGCCTCCGAGCCCGACGCGGCGCCGGTTCCGGTCAATGTGGTCAGGGCTGGCGACCGCATCACGCTCGGGCCATTCGAGGTGGAATACATCAACGTCGCCCATTCGATCCCGGAATCCCATGCCTTGGCCATCCGCACGCCGCACGGCCTCGTGCTCCACAGCGGCGACTGGAAGCTCGACGATCGGCCGACCGTCGGCCTGCCGACCGACGTGGCGCGTCTCAAGGCGATCGGAGAGGAAGGCGTACTGGCGCTCATCAGCGATTCCACCAACGCCATGCGCGAGGGGGTGAGCCCGAGCGAGAGCGAGGTGGAACGCGAACTCTCCGATATCATCCGCTCGGCCAAGGGACGGCGGGTTGCCTTCACCACCTTTGCGTCCAATGTCGGCCGGCTGCGCTCGGTGGCGCTGGCTGCCCGTGAGGCCGGGCGCGACGTGGTCGTCGTCGGCCGCGCCATGCGCCGGGTGCTCGATGTCGCCGCGGAGCTCGGCATGCTCGACGATACGCCGCCGTTCCTTACCGAGGAGGCCTACGCCTATCTGCCGCGCGACAAGGTGGTCGTGCTCTTGACCGGCAGCCAGGGAGAGCCGCGCGCGGCGCTGGCGCGGGTCGCCTTTGACGACCATCCGCGCATCGAACTGTCCGACGGCGATATCGTCGTGTTCTCGGCGCGCGCCATTCCGGGCAACGAATACGACATCATCCGCATCATGAATGCGCTCACCGAGCGCGGCATCCGGGTGATCACCGACCAGCACAGGCTGGTCCATACCTCCGGCCACCCCCGCCGCGACGAGATGCGTCAGATGTATGGCTGGTTGAAGCCGCGCATCGCCATTCCTGTCCACGGCGAACCCATGCACCTGGCGGCGCACGCCGATCTGGCGCGCGAGCTCGGCGTGGAGACCGTGGTGGAGATCGAAGACGGAATCATGACGCGCCTGGCGCCTGATCCTGTCGCCCAGATCGACGAGATCGAACCGCGGCGGCTCTACAAGGATGGAAAGCTGATCGCCGATCTCGACGGCGTCGGCGTTGTCGAGCGGCGGCGCCTGTCCTTCGTCGGCCACGTCACGGTGGCGATCGTGACCAACCCGAAGGGCGAGGTCCTGGACGAGCCGCGCGTCGATCTCATCGGCATCGCCCGGGCGGACGCCGCCGGCCGGCCGATGGAGGAGACAGCCATGGATGCGGTGCTCGCCACGCTCAACTCGCTGCCGCGGCCGGTACGCCGCGATCCCGAGGCGTTGGGCGAAGCGGTGCGGCGCGCGGTGCGCGCGGCAATTGCCCAAGCCTGGGGCAAAAAACCCATTTGCACCGTCTTCGTCTCGGTCGTATGAGCAGCCCGATGATCGGCCGTCTCAATCATGTGGCCATTGCCGTCACCGATATCGAGGCGGCCGCCGCGCTCTATCGCAATATGCTGGGCGCAACGGTCTCCGAGCCGGTTGCCTTGCCCGAGCACTGCGTGACGACGGTCTTTGTCGAACTGCCCAATACCAAGGTTGAGCTGATCGCGCCGCTTGGCGATGAATCGCCCCTGGCCGGCTTCCTCGAGCGCAACCCGTTCGGCGGCATCCATCACATCTGCTACGAGGTCACCGACGTGCGGGCCGCCAGCGCCGCGCTCAGCGCGCGCGGCGCGCGGGTGCTGGGCAACGGCGAGCCCAAGATCGGTGCCCACGGCAAACCGGTGATCTTCGTCCATCCCAAGGACTTCCTCGGCACGCTGATTGAACTGGAAGAGGCGTGAGAGGCCGATGAATCCGATCTTCATTGCCGCCATCTACTTCGTCGTCTGGTGGCTGGTCCTGTTCACCATCCTGCCCTTCGGCATGCACACGCAGGACGAGGCGGGCGAGGTCGTGCTCGGCACCTCGCGCAGCGCGCCGGTCCGCCCGAAGCTGTTCAGGAAGGTGATCGTCACCACCATCGTCACCACCGTCTTGGTGGCGGCGTTCGTGTTGGCCGTCGTTCACTTCGGAATCACCGTGTGGACGGTGGCCGACTGGTTTGACCTTCGCCAGTAGAACAGGGAACGCCGGGTGCCCAACAAAAAAGCAAGGCCTTGCGGCCTTGCTTTACCGAGTTCCGCGTCGCAACCCTTCGTTCAACGACCAAGGTCCAATTGGCTTACTGGACCTGTTTTTCGATCGCCGCGGCGGCTGCCTTTTGGGCGCGCCTGAAGGGATCTTCCTCCCAAGACTTAGACCGCGATGCCGTTTTTTTGACGACTACCGGCTCTCACCGGGTTCCGTCTGTTCTTATTGTGGGAGCCTATCCAAAGTCGAGCGGCTTGTCACCATTTTGTGCGCTGCCGCCTAATCTTTTTGCACGAATCAAGCGATCGGCGCCCTATGCCGCTGGCGGGCGGCGCGGGGCTTCCTGCAGCGCCAACGAGACGGCAAAAGGGCTTGTGTTTTCATGAGCATGTCGTTTGACTGCGCCGCGTTTACCGCTCCGGAGAATATGTGATGCGCCTGTCCCGCTATTTCCTGCCGATCCTGCGCGAGGCGCCCAGAGAGGCAGAGATCGTCTCCCACCGGCTGATGCTGCGGGCGGGCCTGATCCGGCAACAGTCGGCCGGAATTTACTCCTGGTTGCCGCTTGGGTCCCGCCTTCTCGCGCGGATAGGCCAGATTGTGCGTGAAGAGCAGGATCGCTCCGGCGCCATAGAGATTCTGATGCCGACCATCCAGTCCGCCGACCTGTGGCGCGAGAGCGGCCGCTATGAGGATTACGGCAAGGAGATGCTGCGGATCAGCGACCGGCACGAGCGCGACATGCTCTACGGGCCGACCAACGAGGAAATGGTGACGGAAATCTTCCGTGCCTATGTCTCGAGCTACCGTGCCCTGCCGCTCAACCTCTATCATATCCAGTGGAAGTTCCGCGACGAGGTGCGGCCGCGCTTCGGTGTGCTGCGCGGGCGCGAGTTCCTGATGAAGGATGCCTATTCTTTCGACATCGACGAAGCGGCGGCGCGGATCTCCTACAACAAGATGTTTGTCGCCTATCTGAGGACCTTCAAACGCATGGGGCTGACGGCCATCCCCATGCGTGCCGAGACCGGCCCGATCGGCGGCGATCTCAGCCACGAATTCCTGGTCTTGGCGGACACCGGCGAATCGGGCGTCTATTGCGACAGGAACATTCTCGACCTGGCGGTCCCCGGCGAGGACGTGAATTATGACGCGGACCTGAAACCGGTGATCGCGCCATGGACCTCCTACTATGCGGCAACGGAGGACGTACACGATGCGGCGCGCTTCGAACGCGAGGTCCCGGAGGAACGGCGGCTCAACACGCGCGGTATCGAGGTCGGCCAGATCTTTTATTTCGGCACCAAATATTCGGTGCCGATGAAGGCGGTGGTGTCCGGACCGGACGGCGCCGAGCGTCCGATCCACGGCGGCTCCTACGGCATCGGCGTATCGCGTCTGGCGGCCGCAATCATCGAGGCCAGCCATGACGATGCCGGCATCATCTGGCCGGACAGCGTGGCGCCGTTCCAGGTTGGCCTGATGAACCTCAAGGCTGGCGACGCGGCGGTCGACGCCGCTTGCGACACCTTGCACGAGCGTCTTGGCAATGCCGGAATCTCGGTGCTCTACGATGATCTCGACCAGCGCGCCGGCGCCAAGTTCGCTTCGATGGATCTGATCGGCCTGCCATGGCAGATCATCGTCGGGCCGAAGGGGCTGGAGCGGGGCGAGGTCGAGGTCAAGCGGCGGGCGACCGGCGCGCGCGAAACGATGAGCCTGGAAGCGGCGGTGAACCGAATGACCGCGGCCTGAGGATGGCCTGAGGAGACAAGCGCATGGCGAAGGAAGCGAAGGCGAGGGCGGCGCTTCCGACCGGGACGCGGCCTTTCGCCCGGTTCGAATGGGCACTTGCCGGGCGCTACCTCCGTTCGCGGCGGCGCGAGGCGTTCATCTCCGTCATCGCCGGCTTTTCCTTCATCGGCATCATGCTCGGCGTCGCCACGCTGATCATCGTCATGGCAGTGATGAACGGCTTTCGCCAGGAACTGATCGGCAAGATCCTCGGGCTGAACGGCCATATCATCGTCCAGGCGATGGATTCGAAGCTGACCGACTATGCTTCCGTTGCTCAGCGCATCGCGGCGGTGCCCGGCGTCAAATCGGCGATTCCGCTGGTCGAGGGGCAGGCGCTGGCCAGCGGCGTCAGCGCTTCGAGCGGCGTGCTGGTGCGCGGCATCCGCGAGCAGGACCTGCCCAAGGTGTCCGGCATCTACAACAACGTCCGCCTGGGGACGCTGAAGGGCTTCGACACGTCGCACGGGGTCGCCATCGGTACGCGGCTGGCCACCCAGCTCGGCCTGACGATCGGCGACAGGCTCACATTGGTGCAACCGCGCGGCAGCGTCACGCCCATGGGCGTCACCCCGCGCGTCGTCTCCTATCCGGTGGTGGCGATCTTCGAGATCGGCATGTCGGAGTACGATTCGACCGTCGTCCTGCTACCGTTCTCCGACGCGCAGGAATATTTCAATCTTGAGGACGAGGCGAGCGCGATCGAGATCTACCTCAACAATGCCGACATGGTCGACGCCATGCGCGGACCAATAGAACGGGCCGCAAATCGGCAGGTGCTGCTCACCTCCTGGCAGGAACGCAACTCCACCTTTTTCTCGGCGCTCGAGGTGGAGAAGAACGTCATGTTCCTGATCCTCACCCTGATCGTGCTGGTCGCGGCGCTCAACATCATCTCCGGCCTCACCATGCTGGTGAAGGACAAGGGCCATGACATCGCCATCCTGCGCACCATGGGGGCGACGCGGGGGGCGATCATGCGGGTCTTCTTCATCACCGGCGCGTCGATCGGCACCGCGGGGACTGTCGCGGGCGTGTTGCTTGGTGTCGTGGTCAATCTCAACATCGAATTGATCCGGCAATTCCTGTCGGCATTAACGCGGACCGAGCTGTTCTCGCCGGAGCTCTATTTCCTGAGCAAGCTGCCGGCCGAGATGGACGCGCGCGAGACCATAACCGTCGTCGTCATGGCGCTGGCGCTATCTTTCCTGGCGACCCTTTATCCGGCTTGGCGGGCGGCACGCCTCGATCCGGTTGACGCGCTGCGTTACGAATGAACGCGCCCGCTCCGCGCTCACCCGAGACCGGCGTCAAAGGGCCTGACGCCAGGCGCCCCGTGCTGCGCCTCGAGGGCGTATCGGTTCACTACCGCGAGGGCGAAGGCAAGCTGACCGTCCTCAACGGCGCCGACCTGGCGATCTTTCCCGGCGAACTGGTGGCGCTGGTGGCGCCGTCCGGCGCCGGCAAGTCGACGCTGCTGCACGTCGCCGGCCTGCTTGAACGACCGGATGCCGGCGAGGTGGTGATCGGCGGCCGGGCGACCGGCAAGCTGTCGGACGCCGACCGCACCATGTTCCGCCGTCTGCATATCGGCTTCATCTATCAGTTCCACCACCTGCTGCCGGAGTTCTCGGCTCTGGAGAACGTGATGATGCCGCAGCTCATCCGCGGCATCGACCGCAAGGAGGCGCGGCGACGCTCCATCCAGCTTCTTGCCTATATGCGGGTCAAGGAGCGCGGCGAGCACCGGCCGGGCGAGCTTTCCGGCGGCGAGCAGCAGCGCGTCGCCATCGCCCGCGCGGTCGCCAATGGCCCCCGGCTGCTGCTGGCAGACGAGCCCACCGGCAATCTCGATCCGAGCACGGCGGATTTTGTCTTCGATGGCCTCACCCGGCTGGTGCGCGCCTCGCGGCTGGCGGCGCTGATTGCCACCCACAATCACGAACTCGCCCGGCGCATGGACCGCGTCATCACGCTGATCGACGGCAAGGTCTACGAAGTGACCCGCGAGACGCGGCCGGAGCCCGAATCAGTGCCCGGGCAGGGCGCAGGCGAGGGCTGATCGGCGGCTGGACGTCGCCGGCCTTGTCGGTTGCCTGGCGCGCGCGGCCGGTGGTCGAGCATGCATTGGGGGCAACGTTTGAAGGCGCGGCCAACTGCTGGCGCAGCACAAGAACCAACGGTCGGAACGCCATTTCGATATCGGTCAATTCCTGTCGCTGGAAAGTTTGACGGCAAAGCAGACATTCACGCCGGCAAATATTATGACGGCTAAGTATTGTCCCCAGCGTGGCAATTTGCATGTGGCGAAATCGTGTCGTTTCGATTGCGTTGGCGTTATACTGCTTGTGCCAGACCATCCACCGAGGGGGTTCGCATGGACGACTTTCACGGCACGATCTACGCACCGCCGAAAGACGGTCTGCCGTTTCTGGTGGTGACGTTCACGAAGGATGGAATCTCGACCCAGCAGGCGCAGACGCGTTCGGAAGCGCGCATGATGCTGAGCCGCGATCGTGCCCGTCGCGCCCGGCTCGACTCCCGAATGGACGAGCTGATCGATCCCAGGCCGTAGGCGCTGGTTGCAAAGCGAAAGCGAGCGGACGTTCAAGCGGTGATGTCGTCCGGCGCGGAGTTTTCGCGCAGGACCACCGCACCGCAGCGCAGGCATTCGAAGCGATTGTTGTCCGGCAGTTTTGGATCGGTCTTCTGGCCGATCATCGCTGTGCCGCACACCGGGCAAGGAAGCGGATAGCGCCGCTCGTTGTTGTCGTTCGTCACCGTCCCCGCCCATGCTCCTCGAAGCCCCTTGCCTCAATAAGTGCAGGGGAGGCGGCTTCTGTATTTGATCTGGATCAATTCCAATCTGGAGTGGCTGAGGGACGTGCCGAGAAAAGGCTGGACAAGGGCGCGCTGCGATGAGAACATATGAAGAACATTGTGGAAAAGATCGGCTTTGCTCTGCGCCGCACTGGCGAAGAGTTTAGGGTCCGGCGAAGGGTCGATCGTACGAGCTAGGACAGGAGGGGCAGAACCATGGCCGGGAGCGTCAACAAGGTCATCCTCATCGGCAATCTGGGCGCCGACCCGGAAATCCGCCGCACCAATGACGGACGGCCGATCGCCAATCTCAGGGTGGCGACCTCCGAAAACTGGCGCGACAAGGCCACCGGCGAGCGGCGCGAGAAGACCGAGTGGCACCGCGTGGTGATCTTCAATGAAGGTCTCTGCCGTATCGCCGAGCAATATCTGCGCAAGGGATCCAAGGTCTATCTCGAGGGCCAGCTGCAAACGCGCAAGTGGCAGGATCAATCCGGCCAGGACCGGTATTCGACCGAGGTCGTGTTGCAGGGGTTCAATTCGCAGCTGACCATGCTTGACGGACGCGGCGAAGGGGCCGGTGCTGGTGCCGGCGGCGATTTTGGCCGGTCGAGCCCGATGGAAGCCGAGCCGGGCCGGCCGGCGGCCCGCTCGGGCGGCGGCTCGCTCGCCGAGGAACTCGACGACGACATTCCGTTCTAGGTCGTGCGGCCGGCGTGATTTGTCATCGGTGGCGTCTGCCACTCAAGACACTGGCACGCCATTGCCGGCGACGAAGGCCATGATGCCGTCGGCGATAAATTGGATGGAAAGGGCGGCGAGCAACAGCCCGAGCAGGCGGCCGACGACGATCCGTCCGGTCTCGCCGAGCAGTCGTTCGATGCGGTTGGCCATCATGAAGACGGCGAGGCACGATCCGACCATCAGCACGATGATGACCAGCAGCAATATCTCCGCGCCCGCCGATGGGGCGCGCGATGCCAGAAGAATGGCCGCGGAGATGGCACCCGGTCCGGAAATCAGCGGGATCGCCAGCGGGAACACCGCAATATGGCTGTTGTCGTCGCGACTGGCGGCATCATGGGCCTGACTGGTCTTCCTCTGCATGCGCAGCCCAAAGACCATCTCGAAGGCGATGACGAAGAGAAGCAGACCGCCCGAAATGCGGAACGCGGCAAGCGAGATGCCGAGAAAACCCAACAGCGGTTCGCCAACCAGGGCGAAGGCGATGAGTACGCTGGCGGCGACCACCGAGGCCCGAATGGCGGTCTGACGCCGGGCGCTGCCGGCCATGCCGGTGGTCAGCACGGCGAAGACCGGAGCCAGGCCGAGCGGGTCGACAGTGACCAACAACGTCACCAGAGCATTGAGGAGATAGTCGAACATCGGTGACTCCCTGCCGCCCATGCTGCCAGCACCGTGACCGGAATGCCAGCAATCCCGTTATCGGCAATTTTGCCGTGCCGCCGGAGCCGGGCGCGGCGGCCGGCGGCCGCGAAGGCTGTGACATCGGACACTTTCCGACGAGCCGGCAGCGCGGATAAGCAGGCCCGCCATACCGGAGACCCGTATGCTTGACCGTGCCTATCGCAAGCGTCTTGCCACCGACCTGCCGAAATGGCGCGACGCCGGCTGGGTGACGCCTGACGGCGCCAGCGCGATCCTCGCAGAACTGCCGCCCGGGCGAACCGCCTTCGGCCTCGCCACGATTGTCGGCATGCTCGGCGGGCTGCTCGTCGGCCTCGGCATTATCGCCTTCGTCGGTGCTAACTGGCAGGACATCCCGCGCGTTGCGCGCCTTGGATTGCTCGCGGCTGCGCTTGCGCTGTCCTATGGCGCGGCCGGTGTGCTCGACCGCCGAAGCCTGCGCGTCTTCGCCGAAGTCGCTCTTCTCGTCGCGGGCCTCGGCTTTGCCGCGGCGATCGCCCTGGTCGGGCAAAGCTATCATCTGAACGGCGCGTTCTCCGACGCAATCGTTCTGTGGCTAATCGGCATCTTCGCCGCCGCGGTGCTGAGCGGCTCGCCGACGATGACGGCTCTCGGCCTGATCGGCGGCAGCGCATGGACCTACATCGTCACCGTCGACGGCGGTGCCGCGCCCCACTGGGCGGGATTGATACCGGTGCTGGCCGGGGCGGCCATCGCCACGGTCATCGGCTCGCGCAACGACCGTCTGCTGTCCGTGCTCGCTTTCATCTTCTGGGTGGCGCTTGCCATCGGCTCGGCCGGCCATCGCCACGACTGGTCGTTCGCCGGCACGATTGTCGTGGGCGTTGCGGCGAGCCTCGCTCTGTTTGCGCTGGGTGCAGCGCTGGCGAGCCTCAACAATGAACGGATCGCCGCGCTCGGTCGCGACATGCGGTGGCCGGCGCTGGTGGCCTTGCTGGTGGCGCTTGCCGTCGAGCAGGGCGCAGATCATCCGGCGGTCGGTGAGCAGACGCTGACGACGGTCGCCATAGGCCTGATGGTGGCCGCAGTGGCTCTGGCGGCGCTGGCCGCGGCGCGCAAGAGCGTCGCCGGGCTCGATGCGGTGGCGATCGCCGTGCTTGGTGTCGCGGCGCTTGGCTTTGCGCTCGCCCTGCCGGGCGACGAATTGTGGGCGCGCGTCGGCGGCGGCGTCATTGTGCTGATCGCGGCACTGTGGGCGGTCTATCTCGGCCAGACCGGCACGGTCGGCGGGGGCAAGCCCACCGGGCTCTTCGTCCTTGGGGCCGAGGTGATCTACCTCTACGCCGTCACCTTCGGCTCGCTGATGAATACCGCGGTCGCTTTCTTCCTGGGGGGCGTCCTGTTCATCGCTCTGGCCTGGGGCCTTTACCGCCTCGACCGGCATCTCACCGGCCGCAACGCCGCCGCGCCGGTTGCGGCGCCGGAGGCCGCGCCATGACCAGGTGGATCCCCTATGGCGTCGCGCTTGGCGTCGCCTTTCTGCTGCAGGTGGGCCTCGTCGGCTGGTTGATCGTCGACCGCGCCTTGCTGTTGAAGACCGGACACGAGGTTCGCCTTGCCGTCGTGCCGGTCGATCCGCGCGACCTGTTGCGCGGCGACTACATCGCGCTCTCCTACGACATCTCGCGGCTCGACAACGCCGCGCTCGACGGCGACGACGCTTTCGCCGACGGCGATGCGATCTATGTGACGCTCGCCCGATCGGGCGATACGTGGAAGGCGACGACGATCGCCCACGCGCCGCCGGCAACTGGCATCTGGATCAGGGGCGCAGTGAGCGATGTGCGCATCGGCGGCCCGGACTGTGCGACCAGCTGCAAGATCTATCGTGTCGACTACGACATCGGGAAGTTCTTCCTGCCCGAAGGCACTGGCCGCGCGCTGGAGAAACTGCGCAACGACCAGCACCTGGCGGTGGACGTGGCGCTTGGGTCCGACGGTCGTGCCGCGCTCAAGCGGTTGCTGGTCGATGGCACCCCGCGCTATGAGGAGCCGCTTCTCTAGCGGCCTCGCACGCCGCAGCACAATCGGCAGGGGGACTGGATGGCCGCACCCTGGCGTGGCTACTATATCAATCTCGACAGCTCGCCAGAGCGCCGCAGCGCCATGGAGGCGAGCATTGCGCGCGCCGGGCTGACCGGCCTCTACCAGCGCTTCCCGGCCAGGACGGGCGAGGGCAAGCCGGCGGGCTGCCGCCTGAGCCCGGGCGAATACGGCTGCTTTCGTTCGCACCATGATTTGCTCTCCGGCCTCATTCCGGACGGCCGCTTCGTCCATGTGCTGGAGGATGATGCCATCCTCGCGCAGCCCTTCGGCGCGGCCCTGCAATCGGTGATCGACGGCGGGCTGATGGAGCCCTTCGATATCGTCTTCACCGAGATGATGGTAATGGACGAACTCCCCCTCATCCGCATGCTGAAGGGGCTGTTCGACCGCAATGCCGGACCGGGGCGGCCGCCCTCCCTGTCGCTAATCGACCTCGCCACGGTCAATTTCGCCGGCGCGACCTCCTATTTCATCAATCCGCGTTCGCATGAACGCGTGAAGGGCGTCCTGGCCGAGGGGCTGACGGCCGGGCCGGCGCGTCCGCTCGATCTGCTCTATTGCGACGCCGTGCATGACGGGCGGCTGAAGGCCGGCCTGCTGTTCCCGTTCCTCTCCAGCGTCATCATTGGCGGCGCCTCCACTATCCGATCGGAAAGTGCATCGCAGGCGGTTTCGCTTCTGTTGCGCAACAGCTTCTTCATCGAGGCGGACGCGGAGGCGAGCCGCCGCGCGATGGCTGAGATCATGCGCCGGACGGGGCCATGGCAGCCCGACCCGCGCCTCGACCTGATCACCGACATCCTGCGCTTCGACGTCTCCGACCGGTACCGCCCGTTCTGAGACGAGCCATTCCCCGGAAGCGGCAAGGGCGGATGCACCGCGCGCGAGCGGTTGCCGGCCGACCGCACCGCGCGCTATGAGAAGCCGATTTTCTCGGGTCAGCCGGTTGCGCGGGGCCCGCAGGAGGAAGCGGATGCCGGCACCCTGGCACGGCTACTACATCAATCTCGACACGTCGCAGGAGCGGCGCACGGCGATCGAGGCGACGATCGCGCGGGCCGGGCTAACCGGGCTCTATCAGCGCTTCCCTGCGGTGACCGGCGCCGAGAAGCCAGCGGACTGTCCGTTGCGGCCGAGCGAATATGGCTGCTTCCGCTCGCACCACGACGTGCTCGCCGGCATCCAGCCGGACGGCCGCTTCGTCCATGTTCTCGAGGACGACGCGGTGCTGGCGCAACCCTTCGGCCCGGCGATTTAATCGGTGATCGACAGCGGATTGATGGCGTCCTTCGACGTCGTCTTCACCGATACGATGGCGACTCGAGACGTGATCTTCATCCACATGCTGAAGGGCCTTTTCGAGCGCAATGCGGCGCCGGGCCGGCCGCCATCGCTGTCGTTGATCGACCTCTCCGACGTCCAGTTCACCGTGATGGCGTCCTATTTCGTCAATCCGCGCTCGCACGGCCGCGTCGTCGAATGCCTCGGGCGCGGGCTAGCGGCCGGTCCGCAGCTGCCCGTCGATCTTCATCTGCGCAGGGAGGCCAATGCCGGGCGCATCAAGGCCGGGCTGCTGTTTCCGTTCGTTTCCAGTGTCACCATCGACACGCCGTCGACCATTGCGCCGCAGACCGTTTCCGAAATGGTCCAGATCCTCTTGCGCAACAGCTTCTTCATCGAGGCGGACATCGCGCAGAGCCGGCGCGCCGTGGCCAAGATCATGGAAGGGCCCGGGCCGCTGCAGTCCGATCCGCACCTCGACCTCATCAGCGACATCCTGCGTTTCATCGTCTCGAACCGCTATCAGAACTTCTGAAGCGCGGCGCACGGATGCGCGGCAGCCAACTTCACTGTGGCATCGCGTCGAGGCGCTTGGCGGCCGCGGCGACCAGCCGCGCGCGCTCAGCCAGTCCCTTGGCGCTCTGCGCCCGCGCCTTGGCGGCGACATCGGGCGGGGCCGTGTCCGGTCCGCCGGCATCGAAGGGTGGCGCCGGGGCATATTCCAGATTGAGCTGGATCGCCTCGGCGACGGCGCGGCTCGCCAGTTCCGCCACCAGCGTGAGCGCGAAGTCGATGCCCGCGGTGACGCCGCCGCCGGTCACAAGCCGGCCGTCACGCACCACCCGCGCATGAACCGGAATGGCGCCGAAGGCGGCCAGGAAATCGTGCGAGGCCCAATGGGTGGTGGCGCGCTTGCCCCTGAGCAGGCCGGCCGCGCCGAGCAGCAGCGCGCCGGTGCACACCGAGGTGACGAAACGCGCGCCGTCCGCCTGAGCGCGCAGGAAGGCCAGCGTCTCCGCGTCGCCAAGCAGCGGATTGATGCCGTCGCCGCCGGGAACGCAGACCACGTCGAGTTGCGGGCAGTCGGCGAAGGTCACGTCCGGCGTCAGCCGCAGCCCGGTCGCCGAGACGACCGGTTCCAGGGTTTTTGCCACCAGCCGCACGCGCGCTTCGCGCCAGGAAGCCAGCACCTCGTAGGGAGCGGTGAGATCGAGCTGCTGCACGCGGGGGAAGACGAGAAATCCGATTTCCATGGGCGCGACTCCTTGCCAGTCGCGCGACTATAGGCGGGAGCGCGACGCCTGCCGCCACTCGAAGTGTCGCGTCCCCGGCGCGCCTATTCCTCGCCGCCGCTCTCGCCCGGCTGCGTGGGATCGTCGGTGGAAACGCCGCCGGCGGTCTCGCCGGGCTCGATCTCGGCCTTGCGGGCGGCGGCATCCTGCTCACGCTTGCGCAGCTTTTCCTGCTTCTTCTGCTGCTTGGCGCGATCGCGCTCGCCGCGCGCCTGCCGGTAATTGGGCCTGAAGGGCATCGGCCGATCTCCCTTGCTGTCGGGCCGCGGGGACCCCAAACAAAAAGCCCGGCGCTAGGGGCGCCGGGCTCTCATGAACCTATCCGGTTCGCACCGGAGATCAGACTTCCTGCAGATTGGCGGCGTTGGTCTTGCCGCGCTCGCTGACCACGTCGTAGCTGAGCTTCTGGCCCTCGCGCAGCGTGCTCATGCCGGCGCGCTCGACGGCGGAGATGTGGACGAAAACGTCCTTCGAACCATCGGACGGCTCGATGAAGCCGAAGCCCTTCTGCGTATTAAAGAATTTCACGGTACCCGTAGCCATCTGGCTGACGTCCTTTTTTCGTAACGCGGCAACGCGTCGTTGTGGCCGGCGACCATTCGCCGGGCCGTCGATCCGAGTTCGCGTTGACTTGAGGAAGCCCCCACCGGGGGTAGCTGCGCAAGGCAGAGCAAATCTGGAACCCGGCGCATATAGGCTTCGGCGGAGGGAAATGCAATGGAGGGGTGTGGAAAAGGGCGCTTTCGCCAGCCTGCTCACGCCGCCGAGCCTCGCCTCTGGAGAGGGGTTCGGAGGATGGGGCACCGCGGAATCAACAAAGCCCGGCGCGGGGCGCCGGGCTCTTCAGTCACTGCACTGCGCTCTGAAGCTCAGACGTTGTGCAGATTGGCGGCGTTGGTCTTGCCACGCTCGCTGACCACGTCGAAGCTGAGCTTCTGGCCCTCGTTCAGCGTGCTCATGCCGGCGCTCTCGACGGCGGAAATGTGGACGAAGACGTCCTTCGAACCGTCGGTCGGCTCGATGAAGCCGAAGCCCTTCTGCGTATTGAAGAATTTCACGATACCCGTAGCCATGTGGCTTACTTCCTTTTGGTGTAACGCGGCAACGCGTCAGTGTGGCCGGCGACCATTCGCCGGCTGTCGTATTCGAGTTTCGCGTTGACTTGAGGAAGGGCCGATAAGGGCTAGCTGCAGCAAGGCAGAGCAAATCTGGAACGCCTTGCACATAGGTGGCGGCGGGGGAAAGCGCAATGGGCGGGTGCGTGGGGGGGCGCAGTTGCGCTGACAGAGGCGATGTGGCGCGACCGGCGCCGCTTCACCTCTCCCACCAAACACGGGCTTGCCCGTGTTTGGGTTCAAAGATGGCCAAAGTCGGAAACATCCGACTTTGGCGGGGCGAATGGGCGAATACGGCAGGGGCAGTCCGCGGCGGTCTCCGCCCGGCCGGCTCAATCGACGATGGCGCTCTTGTGCGCGGCGAGGAAATCGGCCACCGAGCGCGGCTTGCGGCCGGTGAGTTCCTCGAAAGCGCCGGCGACGATGGCAAAATAGCCCTTGGCGGCGTCGGTTTCGAAGCGGGTGAGCATGCCGACGACGGTGGGCGGCAGGTTGGCCTGCTTGAGGCCGGCGGCGAAGCCCTCCGGCGGTACGTTCACGGCCTTGACCGGCTTGCCGGAGATATCGGCGAGGATCGCGGCGAGATCGTCGCCGGAGATCGCCTCCGGGCCACCGATGTCGTAGATGCGCTTGCCTTCGCCATTAAGAAGCGCGGCGGCCGCGGCGGCGGCGCAATCCTCTCGCGTGACGTAGGCGCGGCGGCCGGTGCCGGCGGCATGGTAGAGCGTGCCGCTGGCGACGGCGTGATGCGCGCCGGCAAGCAGGAAATCGGTATAGAGGTTGTCGCGCATGATCGAGAAGTCGATCCCGCTGGCGACAATCCGCGCCTCGGTCCAGTAGTGCGAATTGGAAACCAGCGCGTCGGGGTGCGTGTCGGGGTAGGGGCTGGTGATGCCGGTGTAGACGACGTGCCGCACGCCCGCCTTGAGCGCCGCGTCGAAGCCGGCGATGTGCTGCGTGGCGCGGTCGGCCAGGGTGTCGGTGGAGATGAGGAGCAGGCGCTCGACACCGGCGAAGGCGGCGGCGAGGCCGGCGGGCTCGTCGAAAGAGCCGGCGCGCAGCTCGACGCCGGGGCCGGCGAGATCGCCGAGCTTGTCGGGCTTGCGGCTGATGGCGACGATCCGCTTGGCGCCCGCCTCGCGCAGATGCTCCACCACGTGGCGGCCGAGATTGCCGCTGGCTCCGGTGACGCCGATGGTGCTGTCGATGAATTTGTTCAAGGTCGCGCTCCTCTGGACAACCCGCCGGGGAGCGACGGGTGGGCTATAGGTACCGTCTGGCGGGCTGCGGGGAAGACGGCACCTTCGGGTGAGAGAGTTACGTCGAGGTGACCGGGCTCAACGCATTTGTCGCCTCGTTGCCGCTATGGTCCGTTATTCCATCCACGGATCGTTCGTGTTGCCCCCACCCGGCTCGGCGCTTGGCCTCGCCACCTTCCCCGCGCTCACGCGGGGGAGGGACGGGAGCGCGCGGCTGGCACTGCGCCGAACCCTCCCCTGGAGGGAGGGTCGAAACGGCGAAGCCGTTTCGGGGAGGGGCCTGTGCCTGTCGGCGAATACACCCCCTCCCGAAATGCCTTCGGCATTTCGACCTCCCCTCAAGGGGGAGGTTGGGAGCCCGTGGTAGCGCTTGCCCCGATGGAGAGCAGCGAAATCCGGGGCGGCAGGAAAATCCCGTCTTGCACTCCGCTCCATGTAGTTTACGGGCTGCTAGAGCCGAGCCAGAGTTATAAAGCCGACGCGGACATCGAACCCCATCGCGCTGATATTTCGAGCTTCGTCCCTAAGGGATAGCTTACTGAAAAATGGTATGTCGTGAGTTCCGTTGCTTCGCGGGAAATCAGCTATTTGGAACTCTACGGTCCACTTCTGTTTGAGTGCTTCGGAAAGCATTGCCGCCGTAGCTTGGCCATAGTTGCGATCCACAACCCGAACCAATTCCTCTCCAAATTTGGTATACTTGCGCAGCAGCTGCGCCGAGTTGCCGCCTTGTTTGAAGAAATGACTCAGCACGCTTGAGCGCCGGGAACTCTTCTTTACGTGGATAAAGCGCCGTGCTGGCAAATCTATGAGGTCGCACATCTCAACGCCAGGACCCGGCATTTCGGACATGCCCACAAACTTCTGATCGAGCAGCAGATAGCCAAACTCTTGGGCAACTTCGGCATTGTAGAACTCTCGGATTGATAGGTCGGCTTGGTTGAGTGGCGCGCTTCTTTCATGGGGTAGAACTTCTTGAAGGGCCGCAGGCGATTGTCGCGCGGTCCCAATAGACCCCTGAAATTCTCGTCGGCTGCGCTTCTGAATGCGTCATCGACGGAATACCAAAAACCCTCGTTGAGGGCGTAACGTCTACCGCGCCAGACGAGTGATCCAACTAGTGACGCGTAGACCGGCCAAGTCTGTGCGGACCTTTCATCGTCGCCATAGGCCGCTACACGATGAAGACGTAGGTCATCAGGAGCGAGCTGATCGAGACGGGCCCCCAATCCTTTGCGGTACAGTTCAAGCGAAAGGTCCGGATAAAAATTCCGAATTCCCGCGCGCACGAACCGAAACGTTCCAATTTGATCAGGCAGGATTTCTGGGATCGAAATCTCGAACTCGTCGGTGTCATCGCGGATGGCCGCCACAAGTAGTTCGTCCAAACGGTCCCTGTGGACTGGATCAAGGACCGGCGAAAGGAAGTCCAGCACGCCGAATGCAGTTTGCTTGTACGCGGTGGACCCAAAAAGGTTCACTGCTTGCTGCGCAGTTTTGGGCACAGCCGACAATTCGATCTTTTTTGAGAAGCGCAGACACCGAGACCCGGTGACAATGTCGGCAAATTCGCTGTTGGGCCCGTAGCCGCTCACTTTGCGAATAATGTCAAGCGCGTCGTCGAAACCAAAAGATCGGAGATCGCGTTGGCCGGCCGCTTGGGCAACGTCGCGTATAGCAGCGCCTATGTTGGATCGTTCGACACCCCGAAGTTTTGCATCGCTGACAAAGTTAATCGCCACCTTAAGTCCGAAATCGGCCTCTGTTCTTGAGTCATCGAGGTAGACGTGGCCATACGAAAAGCTAATCGCAAAACTGCGC
The DNA here is from genome assembly GCA_963762605.1 of uncultured Alphaproteobacteria bacterium. GTDB lineage: Bacteria > Pseudomonadota > Alphaproteobacteria > Rhizobiales > Kaistiaceae > CAVSRC01. Next base: position 4,368 of record CAVXLJ010000031.1, on the reverse strand, counting down.
TCTCCCGTTTTGAATAGGAGCACCGCGCATGGTGATTGGCCGAATACATCATCGTTTCCGAATTCAGCCTGTAGCATTGGCAGCCATTTCGGGCGAATGCGAACGCTAGGAAAGACATAAAGTAGCGATCCGTCGCCAAAGGTGCTCGAAGTCCACCGCGTGGCGCGACCATTGGCAATGTGATCTCGCGCGCTATCGGTCAGCAGATCATCAAGTTCAACCACATCTTCTTTGGCGAGATAGAGGGAGAAAGTGGTTTTCTTCGCCATTGTGTGCTCGTCATTGCCACAACAGCTAGAAGTTATCACAGGTTGCAGGTCTTGTCCGCCGTCTAGGTGTCGTTGTGGGTCGCCGTGAACGGCCACAACAGCAACTAGGTCGTCCGACAAGAATGCGGACCACCGAGACATCGGCAAATAGGTTATTGAATTTGCGGGAGAAATGACCCCGGGAATTTGCTTCCGTTCCCTTGCCTTCGCCCCCCTGAAACCCTAGATTCCCCCTAGCGTTTCAACCGATTCCCAGGACCGTTTTGGCCAACCAAACTCCGCCTCCCGGATCAGGCGATTCCGGCGAGGGCAAGACCCCCGAATTCGAAGCGATCTCGATCTCCGACGAGATGCGCCGGAGCTATCTCGATTACGCCATGAGCGTGATCGTCAGCCGCGCGCTGCCCGACGTGCGCGACGGGCTGAAGCCGGTGCATCGCCGCATCCTCTATTCGATGCACGAGAACGGCCGCGACTGGAACAAGCCCTATCGCAAGTGCGCGCTGATCGTCGGCGACGTGATGGGCAAGTATCACCCGCACGGCGACCAGTCGATCTACGACGCGCTGGTGCGCATGGCGCAGGATTTCTCCATGCGCGTGCCGCTGATCGACGGGCAGGGCAACTTCGGCTCGGTCGACGGCGATCCGCCGGCGGCCATGCGCTACACCGAGGCGCGGCGCGCCAAGGTCGCCCATTCGATGACCGAGGACATCGACAAGGACACGGTCGATTTCCGCGACAATTACGACGGCTCCGAGCGCGAGCCGGTGGTGCTGCCGGCGCGCTTCCCCAACCTCCTGGTCAATGGCGGCGGCGGCATCGCCGTCGGCATGGCGACCAACATCCCGCCGCACAATCTCGGCGAGGTGATCGACGCCACCATGGCGCTGATCGACGACCCGACGCTGACCATCGAGCAGCTGATGGAGTTCATCCCCGGCCCGGACTTCCCCACCGGCGGCATCATCCTCGGCCGCGCCGGCATCCGCTCGGCCTACGAGACCGGGCGCGGCTCGATCATGATGCGCGGCCGGGTGACGGTGGAGACCGTAGCGCAAGGAGCGCGAGGCGCTGGTCGTCCACGAGATCCCGTTCCAGGTCAACAAGGCGACGATGATCGAGAAGATCGCCGAGATGGTGCGCGACAAGCGCATCGAAGGCATCGCCGACATCCGCGACGAGAGCGACCGCGACGGCATGCGCGTGGTGATCGAGCTGAAGCGCGACGCCATGGCCGACGTGGTGCTCAACCAGCTCTGGCGCTTCTCCGCAGCTGCAGACCTCGTTCGGCGCCAATTTCGTGGCGCTCAACGGCGGCCGCCCGGAGACGATGAAGCTCAAGGACATGCTCGCCGCCTTCGTCGCCTTCCGCGAGGAGGTGGTGACGCGGCGCACCAAGTTCCTGCTCGGCAAGGCGCGCGACCGCGCCCATGTGCTGGTCGGGCTGGCGATCGCGGTGGCCCATATCGACGAGGTGATCCGCATCATCCGCCACGCCAAGGACCCCAACGCGGCGCGCGAGGAACTGATGAGCCGGCGCTGGCCGGCCAAGGACGTGGCCCCGCTGATCGCGCTGATCGACGATCCGCGCCACAGGCTGGAGAAGGACGGCACCTACATCCTCTCCGACGCGCAGGCGCGCGCCATCCTCGAACTGCGCCTGGCCCGGCTGACCGCGCTCGGCCGCGAGGAGATCGCCGAGGAGCTCAACAAGATCGCCGCGGAGATCACCGACTTTCTCGACATCCTGCGCTCGCGGGCGCGGGTGCGCACCATCATCAAGGACGAGCTGAAGGCGATGCGCGAGGAATTCGCCACGCCGCGCAAGACCGTGATCGAGGACGGCGGCGCCGACCTCGAGGACGAGGACCTGATCCAGCGCGAGGACATGGTGGTGACCGTCACCCATGCCGGCTGGATCAAGCGCGTGCCGCTCGACGCCTACCGGGCGCAGCGGCGCGGCGGCAAGGGCCGCTCCGGCATGGCGACCAAGGAGGAGGATTTCGTCACCCGCCTGTTCGTCGCCAATACCCACACGCCGATCCTGTTCTTCTCCTCGCGCGGCATCGTCTACAAGGAGAAGGTCTGGCGGCTGCCGCTGGCCGCGCCGCAGGCGCGCGGCAAGGCGCTGGTCAACCTGCTGCCGCTTTCCGACAACGAGCGCATCACCACCATCCTGCCGCTGCCGGAGAACGAGGAGACGTGGGGCGAGCTCGACGTGATGTTCGCCACCAAGGCCGGCACCGTGCGCCGCAACAAGCTCTCCGACTTCGTCCAGGTGAACCGCAACGGCAAGATCGCCATGAAGTTCGACAGCGACGAGGAGGCGATCGTCGGCGTGCAGCCCTGCACCGAGGGCGACGACGTTCTGCTGACCACGGCGGCCGGCCAGTGCATCCGCTTCCCGGTCAGCGACGTGCGCGTGTTCAAGGGGCGCGATTCCACCGGCGTGCGCGGCATTGCGCTGGGCAAGGGCGACCGGGTCATCTCCATGGCGATCCTGCGCCATTTCGACGCCATCGGCCGACGAGCGCGGCGCCTACCTGAAGATGAGCCGGGCGGTGCGCGGCGAGGGCGAGGCGGAGGTGCCCGCCGCCGACGACGAGGAGGCCGGGGCAAATGGCGGCGAACTCGGCCAGGAGCGCTACGCCGCCATGGGCGCCGCCGAGCAGTTCATCCTCACCGCCTCGGAGAACGGCTACGGCAAGCGCACCTCGTCGTTCGAGTACCGGGTGACCGGCCGCGGCGGCAAGGGCATCGTCGCCATGGCGGTCAACGAGCGCAACGGGCCGCTGGTCGCCTCCTTCCCGGTCGAGGACGCCGACGAGATCATGCTGGTCACCGACGGCGGCCAGGTGATCCGCATGCCGGTGCACGATATCCGCATCATCGGCCGCGGCACCCAGGGCGTGACGCTGTTCGACGTCGGCGAGGGCGAGAAGGTGGTCTCGGTCGAACGCCTCAGCGAGGCCGAAGGCGAAGACGAGGACGACGGCGCGGCGGTGGATAACTGAGCCGGCGGGCGCGATCGTTCGAATTGTAGCGATCGCGGCAAGATATCCTTGAACAGAATTCGGCGACACCCTCGGCCATGCGTCGGGGAGGCGCTTTGGCATGCGTGATGTCGGCGATGGACAGCCGCCCTAGTGTCGGTCCTGGAATTGCCGCGTGCGCGCCGTTTCTCCGCCGCTAACCGAAAATTGACGACAGGCCCTAACCGAATGTTCGGTCATTCCAAAATACATGTGGTGCCATGAGGACTGCGGCGCCGAATCTTGGTTTTGCCGTGCGGCATCCGATCCTGATGACGCTGGCCGTTCCGGCCGCATCGCTCCCTGTTCTCGCTCATCGTGGTCGTCGCGTCGTTCCACCTGACCGGCAGGCAGCTGTTCCCGCTGGCGATCGTCCTGCCGCTGGCGATCCCGCCGGTGGTCGTTCCGGCTCTGGTCTTTCCGTTGCTTATGGCCATCCGCCGCCAGCAGGAGCTGCACGCCGAGCTCGAGCGGCAGGCGCGCGTCGACGCGCTCACCGACCTGCCCAACCGGCGCGCCTTCTTCGAGTTCGCCCGCGCCATCGTCAAGCGACAGACCATCGTCGGCACGCCGCTGACCGCGCTGATGATCGACGTCGACAAGTTCAAGTCGATCAACGACAGCTTCGGCCACGACCACGGCGACATGGTGCTCAAGCGCGTCGCCGACACGATCCTGGCGGAGGTGACCGCCGTCGAAGCGCCGCGCTGGATCGTGGCGCGGCTGGGCGGCGAGGAGTTCGTGGCGATGATCGACGGCCTGCCGCCCAGCGCGATCGCGCGGCTGGCCGAGCGCATCTGCAATCAGGTGCATCGCAGCGTCGGCGCCGGCGAGCGCCTCGACCCGGTCACCGTCAGCGTCGGCGTCGCCTTCCGCAAGCCGGGCCAGGGCATCGACAAGCTCTTGAAGGCGGCGGACGACGCCGTCTATGCGGCCAAGCGGGCAGGGCGCGACCGCTGGGCCTTTGCCGGCGACACCGACACGCCCGAGTTTGCCCGGGGTCCGGCGGCCGAGATCGCCATGCAGGAGGCGTCGTAAGGCGGCCGCGCTCAAGCGAGCCCGCC
>CAVXLJ010000030.1:0-68489 GCA_963762605.1 uncultured Alphaproteobacteria bacterium | reverse complement strand
CCGGCGGCACGATGACTTGGCGGTCAGGATCAGGAGGAGCCCGGTCAGGAATGGGGTCGACCGCCGCGCAGGCGACGACCCCGACCAGCGGCACCGGGTTTCATGTGGCTTTCCTTCGCGATGCTTCCGGCAACCAGCCGGGATAGTGCGCGCTGAGTTCGCCGAGATACTGGCGATATCCTTCGTCGCTGGAGCCCTGGTATGGCGGCAGCAGTTCGAGCGGAAAATCCGGCTCGGCGAGTTTGGCAACGAGCTTGTCGTAGGCGCCGTCGTTGAGACCCATGCCACCGGCCGCCCGGCGCACTGCTCCCATCACGCCCGCCAGCTCGCGGTAGAGCTCGGTGAGACGATTGAAGTCGCCATCGACGCCGGCACGGAAGTACTCCATGGCGCGCTTGGGATTGCTCGACGAAATCGAGGCCAGCAGTCCGCATGGTCCAAGCGGGGCGCCAAGATAGAACCCGAGTTCGGTGAAGAAAGGCGTCACCTGCGGGGCAAGTCTCAGCAGCCCGGCAACCGTCTCGGGGTCGCCCAGCCCGTACTTGACGCCAATCAGATTGGCGTGACGCTCGGCAAGCTCAACGTACTCCTCCGGCCGCACCAGCCGGCCGGTGCGCGCGAGATTGTAGTGAAGGAACTGGCGGTCCGGGAAACCGTCGCAGTATTCCCGGAAAACGCGATGGACTTCGCGATCGTTGATCGGCCCCCACGATGGCAAGGAGAACTGGAAGGTGTTCACGCCGAGGCCGGCGGCAAACTCGATACGGTTCAACGCGGTCGGCAGCGACAGGTTGATTACGCCGACCATCGGCGGGGCGCCGTCCACCTCGCCCATCGTCTCGACGAACAGGCGGGTGACCTCGCGAAACTGCTCCTCGGTGACCGAGTGACCTTCGCCGGCGGTGCCGAAGATGTAGAGGTCGCGCAGACCGGCATGGACAAGACCGCGGATGCTTCGCTGGAAGAGCGGCACGTCGAGCCGGCCGTTGCGCCACGGCAGACAGCAGGTACCGAGCACCGTGCGCGGGTAGCGGGCGTTCACTTCTTGCCCTCCTGCAGCAGCGTCAGGGTGACTCCGTCCGGACCGCTCACATAGGCGACTTGCACCGGCTTGCCTTCGACGGCGAATTCGACAACGTCCTTGACCAGCGGGAAGCCGTTGGCGGCGAGTTGGTCGATCATCGCGGCCATCGATGCGACCTGGAACGTTATGGAGCGAATGCCGGCATCGGCCCAGCCGGCCGTGGACTGAGCCTGACCGGCCGGCCGCTCGAACGCCGCGATCTCCAGCTCGGATCCGTCGGGCGCATGCAGGATCACGGCTTTCGCCACCGTATCGGCTGGGCCGCCGAGCCGCGCGATCTTTTCGGGATCGTGCGTGGTGACGGGGCGCGCGACGAAGCCAAGGACCTCCTCGTAGAAGTGGCGCGTGCGGGCGAAGTCGCGTGTGATCACGACCGGATGTAATATGCCGATGAGGGGGGTGTCGGTCACGATCCCTCCACCAGTGCGAGCGCGGAATTCTCCGGCAGTCCTGCCAGCGCACCCCCATCGACCGGGATGACCGCCCCATTGATGAAGGAGGCGTCATCGCTGAGCAGGAAAGCGACGACGGCCGCGATCTCGGAAGGGTCGCCCGGGCGACCGAGCGGGATGCCAACACGCATCGCTTCCTCGCGACGCGGTCCGCCGATCATCCAGTCGCGGGCGCGCTCCGAAAGGATGAAGCCTGGGCTCAGCGTGTTGGTGCGGATGCCGTATGGGCCGTAATCGATGGCAAGCGATCGCGTGAGGGTGATGATGCCGCCCTTCGCGGCCTCGTAGGCGGCAGCCCCGTGCCCGGCCGCAAAGGCGCGCTGCGACGCAATGTTGACGATCGCTCCCTTGCCGGCCTTCTGCATGTAGGGAAGCGCGGCCTTGGCCAGGAGCATCGGCGCTGTGAGGGAGACGCGCAGCGTTTGCTCCCATCCGGCCAGCGGCACGTCGCCGACGGCGCCGACCGCCTCCGCAAAGGCATTGTTGACGATCCCGTCGAGGCGGCCAAAGCGATCGATCGCGCGGTCGACGAGAAGTTGAGGCAGCCCCGGATCTCCGAGGTCGCCGGTGATGGCCTCACAATCGCCGCTTGCCGTGGCAGCTTCGGCGAGCCGGTCCTCATCGCCCGGGCCGCCCGTAATGACCAGCCGCACGCCTTCGGCCCAGAGGCGGGTGGAAATCGCTTTGCCGATACCACGCGAAGCGCCGGTGACGATGACAACGCGGTCCGTGAGATTGCCGCTCATCTGACTCCAGCCGAACGGAACATGCTGCGGCGGCGCAACTGGTCGATGCCGACAGCGACGATGATGATCACCCCGATGACGAAATCCTGCAGGATCGGGTCGATCCGCAGCAGGATCAGCCCGGTGGTCAATACGCTGAGAATCAGTGAACCGAGCAGACTGCCCCACACGGTGCCGATCCCACCGAACAGGCTGGTGCCACCGATGATGACTGCGGAGATCACCTGCAACTCGAAGCCCGTACCGATGCTTGGTTGGCCGGACCCCAAGCGCGCCGACATTAGCATGCCCGCGAAGGCGGCCGACAACCCGCTCAAAACGTAGACGGTTGTCGAGATTGCGCGGACGTTGATCCCCGCATTGCCGGCTGCTTCACGGTTGCCGCCAATCGCGCGAACGTTGCCACCAAACGTCGTCGTTTCAAGCAGTACGTGCGCGATGATGACGACGGCGGCCGCGTAGTAGAGCAGTACCGGCAGGCCAAAGATGTCGCTGCGCGCGATATCGGGGAAGTTGTCGGGCAGCGCCGTGATCGGTTGCCCCCCAGTGAAATAGACGACCAGAGAACGAGCCGCGTAAAGCATTCCGAGCGTCGTGATGAATGGAGGAATGCTGGCGTAGTTGATGAGGATACCGTTGAGCAGTCCAGCAAAGCCTCCGGCAGCCGTGCCGACCAGGATGGCGACTGGAATCGGGACTCCAGCGGCGAGAAGACCGGCGCTCGCCATGCCGCCGACTGCGAATACACTGCCCACCGACAAATCGAGACCGCCGCTCACGAACACGAGCGTCGTGAACGACGCGACGATGGCGATGAACACCGCGTTGCGCAGGATGTTGATCCAGGTTTGCGGATTGAGGAACTGGCTCGATTGCGTCGCACCGAATGCAATGAACGCCAGCATCACCATCACGACCATGAACTGGGGGCTGGTGAGGAGCCGGATCAGCAAAGGCGTGCTGCCTGTCGCCGAGCGCGCTACGGCGGTTGTGTCCAACGGCCCGGCTTGCTTGTCGACGTTAGCCATCACGCCGCCTTCCGATCACCTTCGATGGCGCCGGTGATTAACCCGACGATCTCATTACGATCAGCGGTTTCGCGACGCCGCACGCCCTGCACGCGGCCCAGTCGCATGACCTGAATCGAGTCGGCGACGTCGAACACCATGGAAAGATCATGGCTGACGAGAACCACCGCCTTGCCGGCATCGCGAAGTTGCTGGATGACGGTGATGACCTGCTGGGTTTCCCGGTAGCCGAGCGCGGCAGTCGGTTCGTCGAGAAGCACGATGGGTGTGTTCTGCTGGACGGCCCGAGCGATCGCGACGCCCTGGCGCTGGCCGCCCGACAACACGCCCACGGGTACTCGAACGGACGGAAGGCGAACCTTGAGCTCGGTCAGGGTGTCGGCGGCCGCCTCGATCATCGCCTTCTTGTCGGCGAATACCCGCCATCTCTTGATCTGGCGTCCCAGATACATGTTCTCCGCGACGTCCAGACACTCGACGAGCGCGAGGTTCTGGAAGACGACCGCTATACCATGCTCGCGTGCCTTCGCCGGGCTGGTGAGGGTCGTCGGTATGCCGTTGATGAGCAGCTCGCCGCTGTCCATCGGATAGACGCCGGCCAGCACCTTCATCACGGTGGACTTGCCGGCGCCATTGTCGCCGACAATGACGGTGACTTCGCCGCTTTCGACTTTCATAGACACGTCGTCAAGGGCGACCACGTGTCCGAACGCTTTGCTGACGTGGTTGAGCTCGAGCGTGGCGGGAGGAGAGGCGTCGCTCATTTGCACATCAACCTCTCCCACTCGCCGTCGAACATGTTCATGCGCGACTTGATGGAGCCCGGGTGCGCCCTGGCGACGTCCTCATCGATCTCGTAGCCCCAGCCGGGTGCGGTCGGGACTTCGTAGTAGCCGCCGACAACCGGCAGCTCACCGCCCTTCACCAAATCCTTGCGCCACGCGACGTCGAAATCCGCGAAGGTCTCCAGAATGAGGAAGTTCGGAATGTTGGCGCACAGATGGATCGACGCCATCAGCTTGCCCGGACCGTCGCAATTGTGGGGGGCGACGGACACGTAGTGGGCTTCAGCCATCGCCGCGATTTTCTTGGTCTCCATGAACCCGCCGGTGTAGCCGAGATCGGGTTGAATGACGTGCGCGGCCTGTTTCTGCAGCATCTCGGCGAAGCCGAAGCGCGAGTACGTGTGTTCGCCGGTCGCGATTCTGGCGCCCATGGCGGAGGCAGCCGCGGTCACCCACGCCTGCGAGTCCATGTTATGGGCGGGAATCGGCTCCTCGCAGAAGAGGGGCGAGCAAGGTTGCATCGCCTTGACGGCTTCGATGGCGGTGCCAACGGAAAAGCGACCGTGACACTCTATAAGGAGGTCAACATCTGCGCCCGCCGCGTCGCGCACGGCCTCAACCGCCTTGGCGGCTTCGCGCAGGTCGGACCGGCTGAGTTCGCGCCCGCCGGCGCCGAACGGGTCGAATTTCATGGCCGTGTAGCCCATGCCGACGACCTTCTTGACGCGTTCGCGCAGCTTGGCGTGGTCGTGCATGTCGGCGTACCAGCCGTTGGCGTAGACCCGCACCTTGTCGCGCAGCACGCCGCCGACGAGGTTGAAGACTGGCTGCTTTGCGATCTTGCCCGCAATGTCCCACAGCGCCGTCTCGAGCCCCGCCATCGCCGCATACATTACCGGACCGGTATTGTGCTCGACCTGATAGAGGCGGAACCACATATCCTCGATACGAAGCGGGTCGCGGCCGATCAGATGCCGGTCGGCGAATTCGTGGACGAGCGACTCAACCGCGAATTCTTTCCAGCCGAGCGTTCCGTCACCCCACCCTACGACGCCGTCGTTCGTCGTGACCTTCACGATGAGAAAATTGCGCCACTGACCATCGACCACGAAGGTCTCGACGGATTCCACATGGCGGCCTGATCTCGAGATGACCTGTGCGCCGCGTTCAAGTCGGGTGAGCAAAGAAAAATCTCCTAGGGTAATGCGCCGCCGGTCGAACGGGCTGACCGGGTTGGCTGCGATACCTCGGCAGCCGCGGGCGGGCTTAGGTTGCGCCAGAGATCCTGGCCGTGTTGCCCGAGCTCCCTAGCAACAGCGTCCATATCCCCCTTGCGATAGTCGGCGAGAAGCTTCTCGTGGCGGAGCGCAGACTCGTTGAAATCGCGGGTGTAGTGAGGCCCGGCGACCGATACGAACTTGCGAATTGTCGCTTCGAGCATTGGCCAGATGGCGACCAGAATGGGATTGCCTGAATGCGCGTAAAAGATCCCGTGAAAGCGCATGTCGAGACTAATCATGGTCGGATAATCCGACTTGAGCGCCGCGGCTTTGAGTTCGACGATCAACTGGTCGAGTTCTCGATTGGCTTCCGGCGTCAACCGATCGCGCGCCAGTTCGAAGGCGTATAGCTCGACGCGCTGCCGCACGCCGTAGGCACCGCGCGCTTCTTCCTCCGAGACGGACGATACGAACGTGCCGCGATTGGGAAGCGACATGAGCAGGCCTTCGGCGGTGAGACGCGCGAAGGCTTCGCGAACCGGGCCCGCCGATGTTCCCATTGCCTCAGCGACGCCTTGTTCCGTTAGTCGCTGGCCCATCGCCAGTTCACCCGACAGAATCTGTTGCCGAAGCCGGGCCCGGATCGCGTCCGAAAGGGACTGTCGGTCCAGTTGTCCTTGTGCCGCAATTGTCATTTCAATCCCCAATTATCGAGTCCCAAGGATTTGACTATGCGGCACGAGGACGTCTTGCAACAAGCGGCTGTAACCCGCGATCAATACCCGAAGGGTGCGTCTGAGTTCTTCGCCGGGCAGCCCTTGTAGGGCAGTCTGTCCTTGGTCACCGGGTCGACCGGAATCTCATAGAACGACTTCGCCTGCTTGCCGCTTGTCTTCATCTCCACCATGAGGCGGCCGATATTGGCGGACGCATTGAACCAGCATTGGTTCAAGGTTGCCGTGATCCAGCCGTCTTTGATGCCCTTGAGGGTGGAGTCCTGGGCATCGACTGCCAGCACCTTGATGTCGCCAGGCTTCTTGTTCGCCTCGCCAAGCGCTGCCGGAACGGCACCGGGCGCCGCGCCCTCGATGATCCACAGATAGTTCATGTCAGGATAGCCAGCCACCATCGCGCCGATCTTCTGGGCCGCAATGCCGGCGTCGGAATTATCGCTTTCCCAAACGAGTTCCTTGACGTCCGGGTATTTCGCCTTCACCTGCTCGCGGAAGCCCTTCACCTGAGCAACCTGATTGGGTGTCGTCTGATCGGTTCCGACGATGCCGACTTGCGCCTTCCCGTCGGTCTGCTCAGCGATGAGGTCCGCCGCCAGTTTGCCATAGGCTTCGTTGCCTGTGCCGACCGAGAAGTCCGCATTCGGATCGACGCATCCGATGGATGCGACGATGATGCCCGCGGCCTTTGCTTTGTCGACGACGCCCTTGAAGGCAGCCGGATCAAGCGAGCAGGTAATGATGCCATCGGCCTTGTCGGCGATGGCCTGTTCGATGTCGCTGACCATGGCCGGGATGTCGATCTTGTTGGGGCCGACCATCGTTGCCTTGTAGCCGAGGGTGGCAGCCTGATCCTCGAAGATCTTGCCGGACCGACCCCAGTCGGGCGTGTTTGGCAGTGGGTTGACGTACCAGATGTTGAGTGGCGCGGCGGCTCGCGCCGTCGTCACCGCCAACGGTGCGGCCACAGCGATGGAACCGGCGATCACGGCTGCCAGACCGAGGCGGGCTGAGATGTTGTTCATGGGTGTCCTCCCTAAGCGTCAACGACGCGCTACCGGCGAGCATTCTGCCGCGCCTCGCGGCGTCCCACCGTCACGCACACCTACGACTCCGTTTCTTGAGTGTCAATACTTGAGAATTGAGTTTCATAAGCGTAGAGATGGTCGAAACCGGAGGGAACTGCGGAATGGCGCTGCGCGTGACTTGGCTCGGGCAGTCGGGCCTGTTGCTGGAAAGCAGTGGGCGGGTCGTATTGGTCGACCCGTGGCTGTCAGACCACCCCGAGCGCGCCATCCCGCCGCCGGTCATGCGTGCCTGGCCGCCGCGCACGGACCTATTGCTGGTTACCCACGGCCACGGCGACCACCTCGACCTTGCCGGGGTCGCCGACCTTTCCCGGCTGACCGCAATTTCGGAGATCATCATCCCTGAACCACACTTGGCGGCGGTTGCCGCGGGCCTGCCGGGTATCGCTCGCGTCGGCACCCGCCCCGGCGATACGCTTGACCGCCTCGGCGGGATCACGGTCCTGCCGGCGTGGCACGGCGTAACTGTCGCCGACGGTTACGATCCCATGATCGGACCGGATGGGACGAGTCCGCATGTCGGGTACGCCTTCTCGCTCGGTGGGATGGACACCTACGTCTCGGGCGATACGCTTGCACACCCAAGCCTCGTCGATGCGGTCAAGAAGATCCGCCCGAGCCTCGTCTTCCTTCCGGTCAACGGCCGCGATCGCGCGCGCGAGGCAACCGGCATTCTCGGCAACATGACTTCAATCGAAGCGGTGGATTTCGCGGTATCGGTCGGGGCAGATACGCTGGTGCCACTTCATTATGACGCCGTCACCGGCAACACCTCCGACGTTGGCGAGGTTGCGCGCGCTGCTCAAGGTCGGCCGCTGCACGTCGTCATTCCGGCGCGAACCATCCCCTTCACATTCAACGGAAATTCAACGTGAACAACACTGTGCCCGCGACTGGTGGAGCGGGCTTCATGGGCGCAAGCTTGAGGCGACGCTTGTCGAAGGAGGGAGCGAAGGTCGTCGCGCATGATCTTCATCTGCGCCGCAATGTGCCTGCCGTCCTCACGGCCGATCGCACGGACAGCGTGGCGTTCGATGTGGCGCGCTCCGGATGCAATCGGCGCGACGATCTGATCATCAATAGCATCGGCTACTGGCCCGCCGACGCGGACTTGGCGACGGTCCCGCGCTACACATCGCCTGGGCACTCACCGGAAGACTGCGCCTCTAACCGACAGCAGGGGAAGATCTGATGGACTATCCAGAAATGAAAGCGCGGCTCCGCGCCGCACGCGTCATTCCCGTGGTGACCGTCGAGACGGAAGAACGCGGCCGCGAGACTGTCGACCGTCTTGTCGAGGCGGGCGCCGGCCTGATCGAGATCGCGCTGCGATCGCAGGCGGCGATGAAGGTGCTGGCGGCAACGCGGACGCGCCATCCACATATCGCGCTCGCGGCCGGCACCGTGCTTGATGCAACGCTCTACGATGCAGCCGTCTCCATTGGCGTGGATTTGGCCGTCAGCCCGGGGTTTGACGTGGCGCTTTCCGAGTACGCGCGGAAGGGGCCGGTGCCGCTGATCCCAGGCGCCGTGACCGCTTCCGAGGTGATGAACGCAAACCGCCTCGGCTACACGGTGCTAAAATTCTACCCGGCCGAGCCCACCACCGCGCCTGCCATCCTCTCCGACTACGCCAATGTCTTTCCGAAGACGCAGTTCATGCCGTCAGGGCCGGTCACCCCCAGCGTGCTACGCGCCTATGCCCTTTTGCCCAATGTCATCTGTGTTGGGGGTAGTTGGCTGTTTACGGATGGCACGCGTCTGCGCACAGTAGAGGAAATGACCGAGTTGCTGGCTTCGAGTACTGCGGCGTTTGATCTTGCGCCCTGACCGCTTGCAGGACTTGCAGGCAATTGAGGGATCACGTCGCAAGTGGCCATCGGGCCGCGAGATTATTTGGCGGAGGTCGGGCGCAGCAAAAGCAATATTCGCGTCGCGCCGCATTGCCCTCGGTCTAATGGCCTTGGGATTTGTAATCGATCCTTTTTGGTCTGGTGGCGAAGCTGTGGCCCCGTGAGCCGAGCGGGCTATCGCCTCACCCAGTCGCCCCCCCGGCTTCGATCAGGAAGGATACCCGACCGTTAGACGGTGATCTTCCGATCCCGTTCGAACGCACCACCCGTCGAGCGCTCCCTCACGGACGCTCCCAGGCTTGACCGCTTCCACTCAACCGGCCTGCGACATTTGAGGCAATCATGCCCGATCTACAGAGCCCACCTCGCTGCGCATGATGTCCGCACACAACTGAACGCCGGTTCGACAGCGTCGGTGAGCGATCTACGCAGCGCGGCGATCGATTCTTCGCCATGAAGCCCCGCCAGCACGATGCGAATCTTCTCTTCGGCTGAATGCTGCTTGCGGGTGCGCCGCCGGATATCACGGGGAACACCACCTCCTGAGGGAGCCTCGCCGCGGTGGCGTGCACCTTTTAATGGATCGCGTCGATCATGATCCGCTCAGACTACGGCCCGCCGCGCCGCGGCCGCTATTCGCTCCACGTCCGGCCGATAAGCGTTTTCGAGAACAGGTGTGAACGGCACCGGTATGTCCGGCGAGGCCACCCGCGCGATCTTCACACCGGGCACCCTTTCACTCAGTCCGGCCGCAATCTCTGCCCCGACGCCGCCTGTCTTCGGGCCTTCCTCCACGATCACCACCTTCCCGGTCTTCTTCCCCGACGCGACCAGTGTCGTCCAATCGAGCGGAGACAAGCTGCGTGCATCGATCACTTCGGCACCGATGCCTTCCTTCGCGAGTTCGGTGGCTGCCTGCATGGAAAAATGCGCCATCAGCAGCCAGGCAATGATGGTCACGTCCTGGCCCTCGCGCAGGATAGCCGCCTTGTCGAGCGGCACTGTGAAGTCGTCATCAGGAATGTCACTGGTGGCATCAACCGCGCCAGGTTCCGCCCTGGCACCCTTCGAGCCGTAGAGGAGCTTGTGCTCGAACATCAGAACCGGATTGTCGTCGCGGACCGCAGCCTTCAAAAGGCCTTTGGCATCATAGGCATTTGACGGCGCCACGACCTTCAGGCCCGGTACGCCGGTGAAGTAGCGCTCCATGTTCTGCGCATGCTGCGAACCACGCCCCGACGCACCGACCGGAGCCCGCATCACCATCGGCACCGACACCTGCCCACCGGACATGTAGCGGAGTTTGGCAGCGTTGTTGATGATCTGGTCGCTGGCCAGAAACAGGAAGTCGCTGTACTGCACGTCGGCGATTGGACGGGCGCCCATGATGGCAGCGCCGACCGCGACACCGAAAAATCCCAGTTCAGCGATTGGTGTATTGATGACGCGACCGGGAAACTTCTTCTCCAGCCCGATCGTCACCGTGAAGGCGCCACCCCAGCCGCCTGGGATGCCAATGTCCTCGCCGATGCAGAAGACCCGCTCGTCGCGCTGCATCTCCTCGGTGATGCCGTCGCGCAGCGCTTCCGCTATGCCCTGCCGTTTCATGCCACTTCCTTTTCTGCAAAGACGTCGGTCTCGAGGTCGTCCAACGTCGGCTGGACGGCATGTTTGGCGACTTCGACAGCCGCCTCGAAACGCTCGGTCACCGCGGTGCGAATGCGCTTGACGCCATCCGGATCGATCAAACCCTCACGCTGCAATTGCTCGGCGAAGCGGTTGATGGGATCGCGCGCGAACCACTCCTGCTTTTCGTCCTTCGGCTGATAGTGAGCAGGATCACGCCGCGAATGACCCGTCCGTCGATAGGTGAGCAGCTCCAGAAGGTAGGGGCCTTTGCCGCTTCGGCATTGCGCCGCCGCGCGCTTCGTCGCCTCATGGACGGCAAGCACATCATTGCCGTCGACCGTTTCGCCTTCGAAACCGTAGGCCGCCGCACGATCGGCTATCCTGGTGTTCTTCATCACCAGATCGACGCGCGTCGATGCGCCATAGAGATTGTTTTCGCAAACGAAGATGACCGGCAAATTCCATATCGCCGCCATATTGACGCCTTCGTGGAACGCGCCCTCGGCCACAGCGCCGTCGCCGAAGAAGCAGGCAACAACCTGCGGCTTGCTCTGCAGCTTGAACGAAAGCGCCACCCCGGCGGCGAGCGGAATGCCGCCCGCGACAATGGCGATGCCCGGCACCATGCCCTTGTCCATGTTGCCCATGTGCATCGAGCCGCCTTTGCCCGCGCAGCAACCGCTCTTGGCGCCGAACAGTTCGTCAAGCATTTCCTGCATGGACAGGCCCTTGGCGAGCGCATGGCCATGACCGCGAAAAGTCGAGGTAATGAAATCGTCTGGCGCCAGTGCCGAGCAGACGCCAACCGCGGTCGCCTCCTGGCCCTGACACTGATGGATGGTGCCCGGCATGGCGCCTTCGAGGAAAAGGAATTTGATTCCCTCCTCGAACTCGCGGATCTCGATCATCCTTTCGAGAAGCCCGAGTAGGAAATCAGCCTGGTTTCCGCCGGTCATTTCGTTACCTCGATGATTGCGATAAATTCTCCCACGGGGACCTTGTCTCCGGGGCCAACCAGCTGTGCAGCGAGAGCCCCGTTGGCGATGGCCTCGATCTCCTGCACCGCCTTGTCGGTTTCCACCTCGAGAATGATCTGTCCGCGCTCCACCGGATCACCTACGCCGGCGATCCATTTGAGAATGGCGATCTCGGTGCCCTCCGTCGTCGACAAGTCAGGCATCTTCATCTTCACTTGCATTACAGTTCCCTCACCTCGACCGCATGAACGAGAACAACGGGCCCCGCTTCGCGGTCGTTGACCTGCTATCGGCAGTGCCTTCGGCGAGTCCGATCCGCGACATGGTCAAGCCATTCCTACCGAGTTGAGCACTGGCAGCCGTTCGAGCACCGCCTCGCGTACCGCCCTGCGGCCGACGACCTGCGCGTCCTGCGGACCGCCGAGCCCGATCAGAGCATGCGGGTTGGGGTCATTGCTGTTGACGGCGCGGCGCACTGCCTCGAGGTAGCGCTGCTTAATGCCGGTGCCGTAGTTCACCTTGGTGACGCCAAGCGAAATCGCCTTCACGAGATGGTCCGGCGCAATCCCGGTGCCGCCATGCAGGACAAGCGGCACATCGACTGCGGCGTGGACCTCGGCAAGCCGCGCAAGGTCGAGGTGATGGGTTCCGTCAAGCGCGACGTGCACGTTGCCAACGCTTACCGCCAGCAAATCGATCCCGGTCTCGGCGACGAAGACCCGCGCGCCTTCAGCGCTGGTCTTGCTGCCGGCAGGGTTTGCGCCCGGAAGACCCGAAGGCAGCCTGCCGACCTCCGCCTCGACGTCGACCGAATTGGCGTGGGCAAACCGGGTAATATCCGAAACCCGCTCCGCATAATCCCCCGGCGCCGCGTCCGGGTCGGCTGGCATCACCAGATTGAATCCCAGTTTAATGGCGTCTCGCGTCCACTCATCCCGCGCGCATTCATTGAAGACCAAGCCGCACGGAACGCTTGCCGACGCGGCAGCCGCTCTTCCGAGCGCGCCATAGAGCGCCAGTCGCTCGGTCTCGAAGCGACCGGCGTGACTGAGGAACTCGCCGTTGAATCCGATGATGACCGGCGATCTGGTTTGCTCGGCGGCATCGATGACGCCACAGAGGGAATCGATGCTCCAACTCTCGAAATAGCCGACCGCATAGTGATGCGATCGGGCATGGCGCATCATTTCCGAAACCGGCTCAAGCGACATTGGTATTGCCGCCCTCGATCGGCGCGACGAGGTATTCGGTGCCGCTGTCGTCCAGCTGAGACAGGCAGTCTTTCGTCGTTGCGTCGTCGGTCACCACACAATCGATTTCATTGGCATCGAGGACGCGAGCAAGCGCCCGCTGTCCGAATTTTGAATGATCGATCAGGAGAACAACTCGCTTGCTGTGCCGGGTGAGGATCTGCTTGACGCGGAAATTGGCGACCGTCGATTCGAAAGTACCTTCGGAGGGCAGAAAGCCCATCGTCGAGATGAAGGCGATATCAACGTAGAATCGTTCCGCAGCATCCTCCGCGTTCGTGCCGACATAGCAGCAGCTGTCGGGATCGAACTCGCCGCCCGTACCGATGACGGTGTTGTTGCGGTTGCGGCCGATCTCCATGCTGGTGAGTGCCGAATTGGTAATGATGGTCAAGCCGCGCATCCGGCGCGCAACCAGTCTGGCGAGTTCCAAGCAGGTGGTGCTGCCGTCGATGAAAAGGGTCTGCCGATCGCGGATCAGTGCGACGGCAGCCTTGGCAATGGCCTGTTTCTCAAGCCGTTGTTTGGCCATGCGGCCGTGGATCGCCGTTTCCATGAGATAGCTGGGCGCGTTGGCGCGCTGTACCCCGCCAAGGGTCTTGATCACGAGACCGCGGTTGTTCAGGTCGTCCACCTCCCGCCGCACCGTCATCGTGGAAACATCAAGCAGACCGGCGAGTTCCTGATAGGAGCCGACGCCCACGCGCTCCAGCCATTCCAGGATCTGCTCCTGCCGTGTTCCGGCCATGTCTTCGCTCGTTTGGTCAACCGGGGTGTCAGTGAGTTAGGGCATGGCTAACACGACGGCCGGCCCGTGTCGATAATTTTTCACAAGAATCCTCACAAATGTCCGACCGAAGGCGAAATTGCGCGGCTCCCTGCTTCTTATTTCGGCAAATTCTGTTGACATGTGATAAAATTGGTCGTCTAGATGTGAAAAATGAACGAGACCGGGTGAGGCTGAAGAGGGAAATCAGGACCCCGATACGCTGTGAGGCGTCTATCGCAGGGTCTGAGGAAAGGGAGGGGGACACCGAGCGCAAACGTCGAAGCGGACCAGAGTGACTGGCTCGCCCCAACCACCGCATTCGTCTTGCGCTTCGGAAGTCGGAGTATGAGAAACCTTTGGAATGACCAGGATGCCGCCGAAATGGTGCGGCGCTGCGCCAAAGACGGCCTGAGCGAAGATCTGGTTCTGCGCACCTATACGACGCGGCTGTTGGGCGGCGAGCCGCGCCTTGTGCTGCACGGCGGCGGCAACACCTCGGTCAAGACCAGCGTGGCGGACTTGTTTGGGGACCAATGGGAGGTCCTGTGCGTCAAAGGCAGCGGGTGGGACATGGCAACCATCGAGCCCGCCGGCCTGCCGGCCGTCAAACGTGTGCCGCTGCTCAAGGCACGTCGTCGCGGCAGTTTATCCGACGAGGGCATAGTCGCCCTGCTGCGATCCAATTTGATCGATCCGGGCGCGCCCAATCCATCGGTCGAAACGCTTCTGCATGCGTTCCTGCCCCACAAGTTCGTCGATCATACGCATTCGACGGCCGTATTGTCCCTCGTCGACCAGGCGAACAGCCGCGAGATCTGCGATGAGGTATTCGGCACCAGGCTCGGCTTCGTCGACTATGTGAGGCCCGGTTTCGACCTAGCCAAACAGGCAGCGGAGATTTTTGACCAAGACCCCGACGTCGAGGGGCTGATCCTCGACAAGCACGGCATCGTCACCTTTGGTGAGACCGCGCGGCAATCCTACGACCGCCTCATCCATTTCGTTTCGCTGGCCGAGGACTACATCCGCAGCCTTCCCGTTGCTCCCGTCGCCAAGGCGGCGTTGCCCGAGCATCTGGCGAGCGCCATCGACATCGCGCCGATGCTGCGCGGCGCTGTCGCGCAGGACTGCGGCGAAGGCCGCTTCAACAGGATGATCAGCGAATTCCGCGTCGATCCTGGCATCCTCGATTTCGTTAACCGCGCCGATCTTCCGCAACTGGTCCTGGCGGGCGTCTCCACGCCGGATCTTTCGATCCGTATCAAGACCGGTCCAATGGCTCTTCCGGCGCCCCGCAGTGACGATCTTGCTGGCTATCGCGACGTCATCGATGCCCATGTCACGGTGTTTGTCTCGAGCTACGAGGCCTATTTCGAAGCCAATGCGGTGAACTGCACAAGCCCCCGGACCATGCTCGATCCAATGCCGCGCTTGACGCTGGTGACAGGGGTCGGCCTCTTCGGGCACGGCCGTACCGTGAAGGATGCGCGCATCGCCGCCGATCTCGGTGAAATGTGGATCGAGACGGTGCGCGACGCGCAGAAGGTCGGCATCTTCGAGCCCGTCAGCCGCAGCGACCTGTTCGAGCTTGAGTATTGGCCGCTCGAGCAGGCCAAGCTCGCAAACGCGAAGACGTTGCCGTTGACCGGGCAGGTGGTCCTCATCACCGGCGGCGGCGGCGCCATCGGCGCGGCAACCGCCGCCGAATTCGCCCGCGCCGGCGCGCATGTCGCCCTGGCCGACCTCGACGACGCGGCAACCGAGGCAGCCGTCGCGCGGATCGGCAACGATGCCATCGGCCTCCACTGCGACGTCAGCGATCCATCGTCGGTTGCCGACATGTTTGACAGCGTCATCGCCGCCTTCGGCGGGGTCGACATCGTCATCTCGAATGCGGGCGCCGCCTGGCAAGGGGCGATCGCGACGCTCGACGACGCGATCCTGCGAAAGAGCTTCGAGCTCAATTTCTTCGCTCATCAGACCGTCGCACGCCATGCCGTCAGAATCATGCGGCAACAGCGCACCGGCGGCGTGCTGCTGTTCAACGTAAGCAAGCAGGCGGTCAATCCGGGCGCGAATTTCGGTGCCTACGGCCTGCCCAAGGCGGCAACCCTGTTGCTTTCGCGCCAATACGCGCTCGAACACGGCGCCGACAACATCCGCGTCGGCGCGGTCAATGCCGATCGAATCCGCTCGGGGCTGCTCAGCGACAGCATGATCGCCAAGCGCTCGCAGAGCCGCGGCGTCACGGCCGAAGACTACATGGCCGGCAATCTCCTGCATCTGGAGGTCCGCGCCAGCGACGTCGCGCAGGCCTTTCTGCATCAGGCGCTGGCGGAGCGCACAACGGGCGGCATCACGACGGTCGACGGCGGCAACATCGCCGCGGCCTTGCGCTGAGAGAAATGAAGAATTCGCTGGAACGTGAAAGCGACCAACAGGACGACTTAACCTGAGCCAGCGGAAAACCGGAGGAGACGATGAACATGAACAAATTTGGATTGGCGGCAATCGCAGCACCACTGGTGGCGCTCGCAACCGCATTCTCGCCGCCGTTGGCGACGGCGCAGGAGGCACAGAAGACCATCGCCCTGACCCTCCCGTTTGCGTCCGCCCCCTTCTATTGGGCGGCGGCCAACGGCTTCAAGGATGAAGGCGAACGGCTCGGCTATAAGGTGATCATCAACAACGCCGACAATTCGGTCGAGCGCCAAGTAGCCCATATCGACAACTACCGGGTGACCAACGTCGCCGGTGCCGCGGCAATCGCCGCGGATGCCGACGCCCTCAAGCCGGCGATCACGCAATATATGGCCGCCGGGCATCCCTTCTTCGCCATCGACCGCGACATCCATGCCGATGTCACCAGCCTGCTGGTCACCGACAACGTGGTCGCCGGCAAGACGCTCGGCCTCTACGTCAAGGAGAAGCTCGCCGGAAAGCCGATCAAGGCTCTGGTTCTGTACGGCCCGGTCAGCGTCGTGCCTTTCATCGACCGCCTGAGCGGCTTCCTCAGCGCCTTCGCCAATGATTCCAACTTCACGCTGGTCGGCACGCCCGACGTCAACGTCGACGCCGGCAAGGCCCTGTCGACGGTCAAGACCTACATGCAGTCGCATCCCGACATCAACGTGATCTACTCGGTCACCGACCTGACCAATTCCGGCGCCATCGCAGCCCTCAAGGAGATGAACCTGCTCGTACCGGCCAACGATCCCAAGCACATCTACATCATGGGCGTTGACGGCAACAGCGAGACGCTGAGCCAGGTCAGGGACGGCACCACCGACGCTTCCTTCTCGCAGTATCCCTACATTCAGGGCGAGTGGACCGCGCGGGCCATCGACTACGTCCTCAAGGGACAGGGCGACAGCATTCCGAAGGGTCTCTATTTCGGTGGCGATCTGGTCACGCCTGACAACATCGCCAAGTTCAAGCACCTGTGGGGCGATACCGCCTTCAGTCACGACATCGTCCAGTAGACAGGACGCGCGATTGGGTGAACGCTAAGGCCGGAGACCGCCATGCTCACGATCAGTCGTGATCGTTGTCGGCTCCGGCATTAGCGGCAAAATTCTCTGGGTCGGTGGACCGATGCCGTCTGACATTATCTTGGATCTGAGCAACGTATCGAAGGCGTTCCCCGGCGTCATCGCGCTCAGTCAGGTCGACATGCAGGTGAGACGCGGCGAGGTTCACGGCCTGGTCGGCGAGAATGGCGCAGGCAAGTCGACGCTCATCAACGTCCTCAACGGCGTCCTGCGTCCCAATGACGGACAGATCCGCGTGAACGGCGTGCCGTGCACGATCGGCGGCCCGGGCGAGGCCGCCGCATTGGGCATGTCGTTCATCCATCAGGAGCCGACGCTGTTCCCGGACCTGTCGGTCGTCGAGAACATATTTCCCGGGGACATGCTCAGGAACCGCTGGGGCCTGATCGACAAGGCCGAAGCGACGCGCCGCACCGCGCAGTTGCTGACCCGCCTGAACCTCAAGATCGATCCGCGCGCACGGGTCCGCGATCTCCGCCTCGCCGAGGCGCAGATGGTCGAAATCATGCGTGCCGTGTCAAAGTCGGTGCAGATCCTCATCATGGACGAGCCGACGTCGTCGCTCACCGATACCGAAAAGCAGGCGCTCTTCAGCCTCATGGCCTCGCTCAAGAGTCAGGGCGTGTCGATCATCTACGTGTCCCATTTCCTCGATGAGGTAATGGAGATCTGCGACCGCGTCACCGTGATGAAGGACGGCCGCAAGGTCGGTACCCATGAGGTGAGCGCCTTGAGCAAGGCGGCGCTCATCCAGCAGATGATCGGCCGCGACGTCGAATCGGTGAACATCGAGCCCCGCGAGGCCCATGCCGAAACCATCATGTCGGTCCAGGGCCTGTGCCAGAAGAACGTTCTCCACGACATCAGCTTCGACATACGGCGCGGCGAAATCGTCGGCGTCTGCGGGCTTCTCGGCGCCGGCAAGACCGAACTCGCCGAGGCGCTGTTCGGCCTCTTGCCCATCGACAAGGGGCGCATCGTCGTCAAAGGACGCGAGGCGCGCATCCGCAACCCGATCGATGCGATCCACGCCGGCCTCGGCTTCGTCACCGAGAGCCGCCTCGTCGACGGCATCTTTGCGCTGATGTCGGTGCGCGAGAACCTCTCCGTCACGATCTTCGATCAGCTCAGCAACTGGCTGGGCATCCTCGACCACAAGCAGCAGCAGGAGCGGGTCCAGCGCGTCGTCGCCGATCTCGGCGTCAAGTCGGCGGGTCTGTCGCAACTGATTATGTACCTGAGTGGCGGCAACCAGCAGAAGGTCGTGCTCGGCAAGTGGCTGCTCAGGAATCCCAAGGTGCTGATCCTGGACGAGCCGACGCGCGGCATCGATGTCGGCGCCAAGCGCGAGTTCTACCGCATTCTGGAAAAGCTTTCGGGAGAGGGCACCGCGATTCTGCTCATCTCCTCCGAATCCGACGAAGTCTATGACCTTAGCGATCGCATCATCGTCATGCGGGACGGCAGGATGAACCGGGAATTCACGCGCGGTGAATTGACCCGAACCGAGCTCCTCTCCTTCGTGACGGAAAGCGCAGCGCTTGAACAAAAGGGCGCCTGATCGGCATGAACCCCAACACCGCGAACTCAGACAAGACACTCTTCGACAGCACGGCGTCGGTGCTCGCTTTCCTCGGCAGGCTGCCGGAGGAAGCCGGGCTGCTGATCATCATGCTGGGGATTTCCGCCGTGCTGACGGCGCTGTCGCCCTATTTCCTCACCGTCCCCAACCTGATCAATGTCGTCTTGACCATGTCGGTGATCGGCATCGTCTCGATCGGCATGACCTATGTGATGCTGTCGGGCGGCATCGACCTGTCGGTCGGCTCGACGATGGGGCTTTCCGCGGTGATCGCCGCGACCTTCGCCAAGAACGGCAGCCCGTTCATCGTGGTGGTCGTGGTCGGACTCGGCATCGGATTCGCGATCGGGCTGATAAACGGCCTCGCCATCACCCTGTTGCGCGTGCCGCCGCTCATCGCCACGCTGGCGATGCTCAGCATCGCCAAGGGCGTCCAGCTCATCTACAGCCACGGAGTGACCGTCTTCGGCCTGGGTGATGCGGTCGGCTACCTCGGACGCGGCTCTATCGGGCCGATCCCGGTCCCCATCGTCCTCTTGGTGCTTCTCTATATCCTGGCAAGCATCAGCCTCGGCCAGACATCGTTCGGCCGCAAGGTCTACTCGGTCGGCGGCAATGAGCGGGCCGCGCGTATCGTCGGCATCCAGGTCGAGCGCATCAAGATCGCCGTCTACGTGCTCTCCGGGATGCTGGCGGCGTTCGGCGGGCTGATCCTGATCTCGCGGCTCGATTCTGCGCCGACCGTCATCGGCACCGGCCTGGAACTGGATACGATCGCCGCCGTGGTCATCGGCGGCACCAGCCTGACCGGCGGCAAGGGCGGCGTCTGGGGCACGCTGATCGGCGTGGCGATCCTGGCGCTGATCCAGAACGCTCTGAACCTGCTCAACGTGTCCCCGTATTTCACTCAGCTCGTTCAGGGCCTGGTGATCTTCACCGCCGTGGCCATCGACATGAACCGCCGCCGTCGGCACTGATGGAGTGAGGTCGGCGACGGGCCAGAGAGGACGACGTTCGTGGCTCTGTTCATCGGCATCGATCTGGGCTCGTCCAGCGTCAAGTGCGCCGCCGTCGATCATCTGGGTGTCGTCAAGGCCCAAGCGGAGCGCAGCTACGATTTCGATTCACCGCGAGACGACTGGCTGGAAGTCGATCCGGAAAGATGGTGGGAGCTGACGCGCGCGGTGTTGGCCGAGACCGTGCGGCAGTTCGATGCCTCTCAGCTTGAAGCCATCAGCCTGTGCGGCGTCATGATGATGGCGGTCATGCTGGATCGTGACGGGCGCGCCGTTCGCCCGACGCTGAGCTGGCTCGATCAGCGCACCCTGCCCCAACTGAATCGGATAAAGGAAAGTCCGCTCGAGCAGGCGATCTTCGAGGCGACCGGCACCGCTATCTCGCCCTCGCAGACGGTACTGCCTTTGCTCTGGGTGAAGGAGAACGAGCCCGAGAATTTCCGGCGCATCGACAAGGTCATGCTGCCCAAGGACTACATTCGATTCAGGCTGACCGGAAACATCCAGACCGATCTGACCGACGCATCGGGGACCCTGCTGCTGGACTGTCGAACCGCCGAATGGAATCGCGAGATCGCCGAGGAGCTGGGTCTGCCTCTGCACGTCCTGCCGGATCTCGTCGCATCGAGCCAGATGACGGGCTTTGTCCGCGACGACGTGGTCCGTGAGATCGGCCTGCCCGCCGGTACGCGGCTTCCCGTGATTGCCGGTGCCGGGGACGGCGTTTCCATGGCGCTGGGCCTTGGCGTCGTGCGGCCCGGCCAGCTTGGCATCACGGTGGGCACGGCCGGCGTGCTGACGTCGGCCTCATCCGCGTTCGTGGCCGATGAAAAGCGGCGCTGTCTGCTATTCCAGCATCCGGTTCCCAATCACTGGTGTCTGGTTACGGCCACCAATACCTCCGGCGAGGCCGTCCGCTGGTTCACCGGCGCCATGTACAGGAACCTGCCTGAATCCGAGCGCTACGCGCAGCTCATGGCGGATTCCGGCGAATCACCGCCCGGATCGCACGGGCTGGTGTTCCTGCCCTACCTCGCCGGGTCCCGTTCTCCGCATTATGACGCGCTGGCACGCGGTGCGTTCCTGGGATTGCATCTGCAGTGTGGATTGCCGGACTTCGCACGCTCGGTCATGGAGGGCGTTGCCTACGAGCTGCGCGACTGCTTCGAGGTCCATCGCGAAGTACTGGCGTCGCAGGGCGTCGCGATCGAGGACGTGCGGATTTCAGGCGGCATCGTGCGCAATCCGCTGTGGCTCCAGATATTGGCAGATATCCTGGGGACACCGTTGCGCGTACCGCGGGCGACCGAGCTCGGCGCCCTCGGCGCCGCGATGAACGCCGCCGTCGGCGTGGGGTATTACGACACTCATGAACAGGCGGCCGGCGCAATGCTGGCCATCGGCAGCGAAATCGAGCCGAATCCACAGAACCGCGGTGTCTATTCCGAGGGATACGAGGCATTCAAATCTGGCTACGTGACCTCCCGCCGGAGTGACGCGCCTAACGGCTAGCCCGAGAGCCTGGAGCGCAAGCCTGCGAGAGAATGTTGGACCCCAGTGGCTCTCCCTCGCCAACGATTAGCCCCCCAAACGTCTCTGACGCGCGAATAGTCCTCTGGCGCCGCAGGTCTTGTGTAGTTTTTTGCTGCCAGCTCCGGACTTTGCCGATTTGGTACGGCGGTCAGGAAGCCCGAAACCCTCGCAGCGCGTCCTCGTTCCAGACATATCCGACACCAGGGCGCTGGGTCGGCATCAGGCGGCCATCGATCCATCGCAAATCCTCTTCGAGCAGCAGATGGATCGCATCGACATGCGTTTCCGGCGGCATGTACTCGGCCATGGCGCCGGTCTGAACCGCGGCCAGTTGCGCGTGCAGATGATGGAAGACGTGCGTCGATACCGGCATGCCCTTGTCTGCCGCCATTCGGGCGATAGAAAGAAATGCCGTAACTCCGCCGCAGGTGGTGGCGTCGAGCCGAACTACGCCGATATGCCCCACATCGACGAGGTTGTGGAAATGCGCAAGCCCCGCCTGCTCGTCGCCAACGCCGACGGGATATTGCAAACCATCGGCAAGGGCAGCGAGGGCGGTGAACTCATCGAAGCCGTAGGGATCCTCGAGCCAGCCCATGCCGAACTCGGCCCAGCGGCGAGCCGCCGGCAGCAGTTCTTCAGGCGGTGAAGCGTTGTTGTAGAGGTCTATGATAAGCGGTGTGCCGTCGCCCAGCCCAGCGCGGCACCGGCGCAGTCTTTCGGTGTCACGGGCCAAATCGCCGGAAGCGGTGAGCTTGATGCCGGCGGCGCCGTAGCCCGCCATGGACTGCATCAGAGCGGCGATCGAGTTCGGGCGTCTCGCTCGCAACGGGATAGCAGCCTGCGAGCGTGGCGGGGACCGGTGCAACCTTGCCGCCCAGCCACTCGGCCAGCGGCACCGCGGCGCGGATAGCGAGCAAATCGTGCACGGCGCAATCGGCAAGGCTGACGGCGCGCCAAAAGATGCCGTGCGAGCCCTGCATGCTGTTGGCGCGCAGCGTGCGGCGGTAGAGCGCGGCGTAGTCGTCGAGTGCGGCGCCCGCCCAGACCGGCGCGATCATGCGCTCGACCACAGTCTCGACCGGCGCCCCGCGGCTGTAGCCGATGGCGCGGCCCAGGGCGCCGTCGTCGTCACGGGCTTCGACAATGACATAGTCGCGCGTCGTGATCGTCTGGTTCGAGAGCAGCAGAGGCCGCTCGAGCGGCACGCGCAGGGCATAGGCATCAAGCCGTGCGAGACGCCCGCTCACAGGTAGCGGTCCGCGACCCAGGCGCCATCGACCCTGAGCGTCTGCCCGGTGATGTAGCTTGAATAGGGGCTCGCGAGGAATAGCATCACCGCCATCAGTTCCTGCAGTTCGCCAAAGCGGCCGGTGGGCGTGCGGCGAAGATAGACCTCGAGGCTGGCGGAACCATCGGCCAGCGAGGTGCGGGCGAGGTCGGTCAGGAACACACCCGGCGCGATGGCGTTGACACGCAGCCCTGCGGATGCCCATTCGGCCGCAAGCACTTCGGTGAGCCGGATGACGCCGGCTTTGGCAGAGGCATAGGCAGCGCGGCCGGCCTGCGCGACGAGACCATTCACCGAGGCGATGTTGATGATGGTGCCGCGCCGCTGCGGCAGCATCAGCCTGGCCGCCGCCTGAGCGCCGTAGAAGGTGCCCGACAACATGATCTCGAGCGGCAGGCTCCAGAACTCGGGCGCCAACGTCTCCGACGGACCATGGCGGGCGATGCCGGCATTGTTGATCCACAAGTCGAGGCCCCCCTTGAGGCCGAAGGCGTACTCGGCCGCCGCCGCCGCATCGGTGGGCTGACGCACATCGAGGCGAATGAAATGGGCATCGATGCCCTCGGCACGCAGTGCGGCGGCAGCTTTCTCGCCCGTCGCGACATCGACATCACCGAGAACGACGCTGGCGCCGAAGCGGCCGAGGGTTCGCGCGAATTCGAGGCCGAAGCCGCGTGCGGCGCCGGTGATCGCGGCAACCTGGCCGGTGAAATCGTAGGGGAAGGGATAGTCGCTCACGAAGCCACCGCGTGCAGCCGGCCCCACATGCTCCAGCCGCCATCGACCGTGAGGATTTCGCCGCTGACATAGCTCGAGCTCTGGTGGACGATATACAGCAATGCATTGCACAGCGCCTCGTCGGGCAGGACGGCGCCGAGCGGAATGCGGCGGGTGACGAAGTCGAGCGGTTGCCGCAGATCGGCCGCGATGCGCTCGGCCTGGCGTTGCGTCACACCGGGAACCAATGCGTTGACGCGGACGCCAGAGGCCGCGACATCGATGGCGAAGCTCTCGACCAAATTATGGATGGCCGCGAAGGCCATGCCCGCTGCCGCCCAGCCGCGCCACCCGCCAAGCCCGCTCGGGCCGGTGACGTGGACGATCACGCCGGACCCGCGGACCCGCATGGATGCCGCCACGGCCGCCGTCCACAGAAAGGCCGGCTCGAGCACGGTCGCGACGGCGGCGCTGAGCGTCGCGGCGTCAGTGTCGGTGGGCGCTTCGACGAGCGACGGTGGCGTCGTGACGAGGATGTCGATCGCCCCCAGGGTTTGCATGGCAGCGGCGATGCCGGTCTCGGTCATGTCGCAGACAACCGTGACGCCGGCAGCGGGACTGCGGTCGACCACCGTCAGGTCGGCACCCGCCTCCCGCAGCGTGCGCAGGAGGCCGGCGGCGTGCTGGCTGGCGGTTCCGACGACCACAGCGCGCTGGCCGGACAAGGACTCCATGTCAGGCCCCGAGGCGGGGATAGTGGAGCTTTGCGCCGGGCACGCCCAGTGCGGCGGAGGAGAGGCTGTAGCCGCCGAGGCTCGAGATCAGCAGCCGGTCCAGCGTCTTACCCGCGAAAGCGAGGTTGGTTGGGGCGTTGAGGCTCATGCGGGCCCAGTCATCGAACAGGATCTCGGGCTTGCCTCCCGCCGGGATGCGATAGACGCGGTCCGGGGCGTAGCAGGCGACGTAGAGCGTTCCTGCCGAATCGAACGCTATTCCATCCGGCACGGTCCTGGGCAGCTCGGCCACGACGTCGTAGGCGCCGGCACTGCCGTCGGGCATGATCTCGATGCGCGAAATCAGCGGCGGTGTGGATTCGACGACGTAGAGGAACTTGCCATCCGGGCTGAGCGCCAGGCCATTGGTGAAACCGGTCGCCTGGCGCGACCAGATCGTTGCCTTGCCGGTCGCACCAATGCGCTGGATGTGGCCGTTGCGCGCGGTCCACCCGCCGGAGTTCGAGACGTAGAGATTGCCTTTGGCGTCGAACACCGGGAAGTTGGGGACGGTCAGCGGCTCTTCGTCGGCGCCGCGGCTGTAGGTCGCGGCGCTGCCGTCGGACCCGATGCGAACGACGGCCTTCACGCCCATGTCGCAGACGTACAGATTGCTCGAGGCGTCGGCGGCGATGCCGAGGCCGTAGCCGCCGGACGAGCCGATCTGCGTGAAAGTGCCGTCACTCAAGCTGACGCGATAAACCTGCCCGGCCTCGCCGGTGGCGTAGACGTTGCCATCCGGCGCGTAGCAGACGCCCTCCGGGTGATCGAGGCCCGAGGCGAGGACCGACAGGAGGCTGAGCGACTCTGCCATCACTTGGCTCCCGATTTGTACTTCTTGACCAGCCCTTCGTCGGGCGGGAAGCGGAAAGCGCGCGCCGTGGCGCCGCCATCGACAGCGAGCACCTGACCGGACACGAACGACGCATCATCGGAGAGGAGGAATGCCACGACGGCGGCGACTTCCAGCGGTTCGCCCGGACGCTCGAGCGCGTGCAGAACGGCGAAATCGGCGAGAGTCTGCTTCGGGTCGGGCGAGTCTGCGACGACCTTCTTGAACAGCGGCGTCATGATTGCGCCGGGCGCGACCGCGTTGGCGCGGATGCCGAAAGGACCGTACTCAACCGCGGTGTAGCGGGTCAGTGCGTCAATGCCGCCTTTGGCCGTGTCGTAGGCGGCCCAGCCGGGGAAGGCGACCGTGCTGTGGATCGAGGAGGTGTTGACGATGGCGCCGCCCAACTCCTGCTTGAGGAAGCGCTGCACTGCGACTGAGCTGCCCCAAAACATGCCCATGAGGTTGACGCTGAACAGCCGCGCCACCTCGTCGGGCTTGGGGTCGTGCAGGGTGCCGCCGAGCGCCAGACCGGCGTTGTTGCACCAGCCGAGCAGCGGCGCCTTGGCCTGTGCGGTGTCGGCAGCTTCTTCGAGCGCGCTGCGATCGGCGACGTCGCCGACGATGCAGGTGCCCCTGTCCCCTGCGGCCTGGGCGGCCTTCTGCACAAGCTCCTCGTTCATGTCGAGGCCGACGACATACCAGCCATCGGCCATCAACCGATCGAAGATGGCGCGGCCAATGCCAGTGCCCGCACCCGTGATGACGACGCTCTTGCTCATGATGTTCCTCCCGATTGTCAGGTGTGCACGGTGCCGTCGGCGTCGATCGCTGTGACCGGATCGTTGGTGGCAGCAAACAGGGTGAAGACGAGGCGCGTGCTGTGGCGGCCATGCGGTGGCAGCTGCCGCGCCGCACCGGCGGCGATGGCCGCCTCGAGCCCATGCGAGGGCGATTGCGTGGCCGGCTCAAGCGCCGTGAGGGCAGCGCGGCCGTACCAGGGAAATCCAGTTCCGCCGATTTCCTGCCAAAACCAGAGGTTGGGGAAGTCTCCGAGGCTCCAGCTCATGCCGGCGCCCAGGCCGTTGGCGGGATTGCGAATGGCGTACCAGCCGGCCAGGAGTTCCTCGACATAGACCAGCCGCTCGCACGGCGCAGCGGGGATGACCGAAAGATCGATCGGCTGGCCGCTGCGGCCGGTCACCCTGCCCCAGATATGCTTGGAGCCGGGCACGAGATCGGCGAGATCCCCGTCGACAGCGGCATCGGTGCTGAGGCGGCCGGCAGGCAGGTCAATTCGCGCGCCGGGAGCCGCAAGCGGCGGTCCGAACGCGGGATGGTGACCCCAGACGTAGGGTACGATGAGGTCGCTCGGATTCTCGATGGTTTCGTCCAGCACCAGCACCGGACGATCGCTTTCAAGCCGCATGCGACGCTCGATGGTGAGCGGCAGGCGCGTGCCGGAGGTCAGCGTCACGTCCCGACCCTCGGCAGTCCACCTGGCCTTCCAGACATTGCGGGAGACTTCGCCGTGGAAGGGCAGCGGCGTGCCGAGCACGGTGCAGCCGCCACCGGCATTGGGGAACAACTCCTGCCACCCGCCGCGATAGGCCGACAGCCAGTCGAGCGGCTGGCTGCCGTAACTCTGGCTCTGCGCCGCCGGGAGCGGGCTTGCCCAGTCACCACGAAAAAGGACGTTTTCACCCTTGGGCGTGAGCAGATGCGTGATCTCGGCGCCCTGAGCGAGATCGACGCGAACCTGCATGGCGCCGTTATCGAGGATAACCTCGGTCATGGTGCCCACCGGCTTTGGATACGGTCGAGCGTCAGCGCAAGCAGCAGCACGGCGCCCTGCACGATCGCCTGGTAGAAGGTGGGCACGTTCATCAGGATGAGGCCGTTGGTCAGCGTCGACAGGAACAACGCGCCGATGAGCGTGCGCCCGACGTTGCCCTTGCCACCGTAGATGCTGGTGCCCCCGAGCACCACGGCGGTAAGGATGTCGAACTCGACGCCGTTGCCGAGGCTGGGCGACGCCGACGCGAGCCGTCCGGCGAGGATGACACCGGCCAAGCCCGACATGATGCCGGCCAGCGTGTAGACCTGGATGCGGTGACGGGTGACGTACAGGCCGGCCACCCGTGCCGCTCGTTCCGACGAGCCGATGGCGTAGGTGTGCATGCCCCAGGTCGAACGCTGCATCACCACCCAGCCGAGCACATAAAGCGCCAGCATGAGCAGCACCGGGACCGGCACGGCGCCGATGAAGCCTTTGCCGATCCACTGGATGAATTCGCCCGAGGCGGCTTCGCCGCGTCCGAAGCCGATCGAGCGCCCCTCGGTGTAGACGAACGCCACACCGCGGACGACGAGACTGGTGCCGAGCGTGGCGATGAAAGCCGGTATGCGGATGCGCTCGGCCAGCAGGCCGTTGGCACAGCCGACGATCGCGGCCGCGATCAGCGCCAGAACAAGGCTGACGCCATCGGGCAGGCCCCAGGTCTGCACGCCGACCACCGCGGTGATGCCCGACAGCGCCATGATGGCGCCCATCGAGATATCGATGCCGCCGGAAATGAGGACGATCGTGGTCCCGACGGCAGCAATCGCCAGAACCGACGACTGCCGCAGGATGTTCATTATGTTGGATTCGGTGAAGAATGCCGACGATTGGGTGGCGAAGAAGACGATCATCAGGAACAGCGCGGCCGGAACGCCGAACCTGCCCCAGAAGTCACGTCCGATCGCGGCCATCATGGTCGTTTTGTCCGCTGCCACTCTCGCGCTCCCTGCCCCCGCCACGGTCGTCCCCTCGGCCTTCATGCGCCTTCCTCCTCGCCCGCGGCGGCTCCCATGATTTCGCGTTCGCCGACCATCCGCGGGTCGGCCTCCAGAACCACCTGTCCGCGCCGCAACACCAGAATGCGATCGGAAACGGCCATCAACTCGGGCAACTCCGACGAGACGAAGATGACGGCCTTGCCCTGTGCAGCGACCTCGCCCAGCACCTTGAGCAGATCCTGCTTGGCAAGGATGTCGATGCCGTGGGTGGGCTCGTCGAGAATGAAGACGTCAAGCGTGTCGACGAGCAGCCGCCCGAGCACCGCCTTCTGCTGGTTGCCGCCACTGAGCATCTCGATCTCCCTGGTCGGATCGGCCGGACGGATATCGAGGCGGCGGATCGTGGACCGGGCCAGATCGGCAAACGCCTTGGGCTGAACGAAGCCATACCGCGCGGTGTCTTGTGGCACCCGCACGCCAATATTCTCGCGCACGCTGCGGCCACCGAAAACACTCTCCGTCTTGCGGCTTTCGGAAAGATAGGCGACGCCCAGACGATAGGCCTCGTACGGCGACGCCGGGAACACGCGATCGCCCTTCAGCACGATGTCGCCGGATGAGCGGCGGATGTCGCCGACGATCGTGCGTGCCAGCGTGGTACGACCGGCGCCAACCAGCCCGAAAAGGCCCAGGATTTCGCCGGCGTGTACGGTGAAGTTGGTCGGACCGTTTCGCCCGGTGCGCAGCTCACGGATGTCAAGGAGAGCGCCGCCACGGGGGCGGCGCTCGGTCGCGCGCCAACGCCCGCCGCCTCCGGGCGCCATCGTGCTTATGATTTCGCCCTGTTGCTGCTTGGGCGCGGCGAATTCGCCGACCACTTCGCCATCGCGCAGCACGACGACGCGCTGACACAGCGCGGCAACCTCGTCCATGCGATGCGAAATGTAGATGATGGCGATTCCGGACGCTGCCAGCGCCCGCACTTGCTCGAACAGGCGGTTGGTCTCGTGCGGCGTGAGCGAGGATGTGGGTTCGTCGAGCAGCAGAACGGAAGCCGCGCGGCGGAGCGCACGGGCGGCGGCGACGAGCTGCTGGTCGCCGATCGACAGCGCGCCGAGCCTTTTCGCCGGATCGACATCAAGCCCGACCCGGCGCAGAAGCGGAGCGGCCGCTTCGCGCATCTTGCGGCGATCGAGCAGTCCGAACCTGGTGAAGCTTGCCTCGTCCCCGAGATAGATGTTTTCGGCGATCTCGAGATCGGGGACGAGTTCGAGTTCCTGGCGCACGACGCCGAGGCCCTTGTGCAGGGCGTCCGAGATGGACGTGAAGCGGACCGTTTTGCCAGCCAGGCTGATCTCGCCCTGATCCGGCTGAAGGTCGCCGTGCAGGATGCGCACGAGCGTCGATTTGCCGGCACCGTTGTGGCCAACGAGACCGACGATCTCGCCTGCGCCGACGGCAAGCGACACGCCGCGCAGCGCCTCGACGCCGCCGAAGTGCTTGCGAATTCCCCTGGCGGCGATTGCCGGGGTCGAGACCCCGGCAGCCGCGTCTTGTCGCGATCGATCGGTCATCGGCTTTCAGTCCGGAGCCCACTACTTCTTGTAAAGCGAGTCCATGATCGCCTGGGCGTTGTCCTTGGTGATCGCGACCACCGGTACGACGACATTGGCGGGAACCTTGTCGCCGCGGTTGAGTGCAAACGAAACCGCTGCGAGCGCCCGACCGGTTTCAATCGGCGCCGGGCTGACCGAGCCCGGGAAGGTCCCATCGAGCACGCCCTGCAGGACGCGCTTGTCGATGCCGAGGCCCATCACGATTGTTCCTGTCTTGGGATCGTTCTTGCCCGCCGCCTCCACAGCGTTCTCGGCGCCGAGCGAGCCGGGGTCGTTGACGGTGAGGATGAGGTCGACGTCGGGATGCGCCTGGAGCAGCGTCTCGGTGGCGTTGAGGGCGGTGTCCTCGGCCCAGGCCTCAACGTCGGAGACGACGTC
This sequence comes from uncultured Alphaproteobacteria bacterium, assembly GCA_963762605.1. Classification (GTDB taxonomy): domain Bacteria; phylum Pseudomonadota; class Alphaproteobacteria; order Rhizobiales; family Kaistiaceae; genus CAVSRC01. The sequence continues at coordinate 38,807 of CAVXLJ010000030.1, read as the reverse complement.
GAACTTGACGCCCGCGGCAGCCAGGCCGTCGGTCAGGCCCTTCTTGCGATCGAGCAGGTTGGGACCGAGCGAGTTGGCGTTGAGAATCGCGACCTTATACTTGTCCCTGCCCGGCTTGTCCTTGAGCAGGATCGGGCCGGCGAGCAGACCCTCCTGGTAACCGAACTCGTGGTCGGAGATACCGACCGAGACGTCGGCGCCGGCGAAGACCGAGACGGCGGCGATCACCTTAACGCCAGCGGACTTGGCAGCGTCGACGGCGGTTTCCACGGCCTTCGGGTCGATCGAGTAAATCGATACGGTCTTGACGCCGGCGGAAATCAACGACTCGATGTCGGAGACCTGCTTGGTCGCATCGTTGTTGGGATCGGCGGTCAGCACCTGGACTTTGCACTGGCCGGCGATCTGCTTCATGCCCTGCTCGATGAACTGGAAGTAGTCGAACTGCATCGTCAACGGCGAATAGCCGATCTTGTCGTAGGTCACTCCGGCGCAGTTGGCGGTCGGTCCCGCGTACATTGCTCCCGCGTTGTCTGCCAAAGCGGGTGCGGCGAGAGCCATCGCTCCGATGGCGAGGCCGGCGAACAGCGACCTCTTCGTTACCCTGATCATCATGCTTCCTCCCTGGTGCGCGTGTCGGGCCGAGGCCCGGTCATTCCGCGGAGTCCGCCGAGACTCGGCGCCACTCTTCGGAAATGGCTCTCGTGGTCTGCGCGACGTTGGCGCGGACCGCGGCACAGGCCGCGGCGACATCGCCGCGCTGGCAGGCCGCAAAGATCTCATGGTGTTCGGCAAGCGCCTGCACTGCCCGCCCCGGCATGAAAGTGAACCGGCGGCGATAGACCGTCGAACGATCCCACAGGCTTTCGATGAGCTGGCAGAGGATCGCGTTCTGGCTGGCCGTGTAGAGCGTGAAATGGAAGCTGGCGTTGAGATCGAACAGGGCGTCGCGATCGCCCGCGGCGGTGGCGCCGTCCATCTCGGCAATCAGCTTCTCGAGGCTGTCAAGTGTCTCCGCTGTCATGCGCGCGACAGCGAGCCGCGTCGCCAGCTCCTCAAGCACCTCGCGCGTGACATAGATGTTCATGAGCTCTGTCATCGACAGCTCGACGACAAAAGCCCCCCGGTAGGGCCGCTTCTCGATCAGGCCCTCCGCTTCGAGCTGCCTCAGGCTCTCGCGTACCGGAATGAGGCTGACGCCCAGATCTTCGGCGATAGCGTGCTGGTCAATGCGCGTTCCAGCCACCAGTCGGCCCGACAGGATTTCCTGCCGGATATGGTCGAGCACCTGATCGCCGACCGTGCCGACCCTGCGCCTGGGTATCGTCGTGACACTACTCATGAAGACCGCTCCCCGGGTTTGGTCGATTTGGGCATCGCGGCAAGGACCCGATCGACGAACTCGGCGGAGAGGCCCACATAGGTCGTAGGGTCGAGCAGCATCTCGATCACCTCCGGGCTGAGCTGTGCCGAGACCGCCGGATGTGTCTTCAATGCCTCACCGAACGGCACGCCCTCATTTGTCGCGCGCATCGAGATCTCGTGAACGATGTCGTGCGCCTTCTGCCGGCCGGTGCGCTTGGCCAGCGCGAACATCACGCGTTCGGCGACCAATTGACCGCCTGAAATCTGGAGGTTCTGCAGCATCCGATCCGAGTGCACCGCGAGCATCGAGAGCACGCGGTTGGTCGTCTCCAGCGCACAATGCGTCATGGTGCAGAGTTCGGGGACGAACTCCCATTCCATCTGCACGCTCGACCAGTCGCGTTCGAAATCGTGCTGCATCGCATCGATCGAAAGCGAGGCGTGCTGCCGGGTAAGGCGCGCCAAGGCGAGTACCGTCTCGCACAGCATGGGGTTGCGCTTCTGTGGCATCGTGCTGGAACCGACCTTGCCCTCCTCCCAGCGTTCTTCGACCTCGCCGATCTCGTTCATCTGCAGGATGATGATTTCGTGCGCGATCTTTCCGGTGGTCGCGGTAATCGAGGCGGCAATGCAGGAGAATTCCGCCAGACGGTCGCGACTCGAGTGCCAGGCGATCAACGGCTCGCCAAGTCCGAGCTCGGCCATCAGCGCACTGCGTACCGCGATCCCCTCATCGGCGATGCCGGCGAGCGTGCCGACGGCGCCGCCGAACTCGCCCACCAGCAGGCGCGGCTTGCAGGCAGCGAGCCGTTCGGCGTGACGAAGACATTCCGCCAGCCAGATCGCGACCTTGAAGCCGAAGGTCATCGGGAGCGCCTGCTGACCATGCGTGCGCCCGACCATCGGCGTCAGCCGGTAGGTCGCGGCGAGATCGGCGAGGATGCGCATGAGCCTGTCGTGCGAGGCCTCGATCTCGGTGAGCGCGTTGCGGAGTTGCAGGATCAGCCCGGTATCCGTCACGTCCTGCGTGGTGGCGCCCCAGTGGACGTAGCCGCCGGCGTCGCCGTCGCAGAGCGATGACAGCTGCCAGACGACGGAGACCAGCGGGTGCACGGTCTTGTCGATGCCGACCTTTATGGCATCCACGTCGAAGAGACCCGCTTTGGCCTTGCGGGTGATCTCCGCAGCGGCTTCCTGGGGCACGAGACCGACCCGCGCCTCGGCACGCGCCAGCGCCGCCTCATAGTCAAGCCAGCTCTGCAACAGCTCCTCGTCGCTCCAGATTCGGCGCATCGCCTCAGTGCCGTAGAGATCCCGGCGAAAGCGCGAGTCGATGGCGTGCGATGGCATGGAACTACGGACCCCCCTTGCCTGCCATCCATACCGGCGCCGGACGCGCTTTACAAGATAAATTATAATTCATAATCTTTTGACGATCAGGCGATGCGCTCCATGGCGCGGCAGCCCATCCGGGGAGCGAATGATGGCGGAAGAGAAGGCCGACGCCGTGATCGACGGGGCGCAGGGCGCATTCGCGCGAGACATGCTGGAGCGCGTCGCCTTCGTGCGCGCCTTCGAGACCAAGGCGTGGTCGCTGACCCAGACCAAGCCGCCGCGCGTCGCCGGCTCGATGCACTTCTGCGCCGGCCAGGAGGTCGTTCCGCTCGCAACCGCCGCGTCGCTTCGCGACGGCGATCAGATCATCGCGACCTATCGCGGTCATGGCTGGGCGCTTGCCGCCGGGCTCGAGCCGCGCGCGGTAATGGGTGAGATCTGCCAGAAAGCGATCGGCATCAATGGCGGCCGGGCGGGCTCGGCTTACATCATGGCGCCAAATACCCGCTTCATCGGTGAGAACTCGATCGTCGGAGCGGGGACCACCGCCGCCTGCGGCGTGGCACTGGCCAATCTGGCCAAGGGCAACCGTGGCATCGTGGTGGTCAGCGTCGGCGACGGCGCGATGAACCAGGGCTCCGTCCACGAGGCTTTGGCATTTGCCGCTGCCAAGGCCCTGCCCGTGCTGTTCGTGGTCGAGAACAATGGCTGGTCGGAAATGACGGCCACCAGCGACATGTTCATGGTCGACCGGCTGGCCCGCCGAGCCGGCGGTTATGGCATTCCAGCCGCCACAATTGACGGTACCGACCCGTTTGCGGTGCGCGACAGCGTTGCGGCCGCGGCCGACAAAATGCGCGCCGGCGATGGTCCGGTCCTGCTCGAATGCCGCGTGCCCCGGCTGTGGGGCCACTACCACAGCGACATCGAGCACTACCGTCCCAAGGTGGACAAACAATCGGCCACGGATAGCGATCCGCTAATCCGGCTAGCCAACCGTCTTGTGCAGTCCCAGATCATGAGCCGCAGCGAGGCCGATGCGGTCATCGCCGAGCAGACGGCGCGCGTCGAAGCCATGACCGAGGAGGTGATGGCATCACCCGACCCCAAGCCCGAGACGGCGCGGGAGCATGTGACCGCGACAGTGGTCCCTCGCGAGCCGAAAGTGCTCGAAACGCGAGAGATGACCTTCATCGAGGCCGTGAACGAGGCGCTGCGGGCCGAACTCACGAGCGACCCAAACACTCTGGTCTACGGCGAAGACGTCGGCAAGCCGGGCGGCGTCTTCGGCGCGAGCCGTTATCTGCAGCGGGATTTCGGCGCGGATCGCGTGTTCGACACGCCGATCTCCGAGAACGCCATTCTGGGATCGGCCGTCGGCGCCGCGCTCAGCGGCATGAAGCCGATCGTTGAGATCATGTGGCTCGATTTCATGATGGTCGCCTTTGACCAGCTCGTGAACCAGGCCTCCAACGTCCGCTATGTAAGCGGCGGCCGCTCCGGTGTGCCGATGGTCGTGCGCACGCAGCAGGGGGCGACGCCCGGCGCCTGTGCGCAACACTCACAGACGCTGGAAGCTCTGCTCGCCCACATTCCCGGCCTCAAGGTCGCCGTCGCCGGCACGCCGGACGACGCCTATGCGCTGATCCGCGCGGCGGCGGCCGATCCCGACCCGTGCATCGTGATCGAGGCGCGCGGGCTTTATCCCGAGAAGGGCCAGGTGCGCGTGACCGACGGCGCCGAACCGGTAGGGCGCGCCAAGCTGATGCGGAAAGGCGGCGATGTCGGCATCATCGCATGGGGTACGATGCTGCCGCGCGTGCTGGCCGCCGCCGATCAACTCCACAGGAAGGGCGTCGAGGCTGCGGTGCTCAACCTGCGTTGGCTCAATCCGATCGACGAATCCGCTCTAGTAGAGCTGGCCGCTGAGACTGGCGGCCGAATCCTCATTGTCCATGAAGCGGTCCGGACTGGCGGCTTCGGCGCGGAAATCGCCATGCGGCTGCACGAACGCGCCGACGTCCCGCTCACCATCCGTCGCCTCACGACGCCCGACGTCCGCATCCCAGCGAGCCCCGTCCTGCAGGCGGCCCTGCTGCCCAGCATCCAAAGCATCGCCGACGCGGCACGCGAAACGGCTTCGTGAGATCCAGCTCGGGAGCCGGAGGCCGACTCCGGATTTCGTTTCCTTCAATCCGGACCACGCTGGCTATTTCTTTCGACCTCGAACGCCTTGATGCGCTGGGCAACATTGGCCTTCAGGTTCTCGTAGAACAAGCCGTAGTCGTATGAATGATAGATGCCGGGCCCGAAGGGCATGCGCGTGAGCGGCGCCGGGGAAGCAGGCGTCACCACCAGTCCACCATCCACGTTTTGCGCCGAGGCGAAATGCGCGAAGCTTTGTCGCTTGCCGTCTTGATCGAAGAAGACGGAGCCGAGATTCTTCGTGGCGGGTACCAATTCGTCGTCGGTGCGCCACGACAGCGGGTTGACCGAGATCGCGCCGGGCAGAATGGTGGGCGCCTTCTTCTGATAGCCCGCGGCGACGCTGTTATAGGTGACGATACAGCCGATCTCGTCGGCGGCGCGGCAGATCTGCAGGAATGGATAGTGCTTCAAATCGTCCTGCGTGATCGACCACCCGATCAGATAGGCCGCGACCATGTTCTCGCGCAGCGCGCGCTTGTTCAGTTCCTGGCGGACGAAATCGGTCAGCAGGTCGGCGCCCTGGCTGTGCCCGGCGAGGATGAAGGGACGGCCGTGATTGAAGTGGCTCAGATAATAGGCGAAGGCCGCCTTCACATCGGAAAGCCCCACGCCGAGGTACCGCTTCCGCGTCGCGGCGTCCATCGACAGGACCGAGATGTTGGCCTGCCGGTATAGCGGCGCGAAGACGTTGGCGCTGCCGGCAAACACGCTGGCCTGGGAAAGCAGGCTGTTCGCGGCGCCTTGGCGCATCTGCGGATCATCGAGCGCGGCGTTGATCGCTTCGCCATTGTAGACGGTCGGGTAAACCCAGAACACGTCCACCTTCTTGTCCGGCGACGTGGGCAGGCTGGCCCAATCCTGCGTGAGGGCGTAATCCGGTGGTTGCGGTTCGGCCGTGGCGGGGCAACCGATCGCCGCCAGCCAGAACGCTGCCGCGCCTGTGACGGCGGCAAAAACTCTCAATCTCGTCATCATCGTTTTCGTGCCTCCGGCTCAGCTCGCCTGTTCGCGATGGGTCGATTTCCGGCACGTGGCGTAGACGACGGCATGGCGGTCATCGATCGCCGGCATTGGCCGGGCGTCAGCCGGCGAGTGCCGGAATGCCGACGCGAGGATCATCGCTGACAGGAGCGATGGATTCCAGTGTCATGCAGCAGGCGCGCTGGCCACGGCTTCACCCATCATCCCGGCGAGCTTGGGAACCTTCGGACGGATGTGGCCAGCGACGAGGCGCCATCCGCCAAGCCGGTGCCAGGCCGCTTATCGTTGCCAAGCTGGACCGGGATGCCGATCCGTTCATGCTGCATCTCTGCGCGGCGCGGGCCGAGAAGAAGCGGCGGGCGATCTCGCAGCGGACCGAAGGCGGCGCCGGCGGCGCTGGCGAGCCCATAGCCACAAGGATACCGATCCTGTGGCACGCTGGCCGTCGCTTGAAAGCTTCCGTGCCGTCCTCGACGCCGCTATCAGGGACCAGCGACCCTTTCGCGCTTGAGCCAAGACGCGGCTGCCGCGCCCGGCCAGCTAAGGCGCGATGATCGGCGTCGCATCAAGCTTCGGCAGGCGTGGTTCCACGCCAGCAAAGAGGCTGCCCTCCGCGAACCACGAATGCGGCGCCGGCGCCCCCCACAGCGTCTGGCGCTGGGGATCGTGCAGCTTCCAGCCGATTGGCTCGTGGTCCGGATCGACCGTCTGGTAGTCGGAGCAATAGAGTTCGAGGCGGTTGCCGTCCGGATCGCGTATGTAGAGGAAGAACGCGTTTGCGATGCCGTGGCGCCCCGGCCCGCGCTCGATGTGATCGACGTAACCGGTGGTCGCCATCAGATCGAGAAAATCGATGATGTTGAGCGGCGAGGCGACCCAGTACGCTATGTGATGGAGGCGTGGGCCGGTGCCGTTGGTGAAGGCGATGTCATGGACGCCGCCCTTGCGGTGCATCCAGGCCGCCCATAGTTCGCCGGTCTCTTCGGTGGCCGTGTATTCGGTCAGGCGAAACCCGATCGCGTTGTAGAACGCGACCGAAGCGTCGACGTCGTCGCTGAAGCAGTTGCAATGGTCGATACGGAGCGCCTTGGCGCCGCGGTAGAGCTGATACTTCTGATGGATCGGCGGCAGGCGATCCATGCGGTGGTGGAATTCGAGCGGAATGCCCTGCGGGTCCGCCGTGCGGAGCGTACGCCCCTGAAAGGGAACGTCGGTCCACGCGACCGGCAGATCGCGCTTTGCGAAGAATTCGGCCGCCTTGTCGAGATCGGCATCGTCGAAGAGGCGGAAGCTCAGGACCTCGACCCGCGGCTCCGCCGCCTGCTTCAGCACGAGGCTGTGGTGGCTGCGCTCCTCCATCGCGCGGAGATAGAGCGCGCCATCCAGCTCGCCGGTGACCTGGAGACCGAGAAGATCGACGTAGAACGCCCGAGCGCGATCCAGATCCGGTACCGCGTAGACGGCGTGGCTGAGGCGTACGACGTTGAACGGCGGGTGGAGAACGGGAGACGGCAGCTCCATCGTCAGGTTCCGATGTGCGGGATCGAATGGGTGTCATAGGCAATGGCCACGTTCTTGGTCTCCATGTAGAAATCGAACGAATAGTCGCCGCCATCGCGACCAATGCCGGAGCGCTTCATGCCGCCGAACGGCGTCGGCAGGTGGCGCACGTTCTCCGAATTCACCCAGATCATGCCGGCCTCGAGGTCGCGCGCCATGCGGTGCGCGCGGCCAACGTCGCCGGTCCAGATGTAGCCGGCAAGACCGTACGACGTGTCGTTGGCAATACGCAGCGCGTCGGCTTCGTCGTCGAAGGGGATCATGGCGAGGTGCGGTCCGAAGATCTCGGCCTGAGCGATGGTCATCGTGCTGGTGGCAGCGCCGTAGAGAGTCGGCTCGACGTAGTTTCCTGTGGCATCCATGGCACGTCCGCCGCCGGCAAGTATCGTTGCGCCCTCCGCGCGCGCCGTGTCGACGAATGCCAACACCTTGGTGGCATGCTCGGGGTGGATGAGCGGGCCGATTTCGGTCTTTGGATCGAGCGGCGGCCCGATGCGGATGCGGCGGATGCGCTCGGCAAGGCGGGCGCCGAATTCGTCAACGATCGAGCGTTCCACCAATACCCGGGAAGACGACGTGCAGCGCTCGCCGTTCAGCGAGTAGATCATGAAGAGCGTGGCGTCGATGGCGCGTTCGAGGTCGGCGTCGGCAAAGACGATCACCGGGTTCTTGCCGCCGAGTTCAAAATGAACCCGTTTCAGTGTGGCGGCGCCCTGACGCATGATCTGCGAGCCCGTGGCGCTTTCGCCGATGAAGGCGATCGCCTTGATTTCGCGGTGCTCGGTGAGTGCCTTGCCGGCGGTCTCGCCGAGGCCGTGAACGACATTGACCACGCCCGGTGGAAGCCCTGCTGCGGTGATGACCGCGTCCATGACCTCGCCGAGGACGACAGCAGATAGAGGGCTCCACTCGGCCGGCTTGTGGACGACCGTACAGCCAGCGGCAAGTGCCGGCGCGATCTTCCAGGACGACAGCATGAACGGAGTATTCCATGGCGTGATAATGCCGACAGGGCCAATCGGCTGGCGGATCGTATAGTTGAGATGATGCGTGGCGGGCAACGACAGGCCGTCGGCGGCGGCGGGAGCCCGGTCCGCAAAGAAGCGGAAGTTCTCCGCGGCACGCAGAGCGGCTTTCTCCATGTAGCGAATCGGCTGCCCTGTGTCTGAGCTCTCTATGAGCGCGATCTCGCCGGCTCGCGCGGTGATCCGGTCGGCGATCTGGTGGAGAATCACCCGCCGCTGCGAGCCGGTCGTGGCTCTCCACGCCGGGAATGCGGCAGCCGCCGCCCGTGCGGCGAGGTCAACTTCAACCGGGCCACCAGCGGCTATCGTCGCTTGCCGTTGGTTGGTGGCGGGATCGAGCGTATTGAAGGTTTCGCCCGAGGCCGACGGCACGGCCTTGCCGCCGATCAGGTGAGGGACGACCGACGCGGAGAAGCGCGCCATCGCTGCGGCTGCGGCGGCGACGTTGGCCGCATAGCTGTTCGCGTCGTGCTCCGTCACGGTGCGATCCTGCCGGCGGTGCCTTTGGCCGCTATCCGGTCGTGCAGATTATTGAGCCGAACGGCCGTCGAATTGTCGATTTCGCAAACTTCCACCGAAAGACCGAGTCCGGACCGGGCGAAAAGCTCCTTCGTCGCCTCGGCGACCGCATCCAGAACAGCCTGCGCAACGCGCTTGCGGATTGGCGCGGCCCGGCCGGGCCCGATTCTCAGCATGACGTGAATGAAGCCGTTATCGGGGTCGCCGTCGGCGATCTCGTACAGGTCGGAGCGCAGCACACGCGTGCGAACGGCGCCGAGCTCGAACACGCCGGTGGCGAGCACCGTCTTGTGCACATCTCGGACGAGGGCGAAAATGTCGACGCTCTTCTCGACGTTCGCCGAATACTCGATGGTGACGTGCGGCATTGTCGATCCTCCGGGTCAGGCATCGGCAACCGGATTGCGGAGGGTGCCGATTTCCGGCACTTCGATCTCCACAGTATCGCCGGGCTTCAACCAACGCGGCGGGTCGAGCCTGGCGCCGGCACCGGTCGGCGTGCCGGTCAGGATCAGATCGCCGGGCCTAAGCGTGGTAAAGGTCGAGATGTATTCGATGAGACGGCTGAAATCGAAGAGCATGTTCGCGGTCGTGTCGTCCTGGCGGACTTCGCCGTTGACCCGGGTCGTCAGGCGCAACGGACGCGCGAGGTCGATCTCCGACGCCGGCACGATCCACGGGCCGATGCTGCCGGAAGCGTCGAAGTTCTTTCCCTGGGTAACGTTGAACCTGGAGTGGCGAAGCCAGTCGCGGAGTGTTCCATCGTTGGCGAGCGTCAGCCCGGCGACGTGGTCAAGTGCGTCATCGCGCGGAATACGCCGGCCGGGTCGACCGACGACAAGAACGACCTCGCCCTCGTAGTCGAACTGGTCGGACTCCCTCGGCCGCACAATCGCCTGCTCGTGGCCGACGAATGAACCGGGAAAGCGGACGAACAAACTCGGATAGGCATATTCGCCGCTGCCGTCGCGGTACTCGGCATTGCGATTGGCATAATTGACGCCAACGCAGATGATCTTCTCGGGCGCGGCAACCGGCGGCATGAAGACGACGTCGGTTGTCGACCAACGGACGCTGCCGGCCGAGGCTCTCAGCGCGGCAAGTCGGTCGGCGCGCAGAGCGGACATCATGTCCGGCATATCGCTGCTCGCGCACTCCGAGACGCTTTCGCCGTCAACCAGACCGAAGCCCGTCGTACCATCTTTGCGCCTGTAGCTCGCCACGCGATTCATTGTTCGGTCCCGCGCATTCAGCCGACCGGCACCAAGCCGGCGCGGTCCAGCACGGCATCGAGCCGTGCGGCCACGTCGGCCGTCGGCGGCGCCAGCGGGAGACGGTGTTCGTTGGCGGGCAAGATACCTAGGCGCTTCATCATGTGCTTCATAGGTATGGGATTGGTGTCGAAGAACACCGACCGGTTCAGTTCGAACAGGCTGTCGTGGATCTTTCGAGCGCCGGCGAGATCGTTGTTCCAGATCGCCGTGCACAATTCGGAAAGGACGCGTGGTGCGATGTTGCCGACAGCGTTCATCAGCCCGCAGGCGCCGAGCGCCATCATCGGGAAACTCAATTCCTCAAGCCCCACAAAAATCCGGAAATCCGGACCGAACCGGGTCATGCATTCGGTGACAAAGCCGATGTCGGTCGAGGCATGCTTCATACCGACAAAGGTCGGCGACCGCTCGCGGAGCGTCGCCAGCGTCTCGATTGTCACGCCGACGGCGGTCCGACCGGGGATGTGATAGATCATCCATGGCGTGTCGTGGTCGCCGGTGGCTTCAAGGAAATAGTCGATCAATCCGCGCTGAGGCGGGCGAATGTAATAGGGCGTGACGATCAGCAGCGCGTCAACGCCGGCAGCAACCGCGTGCGCAGTGAGCGCCTTCGTGTCGGCCAGCGACTGCGAGCCCGTGGCAGCGACAACAGGCAGGCGGGATGCCGCGGCCTCTACGGCGACCTCGACAAGGCGATTCCGCTCCTCGACGGACAAGGTCGAAGGCTCCGCCGTCGTGCCGTTGACCAGAATGCCATGACTGCCGCCTGCGATCTGAAACTCGATCAGTTTCGCGAAGGTCTGCTCGTCGATTTTTCCCTGGTGGATTGGCGTGACAAGAGGAGGAAACGAGCCCTTCAACATATCCGGAGTTACCACCGACGCCTCCGCATTCGCGACCGCTGCAGCGCGAGATAGTTAACATGCGAACGATATTCGGTCAACGCTGACGCACGCAGCACGATCGCCAACGATTTCCGCAGGGCGATCCGTGCGCGGCGGCTAGTGAGCGATCGTTGCCGGCGAGGTCAGCTGCGCGAGGAGCGTGAGCGGCCAGGCGAACGCTGCCGTGCGGACGGCCGCTTGGAAGTGCCAGGGGTGTCCGGCTGCAGTTCCGACTCAAGCTTCAGGAGCAGCTCGCCGAGCAGATTGAAATTGCCGTGGCCAAAACGTCGGGCGATTTCGGTGTAGGCCGCATCGGAACGCGGCGAGAGCGTGTCGATAAGCTCCGTGCCGCGCCGACTTATCGCGACGAGATTGCGCCTGAGGTCGCGACGGTCGCTGCGCCGCGTGATCAGCCCGCGCTTCTGAAGGTCCTTCAGGATCCGCGACATGCTCGGCGGAAGCAGGTAGGTCGCGTTGGCAAGCACCATGACTTCCATCTCGTCGACGGAGCTCAGGGCGCGCAGCACGCGCCATTGCTGCTCAGTGACGCCGTGCTCGAGCAAACTCGGTCGGAAATGCCGCATCACAGCCTCGCGACCACGCAACAGCAGCATCGGCAGGGAATGGGAGAAATCCGGCATTTTCTGCCGGGTCGCTGCGGCTGTGCCGGCGCTCTTCTTTGCAGGCAACTTCTTCATCTCGGGCGCCACTTCAGGTTTGCGTATGGACTTCGAAATGGGGGCATGGGCGTGCTCGCAGCGAACGAGCGGCGGGGTTCAGGCTTGCTCACCGTCACGTGACACCGCCGTCGTGCCGGGGTTGCAATAGTCCCGATCAAAGAGTCTCACAAGCGCCGCATCTGCGCCTGGGAAGACTCACACCTTGCCAGACTACCCGACCGGTCGACCGAACGGAAATCGGAAGCATGTTAAATATTCAAGAGCGGCGGGCGCCGGTCAATATTGGCTTTGCGGAATCGCCAGCACGATCCCGGCCAGTTGCGCGTCGACCTTCAGCTGGCAACTGAGGCGGCTGTTGGGCCGCCGTTCGGCCGCCACCGTGTCGAGCATGGCTTCCTCGTCCGGCTTCGGCGGCGGCAGGTCCGCAAGGCGGGCTTCCTCGACATAGACATGGCAGGTGCCGCAGCTGCACTGGCCGCCGCACTCCGCGACGATACCTTCCACGTCGCCGCGCAACGCGCCCTCCATGACGGACCGGCCTTCCGTGATATCAACCTCGCGGCGCTCACCGCCGGGTTCGATGAAGACGATCGCCACCATCCGCTCCTCGCGCATTCTCGAGCCGCGGGAACAGGGAGATATTTAACACGTTAATAAAAGTCAAGTTGCTTAGCGCCCGAACGACGCCGGACCGCGGTCTTGACTGGGCACGGCGGCGTTGCTTAACATGATAACTACGTGCTGCGCGACCAGGGAACCGCCATGACAATCGTCTCGTTGCCACACCTGACGATGCTCGACGCCAGCCCGCCGGAGGTGGTTCGCACAGCCGCCGAGGCGGGTTTCGACGCGGTCGGCCTGCGCATATTCCCGACCATGCCCGGCGAGGCGCAGCATCCGCTCATCGGCAACACGCCGATGATGCGCGAGACCCAGGCGTTGATCGCAGACAACGGCCTGCGCGTCCTCGACATCGAGGCGATCTGGTTGCGTCCCGATACCGACCCGGAGAGCTATGTGCCGGGATTCGAGGCGGCCGGAAGGCTTGGCGCCCGCATCATTCAGACGATTGCCGACGACGCCGACGAGGCGCGCCTCACCGACAACTACGCGGCGCTCTGCGCGGCGGCGGCGCCTTTCGGCTTGACGGCGGATCTCGAATACATGGCCTTCACTCAACCCAATTCTCTCGCGGCAACCCTTCGCGTCGTGCAGAACGCCGGTGCCGCCAACAGCGGGCTGATGACCGACTGCCTGCACATCAACCGGTGCAATACGCGTTTTGATGACTTCCTCGACATCGAGCCGGCGCTGATCCACGAGCTTCAGCTTTGCGACGGCGGTGCGCTGGCGCCGATCGGGCGAGAAGCACTGGTCCACGAGGCGCGATTCAATCGCCAACTTCCCGGCGACGGGACGTTCGACCTCGATGCGATCTGGGCCGTAATGCCGCCGCACGTTCAAATCAGCGTTGAAGTGCCTTTCGGGGACGCGCGTGGCAAGTTGCCGTTCGTGGAGCGGGCGCGCCTTCTGAAGGCGAGCGCCGACCGCTTCCTTGCACGGGCCGGCGAGGCCGGCAGGCGGCGGAAAGCGGTGCCGCCGGACGCCGCAGGGCATCGCGCCGCCGTTGACTCGGCGGCACGAGAAACTTAACATGATAATTAATATCGCGGGAATGCACTTGCCCGTCGCGCCGAATCATCTGCCTTGTCCGGTCGTGTCGCCCCCGCGCATCCCAGCCACGAGGGAGGGTCGGCCGTGAACGCCAAAGTCCGCAAGCCAAAGCGCAGCGAATACGAGGGCGGCGACTCGTCGGTTGACGAGAACCGTGTCGTCGTCACCGGCGAGAACCAATTCATGCGGCTGAGCGCCAAAGACGGCGATCCGCATTCGACCGAGGTGAGCTTCTGGCGCGTCCTGTTCAGTCCGTCGGGTCCGGGGCACGCACTCTACCTCAAGAGCGAGCTGACCGAGGGACGCTGGCGCATTTATTCGGACAATATGGCGATGACGCGCTGGCTCCAGCGCACCATCCAAGGAATGCTTGTCCCCGATCTCAAGGACATTTCCATTCCGGTGTTCGACGCCAGCTTCACGCGCACCGGCGACCCGCATTTCTTCTGGACCGAGCAGGTCAGGGCGTACGACATGCAGATCGAGATGACGTGGAGCGACTTCCTCGATCCGATTCTCGTCCACACGCGGCCGGGCCAGGAGCGGCCCTATGGCGTATGCACCGTCCTGGTGCCGACGCTTGCTGCGCGGCTGACGATCAATGGCACGCCGGCCGAAGGGCAAGCGTGGCCGCGCGATCGGCTCGGACGGCCATACAGCACCAGCGGCCTTGGGCTTTCGGAAAGCTGGACCGAAGCGCGCTAATCTCAGGTCGACGCCAGCAGCAGTGGTGAGGATTCCATGACGCAGATCGCCGAAATCTTCCGCTTTCCCGTCAAGGGCCTGTCGCCCGAGCCGATGCAGCGCGTTTGGCTCGATGTCGGTGCCGTCATCCCCTTCGACCGCGCCTACGCGATCGAGAACGGGCCGTCCGATTTCGATCCCGGCGCGCCGAAATGGATCAGCAAGAACGCGTTTCTGATGCTGATGAAGCACGAGCGGCTGGCGGAACTTCGGACGAAGTTCGACGAGACGACGCAGATGCTGACGATCCGCAAGGACGGCGAGGTGCTTGCCGAGGGGCGGCTCGACACCAAGGAGGGCCGGCATGCGATCGAAACCTTTTTCGAGCGCTATGCGGCCGACGACCTCCGCGGTCCGCCGCGCGTGATCTCGGCGCCCGGGTTCTCCTTTCAGGATACATCGACGGGCATGGTCGTCTCGCTGATCAACCTGGAGACCGTGCGCGAAATCGGCCGCAAGCTCGGCGTGGAGGTCCACCCGCTGCGTTTTCGCGGCAACCTCTATGTCGAGGGACTGCCGGCCTGGGAGGAGTTCTCGTGGGTCGGCACGCAGGTGGTGGGCGGCGGCGTCAGGTTCGAGGTCACCAAGCGAATCGACCGGTGTGCGGCCGTCAATGTCGATCCCCTCACCGGCGCACGCGACCTCAACCTGCCGAAGAGCCTGATGCAGATCTACGATCACCTGGACTGCGGCATCTACCTGAAGGTCCTGCAAAAGGGCGCGCTGTCGGTCGGCGATACGATCGGACCTGTCGCCGGTTGACGCAGCACCGCGCGAGCGCCGCGGCACCAGATATCCCGTCACGCATGAACCCCGTGAAGCGACGGTCGCGCCCATGCCGCCGACGCCGGGCGCGCCATTGTCGTTTCCGCGCATGATCCGCCGCGAAAATCCACTTCCGGGATTTGCAGCGATTAATTAACATGATATGTATCTCGTCGCGTTCCAGTCTTGGGAAGGAGGGATCAATGAGCGTGAAGGGTTGTAGCGATCGTCCTCGGCGCCGCGCGAATTCCGCGTTGCCGGGACGTGTGGTGACCGGCGTGGTCGTCGGTGCTTTCATCGCATTCATGGGTGCATCCGCGTTCGCCGCCGACGCGACGAAGGATGTTGCCCGCATGGAGACGCCGGCGACCTTCAAGGGTCCGACCGAACCGGCCAAGGCCCCGAAAGGCATCAAGGTGGGGATAATTCCTTGCGCGGCGGCCTTCCACGGTTGCACGGCGCCAGCCGACGCGGCGGCCGAAGCGGCGAAGGCTCTCGGCTGGACCGTCACGCAGTACGACGGCGGCGGCACTCAGCAGAAGCAGAACGCCGCCATCCTCGACGCAGTCTCGGCCGGGTCGAACCTCATTCTCCTCATGTCGATCGATCCGAATTTCGTTCAGCTCGGGCTGAGCGCCGCAAAGAAGGCGGGCATACCGGTTCTCTCCGGCACAGACAGCACCAACTCGCCGAACCCGGTTCTGAAGCCTGAGGGAGACAATCTGGACTACGTTCTTGACGTCAGCCCGAACATGCCCGAGGTCGGCCGCCGCATGGCCGACTGGATCATCGCCGACTCCGGTGGCAAGGCCAATGTGCTGGTCGTCACCGCTGACGAGTTTCCAACGGTGCGAGCGGTCAACCTCGGCCTGCTTGCGCGCCTCAAGGAGTGCAAGGGCTGCACGCTTCAGCCGCTCATGCAGACGACGGGCTCGCAGGTCGCGACGACCCTCGGGCAGCAGACGGTCGGGTACCTTCAGTCCCATCCGAAAGTGACCTACGTGGTCGGGCCGTTCGACCCGGCGGCAGCGTTCATGGTCAATGCCATCGCCCAGGCGGGCCTCGGCGATCGCGTCAAGCTCCTCAGTCAGCTTGGCGACGAGCAGAACCTCGATTTCATTCGTAACGGCCGCGTGCAGGTTGCCGACTGCGCCTTCGACAACACCTATCTCGGCTACGCGCTGATCGACCAGTCCATCCGCGTCCTCAACGGCCAACCGGTCATTGAGCCGAACGGCGAGAACGTTCCTTTCCAGATGCTGGACAAGACGAACCTGCCGGCCCCCGGCGCCGACTGGCACGCCTCGTACGACTACAAGTCGGCCTACCTCAAGCTGTGGAAATAGGCCGGCGAAAGCGACAGCATTGCTCCGGAGCGTCACCAAGCTCCGGAGCGAACCATTTTGTTGGGAGGTGTTGGAAGTGGGCAAGCGCTGGCAGGTCCGACCGGAACATTCCAACTGGGGTGACTTTGGCGAGGACGATCAGGTCGGGCGGCTCAACCTCATCACGCCGGAGCGCCGGCGGGCGGCGGCGGCGGAGATCGTGGAGGGCCTTGCCTTCTGTCTCAGCCTGCCACTCGACCTGCCCGGCGGAAATGCGCTGGTGGCCGAACGCCAGCCGCCGGAGCGCACCATCGCTCCGATGACGGGCGGCCATCACTTCGTCAGTTTTCCGATGGGTCTCCAGCACGATCACTGGTCGGACTTCGTCAGCGACGACGCGGTCACCCTCTTCACTCAGTACTCGACCCAGTGGGATGCGCTCAGCCATATCGCCGAGCCCTTCGACGTCGACGGCGATGGCAAGGACGAGATCGTCTATTACAACGGCTTTCGGGCGGGGACGGACATCGTCGGTCCCGACGGTCCCGGCACGCCGGGTGCCCACAAGCTCGGCATAGAGAACATGGCGGAGACCTGCGTGCAGGGTCGCGGCGTCATGGTCGACCTCTTTTCGCGCTTCGGCGCCGAAAGGAAGCATGTCGGCTATGACGATCTGATGCAGGCGATGGACAAGGACGGCGTGGTCGTCGAGACCGGCGACATGCTGTGTCTCCACACCGGCTGGGCGAAAGCGGTCGCCGACCAGAAGGGAAATCCCGATCCCGAATTGCTGCATAATGCCTATGCAGTTCTTGACGGCGCCGACGACCGGCTTCTCCAGTGGATCGACGAAAGCGGCATTTCGGTCCTGATCGCGGACAACTTCGCAGTCGAAGGGCTACAGCAATACGGCCACTCGCATCCGCACGCCGACGCCGACCATTTTGCCGGACTGCCGATCCACAGGCGCTGCATCGCGGAATTGGGGATTCATCTGGGCGAGCTGTGGATGCTGACCGACCTGAACAACTGGCTGAAGGCACACCAGCGATCGCGTTTCTTCCTGACTGCACCGCCGCTGCGACTGCCTGGTTCGTTCGGCTCGCCGCTGACGCCCGTCGGCACGGTGTGAGCGGGATCGCGTTGGACCCGATGCGGCGGATGACGCCAAGATGACCCTCGCAGCCGAGCAGATCACCAAGTCCTTTGCTGGCAAGCGTGTCCTCGACGCGGTTGATATCGAGATGCGCGACGGAGAGGTGCATGCGCTTCTCGGCGCCAATGGCAGCGGCAAGTCGACGTTGGTGAAGATCCTCACCGGCGTCTACCAGGCCGATGGCGGCTTGATTTCCGTGGCGGGACGGCGTCTGGACACGATCGCATCGCCGGCATCGGCAGGCCGTCTCGGTATCGCCGTGGTCCACCAGGAGATGCCGCTGATCGACACGGCGACGGTGGCCGAATGCATCGCGCTTTTCCGGGGTTATCCGACCTTGCGCGGGCTGGTTCGCTGGCGCCTGCTGCGGCAGAGCGTCAAGGAGAAGCTCGAGCGGTTCGGCATCACGCTCGATCCCGACCGCCTCGCCGGCACGCTCAGCCCGGCCGAACGCGCGCTCGTGGCGCTGGTCATCGCGCTTGACCGGGTGGACGCCGGAGTAAACCTGCTGGTGCTCGACGAGGCGACCGCATCGCTGCCGCGCAACGAGGCGGAACCGTTCCTGGATCAGATTGCGGCGCTGGCCAGGAGCGGCATCAGCGTCCTCATGGTAACGCACCGGCTGGCAGAGCTGTCCGGGCGCGCCGACCGCATGACGATCCTGAGGGACGGGCGGAGGGTCTTCGTGGGCGCCGTGGGCAGCATCAACGACGACGTTATCGTGCGACACATGGTGGGCGATTCACGCCGGGCGGCGCCTGCAGCGGCGGTCGGCGCCGGCCATTCGGGACCTGCAATCGCCGCGCCGTCGGACGAAGCCATCCTGACAATCGATCGCCTGACGGTGGATCGCCTCGCCGGGCTCTCGCTGCGACTTCACAAGGGTGAGATTCTTGGCGTTGCAGGTCTCGCTGAATCCGGGATCGGCGAGCTGCCGCAGGTGCTGAGCGGTGCGATCGGCTTTCGCGAGGGAAGTGTGTCGGTGAAAGGCCGTCCCCTCTCGAGGAGGGGCAATCCGAAAGCGACAATCGAAGCTGGCATCGCTGTATTGCCGGCCGACCGGTTGCGCCTGGGCGGCATCGCGACGCTGTCGATCGCGGAGAACATCGCGCTCCCCGACGTCGATCGCTATTTCATGCAGCCGGCCCGTGAGCGGTCGATGGTGTCGCAGGCGATCGCCGATTTCGATGTGCGACCGGCGGCCTCCGACATGCTGTTCGGCCAGCTCAGCGGCGGCAACCAGCAGAAGGCGCTCCTCGGCAAATGGCTGCATCTTCGCCCGTCGGTTCTGGTCCTCGACGACCCCACTTCCGGGGTTGATCCGGGGGCACGGGAGAAGATATTCGAGATTCTGCGCCGCGCCGCCGGCGACGGTATCGGCATTCTCTTCTTCTCAACCGAGCCCGAGCAGCTTGCCGCGCTCTGCTCGCGCGTCGTCGTTCTCCACGACGGCGTGATCGCGACGGAGCTGACCGGGGAGAACCTCAATCACGAAACCATTAGCCAATGGTGCTACGCATGAAGTCCGCAAAGACCACAATCGCCGCTGCGCCGCCGGGGGGTAACGCCGACGGCGCGACAGCGGCTTCCCGCAGCTTGGTCCGCACGCTGTTCGCCCGCTACGCCAGCTTGGTGCTGCTGGCCGTGATGATCGTGGCGTTCTCTGCTCTTAACGAGCAGTTCCTGACGATACGCAATTGGCAGAACGTCCTCGTCGTACAGTCGGTCGTGAGTTGCATGGCGTTCGCGGCGTTGGTGCCACTTATCATCGGCGAATTCGACCTGTCGCTCGGCTATCTGATCGGTTTCCTGGCGATGATTGGCGCGTTCCTCGGCGGGCAGGGCTTCGGCGCACCGGTGGTGATCCCAGCGATGCTCCTCGCCGGCGTTCTCGTCGGGGTCGTCAATGGACTCTTGACGGTGCGGCTCCGCATCAGCTCGTTCATCGCGACGCTCGGAACCGGCATCCTGCTCAGCGGCCTCACCCTTGGTATCAGCGGCGGACAGGTGCTGTTCAACGGGATTCCGAAAATCATCACCCGGATCGGCCAGGGGCATATCTTCGGCCTCGGGCCGGCCGTGTGGCTGACAATCGTGCTGGCGTTCATCCTGTTCGTGGGCCTCGAGCATACGCCGCTCGGTCGCAAGCTCTACGCCATCGGCGGTTCGGAGCGGGTCGCGTTCCTCGCCGGTGTGCCGGTCGGCGCTCTCAAGGTCGGTTCGTTCGCGATCTCGGGCTTCCTGGTTGGGATCGGGGCAATCTTCGCACTTGGCCAAAGCGGCGCAGCCAACGCGGGCTTCGGTCCGGAATTGCTGCTTCCCGCCTACGCGGCCTCGTTCCTCAGCGTCATCACCTACCGGCCCGGCTACTACAATGTTCCCGGCATCGTTGTGGCGATTCTCCTGTTGGCAGTCGGCTTCAACGGGCTGAACCTCTTGGGCGCGCCATTTTGGGCCCAGCCGATCTTCAATGGCGCGGTGCTGATTATCGCCGTGGTAACGGCGCGGGCGGAAAGCCAGCACATCAGGAAATAGGTGCTGGCGGCAGGAGCGGGCCGTCGCTCGCAAGCGCAGGCGTTCCCGGACACTAGTCGGTGATTGTCGTTTGGGAAGCGGGCGCCGAGACGACCTTTCCTGCGACCGGCGGCTTTCCTCTCTTGGCGATGCTGGCCAGCCCGTAACCCGCGATGGTCATGGCGACGGCGAACATGCCGTAGGTCGCGAAGCCGGCTCGGATTCCCCAATTCTGAGCGATCGCCGACATGACGAACGGGAACAGGAACGCGCCGATGCCGCCTCCGGTCGCCGCGAAACCGACGACCTGGCTTTGCGCGTGAGGGAAGCATCTGCCGAGCAGTGTGATGACGACCGGGTAGTAGATCGAGCACCCCAATCCGGCGAGGAACACGAAACCTTGCGCAATGCCGATCGTGAGCGGGGTGGCGGCGATATAGCCAAGGAGCGTGAGCAGGGCGATCGACACGGTCGCCAGTATGGAGAACCCAACAAGCACTTCATCCTGGCGCGACCCCTTGTAGAGAAGCGGAACGCCGAAGCGCCCGGCGAGCAAGCCCGCCCAGAAAAGTGAAACCAGCAGCGCCCCGGCCGCGGCCGAGTGGTCAAACGTGGTAACGAAATACTCCGCGACCCAGTTCGAGACGCCCAGTTCGACGCCGACGTAAAGGAACAGCGCGATGAACGAAAGCCAATAGGCGGGATTTGCACTCAAGCGTCCCGGCGCCTCGTCGCCATCCGTCGGTTGGTGAGTGGTTTTCGGCAATGCCATGAACCACGTCACCACGACCAGCAGGCCGAAAATCACCGCCATTCCGCGGTAAACGAAGATCCAGTTCAGGCCGATCTGGATCAAGATGCCGACGGCGAGCGGCCCGAGGATCGCACCAACGGCAAATGCGCCGTGCATCAGGTTCATCGGTCGCCCGCTGTTGTGCGGGTCAATACGCAGCGTCGACGTATTGACGCCGACTTCGATGCACCCCTGACCGAGACCGATCAGCGCGCTGAGCAGCGTGTTGGCAAAAGGATCGGAGGTGGCCGCAAAGAAAGTGAGTCCGATGACTTCGAAC
The DNA here is from genome assembly GCA_963762605.1 of uncultured Alphaproteobacteria bacterium. Lineage (GTDB taxonomy): Bacteria > Pseudomonadota > Alphaproteobacteria > Rhizobiales > Kaistiaceae > CAVSRC01. The sequence continues at coordinate 17,725 of CAVXLJ010000030.1, read as the reverse complement.
AACAGCCCAAGCACGATGGTTGGCTTGGGGCCCCAGTACTTGACCAGATACCCTGCGACAAACGACGACACGAAATAGGCCACCGAGCCGGCGCCAATCACCACGCCGGCCATGAAGTAATTCCAATGGAATTCGGCGAGGATCTTGGGCAGCGTCGCGCCAATAATGGTGATCGACGTGCCGAACAGCATGAAGACAGCGAAGAGCGCCAGAAACAGCGCACGGAAGCGAGGTTCGATGATAGGCATGACGCCATTAACTCCCTACGGCAACGGCGGGCAAGCGGCGATAGGCTTTTGCGACCGGCCCGTCGAGACACGGCTGCGCATGCCATAGCGCAGTGCCGCTTCGTTGTGGCCGATGCCAATGGTCCGATTTTCCGTTTTCAGGCCCCCTTCGGATATGGCCGGATGTGTTGCCAGTTCGCCCCGGTCGCGATTGACCGGCAGCAGGCTTTCATCCGGGAAACTGGGATATGGCGTCGGGTGCCGCCGTCAAGCCACTTCGCAGGCGTGGATCAGGGAAACGACAGAGCGATGGTACGGCGTCTTGCGGCCCGCTGTTTCACCCATTCTCACGATGGCGCCATTCAGGAAATCGACCTCGGTCGGGCGGCCCGATTCGAGATCCTGAACCATCGACGAGCGATGCTCGACGGCACGCGGAAACACGATCGCGTTGAGCACGTCCTCGACATAGCGTTGGCCGTTCGCGGCTGGAGCAAACCCGGACGTCGCGGCGAAGGCGTCCAGCGCCTCGTCAGCGAGCGCGGTGATCAGCGCCCTTGAATGTGGGTTCTGCAGGAGGCCGCCATAGGTCAGACGGGTCAGGGCGCCGGTGGGGTTCATGCAGCAGTTGAACAGGACCTTCGTGTAGATCGTGTCGCGAATTTCAGGTTTCAGCTCCATCGGCACGAACCCCGCGGCTGCGACTTCCAGAAAAGAGGCCAGCCGCTCTGTGTCGTCGCCGAGCAAAGCGCCGATCCAAACCGGACTTGAGTGAGCGGTCACGCGGACATCTGTGGGGCCGTCACGGACCATGCCGATCATCATCGCCGTCGAATACACCGGCGTGTCGGGCCCCATGACGTCCCTGGCGATTTCGGCCGACCCCAGCCCGTTCTGGAACAACACGACGGCTGGCCGGCGGCGCGTTTCCCCGCCGGCAAATGGCCTCAGTGCGGCAGCAACATCGTATGCTTTGGTGGCGACGATGAGCACGTCGCAATCGCGGCTCTTCTCGGACGGACGAGCGGCATCGTCGACCGCAAGATCGCTCGGCGAAATCGTGTATTCGCCGAACCGGCCGCTTACGTTGATCGGCTTTCCACGAACGGCGCCGACGTGCTGGCTCCGCACGAGAAGGGTCACCTGAGCGTCTGTCCGCGCCAGACTGGCCGCAAGGCAAAGCCCGACCGAACCTCCGCCCACAATCGTTGCATGGATTGTTTGCATGCCGTCCCCCCAGAGGCAGTAAACATGTTCGCGTGACCGTATTTCCTCAATACATCGCGCTCTGCGTTGAGACGAATCCTATTTTCAGCCTGGCTACTGGCGTCTTCGCAGCTTCACCAGTCGACGATGCGCACCGACGCCATCCGGGCGATCGGGTTGGCACTGCGCCGATGTTCCCGGCCGGCTGCTGGTTATATTTCTCATTTTTCTCGCGCGAATGCTCAGTTACGCAATGATCCGGCGGAACTAGGCTGCCCAGCTGAAGCCGTTATCAAATCCGGCGCGCCGGACGCCCGTCCGGCGATTCTGGGAGGCGTGAACGATGAAGATCGGTGTGAACACCTGGGTTTGGACGTCGCCATTCAGCACGAAGGAATTCCACCTCATCCCGAAGGTGAAGCAGATGGGGTTCGACGTCCTGGAGGTGGCGCTCGACGATGCGTCGATCATCGATGCCAAGCTCTTGCGCAAGATGACCGAGGACAACGGCCTCGCGGTGACGGTGTGCGGCGCGTTCGGGCCCAGGCGCGACATCTCCAGCGATGACCCGGCAATCCGCCGGGAAGGCGTCGACTATGTCAAGCAAAGCATCCGGTTCACGGAGGAGGTCGGCAGCACGCTGTTTTCCGGACCGGTCTATTCCGCCGTCGGCAAGGCACGCATGATTCCCGACGACGAAAGAAAACAGCAGTGGGACTGGTGCGTCGCGAACCTCAGGCAACTCGGCAAGGTCGCGAGCGACGCCGGCGTCACCATGGGCGTCGAGCCGCTCAACCGCTTCGAGACCGACATGATCACCCTGGCGGAACACGCCCTCAGGTTGATCGCCGATGTCGGCCATCCGGCCTACAAGGTTCACATCGACACGTTCCACGCCAATATCGAGGAAAAGAGCATCCCCGACGCGATCCGCCTGGTCGGCAAGGACCGGCTCGGCCACTTCCACGCCTGCGAGAACGATCGCGGCATTCCCGGCACCGGCCATCAGGACTGGGTCGGCATCCGCGATGCGCTCAAGGAGATCGAATACGATGGCCCGGTGGTCATCGAATCCTTCACCCCCGGCGCCGTCGAAATCGCCAAGGCCGCCGCCATCTGGCGGCCGCTGGCGCCCTCGCAGGACGAGCTGGCGAGCGGCGGGGCGCGCTTCCTCCGCGACCTGCTCGGCTGATACAAGCTGCAGTGGCATAGGCACCGGCCGGACGCGAATGTAGTATTCCCGTCCGGCCGGTGGCATTTCTGACGTCGCCATCGGCGCAAGGCCAGGGAAGGCGCCCGATCGTGAGCGAGCGGAACGTCGCGGTCATCGTCGAGACGTCGAACAGCTACGCCCGCAGCGTTCTGCGCGGGATTCACGAGTATGCCCGCACCCGCCACGGCTGGACCCTCTACCTGACCGAGCACGGCCGGCACGAGATCGACGAATCCTTCGCCGGCAACTGGAAGTTCGACGGGGTCATCGCTCGGATCGAAACCGAGCGCATGGCGCGCATCATCACCGCCATGGACGTGCCGACCGTCGACGTCAGTGCCGCCCGCCTGATCGAGGGCATCCCCTGGGTCGAGACCGACGACGAGGCGATCACGCACCTTGCCCTCGACCACCTGCGCGACTGCGGCCTGCAGAACTTCGCCTTCTTCGGCGACCCGTTCTACAACTGGTCGATCTGGCGGCAACAGAGCTTCGAGCGCATTCTCGGGCGCCCCGACATCATCCGCTCGAGGATCTTCAATCTTCCGGCCCGCAAGGAACCGCGCGTCCGCTGGTGGACGCAGCGCGAAGCGATCCGCAAGTGGCTGGAGAGCCTGCCCAAGCCGGTCGGCATCTTCGCCTGCTACGATGCCTGCGGCCAGCAGCTGCTGGAGATCTGCCGCTACTACGACTTCATGGTACCCGAGGATATCGCCGTCATCGGCGTGGACAACGACGAGCTTCTCTGCGAGATGGCGACGCCCTCGATGTCGAGCGTCATACCCAACTCGTTCAGGACCGGCGCCTATGCCGCCGAGATTCTGGATCGCATGATGAGCGGGGTGAAGCTGGCGGGGCGCAAGCACTCGATCGAACCGCTCGGCGTGCGCAAGCGCGTCTCGACCGACGTGCTGACCGTCGACGATCATCACGTCGCCCAGGCGGTCGCCTTCATCCGCCAGAACGCCCACAAGAACATCCGGGTCGAGGATGTCCTCGACATCGTTCCGCTGTCGCGGCGCGTTCTCGAAGCCCGCTTCCGAAAGACGCTGAATCGCACGCCGCACCAGGAGATCCTGCGCGTGCGGACCAACGCCGTGCGCGAGCTTCTCCTCGAAACGGACATGTCTCTCTCGGAGATCAGCGAGGCACTCGGCATCGAGCATCCCGAGTATCTGAGCGTGTTCTTCAAGAAGGAAACCGGCCTGACGCCGCGGGAATATCGCGATCAGGTCCGCGGGCGTTCCCTGCTCCGGGTTCCCGACTGACGACACATCAGCGTCCGGGAAAATATCTCAACATTCTAGCGTGAATGCTCATGTTCAAGGTTCATGAGGGCTCCCATACTGCCTCTTAAATTGGCAGGTGGATCATGAAAAAGGCACGCGTAGGAACTCATTGGACTTGGCTTCGGGGCAGAGTTCATTCCGATCTATCAGGCGCATCCGAACGTCGAGGTCGCGGCGATCTGCCAGCGCACGAAATGCAAGCTGGACGAGATCGGAGATCGGTTCGGCATTGCCACGCGGTACACGGATTTCCGGGAGGTACTGACCGATCCGGATGTCGATTTCGTCCACATCAACAGCCCCATTCCCGACCATGCCCCGCAGACCATAGCGGCGCTGAAGGCAGGCAAGCACGTCATGTGCACCGTGCCCATGGCGACGCGCCTCGAAGAGGCCAGGGAAATCGTCGGTCTCGTCCGCGAGACGGGGCTCAAATACATGATGGCCGAGACCGTCGTTTACAGCCGCGAATACCTGTTCATCAAGGAACTCTACGACAAGGGCGAACTCGGCAAGATCCAGTACCTGGCGGCCTCGCACCCGCAGGACATGGAAGGGTGGCCCGACTACTGGAAAGACATGGTGCCGATGCACTATGCGACCCATGTCGTCAGCCCGCTGATGGCCATGGTCAACGGCATGGCCGAGTATGTGAGCTGCTTCGGTTCGGGCACGATCAACGACGAGTGCGCACGCCGCTCCGGTTCGAAGTTCGCGGTCGAATCCTGCCACATCAAGATCAAGGACTCGGACGTCGCGGCGCACGTCTGGCGGTTCCTCTGGGACACCGCACGACAGTATCGCGAGAGCGTCGACGTCTACGGCTCCAAGAAGTCGTTCGAATGGCAGCTCATCACCGGCGAGAATCCGGTGCTTCATACGGCCAAGAAACCCGAGTCGGAGATCGCCGAGCGCGTGGACGTTCCGGACTACGCCCATCTCCTGCCCGCGGAGATTCAGAAGTTCACGCGGGGCATCGTCGACGAGGACCACCTCTCGTTCATCCAGGGTGGCGGCCACGGCGGTTCGCATCCGCATCTGGTCAACGAGTTCGTGTCCGCCCTGATCGAAGACCGCGACCCGTTTCCAAACGTGGAGCAGTCCGCGAACTGGACCTCTGTGGGCATCTGCGCCCATCAGTCGGCGCTCAAGGGCGGAGAGATCGTCAAGGTGCCCGATTTCCTGGCGCGCTGAAGCGGCGCGCCGGAGCCGATCATCGTGCGAGTGAGGGAGGAGCATGGACGAAATTCTGCGCCTGTCGCACGTATCGAAGACGTTCCCCGGTGTGAGGGCACTGGAGGATATCTCGTTCGATCTGAAGCGCGGTGAGGTCCATTGCCTCTGCGGTGAAAACGGCGCGGGTAAGTCCACGCTGATCAAGATTCTTTCGGGCGCCTACCAGCCCGACGAGGGCGGGCAGATCGTCTTCAACGGCAACCCGGTGTCGTTGACGCCGCACACCGCGCTCGGGATGGGAATCCATACGATCTATCAGGAGCACATCATCTTCAGCGCCCTGAACATCACCGAGAACATCTTCGCGGGAGCGGAGATCACCCGGAGGGGAGTGCTTCAGCGCAAGGAGATGCGGCGTCAGACCCAGGATGTCCTGCGCTACCTGAAGAGCGACCTCACGCCGGACATGCGCATGAGCGATCTGACGAGCGGTCAGCAGAAGATCGTCGAAATCGCCAAGGCGCTCCAGTTCAAGAGCAACGTCGTCATTCTCGACGAGCCGACTGCTTCGTTCTCCTCGCGGGAGATCGACACGCTGCTGAATATCGTGAAGACCATCAAGCAAGACGGAATTGGGGTCATCTACATCTCCCACCACCTCGACGAGGTGTTCGAGATCGGTGACCGTGCGACGGTTCTGCGCGATGGCCGCAAAGTCAGCATGTACCCCATCGCGGGACTGACCAAGACGACGCTGATCAAGGACATGGTCGGGCGGGACCCGTCGACCTTCTACGAGCGCGAGCGCGTCGAGCGCGGCGAGGCGGTCCTCGAAGCCAGGAACGTTACCGGGAACGGCGTGCGCGACATTTCGTTCACGCTCCATCGCGGCGAGGTGCTCGGGATTGCCGGCATGGCCGGATCGGGACGTTCGGAACTCATGGAGGTGCTCTTCGGCAGCGCTCCGCTCGAACGCGGCGAGATCGCGATCAACGGCAAGCCGGTCAAGATCTCGAGCCCGAAGAGCGCAATCCGCAACAAGATGTGCTTCATCACCGAGGATCGTCAGAACACGGGACTCTTCCTGCCGAAGACGATCGCCGAGAACGTCGCCGTAGCGAACATGGTCAACACGCGCGATTTCGTCGTGCGGCCATCAAGCGAAATCCTTACGGGCGAGAAGTTCGTCAAGCTCTTGAACATCAAGACCCCGAGCGCGCGCACCCGGGTCGTCAATCTGTCGGGCGGCAACCAGCAGAAGGTGGTGCTCGGCAAGTGGTTCAATACCGGCGGCGAGATCTTCATCTTCGACGAGCCGTCGCGCGGAATCGATGTCGGTTCCAAACAGGAAATCTACCGGGTCATGGTCGACCTTCTGAAGGAGGACAAGGCCATCCTCATGGTCTCCTCCGACATGCCGGAGGTGGTGTCGATGAGCGATCGCGTAATCGTCCTCAAGCAGGGAGCGATCGCGGGTGAGCTGGCTGGTGAGGAGATTACCGAAGAAAACATCCTCACCCTTTCAATAGGAGATCAGCAGCCGTGAGCAAGCCGGAGTTCTCGTACACGACACTGCCGGTCAAGGAGTCGCTCTTCAAGCGCTACGAAAACCTGACCGTGTTTTCGATCTTCGCCAGTTTCGTCGTGATCATCGTTCTCCTGCAACTGATCTCGACGGGCGGGTCGAAATTCCCGACCTTCATCAGTCCGGTCAACATCGTGAACATCCTTCAGCAGGTCGCCGTGCCGGGGATCGTCGCGGTCAGCATGACCATGGTGATGATATCCGGCGGCATCGATCTCTCGGTCGGCATGCTGGCCTCGCTGGTGTCGATCGTGGTGGCGCTCGGGATTTCCAAGTGGGGACTCGGCGTCGGCCCGTCGATCCTGCTTGGCGTCACCTCGGCGGTGGTCCTTGAGACCATCATGGGGTTCATCATTTCCAGAACCCGTATCGAACCGTTCATCATCACGCTCGGCGGAATGATCTCGTTCCAGGGGATCGCATTGCTGCTCTCCAATTCGCGCGAAGTCGTGATGAAGGGGGAGCTCGATTTTCTCACGACGAACCTTTTCGAGGGCGCCAGGGACCCGGTCACAGGTCTGATCCTCCGGGTTCCACCCTACGTCCTGATTTTCTTCGCGATCGCGCTGCTCGGAGGATTGCTGCTGACCTACACCAAGTACGGGAGGCGCATTTACGCCGTCGGCACGAACTCGCGCGCCGCGTTCCTTGCCGGCATCGACGTCAAGAACATGCGTCTCTCCGTCTATGTGATCCAGGGTCTGCTGGTGGGGATCGGGGCGACGATGCTTCTCGCCCGCATCAACACCGGAATCATAACGCTCGGGCAGGGTCTGGAGATCGACACGATCGCCATGGTCGTCATCGGCGGGACGGCGCTCAGCGGCGGCAGGGGCAACATCGTCGGAACGTTGATCGGGGTCTTCTTTCTCGGGTCGATCGCCAACGCGATGAACCTGCTCCGCTTGCCGTCCGAAGTTCAATTTCTGGCCAAGGGCCTGGTCGTCATCATCGCCGTGTCGGCGGGCGATGTCTCCTCCCAGATTTCCGATTTCCTGGCTCTGAAACGCGAGCAGGCGAAGGCACGCAGCGTGGCGGCGACTGCGAACAAGGGGGGGCCGCGAGATCAAGAAAGCGCATAGGCAGATATGCAGGACTTCAAACCGTGTGAGGTCGCGAGACGGAGCACGAAAATAAAGTGAGAAAGGGAGTAGGTGATATGAAGAAACTGGTATTCGGCCTCATGGCTGCGGTCGCACTGGGCGCTCTGCCCTTTGCGTCAGGCGCTCAAGCCGCAGGCAAGGTCATCGGCTACTACATGGACGCCTCCGATGACTTCTACAAAGCGGGCTTCGAGGTCTTCAAGACCCTCGCCGAACGCGAAGGCTGGACGGTCCTCGACGTCGTCGGACAGGGGACGGCACCGGAGCAGATCGCCGCGGTCGAGAACTTCATCACGCAGGGCGTCGATGCGCTTCTCGTCGTTCAGAACTCGCCGGAGACGACCTCGCGGACCCTGAAGCTGGCCAAGGACGCCGGCATTCCCGAGTTCCATCTGACGCACAATCCGCCGAACGAGCCCGGCCTTGCCGGTTTCGCCGGATACGACTGGGTGTACATCGGCAAGCTCGCCGGCGAATCCGCCATGAAGCACAATGTGAAGAAGGTCATCATGATCGAGGGCAAGCTCGGTCAGGGGACCGCGGCCGGCCAGACCCAGGGCTTCCTGGAGTCGTACAAGGAAGCCGGCAAGGATATCGGCAACCTCGCCGATAACGTCGGCGTCAAGGGCGCCGGCGGCAAGGACCTCCAGGTCGTGTTCTGGGGTTCGGGCGGATGGTTCGCCGATCCTGCCAAGAAGGTCATGCAGGACGCGATCACCAGCCTCGGGCCGGACGGCTTCGACGGTGCCTATGTCGAGAACGACGAAATGATGGCCGGCGCTCTGCAGGCTATGGAAGAAGCCGGTCTCGATCCGAGCAAGTACTGGCTCGGCTCCAGCAACGGCAAGGAAAAGTCGTGGAAGTGGGTCCAGGATGGCACCACCACGATGGACGTGAATGAGACCGCGACGCTGGAGGCGGATGCCGCCTATCAGCAGATCAAGGCCTATTTCGCGGGCAAGCCTTACAAGAAGGCCATCTTTGTCCCCGTCATTCCGTTCAACCACGACAACATCGACGTCAACAAGCTGGTTCCCTTCTTCCATGACGACTACATGAAGAAGCGGGCCGCGGGCGCCTTCATCTACGACATCAACGACCCGTCGTTCCGCGAGCAGCCGGGTTATTGATCTCTACCAGACGACGATTCGAGGAGGCTGCTTCGGCAGCCTCCTTTTTTATTGGTGGCTGGAAGACCCGGCGATCAATGCGCACATCGATCGCGTGTCGCGGGTACGGACAGAAAGATTTGGTCGTGCCTCCCCAGCGATGATGCAGCTTGGCGGAGCAAGCCGCCAACGCCGCGCGCCGGGCCGAGCGCAATGGCCATCGCGACCGGTACGCGGCCGGCATCGACAACGTCATGGCCGATCTGTAACCGCAGCTTCTTGCGTCTGTCGATCAAGGCGCCACGTTCGGGCTGTTGACGGGATAGCGCACCGCTTCGCCCTTGACGAAGCGGATCGATTCCTCCGCCACCTTGCGATTGAGTTCTTCCGCCGACTCTTCCGAATACCAGGCCATATGCGGCGTCACCAGGCAGTTGGCGTGAGACAGGAGGGGCGAATCCGCCGCCAGCGGCTCGCGCGCGACGGTATCGATCGCCGCGCCGCCGATCGCCCCACGCGCCAGCGCATCGGCCAAGGCGGTTTCATCGATGATGCCGCCGCGCGCCGTGTTGATGAGCAGCGCCGTCGGCTTCATGCGAGCCAGTGCATCGGCGCCGAACAGATTGAGCGTTTCGGGGGTGAGCGGGCAATGGATCGAGATCACGTCCGATTCCGCCACCAGTTCGTCGAACGAGACGAAGCTGAGTTCGGGATGCTGGCGTTCCAGTTTGGGCCTCAGCGGGTCGGTGCCAAGCACGCGGCAGCCGAGCGCGTTGACCTTGCGCGCGAACAGGCCGCCGATGCGGCCGACGCCGACGACGCCGACGGTCAGCGTGCTGATGCGGCGCACCGGGATCGTGCGGCGGTAGTCCCAGATGCCGCGCCGGTTCAGCTCGGTGATGAACGGCAGCTTGCGCACCAGGGCAAGCATGAGGCCGAGTGCGTGGTCGGAGACTTCGTACATGCCGTAGTCAGGCACGTTGCACACCTGCACCCCAAACCGGGTCGCCGCATCGAGGTCGATATTGTCGACCCCGACGCCGTAGCGCACGATCAGCTTCAAATCGGGGCGGAGCGCGGCGAAAACGCGGGTCGTGAACGGCGCGTACTGGTTCATGATGACGCCGGCGCCGCGGCACTCGGCGATGACATCGTCTTCCGTCCTGCAAGCCAGGTGCGTGTAGGAGAGGCCGCTGGCGGCGAACAGCCTCTCTTCGACGCTCATCGAGTCGTGGTCGCAATCGGATATGACGATCTTCATGGGGTGGTGTTCCTGGGCCTTTGTCGGGAGTGCCTCAGCGGCCGAGATAGCCGCCGTCCACCGGAATGACCGCACCGTTGACATAGTCGGATGCCGAAGAGGCGAGGAACAGCAATGGCCCCTTCATGTCGTCGGGCGTTCCCCAGCGATGCGCCGGGATGCGGGCGGAGATCTCGGCGTTGCGGCCGGCGTCGGCGATGAGCGCGGAATTCATCTCCGTCGCCATATAGCCGGGGGCGAGCGCGTTGACGTTGATGCCGCGCGCGGCCCATTCGTTGGCCAGCGCCTTGGTCAGCTGGGCGACACCGCCCTTGCTGGCAGCGTAGGCGGGCACCGTGTAGCCGCCGAAAAACGACAGCAGCGAGGCGAGGTTGATGATCTTGCCGTGACCCTGACCGAGCATGACACGGGCCGCCATCTGGCACAGCGCGAAGACCGCGGTGAGGTTGACCTCGAGCACCGCGGACCAGTCGTCGAGCGGAAATTCCTCGCTCTTGTGGCGGCGCTGGACGCCGGCGGAATTCACCAGAATGTCCAGCCGGCCGCCGAGCTTTTCCAGTGCCCGATCGAATCCGTCGCGGCGTGCCGCGGCGTCGGCGAGATCGACGGCAAGGCCGTGGCAGGCAAGCCCGCGCGCGCGGAACGCGCCGGCAACCGCCTCAGCGTTCGCGCCTGTGCCGAAGATGACGACCTCGGCGCCCTGCTCAAGCAGCGCCTCGGCCATGCCGTGGCCAAGGCCGCGGGTTCCTCCGGTGACAATGGCTTTGCGGTCGGCGACATCGAACAGTGTCATCGGCTTTTCTTTCGGATGGATCAGCGGGTGCAATCGACCAGAACCTTCGCGGTCGGCACTGCGGGGTCGGCGATGAGGTCGAACAGGCTCTCCGACTGCGACAGCGGCACGACCTGGGTCACGACCTTCTTCAGGTCATCGGCGATCGCCAGGGCATAGCCGACGGTGGTCTCGAACTCGCGCTTGGTGTAGACGCGCGAACCGATCAGGGTCTGCTCCTTGAAATTGATGTCGCGCAGGTCGACGGCGCGCGGCGCCTTGTGGATGCCGGTCATGCAGATCATGCCGCCGACGCGCGCCAGCTTGGTCATCTCAAGCGCGGCGTTCTCGGCGCCGCTGCATTCGAACACGACATCGACGCCCTCGCCGGCGGTGGTCGCCGCGACATGCTCGACGAGGTTGGTGTTGCGTACGTCGACCGTCTCGAAGCCGAGCGCGGCGGTGAGACCAAGGCGGCCCTCATCGATATCGGAAACGATGATCCGCGAGGCGCCGCTGTGCCTGAGCACGATGGCGGTCAACAGGCCGATCGGCCCGGCGCCGGTCACCACCGCGGAATCGAGCAGGTTGAAGCGGGCCTGATGCAGCGAGCGGACGATCACCGCCAATGGCTCGACGAGCGCCGCCACCTCGTCGCCGAGCGCGTCGGGCACGCGGAACAGGACGTCCTCGTCGACCCACGCGGTCTCGGCCATGCCGCCGTCGCCGTCGATGCCGATCAGCTTCAGCGTCTGGCAGACGTGCGGGTGGCCGGTGCGGCAGGGCAGGCAGGTTCCGCACGAGATCAGCGGGTAGGCGACGACGCGGTCGCCAACCGCGATGCGCCCGCTGCCGTCGCGGATCTCTTCGACGGTGCCGACGAACTCGTGGCCGATGACCAGCGGCGCCTTGGCGCGCGGGTGCTTGCCGGACACGATGCTGATGTCGGAACCGCAGACGCCGCACAAGTGCATCCTGATCCTGGCTGCACCCGGGCGAGCAGCCGGAACCGGGACGTCGCGCACCTCGACCTTGTGCGGAGCGACATAGACCAGCGCCTTCATCCTGATTCTCCCATGGTTCTGCGGCGCGTCTGGTGACGGCGCACCTTATCTTGGCATCCGAGCCCGTGTCGTGCGCCGGGCTGCCGGCGGCGGCTCGTGCGGCCCGGCTTCGCAGAAGCCGGCAGCGGTGGCGGCTCCAACGCCGGTGACCGAAAGGATCGGTCCGGGATATTCAGCGTCTTCCGAGGCCGGAGCAATGGAGGCATCCCGGTCAATCGAGGTGGTAGACTTCGGGCATCATGCTCCACCACTCGCCTTCCGGCGCCGATTTCAGGCGCTCCTGGCAGGGATCGGTCAGCGCCAGCCACTTCTTGCTCACGGCAAGCTCGTCCAGGACCTTCATGTCGGCCGCATAGTCCGAGCCGGCGTATTCCCAGTAGCCGAAGAGCAGGTTCTCCGGCTCGCGCAGGTAGATTGAATAGTTGCGGATATTGGCGGCGCTCAGCGCAGCGTTCATCTCGGGCCAGGGATGAGCGTGCAGTTCCTTGTAGAGCGCGATCTTCTCCGGCTTGATCCCGATGACCATGGCCATGCGGCGAACGCTCATTTCGTACTCCGACCTGCGCAAGCCACGTGTAACCGACCGATCCACTACTCTTTCATGCCGCCGGCGGTCATGCCAGTCACCAGGAAACGCTGCGAGAAGAGAAAGACGATGAGCACCGGTGCCACCGCAATCAAGATGGCCAAGGCAAGCGTCGAGAGCGAGATCGTGGTCGATGCGGAGTTGGTCGGGTTGAATTGCCCCACGTTCGACAGCAGTTCGGCAATGCCGACCTGAATCGGGGACTTTCGTCCGGGAACGGTCACAAAGGGCAGGAAATAGTTGTTCCAGTTGCCGACGAAACTGAAGAAGCCGACCAAAGCGATGACCGGGGTTGCCAGCGGCATGGCCACCATCCTGAACACCTGGAATTCACCGGCCCCGTCGATGCGGGCGGCGTCGAGAAGGTCCCTGGAGATGGCGGTGGAGAAGTAGATGTAGGTCAGGTAGACGCCGAACGGGAAAAACGAAAACGGCAGGATCACGGAGAGCGGGTTGCCGATCAGGTGTACGGCGCTGAGCTCGAGAAAGATCGGCAGCACCAGCGCGGTGCTCGGGACCAGCATGACGACAAGCGTCAAGGCAAGCAGCGCCCTGCGCCCGGGGAACTCGGTCAGCGCCATGGCGTAGCCCGCAGGGATGCTGATGCCCAGCGTGATCGCCAGGGCCGCCAGGCAGTAGTAGGTCGAATTGGCGAGCCAGGTCCAGATCAGACCCTTCTGGAAGTCGACCAGGGTGCCCCAATTGTGGATGAGCGTGGGGATGTCACCCACCGCGAACGGATTGTCGAGCAGAAGCTGCCGGTCGGTCTTGGTGGGAGCGAGCACAAACCACACAAGCGGCACGACGAAGAACAGCACGAAGAAGATGAGAAGCAGTGCCGTCAAGACGCGGCCGAGCCACGCCCCCGGTGAGGTGGCCTGCACGACCGCGCCTCGAAGCCGTTCGTCACGCGCGCTCAAAGAGGCCTCCCCGGAAGACGAAGAAGACGCTGAGCACGATGGCGATGAAGAGAAGGACCAGAGAGATCGCCGCCGAGCCGTTGAAGTTGCTCTGCTTGAACGCGTAGAGGAAGGCGAGCTGGTTGAGCGAATAGTCCTGCGTGACCACGCCGCGGCTCGCCTGGGACAGCACCTTGGGCTCGACGAAGAGCTGGGTTCCGCCGGCGAACGACAGGATGACCATGTAAGAGATCCACTTGCGCAACAGCGGAATCTGGATGGACCACGCCGTCCTTATGGGCCCTGCCCCATCGACGCGCGCGGCCTCGATCAGCTCGTGGCTGATATTGTTGAGTGCGCCGTACATCACCACGATCCACCCGCCGGCGCCCGTCCAGAACGCGACGATGGCGAGAACGACGTGGAGCTGGTTGACCTGGACGACATCGACGAACGTCTTGTAGCCGAGAGCCTTGAGCACGAAGGAAACCGGGCTGACCGTCGGGTCGAGCACGAACAGCCACAACATGACGCTGGCGGCGCCGGCCAGGGCGCCGGGAATGTAGTAGGCAAACCGCACGCTGGTCGACAGCCAGCGGGCGCCGAGCGCGTGGACGACGAGGGCAAGCAGCACCACCAGCACCACCAGGCCGGAGAGCCACACGATCAGGTAGAGGCTCACATGCTGCAGGGCGGGGAGGAAACGATAGTCGTGGAACACCTTCACGAAGTTGGCGAAGCCGACGAAGGCGCCGCGCTTGGTGAAGGCGAGATAGATCGCATAGACCGTCGGCAGAATGCCGAAGAAGAGAAGAAAGAGCGTGTAGAGGGCGACGAAGGCCATCCCGGCCCGGGCCTGAGCATTCTGCATGTTCGGCTCATTCCGCGAAGCAGGCCGCTGCCCACCCGGTTGCGGGCGGGCAGCGGTATCAATCGGCGTGTTCACGTCGTCAAACTCCGACGTTTGAACAAGGCATCAGGTCAGTTGGTATCGTAGCCCTCGACCTGAGCTTCGTTCTTCATCTCCTGCTCCCAAGCCGGGGCCAAATCGGCAATCGTCTTTCCGGCAGCAAGGCCAGGCACGATGATCTTGGACCAGGACGTCTCGGGCGAGAACTTGGGATAGCCCCAACCGCTCCACACCGAACTCGCCGCGGTCGAAACGGCCACCTTGAAGTCGCCAGCAAAGAAGCCGCTGGACGCCTGGGTGTCGAGCCACGTGTTGGCGGCGGACTGGTAAGCCGGAAGCCCGCCCGTGCCCGCCGTCTTTGGGTTGGTGATGATATACTTCATGAACGTGACGACATCAGCGGTGTCAGTGGTGTGGCTGGAAATGTACCACACACCGCCACCGACGTTACCGGTCACCTTGTCGGCGCCGTTCCAATAGAGGGGAGGAGCCGCACCCCATTCACCCGACTTGGCGTTGACGCTCTGGTCATTGTGGAAGAGCGCGCCCGAATACCAGGCGGGGCCGGGGATGGCGACGAGGTGATCCGCCTTGGCGACAAAGCCGGCGCCGAAGACGCTGTCCTGCGTGATCGTGCCGTTGCCCAGCATGTGGTCGAGCATGGCGGTCACGCGCTTCGAGTTCGGCGCGTTCACGTCGGACATGAACGTGTCGCCCTTCACCTGGAAGATCGGCGCTGCGCCGGCCCAGTAGTAGATGTAGGGGCCTTCGAAGCCGTCACCGACGGAACCCAGGAAGTAGCCGGGGTGGTCCTTGGCGAGCTTGTCGCCAAGCGCCTGGTAGTCTTCCCAGGTCTTGGGGACGTCGTAGCCGAACTTGTCGAGCAGCGACTTGTTGTACCAGAACAGCACCGGGGCGAGGTCGTTCCTGAGCCCATAGACGGTGCCGTCCACCGTCACCGGATCGAGGGCGCCGGGGGTGAAGCCGTCCAGCCACGCCTTGTCAAACATGCCCTTGTTGAGCACCGCGGCGAACGCCTGGACGCCGTTGGTCTCTTTCGCGATCCACGAGACGTCGTTGTTCTGGGTCGAGAACACCACGTCCGGCCATCCCTCGCCGGCCTGATCGGCGAGCCCGATCTTGGTCTGCAAGGAGCCCGATGCGCCCGATGAGGCATCGTAAAGGACCATGTTGACCTTGACGTCGGGATTGTCCTTGATAAATGCCTCGACGGCGGGCTGGCGCGTGGCGTCAACCCAAACGGTGATGCCCTTGCTGTCAGCGGCTATCGCTGAGCTAGCGGCAAAAACTGAGCCAGCGGTCAACAGTGCCGCAAGCCCCAGAGTGATGCGTAGTGATTTCACGGTTCCCTCCTATTCCATGCTGCGGTTCTTGGTTTACGCGATGGTTCTTGGCCGGACCGGGTCGGCCCCGTCGGCGGCAAGTTTCGGTGCGGGGTTAAGCCGCGGATTGAACGGCGCGACGCCCAGCTCGGCGCGGGCCAGAACGGCCGGGCGCGCCCAGTCGCGGCGGGCGGTTTCGGACAACACCAGGCCGTGGCCGGGACGGTTGGGCGCGTAGGCCCAGCCATCGCGGATCTCGACCGGCTGCTCGACGAGGTGGTCGAAATTCTGGAACGAGTATTCCAGCCATTCGACCTCAGGCAGGGCACATGCTGCGTGGACGCCCAACTCGAGGAAGGTATTTCCGAGGCTGACCGGGATACCGAGCTCGGCGGCCAGCCAGCCGATCCGCATCACGTCGGTCACCGGGCCGTGGACATTGAGTATGTCCGTTCCGCCCGCCAGCATGAGCTGCCTCTTGCCGGCCGCGTCGAGGTATTCTCCGGAGTTGATCAGCGTCCACGGGGCGGCCTGACGCAGCATCCGCAGACCATCGAAATCGTCACGCAGGATCGGGTCTTCGACCCACATCACGTTGAATCCGGCGTCGCGGATCCGTGTGATTTTGACGAGTGCTTCCTTCGCGCCCCAGGCTTCGTTCGCGTCGATCATGACAAGCGCACCGGGGCGCACCGTCTTGGTCAGGAGATCGAGGCGATGCAGGTCGCGCGCGAAATCGGGATGACCGACCTTGATCTTGAACGCGCTGTAGCCGATGGAATCGGCATACGCGAAGAATTCGGTGAATTCGTTGTCTTCCAGATGAAAATCAAGACCCGAGGCATAGGCCCGCACGCGGTCGCGCCGGCTGCCGAGGAACCGATGAAGCGGCAGGCCGACCTGCTTGGCGGCAAGGTCCCACAGCGCGACTTGCACCGCCTCCTCGAACGGCAGGGCATAGGGGCGCCGGTTGCCGCCGCGTGGCCGATTGACGCGGTGGATGAGCGCGAGCGGCGGATGGCCTTCGAGGCCGGGCCACACCTCGCTCAGGAAGATGCGGGTAATCTCCTCGAGCGCCGGGAGCGGGCGGTGCAGGTTCTGCGTGAAACCAAGGCCGGACCGCCCTTGTTCGTCGAACACCTCGAGCGTGGCGATGCTGGCGTCGTCGATTCGAATCTGGCTGTCGCCGATAACGCGATCGCGCGCGAACTGAAAACGGGTGATCTCGAATGACGATATGCGCATTATGATCGACCAAGTTGCGACGATGATATATCAGTGTTGATGTTTAGTAGGTTCCGGTGCGGAGGGCAAGAGGTGGCGAGCAAGATTCCCCGGAAGACGGATGAACAGGCCGGCAGCGGTCGCAGCCTGGGCAATCTTGCCTATGCCCGCATTCTCGAGGTCCTGTTCGATCGCAAGCTGCCCGCCGGCTCGTTCGTCTCCCAGGGTGAACTGGTCGAATTGACCGGTGTGCCGGTGGGCCCACTGCGCGATGCGCTGCGCGTCCTCGATGCCGAGGGCGTCGTGACGATCCATCCGCGGACCGGAATCCAGTTCGTCAAGCCGGGCCTCGAATTGACTCGGTCGACCTATCAGTTTCGCAGCATCATCGAGTCTGCCGCCGTCGCGGTCTTTGCCGAGACTGCCTCCGATGAAGAGATCGAGGATCTGGCCCGCCAGCACCGCGAGATTGCGGATCGTGTGGTGAATGACGGGCTGAGCGATGCACTGGTCGCGGAACTGGAGGAGCTGGAAGGCGTGCTTCACGGCTCCATCATCGCCAGCCTGAACAACGGGCTCATCGATTCAAGCTACAAGCGCATCCATAACTACATCCGCATTCTGCGCCTCGAGCGGCGCCTGACGCCGCCTCTGGCGTTGCACACTCTGCGTGAACACATGCGGATCATCGAGGCGTGTCGGAAGAGGAATGCGGCGGAGGCGGTGGCGGCGCTGCAAGCGCATTTCGACGCCGCCTT
>CAVXLJ010000029.1:0-37063 GCA_963762605.1 uncultured Alphaproteobacteria bacterium | reverse complement strand
CCCTACGTGACGTTGGTCAAATTGCGTTACTTCGAAGCTCCGCACCGAAGCCGGCGAAGTCCGGAGGTCGAGAGAAAAGCAGGGCAAAGAGAGAACAAAGCTGCCCTCCTTGGCCTGATCGAGTCCGGATGTTCCTTGGCGAATGGCGCGGAACCGCGCGCGTTCGGAGGCCCTTGGCGACCGAGGAGAATGTTGCACGTGATTGGTTGGCGGAGGGAGAGAACCCCTGTGTGTCGAGGATGTGCCAAGATGAGGGTGCGGGCGGGAGATCGTTGGACCCCTGGTCTTTGAAGACCGCGATCCGGTCTTGATCCCCGCCCGCCCTTGAACACCCAACCTGGACAGTTGACCGAGGCCGGTTGCAACGGACCTCGCAGCACAGGGATAGGCACCATGATCATAGCCCCTGGCTTCATCGGAATCGATGTCTCCAAAAGGCATCTCGACATCTTCGACCCTACCGCAATGCCGCAGCAACTCGATAACACTGCTGCAGCGCTCGCCGGCCTCATCGAAGGCTGGGCGCAGCGTGACGCCTTCGTGCTGTTCGAGGCAACCGGCCACTACGACCGCGTCCTCAGACAGGCTCTCGCCGCCGCCGGCGTTCGCTTCGCCCGCGTCAATCCCAGCCGAGCCCGCGACTTCGCCCGCGCCGCCGGCTTCCTTGCCAAGACCGACGCCGTCGACGCCCGCATGCTGGCGGTCATGGCCCAATCCCTGTGCCCGCCGCCGCAGGACGACAGGGACGAGGAGCGCGAACGCCTCGCCCTTCTCAGCAAGCGCCGCGACCAGCTCGTCGCCATCCGCCAGCAGGAACGCACCCGCCGCAGCGAATGCTCCGATCCCGTCGCGCTCGACAGCATCGCTGACCACATCGCCTGGCTCGATGCGGCGATCGAAGCCCTCAATGCGAAGATCGCCGCGGCCATTGCCGCCGCCGCCGATCTCGACCGCGACCGCCGCCTGCTTGTCTCCGTCCCCGGCGTCGGCCCGGTCACCGCCACCGTCCTCCTCGCCCTGCTGCCCGAACTCGGCCGGCGTCCGCCCCGCCAACTGACCGCTCTCGCTGGCCTGGCGCCCTTCAACAATGACAGCGGCACCCGTCGCGGCCAGCGCTCTATCCACGGCGGTCGCAAGCGCGTCCGCAACGCCCTCTACGTCGCCGCCTTCAGTGCCGTCCACCACGCTCCACGCTTCATCGCCTTCTACAAACGCCTCATCGACGCCGGAAAACCCGCCAAGGTCGCCATCATTGCCGTTGCCCGCAAACTCCTCACCATCCTCAACGCCGTCATCAGGGATCAACAGCCCTTCCGAGCTTGACCCTCAAACACAGTTGCCGGTTCCAACATTCTCCGACGATTCTGTCCCAAATTTGCCAATCAGGTGTCCAATCGGGTCAGTTTCGCCTGATGCCAGGTCTCGACTACACCTCCGCCGGCATTTCCGCACTCCAATCGCCGACCGAGCTCCCGGCGCGACCATTTCCCTCGCACCCCGGGCTCCGGCTCGGCGATTGTCATTCGCCGAACCGTGCCGGTGGCTTGTCAAACCGGCCCGCTCACGATCCTGCATTCGGCAGTGCGAAAGCGACGATCTGGTCGCTGACCCGCGGGGTCAGGATGGCGTTGCCGCCGGCCGCGAAGACGACGTATTCCTTGCCCTTGTAGGTGTAGACGGCGGGCATCGCCACGGCCGGTGCGTCAACCAGCTGCCTCCACAGAACCTTGCCGGTCTTGAGGTCGATCGCGCGCACGCGCGAATCCATCGAGCCGCCGATGAAGATCAGCCCCGATTTGGTGACCACAGGCGCGCCGATTGTCACCGAGCCCCAGGAGTTCGGCATGTAGAAGCCCCACTTCTGCACCTCGCCAAAGGGCTCTTTCCAGAGGAGCTTGCCGGTGTTCAGGTCATAGGAGGCAAGCGTGCCGTAAGGCGGGTTCCAACACGGCATGCCGAGCGGGTTGGTGAAGTTGGAGATGTGGAAGCCGTAGGGGACACCTTCCTGGGCGAAGTAGCCCGGCTTCTTGCCATTGTCGCTTTCCCTGGCGTAGTCGGCGCGCTTCACCAGCCGATAGATCTGCACGACGCTCGACGAGTTGACGACATAGGTGTCGGTCGTCGGATCGACGGCACCGCCGCCCCATTCGGTGCCGCCGACAGTCGCCGGATAGATGAGCGATCCCTTGAGGCTCGGCGGCGTGAAGCGGCCGTCATAGCGCAGGCTTGCCGCCTTGCGGCTGCAATAGCCCAGGCTGGCGACGTCGGCGAGCGTCGACACGCCCGGCCACGTGTCGGCGACCACCGGCGGAGGCGTCGCCACATAGGGCTGCGTCGGCGAGCTCTTCTCTCCCGGAATGGTCGATTGCGGCACCGGCTTCTCGTCGATCGGATAGATCGGCTCGCCGGTCAGCCGGTTGAGCACATAGAGGAAGCCCTGCTTGGACGATTGCACCAGGGCCGGAATGGTCTGCCCGTCCTTCTGGATGTCGACCAGCACGGGCGCCGAGTTGGTGTCGTAGTCCCAGATGTCGTGGTGCACGAGCTGCCGACTCCAGATGACCTGGCCGGTATCGGCGTTGAGCGCCGTCACCGAGGTCGCCAGCGGCAGCTTCTCGGTACGGTTGCCGCCGTAATAGTTCGGACTCGGCGAGCTCACCGGCAGGTAGAGGATGCCGTGCTCGCGGTCGACCGACATGCTGGTCCAGACATCGGCCGTGCCGGTGGTCTTGGCTTGGTCGGCGGGAAGGGCGTCGAAGGTCCATTTGAGCGCGCCGGTCTGAGCGTCGACGGCAAAGACGCGGCCGGGAGGCGCCTCGGCGTCGACCCAGTCCTTGCCCGCCCAGCCGATGAACAGCGTGTTCTTGTAGACGGTCGGCGGCTGCAGGATCGACATCGGCCATTTGTCGTTGACCGTGTTCCACTGATCGATGTTGAGGATGCCGTTGTCGGCGAAACCGGTGCACAGCTTGCCCGTATCGGCATCGACGGCGTGCAGCTTCGCATCCATCGTTCCGATGTAGACGATCTTCTGGCAGGGCTGACCGGCGACGGGATTGGCGGATTGCCAGTAGGCGACGCCGCGCGTCTTGAGATCAGGCTGGGTCAGCGCCTTCAACGTCGACTTGGTGTCGTAGATCCACTTGACCTTGCCGGTGTCGGGCTCCAGCGCGAAGATCCGATAGAACGGCGTCGACAGGTAGACCGTGTTGTTGACGAAGAGCGGCGTCGCCGACCAGTCGGAGGCCGGCTTGTTGCCGCTGCCGTCCGACACATCGCCGGTGTGGACTTCCCAGGCCTTGGTCAGCTTGCCGACGTTGGCCGGTGTGATCTGCGTTCCGGTGGCGTATTTCTGGGCGGCCAAATTGCCGTTGAAGGTGTACCAGTCCTGAGCGTGCGCAATGGCTCCGCCGCCGACGGCGATGCCCGATGCGATGGCAAGCGTGAGGAACGAGAGGCGGGTCATCGAGCTGACTCCTGCATGCGGGATGAACGTTCGCGCACGGCCTGTGTGGTCTGCGCATCGAAGAAGACGTTGATGATCCAGCCGACGGCCGCCACGGCCATCAGGCTGAGGAGCCAATTGGCTTCGAGCAGCCAGGCAGCGAAGCCGGTGCCGAGGACGTCGAGACCGGCCAAGGTTACGAACGCCACGGCAAGACCCCCACGGACCGCCCGGATCGCCAGCAACAGCGCCGCTGCGAGCAGCAGCGCGCTGGATATGATGACGAGCAGCGTGCCCGCTTCGAAGGCGATGCCGTCGCCGCGCCAGAAATAGTCAATCAGGCCGGCGAGAAGCCCACCCGCAGAGCCAGCGACCATGATCCATGCCCCTGGTTCGGCGATCTGTACCTGCCTATTTGGCAATCTGCTATCAGTCATGTCTGCCATCCTCCTCATGTTCGGCTGGCTGGGTGTAAGGGCCGGGCGTCACGCATCAGAACTCGCTCCGGCGGCTTGTTTCGAAGAGAAACCAGGCCCGCCCTTCGGCCTCGTCGATCCACGTCTCAATCAGACTTGTGCCCGCGACATCACCAGCCTCGGCGCAGACCGCATGGGCGGCGCGAAGATTCGCGGTGAGCTGAAAATTGTCGTCACGCAGCTCAGCCAGCATGTCGAACGGCGTGATGTAGTCGGCGTCGTTGTCGAGGACACGTTGCAGCTTCCCAATCTGGCCGATCGAGTGGATTGTCGGCGCGCCGACCTTGCGCACGCGCTCGGCCAATGGATCGGTCATGGCGAGGAGCTGCTCCGCCTGCTCGTCGAACATCAGATGATCGTCACGGAAGTGACGCCCCGACGCGTGCCAATGGAAGTTCTTGGTCTTGACGTAGAGCGCGAAGACGTCCGCCAGCAGTCCATTCAGCGCGCCCGCGATTTCGGCCACCGCCTCGGGCGGCAGGCTGGAGCGCGTGTGGATCGGCGCTGCGCGCTTTGTTCTTGCGGCTTCAACATCCATTTCATCGTCCTCGCTCGCCGGGTCGGTCGCGCACAGGGGCACGCGACGGCGATAAGCACGATGTCATCCGGGCCCGCGTGCGGTATGTCGTGAAGCGAGCGCCATTTGGCGAAATCGAGCACAATGCTCTGCGGTTTGTGTCCGCTGGCTTGCGCACCCGAAAGAGGCTGACAATCCTCGGTGATCCCGCGCGGCTTGGCGGGGTTGGACCGCCGGCAGTGGTCGCACCCGCGAAGAGCGGTTGACGAGCGACAGTCGCAAGACCGATTCGTCGCCGACAAATTCCGCAACTGGGGTGGACCGCCTGCTCGGCCAGCAGCGGTGAGATTATGTCGCGATCACCGCTCGCCGGCTCGCGTTCAACCGGGCGACCCAGGTTTCGCTTTGTTTCGCGGATCGTCGGTTGCGTCTCGGTATTCAAGGCCGAGCGGACCGATGGCGGTCACCTGCGTGACGTACTCGCCGGACTTTGCCCAATGGAAGTGCCACGTGTCGCCAGGCAAGACGATGACGCTTCCGGGTGGATATGCCTTGAGCTTGTCGTCGTCGAACTCGTCTCCCAGGCCGATGTAGAACACACCTGACATGACGGTGTAGACGCGATCCTCGGGATGTCTGTGCGGCATCAGTTTCACGCCGGAGGGTAACCTCACCCTGATGACGTAAGGACCCGGTTGAGCGGGCTCTCCAACAAGTACTGCCAGTCTCGCAGACGATGGAAATGCGGCGAACGGCTTCCACTCCACGTTTTCCGGAAATATCGACCGGAAAACCGCTTCATCGGGTAGGTGGTCTTCAGGCATCGTCGACTCCTGTCGGCTAGGCAGTCACTTGAGGCAGCCCGCCCGTGCCGAGGTCGCCTCGTCACTTCCCACGCAAACAAACCAAGCGGCCAAGTGCTCTCTCTCCAAGGTCGCCTATCGGATTCACGCTGTCCGCACGCGCACAACCGCCGCGACGGATGTCCGTCACCCCTGCAAAATGATACGGGCGCCAGTGGCGGTCTATTGCACGATGGTGTCGGCGGCACTCCGGCACGACCGATGGTGTGGTTTCGCGATCGCGCCCCACGGATGGATTGACGGGGTCGCCGCGCGCAACGCGGACGGGTGCCCAGGTATCGCCGACACCTTCGTCCAATGGATTCGTGCTTCCCTCTGACGGAATCTGTGGAGCGTTTGAACGAAGTGGAGCCACGGGTGTGCGGCGATTTCTCGATGCATCGAGGAGTGACCTCTCACCAAGCAAAGGAAACGTTCCAATGACTGACGAAAGTCTGCGACAAGCGGTGATCGATGAACTCGAGTGGGAGCCAAGCGTCAATGCAAAGGGCATCAGGGTTGCCGCCAAAAACGGCGTCGTGACTCTGACGGGCCGCGCTGGAACCTATGCGGAAGAATTTGCGGCAGCGAAAGCGGCCCGTCGCGTCGTCGGGGTCAAAGCGGTCGTCGAGGAGCTGGATGTCCACTCTTCGTCAGATTCGCCAAGCGATAGTGATATCGCCCATTACGCAAGGCTGGCCCTTGCTTGGGATGTCGATGTTCCAAAGGAGAGTGTAACGGTCAAGGTCGAGAGGGGATGGGTCACGCTGCTTGGCGTCGTCGACTGGTATTTCCAACGCGACGCAGCCGAAAAGGACATGCGTAGGCTTCGTGGCGTGCGGGGAGTCAGCAATGATATCGAAATTCGGCCTCAGGTCAGTGCGTCGGGAGTCACGACCGAAATCAAGGCGGCGCTTTCCCGCAATGTGCAGATCGATGCCGGGAAGATTAACGTGACGGCCAATGGCGGCAAGGTGACCCTCACCGGCATGGTCAATTCTTTGCAGGAGAGACGTCTGGCCCAACAGACGGCCTGGTCTGCACCGGGCGTCGAGCGGGTGGACGATGAACTGACCGTCGCATAGTGCCGGAAATCTCAGGGTGCCGCTAAACGCCACCGCGGTGGGCGGGCGTGATGTCGGAGATCAGAAGATGATTTGTGCGTGGGGGCAGCACCGGCCGCCAGCGGCATTGACCCACGCACACTGACCCCGCGCGGCGCCCGAGAACCCGACGCCCGGACTTGTGAATGCGCGTCTGATCGTTGTCATAGGGGCAGCACAAGTGCCAGGTCGAGCATGCGCCGCGCAAACGCCGCTTCGTTGTCGTACCAGCACTGCAGTTTGACCATCCTGCCCTTCACCACGCGTGTCGACTGTGCGTGAACGATGCTCGAGCGCAAATCGCCGATGATGTCCGAAGAGACCAGGTCCTCCTCGCTGTAACCAAGAATCCCGGCCAGCGGCTGCGTCTCGGCGGCATGCTGAAACGCACGGTTAACGGACTCCTCGGTCGCGTCTTTCGTCAATACGGCACTTATGTCGGTTATGGCGCCATCGACAACCGGTGCGCGGATTGCCATCGCACGCAGCCGGTCCTTCAATTCCGGCAATACCTGGATGGTTGCCATGTCGGAACCGGTGCTGGTCGGCACGAGATTCACGGCGGCGGCCCGCCCGCGAATTGCCTTCTTGTCCGGACGGTCGACCAGGGCTTGTGTCGCGGTATAGGCATGCACCGTTGTCACCAGCGCCATTTCGACACCGAAGTTCTGCAGCAGCACCTTCATCGCCGGCACCAGGGAATTCGTCGTGCACGACGCGTTGGAGATGATCTGATGTTTCTTGGGATCGAACGACTGCTGATTGACGCCCATGATGGTCGTCAGATCCGTATTCTTGGACGGGGCGCCGATCACCACGCGGCGCGCACCGGCGTCGAGGTGGCGGGCCGCGAGCGCCCGGTCCGTGAACCGCCCGGTGCATTCGAAGACGACTTCAACGCCCAGCTCCCGCCACGGAAGTTCAGCCGGGTCCTTGACCGCAGTCGTCGTGACAAATCGGTCGCCAAGCTTCAGTCCGTTGGGCTGGGCTTCCACGCTGAAGGGCGCCCGTCCGTGAACCGAATCGCGTCGAATGAGATAAGCGAGATCGTCTGCCGGCACGAGGTCATTCGCCGCGACGATTTCGACATCCGTTGACGGTTCGCTCATGTAGTGACGCAGGATGAGGCGGCCTATGCGACCCAGACCGTTGATGGCGACGCGTTTCATTTCTGCTCTCCCTTTTTCAGCCAAGATGCTGGTGCCGAGGCGCTGGCCACTTCCCCTGGCTTCCGACATCGTGCCGCCGAGGTCTTCGAGCGGTCTTTAACGAACCACGCGCGTTTTCGCGAAATCAGCCGTCGCGTAGAAGATGGGTGGCGCAGTGACCAAAGCGAGCACGGCACCGCTGGCGTCGATCAATCCCAAAGTATCGGCGACACCTTGGTGCAATGGAATTGCGTTCGCGGTTACCCGAGTTTCACTAGCGCTCGACTGGATTGGAGCGGGCTGTGAGCATCCACCTGCCAGCCAATGCCAGCGGTGTGTTTCTCACCAAGGAAAGGAACCTATCCAATGAGTGACGGAAGTCTGCAGCAGGCGGTGATCGATGAGCTCGATTGGGAGCCAAGCGTGAATGCGGCCCACATCGGCGTCACTGCGAAAGATGGCATCGTGACTCTTTCCGGGCACGTCGGCACTTACGCCGAAAAGATGGCCGCGGAGAAAGCTGCCGGTCGCGTATCCGGGGTCAAGGCCGTCGCAGAGGAGTTGGAGGTGCGCTATTTATTTAGCCCGCCTGATGATGCTGATATCGCCAATTCCGCGATCCAAGCCCTTTCATGGGATGTCGAAGTCCCAAAGGACAGTGTGACCGTCAAGGTTGAGAAGGGGTGGGTTACGCTCTCTGGCACCGTTGACTGGTATTTCCAGAGCAGCGCGGCGGCAGAGGACGTGCGCAAGCTTCGTGGCGTGCGCGGGATCACCAACGAGATCAGGGTTCGACCTCGGGTTCAGGCGTCCGAAGTGGAGACCAAGATCAAGGCGGCGTTTTCTCGCAATGCCGAAATTGATGCCAACAAGATCAACATCATGACCGACGGCGGCAAGGTCACGCTCACTGGCAAGGTCGATTCTTGGCAAGAGCGACGTCTGGCCGAGCACGCGGCTTGGTCTGCGCCGGGCGTTGATCGGGTCGAGGATCGGCTGACCGTTTTGTAGTGCGTTGGGGTCTCGGGGTGCTACGAGACCCCGGCGCCGTCACCCCAGGCCCGCAATGTGAACTGGAAGATGGCGCCATGGGGAACGGCCGGGGTCGCCCACAGCTTTCCTCCATACGCCTCGACGATTGTCCGGCAGATCGACAGGCCGATGCCCAATCCGTTGGCCTTGGTGGTGTGGAAAGGCTCGAAGATCCGTTCGACGTTTGCCGGATCTATGCCCGGGCCGGCATCTTGGACGGCAAGCACCACGCCCTCTTGATGCGCCCTGGCGGTACGGATGATCAACCGCCTCGGTCGATCATTGATTTCAACCATCGCCTCGACGGCGTTGAGAACGAGATTCAATATGACTTGTTGAAGTTGAATGCGATCTCCTTCGACAGGTGGAATATTGTCGGCCAGTTCCAATTGCAGCGCTGCCCCGCCGTCCTGAAGTCCCCTCTGCGATAGTGCGATCACTTCCCGTGACGCCTCGTTGAGGTCCACCGGCTCGATCGATGTTTCTCGCTTTGCGAGGAGAGCGCGCAGCCGCGAAATAACGTCCGTTGCACGCTTGGCGTCCCTGAGGGTTCTCCGCGCGGTTTCCTGGGCTCCGCTGATGTTGGGCGGATCGCTGGCCAGCATGCGGAGACTCGTGCTGGCATTCGTAACAATACCGGCGAGGGGTTGATTGACCTCGTGCGCGATCGAGGCCGTCATCGCGCCGAGTGTGCTGACCCTCGAGACATGGGCGAGTTCGGTCCTGAGCTGGGCCAGGGACTCTTCGGCGAGCCGACGCTCGGTAATGTCCTGTATCGTCCCGAGACACTCCACCCCCGCGCCAGGGTGGTCGATCATGCGGGCTACTGTGCGGAGGTATTTGATCCTCCCATCGGGCATGAGGAGCCGTATATCGTAGTCAAGGTCGGCGAACCCGCGACGCGCGAGCGCCTGCTTCGTGATCAACTGGGGGCGGTCGTCGGGATGCACCGCCGCAATAATCTGGGCGAGCGCGACGGGCGAGCCCTGCTCGAATTCGAAGATACGGTAGAGCTGGTCCGAGAATCGGACTTCGTCCGTGTCCAGCCACCAGGAAAAGCTCCCGACCGCGCTCAATCGCTCCCCTTCTGCCAAGGACGCTTCGCTCCGCCGCAATTCATCCTCAGCGCGTCTCCGGTCGTCGATATCGGTCAGTAGGCCGTACCAGCGGATGATGTGGCCATCGGCGTCTCGCAATGGATCGTTTCGAACCTGGAACCAGCGATAGACGCCATCGAACCGTCGAATCCGAGTTTCAAACCGACTTTCTCGACCTAAGGCCATGAACTCGCGGAAGTAATTCAACGTGCCTTCGAAGTCGTCAGGGTGCACCATGTCGGTGGTCGTCCACTGCTTCAGTGCTTCCAACGAATAGCCGAGATATTCGAGAAGCCGCTTGTTGGCGTCGATGATTCCGCTATCCGGCGAGACAACGATGATACCCGCCGGAATGGTATCAAGTGCCATGCGTAAATCACGCTCGCGCGCCGCCAGGGCATCCTCTGCACGCTTTCGATCATCGATGTCCGTCAGCAACCCGTACCAGCGGACGATGTGGCCGTCTGAATCTCGAAGGGGAAGATTGCGAACTTCGAACCACCGAAACACGCCGTCAGAGCGTCGAAGCCGGGTTGTGAAGCTGCCGGGCCGACCGGAAGCAATCACCTCTCGGAATGTCTTGCTCAGATTTTGAAGATCGTCAGGGTGCACGACTTCGTTTGTTTCCCAGCCCTTGACCTCCACAAGGGCCTTTCCGAAGTAGTCGAGAAGTTGTCGATTGGCGCGCTCAAGCTCACCATCCGGTGCGAAGGTGACAATCCCGCCCGGGATACTGTCCACGATATCGCGTGATTCGCGCTCGCTGGCGCGCAAGGCATCCTCCGCTCGCCGTCGCTCGGCCACCTCGCGCCGCAGCGCCTCGTTGGCTTGGGCGAGCTCCGCCGTTCGTTGCGCGACGCGCCGATCCAGGTCGGCGGCGAGGCGCCTCTGGTCGTCGAGCAGGCGAGCTTCCTGCAGGGCCAATGCCGCCTGGTTCGCGGCGACGCTAAGCAGCAGCCTGTCGCTTTCGCCGGCGAAACCCGGGCGCCGCGAACCGGCAACGATGACGCCGATCGCTGCCTGCAGGCCCACGGGAACGGTTGCGATGGAGAACGCGCCGGCACCGATATTTGCCCCCCCGGCCGATGGCCAGTGCGAAACATCGCTGCCAAGCGAGCCGGTCAACGCCCTGCCGACCTCTTCGGGCTGGAGCGTCGCTGCCAGCGCCTGGCTAAGCCGGACCATGTCGGTGGCACCGCCGTTACTCTCACGAAGGAGCACGTAGGCGAAATCGAGATGGAGTATGTCAAGCAGCACATCCAGCAAGGTGTCCATCACATACGACCGGTCACCACCTGCCCACATGGCGGGAAGCGCCATGAGGCTGGTGAGATCGTTCACCGATCGCTGTAGCTGCTCCACCTCCCCGGGTGGGGTGAGCCGATCCATGTCAAGGCGCCGTGGACGAGTTGACGGCGGATGCGGTGCGTCGCGCTTTGAGTTCGGCCAGGAATTGCGACGGCGGCACGTAGAACGGGTTTTCCTGCAGCACCCCGCCGATGATGATCATGGGATGCGTGCGCATGATGTCGACGACCGTTTCGCCACCGAATTTGGCCAGATCGTAGACACAGATGATCGCGTCATGGTGCCTGCTCCAGACGTCGTTCACACGGGATTCGAATTCGATAAGATCGTCGATGTGAGGGCGCGTTTCCTCGGCAGCCCATTCCATTTGGCAGACGAAGCGGCTCACGTGTCCCTGCTCGGGTGACGCGGTGGCCATTTTCTCGAAGAATTTCAACATCCGGTCTTGGTCGAAACGGCCATCCCGAAGATAGGCATCGACACTCGAGAGCAGCTCAAGCTGGCCACGATCCTCGGCGCCAGCTACGTCAATCCCCGCGTCGATGAGCCGGTGGCGGTGGTTGTGATGTTCGGCGGGGCTCACAACATGGACCGCCCGGTCGCCGCATGCGAACCCGTCCTTGATGAATGGAAGCAGGACGCGATAGCGCTCTTCCTCGCTGTTGAAGAACGCGCATACGTGTCGCACTTGGCGCAGCTCGGATCCGGCAAAGCGGATTGGCGGTACATCCATTTTCACGGGCTGACCCTCCGTTGATGTCATCTGCGGCCGTGATCGTTTCCGCGCTCACGGGCACCACCAATCCATCCCGCACGCTCTATTCAGAGCTAGGGGCCGAGTCCCAGTTTTGTTGCCGTGTTCACCAGCTCCGCGAGGGAGCGAACGTCCATCTTTCGCATCACTTGACCTCGGTGGGCCTTGACCGTGATCTCGCTAATGCCAAGTTCGAAACCAACCTGCTTGTTCAGGAGACCGCGAACGACCAGCCCCATGACTTCGCGCTCGCGCGGACTGAGCGATGCATACCGCTTCTCCAGCGCTTCAATCTCGGCTCGGGCACGAAGGGTAGCTTCGCTGCGTTCAATGGCACTCTCGATCGCGCCCAACAGCGCGTCGTCACTGAATGGCTTCGTCAGGAATTCGATAGCCCCCCCTTTCATCGCCTGGACGGTCGTTGGCACGTCGCCATGACCGGTGATGAAGATGATCGGCATGTCGGATCGATCAGCAGCGACGAGTTTCTGCAGCTCGAGGCCATTGAGACCGGGTAATGTGATATCGAGGACCAAACAGCTGGGGATGACGGCGCGCGGGCGCGCCAGGAATTCCTGCGCGGACTCAAATGTCTCCGGTTCCCAACCCGCATGACGAATTAGCGCCTCGAGCGACTCGCGCACCGAAACGTCGTCATCAACAACGAATACTAGTGATGCCGGCAATACGGGGCCCCCAACATTCGCCGTGGTCGCCCCCAACCAGTCGACCGGATGGTACTCCCCCTATTCTTTGAGGGAAAGGCCCCCATTTCATGCCTCAAGCCATCTTGAGCGCAGCATTGATCGCATCGCGAAGCGCCGTATCACTGAATGGCTTTGACAAGCACTCCACAGCACCTTGCTCGCGCAGATGCAACCTGGTCGCCTCATCTCCGCGAGCCGTGATGAAGACTATCGGAATCTTGCGACCTCGCCGTCTCAGCTCCTGCTGCAGCTCAGGTCCGGACATGCCCGGCATGGCAACATCGAGGATCAGACATTTTGTCTGTTCCAGCGCGCTGGATTGGAGGAATTCATCCGCCGAAGAGAATGCCGCGGGAGAGAAGCCAAATTCCCTCAGCAAATCTGGCAGTGACTCGCGCACCGATTCATCGTCGTCGACGATGGAAACGAGCGGACGCTTAGGATCGTCGATTCCCATGGCAGATCACGATGAGCGTTCGAACTGCGCCACGAATGTGAACGCCGGACCCGCCTCCGGACACCCGGCGGACAGGACAGGAAGGGTCGCGCCACGATCCTCATTCCCCGTCGAAAGCACCATGATCGCACGCGATTTGCGATACCCGCCGATAGTCTTTCCATCATTCGATATCACGTAGAAACCCAACGAGACCTCGTGTTCGGGCGCAAGCCGAATCCTCATGTCCATCTCGTTGTCCGAGATGGGCGGGCCGCAAAGTAGGTTTGAAGCCTCGGTTGTAACCATAGACACCGGGCTAATACACGTCGTCTCGCGCGCACGGTCTATGAGACCTTGGTATCGGGTCGTTCGGAAAAGCCGTCAACAAACCGGATCTCTCCGAGCCTGGAACTCCCAAAACAAATACGCCTGACCGATGGCGCAGGTTCTGCCGGCCGTCGCGGCATACGATTGCAGAACGGTAGCAACCGGCGAAACGCAGGTGGGCCGCACGCGCTTGTCCGCAGACCTGACGCGTCATGACGCAGTCACGCCAAATATTATCCAAAGGTGTCGCCGACACGTTCGTCCAATAGAGCCGAGCCGGCTGCTGAGGCAATTTGGAGGCAGACACGCATGAAGCTTCGAATACGGCTGGCGTGAACCGAATACCTGGAGCGAGGGCAAGGGACGAATTGATCTCACGATCAATCAGCGGATGCCGAGGAACGAGATCGTGGAACAGATGCCTCAAATCGCCGGCCTGAATTCGCCGATGGGCCAGGATGCCCGTGGGACATTGGTGCAGCTGCTGAACGATGCGCGGTCGGCGCTCCCCGAGAGTCCAGGCGACGCCGAGTATTGTATCAGCCTTGCGGCGGCCATCTTGGCTCAAGACAACGAGGCCGGCTCGCGCGCAGGCGAAACCGTGAATCGCGGTGGGCTCGCCCCCTGGCAGGCTCGCCGCGCCGAGGCGATGATCGAAAGAAACCTGGACGCAAAACTGTCCGTGGGGGCTCTGGCGGAAGCCGTGCGGCTTAGCCCGAGTCACTTCAGCCGCGCGTTTCGCCAGACATTTGGGATCGCGCCTCACGGCTATATCTTGCGGTGCCGGATCGAGCGCGCCAAAGAGCTAATGCGGACGACCAACAATGCGCTCGCGGACATTGCCCTGGCCTGCGGGCTTACCGACCAGTCGCATTTTTCGACGGTCTTCCGTCGAATTGAATGCGAGTCACCCAATGCGTGGCGCCGCCGTTGCCATGGGGGCCCCGATTTGCCCTCTTGAAGGTGCCACGTATAACGCTGGTTCTCCGGCCCCGTGCCACGGTTGCGGCCTCGTTCATGGCGCTTTTTTCCGTCTGACACGTTAGCCCGCCGGATGGCGCCCTATTGCGACGCCCGTGCGCCGTGCGTCTCGCCCTTGCCCCTTTTCTCCGGATGGCCGGGCGGCATTACCAGCGTGCCAGCCGTGCCGTTTACAATCGCGACCGCGTCTTCGAGCCGCCCGATGGCCGCGATCTTGTCGCTCGCTGTCGCGAAGTCCGCGGCTGCCTTGACCTTCGGGCGCATGGAGCCAGCGCTGAAGGCGCTCGGATCGAGCCTGTTCGACCGGACGTGACGTATCGGTGCAGCTTTGGCGGTACCATAATGACGATAGACGGCATCGACGTCGGTCAGCAGCAACAGCATGTCAGCCTCAAGTTCCCGCGCGATGAGGGCGCTGGCCAGATCCTTGTCGATCACCGCCTCAACACCGATCACCCCACCAGTAGGCTGTCGGACGACCGGAATGCCGCCGCCGCCGGCGCAGATGACGATGATGCGTCGCTCGACAAGCAGGGCGATCGTCCGCGCGTCGAGAATCTCGACCGGTGCCGGCGAGGGCACGACCCGCCGCCAATGCGTGCCATCCAGCGCAACCGTCCATCCGCGCTCGCGCGCGAGCCGTTGCGCCGTCGCCTGATCGTAGATCGGGCCGATCGGCTTGGTTGGATGTTTGAAAGCCGGATCGTCCCGATCAACGCGGATCGCTGTCAGCAGGGCGGCCACGACGCGCCCGCTGAGCCGGTTCTCCAGCTCCTGCTGGATCATGTAACCGATCATGCCCTCAGTCTCGGCGCCCAGCACATCGAGCGGGAAGGCACCGGCGCCTCCGTCTGCCGCCTGCAGGGCGAGCAAGCCCACCTGCGGCCCGTTGCCGTGTGTGACGATGAGCTCGTGACCCTCGGCGACGAGAACCGCCAGCGTCTTCGCCGCACGGCGCACATTGGCGCGTTGCGTCGCCACGTTCATCGGTTCACCGCGCTTGAGGAGGGCGTTGCCGCCAAGAGCTGCCACGATCCGCATGTCAGCCCCCGATCGTCGCGACGAGCACAGCCTTGATGGTGTGCATGCGGTTCTCCGCCTGGTCGAAGACGATGGAGGCGGGCGATTCAAAGACCTCGTCGGTCACTTCCATGGAGTCGATACCAAAGCGCCGGGCGATGTCGGCCCCTACCGCGGTGTCCTTGTTGTGAAAGGCCGGCAGGCAGTGCATGAACCTGGTCGTCGGCTTGCCGGTCGCCTGCATCATCTCGCTGGTGACCCGGTAGGGCGTGAGCAGCTTGATCCGTTCGCCCCAGTCCGCTTCGTCCTCGCCCATGGAGAGCCAGACGTCGGTGTAGATGAAGTCGGCGCCACCGACCGCTCCCTCGATGTCCTCGGTCACGGTGAGCCGTGCGCCATGGGGCGCGCCAATCGCGTTAGCATGTTTGACGAAGTCGTCGTCCGGCCAAAGCCGTCGCGGCGCGGCGATGCGGATGTCCATGCCGACTTTGACGGCTCCGATGGCCAGCGAGCGGGCGACATTGTCCTTGCCATCGCCGGCAAAAGCGACCGTCAGCTCGGACAGGGGACGGTGCGCATGCTCGCGCATGGTCAGGAAGTCGGCCAGTGTCTGGGTCGGATGGGTCTCGTCGGTAAGCCCGTTGTAGACCGGTACGCCGGCGTAGTCGGCCAGCTCCTCGACAAGCTGTTGTGCGAAGCCGCGATATTCGATCGCGTCATAAACCCGCCCCAGCACCCGGGCGGTATCCTTCATCGATTCCTTGTGGCCGATATGGCTCCCCGTCGGGCCGAGATAGGTGACGTTGGCACCCTGGTCGAAGGCGGCAACCTCGAAGCCGGTACGGGTTCTGGTGGAGGCCTTCTCGAATATCAGCGCGATGTTGCGGCGCGTGAGCCGTGGCTGCTCGGTGCCGGCATATTTCGCCGCCTTCAACTCGGCTGACAGATGAAGAAGGAAGCCGATTTCCTCCGGCGAGTAGCCCTCCAGTGAGAGGAAATCGCGGCCGTGCAGGTTGATCGCCATGTCGGCTCCTCCTCAGGCCGCGTCGCGCCGGATCGGACACGACATGCAGTGGCTGCCACCGCGGCCGCGGCCGAGTTCGGAACCTTCGATGGTGATCACCTCGACGCCGGCGCGGCGCAGCAGCGTGTTGGTATAGACGTTGCGGTCGTAGCCGATGACCACGCCCGGCTCGACGGCGAGCACGTTGTTGCCGTCGTCCCATTGCTCGCGCTCGGCCTCGTAGCTATCGCCACCGGTCGCGATGATGCGCAGGACCTTGAGGCCGAGCGCGTCGCGGACGACCTCGGTGAAAGGGCGGTTTTCCTCGGTGATTGCCATCCCCGACGGGCCATCGTCCCGTCTCAGAGAGAAGGGCCGAATGCGGTCGACCACTGGCGGGAAGATCGTCACCAGGTCGCGGTCGCAGAAGGTGAATATCGTATCAAGATGCATGAAGGAGCGATCGCGCGGCATCAGGCCCGCGATCACATGCTCGGCCTGGCCGCCGGCGAACAGCCTGCGCGCCACGGCCGCCACGGCCTGGGGCGTGGTGCGTTCGCCCATCCCGACCAGGACAATGCCGTCACCGATCGGCATGACGTCGCCTCCCTCCAGCGTGGCAACGCCAACCTGATCGTCGACATTACCCCACCACACCTGGAAGGAGGCATCGTGGAAGCGCGGGTGAAAGCGATAGACAGCCGCGACGTTCGCCGCTTCCGCGCGGCGCGCGGGCCAGTGCATGGCGTTGACGGTGACGCCACCGTAGATCCAGCACGAGGTGTCGCGGGTGAAGAGCTGGTTGGGCAGCGGCGCGATGACGAAGTCCTGCGGCTCCATGGCGCGCCCGGCGAGGCCCGCCGGCTGGTAGGGAAGGTCGCCGCGCGCCACGCCGCCAACGAGATATTGCGCGAGATCGACCGCCGGCATCTCGTCGAACCAGCCACGCAGGTCGCCGACCGTGTCGGCGCCGACCGTGGTGGCGTTGACCCGGCGGTCGAGCAACCAGTCGCGCGCCTCGGCGATCTCCATCGTCTCGGCAAGGGTGGCGCCGAACTCAAGCACGGTGATGTTGCGTTCGCGCAGCACGTCGACGAAGGAATCGTGTTCCTCGCGGGCCTTCTTGACCCAGAGCACGT
Organism: uncultured Alphaproteobacteria bacterium; assembly: GCA_963762605.1. GTDB lineage: Bacteria > Pseudomonadota > Alphaproteobacteria > Rhizobiales > Kaistiaceae > CAVSRC01. The sequence goes on along the minus strand of CAVXLJ010000029.1, from coordinate 19,725 downwards.
CGTCGAAGAGCAAGTCCTTGGCGTTGTCGGGGGTCAGACGGCGGAGGCTGAGGTCCGGACGGTGAACCATGACTTCGCGCAAGTGACCGGTTTCGGAGTATACGCCCGGCTGGGCGATGGTGACGGGCTTGTTCATAGCGGGCTGATGCTCCCGTTCCAGATGAGGGTGGCGGCGGCAAGTCCGGCGATGACGAGACCGACGGCGATCACTGCTTCGAGCGGTGTGAAGACCTTCTCACCACGTTCGCGGCGGGCCATGACGTAGAAGACGATGCCCGGCGCATAGAGCATCGCGGCCATGAAGAGGTATGTCGGCCCGGCGGCATAGACGAGCCAGATGCCGTAGATCGTGGCGACCAGGCCAACGATGAGGTCGCGCCGGGTGCTCTCCTTCGCGCCGTAACCGTCGCCGGTCATGGCGATCTTGGCGGCATAGGCGCCGGAAAAGATGTAGGGCACCAGGATCGTCGCCGAGGCGATGGTGAACAGCGCCTGATAAGTGCTGTCGGAGAACAGCGTCACGATCAGGAAGAGCTGGATCAGGCCGTTGGTGACCCACAGCGACAGCGACGGCGCGCCGCGGTCGTTCTCGCGGGCGAAGAAGCGTGGCATGGTGCCGTCCTTGGCTGCCACCTGCGGGATCTCGGCGGCGAGAACCGTCCAGCTCAGGAAGGCACCGAGGATCGAGATCACCAGCGCGATGTTGATGAGGACCGCGCCCCACGGTCCGACGACCGCGGCGAGAACGCCTGCCATGGACGGGTTCTTGAGGGCTGCCAGCTGAGGCTGCGCCAGGATGCCCAGCGAGAGCAGGGAGACCAGCGCGTACATGGCTAGTGCAACGGCAAAGCCGAGCATAGTGGCCGTACCGATGTCCCTGCGCTTCTCGGCGCGTGCCGAGACAACGCTGGCACCCTCGATGCCAATGAACACCCAGAGCGTGACCAGCATGGTGCTCTTGACCTGGCTCATCACCGAGCCGAGCGCCGGAGTCTTCAACCCGCTGAAATCGAGCGTGAAGACGTTGAGCTTGAAGGCGACGGCGACGATGGCAATGAACAGGATGATCGGTGCCACCTTGGCGACCGTCGTAATCAGGTTGACGAATGCTGCCTGGCGCACGCCCGACAGCACCAGCCAATGGATCAGCCAAAGCACGACGGAGGCGGCGACCACCGCCTGCCAGGTGTTGCCGTTGCCAAAGACCGGGAAGAAATAGGACAGAGCGCTGAAGGTGATGACCGCGTAGGATACGTTGCCGAGCCATGCGCTCAGCCAGTAGCCCCAGGCGCTGTTGAAGCCGATGAACGGGCCAAAGCCGGCCTTGGCATAGGCGTATGGGCCGGCATTCAGCTCCGGCTTGCGGGTGGCGAGGCTTTGATAGACGAAGGCCAGCGCCAGGATGCCGAAACCGGTGATCGTCCAGCCGATGATGATGGCAAGCGGCGCGGCACCGGTGGCCGTGTTCTGCGGCAGGCTGAACACGCCGGCGCCGATCATCGAGCCCAGCACCAAGGCGGTGAGCGCGCCGAGGCCAAGTTTCTTCGATGTCGCAGCGGCCTTGGGGACCGTCGTCGCAACGGCAGTCGTTGAGGACATCGCGTCCGATCCTTCTCTCACAACCGGGCCACGGCAGCGCGACGCCTTGGCTCCGTCTCCGTCCGGGTGTGGCTTTCGCCCTGGCCGACGGCATCACGCTCGCAGAGAAAGCGGTTGGGATATTTCATGATCGATGCATGGCTTGGCGAATTCGGTCATTGCCTGTGCATGACGCGCATAAGGCCGCCCAATACACTGGCGAGCGCCGGGGCCATGATCAGAAGTGCGCGTCCAGTGGCCGATCGCGCACCGCCATCGCCTTCGACGTCTCGCGAAATTCGTCGACGCTCAGCGCGAGCAGCCCCGACAAATCAACCCGACGGACGTCGCGCTCACGCGTCAGGCGCCGGTAGAAAGCGTGTGGTGTCCACGCGCGGTAACCGCGGCCGAGCAAAAAGGACACCAGAATCGCGCACGTCATCCAGCCGCGAATCTGGCTGCCGCGGCCGGGAATCGATTCCCGCACCTGCAGGACGTCGCCGGCGGCCGCCCACAGAAGAAACGTTCGTGCGTCCTTCGGGCTTATCGAGGCGGTAAACAGCCGCCCCCACCACGGTTCGAAAATCGTCCACATGCCTGTCGGCTCGGGTCTCAGCGCGAAGACGTGCTTGTGTGGCCCGAGGACGAACGCGTGCCACCACTCCCACCGCAGACCCGGCACAAAGCAGACGAACCAGTTCGCCGCTTCAAGCGTGACGGGCGAACCGTATTCGTTCAACTCGATGACGTCTTCGTAGTATCGACCGGCACCTGTGTTCTGCGCCGATTGCGATCCCGAGCCGTCCTGCGATACGCCCCGCAAATGACGGGACGGTTTGAGGCTCTCGAAAGGGCTGGGCTCTCGTTCACACCCAGCGGGTGCGATGGGAAAGTCGATCAGCGACACCGAAAAAATATCCACCCCCGGGGCCGTCCGGCTGTCGTTCAGTTTCATGTCTCTCTTCCTCTCCAGCGCGGCTTTCCGGTAGCAACCACCTCCCACCATCGCTCGAAAGGCGATGAGGATATTTCATGTTCGAAGCGGGCCTTGGCGAAATCGGCCATCGCCTTATTGCGAGGCCATGGCACACCAAAAAGAGCCCGCCGCTCGCCTGCGGCCGGCAAGACGGAAAGACGTTGGGAACGTCAGCTGCAGTTGAACTGGGCGATTGGTCCGCGCTGCGGCGTGCGCTGCCAGGAGAGGTCGAACATTACTCGATCGACATAACACCAGCCCCACCCTTCGGGCGGGTCGTAGCCCTCGATGATCGGATGGCCGGTGGCGTGAAAGTGCCGGGTCGCGTGGCGGTTCGGCGAGTCGTCGCAACAGCCCACGTGGCCGCATGTGCGGCAGAGACGGAGATGCACCCAGCAATCGCCCGTCTTCAGACACTCCTCGCAGCCGAGGGCGCTCGGCACCACCGCACGGACGCCGGAAAGATGCGTGCAGAACAGCGCCGCCATATCAGGCCACCGCGATCTGGTTGCGATGAAGGTGATCCGTCAGCTCGACGAAACGCCCCATGAAACTCTCAAGCGATTTCCGGAGGCTCTCGTCGCTCACGGTGCCATCGGCCGCAATCCAGTCGGGCCTGAGCGTGATGTAGACCTCGCCGCCCATCACCAGTGCGCCGAGCGTCGAAAGAATCTGACGAAGGTGGATCTGCGCGGCCGCCGCGCCGTGCGAGCCGGGTGAAGCGCCGGCGACAGCGACGATCTTCCGGGCCCAGACGTTCTGGCTCTGAGGGCGTGACCCCCAGTCGATGGCGTTCTTGAGCACCGCGGGAATCGACCGGTTATGTTCCGGTGTCACGAAGAGCAACCCATCCGCAGCGGCGATATCTGCCTTGAACCGGACGACGCTTGCCGGCGGTGTCGCCTCGAGATCCTGGTTGAAGATGGGCAGCGCATCGATAGCGATGAAGCGGAAGATAAGCCGGCGCTCCGCCATCTGCGTCAGCACATGCGCCAATTGCGCGTTGAGCGAATCGTGTCGATTGCTGCCGACAATCACCGCGACCACCGGACGTGTCATGGGCATGCTCCTGATCATCAGGCCCACCTTGGAGAGAAAAGGACCACCAGCACACTTTGAGGGGGGGCGGCGCGCGCTGGTGGTCCAGCTGGGAAGCGCGGGGAGGGCGCGCGTCCCAGTCAGTGAAGAGTAAGCTCATCGCCACCGCCACCACCGGGCGGCAATCTCCGCTCGGGCGGAAGGCAACCGTGGCGGGTCAGAGTCCCATCGCAAAAATCATCCCGATGACCACCATGCCCGCGGCCAGCGTCACCGGCAGCACGAGCACCTCGACAAGCGCCGCGCGCCCGGAGACCGTGCCCGTCGCGATTGCGACGTTGCCGCTGGCGAATTCGTCGAGGGTGGTACCCGCCGCGCGATGGCCCTTGCCGGCCCAGCGTGGGTCATGCGCGGCGCGCGACGACAGGCTCAAGGTCAGGCTGAAGTAGAGCACCGCGTATCCGCCGACGGCTATCAGATTGAGGTCGGCCGCGAGATTGCTTGTCACGAAGAAACCAATTGCCAGCAAGAACACGATCACCGTGCTCGCCGCCACCGCTATGAGCCGCGGCGGCACGTTTATCGCAGGCAAATCCATGGCACGACCGGCGCGATCGGAGTTGCCATCGATCGTGGCGTCCGCCGCTGGACGCTCTGCACAAATGGCTGCAGCCCTTGCAGTGGCCATGGTCCGTCCTCCTTGGTCAGTTACTCTCATTAGCCGGTGCTACCGACGCTGCGATGGTCTCATGGAAGTCGGCGCGCGTATTTCATGATCGATGCGCGTCTTGGCGAAACCAGCCATCGATCGCCGATGCCGTGTTCGACATTGGCGCGGTTCGCGTCGTCGATATGCAGATGAACGTGAATCGAGTTGGAAAGCACCGGTACCCACTGGCACGCGTCCAAGGCGCTCGATGCGAGCACCGGCAAAGAGTCTGCGCGTTTCACCAAAGAACCGCGCGATCGGGAAAGAACCGCGGGAGCAGGCGCCATAGGGTTCGATGCGTAGCGTGATGCTTACGCGGCGCGGAGCACGGCGCGCGTCATATGCGCGTCGTTACTCGGCAATCGTGTGGCCAGCGCTTCAGCACCGAAAGAGGCCCTTTGGCGACGTGACGCATCCGCCAAGGGCGGTGGAAACGAACCGAGTCAGCGTCAGCGAGACGAAGGAGATACCATTATGCAGAAGCAACCGAGGACGCGGTCGTGGATCGACGGCACAAACCTCGTTCTGGGCGCGATCTTGTTCAGCTTTCCCTGGATCTTCGTTCCGGCCACGCAGGCAGTTGAGTGGAACGGTTGGATCGTCGGCGGGTTGGTCGCCTTCAATGCGACTTGCGCGCTGACCGGCTTCGCCGCCTGGGAGGAGTGGACCAACCTGACACTGGGACTGTGGGTCGCGATTTCGCCATGGCTGTTCGGCTTCCAGGCCAACGTTGGAGCGACCTGGTCATACGTGACTCTGGGATGTCTGGTGGCAGCACTCGCGGCCTATCAGCTTTGGCTGGCCAACCAGCAGCGCCAGGGGCCTTGGCCTCACGCCTCGTCGTGAGAGATCGGCAGGCCCGAGCTACAGGAAATGGATCAGGCCTCAGCGCGGAATGCTGAGGCCGTCCATGCCAGTTGCCGATCGGACTGAATGACGTCGGCTTTGCGTGGTGATCTGCGCGAAAGATAGTCAGGTCCGTTGTTTCATGCGGAAGGCGATGCGATGGGGCAGTTTCGGGCGAGATTCGCAAAAGTGGTCTACGACGCCACGGGGCATCGCAGGGACATTTGCCAACGCACGATCAACCTCGAAGTGCGTGACCCCGACACTGCATGGGAGGTTGCGGCGCGGTGCTTCTGCGAACTGGAAGGCGTCGCGAGCTGGCTGGATCACGCCGATTGGCTTGAGCTTGTGGAAATCAGCCCGGGAGTGTGAAGGCAACCGCAGTTTCGGTTGGTGGCGAAGCTCGATGAGACCTTCGTCCAATAGATTCCATCGAAGGGTTTGGCGCAGGGTTCTGAGTGGGGTTTGCCGCGCCCAAACAGGTGTACGAGCACGCGAACAAAAGTGCTGATTGCACCGAAAAGGAGCGCACCAGCCACACAGCGGAATCAATTATGGGCACTAACGTAAGGCATTGGCGAAGCGACCTCCTGCTGCTTGCCTTCCTGGCGATCGTGGTCGGCGCCGTCACCGGGTTGCTCGTCGCGGCGTTTCGGTTGACCCTGGCCGCCGCGACACATCTGCGCGGCACCTTGGTCGAAGAAGCGCATCACATCGGTCCCGCGGGGTTATTGGTAACGATCAGCGGATGCGCGACTGCCATGGCGGTCGCCGCGTGGATGGTGAAACGGTTTTCCGTCTATGCGTCGGGCAGCGGTGTTCCCGAAGTCGAGGCTGCGTTGGCTGGCAAATTGCCGACCGCACCACTGCGTCGAATATTGCTCGTCAAGTTTGTCGGCGGAATTCTGTCGATCGGGGCAGGGGCGGCGCTCGGGCCGGAAGGGCCCGGCGTTCAAATGGGAGCCGTCAGCGCGCGTTTGATTGCGACGACATTTCGCCGGACCTGGCCAGACGTGCAGGCGTTGGTGGCGGCGGGAGCAGGCGCCGGCATCGCTGTGGCGTTCAACGCACCCATTGCAGGTGCCGTCTTTGTGCTCGAGGAACTCTTTCGCCACTTTGAAACCCGTGTCGCCATTGCGGGCCTTGGCGCGTCCTCGACGGCAATTCTGGTTTCAAGGTTGTTGCTGGGCGATGCTCCGATCCTCCACGTCGCTCTTTCCGGCCAGGTGACCGCGGCGACCGGGCCATTGCCATACGCCGCGGCGGCGACCTGGCCGCTTTATCTGGCGCTTGGTGCTTTGGCGGGTTTGGCAGCCGTACTCTACAACCGACTGATCATGCTTGCCTTGCGGGCCGCATCTGCGCTCGACCGCTGGCCGGCCGCATCCAAGGCTGCGCTCGTCGGTGCGATGGTTGGCCTGATCGGCTGGTATGCGCCCGAACTGATTGGTGATGGCAACAACCTGTCTCAGCTCGCTCTTGCCAGCGCGGCCGTCGCGGGAGGAATACCGCTCGTCTTCGCCATTCGATTCTGTCTCGGGCCGGTCTCCTACGCCGCACGGACCCCTGGCGGGCTGTTTGCGCCTCTTTTAGCGCTTGGTGCTCTGATTGGGTCGTTATCGGGGGGCTTATTCGCGGCGGCCTTCCCGGCGCTCTCCATCGAGCCGCAGGCCTTTGCCGTCGTCGGCATGGCAGCGTTCTTCACCGGAGTTGTCCGTGCGCCGGTGACCGGAATCGTTCTCGCGATCGAAATGACGGCGGCATTCACCACCCTCTTGCCGATGCTCGTTGCGTGCCTTGCGGCCATGCTGGTCGCCGGCCTGCTGAATGATCCGCCGATCTACGATTCGCTTCGTCAACGACTGATAGACGAGTTTCTGGTGGGCCAAGGAACCTCGGTCACAAATCGCGCCCTGCCGTAGTGTCAACGCAGGCAAACTTTGAAAGGCGTGCGCTCTGCATGGAAGGTCGAGTGACGGATGGCCACCGGGCGCTGGCGCGATCTGAGCTGCCAGTCGACACGGTGCAGCTCGCCCGGCACCTGATCGGAAAGTTGTTGGTTCGAGGAAACCGCGAGGGCACTCTGAGCGGGCGTATCGTCGAAACCGAGGCCTATCCCGTGGGTGATCCAGCCGGTCATGCCTATGCGGCAATGACACAGCGTAATCGCGCGCTCTTCCTCCCAGCTGGGCACGCCTATGTCTATCTTGCCTATGGCACGTCTTGTCTGCTGAACGTCTCCAGCGAGACCGTTGGCGTCGGCGCCGGTGTCCTCATCAGGGCGCTCGAACCGTTGGACGGCATACCCGAGATGCAGCGCAATCGCGGCCTTCAAAACGTGCGCGACCTGGCACGAGGGCCTGGTCGTCTGACGGCTGCACTTGATATCGATCGTCGTCTGGACGGAATCGACCTCTGCCGGATGGGGCCATTGTGGCTCGCGCGTGACGACTATGGCGTTCCTGAAATTGGCATCAGCACGCGGATCGGGCTTTCGCGAGCGGCCGATCGACCGCTGCGCTTCTACGTTCGCGGCAATCCTTTTGTGAGCGGTCCGAAGACGCTCAACCGATAACTCACGGCGAACCCATTTCCAGCGGCGATACCAACGTATGGACGACACCTTGGTACGATAGTCAGGTCTTTGCGGGGACCATAGCTAGGCCGGACCACCGTGGAGACGACAATGAGCGAAGCAGAAGTCGAGCAGAAGAGCTATCAGATACCGCCGCAAGAAGGGATCACCGTCGCGCTTTTCATCACCGTTGCCGACATCGAACGATCGGCGCGATTCTACGAGAAAGTCTTCGGCGGTCGCGTGCTGAGCAGAGGCGACAGCAAGGGCGCGCCGGGATACATCCAGATCGCGAACACGTGGCTTATCGTCAATGTCGGCGGCGGTCCGACGCCCGACAAACCGACAGTGACACTCAGCGTCCCCGCCGACCCCGATCAGGTCAACAGCTTCATGAATATCCGCGTTGCGGATATTCAGGCCTGCTATGAACTCTGGCGAAATCGAGGAGCCGAGTTCATCACCGAGCCGAAGGACAAGTGCGGCGAGACGCGCTGCTATATTCGCGATCCCGACGGCTATATTATTGAAGTTGGGCAGAGCAAGCCCAGCTTTCCTTACGGCTAATTGACAACACGATCGAAGTTCCATGTAGGCTTGGTGTGCGGTGGACTCGCCGCCACAGAGGGGTGGAACAGACTGCGATGAGCACTGACTTCGACGTGATCATCATTGGCGGCGGATCACCCGGCGAACATTGCGCCGGCGTTCTCGCCGACGGCAGGCTCAAGGTCGCGGTTGTTGAGCGCGAGCTTGTCGGCGGCGAGTGTTCCTATTGGGCTTGCATACCGTCCAAGACGCTGTTGCGCCCCGGCGAGGCGGCACATGCCGCAAACAACGCCGCAGCGATCGCACGAGTCGAGACGGCGGCGGCGCTCGCGTGGCGCGACTACATGGTCTCAAACTACTCCGACGCCGGCCAGCAGCATTGGCTCGCGGACCACGGCATTGCACTGATCCGAGGACGCGGGCGGCTGCAGGGCCACGGCGTCGTGGACGTGGACGGTGTCCGCCATACTGCCGATCACGTCGTCATCGCGACCGGCTCGGATCCAGTCATTCCGCCGATTCCTGGCCTTCAGGGGCTCGACGGCATTTGGACCAATCGCGAGGCGACCGGGATGAAGGCGGTGCCGCGCCGCCTTGTCGTGCTCGGCGGTGGCCCGGTCGGCGTCGAGATGGCGCAGGCCGTGCGGCGTCTCGGGGGCGAGGTGGCCCTGGTGGAAGGCGGGCCCCACCTTCTCTCGCGGGAACCACCGGCGCTCGGTGAGGAGCTCGCCGAGGTGCTGCGCCGCGATGGTGTCGAAGTCCTTCTCGGCGCGCGCGTCGTTTCCGCAAGGCGTGACAGCAGCGGCTACGCGCTCGAGGTCGAAGATGGCAGCGTCGTCAGGGGCGACAGATTGCTGGTTGCCACCGGCCGGCGCCCGCGGGTTGACGGCATCGGTTTGGAAACCATTGACGTTGAAGCCAACCCGCGCGGTGTGCCGGTTGACAGCCACATGCGCGTGGCAGACCGCACCTGGGCGATTGGAGACGTGACAGGCATCTGGCTGCTGACCCACGTCGGCAAGTACCAGGGCCGCGTCGCTGCCGCCAACATTCTGGGCAGGCCGCAGGCGGCGAACTACGAGGCAGTGCCGCGCGTCACCTTCACCGATCCACAGGCAGCGGCGGTCGGTGCAGTGCAAGGAACATTCAGCGCGACGACGCGCCTCTCGGATGTCACAAAGACAGCGACTTATATGCGCGCAGACGATCAGGCGACCGGGTTCATGACCTTGCTCAGTGATGGCGAACGACTGACCGGCGCCTACGCCGTCGGCCCTGAGGCCGGCGAGTGGCTGCAGCAGGCGACGCTGGCCATCCGCGCGCACACGCCGATTGACGTGTTGAGCGATACGATCCAGCCATTCCCGACCTTCTCGGAGATCTACCTCGCGGCGCTGAACTCGCTGCAGCGGACGATTGCTGCGGCGCGCTGAACGGCGAAGGGGCCCAGAAGACGCCCGCTCACAATCTTGTTCGATTTCGCGTGAAGCCCGGTCGCGAACGGGAATTCATCGAAACGTGACAAGCTGGTCGCCGACGCGCCGCGCGGATCCAAGGGAAGTGATCGTTTCCCGCAACTCGCGCTTCATTCGCGGAATACGGCGCGGATCTTCCGTGTGATTTCTTGCCTGGAAGTCTGGCCCATCGGGTCGGCGCGTTCTTTTGCGAGGGCGCGAGCACTCAAGTCCGTTTCGGATGGAGCGCTCAAACGTGCTGCAGGGACGCGATGCGAAACGGCCGCTCAGGCATGGAGGGTATCATGAGCATGATCGACGAGGCTCTGAAAGGTAACGAGGAGTATGCCCGGAGATATGATCCAAGCCTTGGCGGGCATCCGCATCCCAAGATCGCGGTTGTGACTTGCATGGATCCGCGTCTCTCGGATTTGGAAGGAATTCTTGGTTTGAAGAACGCGGACCTGGACGTGATACGCACGGGTGGACCGGCCGTCACTGATGACGTCTTGGGCGAGCTTGTCGTTTCCACGCGGGTGCTTGGCTCGCGGGAGATCATGCTTCTCAACCACACCGGTTGCGGGTTCACGACCTTCACGGACGAGGAGTTGAACGCCAAGCTCTCCGCGTTGACTGGAGATGCGACGCCGGCCCCTATGCGGTTCTTCTCATTTGAAGATCCTGAGGAGCACACCAAGGCACAAATCGCCATGGTCAGATCGCATCCTTGGATCGCGGAGGATGTTCCCGTGCGCGGGTTCATCTTCGACGTGGATACCGGTCGTCTCCGGGAAGTGATGGTCGACAAGGAACAGAGTGTCGCAGCCTAGGCATCGTATTCCGACCAGGCCGTCGAGTCTGATCCAGGGGGTGGTTGGCAAGGGGGCGGAATACCCGGTGTTGCAGGCTTGGTCTAGGCGTCGGGGCTAGGCTGCGCCCGCCACTCGCTTCTGGCATCCTTGCTGCATGCCATTGCCGGGAGCTGAAGCACCGCAGCAAGCATGCGTCCATTTGCGGACCGGCCTCGACCGCTACCAATGGCTTCGTGGCCGGGCCATCAGACAATAGCGCCGATCGGGGATCGGATCACATCGGCGGATATTTCGGTTGTGATGCACCAGATATGGTTCCGTGGCATCTTTCCCGTTCCGCCCCCGATGCTTTTCTTGAATTGGCCGGAAAGCATCTGTGATTCGCGATACCGTCATTACCGTTGGTCATTCGGCGCGTCACAGATCGCTGGTATCGTTAGATGCCCTTGACCTGAACAACCTATCCTGCGGCAGAATCTTCGCGCGGCTTCGAGTCGAATAGATCCGGCTCGGCTTTTGACGGCATGGAGATGCGCCCGCGGCTTGCCGGCGTGAATCCGAACTCGGATGCGATGCGAAGCATGATCTCGGCCTGACGGTTGGCGATCGAGACGTAGGGCAACTGGATGGGGAAGCCGGTCGGCGATTTGACCATGACACCGAACTTCTGGATGGCCTCCGTCGCCTCGGCCCACAGCGCATAGGCGCTGCAGTTGGCGGCGAGTGCACCGCGATCGAGGTTGGTCAGGACCCGAAGCTTGCCGAGTTCACCGGCGAGGCGGTGCCATTCGGTCTGGGCTGCGGGGCTCAGTTCCGGTGGGCAGTCAGGGATGGCCGGCTCGGCTATGGGCTCGTCCCGGTTCAACGGCCTCTTGCCGGGATTGCCGGTGATGACCTTGAGACGCGCGGGCTTGGGTTTGCGACCGCGCATGGGCTCAGCCTTTCCCGGCCACTGAGGCGGCCGACTTCCGGCTTCGGGATGATGGGGGAGGCGGGCCCGCCGCAGGCGAGCCTTCCGGCTTGCCGTCGCACTCCGGGGCGGCTTTTGGAAATGGCGGAGGGAGAGAAACCCGGGTCCAGCATTCTCCAGGGAAATGGCCTATACCCGCCATTATTGGGCATCGCGTAGTGGCGCTGATACTGTCCGGGCCTCACCGGATGGCGCCCGTCCCGCGTCGAGGCAGACCACAGGCAACCTGCGGCCGCCACCATCTGGCATCGCCAGCGCCAGCGACCCGTCTCCGCCTCGTGCCCGACGCGCTCGAACCCAAGCCCCGTCTGCTCCAGCCACGCAGCGATTGTCTCCGGCTCAGATCCGACCCGCCCCGCCCCTCCTTCACCACCCTGCGCCGCTCGTCGACAACGCAGATCGACGTCTTCTTCAACGACACGTCCAGACCAGCATAGTCCTATATTGCCTCCTCCATCGGTTGCTGCCTTGCGGACTCGGTGATTCGATCCGCCTCAGCTCGGAGGGTCACCCCGCTGTGCCATCACCGGCGCCGCGGCTGCGCCAAAACAACCTGACTGCCCCATCTTCGGCAATCGCCACTTTCTTTCGGCAGCAGTGGCGCCTTTCCCACTCAAGATGCGCGCCATCCTGTTTCCTCTTCGGGATTGCTGGAGAGCGGAGATTGTCCCGATGACGACCGGCGGCGCTACGTCGATTTCGAAATCGCGATAGTGCCCCAGCGCCAATCATCCACGTTCTGGAAATGGCCTCGGGGGTCGCTTGCTTCGGCCCGAACGCGTTGCGTCTGGATAGCATGCACGCGAAATGGCGGTATCGATCCGAAGGATCCTTAGCGCAGTCCGTCGCCGGCGGCGATTTCGGAGGATGCGAGGCCGCCAACGCGCGCGTTCAATCGCCCGCGATTGGCCGCACAAAACAGGAGCACCACTTCGTCATCGTCGGGAAGCTCAGGCGGCAGCACCACGGACATGCCGTCGTAGTGCGAACGCACATAAAGCGCATCCTTATGCGCCAAGGGCACGTCGATACTGGCACCGGCTGCGGCGCGCTTCGTGAAGGAAGGGATCCAGGCGCGAGCGCCACCAATGGCCTTTCGCACGGGATTGGCGAAGGTCGTGGTGAGCAGGGCATTGGCGTGCTCCAGTTCGCCGCCGAGCCCGACGATGCCGGCCTTGCCGTAGCCCTCGATCGGAAATTCGCCCATGGTCGCCACGAGCAGGTCGCCCATCATCGACCCGAGATCGGCGCTGGCGGCAATCATTTCGGAAAGATCCGGCACATAACGGCCCGCATAGGGATTTTCCACCACCAGAGCGCACATCGCCCTGACATGCGGGGTGTCGGACCATTGGCCGGCCTCCGCCGACTTTCGATCGATCGTCGACAGGGACCGACGGACCAGCAGTTTCATTGTCTTTATCCTTCCGATGATTAGCTGCTTGCCATCTCGAAGGCGGCGGCGATCGCGGTGCGGTCGGCGCCGGTGGTGAGCAATAGGGTGAGCAGAATGCGTGCCTTGGGGCCGTCGAGCGCCACCGCCGAGATGAGGCCGCGTGCCAGGAGGTCGCCCTCGGAACCCGGATAGGAAGCCGACTGCCGGTAGAGCTCCCCGGTGCCGGTGCGGCTGGCGAACACGACCGGAATGCGCGCCGCGATCTGCTCCAGCACCGGAACGACCCGCGCCGCGACATGTCCTGCTCCGAAAGCCTCGACGACCAGGCCACGGTACTCGGCTTCGGCGACACGCGAGAGAAGCCGCTCGTCATTGCCAGACGACATGGTCAGAAGGGCGACATCGGGGAGGGCGGTGTCGCCCGCGATGGTGAATTGCGGCGATGGTGCGCGCGGCTTGAGCGGCAGGCGGACGCGATTCTCGACGAGATAGCCAACCGGTCCGGCGAGCGGCGAGGCGAAGCTGCCGGTGGCCGACGTGTGCATCTTGCGGACGAAGCGGGCCAGGTGGATGACATCGTCCATTACCACCAGCACACCCATGGCCTGCGCTTCGGGCGCCGCCGCAACGCGCAACGCGGCGACAAGATTGGCGGGCCCGTCGTCGCCGGGTTTGCCGGGATTGCGCATCGCACCGGTCACGACCACGGGGACGCCCGGAGGGAGCATAAGGTCGAGGAGATAGGCGGTCTCCTCGATGGTATCGGTACCCTGCGCAACCACCACACCATCGAATCCCTCTCCGACGATGGCCGCGATCGCATGCGCGAGGTCGCGGACGTCGCCGAGCCGGAGATCGGCGGACATCGCCATGGAGAATGTCCGCGACGCAACGTCGGCGATGTCGGCGAGCCAGGGCAGCCCCGCGACGAGGTCCTCGGCTTTGAGTTCGAGGGTGGCGCCGCGCCCGGCGCGGTCGACCCGCGCCGCGATGGTCCCACCGACCATAACCACCGCAATGCGGGGGTGGGCAGGCATGATCGCCTCTCCCTCGTTCGTCGACCCAACGGGCGGCGTCACGCAGTTGCGAACTCGCGGTCGAACGGGAACGCGCGATCGGTGGCGAAGGGATAGCGGCGCTTGAAGTCAAGCGCCAGCGCCTCGCAGGTGTCGAAGCTCACACCCGGATGCCCACGCATATATTCGATTAACCGCTCGAGCATCAGGAGCACTTGCGGTCGGCCGGAGACATCCGGATGCAGACAGATCGGGAACGTCGCGTAGTCGTATTCCCGATAGGCCCAGTCGAATTGGTCCCGCCACAGTTGCTCGATGTCTCTCGGATTGGTGAAGCCGTAGCTGTTGGGGCTCGCCTTGATGAACAGCATCGGCGGCAGGTCGTCGAGGTACCAGTTGAACGCCAGGCTCACCAACTCGATCTCATGGCCGCGGACCAGCGGCTTCATCCATTCGGCGGCGGGCTTCGAGTAATCGATCTTGGTCCAGCTATCGCCGCTGCGTGCGTAGAAGGGCTGGAAATCGTGCAGCACATGGGTGCGGTCGTAGAGGATGCCGTTCTTGAGCAGAATGTCGGCGGTCACCGTGGTCATTTCGCCCCAGGGCGCGATATAGCCGACCGGCCGTCGACCCCACAGGGCGGTGATCAGTTCGATCGATTTCTCAAGCACATCCTCCTCCTGCTGAGGGGACATGTCGCGCGGGTTCTCGTGCGAATAGCCGTGGATGCCGATCTCGTGACCGTCGGCCACGACAAGCGCCATGCTCTTTGGAAAGGTCTCGATGGAATGGCCTGGCGTGAAGAAGGTTGCCTTGATGTCGTATTTCCTGAACAGGCGGACGAGACGCGGCAGCCCGACCTCGCCGGCCCACAGGCCGCGCTGGATATCCTGCAGGCAATCCTCGCCGCCATAAGAACCGAGCCAGCCCGACACTGCGTCGACATCGACCCCGAAGCTCACCTTGAAATCCTTAGCCATTGCGCACGTCGTCCTTGCTGCTGTGACCAATCGAAACGGTGCCCGCGTCGAGGGCGGCGCGCTTCAGCGGCTGCCCTGACCGGTGGTTCTGCCTGAGAATGGGAGCGCGTCGAGCAGTGCTTCCTGGCTCGCCCGCACGTGGTAGCGCATGAACTGCTCGGCGGTGGCTCCGTCCTTGGTCGAAATGATTTCGAGCATGTGCCGGTGCTCGTCTTCGCTCTTGGCGAAGCGTCCCGGCACAGACAGCGACGCGCCGACCAGCCGCGGAAAAGCCAGCTGATTCATGAGCAGCGTGTAGTGCGCCTGCAGCTTGCGGTTGGCTGCACCCTGCACGATGAGCTGGTGGAACTCGCCAACCAAGTCGACGTAGGTGGCGACATCGTTGGCGGCGAGCGCTGCGTCCGAGCGCGTGATGTTGGTGCGCAGCAGTGCGAGTTCCGGCACGTCGCCACGCAACGCCAGAATACGCGCAGCCGCGCCCTCCAGAATCTCCTTCATCTGGAACAGTTCGATGATCTCGGAGCGCGACGGGATGGACACGAAGGTGCCCACCCGCGGCCGGATCTTGACCAGCCCCTCGGTCTGCAGCTGCTTGAGCGCTTCGCGGACCGGCGTGCGGCTGACGCCGAACTCGTGCGCCAGCGCAATCTCCGACAGGGCCGCGCCGAGGTCGAATTTGCCGCTGATGATGCGAGATCGAATGCCGTCTGCGACGGCCTTCTGGGCGCTCCGCGTATTCAGCTTGGCTCCAACCGCTTGCATGCCACAGACTGTAATCGAACTTATTCAAAGAGGTCAATGGCGGCGTGTGACATGCAAGAAAGATTCAGAAAGCAGCCATTTTCTCCTTGAAATTAGAAAAAATCGCAGGCAGGCTCGTCGCTTCAGAAGCTGTGTACCATGCAACAAATAGGCGGTGCAGTGACGTCTGCCATGCAAGAAGCCCCCTCGACCCAGGCACAGTACGGGCTCACGGTGAGTGCGCCGCGGCTCGCTTATTCGTTGAGCGGACCACGAGACGGAGCTTGTGTCGCACTCTTGCATGGGGTTGGCAGTTCGTCGGCTACCTGGCACGAGTTGACAAAGCATCTCGGCGGCGAGCTGAGCTACGTGGCGGCGGACTATCGCGGCCACGGTGCATCCGAATGGGGCGACATGCCCTACCGGCTGGAGGATTTCGTCGGCGACCATTTTCGCCTGACCAACGAGCTGGACATCGACGCGGTCCATATCGTCGGGTTCTCCATTGGTGCTGTTTTCGCCCAGGCTATCGCGATCGCGGATCCCGATCGAACCTTGTCGCTGACCCTGCTCAATTCCATCGGCGGTCGCACGGAGGAAGAGAAGCGGCGGGCGCTGGCGAGACTCGAGATGATCCGCACCACGCCGCCCGCCGAGGTCGCGCGGGGCAGCGTCCGCCGATGGTTCACTGAGGCGTTCACCGAAGCGCGGCCCGACCTTGTCGATGCCGAACGCGCCATCATCGCTGCCACGGCGCAGCAGCCTTACGCGGCGAGCTACGAAGTCCTGGCCACGACCGACCGGCTGGACGAGGCGCACCGCATCACGGCACCCACGCTCATCGTCACGGGCGAAATGGACGAGGGGTCGACGCCCGAGATGTCGCGCAAGCTCCATGCGCGCATCGACGGTTCGCGCCTGCATATCCGTCCGGGCATGAAGCACTATCTGCACGTCGAAGACGCGGAGGCGATCGGCGCGCTGATCACCGAATTCGTAAGGGAGGTCGCATGAAACGTAACCCGCAAGCATCGTCATCTGGTCTCAAGGAGATATCTATGAACAAGACTGTCGACGCCTTCGCGGGCGGCCCGCTGCTCAGCCGCCGCAGCACGCTCGCCCTCGGCTCAGCCTTCGTTTTGACAGGTTTGACCGGCTTCACCGGCCGCGCCAGTGCCGCCACGATCAACATCTCCGCTCCGCTCAGCGGTCAGCTTGGCGACAAGAGCTTCATGGACTCCGCCAACGAAGGCCTGCAACGGGCCGTCAAGGAGCTGGGGTCGCCGTCAAAGTCGTCGAAGCCGGCGCGGATGATGCCCCCGCCTGGGAGCGCAACCTCACCGAAGCCTCCGCCAGCGGCAACTACAATCTGATCGTCACCGGGGGCACCGTCGTCGCCTCGACGCTCAAGAAGGTCGCGCCGCAGTTCCCGGACCAGAAATACCTGATCTTCGATTCACCGTCCGTCGGCCCGAACGTCACCGGCATCTCCTACAAGCAGAACGAGGGCGCCTTCCTTGTCGGCGCGCTTGCCGGTCTCATCACCACCAATCCATCGCTGTTTCCGCGCGCCACCGGCAGCAAGAAAGTCGGCCTTGTCGGCGGCATGGACATTCCGGTCATCCGCGACTTCATCGTCGGCTATGAGCAGGGTGCGCAGTCGATCTCGCCCGACATCGCCGTGGATGTCCGCTTCATCGGCGATTTCCAGAGCGCGCAGAAGGCGTATGACCTGACCACCGCCATCTACAAGGCGGGCGCGGACGTGGTCTATCAGGTCGCCGGTGCGGCCGGTCTCGGCATCCTTCAGGCCGGCGATGACAGTGGCCGCTATGCCATCGGCACCGACTCAAACCAGAACTACCTGCATCCCGATTCCACTCCGGCGAGCGCCATCAAGGCGGTCGGCACCACGGTCTTCACCGCCATCAAGGACTTCATCGACGGCAAGCTCGAAATGGGCACGACCCGCGTCGGTGATATCGCCAACGGCGGCGTCGACATCGCTTTCAACGACAAGCTGGTGCCCAAGTCGATCCAGGATCAGCTTAACGCGCAGCGCCAGAAGGTCATCGACGGCCAGATCAAGGTTAAAACAGTGCTAAAGTAGCCGCGATGGGCCGCGGCGCGTTTTGCCGCGGCATGCCGGGTGCGCAGAGGCATGAGCGAACTCACGCCACAATCCGAAAGCTCCGGGACCGGTGCCAGTGCGCCGGTCCTGAGCATGCGCGGCATCGTCAAGCGCTTCGGCACCATGACGGCCGTGGCGGGCGTCGATCTCGATATCCGCAGCGGCGAGATCCATGCGCTACTTGGCGAGAACGGCGCTGGCAAGTCGACGCTGATGAACTGCCTGTTCGGCCTGCTCAGGCCGGATGAAGGTGAGATTCTGATCGGCGGAGAGCCGGCCGAGGTCACCTCGCCCCGGCGCGCCCAGGAACTCGGCATCGGCATGGTGCATCAGCACTTCAAGCTGGTGCCCTCGATGACCGTTGCCGAGAACGTCTTCCTCGGCAGTGAGCCGCATGCCGGGCCTTTCCTCAAGCCGCGTGAAGCGATTGCGACGGTCGCCCGGCTTGCAGAGATTTACGGTCTCGACGTGCGTCCGACAGACCGCGTCGGGACCCTACCCGTCGGCGTCCAGCAGCGAGTCGAGATCATCAGGGCGCTTTCGCGCCAGGTGCGGGTTCTCGTGCTCGACGAGCCGACGGCCGTGCTGACTCCCGCCGAGATCGAACGCTTCTTCGATGTCGTGCGAGGCTTTGCGGTCAACGGGCTAGCGGTCGTCCTGATCACGCATCACCTCAAGGAGGTGCGCCAGCTTGCCGACCGCGTCACCGTGCTTCGCCATGGTCACCGGGTTGCCACGGCGCCGATAAGCGAGGTGACCAATGACGAACTTGCGACGCTGATCACCGGTCAGGAAAGGCCGGTGAAGAGCGACGTGGCGATGGGCGAAGCCGGCGAAACCCGCCTCCAGGTCAAGGGCCTCACCCTGAGAAACGGCAAGGGCATCGAGGTCGTGCATGGCATCGATTTCGAGGTTCGCGCCGGCGAGATCGTCGGCGTCCTTGGCATCGCCGGAAACGGCCAGACGGAACTTGTCGAGGCGATCACCGGTTTGCGCCGGCCGAGCGCCGGCGCGGTGATCGCCCACGGCGTCGATATTGCCGGACGCGGTGCCGGCGCTGCGCGCAAGGCCGGTCTGTGTCACATCCCCGAGGACCGGATCGGGCGCGGCATGGCCGGATATTGGTCCGTCACGGACAATATCGCCGTCGGCCATTTCAATTCGCCG
Organism: uncultured Alphaproteobacteria bacterium; assembly: GCA_963762605.1. Classification (GTDB taxonomy): domain Bacteria; phylum Pseudomonadota; class Alphaproteobacteria; order Rhizobiales; family Kaistiaceae; genus CAVSRC01. The sequence goes on along the minus strand of CAVXLJ010000029.1, from coordinate 787 downwards.
CGCCTCGGCGGCTTCTTCCTTTCCGACACCGGGATGACCGATCTGACCCGCGAGATGATGCGTGCGTTCGATGTGCGCGCCCACTCGCCACAGCAGTTGGCGCGCCGACTATCTGGCGGCAACGCGCAGAAGATGGTCCTTGCCCGCGAACTCTCGCTCCGACCTGAGATCGTCGTATGTGCGGAACCGACCCGCGGTCTCGATATTGCCGCCACCGATTTCGTGCGCGCCGAACTGGTGGCGCAGCGCGATGCGGGTGCTGCGGTGCTGCTGGTTTCGAGCGAGATCGAGGAAGTGACGCAGATCGCCGATCGTGTTCTGGTCATCTTCTCAGGCTCCATCGTCGCTGAATACTCCGGTCGAAGGCCCACCGAAGCGGAGGTCGGTCGCGCAATGCTCGGAGAACACCGATAACCCCGCGAGAGTTGCCGCTTTGACAGAGCTTGAGCCGCGGGGCCGCATTCGCGGCTTCGCCATTCCCCATTGGCGCGTGGTGCCGCTTGGGCTCATTCAGTCGGTGAGTGCCATCCTCATCGGCCTTGCCATCTGCCTGGCCATCATCGCGCTGATCACCGGCGATCCGCTCAACGCCTTTTCGTCCTTCATCTTCGGCACCTTCTCCACCCGCTATGCCTTCGGCAGCATGATCGCCATCGCGACCGTGCTGGTGCTGACGGCGCTTTCGGCAACGGTCGGGTTCCGGGCGGGCGCGTTCAACGTCGGCGGCGAGGGGAGGGTACGACCCTTGGCGGGCTGACCGCGGCGGTAGTGGCACAGGATGTCGGTG
>CAVXLJ010000028.1:0-45472 GCA_963762605.1 uncultured Alphaproteobacteria bacterium | reverse complement strand
CGGCCCACGAGTCGACACACAGAAGAGCCAATGGACGAGACGGTCACCCTGCGCAACAGGATCGATGCCTATGCGGCCTGGGTCGCGGAACTACGGCGCTGCGGCCACGTGCCCAAGCTTCGCTTCGACCAGACCGATCCCCTGGCCGAGCTCGGCCGCGAGCTGCAGCGGCTTGCCGACAGCCTGAACCAGCGCGAACGGGAAGTTCGCCATCTCTTCGACGTGGTTGAAACGGTTGAACAGGGTGTCGGCGTCGAGGACGCGCTCAACCGCATCTTCGACTGCTTCGCGGGCGTCATCCCCTACAATCGCATTGGCTGTGCGTTCCTTTCCGAAGATCGCTTGGAGGTCTCGGCCTATTGGGCGCGCACGGAGCTGGGGCCGGTACAGATCACGGCCGGCTACTCGCAGGCGCTGGCGGGAAGCAGCCTCGAGCGCATCCTCGAGACGCGCGAGCCGCGCATCCTGAATGACCTAGAAGGCTACCTGAAGGCCAAGCCCAACTCGGATTCGACCCGCCGCATCGTGCGTGAGGGCGGACGATCGAGCCTGACCTGCCCGCTGATCGTCGACGACCGGCCGATCGCGTTTCTCTTCTTCACCAGCCGGCACAAGAATGCCTACCGCGAGGTCCATCAGGCTACCTTCAAGCAGATCGCCAGGCAGGTCTCGATCGTCATCGACAAGAGCCGCGTCTACCAGCAGATCATTGACCGCAACCGGCAGCTGATCGTCGAGGGGCGCAGGCTCAAGCAGGCCGCCAATCGCGACACCTTGACCGGTGTGCTCAATCGCGGCGCTATCATGCAGGTCGCCCTTCGCGAGATGGAACAAGCGAAGCGGACCGGGACGGGTGTCGGCTTCATCATGACCGACATCGACCACTTCAAGACCGTGAACGACAGCCTCGGCCACGCCGCCGGCGACACGGCCCTGAAGGAGTTTGCCCAGCGCCTGCTGGGCGTTCTTCGTCAGGACGACAGGCTCGGTCGCTATGGCGGGGAGGAGTTCCTCATCGTCGTCGATCGATCGACCGACGAGACCCTGGCAATCATGGCGGAGCGCCTGCGCCAGGCGATCGCCGGCGAACCGTTCGCGCTCAATGGCGACACGAGAATCGTGACCGCAAGTTTCGGCGGCGCGGTATCGCTTGGCGGTGAGGGATCCGCCGAGGATCTGCTGGCGCAGGCGGACCATGCCCTCTACGACGCCAAACGACGCGGCCGCAATCGAGCGGTGATCGCTGCCTGAGGGCAGATCAGGCGCTCGGCGCGTTGTTGGGCACCAGCAGGCAGCGGTTGATCTTCCAGCTTCCGTCGCTCTGGCGCTGGAGCGTGTAGAGCGCCACCCAGGAGCGCCCGTCCGGGCCGACCAGGAAGACTTTCTGCTCGGGCCCCGTCGGCCCCTCCGCCAGCGCGCCGAAGGTGACCGAGCGCGGGTGATAGACCGGCTGGTAGTCGCCGCGCACCATGTCCATGAAGGCGCCGACCGAGGGGAAGACCTGCTTGATGGACGGCGAGGCATAGGAATAGGCGGTAGTGCCGTCGTCGCGCTGGAAGGCGTCGATCTGGCTCTGGATGACGGTACGGATGGCCGGGACGTCGCCGTCGGAGTACTCGGCCGCCGCGGCCGGCACGGCGAGGCCGGTGACCAGGGCAACCACTGCGATCGGCCGGGCAAGGGCCTTCAGAGGTGGGATAAAGAGGCGGATCAGGGGGCGGGTCATGCGGCGCGTCCTCCGTTTCGCTTGGAACGAATCTAAAATACGGCAGCGCCGCGCCTCGGCAAGAGGCGGGGCTGGCCGGATGGCATTTTTCGTGGGCGAGGCCGGGCGCCGGGCCCATTTTCCTTGTCTCGGCGCCGGCGATCTGGTGTCCTGTCGGCCAAGGAACCAGTGATTTGGAGGGCCCCATGCGGGCGCTGTTCGTGCAGATCAAATGCGATCTCGGCAAGGCCTATCAGGTCGCCGACGAGATCGCGGAGGCCGAGATCGCCTCGGAGATCTATTCCACTGCCGGTGACTTCGACCTGCTGGTCAAGTTCTACCTGGCCGAAGACGCCGATATCGGCCATTTCGTCACGGAGAAGGTGCAGCCGATCGCGGGCATCCGCGACACACGCACCATCCCCACCTTCAAGGCGTTCCAGTAGTTTGCCGGGCGTATTGACCCCCTTCGGGGGCGCTTATAGGGTCCGGCCCAATTGGCCCCGCCGGGGCCAGGCGAGCGCGTAGCTCAGCTGGTAGAGCAGCTGACTTTTAATCAGCAGGTCTCGGGTTCGAGCCCCGACGCGCTCACCAAAGAAGCACTAGCAAAAGCAATATGTTAATCGGTGGGCGTGGCTTGCAGACACAGGCGCCAATATTCGTGTCCGCGCAATGTCCGCAAGAAAGCCCTGGCCCTTCACGACGACGGCTATCCGCCTGCCTCAGCGGAGGGTCTTCCACGGCGCGACATCGGACATGTCAACCACCTCGTAGCCGGTCGTTCCGACGCAGGGACCGAGTATGACGAGGAGCCGCGCATCGGCCTCGCCAACATTGAACGTGGCATGCACGACATCGGCCGGGATGAAGGCGCTGTCGCCAGTGCCAAGGTTGCGTTTTTCCCGATCGATCCACTGCTCGATCGTTCCGGCGAGCACATAGACCATCTCTTCCTGGTCGGGGTGCTTGTGGAAGTCGTGGCCCTTGCCGGGGTAGAGCGCGAGGTCGGACACCAAGAGCTGCTTCGCTCCGGTCGCGGGACGGTTCGAGAGCCAGCGGCTCCGGCCCCATCCGATGTCTTCCAGTTCCGCCTCGTTGGCTATCACAAATTTGCCCGTCATCATCCTGTCCCGGAGGAGAGGTCGGTTCCGGCTGGTGTCTACTGAGACTTGGCGGCGCTATCGGGGAACAGGGCCTGAAAGGCCGAGGCGAAGCCATTGAGCGACGTCGGCACCCGGACCCGCTTGCCGCTGCCATCGACGAACTCGACGATCATCGTCTTGCCCGCCATGAGGTCTTTGCTGAGCGCCGAACTCACCTCGCTATCGGCGAGGCACGATTGCGGCGTGCAGCGCACATAACTTTCCGCGAGATCCGGCTTTTCCTTGGGCGCATCGCCAAGGCTGAGATTGATGCCCGGGCGCAGCAGAACACCGGTCGGCACCTCGAGGACCAGCGTCGTCGGTGCATCCGCCTTGGCCTTGCCGAGGGCGATCTTGAGGATCGCCTGGCCGGTCTGGCGCAGCCGGATGGTCTGTTCGATCTCGCAGACCTTCGCCGTATCGGCCGGCGCCTTGGCGGACGCCGCGTCGCTTTGCGCAGGCGCCGCCGCGCAGTGCAGGATCCAGTCGCCATAGGTCGCCGTCGTGCTTTGCGGCGCATCGGCCAGCGCCTGACCCGCTGCGAAAAACAATCCCGCGCCCACCAGCGCCACGATCCTGGAAAGGTACGACATCACGACCTCGCGTCTCGACAGCCAACGGTTCGGTGACCGACGAACGCGGGTCGCAAGGCGATCCGTCAGTAGAACGCCGTAAGGCTCGCGTGAATTCGGTCGCTGTTCGCCCGGGTCGTCGCACCGGTGGAGAAGGCATGTCCCCAGGCCAGCGATGCGTGCACAGACTTGTTGATCGACACGTCTATGCCGACACCCGCGCCAAGCAGCGAATGGGTTGTATCAGTCGCCAGGAGGTGCACCAAACCATAATCGAGAAAAGCGTAAATATCGGACCTGTCCTGGTACTTGGCGTTATTGGAGAGACTGATCGCCGGCAGGTGGAATTCTGCGCGCGCCGACAGGCCGTCATCGCCGAGATATTCGTTGGTCTCATATCCGCGGACGCTGGCGATGCCACCGATGCCGAACTGCTCGATGGAGGGCAGGCTGTTCGAGGCGATCTGACCGGCGAGATCGAATTCGAGGCTGAAATCCTTGGGCAGCGGTACATGGGTATTCGCCGTCGCCACGCCATAGGCGAAGCGCGCCTTGTCGCCCGGATTGCCGCTGGCAGCGACGTAATCGGCATCGTGGTTGAAGGGCGTCAGCCCGCCGGGGCTGAAGATGCCCTTGACCGAGAAATCGGTGGTCGCATGCGGCGAGGAAACATGCCCGCGCACGCCCAGCGCCGCCTCGACCACGTCGATCCTTGTCGTGCCGGTCGGGGTGCTGCCGAAGAGCACCTCGTTGCTCTGCCGCTTGAATGCACCACCGGCAAACACGTCCACCGACGGGTTGGCCTGCATGACCGGCACCGCGTAGTCGAAATCGGTCTGGAAGGTGCGGTTCTTCTGGAAGAAGGGCGCGGTCAGCTGCGAATTGGCGGCGATGTATTCCGCCCTGGCGGTCAGCTTGTGGCGCCAGGGGAGGGGCAGGAAGATGCCCATGGAGTGGGCGAGATAGGCCTTCTCCACCTCAGGATCGAGGAACCCGTTGGTCGTGTTGAGCGTCTGCGGCGAGGCGGTGAACTGATAGGAGAACTGCTGGTCGCCCTTGCCGACATTGGCGGCGACGATGCCGGCATAGAGCCGGTCGAGATAGGTCGCCGACGTCCCTGAATTGGCGTAGCCGCCATAGACCTGCCAGGGCTTGAGGTCGCTGAGCCTCAAGATGAGGTTGGTCGTGCCGACCTCCTTGCCGGGCGCGAAGACCACGCCGACCTTGCGGAACGGCCCGACATTCAGCCAGTTGAGATCGGCGAGCAGCTGATCGGAGTTGATTTCGTCGCCGGAGGCCGCGTGAACGGTGTCGAGGACATAGGATTCCGGCGTGTTCTTGTAGCCGGTCGCGACGCGCTCGACGCGCTTCTCGCCGACCTTGAAGGGGATCACCAGGATCTGAACGGCGCCTGAGGTGACCTCTTGCGGCGGGATGTAGACCGCAACCAGTGGTCGGCGCAGCCCGCGCATATATTTGGTGATCGCGGTGCGCACCTCGCCGAGAAGATATTGCGACAGCGGCTGGCCGATATAGGGACGCAGCAGATTGGCCAGCGCCGGCGCCGTCAGATCGGGATTGTCGGACTGGACGAGGACGCCCTTGGCCTTGGTCGATTTGCCGAGCTGGTTGCCGTTCGAGACGATCTCGATGCCGCTGAGGTCGACACCGAACGGAGTCTTCTCGAGGTTCGACGATTCCACGCCGACGCCGGGCAGGGCGGCGATGCGATCGCCAGGCAGGATACGTGCTGGGTGTCGTTCGAGGGCTTGAGCCGGCAAACCGGCAAGGGCCGCGAAGCTCGCAGCCAACAATGCCATCCCTATGTGTTGCCTGACTCGATACAAGACGCGGCGGCCAAGGTATCCATGCTCCATGCCGCTTGCGTAGCCCCCTCCAGGAGAATCAATTTTACGCAACTGCTATTCCGAGTAGCACGGCGGGTGGGGCTCTACCAACTCGAAATATCGCGGTCCGCAAGCGCCGCCGGCGCCGCGCAGCACCGCTCTTGCCGGCACTGTCGCTGCGACGGATTGCGGCCGGGCAAAGGGTCCGACGATCCACCCTAGTAATGCACCTGCTTTGTGCCGCAGACCTCGTCCTGGCGGAAGTTGAAGTCGATCGCGTCCTGCAGACCGCGGGCATCCTGGTAGGCCGGCACGCAGGCACTGGCCGTCGGTGTCTCTGGCGGAGGTGGCGGCGGCGGCGGAGGTGGCGGCGGCGGAGGTGGCGGCGGCGGAGGAGGAGGTGGCGGCGGCGGCGGAGGTGGCGGCGGAGGAGGAGGAGGCGGAGGAGGCGGAGGCGGAGGCGGAGGAGGTGGCAACGCCACGACCGTGAGGGTGCCCGGCTCGCTTGTGGTGCCCATGCCGTACCAGGGCAGGAGGCTGGCGAGCGCCGACGTGATGCCGTCGGGGTAGCTGCCCGCCAACGGATTGCCGCTGACATCGAGCGTCACTGAACCGGCGAGCGCCGCGTCGGCGGTGAGCGTTGACAGGTCAACGCCGAACTCGGACGGCGTGACCGCGACCCCGTTGACCGTGAGGCCGATAACGGCCGCTGTCAGGATCAACGGATCGCCGTAATTGATGGTCAGGTCGTCCGCCCTGACGGTGACGATGGGTGTGACCGAATAGATCAGCCCGTTGCCCGACGGGAAGGCGGCCGGGATCGGGTCGCTGAGGTCGAAGTTCGTCGAATAGCGCAGGTAGTTCCAGTTGGTGATCTCGATGTCGTTGCGGTTGGCGTCCGGCCGCGTCGAATAGACCAGCCAGCGGCCACCGGTCTTGATCGGGGTGAGCGAGCCGGTGTCGTTGTGGAAGTTGCCGCCAGCGGCCATGACGATGTCGCCGCTGCCGTTGTTGGTGAACGTTCCACCGGAGGGCAGCACCAGGTCGTTAGCGACCGAGATCAAGAGCCGGAACGGAGAGTTGTAGACCGGATCGTCGAAGGTGAGCCCCGTCCCGGTGGCGATCAGCGTGAAGTCGCCGGCCGGAATGTCACCAACGATGATGTTCTTGTTGAACAGGCCGTTGGCGCCGGCCGCCACTGTGCTCGACGTCGTCCGGTCGAAACCGAAGGCCTGCAGGAAGACTGCGGCGTTGCTGACGTCGCTGGCAGGCGTGGTCAGATGCCCGATCCAGGCGGGCGTGTTGCTGCCGGTGCCGTCCTCGATCGAGAACTCGCCGCCGGCCTTGATCGTGACATTGCCCTGGCGCATGCCGCTGGACGTGCCGGCTCCATCGCCATGGCCGATCTGCGCATAGGCCGAGTCGCCCGTGCCGCCGACCAGGTCGATCGTGCCGCCAGCGGTGATGTCGATCGCGCCCGTCGCCGATCCGGTGATGCCGAGGCCGCCATGGCCGACCTGGGCGTAGGCCCGCTCGGTGCCGGCCACGACCTCGACGTTGCCGGAAGCGTTGATGGTGATGGCGCCGTCGAGGTCGCCCGAGCCATTCGTGTCGTGGTGGCCGATGCGGGCGAACGAGTCGACCGCATTGATCCCGGTTCCGGCAAGCACGCGCACGTCGCCGGTGGTGATCGCGATATTGCCGCTGGCCGGGTTGTTCCACGCGCTGAATTCGCCGCCGGCCGCATAGCCGTGGCCAATCTGGGCATAGGCAGCGCTGAAAGTGTTGGACGCCTGCACCAGGACCACGCCGTGGGACGTTGGCGAGACCTGAGTGAGCGTGATGTTGCCGCTGAACGGGTCGTCGCCTTCGTCAACCGAATGGCCGATCTGAGCCCTCGAGAAATCACCGTCGCCCGCAATCACGTTGACGCTGCCGCGCACGTTCGCCGTGATGTCGCTGGTGACGCCGTCACCTCGGAAGCCAAGTTGCGCATAGCCGAATGTGCTCGGCGCGCCGAGCACATTGAGGTTATCGGCGAGCACCAGGGTCGTGCCGTTACGGGTGCCGACCGAAACAGACGAGGGCTGTGTGCCGTCGCCGATATTGACGTCGCCAGGACCGCCGAGGACGGACGAGCCGCCGAAGGTGACATTGCTCTGGATGGCGGCCACGTCGATCATCGGGAAGGCGCTGACATTGAGTTCGCTCGCGCCGGTCCACCCCGAGACCAGGTTGATGTCGCCAGACGACCTGTTCTGGTAGTCGGTCAGGAAGGTGACCTCGCCGCGCGCCACCAGCGTCAGGGAATGCGGATCGTCGGGAGAGACATAGGCGGAGCTTCCCTGGAAGATGATGTCGTCCGTGGTGCTGCCCGCGTCGGCAGTCTGGGTATTGACCACCAGCACATTGCCGCCATTGACGTCGCGGCCGAGCATCTCGGCGAAGGGGCCGCCATTGACGGTCAGGCCGTTTGTGACCAAGGCGACGTCGGCACCGGAGACACCGTCGAAGGTGCTCGTCCGATGCCCGAACCAGTACCCGCCGGTATTCGCAGTAAACGTCGTCATGCCGGCGGCGACGACGGAGACGTCCCCCGATCGCGTGCCGGACGTGCTGCCGGGGGCATCGCCATGACCGATCATGGCGTAAGCGGTCGAGCCGGCGCCGCCGGTCAGGCTCAGTGCACCATCGAGCGTGACCGAAATGGCGCCGGAATGGTTGCCGGAGGCGTGGTACCCGCCATTGCCGAGCTGGGCATAGGCACTTCGGTCACCGCCAGAGAGGGCTAGGTCGTTTGCGGCGGCGATGGTGATCGCGCCGGAATAGTCGCCCGCGGCGTAGTAACCGCCGTGGCCGAGTTGGGCGTAGGCTCCATAGGGACTACTTCCAACGCCACCAGAGAAGACAAGGTCGTTGGCCGTGGTGATGGTGATCGCGCCGGAATCATTGCCAATGGCGAGCCAACCGCCGTTGCCGAGCTGGGCATAGGCACCCTCCGCGTTGCCGCCAGAGAACATGACGTCGTTGGCGGAGGCAATGGTGATGGCGCCGGAGAATATGCCCCGTGCACGGTACCCACCGTGGCCGAGCTGGGCATAGGAGTAGGTCGCGTTGTTGGCGGAGAAGACCAGATCGCCGATAGCGGCGATGGTGATGGGAGCGTCGGCGACTTTCGCCTCGACGATTGTGTTAAGCCCGCTGAGATCGCCTCCGACATGGCCGATCTGGGCATAGGCGGAGGATTGGCTGCCCGCCTGCACGGTGATGTCACCGGTGGCGTGCACGTCGATGGCACCGGCGATGTTGTAAGCCGTATTTTGGTTCGTGGCCTGGAATCCGAGCTGGGCGAAGCCCTTGGTTTTTGCGTCGCTCCCCCGCAGGGAGAGGTCGTGGGCGAAAACCGCGGTCGTGCCGTTGCGCGAGCCGACCGCGATGCCGGCCGTCTGGTTGCCGTCGCCGATGAAGATGTCGCCGCCCGCGGCGCCAAATGCGTCCGCGCCGCTTATGGTGACAGCATTGAGCGTGGGGAAGCTCGTAAGATCCAGACCAGTCGTTCCATCCCAGCCACCAATCAGATTGACATCGCCCGTGCCATTGGTCTGGTGACCAACCAGCGCAACGATGTCGCCTTTGGCCGCGAGTGTCAGCGTGTTGCTGGTGGTGGCAGTGCCGGACGTTCCGGACAGGACAATGTCGTCGATATCAATATTGGGGGTGCCGGGCACGACAGTGCCGGAGACCACGTCATGCGTGTTGGCGATCAGCACGTCGCCGCCACCAAGGTCGTAGCGCAGCATGCCGGCGAAATCACTACCATTCACCAGCAGTCCGTTGGTGACGAGCGCGAGCTTCGCGTTCGACAGTGCGTTGAGCGACGAGGTGGCGTGCCCGAGCCAGGCGTAGTTGTAGCGGGTAGACGGCGAAGCACCATCGGTGATCGTCGTCAGCCCGCCGGCTATGACGGAGATATTGCCCATTCTGCTGCCGGTCGACTGGCTGGCTGAACCGAAATCGGCGCTGCCGTGACCGATCTGGGCATAACGGTTGTCCGCTCCTATGCCTTTCCCGGCCGTCAGCGTCACAGTGCCGTTGGCATTGATGGCGATGTCCCCGGACATATCGGCGTCGGCCAACGATCCGCCGTGCCCGATCTGGGCAAAGCCGAAATCGCCGCCTAGGCCAATGCCGCCCGTCAGCGTTACGTCGTTGGCCGACAGGATCGAGATTGCACCGGAGGAATGATCGCCATCCGCATCGATGCCGCCGTGTCCGAGCATGGCATAGGCTTCGGTGCCGGTATTGCCGGCGAGACTCAGATCGTGGACCGAATAGATGGTGATGTCGCCGGAATTGCTGCCCAACATCCCCGTGCCGCCATGGCCCAGTTGGGCGTGGGCGTCTGTGCTGCCGCCGGCGGAGAAGGCGATATCGCCGGTTGCCGTGATCGAGATCTCACCGGAATTGTCGCCGGTTTCGTTGAAGCCGCCATTGCCGAGTTGGGCGGAGCGATGTTGACCGAGACCTGAGCCGCCGGTGAAGGTGATGTTACGGGCGGATGCGATCATGATGCCGCCCGTGTGCGTGCCGTCGGCATAGCTGCCGCCATTTCCGAGCTGGAGATAGCGACCGTCTCCGCCGTCATTCGAGGTGGCGTCGAAAAGGACGTCGCGAACCGACTGCAACTCGATCGAGCCGCTCATATTGCCGTCCGCGTCGAGCCCGCCATTGCCGAGCTGCACGTAGGCGTCGGTGGCGCGCCCGGTGGTGAATGTCACGTCGTTGGCCGAGATGATGTCGATATCGCCGCCATGGTTGCCGTCGGCGTTGCTGCCACCGTTGCCAAGCTGCGCGTAAGTGTCCGTCGCATCGCCGGAATGGAAGACCAGGTTGCCGGTCGCGGTGACCTTGATATCGCCAGTGGCATTGCCGGTGGAATTCAGGCCGCCATTGCCGAGCTGGGCATATTTCTTGTCGCCGATCGCGGTTCTGACGTCGAAGGTTACGTTCCGCACGGCATTGACGTTGCCGATGGTGATGTCGCCGGTCTTGTCGCCAAGCGCGGCAATGCCGCCATGGCCAAGCTGCGCGTAGGAGGCCGGCCCCGTCTCTGTGCCGCTGTTCTGGAAGATCACGTCACGCGCCGATTCGATGGTGATCGCGCCTGAAAGAGTGCCGTTCGCGCCACGGCCACCGTGGCCAAGCTGGGCATAGGCGCCGGTTCCCCCGCCGGCGCTGAAGAGGAGATCCCGGGCAGCGTGGATGGAGATGTCGCCGGCCTGGTTGCCGATCGCCCATCTCCCCCCGTTGCCGATCTGGGCGTATGCGTTGGTGTTTGAGCCGCCGGTGAATGTGAGATCGCCGACCGCGGTGATTGCTATGGTGGCGTCCGCGGTGGTGTGGGCGTCGTCTCCGGTTGCTCCTGCGAGGTCGCCGCCAACATGGCCGATCTGGACGTAGGACCCCACATGGCTTCCGGCCATCGCGGCGATGCCTCCGGCCAAAAGGACGTCGATGCCGCCGGTGATGTCATAGGCGGCGCCCCGATTGTTCGCCTGGAAGCCAAGCTGCGCGAAGCCGCGGTCGGTCGTGTTGCTTCCGGTCAGGTTAAGGTTGTCGGCCAGGACGGTCGTCGTGCCGTAGCGTGAGCCGACAGCGATGCCGGCGGTCTGGCTGCCGTCGCCGATGAAGACGCTGCCGTTGTTGTTGCCGTATGTACCTGCGGTGAAATTGGCGAGATTGACGCTGGCGGCCTGAAGCCCGGCACCGCCAGGCAATTCGGCGGTCCCGTCCCAGCCGGCGACAAGGGTCAGGGCCCCGGCGCCATCGTCCTGGATGCTCGCATTGACTTCGATGTTGCGGTGGGCCAGCAAGGCGAGGTTGTGGTCCCAGTTGCCGGTTACGGCGCTGTTGACGAAGATGTCGCCATTGTCCGTGCCGCCGGACGTTGTCGTCGTTGATATCACAACGTCGGACAAGGCCAATTGCCCGATGATGGTCGTGGGCAGGATCAACGAGGCGGTGCCAACCGTGCTGCCGGTGTTGATCTCGACGTCCTCGGGATCGAGCAGCAGCGTGCCGGTTTCTCCGCTCTGCCCACGCAAGTCGGCAAGCCCTGTAAGATTCAGCGTGTGTTTGCCCGAAACTTCGGCGAATCCGCCGTCATTACCGCCGGTCGCCGAAACGGTGCCGGCGAAGGTGTTCGTACCGTCCGCCCAGGCGATGACGGTGCCGCCATTTGACTTCGTGCCTGTGCCATCGGCTTTGAGCACCGAAGCGGCATCGACCGTCAACGTCTCTGCGTTCTGTACCTCGTCGATGGTCAGGCCCTTGCCACCCTGATATTCGCCGCCGACGCGGATGCGGCCGCCGCCGGTGGCGCCGGAGGCGTCAAGCGTCGCTGCGTTGAGCGCGATATCCCTGCCGCCGACATCGATTTGGCCGCCGGCGCCGGTGGTGCTGCCGGCATCGAGCAGGCGCGCCAGCGAGACCACGTCGGCATTGACGAAGATGTCGCCGCCGCCGGAGGGCTTGCGGGCGCGCAGGGTCTTGTGGACGGTGACATGGCCGCCCGGCGCGGTCAGGAAGATGCGCCCGCCCACCCTGCTGTGGCCGGTGGCATTGATGGCGCCGCCGGAATTGCCGGCGAGCGCATAGACATTGCCGCCATTGGCGCGCAGCTCCGCCACCGCGGCGGCGATCGAACCCTTGTCGGTCACCGATGAGGTGGGGTCGCCGATGCGCACGGCGAACTTGCCGTCGTCGAGCGAAGCATCGCGCATCAGCACTTCGCGGCCGGCGACCAGCGCCGCCGTGCCGTTCGGTGCCGAGATATCGCCCTCGTTGACGACGGTGTGGGAGATCAGCGCCACGTCGCCGCCGAGCGAAGAGATCTTGCCGAGATTGACGACCGAGCCGGTGCCGTTGCCGGAGAAGGTGAGGTCGCCGCCGTCCATGAAGTCGGAATTGGAAACGTCGAGCGTCGAGGCGACGAAGCTGCCGCCGGTCTTGATGACGCCGTCCTTGCCGACGATGACGCCGTTGCCGTTGATCAGGAAGAGGCTGCCGGTCGCCGACAGGTTGCCGTTGATCTCTGAGGTGGTCGGGCCGGTGACCCGGTTCAGCGTCGCGCCGCTGTCGTTCTGGAAGGCGACCGAATTGCCGCCACCGATCGAGAAGCTGTTCCAGTTGATGATGGCGTTCGGCGTGCCCTGGGTGACAGTCATCGCCCTGCCGGCTGTGGCGATATCAGCCCGACCGGCAACAACGCTCCCGTTGGTAGGCAGGATATCTGCGGCGAACGAGGTCGAGGGCGTGAGGACACAGACCTGCAGGACTGCGATACACGCACGAAATACAAGACCAGAGCGCACGTGGCGGCGTGCCGAACGATACATCACTCACTACCCCCTTACGCCGCTCAACCTTCCTTAAATATTTACGCTTTGTTAATCAAGGAAGTCGCGGCGCTGAATGTGTCTTTCCGTTAATGCGTGGCGGTGCGGCGTCCCATATGTCTCGATATGGAACACCGAGCCTGGTGGTCGGCGGTGGTGCGGGAGCCGTCATGGGTGCGATAAACGCAGCGGCCCCAACGGCTTGTGCCGGAGTGCAATTCGCGCCAACGTTGCGACGACCCCCAACCGACGACACCTCTTGCAAGAAAAGGAGCAGGCCAATTCGCGACACGATGACGAGGGGAGGACTCCTTTTCGGCCTGCTGGCCGCGATCTGCATCGTCGCCATGCCGCGGGTGGGGGAGGCCGACAACCTGCTGATTCAGGCGGTGCCCGCCGCCGGGCGCGCGGCCGAGACGGCAACGCCAGGCGACAGCGCAGCCTTCCGGGTGTTCGGAGACTGGCAGGTTGCCTGCCGCGCTGCCACCGGCGGCGCGCCGACCTCGTCGGGATCGTGCGTGATGGAGCCGATCGCGCGGGCCTATTCGGGTTCGCCCGGCGTCACCCGCCTCTACGGCCAGATGATCGCGCTCAAGCCGCGCAGCAAGGCTGTGCCGGTCCTCATCGTCGAGACCAGGCTCGGCTATCTCCTGCCGCAGGGCATCGGCCTGAAGATCGACAGGCGCACCAGCGGGAAGCTGGCGATTCGCAACTGTCAGCTCAGCGGCTGCGTCGCTCCGTTCCAGCTGACCTCAACGCTGAGGCGCAGAATGACGCGCGGCAGCACCCTTGAACTGTCGCTCAACACGCTCGACGCCAAGACGGACCTGACGTCGGTCTCCCTCAGCGGTTTTCCGGCAGCGCTGGAGGCACTCATGACCGACGGCAAGGGCCTTGCGGCGACCGGCAGGTGATTGCGGTCCGAATTCGCGACATTGAGGGTCGACAAGATCGCCGAGATCACCGCCGGGTCACCGGGCTGGCAGGTTCTGTTCGGCGAGCTTCAATCCGGTGCCGTATTGCGCCAGATAGGAGGCGGCGGTGTCGTGGCCGCCCGGCTCGCGGAAGCTGGAGAACAGCGCCTTCTGGGATTTCAGGCTGAGCTTGCAGCTCGACGGCAGGTTCTGGTTCATCAGGTCGTTGAACGTGTACCAGAGGCTGATGTCGTCGAACGACACGCTCTTCTGGCCGAACATGTCGGCGATGCGCTTCTTGACCGCCGCGTCCTTGAGCGTCGCTTCCGCCTTCTTGCGCATGTCGTCGACGTTGATGCTTTTGCCGCTTGCCAAGCCAGCAAGGGCTTTCTTGACGTCCGCGTCGGTCATGCGGCGCCCCTCGGCGATCGGCGTGTAGTAGGCAAGCTCCTTGATCCGATCGAAATCGTCGCGCGACACGTAGATCGGCGCGCCACCGGCCTCCGGCATGAGGACGAAGGGCTTGTCGCCCGCATAGTCAGCCCCGTTGTTCTGCAGCATCTGGTAGCCCGTCAGGCCGGCCACGCGATGCAGATAGGGGTCGTAGCGCAGCGTCTCGTTGGAATGCCCTTGATTGAACCGCTTCATGGCCTTGCTGCTCAACTCGCTGACCTCGATATCGGCCAGGTCGTCGGTGCGTTCCATGTACTTGCGCATCTTGGCGTCGATCGTACCCGGCATCTTCAGCGCCTCGGCGTAGAATTGTGCCAGCTCCTTGGCGCCCGATGGCATGAAGCCGGCGGCCTTTTCAGTGATCGCGCCCATCATGTTGAAGGCGGAGAGCAGAGTGGCCTGGGCCTCGTCATACCGGCCGGATTGAGCCAATTGGTCGGCTGCGGCCATCTGCTTGTTGTATTCGGCATAGGCATCGTAGGCCTGGAGGCCCCATTCGCCGGCCTTGACCGTTTTCTCGAGAACCTGGGACGCGCCTTCGAGCATCTCGGTCTTCGTCGCCTGGGCGAGGAATGCCTTGTACTCGCCCTCGGTCATGCCCTTCTTCTTGGCGAGGCTGGCCAGGGCCTTGCTCAGGTCGACGTTCTGGTCTTTGTACTTGTCGACGTAGTGCTGGATCATCTTGGTGGTTTCCAGCATCGCCTCCGACTGCTGGCGCGTGTCGCCGCTGAACGCCTTCTTGTAGATGCCGTCGAGGGCGGCGGCGTTGCTGATGTCGTGGATTCCGTTGGTCAGGGTCTTCAGGGTCGCCTGATTGCCCTCCAGCTTCTCCTTGGCGGCCTTCAATGCATTGACCTTGGCCGCAGCGGCGTTGAGCTGCGGCGCGTAGGTCGGATCCTTGTTCCACAGGTTCAGGTACTTCGTGTGCTCCTGCTGGGCGGTGCTCAGCGCGTTGCGGTTGTCGAGCATGTCGAGCTCGAGGACGGCCATCGCCGTCTCTGCCGCCGCCAGGTAGGTGTCCTTGGACGTCGCGGTTTCGAAGATCTTGTCCCCCACCGCCTTGGCCATGCTTGTGGCAGCATTCTCATCCGCCGCCTTCTTGGCGTCGCCCAAGGCCTTGTTCAGGTCGGCCATCTCGAGCCGAGCGTCGCGCTTCATCTTTTCGCCGATGCTCTCGGGAGGCGGCAGCACCGGCACGCCGTTCTGGGCGAGATAGTCATAGCCGTCAGAGAGCTCGCGGGCGCGGGCGCCCGACTGCTGGACCAGATATTGGCTGCGGCATTCGCTGAGGAGCGCGGCATAGTCCTTGTTGCTGCCCGGCCTCGCCGTGGTCTTGGCAAGGAGCGACTCCAGCACGTTGCTGCCGTCCGCGCCGAGATGGGACGCAGCGCAGCTGGCCCAGCCCCTTGCGTCGGCCGTGAACGGTCCGTGGATCTCGGTGCCATAGGCCACGGTGCGGCCTTCACATGGGCCATATTGCGATGGCGCGAACCACATGGGGCTGCACAGACAATTGTAGAAATCCTTGCTTGGGGCGATGCCGACCCGGTCGAACAGGACCTTCTGCTTGGCAGTGTCGAGCGACATGACGGCCTGGAGCAGCGTCTTCATCTGCGGGGTCAGCGCCTTTTCCTCGGCGCCGGCAATCGGCGCCGCGCCAAGGCTGACCGCGCAGCCCAGCAGAAGGAGTCCCGTCAGGCCGCGTGGGAACGGATGTTTCATTGGGGAAGCTCCTCCATCTGCTGCGCCAGATCGTTGAGGAAGCCGTCAGGATCGAAGTCGGTGTCCTCGACCAGGCTCCAGTGTTGCACGGCCGTCAGGGTCGGTAGTGTCGCGATGCCGCGCTCGATCCGCTTGAGGGTCAGGCTCAAGGCCTCGTTCTCGGCCGGCGCGTGGGCGATAACGGTTGCGTAGTAGGCAACATCTTGACGCGTGAGGACCGCGCCGCGAACCGCGGGTCCCCCAGGGATGCGGATGGTCGCCCATTCGCTGCCGATGTCGAGCCAGATTCGCCCGTCCCAGTGCGCCTTCATCCAGGTGGGATCGACCAGGCGCGACCAGTCCTGATAGCCGGAATATTGCACCCCCATCAGCCAGCGGTCCTTGTCGGGCAGATAGGAGAAGGTGAACCAGGCCGCATGGTCCGGCCACATCTCGGCGACCTTGTTTCCAGAGAGTGCGACGACGAGGTTCTCCTGTTTCGTCGGATCGAGTGTGATGGCCAGCCGCGTGGGCGCCATCGCCACCCTGCGATCGAGGGCAACCAGCGGCGTCGCTGACAGAAGCCCGGTCTTTGCCCAGCTATGGCCCTTTGGCGCATCGACCTTCAGGGCTCGGTCCTCGAACCGCGCGAACGCGGCAAAATCGCCGCCGGCGATCTGCGCCGGCTCCCACGCCGTGCCCATCGTGCCGTCGAAGACGGTCTCCATCGGCAAGGCCTCGACGCCGGGCGCGCGAGCGGCGTTTGCCGGCTCGACGGGATAGCTGTGTTCGACCGATATCCCTGTCAGCGCGAACTTGACCCGCGCATTCGGCTCGCCTGCCTGCGAATAGGCCCAGACGCGGAAGCCCACGCCATCGGCCGCGACCGGCCACGGCTTGGTAACGGGGTCATAGCCTTCGGCGGCCACCGTGACCTCACCCGGCCGCAGGATGAAGGAGACGGTTGCCGGGGCAGCCTGGTCGCCGGCCATCGACCAGAAGTCGCCCTGACTGTGCGGATTGAGATGCAGTTCGGCGCGGCTCTTGCCGTCCGGCGTCCTGAGCCACACGAAGGTAACGTTTGGTGTGCCCGGATTGTTGCCGCCAACGCCGCCCCAGCCCGGCTGGGCAAGCGCCAGGACGAAGCCGGTGCTGCGGGCAGGGTCGATGCTGTAGGTCACCGTAACTTCGGCGTTGCCGGTGAAATCATCGAGCCAGACGAGCGGGTCGGGCGACAGAAGCCCGGCAATGCCCCAGGCGGCACCTTCATGAACATCGACGACGAGCGCGCCGTCTTCGAACCGCGCGTCGCGGTCAAAATTGCCGCCAGCGGCGGAATGGTGCACGAACAACGTGCTGTCGGTCCCGTCGAACAGCGTCTCCTGCGCCGGCGATCGCCAGGCATCCAGCGCGGGCGGCTCGGCCACCGGTGCGGGCGCAGCGACGGCGGCCGGCGGTGCGACCGCGACGTCGGGCTCGGCGCCGCCGGATGCGGCGGGCGCGGTCGGTTCGGGCGTGGCGGCAACCACCTGGACGTTCTGGAAGGTGATGACGACGAAGCCCTTGTTGCCCGCCGCGTCGTTGGTGGCCCACGTCTTCGGGTCGGAATCGACCAGCACATAACTGCCGGCAGGCAGGATCACGTGCGGCTCGACGTACCAGTAGGCGTTGTGCACGCCGCCCTGCCCAGGCTTGCCGATCGCCTGCCACGGCCCATAGGTGTTGCCGGCAGCGTCGCGGATGGCGATCGTTCCCGGCCTCCGTCCGCGTCCGTTGTTCCAGTGGTAGGTCTGGATCGAGCGAATGAACAGCGGTTCGGGTGACTTGATGATCACCGGCTTGGTGGCGCCGTTCCTGACCGCACCCTTGTTGTCGATCGCAGCGGTCTGGACGTCGCCGATGGGCATGTAGGCTGCGGCCTCGCCCGACCGGTCTTCCGCCAGTGCCGGGCGAAGGCTCCCCGCGACCATGACAACGACAATGGCCAGCAGAAAGGCCGGCCATGCCGCGACGTGCGAACGAGTCTGCAAGGCCGATTCAAGACGGACGCGGCTGACCTGCTTCATCATGTCCGATCCTCTTCTTCTTCCGCTTGCCCGGGCCAGCACTGTGACCGGCGGCCTCCTGCAATTGCGCGTCGAGCGAGACGCCGGCCTTGGCCAGCGCCTTGATCACCTTGACGATGCCGGGAAAGGCGTCCGCCGGCAGGTGCAGCGTCGTACCATCGCTCCTGTGGACCAGCAGGGCGTGGCGCTCGGTGTCGGCATGCAGCAGCGCGATGCCCACGCCGCGGAAGCCCCCGAACAGCACCAGGAGGGGCCCCAGCCAGCGCGGCGGGCGCTTGGTTTCGACGCGCGCGCCGGCAATGCGATCAAAAGGTAGGGATTCGATGCCGACGGTGGTCGAAACGGTGAGGCCGTCCGGCGTCAGCTTGACCCAGAAGCACTGGTAGCGGGTGGTTATCCGGAATATGGCAAGCGCGATCAGTCCCGGCGGCCACATGAACAGAATCAGGAACCATGGACCGCCTAGCCACGTTTCCTGGGCCGAGATGACGAAGGGCATGGCGAGGAAGGTGGTGGCGAGCAGGAAGCCGACGAGGTCGGGCATATAGACCGACGGCATGCGCTCGTGATGCAGCGCGCCGGCGGGAGCGATGGGCCGGGGCGGCAAGACGTAGACGGCGACGGCCATCGCGGCGGCGAGCGCCGCCCACCACCACGACCCGTAGCCAAACCCGATGACGGCAGCGACAACCAGGAGCAACAAGGAAACCGACCGCCGCGCGACTTCAATGACCACGCGGGGATGGAAGCCTGTCGGATGCTTCCGAACCTGGTCCATTTGAGACCCAGTTAAGCTGTCATCTTGCCTGTTGGCCGATCACCGGCGTTGACCTGCATCAACCGGCAGGCGCCCCTCAACGCCTGCAGGCGGACTGATTTGCCCTTGAAGTGCCGACGACCTGAGCAAAAGGCAGCTTTCTGTACTGATCGGCGACCTCGATCGGCGCACCAGTGCCAATGCAGATGTGACAGGTAAATTCAGGATTTTCGCTGAGGTCGCCCCCTTGACCCGGGTGGGGTGGCCGGCCGCAGATCGGGACACAGCCACCGGCAGGGAAGCGCCACCGCCCGCGGCGGTGGCGCTTCCCGCTCGACCTAGCCGCGAGAGAGCCGGATCACGTTCCAGGAAGCGGGCGGCAGCGTCATCGTGATCGCTTCGCCGCTGACCTTCACGCCATCAAGCTGGGTAGGTTTCACCCTGTCGCGGTCGTCTTTGGTATTCACCGCGTCGAGGGCGTCGTTGTGGAGCGAGGTCGCGCGCTCGACCGACAGGCCAGAGAATCCGCTGGCGCTGATGGCGACCGGCATCTCCTCGGAGAGGTGCCGGTTGAGCGCGAAGAGCGTCAATGAGCCTTCGTCTTCGCCATGCACAGCGGAGAACTTCAGGTAGGGCACTTTGGGCAACGGGAACCACAGGTCCTGGTTTCCGCGCGGATCGTAGTAGTTGGCGCTGTAGGTCGGCGAATCGACGTGGGCACGCAGGACGGCGCCGCGACCGAGGTTGCTGAAGTCGGCAAACGGGAAAAAAATCGTCTGGCGCCAGGCGGGCCCGCCGGTTTCGGTCAGGATGGGGGCGATCGCGTTGACCAGTTGCGCCAGGCAGGCGGACTTCACGCGGTCGGCGTGATTGAGGAGCGAGATGCAGGCGCCGCCGAAGGCCAGCGCATCCTTCATGTCGTAGACTTCTTCGAGGATATGCGGCGCAACCGGCCAGCCCTCCTGGACGCGCGTGTTGCGGCGGCGCGTGCGGTACCACACGTTCCATTCGTCGAACGAGAGCATGATGCGCTTGGACGACCGCTTCGACGCGGCCACCGAATCGGCAATCGCGACCACTTCCTCGATGAAGGAGTCCATGAGGTCGGGGCTGGCGAGCAACGCCGGCGTGTCGCCGGCATAGTCGTTCAGGTAGGTGTGAAGGGAAATGAACTCGACGACGTCGAAGGTGTGTTCGAGAACGACCCGCTCCCACTCGCCGAAGGTGTCCATGGTGCGTCCGGACGACCCGCACGCGGCCAGTTCGACCGTGGGATCAATAAGGCGCATCAGCTTGGCGGCCTCATTGGCGATGCGGCCGTATTCTTCGGCCGTCTTGCTGCCCATCTGCCATGAGCCGTCCATCTCGTTGCCGAGGCACCAGAACTTGATGTCGTGCGGTTCTCCCCAGCCATGAGCGCGGCGAAGGTCGGACAGTTCAGTGCCTGACGGCTGGTTGCAGTATTCGAGCAGCCGCCGCGCATCGTCGGGGCCGCGCGTGCCGAGATTGACCGCAAACATCGGCTCGATGCCGGCAAGCCGACACCAGTCGACAAACTCGTTGGTGCCGAACGTGTTCGTCTCGATCGACTTCCAGGCGAGTTCCATGCGTCGCGGGCGTTTGTCGACCGGGCCGACGCCGTCCTCCCAATTGTATCCGGATACGAAGTTGCCGCCGGGATAGCGCATGATCGTCGGCGCGAGTTCCTTGACGAGCTCGAGGACGTCGCCACGGAAGCCATGGGCGTCGGCCGTCGGATGCCCGGGCTCATAGATGCCGTCGTAGACGCAGCGGCCGAGATGCTCGACGAAGGCCCCGAACAGACGCCGGTCCGTCTCGCCGATGGCAAATTCCTTATCCAGCAATACTTTCACTTCACGCATAGTGCGCTCTCCGTCTCATTTGCGGCTTCTGTGTTGACAGACTGGGTCTGTGGCAGGGAGGTCACGACTCCTGGATCTCCGGGGTGGTCGAGCGGCGGCAATCCCGCATAGGGGACTTCCGGCGCCAGCACGGAGGTCTTTAGGAGGATGGAACAGGGATGCTGAGGGTGATCGAGTATCTCCCTGGCGTCGCCGCCCTCAACGACGTTTCCCTTTCCGAACGATCATGATGCGAGTCCGCGCGCTCGTCCAGAGCTAGGCGTGGGACGGCACCTGGGAGGTCGAGCGCCGCGCGGCCGAGGCCTGGCTGTCGGCGGAGTTGTGGCGGGCGACGGGTGCGCGCCAGACCGGCAATCCTCAATGTCCCGGTTGCTTCAATATGAGCCGGTCAGGCGGGCGCGCTGGCGCACCAGGGCCAGCACGATGTCGATGGACGGGGTGGGGATCTCTGTCAGCCGGCCGAGTTCCTGCACGGCCGTGACAAGGGCATCGATCTCCATAGGGCGACCGCGCTCGAGGTCCTGCAGCATGGATGTCTTGTGGGCGCCGACCTCTTCGGCCCCGGCAATGCGCCGGTCGACGTCGATCGGCAGCCGCACAGCGAGGGCGGTGGCGATCTCGGCGGCCTCGACCATCATCTGCCGGGCTACGGCCCGCGTGCCGGGATCGGACGCGATCTCTTGCAACGTGCCACCAGTGAGGGCCGAAATCGGATTGAACGACAGGTTGCCCCACAGTTTGACCCAGATGTCGGTACGGATCGCCGGCCGCACGGCGGCCCGGAGGCCCGCAGCCACCAGCACCCGCGACAGCGCCGCGACGCGCTCGCTTTTCTCGCCGGATGGTTCGCCGAGCGGCAACCGGTCACCCTCGACGTGCTTGACGATACCGGGCGCGGCGATCTCCGCGGCAGGGTAGACGACGCAACCGACGGCGCGCTCGGGCCCGATGGCCGCCCAGATGCGGCCACCGGGGTCGACCGCCTCGATGCGGCGGCCGTCGAAAGGGCCGCCGTGCCTGTAGAAATACCACCACGGCACCCCGTTCTGCGCCGTGACCACGGCGGTGTCGGGCCCGAGCAGGGGCTTCAGCCCATCGAGCACGCCGGGGACCGAATGCGCCTTCAGCGCGAGGATGACGTAGTCCTGCGGCGGCAGTTCGGCGGGATTGTCGGTGGCGACGACCTTCACCGTGGTTTCGCTGCCGGCCTCGTTCAGGACAAGGCCGCGCTCGCGCATGGCCACCAGGTGCGCCCCGCGCGCAACCAGGCTGACCTCGGCCTCGCCCTTGGCCGCGAGCTTGGCGCCGACATAGCCGCCGATGGCGCCGGCGCCGAAGACGCAGATCCTCATGCAGACACGCCGAGCTTTTCGGCCAGGCCGATGCGCTGCAGCTTGCCGGTGGCGCCCTTGGGGATCTCGGTGAGGAACAGGATCTTGCGCGGCACCTTGAAGTCGGCGAGGCGCGTGGCGCAGAAATCGCGGAGTTCCCGCTCTTCCGCGCTCTGGCCCTCGCGCAGCACCACGGCCGCAGCGACATCTTCGCCGAGCTTGGCGTGCGGCATGGCGAAGGTGACCACCTGGGCGACGGCGGGATGATCCATGATCACCTCGTCCACCTCGCGCGGGGAAATCTTCTCGCCGCCGCGATTGATGATCTCCTTGAGCCGTCCGGTGATGCGGAAATAGCCGTCCTCATCGACGGTGCCCTGGTCGCCGGTGTGGAACCAGCCGAAGGCGAAAGCTTCCAAATTGGCCTTGGGGTTCTTCTCGTAGCCGGCGGTGACGTTGTCGCCGCGGATGCAAATCTCGCCGACTTCGCCGGGGCCGCAGATACTGCCGTCAGCGGAGAGGATCGTCATCTCGGGACCTGCCGCCAGACCGACGCTGCCCGCCTTGTGGTCGGCCGGGGGCAGCGGGTTCGACGCCATCTGGTGGGTGGCTTCGGTCATGCCATAGGCCTCGATCACCGGTGCGCGGAAGACCTCTTCGAGCTCCGCCATCACCTGCGGCGGCAGCGAGGAGGACGAGGAGCGGACGAAACGCAGCGCCGCGCGAGCGACGCTCTCGGGATTGCGCGAGGCGCGCGCCAGGATCGCCTGGTGCATCGTCGGCACCGCCGTGTACCAGCTTGGTTTGGCCTCATCGAGCCACTGGAAGAACTTCAGCGCATTGAAGCCGGGTGTGCACACCACCGACGCCCCGGCGGACAGCGACGCGGTGACCGCCGCGATCAGTCCGTGGATGTGGAAGAGCGGCATGATGTTGAGGCAGCGATCCTCAGCGGTCAGGCGCAGCGTCTCGCGGATGTTGCGGGCGGAGGCGGCGACATTGGCGCCGCTGAGCGGCACGATCTTGGGCCGCGACGTGGTGCCCGAAGTGTGGAGCACCAGGGCGATGTCCTGGGGAGCGGCCGGGCCCGGATTGGCGGCTGTGCCATGCGCGGCCGTGTCGAGCGTGAAGCTGCCGGCCGGGGCGCCGGGAGGAACCTCCAGCCGCACGACCGGGATCTTCAGGCGCTCGGCGACTGCCTCGGCGGCGGCATTTCCGGCAGAATCGAGCACCAGCGCCTTGGCGTCGAGGTCGCTGAGATAGAAAGCGAACTCTTCCGCCCTGTAGGCCGGGTTGAGCGGGGCGGTCGTTGCCGCGGAAGCGATCGCTACGAACGATGCGGCCATCTCCGGCCCGTTGGGAAGAATGATGCCGACCCGGTCGCCACGGCCGATGCCCATGCCGTTGAGTGCCGAGGTGGTGTCGCGGATGAGGCGGCGCAGTCCGTCGTAGGTGAGGGCCGGGCGTTCAGGTGCACCGATGACCGGAGCTTCCGGCGCGCCGATCTTGATGATGTCGAGCATTGTTTTCTCCCTACAGACGAACCGGCACGATCGCGTCCGGCGCCTCGAACGATTCAGTTTTCAGTTGTCTCGTCAGTCGATCGCAGGCCGGCCACTGTTCAGGCCAGCATCAACCCTCCGTCGACGTGGATTGCCTGGCCGGTGATCTGGGCGGCCCCCGGCGAAAGCAGAAAGGCGATGGTCGCGGCGATATCGGAAGGCTCCGTCAAGCGGCCGGTCGGCGTGATCGCCACTGCCGTCTTCAGCGACTCGGTCGAGGCGGCGAGATGACCGCCGCCTTCCTTGCGGGTGAAGCCGGGGACGATGATGTTGACCGTCACGCCGGTCGGGGCCAGTTCGAACGGCGAGCGCCTTGGCCAGCGCTTCCAGAGCGGCCTTGGCGGCAGATGTACCGGGGAAGAGCAATCCGGCGGTGCCGAAGAGATGCGCCACGAACGAGCTGATGGCGACCACCCGCCCGCAGCGCGACGCGCGGAGATCGGGGAGGGCCGCCGCAACCAGGCGCAGGAAGGCCAGCGGCATCGATGCGAAAGAAGCCGCGACATCGTCGGGCGAGAGAGAGGAGAAATCCGAGCGAAACGCCTGGCCGGCATTGCTGACGATCTGGTCGACCGGTCCAAGCTGACCCTGCGCCTGCGCGACCAGTGCCGGCGCGACTTGCGGATCGGCGAGGTCGCCGAGAAAGGTCGCAACCCGCGCCCCGCGCTCGCGGCAGAATTCGGCGACCGCCGCAAGGCTGGATTCGTTCTTGCGCGTGTGGAGGAGCAGCGCGGTTTCAGGCGCGGCCAGAAGACGCGCAGTGCTGGCGCCGATGCCGCTCGCGGCGCCGGTGATGACGACGACGCGGTTTCCACTCGCCTGGTCCAAGACGCCTCCCGATGTGGCCATCTGCGATACGATCGCTTCCGCGCCGGACCCTATCGAAGCAACGAGCGCGGTCGGCGACGGCAATTTAGTCAGTATACGTCCTTTTCCTTGACACGGAAGTTTGCCTCAATGCAAATCAGCCATGCCGTTTTTGCGTGACTTGAGGATACGCGCATGGACATCATCGTCGTCGGCGGCGGAATTGGCGGTCTTGCGCTCGCGCTGATGCTGCACCGGCGCGGGCTGCCGGTGCGGGTCTACGAGAGCGCGGCGGAAATCAGGCCGATCGGGGTGGGCATCAGCGTTCTGCCGCACGCCAGCAAGGAGCTGTGCGACCTGGGCCTGGAACGGGCGCTCGCCGAGGTGGCGGTGACGGCGCAGGAATCCTGCTTCTTCAATCGTTTCGGCCAGTTCATCTACAAGGAGCCAGTGGGCACCTACGCCGGCTATCCATGGCCGCAGTTCCAGATCCATCGCGGCGACCTGCAGCAGGTCATCCACCAGGCGTTCGTGCGCGAGGCGGGGGCGGATCGTGTCGTCACCGGACATCGCTGCGTCGGCGTCGAGCAAAGCGAAGATGCGGCGATTGCCGTCTTCAGCCATGGCGGCGAAACCGTGAGGATCGAAGGGGCAGCGGTCATCGGCTGCGACGGTATCCACTCGCTCGTGCGTCGTGCGCTCCATCCGAACGACGGCGAGCCGATCTATTCCGGGGTCAACATGTGGCGTGGCGTGACGCGCTGGAAGCCCTACCTCACCGGCGCCAGCTACATGCGCGCCGGATGGCTCACCCACGGCAAGATGGTCATCTACCCGATCCGCAACGCCATCGATGGCGATGGCAACCAGTTGATCAACTGGGTGGCGGAGATCGAAACCCCGCATCATGACCGGCAGGACTGGAACAAGCAGGGGCAGCTCGAGGACTTCATCGGTGCCTTCGCCGACTGGCACTTCGATTTCCTCGACGTGCCGGCAATGATCCGCGCCTCAGAGACGATCCTCGAATATCCGATGGTCGACAAGGATCCGCTCGACCGCTGGAGCTTTGGGCGGGTGACGCTGCTCGGCGACGCCGCCCACCCGATGTATCCGCGTGGCTCCAACGGCGCCGGGCAGGCGATCCTCGATGCGCGGGCGCTGGCGGATTCACTCGCCGAAAGCCGCGACAACGTGCCGGCGGCGCTTGCGGCCTACGAGGACAAGCGCCTGCAGGCGACCGCGGCGGTGGTGCGCACCAACCGCACGACGCCACCCGATGCCATCCTGCGCGAGGTCTATCTGCGCACCGGCGACAAGCCCTTCGCGCGCATCGAGGACGTCATCGATCCGGCCGAACTGGCCGCGATCAGCAACAGCTACAAGAAGGTCGCGGGCTACGACAGGCAGAGTCTGGCTGCCAAGGGCTGAACGACGCTAGAAGGCGTCGCCCTGGCGGGCGGGAAGCGCCTGCTGGAAGGCGGGCAGGTCGGCCGCCCGCTCGGCGATGGCGACCGACAACGGAAACGGCGCGAGATCGCAGTTGAACCGGCGGGCGTTGGCAACCTGGGGCACAAGGCATACGTCCGCCATCGTGACGGTGTCGCCGAGGCAATAGCGGCCATGCCGGCCGGCCCTGGAGAGCGTCGTCTCGAACGAGCGGAAGCCCTCGGCGATCCAGTGCGCATACCAGGCGTTGACATCGTCCTCGCCGTGCTGCCACTCGGCCCGCAGCCACTTCAGCACGCGCACATTGTTGAGCGGGTGAATATCGCAGCCGACGATGCAGGAGAGGCCGCGCACATAGGCCCGCGCCGCGACGTCCGCCGGCAGCAGAGGCGGCTCCGGATAGCGCTCCTCCAGATACTCGAGGATGGCCAGGCTCTGGGCGATCGTCAACTCGTCGTCGACCAGTGCAGGTACCAGGCCCTGCGGATTGACGGCGAAATAATCCGGCGCCCGGTGCTCCATGTCCGGCAGGCTGACATAGCGCGGCTCCCACTCCAGCCCCTTGAAGGCCAGCGCGATGCGCACGCGATAGGACGTGGAGGAACGAAAGAAGGTGTAGAGCGCCCGCACCATCGGCGGCTCAGCTCTGCGCCGCCTTCAGTATGTCGTCGGGGGTCGAGGAGACCACCTCGACATATTTCGGAATGAACTTGCGCCCCTCGATCAGGCCGACGAAGGCTGGCCTGATCTCGTCGGCCAGGATCTTGCGGATGCGCGCATGCTCCTCGATATCGCGCCACTCGGCGATGAGGAAGAAGCGGTTGGGGTTCTCGGTATCCCGGCACAGCACCCCGTCCTTCACCTGGGCCCAGGATTTATGCATCGGGTTACCGTCGGAATAGTCGAACTCTTCGAAGAGCCTGATGAACTCCGCCTCGCGGCCGGGTTCGACCGTGAAATCGTAGATGTGGAGGAAGTTGCCTTTGCTGGCGAGTGGTTCCTGAGCCATGGAGTCCTGTCGGGGCTTGATCCTCGAGATCGTCAGCATACCCCGTTTCTCGCTGTCGGCAACACGCGCGAATTCCGCCGGCCGGGCGCGGCACCCCGATCACCTTGTTGCGCTTTCCATCCGGAGGATGTCTCCTCGCGCGTGGGCCCGTACGGGGGGCATTTGCGAAACGGAACATTTTCGGAGCGACGATGACGGGGACCGTGAAGCACAAGAAGACGCCAGGCAGGAGCGGGAAGGGCGCAGCGCGGCATCCGGCGGCCAACGCTGACCCGGCCGACACCAACCCGGTGCTGGCCGCGCTGGCCAACCGCTTCCCGCTGTGGCGGCGGCCTGGCTATCTCATCCGGCGGCTGCACCAGATCCACTCCGCCATCTTTTATGAGGAGTGCGCCGAGTTTGGCATCACGCCGGTGCAGTACGGACTGCTCACCGTGCTCTCGACGAATCCGAATTCGGATCAGGTCGCGCTCGGCAACATGGTCGGCATCGACCGGACCAATGTCGCCGACGTGCTGCGGCGGCTCGAGCGCCGCGGGCTGATCGCGCGCACGGCGAGCCGCACCGATCGCCGGAAGCTGCTGGCGCGTCTGACGCGCGAAGGCGAACGGCTGGTCGAGGCGATGCATCCGGCCATGGCGCACGCCCAGGACCGGCTGCTCGAAACCCTCGGCAAGCGCGAGAGGGAGGCCTTCGTGAAGACGTTGATGCAGCTGCTGGAAGCGAACAATCACCACGGTCGCGCGTCGCTGGGCGAAGCACGCGAATACGCCAACTGACGGTGTGCGGGGACGAGAGGGAACATCGTCGTCCGCTCGTATCCAGTATGGAGTATACCAAATCGAAGGGGAAGAGTGAAAATTTGTCAGGCATGCCGCCGATGCGGGCAGAAGCCGTTCGCCGTCTCGCTGTTCCGAATATCCATTTGATAACGTTAGCGTTTCAGGTCTGTCGCGGAATCCTTGGCCGAGCCGACCGCTGGCCGCGCACATGACGGCCCGGCTGGAATCTGCGATCATCTGTATACTGATCACTTGACACCACTTCCGAGCGACTCCAAGCTGCCGATGGGGGAACATCGTCAGTCCGCATGCCGTGGCGCAGTCGCGTCCACGGAATTGTTGCTTCAGGAACAAGGAGCGGATGTGATGAAGGCGTTGAACCTGATATCCGGCGTGGCGCTGGCCGCCATGACGGTGCTCGCTACTGCGACGGCGTTTGCCGGCGATATAACGATCGCCATCGGATCGGAGCCTTCGACGCTCGATCCGCAGGCGCGCGACGACGGCGGCGAACGCGCCGTCAACGACAATATCTACGAGACGCTCATGGCGCGCACGCCTGACGCCAAGCTCGTTCCCGGGCTGGCGGCGGCTGACCCGGTGCAGATCAATCCGACCACATGGGAATTCAAGCTTCGTCCCAACATCACGTTCACCAACGGCGAGCCCTTCAATGCCGATGCGGTGGTCGCCAGCGTGACGCGGATCATCGACCCCGCCCTGAAGTCGGAGCAGGCATCCTATTTCTCGACGATCACCGGCGCCAAGAAGGTCGATGACCTGACAGTCGACGTCACCACCAACGGCCCGGATCCCATCCTGCCGGCGCGCATGTACTGGATGAAGATGATCGCGCCGAAATACGCCAGCGATCCTAACTTCGCCTCGCATCCGATCGGCACCGGCCCCTACATCTTCGACCACTGGTCGCGTGGCGAAAACATCGTAATCAAGGCCAACCCCAACTACTGGGGCGGGGCGCCGTCGATCGGCCAGGTCACCTACCGCTTCATCGGCGAGCC
This sequence comes from uncultured Alphaproteobacteria bacterium, assembly GCA_963762605.1. Taxonomy (GTDB): domain Bacteria; phylum Pseudomonadota; class Alphaproteobacteria; order Rhizobiales; family Kaistiaceae; genus CAVSRC01. The sequence continues at coordinate 17,073 of CAVXLJ010000028.1, read as the reverse complement.
TGGCACGCGGCTCTCGGGCCTGATGGCTGGCGAACTGGACCTGATCACCAACCTGCTGCCTGAATTCACCAAGCAGGTGCCGAAGTTCGCCGCTGTCCAGGGCCTGGAGACGTCGGTGATCGTGCTCTCCACCGAGAATCCCGTGACCAAGGATCCGCGTGTCCGCGAGGCGATGAATCTCGCCATCGACCGCGACGCGCTGGCCAAGGATTTGTTCGACGGCTACGCCAAGGTGACCCAGGGGCAGCTCGTCAATCCCAAGGCGTTCGGCTTCAACGCCGCCCTCAAGCCCTATCCCTATGACCCCAAGAAGGCCGCGGCGCTGATCAAGGAAGCGGGCGCGGAAGGGGCGACGGTCAACCTCGAGGGCGAGTCCGGTCGCTGGCTGAAGGACCGCGAGACGATCGAGGCCGTTGCTGCCTACTGGACCAAGATCGGCCTCAAGGTCGACGTGCATATCAGCGAGTTCGGCGAATACCTGAGCCGCCTGTTCGACAAGAAGCATCGGCCGGACGCGATCTTCGTCGCCAACTCCGACGAGTTGCTCGATGCCGACCGCGCCGTCACCTCGGCCTACGAGTCCGGCGCCAGCTACGCCTCCAACGACGATCAGCAGATGGCGGCCGAGGCAAAGGCGGCGCGGACCGAGACCGATCCGGTCAAACGTGCCAAGATGTATGCCGAGATCACCCAGAAGGCGTACGACGGCAACTACCTCGCTCCGCTCCTCAACGAAGAAGACATCTATGGCTTCTCCCAGCGGCTTGATTGGACGCCGCGGGTGGATTCCAAGCTTCTCGTCAAAGAGATGAAGACGACGGACTAGAAACGACTGACAGAGAAGGGGACTTCAGGGGCAGCATGATCCGATTTCTGATCCGCCGCATCGGCCAGGGCTTGTTGGTTGTTCTCGGCGTCACCATGGTCGTCTTCGTCGCCACACGGCTGGTCGGCGACCCGGTGAAGGTCATGCTGCCCCTTTCTGCCACCGATCAGCAACGCGTCGAGTTCAGGCACCAGATCGGGCTGGACAAGCCGATGCCCGAGCAATTCGTCGCCTTCGTCGGCAACCTGGCGACGCTCAATTTCGGCGACAGCCTGTGGCAGCGGCGGCCGGCGCTCGCCGTCGTCTTCCAGCATCTGCCCCTGACGCTGATCCTGATCGCCTGCAGTCTGGGCCTGGCGATCACCCTTGCCGTGCCATTGGGCGCATTCGCGGCCCTGCGCCCCGGGGGCATAGCCGACCGCATCGCCACCTTCGGCGGGCTCCTCGGCCTGTCGGTCCCCCAGTTCTGGCTGGGGCTGATGCTGATCGTCTTCTTCGCGGTCAAGCTGCGCCTCCTGCCGACGTCCGGCATCGGCGGGCCCAATCACATCATCCTGCCGGCGGTCACCATGGCGCTTCCCAGCCTGGCGCGCCTGATGATGATGGTGCGTTCATCGGTGATCGACGAGCTTAACCAGCAATACATCCGCACGGCGCGGGCCAAGGGGCTGCACTTTGCCCGCGTGCTCTTCGGCCACGCGATGCGTAACGCGCTGGTCCCCTTCCTGACGCTGGCCGGCTGGGAGTTCATCAACGCGTTGGCGGGCTACACGGTGGTGGTCGAAAGCGTGTTTGCCTGGCCGGGCCTCGGCCTGACGGCGCTCAAGGCGATCGACCACAGCGACCTGTTCCTCCTGCAGGCGATCGTCTTCACGGTCGCGATCCTGATCGTCATCGTCAACATCGCAATGGACGTCGTCTACAAGGCGATCGATCCGCGCATTAATCTGGCTTGACCCGCATGGCTGTCACCAACACGTTGCCGGCAAGCACGGACAAGGCGCCCCCCAGGAAGGTGTGGCTGCTGGCCGAGGAGTTGTGGCGCGACAAGGCGGGCTTCATCGGCTTCGTGGTCATCGTGCTGCTGGTGGCGATGGCGATCCTGGCGCCGCTGATTGCCCCCTACGATCCTGCCGCGCAGGAGATCGCGACCCGCCTCAAGCCGCCGGCCTGGTTGGCGGGAGGCGACTGGGCGCACCCGCTGGGCACCGACCAGCTCGGCCGCGACATCCTTTCGCGCGTGATCTTCGGCGCCCGCGCCTCACTGACCGTCGGCGTCTCGGTTGTCGCCTGCGCCGGCACGTTCGGCGTCCTGCTCGGTCTGTTCGCCGGCTTCGTCGGCGGCCGCACCGACCTGTTCATCATGCGCGCCGTCGACGTTCAGGTGGCCTTTCCCGGCCTGCTGCTGATCATCCTGGTGGTGTCGGTCGTCGGACCAGGGCTTGTCACGACGATCGTCGTCCTGGCGCTGACCAACTGGATGGTCTATGCGCGCGTCATCCGCGGCATCGTGCTCTCGGTGCGCCAGACCGCCTACGTCGAAGCCGCGGAGATGATCGGCACCAAACCGTTGCGCATCATCTTCCGCCACATTTTGCCCAATCTCACCTCGCCGCTGCTGACCCTCGGCATCCTCGAATTCACCAATATCGTGCTCGCCGAGGCGGCGATGTCGTTCCTTGGCCTTGGCATCCAGCCGCCGGCGACCAGCTGGGGCCTCGATATCGCCAACGGCAAGGACTACCTCTTCGTCGCCTGGTGGCTGGTGGCCTTTCCCGGCCTGTCGATTTCAATCACCGTGCTCGCCATCAATCTTTTTGCCAATTGGCTGCGCGTCACCACCGACCCGCAGGAACGTGAGAAGCGGTTTGCCCGCGCCAAGGCCGCCGAGTTGCGCCGCCATCGCACGCGGGAGGTGCGCGCGTGAACCGGATCGCCGGCGAGCCGCTGCTCGAAATCGATCAGCTCAATGTCGAGTTCGATACCCGCCGCGGCGTCGTCCATGGCCTGCGCGGCGTCAGCCTGTCGGTCGGCAAAGGCGAAACGCTGGCGATCGTCGGCGAATCCGGCTCCGGCAAGAGTGTCACTGCCCAGGCGGTCATGGGCCTGATCGACGTGCCCGGGCGCATCTCCGGCGGCGACATCCTGTGGAAGGGCCGTTCGCTGCTGAGCAAGCAAGGGGCGCGCGCCGCGCGCGACATCCGCGGCAAGGAAATCTCGCTGATCTTCCAGGACCCGATGACGTCGCTCAACCCGCTGCTCAAGATCGGCGTGCAGATCGCCGAAGTGCTGCGGCGCCACCTGGGCATGAGCAAGGCGCAGGCGCGGACGCGCGTGCTGGAACTGCTGGAAGCGGTCGGCATTCCAGCGCCGGTGCGGCGCGCCGAGCAGTATCCGCACGAGCTGTCGGGCGGCATGCGGCAACGGGTGATGATCGCCATGGCGATTGCCTGCGAGCCGCTGCTGCTGATCGCGGACGAGCCAACCACCGCACTTGACGTGACGATCCAGGCGCAGGTGCTGGAGCTTATCGCCGGGCTGCAGGAAAGCCTCAATCTGGCGGTGATCCTGATCACCCACGACCTCGGTGTAGTGGCCGGCCTCTGTCACCGTGTGGCCGTGATGTATGCCGGACGAATTGTCGAAAGCGGCAAGGCCGACGACATCTTCGAACGGCCGGCACATCCATACACGCAGGGTCTCATCCGCTCGACGCCGCGCCTCGACGACCGGCTCGATCGCCTGATTGCCATCGACGGGGCGCCGCCCGACCTGCTGGCGCCGCCGGCTGGCTGCGCTTTCCGCGTCCGCTGTCCGCATCCCGAAGCGATATGCACGCAGGAGCCGCCTGTTGTGTCCTTCGTCCGTGACCGCACGACGGCCTGCTGGCGCCCGTCGAACCTCATCGCCGCCTCGGCGGATCCGATGTTGACGCACTGAGGCGCACGATGGACGACATGGCCTCTACCACCACGCCGCCGGAGCCGCTTCTCAGCGTCAGCGGCCTGAGCGTTTCCTACGATGCCGGCCGTACCGGATGGTGGGGCAAGAAACGCAAGATCAGCGCACTCGACGGCATCTCCTTCGATGTCTATCGCGGCGAGACGCTGGGCCTGGTGGGCGAATCCGGATGCGGCAAGACGACGACCGGCCGCGCCGTGCTGCGCCGCATTGACAGCACCGCCGGGACGATCAGGTTCCAGGGGCACGACATCACCCATGCCAGCGGTGTGGCGCTGCGCCAACTGCGCCGCCACATGCAACTGGTCTTTCAGGATCCCTACGCCAGCTTGAATCCGCGGCTCAAGGTCCTCGAGATCGTCGCCGAGCCGCTGATCGCACACGGCTTCGTGCGCAAGGCGGAGGAGGCGCGCGACGAGATCGGCGAGCTGTTGCGCGTCGTCGGCCTGCCACATGATGCCCATGACCGCTTCCCGCATGCCTTCAGCGGCGGCCAGCGCCAGCGCATCGGCATCGCGCGCGCCCTGGCGCTGAAGCCGGAATTCATCGTCGCCGACGAACCGGTATCGGCGCTCGACGTGTCGGTGCGGGCGCAGGTGGTGAACCTCCTGCAGGACCTGCAACAGGAATTCGGCCTGAGCTACCTGTTCATCGCCCACGATCTCAGCGTCGTGCGGCACATCTCGCACCGCATCGCCATCCTTTATTCGGGCCGCCTGGTCGAAATCGCCCATCGCGACGATCTCTACGAGAACCCGCAGCATCCCTATACCGAGGCGCTGCTATCCGCCGTGCCAGTGCCGCATCCCAGGACGCAGCGCGCGCGCAAGCGCATCGTCTATCGCGGCGAGCTTCCCGATCCCGGTCACTGGCCTTCTGGTTGCCACTTCCACAGCCGTTGCCCCTTGGCCACCGAGCGTTGCCTGCTGCACGCGCCGCCTTTGGTCGAGCGCGCCCCGGGGCATTTCGTCGCCTGTTGGAACCGATAGACGCGGCGCGGCGGCCTCAAAGGCCCCGCGCGAGGCCGTCCTTGCGCTTGTCCGAGCCGCCGAGCAGCGAGCCGTCGGCGGCGCGCATCACCAACTGGGCTCCGCCGAAATCGCTGCGGCCAGCAAGCTCGCCCTGTCCGCTGGGCGCGTTGTAGCCGGCGGCGCGCAACGCCGCGGCGACCGGCTCGGGCGTGCCTTTCTCGATCGCCAGGACCGACCCGGACTCAAGCCGCCAGCGTGGCGCATCTATGGCCGCCTGCAGCGGCTCGCCCCACGCCGCCAGGCGCAGCATCATCTGGACGTGCCCCTGTGGCTGCATGGCGCCGCCGACGACGCCGAAGCCGGCATGGAAGCGGCCGCCGGAAAGCGCAGCCGCGGGAATGACCGTGTGATAGGCGCGTTTCGCTGGTCCTGGACCGTTGATATGTCCTGGCTCGACAAATCCTGAGCCGCGGTTCTGCAACACGAAGCCGTAGCCGGGCACGCCGATGCCGGACCCGAACCGTTTGAATACGCTGCTCATCAGCGTGATCGCCAGCCCGTCGCTGTCGACGATGACGGTGCAGACAGTGTTGCCGGCAGGATCGCTGACGGTCTGGCGCGCGCGTTCCAGCCCCGCCGCGACGGCCTTGACGGCGGCGACGGTCGTGGCGGGATCTTCGGGCGCCAGTGCCAGCGGTTCGAGCGCCGTCAGGGCGTCGAGCACGGCCAGCCCGTGGGTGTTGGGCGGGCACTCCAGGATCGTCAGGCCGCGGAAGGTCGCCGAACGCGGCTCGGTGAAATTGCCGCGATGCGCGGCAAAGTCAGCGGCAGCGAGGACCCCGCCATGGGCGCGGACGGCGCCCGCCGCGGCATCGGCCACGGCGCCGGCATAGAAGGCATCCGGCCCGCCCGCAGCGATGGCACGGAGGAGGGCGCCAAGTTCGGGATTGCCGAAGCGATCCCCGGCGGCCGGCGTGTTGTCGGCGCGGAAGACCGTTGCACTTGTCGCGTCGGTCTTGAGCACGGGTTCGAACAGCTTCCATTCGCGGGCGCAGATCGGCGTCACGGCGAAACCGTCCTCGGCAAGCGCGATCGCCGAGGCAAACAGGCGCGCCCACTCGAAGCGGCCGTAGCGTTGGTGCAGATCGTGCCAGCCGCGCACCACGCCCGGCACCGTCACCGAAAGCGGATGGCGCTCGGGAATACGGCGGTTGGGCAGGCGCTCGACGAGGTCGGCGGTGAGCGCCGCCGGCGAACGCCCGGTGCCGTTGTAGCTGTGCGGCGTTCCATCCGGCTCGATGATCATGGCCAGCAGATCGCCGCCGACACTGGTCGCCATGGGCTCGACCAGACCGAGGACCGCGTCGGCGGCGATTGCAGCATCGACGGCACTGCCGCCAGCCCTGAGCACCGCGATGGCCGCTTCGGCGGCATAGGGGCTGCCGGTCGCGACCATGCAGGTCTGAGCGCGAACGCCGTTCGGGTCGGAGGAGGCATCGGGCATGAGGTCACCGTCGGTCAGGAGCGGAAGTCGCGAAGGGCAGGGAACGGCCAGTGCCCGCGCGTGCCGGACCGGGCGCTGGCCACGGCACGCCGAACGGTGGCCGTACCGGCGCCGGCAGCGCGGCCACGGTGCCGTATGGCCAGGACCGGGTCATTTCAGGCTTCCCCCCGCTGACGATCGTCAGTATACTGTATCCAATTTTCCAGAGACTCCAAGAGCCGTGGGGGAATTGTGAAAACGACGCTCAAGCTCGAAGCCCGCGAGGCCCGCGTTCTGGCCGGTGCCGCCTTGCGCAAAGCCGCGGAAATCGGCGTGGCGGAGACCGTCTGCATTGCCGACGCGGGCGGTGTTCCGATCGTTCTGGAACGCATGGATGGCGCCCGCATAACCGGGCCGCAGATCGCATGGAACAAGGCCTTCACAGCGGCCGGACACAGGCGTTCGACCCACCTGTTCACCACCCCGCCGAACGGACCGGCGCTGCCCGGCAATGAAGCGTTCGGCATTCAGCTCTCCTTCGAGGGGCGGTTCGCTGCCTTCGTCGGCGGTTATCCCGTTGTCGTCAACGGCGAGGTCATCGGCGGTGTCGGCATGAGCGGCGGCAATGGCGAGCAGGATACGGCGTGCGGCCTCGCCGCCCTGCAGGCGCTCAAGGATCTGCTCACGCCCGAAGGTTACGACGTGCTGGTTGCGGCGGACATCAAGAAATAGCCATCGCCGACACTGCGGACGACGGAGGATGCTGGTGCCGTTTCGCGTCACGATTGCCGAGATCGGTCGCTCGTTCGACGTCGAGGACGACGAGACGATGCTGATCGCGGCGCTGCGCGCCAACATCCACATCCCGCACGATTGCAAGTCGGGAACTTGTGCGACATGCCGGTTCAAGCTGCTCGAGGGCGCCGTCGCCTACCGCGAAGACCCAATGGCGCTCTTGCCGGAGGAGCGCGAAGAAGGCTACGCGCTTGCCTGTCAGGCGTGGCCCGAGAGCGACATCGTGGCCAGCGTCGAGGTGCTGCCGGCCTTGCTGGCCGAGCCGCAACGCCTCACGGCCACCGTCGAGCGGCTGGAGCCGCTCGGCAACGATGTGATGCACCTGGTCCTGAGGCTGCCCGAAGGCGCCGACCCCGGGTTCCGCCCCGGCCAGTACGTCAACATCGTCATGGGCGACGGCAGCGTGCGCAGCTTCTCGATGGCTTCGCCTCCCAACGGCGGGGCCATCGATTTTCACATCCGCAGGATCAGCGGGGGAACATTCACCGAATCGCAGCTCGGCGGGCTGCAGCCCGGGCAGAACCTGCCGGTGGAGCTGCCGCACGGCTCCTTCTTTCTGCGCGAAGCCGATTTCCGGCCGCTGCTGATGGTCGCCACCGGGACCGGTCTGGCCCCGATCAAGAGCATACTGGAGTCGCTGCACGACGATCCCGACTGCCCGCCGGTGACGCTGTACTGGGGCATGCGCCGCGAGCAGGACCTCTATCTTCACGACGAGATCCAGAGCTGGGCCGGCCGCCTCTGTGACTTCACCTATGTACCCGTGCTCTCGCGGCCCGACGAGACCTGGCAGGGCCGGCGCGGTCACGTGCAGGACGTCGCTTGCGCCGACATCGAGGATCTTTCCGAATACGCCATCTACCTGTGCGGTTCGCCCGAGATGGTCGCCGAGGCCAAGCATCGGTTCATCGCGCAAGGCGCCAGCCTCAACCACATCTACGCCGACAGCTTCTTCTTCCAGCACAATCTGAAGCGCTCCTAGGCGCTGTCGGGAGATGTGATCCTGCTTCACGAACTGGTCTCGGTCGTCGGCATTTTCGTGCAGGTCGTCTTCATCGATCTGGCGCTGGCCGGGGACAATGCCATCGTCATCGGCATGGCTGCCGCCGGTCTGCAGAGGCAGCATCGGCGGAAGGCGATCGTGATCGGGATCGGCGCGGCGACGCTGCTGCGCATCATCTTCGCCGCCGCCGCCACTTTCCTGCTCCACATCGTCGGCCTGCTGCTCGCCGGCGGCATCCTGCTCCTGTGGGTATGCTGGAAGATGTGGCGCGAGTTTCAGGACGGCGCGACCGCTGCCGACGCCGACTTGAACGAAGGAGACCAACCTGGCGCCGAGGTCACGCGCAAGCGCACCAAATCGCTGCGTCAGGCGGTCGCCCAGATCGTCATTGCCGACGTGTCGATGTCGCTCGACAACGTGCTGGCAGTAGCCGGCGCGGCTCGCGAACATCCCATCGTCCTGATGTTCGGGCTGGCGCTGTCGGTCACGCTGATGGGGTTTGCGGCCGGCGTCGTCGCCAAGCTCCTCAACCGCTACCGCTGGATCGCCCTGGTTGGCCTGGCCATCATCCTGATGGTTGCTCTGGAAATGGTCTATCACGGCACGCTCGAAACAGTGCCCGCCCTGGCTCGCGCGCTGTAGGCGAAATTCTTTCAAAATCAGATGCTTATTGACAAGGTCGTGGGCGCCTGAGACAACGCATAGGTGAATCAAATATACTGCATACGCCGCTGCGGCCGTGCATTGCGACAGAGTGCGTAAATCACAAGAAACGCGGCCCAGAATCGACCGGGTTTTCGCATCAGAGGGACGGAAATGAGCATCTCGCTGGGTGCAAATCATCCCCCGCTGACCAAGGTGGTGACATCGACCATCCGTCAGCGGATCATGAACGGGGACTTGGCCCTCGGCACCCGCCTGGTGGAGGGGCGGCTGTCCGAGGAGCTGGGCGTCTCCCGCATGCCGGTGCGCGAAGCGCTGCGCGAGCTTGCCGCGGAAGGCATCGTCACCATCGAGCCACGCCGCGGCGCCTCGGTCACCACCTTCAGCCTCGAGCAGAAGCACGAGCTGGTGGAAGTGCGCGCCACGCTGGAGGCGCTGAACGCGCGGCTGGCGGCCAAGCACCACGACGTCAAGCACATGGCGCGCCTGCAGAAGATCCTGGAAGAGGGGCAGCGGCTCGAAGGGACCGAGGACATCCACAAGATCGTCGGGATGAACGCGCGCTTTCACGAGGCGCTGGCGGTCGTCAGCGGCAACTCTGTCCTCCAGGACATGATGCGGCAGCTGCGCGACCGCACGGACCTGATCTTCGCCTCGGTGAGCCGCGAGCGCGTTCGCGAGAACTGGCGCGAGCACGCGGAAATCCTGCGTGCGGTGATCGATGGCGATGCCGAGCTGGCGGCGCTGCTGGCCACCCGTCACGTCTACAACGCGGCTCAGATTCCGCCGGAGTCCTGAGCGCGTTCAGCCATTGGCGCTGTCGCCGGTCACCCGCGTATAGGCCAGTCCGGCAACGGCAATGTCCTCAAGCCCGACGCCGACCGTCTTGTAGATAGTGATCTCGTTGTCGCTGCGCCGGCCATGGGCCGTGCCGATAATGAGTTCGCCGAGTTCGACGATCTTGCTCGGCGGCAGCGCAGCCGGGCTCGCCATCGCCAGGTCGCCGGCCTCGCGCAGCGCCTGCTGGCGCCATTCGACCGCGATGCACGACGCGCGGCCAAGTGCCGTGTCGTCGAGCTCGCGCGTGTGTGGCAGGCTCGATCCGACGGCGGCGATGAAGGTGCCGGGCCGGAGCATTTCGCCTGAGAACAGCGGTATTGCCGCGCGCGAGGTGGTCACCACGATGTCGGCGTGGTCGAGGGCCTCCTTCGCCGAAACGAAGCGGGTGGCGACGCCGGTCTCCGCCGCAACCCGTTCGGGCATGTCCGGCGGGGTGCTGAAGGGGCAGATGAGGATCTCGCTCAGCTCATAGGCCGCAGCCATCTGGCGGGCGTGGGCGAGGCCCTGGACACCGGTGCCGAAAAGGGCAACCACCCGCGAGTCGGGCCGCGCCAGATAGCGCGACGCGATGATCGAACAGGCGGCCGTCCTGAGACGCGTGATCGCGTTGGCTTCGAGCGAGGCCAGAGGCTGCCCGTCAATAGCGGAAAACAGCATGATGACGAATGAAAACTGCCCGGCAATCGTGGTGTAGACCTTGGCGCCGACGAAACCCTGTTCGGGGATGACGGCGCCGAGCGTCGACAGTTTCACGCCGCCGGCCTCGGTGCGGATGCGCTCCTGCATGGCGGCGCTGCCGGACCCGAAACTGCGATAGGCGTCAAGCAGCACCTGCTGGGTCTCGGCAATGCCAACGACGTCGGCGACCATCGCGTCGGTTATGTGGAGCACGGGCGTTCCTCTTCCCTTGGCATTCCGATCAGGCCCCGGCCAGCCACACGCGCACCAGGATGAGCAGCGCGCCCGCCGCCGATAATCCCAGCAGGAAGCGCCGCAGGGCGTCGCGTGGCGCCAGCCGGTTGAGCGGGTTCGACGCCAGGAACCCGACGGTCATCACCGGCAGCAGGATGACGCCCATCCAGAACTGGCGGACGGTGAAGTGGCCGACGAAGGTGAGCATCACCAGCGACAGGAGGGCGCCGGCGAAGAACACGCTGGCGAGCGTTGCGCGCATACGGTCGGGCGCGACGTGCTGCATGACAATGGCATAGGGTGGCGCGCCGGAGGAGGTGATTGTGCCCATGAGCCCCGAGGCGACGCCGGCCGCCACCATATTCGGCACCGTCGGCTCGATGCGCCAGCCGGCGTAGCTCAGGCCGACGCCGGCCAGGATGAGCAGCGCGAAGACCACCGAGAACAGTGTGCCCGGCATGACCGAGAGGGTCGCCACGGCCGCGATGTTGCCGATCACGCGGCCCGACATCAGCACCCCCACGGACGACCAGTGGATGAAGCGGAATTCGCGCAGCGCGCCGAGCAGCGCCAGGCCGGCGCCGAGCAGGAGCAGGGGGCCGGGAACCAGCTCGGGGAAATAGAGGACGGCGATCGGTGCCGACACCATGGCGAATCCGAGGCCGCTGACACCCTGCAGCAGCGCGGCGATGAAGATCAATCCGGCGATCGCAGCCGCATGCGGGGAGAGAAGTCCTCCCGGCAGAATCGTATCGAGGGAGATCAAGGTCAGGTGCCGAGGTAGACGGTCTTGATGCGTGTGTAGAAGTCCATGACATTGGCGCCGCCCTGTTCCTTGGCCGCCTGGTTGCTGGAGTGCTTGAAGCCGCCGAATGGGGCGTTGAGCGACACGCCGGTGGTCGGCGCGTTGACCTTGACGATGCCGTGGCGCGTGCCGCGCGCGAAGCGGACGACCGCGCCGAGGTCGTTGGTGACCAGCGAAACGGCCAGGCCGTATTCGGTCTCGTCGGCAATTGCCATCGCCTCGTCGGGGCCTTCGACCGCGCGCACGGCCACCACCGGCCCGAATATCTCCTCGCGCAGCAGGCGGCTCGCGGCCGGCACCTCCGAGATGACCGCCGGCGACATGAAATAGCCGTTGGCCAGGCGCGCGTCGCCATTGCCGCGCAGGAACTCGCCACCGGCATCGATGCGACTGCCTTCGTCGCGTGCCATGCGCAGGTACGACTGGACCTTGTCGTACTGCGTCTCGGTGGCAAGCGGCCCCATGCCCACGCCGTCCTCGCTGCCCGGGCCGATCCTGATCTTGCCGGCCGCCGCTGCGAGCCGCGCCACGACCTCATCGTAGAGCGGCCGGGCCACCAGGACACGGCTGGTGCCGGTGCACGCCTGGCCGGTCAGGCCGAAGGCGCCACGCTCGATGATTCCGATCGCCTTGGCGATGTCGGCGTCGGCCAGGACGACGGTCGCGTTCTTGCCACCCATCTCGAGCTGGACGCGGACATCGGTGGAGACTGCCGCAGCGATCCGGCGGCCGACCGCGAACGATCCGGTGAAGGTGAGAGCGTCGATGCCGGAGGCGGTGATTGCCTGGCCGACTTTGGCGCCACGCCCGTGAACGAGTGCGATCACGGCGGGCGGCAGCCCGGCTTCGAGCAGCACCTCGACCAGCCGTTGACCCATCAGCGGCGTGATTTCGGAGGGCTTGAAGATGACCGCGTTGCCGGCGGCGAGCGCCGGCGCGATCTTGCGCGCCGCCATCGACAGCGGAAAGTTCCACGGCGTGATAACCGCCACCACGCCGACCGGCTGGCGCAGCGACAGCACGATCTGATCGCCGGCGCTCGGGAAGGTCTCGCCGTTGAGGCGCAGGGCTTCGCCGGCATAGAGGCGGAAATTCGCAGCGATTCGCCGCGCCTCGTTGCGCGCCTCGTTGAGCGTCTTGCCTTCCTCGCGGGTCAGCTCCTCGGCAATCCCGTCGGCACGCCGCGCCATGATGTCGGCTGCCCTGAACAGGACGTCGGCGCGCACCTCGGGCGAAGCGGTCCACCATGCCGGCCATGCCGCCCGCAGCGCCGCCACCGCAGCGGCGACATCGCGCTCACCGGAATCGGGGAATGTGGCGATGAGATCGCGCGAATCCGCTGGATTGCGATCCTCGAAGGTCGCGGCATCGGCAGCCGGCTGCCACGCGCCGTCGACATAGTTGAGATGGGTCGGGGTCATCGGCGACTCGTGTCTGGATGGGGTGCTTGCGGAGTGGGGCGCCGAGGCGGCGGCCGTTGCCGGCTGGGCCGCCTCGGGCGAAGGCTGGGGCACCGGCCGGGAAGCCGGCGGCCCCGTTTCCGGCGTCTTGGGCGCACCGGTTGAACTGTGCGGCGTCGTCTTGCGTTCGGCCAGCGGGATCCACGACACGCTGACGTCGCCATTCTCGATGAAGGTCTGGCACGCCATACGGTATCCAGCAGCGAGGTCCGCGTCGGTGAGGTGCTTGCGCTCTTTCTGCTTCACCTTGTCGGTGTGCTCGATGCCGTTCTCGATCTTGCAGCGGCAGGTGCCGCAGATGCCGGCGCCGCATTTGAACGGGATACCGCCCTGCTGGCGCAGGGAAACCCGCAGCAGGTTGCTGTTCTCCGGCGCGCTGACCGTCTTGCCGCCGTTGGTGATGAATGTGATCGAGATCATCGCGACCGGGACAGGCTCATGGCTCTCCTCCGGCAGACGGCCATCGCTGGCCACCCGCGCGGCTAGACCCTCTCCAGCCGGATATCCATGGTGCCGTAGGTGGTGAGCGTCTTGAGCTCGGCGCGCGCCGCATCAAGCGTCTCGAACTTTGCGAACAGCTTCGAGGGGACGTCATTGACGATCTGCGGCGGCTCGTCCTCGACGATCCTGATGCGGATCGGCTCGTCGATCTCGGCGATGGTGAAGTTCGCCCGCTTGCGGCCGTAGAAGAAGTAATCATAGCTCTCGACCGGCGCGAGACCCGGCGTCACCACCGTCTTGAACTCTCCTGGCTTGGTCGTCAGCAGCACATACATGGGTCACCTCACTTTGCGCTCGATCCGCGGTAATCCAGGATCTCAACCAGTGCCGCGACCTCCGCCGAGACGTCCTGGGTGAGTTCGATGTCTTCGGTGATCCAAAGCTGGCAGGCCAGGCGATAGCCTTCGTCCAGCTTGTCCCCCAGTATCTTCTTCTCTTTCCAATTGGGGGCGGGCAGATGCTCGCCCCCGCTGATGATCCGGCTGGCGCAGGTGGCGCACTTCCCCATGCCGCAACGATACTTGAAGTTCGGATAGGGGAACTGGCGGATACCGGCCCGAACGACGAGATTGGTGTTGGGTTTGACCTCGCCGGTGAAGACTTCCTCGCCTTTGTGCAGCGTTACAACCGGCACAGATCAGGCCTGCAGCAGCTGCCGTTCGTCCTGCGGCACTTGCTTTTCCACGCTCATCAGTTCCGCCAGCGGAATGTCGTTGGAGACGTAGTCGTGATAGAGCGCAGTGGTGTAGAGCAGGCGCATCTGGGCACCGATCTCGCAGATCTTCAGGCAGCGCTGTTGCAGTTCGACCGAGCGGGCATGCTCGAGCACGATCTGGTAGCCGCGCTCGCCGTGAATCTCGTCCGAGACGATGTGCAGATCGAAGAACTCCACTTCCTCGTCGGTGAATCCGTATTTGTCGCGAAGCGTCGGCGTCTGTTTGCGGTAGATCGACGGCACCTGAGATTCGAGGCCGACGACCAGACCGGCGACGGCGACGATCGGATCCTCGCGCATGGCGACCGCGTAGCACCAGCTCTGCAGACCGCGGGTCGTGGCGGTCATGTTGTCGGGATCCTCCACCCGCTCGCGCGTCGTGCCGCAGGCTTCGGCAAAGCGGATGAGGAGATCCGTGTGGCGATCGCCGCCGATCTCCTCCTCGTACATGTTCTGCAGGAGGAAGTCCTTGGCCTCGACATAGGTGTCGGGCATGCGCGAGTAGATGCAGGCCAGATAGTCCGCGAAGGGGCCGACATAGTGGTAGTGGTTCTCGGCCCAGCGGGCGAGGTGATCGCGGCTCAGCTTGCCGCTCGCCCAGGCGATACTGAACGGAGCCTTGTTCGCGCTCTTGCCCTTGATGGCGTTCTCCAGGGCAGTCCGCAATTGATCGGGATTCATCGGTTCTGTCGGGGTGACACTCATGGCTTAGCTCCTATTCGCCCGAGGGATCGACACTCGACGAATTGAATACAGTATACTGAGCGTCAGTCAAGCCAGCAGCCCCGCACGCGGCCTGCCAGGCTGCTTCCGCCGACGGAAACATCGCAACATTTCACAGGGTGGCGGGGCGGGCGGAGCAACACGCATGGAGGCGGGTTCGCACGGCGCGCAATCCTGGTCGATATGGGATACCGTCGACGAGTCCGGTGTTTTGACCGGGGGTCGTGGGTCCGACCGCTCTCGCGCACCCGGGAAGTCGGCAGGTCTATTTCGTGGCTGGAGTTTCGAGAGATCGGTGGGGTACGCGGGGGATAGGATGAACGACGACGATATCCTCCAATGAGCAACGATCTTCAGGGCCATGGGCCGGCGGCCGCATCGGCGAGCCTGATGCTCGGCGAAGCCGCGGAGGCACCGGAGGTCGTGGCGCGGCTGATCGCGGAGAACGCGGCCGTCTGCCGCGACCTAGTGCAGCGGCTGAAGGCGGCGCCGCCACGCTTTGCCGTCACTTGCGCCCGCGGCAGTTCAGACAGCGCCGCCACCTTCGCCAAGTATCTCTTCGAAATCCGCCTGGGCCTGGTGACGGCTTCGGTCGGTCCCTCCGTCCGCTCGATCTATGGTGGCCGGCCACAGGTCGAGGGCGCGCTTTTCCTGGCGATTTCCCAGTCGGGGCGCAGCCCGGACCTGATCCGCCTGGCCGAGGTCGCAAGGGCAGGGGGAGCGCTTACCGTGGCGCTCGTCAACGACCGCACCTCGCCGCTGGCCGCCGCCTGCGAGGTCGTCCTGCCGCTTCATGCCGGGCCGGAGAAGAGCGTCGCGGCAACCAAGTCCTACATCGCCGCGCTTGCCGCGCTGCTGCAACTGTTGGCCGTATGGAGCGCGGATGAAGACCTCGCCGGTGCTGTCGAACACCTGCCGGACGATCTTGCCGATGCGCGCGCCCGCGACTGGCGGCCCGTGGTACCCATGCTTGCCGCAACCCGCAGCCTCTATGTCGTCGGCCGCGGCGCCGGCTATGCTGCGGCGCAGGAGGCGGCGTTGAAGCTCAAGGAAACGTGCGGCCTGCACGCCGAGGCGATGAGCGCCGCCGAGATCATGCACGGGCCGATGGCTCTCGCCGCGCCGGATTTTCCGGTGGTCCTGTTCAGCCAGCGCGACGAGGCGCTGGGCTCGCTCGACGCGCTTGCCGCCAGCCTGACGGCGCGTGGCGTGCCGGTGTTCGCCGCCGGCCCGGTCGTGGCCGACGGTGTGACGCGGCTGCTGGCGGCGGACGGCTTGCATGCCTTCGCCCAGCCGATCGCGCTGGTGCAGAGCTTCTATGGGTTGGCAGAGGCGCTCGCCCGCGCCCGCGGGCATGATCCCGACCACCCGCCGCATCTGAGGAAGGTGACGGAGACCAGGTGATGAGCATCGCCCTGACCGGCGCCCGGATTTTCGATGGCGCGCACATCCGCGAGGGCCTGAGCCTGGTCGTTGCCGACGGCAGGATCGCGGCGCTGGTGCCGGACGGCGCGTGTCCGGCAGATGCCGAGCTGCAGCGCATCGACGGCCTGCTGGCGCCGGGCTTCATCGACGTTCAGGTCAATGGCGGCGGCGGCGTGCTGTTCAACGACGTGCGCACGGCGGAGGGCATCGCCGCCATCGGCCGCGCCCACCGGACGTTCGGCACGACGGGCTTCCTGCCCACGCTGATCACCGACACGCGCGGGCACATGGCCGAGGCGATCGCCGCCGCCCGCGTAGCGCTGGAAGCGGGTGTTCCCGGGGCGCTGGGTATCCACATCGAAGGGCCGTTCCTCAGCGCCGAGCGCAAGGGCGTCCACGACCCGGCGCTCTTCCGCGAGCTCGATGAGGAAGATCTTGCGCTGGTCACCTCGCTTGGCGTCGGCCGTACGCTGATGACGCTGGCGCCGGAGCGTGTGCCGGCCGAAACGATCGCGCGGCTCACCGAAAGCGGCGTCATCGTCTCCGCCGGCCACACCGCGGCGGACTACGACACCGTGATGACGTCGCGCGCCGCGGGCCTCACCGGCTTCACCCATCTCTTCAATGCCATGCCGCCGCTTTCCGGCCGCGCGCCGGGGCCGGTCGGCGCCGCGCTCGACGATCCCGACAGCTTCGTCAGCATCATCGTCGACCTGTTCCACGTCTCGCCGGCGAGCCTGCGGGTCGCCATCGCCGCCCATGGCTGGCAGCGCATGGTGCTGATCACCGACGCCATGCCGTCGGTGGGCAGCGACCTCACCGAGTTTCCACTCGACGGCAACGTCATCACCCGCAACGACGGCCGGCTGACGCGCGCCGATGGCACCATCGCCGGCTCCGACCTCGACATGGCCACCGCCGTGCGCAACACGGTCGGCGGGCTCGGCCTGCCGCTGGAGGCGGCCCTGCACATGGCCTCGGCGGCGCCGG
>CAVXLJ010000027.1:0-51783 GCA_963762605.1 uncultured Alphaproteobacteria bacterium | reverse complement strand
AACTGACATCTGGGTTGGTGCACGTGCGCGGATGCGGCGCCTGGAGCTGGGGTTGTCGCAGTCCGAGGTTGGTCATCGCCTCGGGATCACGTTCCAGCAAATACAGAAGTATGAGAAGGGAACGAACCGGATTGGCGCCAGCCGTTTGCGGGCGATGGCAGAAATCCTTGAGGTTCCGGTAGGGTACTTCTTCCCGGATCCAGCGCCCGAGACGATCGAATCGTCGGCGAGCCCGGCAGAGGTTCTGGATTTACTTCAAACTCCAGGCGCTGTGGAACTCCTGCGTGACTTTGCCCGGATCAAGAAGCCGCATATTCGCCGAGCTGCGCGAGCCTTGCTGGGATCCTTGGTGAATGCCGGCGACCCAGATGACGAGTCCTTGCCCAGCGGTTCTGGGCGGCCTCACTAGGGCAGTTGCAGCATGGCCAGGCAGCGGGACCAGGGAGGCGGCCGTGGGCGACGTTCCGCCACAAGGTCGGCTGTCAGGCGGGCACCGCCGTTTTCGGTGGTGCTGTTTGGTTCACCGCACATTCGCGACGATCGGACAGGTGCGATCGTCGCCTTCCCGTCGAAAGGCGTTGAACTGGCGGCCTACCTGTTCCTCGAGCACGGCGAAGCGCCCGCGCGACGCCATGAGGTTGCCCAGTTGTTGTGGCCTCAGGCCGAGCGTGGCGGTGCGATTGACAATTTGCGATCGTTGCTCGCTCGCGTGCGCCGCATCCGCGGGGTCTCCGGCGTCGAGGTCCTCACCGAAACACGCGAGTTCGTTCAGCTTTCCGCACAGGTGAAGACTGACCTCGGGCGAATGCGTGAGCTCTACGCAGACGATTCCGAGGTGTCTGTTTGCGAGCGGTGCGAGCTCTACGGCGGAGATTTGTTCGACGCGGCCGGCGCAGGTGATTGGGTACTCGCTCATCGCGCCAAGCTGCGGGACGCGTTCACGGCCAGCATCATTCCGTTTCTGGAAAGAGCCGATGCGAAGAGGGATGCCGCAGCGATCGAGCTTGTTGCAGCCAAGCTGCTGGCCATCGACCCTTATCTCGACGCGCCCTACCGCGCCTTGATGCGGGTCCATGCGGCGGCAGGACGATTGCGCGACCTGGAGCGTATCTATCGGGAATGCTGCGACCGATTCGAGGCGGACCTTCATGCGCTGCCCGGTCCGGAGATTACGAATCTCTATCGATCGCTGTGCGGTCTCGACCAAATCGACCGATCGGTGGAGCGGCCGGCGGTCGCAGCAACGGCGCGACTAGAACTGGCGCCGATTGCGACCAAGTCGAAACACGGGGTGCCGAGCGTTTGCATCCTCGTACCCAGCTCCACAACGGACCAAAAGCGGACTGATTTGGTCACGGCCCTCTTGGAGGACGTAACGATCGGTCTGTGCACTCAGAAGGCATTTGCGGTCATCGCTCCGTATACGGCCTGGCAGTTTGGGCCGGAGGGCGCAGCCGACGATTTCATCGACCGGTTTGCTATCGATTATGTCCTTCAGAGCCGTGTTCACGATATTGGCGGCGATGGTTTTCTGACGCCAAAGCTCATTGACGCCGGCACTCGAAAGATCATCTGGGCCGATCAATTTGGGCTCGGTGACGATGCTCTTGGACCGGCCTTCGGCCGGCTCGCTCAGCGGATCGTGCGATCGCTGACCGAGGCGGTCGAAAACGCCGAATTGGCTCGCCTGGAGCGCGGGGCGGAACGCTCGGCCTATGCCTACTACCTGCTCGGCACGCGCGCTCTGGGCAGAGTCAAACTAGGGGACCTCCGGGTCGCCCGCCGTCTCTTCAAGTCGAGTCTCAGACAAGATGAGAGCTTCGCGCTTGCCTATGGCGCTGTTGCCCACTCTCTGGTGATGGAGTGGCTCCTGCTCGCGCGCAGGGACAACGACCTGCTCGATCAAGCCGAGCACTATGCTGGCCAGGCACTCAATCTCGATCCTGACCGGGCAGACGGCCTGAGAGAGTTGGGACTCTGCAACCTCTACCGGGGACGATTCGATGAAAGCCTGGTGGCCTTTGCGGAAGCGGAGCAACGGGCGCCGCAGCACGCCGATCTGATCGCCGACCACGCCGACGCCCTTTCGCTCGCTGGTTCATCAGCCGAGGCCTTGAGCAAGATCGAAGATGCGATCAGGCTCAACCCCCTGTGTCCAGACCGGTACCATTGGTACCGGGGCACCATCTACTATCAACTCGAACAGTACCAAGCTGCCGTGGAGGCGATCTCGCGGATGGCCGACCAATCGCCGGCCTACAAGCTGTTTGCTGCCTCGTGGGCAATGATGGGGGACATATCCACGGCTCGCTCCTATGCCGAGAGAGTGCGCCAAATCTATCCAAACTTCAGCGTCGACGGGTGGCTGTCGATGATACCGATCCGCGATGTGGCGGTCAGGAATCGCTACGAGCATGGGCTGCGTACTGCTGGACTTCGTTAGGACCTCAAGAGGAAGGAGTGACCAATGGCAAACTACGTGCTGCTCGGCCTCGAAGGCGAGAGCCGGATGCTGATTGTGGATTGTGAAGCAATGACGGTCGGAGAAGTCGATCCGGCCACGGCGGGGGCCATGATTCCCGGCGAGACGGATAGCCTCCAGCGCGTCAACGAAGCGCGTGCCGAAGGCCAAACGATCGTCAAGGGCGTGAACATGGCCATTGCCACCGCCCAGCAGCCACCGACGGCAAGCTTCCCGTTCGCGTCGAGCTTCCCGTTCACGGAACCGGCCTAGGCCACGGCTGGACCTAGATTGCGGTGCGCAATGCCGCAGATGCTGCGACAAGCCTCCTCGCGCGACTTGCCGACGAGGAGGTTTGTCTATTGCAGAGCGCGCACAGCGGTCTTTATCACGACCGCATGCGCGATCCTGCCAACACGGTCGCATCCCTTCGACCTTTCTTCCCCGCACTCGGCATCACAAGACTTGCGCGGGTGACCGGTCTCGACCGGGTCGGCATTCCCACGTTTCAGGCCGTTCGCCCCAACGCCAGGACGCTCGCTGTCACGCAGGGCAAGGGAATAGACGACGACGCGGCGCGAGCATCGGCGGTCATGGAAGCTGCGGAGCAGGCCATGGCAGAACAGCCCTTTGCCGAGGCCCGCATCGCGTCAATGGATGAGATCAGATCGCACGGCGAAGCTTTCGTCGCCCCGACACGCTTCCTGCGGCCGGGGCGGCGGGCTCCGGCTGGCGATGAGCCGATGGCATGGTTGTGGGGCTTCGACCTTCTCGCGGGAACCGTCACATGGGCCCCGCGTGATGCGGTGCGTCTCGATTTCACCGAGCACGACCCGGCAAGCCATCCGTTCTGGCAATCGAGCGACGGACTGGCCTCAGGCAACGTCTTGCTCGAAGCGATCCTGCATGGCCTCTGCGAGCGCATCGAACGCGACGCCAGCGCTCTGTGGTCCTTTCGAAGCGCCGATCAAGTGCGTGCGCGTTGCATTGACCCGGCCCGGTTTGGCGACCCCGTTCTGTCTCATCTGGCGGAGCAGATCGCCGATGCTGGGCTGCATCTGCGCCTGTTCGACATCATTTCGGACATCGGCATTCCGGCATATTTCGCGGTTCTTGCCGAAGCAGGACCAACAGGCAGCGGCTGGCGGCACTTCGACCTGTGCCGCGGCACGGGCTGTCACCCCTATGCCGTGCGGGCAGCCATCCGGGCCGTCACCGAGGCGGCTCAGTCGCGACTGACGGCCATCTCAGCGGCTCGCGACGACTTTCTTCCCGAGCTCTATGAAGCGCCCTTGAGACCCGATCTGCATGTCTTCAGGCTTGCCGAACCGGGATGGATCAAGCCGCCGCATCTCGACACGAGGAAATGTCTCCTGGGATTGCTGCTCGACCACCTGCGGGACCGCGGAATCCGCTCGGTCGTCGCCGTGCCGATCGGCGGCGAGGACTATGGCATCGCCGTTGCAAAGGTGATCGTGCCCGATCTCGAGGATCCTCCGGAAAGCAAACACCGGCAGCTGGGCCGTCGTGCCGTCAATGCCATGTTGGCCGCGGCATGAAGGTCCTGTTTGCCGGGCCGAGCCTCGCCGGTGTGGACGTTGCCCGCATTTGCCCTGACGCATCCATTCGCGGTCCGGCGCAACACGGCGATGTGACACGTGCCGTGTTCGATGGCGCGACTGCGATCGGGCTGGTCGACGGGCTCTTCGAAGCAATCGCCGCGGTTTGGCACAAGGAGATTCTGTTTGCCTTGACGCGAGGGGTCCGGATGTTCGGTGCCGCGAGCATGGGAGCGCTGCGCGCAGCCGAATGTGCCCCGTTCGGCATGGTCGGCATCGGGGCGATCTATCTTTGCTACGCCGGTGGGGAGCTCGACGACGATGCAGCCGTCGCCCAACTGCACGGCCCCCCTGAGTTTGGCTATGTGCCGTTGACGGAGGCGCTCGTCAACATCGAGGCAACTGTAGCGAACGCCGAGCGACAGGGTCTGGTTACGTCGGCTGAGGCACTTGAGCTGCGGCGTCAGGCGGCAGACACCTTCTTCAAGGACCGAACCTGGGAGCGCGTGATCGAGGACCTGCCCGGCATCGCCGCACCGCGACGGGCTGCGCTCCGTGTGGCGGTTTCTCAAGCGCGCGTCGACGCCAAGCGTCGAGATGCCGAAGAACTGCTGCGCCAACTCGCCAGCACTCCGGATGAACGGCAGCCTCCTCCTGATTTCGTCCTATCGCGCACCGGCATGATCGAGCGAACGATCCGTTCTTCCAGAACCGCCTGAATATCGCGCCGATAACCCATTGAAAGATATCAATCCCGCCTCTCACGTCTGGCTCACGGTACCCGTTGTTGTATCGGACCTTGGGGAGTTGGCGGACATGAGTAAGCAAGGCAAAAAGCAAGGCGCAACCTCGCGGACCCCGGCGGCAGGCCAGGGAGGCGCGGACTTGGGCGTGACCATCGCCGAGTTGCTTTACCGGGCTGCCGACTTGCGGTCGTCTAATCCGGAAGCAGCACGAATCCTCCACTACGCCGCTCGCGACCTCGAACGGCCGAGCACAAGCGAGGATCTGCAGTTTCGCGAGGCGGTCCTGTCGGAGACGGTTCTCAGCGCCATCGAGCAGTCGCTGTATTCGAGGCATTAGCGACCACAAACGCCGCTGCGGGGCGCTCTGCTGCCCATCTGCCAGGGCATCGGTTGGTCGACCGCGGGAACGCACTGCCCTGCCAGTAATCCGCTCGATCCAAACTGCGCTGGTTCGCTGACCTACTGCTGCTGTAATCAGCTCGGGCGGTTCTTCGACCGGATCAAGCGCTTGGCGCATTTCAGCGCATCATGAAAAGGCATGCTGCCACGTTGCCGATAAATTGCTGGCCCTCAATGGCGGGCGGGGACAGCGAGATCCTGGCGATCGGGCTCCAGGCGCTCATCGATCTCGACTTTGATGCGACGTTCACCGGCGTCTCGCTGGCCGAAGTCGATTTGACTCTCGACCAGGCGCGGGAATCGTCGACCGAGAGCGCCGTCAGCCCGGAAGACGTGATACCGGAGCCTCCGGAGACGGCCGTGAACCGCCTGGGCGATCTCTGGCACCTCGGCCGTCACTGGTTGCTCTGTGGTGATGCGCGGTCATCAGACGACGTCGCCCGCCTCATGGCCGGGGAGACGGCCAACCTGATCTTCACGGACCCGCCCTACAACGTCCCGATTGACGGCCATGTCGGTGGCCTCGGCTCCGTCCAACATCGCGATTTCGCCTTCGCCGCCGGCGAGATGAGCCGGGAGCAGTTCACCGGCTTCCTGCAGCAGACGCTCGGGAACGCCGTCGGTGCCGCCAAGGATGTTCGAGGAGAACTTCCGGGTCTACTGCGTGCGCAATATCTGGCGGCAGATGCAGCGGGAAGGCTTCGACGTGGCTCGCTGCACCGTCGCCCGGCTGATGCGGAGCATGGGCCTTGAAGGGGCGATCCGCGACAAGACGATCAGAACCACGAAGAACGACAAGGCAGCACCTTGTCCGCTGGATCACTTCGGCCGTCAGTTCCATGCCCCCGGCGCCGAACAGACTGTGGCTCTCGGACTTCACCTCTGTCGCGACCTAGGCGGGCTTCGTTTGCGTTGCCTTCGTCATCGATGCCCGCCGGATCGTTGGCTGGCGGGCAAGCAGGACAGCCCATGCCGCCTTCGTGCTCGATGCGCTGGAACAGGCGCTCCATGCCAGGCGTCCGATCCAAGGCAGCGGCCTCATCCATCACTCCGACCGTGGCGTGCAATACGTCTCGATCAAATGCACCGAGCGCCTGGCTGAAGCCGGGGTCAAGCCCTCGGTTGGCAGCGTTGGAGACAGTTACGACAACGCCATGGCCAAAACCATCAACGGCCTCTACAAGGCCGACGTCATTCATCGGTGCGAGCCGAGGCGGAGGTTCGACGCCGTCGAGTTTGCGACGCTGGAATGGGTCGACTGGTTCAACCACCGCCGGCCGCTGGAGCCCATCGCCAACATCTAGTTGGACTTGTGGAGGCCGGCGTATCACCTACCGAGCAAGGCTGTCCTCCGGACGACGCAGGAGCGTGAGACGCCGCAACCCACCGTCGCGTCGCTCGACGCTATCGTTCCAGTTCATTTTGTAGGTTGATATTGTCGGTGCTTCCGCACGGAACTCCTCGATGGTCTGATTGAGCGTTTCGATTCGAAAGACGCTGTCGCTGCGCTCGAGAACGATGTTTGCGCCGTTTCGAGCAGCGCGAAGCGTTAGCCCCTCTACGACCCGAACCTCATCCGGATTGCCGAAAAACGGCCAGAGGAGCGCTTTCAGTGGTGTCCAGTCCCAGCGCCGGAGTTGTCGATAGAGCGGCTCTTCTTGGCGGCCAAAATATACAGATACGCCACTGCGTGCTGGAAAACGTCGCGCCCGGAACCATGCCCAAAGCGATCGGAGGACATAGAGCAACAGGAGAATGACCAATGCAGTCTTTGCGCAGGCCCACCCGATCTCGGACCAAGCAGGATCAACCAAGACAGTCTCTTCGACCGACGCCGTTTGGAGACCGTTCGGACCGGTCCATGTGACCGATATTCGATGCTCGCCACGATCGAGAAAGACCAAGCATGAGCAGAAAACAACGGCCCGTGGCTGAACGGCAATCCTGCCGACCTGACCATGTCCCGTTATGGGAGCGAACGTCACAAAGTGCGCATCCGATTTGACATCAATACGACCGGCTGTGACTGGCGTCAGTGCATCGGTCAATAGAAAATCGAGTGCCTCCTCATGACCTTCTAGTGACTTCAGGTTGAGTTCGAGAGGCGTGGCGCCAGTCGGATCCTGCGTATGCCCGGTAACCACCAGAGACGCTTCGACCGGCAGAAGCTGCATGCGCCGGGTCACTTCGTTGCTCCCCTCCGGGCCACCTGATAGCTCAGCACGAACGGTAAAGACCCAATCGCTTGGCGGCGCTTGCAGAGCGGCAGCACCGTCTGACGCCAAGACCAGTGCTTGAATCTCCAGCGGAACATTTGCGGTGACCGGCAGTTCCGACCTAAGTGGCGCGCCAGACGCATCGGTGAGCGAAAGCCAGGGCGGAGCATGGCTCAGCATAATCTTCAACGCGCCATTCATTGGCGCAGTCACCTTGACCGTCACATTTGCGATTGGCCGCTGCGGTTGATTCGGCGCCACTATGTAGCGGACCTCATCGGCAGCGCATGTCGGGCAATCGTCAATCCTGTTGACATCGAGCCCAACAGTGGCACTTGCATCGATGACCTCGATGGCGAGAGGTTTCGCATAGGTCGAAACAAATCCTTCGATCCTGAGCGAGGCATTCACCTCGCCGCGGCCGATCTGGTCGGTCGGCAACACCGCGAACGCCTGATCACTCTGCCGGTCGACAGACACGTCCAAAGAGTTGCGCTTGCCAGCAAGCGAAACAGACGCCTTGAAGGTGGCGTGACCACCAAGCTTGGACACGGGCACTGAGACGATCTTGTTGCCCGCCTTATCGACGACCTCGAAGCCGACCATGACTTTCTGACCGCGGCGAATACGATAGGCTCCCGCCGTTGGCATAAGCACGCTGCCGTTCGCGTCGGTCAGGACGAGGTTGAGACCGGCATCGGTTTGGAAGAGCAAAAAGACGTCATTTGGAGCCCGGTCGAACGGCACTTCATAGTGTCCCGCAGGCAAGGCAGGTTGTAGCAGTAGATGCGTTGACACGCCCGACAGTTGCTCGCCGGCCCAGCCGCCTTTTGTATCTGCACCGCGCATCCGCGAAATCAGGTCGATGCGGTCGGCAACCGGAAACGCCGGCTGTTCGGCTCGGGCCGGCGGGGATCGCTGGCTACCCACGGCCACCGCCACGATTCGTTTGATTGACAAGGGCGAGTCGAGCGTGATCGCGTTTCCCGTGACCTTCAGGAAGTGGCTCTGCCCCTTGCGATCGGTCGCCGCGACTTGCGCGATGATCGTCTTGATCGCTTCGATCAAATCGGCGGAATTGTAAACCTCGTACCGACCGTCGTCTGGAGTGCCGTTGAACGTCGAAAGCAGCGCGGCGCGTATGCCTTGTTGTTCAACGCCGGTTCGTACATCGCTGTCATTCGCACCGATGAGCACGAAGTCAGCACGCAACGGTCCCTTGAGTTCACTCTTGTATTGCTCAAACAACTTCGCCATTTCAGCCGCCGGCGGCGGTGGCGCCGGATTCGACACGGCGGTGGCGTTGTCGTTGAACAGCCCGTCGGTAAGGACAACGAAGAAAGCTTGTTCGTCGGGTTGCTGTATCTTTTTGACGGCATCCAGGAGCAGCTCGATCTGCTGGTACGGCGTGCCGCCGTTCGCAACCGGCCACCGAGCGGCGATTTCGTCGATCGCCTGTTGCTGCTGTCTTGTTGTCTTGATGCCAATGAACTGGACCGGATTGGCAGACGCAACCTGAGACATGCGGGCAGCAATAAGACGGTCCTCGCCCTCGCGCCCATCGAGTGTCGAAACAAGAAGCTGAGCACCGAAGGTCGGCAGTTGAATGCGTCCCCCCATGCTGCCGGAATCATCGAACAGGATTGCAACGACGCGCGCATCCGCCGAGGCGGTGAAAAGCAACAGCCCAAGGAGAAACAGCGCCCAGCGCATCACCTATACCCGAGGAAAAATCGGTAGCTTTGCCGCTGCTGACGCGTCGAACCACCCATCTTCCATTTGCCAAGGCGCATGTCCCTCGGCGGCCCAGCCCAGATAACGCTTCCAGATTTCGACGAGATATTGCCAACTGTCCTGCACGCGCCGCGCCACGCCGATGTCGTGATCCGCGTCTTCGATGACTGCCAATGCGGCGGCACACCAGCCGTCCTGAAGATTGGAAAACGAGCTGCCATACCCGGCGCGTCGAAAGACCAGACGTATGGTTTCCTCAATCGAAATGCCGTCAATCCGGCCAATGGGATAGCGCAACTGTAGCCGATCATGCGGCGTTCCGTTCTCAGCCGCCCATTCGCCGCAAAGATCGACGACGGCGATCCTTTCGGCTAGCGCCGGAAAGACAAACCCCAGAACATCCTGGAGGCTCGCCGCCAGCGTCCGGCGCAAGACGGGAGAATATTGCTCGCTCGCACTCAGATCCTGATTCCCCAGCGCGACAACGTAAATGCTGCGATACGATCGCCGCTGGGTGATATGGACATGGCCAGTCGGCACATGAGCGCCTCTTGCGAGAAGCGGTTCATCAATCGGCCAAGAGAGATTACGATCAGAGTAGCGCGTGAAACTCGCGTGAACATGCATGCGCATGACTGGCAGTTCGGCCCGTTCCTGTTCACGCGCAACACCCTGACCGAGGTGCAGCGTGTAGGTACGACGGAAGAGATTTTGCGTTCGCCGCCCGTTCTGGTCCCCAGCCGGCGAAACAACAATCCGACGTATTTCGTCCTCGAATCGCTCGATGCTGTACAGCCCGCGGTTCAGAGAGATAACGCAATTGCGGGCAAGGGTGAGACCTTCGTCGCGACGAGATAATTGGGCGATACGCGATTTGGCGCTCTCTTGAAAAACGTCGGAGGGTTGCGAGGGGGCGCTGACGCGCGCAGTAGCGTCCAGTGAAAAGACATGAGTCTGATCGGCATTGGTGCGTGCCGAAATAGCCGCCTGCGGCAAATCCGGATTGATCGTTCTGAACAGGCGCAGCAACCCGCCACGCGTCTCGTTGAGACCCAATTCCTTAGGGAGATCGCCGGATGCCTGAGACAGCACCTTGCGCAATTCGGCCTGCTCGAGTCCGCCTGCTGCTTGTAGAGCACTTTCGACTCGCACGACGAGCTCGGTCAGTCCAATACCCGGCTTTTGGGCATAAGGCAGCGCTTCCGCGCGGAATGAATCGGCATCTGCTTTTAGCCAGTCGACAGCAAACTCGTGCGCTGGTCGCGGTTTGCATACGATATGCACCAAACGATCGGTCGGGGTGCGATAGAAGTCGTATCGTGCCGACAGGACTTCCGACAGATTGCCATCGTCCTGAACAATGGAAATGCGCGTGTTGAGACGCGGGGCGAAATGAACCAAGCGCTCAGTGCTCTGAACGCGTGCCGCCAACCTATTTTCGCCGTCGTTGTTGAGGTCGTCCCGGAGGCGATCGCAATCGTCTGGAATATTGAGCTTGTCGGAGAACAAAACCGCACCGGCGAATGGCTCACCTCCGCCAACCAAAGATAGGTAAGCACTCGTATCGTACATAAACGGCGGCCGAAATTTGTGCTCCTCGGAGACAAACTCTCCACGCAATTCCGCACTATCATTCCACGCGATCCAGTAGGTCGGTCGCTTGCTCGGGCCGATAGAATACTCACGAACGGCGCTGATCTCTTCGCCGCGATCGAACAGGCTCTTGATCTGCTCTTCGAATCCGAGCCGACGACGCGACAGGCACAACACGCTCTCTTTCTGGAGATCAAGCAGATCCTCCAAGCGCGTCAAACCAAGATACAGCCTGCAAGCATCGATTGCATGGAAGTCGATGAGAACGATCAGCCGCGTACGACGCAAACTGTGATGAAACTCCTGTTTGCTTGGAACGAGGATATTGTGGAACTGGTCTTCTTCGACAAGGATGAGATCGTAAAGCTTGCGCCCTGAAAAATTGTGATCGGCGCGCGTCAGGCTGCACCAACGTTGATTGATCTCGGGTGAGAAGAACCGCGTCACGCGTGCCAGCGCCTCCATCACCTCCCGGCCTGATTCATTCGGACAAATGACTAACGTATTGCGCCCTTGATCCTGGGCTTCTTGAACCGCCTGCGAAAACAGCAGGTAGAATTCCTTGTCAGCCGTTCCATACTGCAGAACCTGACCACAATCGGACAGAAGTTTCAGGGCCTCCTCACGCGCGGTAGCCATATCGTCCGAGTCGTGCATCGCCGGCTGTCCACGCGGACGCCGGGATGCTTTGCTGTCGTCAACATAAGCAAGATATTTCGCGTATGCCGACCGCAAACCCGTGAAGAGCGGGTGTACCGACTTCGTTTCCTTGGCTTCAACGTCGTCCGCCTCTGGCAGCGCAGCCAAGCTTGGCGCGATCTGACGCTGCGCCAGCAAGCAGAGATGATAGACCGCTGCAACGGTCGCAAACCACGGGAAGCCGGCTGCCAGACCGACCCAGGCGCTATTCGGTGCCTGCGTCACGTTGAGTGCCCCCCACGCCAGCATCGCGGCCGTCATAAGGATTGCGGCGTAGCCGAGTGTACGGGCCACCGTCGGATTGTTCAGCGTGGGCCACAGATAAGCAGGCGCCGACTCTTCGTCGGCGTTGATTTTCTTCACGTTCTTCCCGGCATATGAAACTCCCCATGCCACAAGACACCAGACAATGAGGGCAAGTGCGTTCAAGAATTCCCAGAACGCCATGTCGGGTTCTGCAAGAAGCCCCCCGAAGGCATTGAACGGTTCAACGAGCAACGTCCGCAGGAAGAGAAACAACTCGTCGAGCGCCGTTCCTATGATGGGAAACCCGCCGGCAAGCAGTGAGTACCGCGACGGATCGATCCACGCCGGCACCAGAATGCCAAGAGTTGTTGCGGCCGCAATTGCCACAAGATGCGACCCGATGCGGCCTCTCCGGGTCGCGCCGCGCAGCGCCAGGAGCGCGATGAAGAACGCACTACCGTAGAGAGTCGTTGCCCACGCGATAGGCTTAAGCGGGGCATGATCGAGGGACAGTGCGACGATTATTGCCACCGCGATCAAGCCAACAGAGCCAAGAAATGGCAGGTTCGGCCGAAACTGCGGCCGCCTTCCTTTCTTTGGGCGTTCAACCGATTGATCGAGGGGAATTGCTGTCATGGCAACCTACGGTCCTTGGCGTGCAGAGATCGACGACGTCCGCCCGGCTTATTGGGCGAATCGTCCTTTTCCGGTGCACCCATCGCACCACCACTTCCACCCGGAAGCAGCGGTACCGCGGTCATCGCGAATTCCTCAACCGCCCACGTCGAAAGGATACCGAGCCTATCTTGCCGCAAAGCTGCTTGATCGATAGCGAAGATATGCGCCTCCGGGATATTGCGGACGGCAAGCTGGCCGCGTGTGTGAGGTGGATTAGCGTCAACCCATGCTCGCGCCATTTCTCGCACCCAACGGTCAATCGGGACCTGCTCGATGACCGTTTCAAGCGCAGCCATCGTTTTGGCGTCGACGCTCGACTGACCCGCTGCCTTGAGCAGTTCGAAGTCTGCGGTGAACCGCTGTGCAGTCCCCTTGATTGCATCGCGAAGACGGGTGGCTAACTGCTCTGCAAGTGGCGCCGCACGGGCATTCGCCATCAGGACCTGCGTTGCTGACAGCGCTTCATTTAGAGAGACGACCGCCTTCTGAGCGGCGGCCGCAGCATTAGTCGCGGCAATGCGGTAAAGCGTCCGAAAGCGGCGGCTGATGAAGACATAGACAATGACGACAACGACGGCCAAGGCGATGCCGAACCAAAGCGGGTTCGGCCGGGCGAGATCAGCAAGACCGCCGGCATTAGTGAAGGCCTGCCGCTTCGGCCCATTTAGGAAGTCGGCTGCCACGACAACCAACAGAATGAGTGCCGGCGCCCACACCCAGAACCAGCTCATCTGGTTTGGCGGCAAACTCTCGACTTCCGTCTTGGCGTCGGCCAATGCGGCGTCGAAGTTCTGCCATGGAACGAAGGTGTCGAGCGCCAGTTCACCAGGATCGACGGGATCGGGGCGCCCCTGCGCATCGCTATGAAGGTGCAAGAGAGAGCGACGAGCGGTCTTCGCTTCTTGGCTCCAGGTCTTGCGATACTCATCAACCTTGTCAATTTCTGTTTGCACCGTTGCCGTCAGGTGCCCGCTCAACGAAGCATCGGTCACCGGCAATTGTAGTGAATCGACTTCATCACGAAGTGATGCATATCGAGCATCCCCCTGGTCCTGGAGCTGATGAATCTCAACGGCTGCATCACGATAATGCTCCACCAAGCGTGAACGAAGCTCGCCTTGCGCCTGATCGATTGATCGTCGTGCCGTGGCGTTGCTGAACCGAGGCTTGATCGGCAAAGACTTCAACTCGACGTCGAGAGACATGACCCGATTGGCCGGCTCCACTTCCTGCGTCAGGCCGTCCAGTGCTTTCTGTATGACGCCCCTGAGCCGCGTGTCTTCTTCCGCTTTTGGATCTGCACTCGCCCGCAAGCGAGCCTCTACCGTGACGGTGATGGCCCGGCGAAGCTCGAGCGGTCGGTTTGTGGTTTCCGTTTCCTCTGGCCGCAACCACAGAATCCGCGGCCGACTTCCCTGTCCGGACGGGCGCAATACGCTCCACAGTTCGCCTCCACCGCGGATCATATCGACGATAAATCGCAGGTTGGCGTGGGTTGTGTTGTTCGCCAACCTTGCTTGTCCATCAATCGCGGAATTGATCACTGCTATCGTATCAAACCCGATAGAAGTGTCCTGATCGATGCCCTCGTCGGCGCCATCGCGTGGGTCGGCAAGAAGATCACCGACATGGTCGACGATGTCCTGCGGGCCGTCCAACAGAGCGGCGATCTTCCATATCCGGCTCCTATATCCGCGGTCTCGCGCGATAATCTTGCCGAGCGCGTCGAGGACTCTGATGCTGGAAGCTGCGGCGGCCTCACTCTGATTTTCAGCGCCAATGAGGAGACTCCCGGTCCCACGCGCAAGGACGATTATCCCGACCGACGTCGGCTCACCACGCCGCCCGAGAACCTCCTCAACTGCTTCGGCAAGTGCTTCACCCAAAGCATCGACTGCCAAGAAATGTCGCGGCCATCGACCGAGCACGTGCTCCACCGTTCCGCTAGGAGCGATCTCAGAACTGGCTAACGTCCATACCCACACCGGCGGACTGGAGCCAATGAGGTCGATCGCGTGGCGTTGCGCGAAGCCGTAAAATTCGGCCAGATCGGCATCGATATTGACGACGATGACTGTTGCTTGGCCGGACGGATTACTCATGACCCGCTGAATCCGGTCTCTTCGCGCCAGCGCTCAAGGCCTTTGGCCTGGAGTGTGGCAACGATGCGATGCGTCTCGGGTGTCTCTCCTTCCTTCAATTGTTCCAGCGCGGCAGTGCCGGCGGCTGTCGCCTGACGATCCGTTTCTGCAAGGCGCGCCTTCTCAGGAAGGTCAGGACGCATAGCGTGGATCATTTCGCCCGTGAGGACAGCGTGGCTGGCAACAAGGTCTATGACCCTGCCGTCGCGAAACGCCTCATCGTCACGGACTTCAGCAATCTTCAAAATCTCGGCAAGCTTGGTCCCGTCGGTCAGCGCCTGCATCAATGCGCTGCTTTCGTCGGTCGCCATTCGCGGCAGGCGAGCAATCTCGTGCTTCCACAGAATACGACTCGCCCGGATAGCTTCCGGCCGCTGCTCAAAGGCGCGAACCGCTTCGAACATGTCGTGCGTGTTTGCGAGTATGAGGGAAACACTGCCGGTCGGCACTCGCCCGACGGTCGACACTTCGGCAACGTAGTTACCGTGCTGCTTGCCGAAACGCAGGGCTCCGGTGACGATCGCGGCCATGATTGCCTGGTTGATCTCGCGGACGAGATCGCGCGTTACTTCTTCCGCGATCTCGGGAAGTACGCCCGGCTTGTGCCAATCGCGATGGATATGGGGTGTGAAGGTGCTCGCGACGCGATTGTCCGCCGCAGCATCGATCAACTCGTCGACAATGCGTTGATACTCCTCGAAGTATTGTCCGGATCGTTGCGGCGCAGCGCTACCGTTGGAGCGCACCGGCGGTCTTAATTTGGCGAGGTGGGCCAGTTCGAGATTGACCCGCAGCGAGACGCAGAGCAACTCGGTGAGTGGGAATTCCGGCTCCTCAACCGGCTGGGTACCCTGGCCGGACGGATTGAGGAGCTGGTCGACATTGCTGAAGACCTGCATCTCTTCGCGTAAGCGCGGATTGAGCGCCCAGAAGCGTACTTCCTGCCCGGCCGTCGGGCTGGTCAGTGTGACCATCGGCTCGGATTGTCGCTCGACAATTCGCACAAGGCGCTGAAGACGTTCTGCGGCATCCTGCTCGGTAATTTCGCATTCTTTTTCGATCGCCTGCATGACGCTCATGGAGTGAATCGTGCCATAGTCCTCACGGACACGCTTCACGGCGAAACCGTCGACGACCGTTCGTTCGAACAGTTCGCCGAGATCCTTGAGGCCCTCAGATTTGCGTTTCGGCTGTCGATTTCGACGCGCTTTCGCATAGACCTGAGATGAAAGCACCTTGTTCGCCTCGGGGCCGAGGCGTTGGCTGCCCGACGCCTCACGCAATTCGTCCCAAAGGGCCTGTTTACAGCGCGCGTCCGCGCAAACGAAAATCGTATTCTGGTTGAGCGCGCCGCCCTCGTGGCGGCGCTCGTCGTCTCGGATCGATTGGTCAAGCCGTTCCAGTGAATGCTCGACCTCGAGGAACAACCCCGTCAGCACATGCTGCTGCTCGTCGATTTCTTTGAGCAGGCCCTCATAGATCCGTTGCAGTGCACGCTGCTCTGCGAAGTCGTGCATAGTGCGGACCGATCCATTGTAATACGTGACGTATTGCTCAACGAATTGGTTAAAGCCACCCTTGAATAGCCTACCGACGGGACCGGCGCGCACGATATCGCTCGCCTCGGCCATGATACGCGGCGTTCCGCGCGTCGAAGATGCCTGGCCGTGCTCGGGGTCGAAGGCGCTGGCAAGTCCGAAAAGACGCTTGCGCGTTTCATCAGGTCTGAGTTCTTCCAGACGCTCGCTGACGCGCCGACGAAGCGCGTAAAGAAACGCACGATTCTGAACGAGGTGTGGCCCCGAGCGAATCAGATAGGTTTGCAGGTGATGATCCCGCCAATCGCCCTCGGCAGAGTCATCCACCGTAGTGAACACGCCCGCAAGAATATCGGTCGGGCGCGTGGTCAAGGTGAGATCGATGCGCCGCAAGTCGTCGTCGAGACGAAATTCCAGACGACGGACCGCTTCGGCGAGAGCATCGCGACTGGCGAACTGATCCGGATCTGCCATATGACGCTGCGCCACATCCGCGAGATCTTCCGTATTCCAGAACGATTTCAATACATGGACGTCGAAGGCAGCCAGGTATCGCTCGACCAGAGGCTGCGTGATGTCGCCCTCCTTTTCGTCGTGAACCGTTGGATTCAGGCCTTCCCAGATTTCGCGAAAGAAGGCCTGATTATCGTCGACGGCGAGCTGCTTGAGGTCCTCAAGATAGGCTGAGCCAATATCGGGCTCGGCAAGAGTCATGTTGCCGGCGGCACGCTGTTCGTGATAGCGCCGCATGCGGCTGCGAAAAGACTGATCGAGACGAAGCCAATCACCGGAGAGCACTTCGCGGGCAAGCTGACTGCCGAGATATCCGACGATCTCTTCATGCGGATAGGTGATCGCGGAAAGGCCGATCGCCGCAACGCGGTTGTGCGTACCCCTTCCAGCCACCGCGAAAATCTGGCGGGCGTCGTTGATCGTGACGCTGTCGGACTTCGAGCCAATTGGCGTGAACAGAAGCGTGTATGCAGCCTGCTCGGCGGCGCGCCGATAAGCATCAATACTGCGGCCAAGATTTCCACCTTCCATGTCCTCGTAGTCCATGATGGTCAACGAGAGGAACGGCATGTCACCCGGCCTCAGGGAACGGCCGGGCGCGAAATCAAAGGAGAAGTCGTAGCGCCCGGCTCGTTCCGTGGCGCGCATGTTGACCGCATGAAACTCCTTGAAGCTCGCATAGCCATTGGCGAGCACGTTCGGGATCTGTCCTTGTGGCAACACGCCAGAGCGAACGTAGACATCGGGCATGAGGAAAAGGCCGCGCACGCCTGCCTCTATTCCACGTTGGTCGCAAATATCGTTGATCAGCAGTGCAAGCTGGAGATAGGAGCCTGAACCCGTTGCACCGGCCAGCGAACCAACCATGAGGACGTTGATCTGCCCGGAATAACCTTCGCGATTGTCGTGTTCGGCAAGGCGCGCGGCCGCAGCGCCGATTGCCTGATCAATTCGTCCTCCGCGTTGGGCTTCATATAGACTGAGGCGGGTCAGCATCCTTAGCTGCGCGGCGCCGTCAAGCAGCGTCATGCGCCGGATTTCCATCGGAATCGAGTTGCGCGGAGTCACGAACCACTCGTGCTCGATTTCCGGAAACTCGTCGAGCAACTCGTCGACCGTGCGGCTTGAACTGAAACCGACGCGCTGGCTCACCTCGAGACCGGAGCGTCGACGCATGTCGTTTTCATCCGTATCGAAAGCAAGAACCTGCAGACGCCCCCGCATGCCGACGCCAACATCTATGGCTTTACGATAAACATTCTCGGCGATCCGGCATCCGGTTCCACCGACGCCAACCAGCATTGTCGGACGGAAAACTTGTTCGTTAGCCATGGATACCCTCAATTCTTCGGAAGCACGTGTTTCTCTGTACCAACTGAGATTCCAATGTTAGGTGTTGAGAGGCTTCACATAGGTTGTTCTGCCACCTCCCGTCTATGTTTCTTATGTGTAAATGTGACTATATTTGCCAGAATAACAATTACTAACTCGGCAAACGCGCTTATTAATATACGTGAGACAGTTTTTGCCAAACTAACTATATCGTCTCCCCGAACACTTAATCCACTCGCATATAGATCACTTAATTTGCTGCGCATACGACCTAAGTCTTCTGGTTTTGCGTGTACCGCTTCGCAAATCGGATCTCCCGATGCGTCAGCGTTGCAGCGGCCAACGACACTATCGTATTCGCTCCAGAGAGCGACAAAATCGGCATGAACTTCAGAAAACAGGCGCTCTTCGGGAGATTTTATGATTTGTTCTTGGAATTTTGACAATTGCTGGCTGAGCGCATCGAGTCTTGATGCCAGTGATGCCTCCGACACGCGATCACTTAGTTCTACAACCTTCATTCTCGGAATATATATTCCGACGCAAGCTGTAGAGTCAGGATAAATATCACCGGCGACGTTTCCATATAAATCTCTAAATCTATCCACGCACCGCGTCACAGGATATACTACATCTTTCAAAAGATAATTTTGGATAAATCTCCGCTTATTATCTTGATTATCAAAAATCGGACAAAATACAGAATCCACACACTTAAAGTGCTGCCCAATATTACTGTAGCGATTCATGTAATCATTAAGAATTTGCTTTGCAGATACATCCAATTTTTCTGAAACGCGCTGTTCTAAATCCGCAAATAGATCCTGCTGATAGTCTTCATCAAACGCGTAGATATCATCTTTAGTATATAGCGCGGGATTGCCGAAATTACCGAACAAAACGCCGTTCACAATCGCGAGCGACCAGAACAGGAAAAAGAACTCGCCCACATGCCGGCGAAGCTCGGCGAACACCGGACGCCACCACGCGATAAATCGGCCCCACATTGTCACGCCCCACCCGGGTTTCCCCGTTTTGCAAACCCTAACCAAATGATCCCGTGCTCGCAATGCGAGAGTTAATGCGGCCTGACTCGCAAGGCTTGAACACGCATTGCGGGATTTCTATAGTGAACAAAGCCTTTGCGATCGTGGGAATCCGACGATGGACGCGCCGAGCCTTAGGGTAGCTGTATTGGCCGTCCTGCCAGTCGGTCCGGTCGGAAAAATCGACGCCGGCAAGACGCTCGACGAATCGGAGCAGGCGCGGCACACATTCGGGACTTCGCCCAAGGTCGGTCATATCGGCGAGGCGAATGGCGGCGTCATGATTTTTGCCGGCCCCGAGGCCACGAACGTGGCCGGACCATTCGGCACCGGGATACCAGAGTTCAGCAGAGTTTGTCGGTGACCCAGATCGCACGCGGCACGCTATTCATCGTCCTTTCCGCCCTTTGGATGGCTAGTCCCGCCATCGCGCTAGAGCGCGGGACCCGCGCCTTCATCGTCGAAGAAGGCATGTTTTCCACCGAGGAACTGGCCCGGATTTTCGCGGCCTACCCCGAACGCGAAAACACGCTTTACTACGGCACCCATGACGGATTGGAGGTTTCCGGTCCAGCAGACACCGCAGCCAAGACCCTGGGCGCGCCCGTCCAATATGACCCGGAATCCCACGCGCCAAGTCCTCAGAAATTCGGACACATTGCGGCGCGTATCATCAACAACGCCGCCGGATATTACCGGGCCAAATTATGGAACACTAACAGCAGCAAATCTGCGAAGGCTGACCTAAGTCGGATCGAATTCGTTATTCTGATCGCTCATTTGGACTATCTGGAGAAAGGCGTCACTGAGGCGCAAACCGACGCCTGTGCATGGCAGGATTCAGAAGCCGGTCGCA
Organism: uncultured Alphaproteobacteria bacterium; assembly: GCA_963762605.1. GTDB lineage: Bacteria > Pseudomonadota > Alphaproteobacteria > Rhizobiales > Kaistiaceae > CAVSRC01. The sequence goes on along the minus strand of CAVXLJ010000027.1, from coordinate 32,026 downwards.
TTCAATTGAGAAGCCAGCGCGATCTGCGGTTGCACATCGACGACCTGAAAGTTCACATAAACACCGGCAATGAAAAGACGGTACCACGAGTCCTTATTCGCGCAGTCGCCATCTCGGTTGGCGCCTTGGGCACGACGACCGCGTTGCATGTCGATCTGGTACGGCCAGGATGCCCGACGGTATACACCCCGATCGATCTCGCCCCCGTCGACCCGACGATACCGTGTCCGCCGAGAGATGATCGTCAAGCGCGGGTACCCGCCTCTGCGCAGACATCGATCGCTTTGGCCCAGCCGATCTGCGTCGACAAGGCCGACCTTACTCATGCTCCCTCACCTTCGTCGGGCGGCGCGCCTTCTCCAGCCGGCGGTACGTCTGGTGTTCACGTCACGCAATCACCAGGCGGAACACAGCAACCGCAGGTTAAGCCCACTGCGCCCGCGACTGCATCGCCGGTTAGCCCGGCAATACAAATACTCCCCTCGGCCGAGGTGGCAATTGTTGAGCCAGACGCAGGTTTCAGCTACCGGAAGACCCAATCCGCGCCGACCTCCTCTTTCTTGATCGACGTCGCCATTTCCGATTCATCGAACAACTCCGAGGCAGCGCTCTGGTTGGCTCCGGCCGGCCAAAGTGGGCCACCGGACCCCACCAGGAAGATCAGGACCGTGTCGCGATGGACCGTGCCCGCGAACGGCCGATACCGGAAGGGGGTAGCGCAGCACGTCTTTGTCGTGATCAAGCCGAAAGGGCACTGCTGGAGCGGCGAGACTTTGTGGGCGCGTATCTCGGTTGACGGTTTGTGGGCCACTTCTGGCGACATCGGAGAACACACCGTCGGCGGAATGATCGCAAATTGCGCCAAGCCGGCGCTGGTCAGCGAGGTGATTTCGGTGATGCAGGAGGCACCGCCATGATTCGGAATCCCGCCGCTGTCATCGCACTCCTTCTGGTCTCGCTTTCGCTCTTCTCGGCAAGTGCTGGAGCCGACGAATACGTCGACCGCGCGATCGTGGTCGACCGCTCGGGAAGCATGTGGGCCAAGCTTGACGATGGAGAGACGCGTTTCGAAGTGGCCGACAAGTTTGCTGAGAGCCTTGTGCGAGAAATGGCCGCGGCTCAGCCCGATGTGACCTTCAGCCTGGTCGCCCTTGGCCACCGATATCCCCGGGCGTTGCAGCGTTGCGATGACGTCGAGACACTGGTGCCGCCGACGACGCTCAACTCACGCCGGGCGGTGGAGGAGATCGCACACATCGCCGGCAATCTACCGAAACCACAAGGAATGACGCCACTCACACAAGCGATCGGAGAAGCACGGAAAAATCTGCCACAAGGCGGCTCGATTATCGTCATCTCCGATTTCGACGAAACCTGTGATGGCGATGCCGAGCAATCCTGCGCCGCGATTGCCGCCTTAAGAGCGCGGGGTGCTTTGATCGGTATATCGATTCGCTACGTCGTGGCGCTTGCCGATCTCAACACGGCTATTCCGGGAATGTCCAAATACGCCGAATGCACGGGCGCCAAGCTCCTGCGTGTCTTCAGCCGAAAGAGCGCTGAGGACACGGCACTGGCCATAGCATCCGACCTTAAGGCGCTTTCGCAGATGGCCGACCTGACAGTCGATTTCGAATTGGACAAGGCGACAGACATCGCGCCCGTATGGGGTTCGGCACCGCTTGAAGGCACGATCGACTACGCCGGCCCACAGGGGCAAGGCAGTGTCCCGATCACCGGCTCAAGCGTCAAGATCCACCTCAGATCAGGGGCCTACAGACTGACCGTCACGGTTGCGGGCGTCAGCAGGAACGCGAATCTCCGCGTCGTTCCAGGCCAGAAGAACTATGTGCGGATGACCATTCATGCCGCACATCTTTCGCTTTCTGCCGTCGGCCCGGAGGGGGAGGCAGTTACGGCCGGCGACCTCGTCTGGACGCTCCGAGCCGGGACGGGCGGTGAGATTGCGAGGGAGAGCGCTTCCCCTTCATTCGACTTGCCGCCCGGAGACTATCGAGCAGACGCACGCTCCGGTGTCGGCGGCGCCCGTATCGAGTTCTCCGTCGGTGCCGGAGAAACCCTTCAGAAGACGGTGCGCCTTGATGCCGCCTCAGCCGCAACCCCGGAGGGAAGGGTTATATTCACTCCGACAACCAAGAGGCCCAGCCTGTTCGCTGATGATGCGCCCGAAACTCCCTATCTCGTGTTAACCACGGTGAGTGGCAATACGGTTCGCGTGGCACCACAGCCCATCGCTGTGCCGGTCAAAGCTGGCACGTACGAGGCGGCGATTGTGTGGCATGGCGTCAGTTGGCCAATCGCTCCGATCAATCTCGACAAGGACGCGACTGTGAGCGTATCCGCAGCCTTGTCACCCACCACAGTTAGCGTAGCTCTTCGGCACAAAGCCAATGAAGACACGATTTGGCGAGTAACGAGTGAAAATGGCACCGAAGTCTCGCTACGAGGATCACATCTGGTTCAAAGCTTGCCGCCGGGCACATACTCGATCGAGGCACAGCTCAATGACCAATCCTGGCAAAAGAGCGTTGCGATCAAATTCGGCACACTCGAAGAGAGTGTCCTAGACGAGAAGTGATAACGCGTCTTTCTTCTGGCGAGAGTGCAAAGCGCGTCAGCGGCCTCATCTGTTCTTTCGGGCCGAGGTTTGGAAAGAAGCAGGCTAAGCAAAAGCTCGCTCGCCAGCAGGTGTTAAGCACGATGGAAGCGATGGGGCTCCGTCGAAGGTGGCGATGCGCGGTTCGGATGAAGAATTGGGTTCGCTCTCGTTAGTCGATCTGTAGAGCCGGATGCGGAGCGACCACCCGTTGTGACCGATCTGGGCAAGAATGGCGAGCGTCCATGGCGAGCGGCGCAGCGATGAGACCGCTGCCAGTGCCACCGACCCTGACGCTCGACTGCTGCGCAAGAGCGCCGGCCGGGAAGCGAAGCTGTGCTCCGCAGGCCATGCGCTGACGAAGAACTGAAACGGCTCGGAGGTCGATACTCGCCTCACGCGGTAGGATGGCTACGCGGAACGCCACTCCGCACTGGCCATGATCGAGCCGCGTGCTGACCGGTCAAGCAGCCTCACGCTGATCGCCGATGCCGAGTTCTACAACGAGCCGCGATCGATGAACGTCGTTCCGCATGTGGCGGCCAAGGCAAAAAGCTCGGCCTCGATGGACACGCCGCCTGCCACGCCGGCTGCGCCACCAACCTGGGGGTGCGCAAGCAGATCGCGGAGGCCTTTGGCTGGGCAAAGGGAGCTGCTCGCCTCGCCTGCACCCGACACCGTGGTCTGCCACGAGTCGGTCGGCAACGCACCCTCTTCATGGCCGCGGGTGACCTCGTCGGGTTACCCAACCTATTGGCCGCACCGGCATGAAGGAGACCCGAGCCGGCACCTACAGCCGGCCAAGACTTCAGCTATGTTGACAATGACCACGGTACCGACCGTCTCGATCTGACAAACCTCGGTCAAGCAAGCCGATTCTCCCTCAACCTGCCAAAGGTCCGGCAATTGGCGCTGGACTTCTGTGGTAACCAGAGCGTGGGTGTGGTGAGGCTGACACGGACCGCTGACCAGCCATGTCGGATCTCTGCCCCGCCGGCGATGGTGCCACTGCGGGGCTTCGGTGGTGACGGCGCAGGACGTCGCCGCAACCGAACGGAGATCCGCACATGCCCCGCAAAAGCGATCAGACCTCAGCAAATCGGAATCGTGCCGCCGCCGGAATGCAGCAACCCACCGTCACCGCCAAAAAGTTCACCAAGGGCCGCGACGCCGCCCGCACCTCGGCGCAAAACGGTCCGAAGCAGGAGGTCCCCGCACGTCGCCAGCAACCCGCCGTTGCCGGCAACAAGACCACCAAGCATAGCCGCCCCGATGGCGCTTCAGCGCCGAAGACGACAACAAAGCAGCAGGCGATTCTCGACCTCCTCGGGCAAGCAGATGGCACGACGGTCGCAGCCATAATGAAGGCGACCGGATGGCAGCAGCATTCGGTGCGCGGCTTCTTGGCCGGAACGGTGCGCAAGAAGCTCGGCCTGACGCTGGTGTCGGAGAAGGTCGATGACCAGCGCGTCTATCGCGTGGTTGCCAAGAAGCCGGCCAAATCGAGAGTGGCCGCCGCTGCCGCGACGCCCTCCGCGGGCTGACCATGACTGCGTCGGACGCGGATGCGATCGAGCGGGAGCTCGATCGCATCTATTCGCTCGGCGTTGCCGCGTTGCGGACGGAGTGGCGGCGGCTCAACCGTGTTGCTCCGCCGAAGCTCAGCCGCGAGCTGTTTGCGCTGGCGCTTGCCTACCAGCTTCAGGAACAGGAGCATGGTGGTCTCAGCAAGTCGACCCGCCGCAAACTGCAGGTGATGGCCAAGAGCTGGCAGGCCAGCGGCCGAGTTGGTCCCTCCCCGACCCTCAGCCTCAAACCCGGCGCCCGGCTGGTCCGCGAATGGCACGGCCGCAGGCACACGGTCACGGTGACCGCGGACGGCTTCGAGCATGAGGGAACCAGGTATCCGTCCCTGACCAGCATCGCCCGGAAGATCAACGGTGCCCATTGGTCCGGGCCCCGTTTCTTCGGCCTGCCGACGACGAGCGATGCTCGGAAGCCAAAAGCGGCGGAGACCGGCAATGGCTGAGCCGGACCAGAAGAAGGGGCAACGGTACGCCAAGCGCCGCTGCGCCATCTACACAAGGAAGTCCACCGACGAGGGGCTGGACCAGGCCTTCAACTCGCTGGATGCCCAGCGCGAGGCCTGTGCCGCCTTCATCCTGTCGCAGAAGCATGAGGGCTGGTCTGCCCTGCCCGCCCTCTACGATGATGGCGGATATTCCGGCGGTACCATGGAACGGCCGGCGCTCAAGCGCCTGATTGCCGACATCGAAGCAGGACAGGTCGATGTCGTCGTTGTCTACAAGGTTGACCGCCTGACCCGGGCTCTCTCGGACTTCGCCAAGCTGGTGGAGGTCTTCGATCGCCGCGAGGTCTCCTTCGTCTCGATCACCCAGCAGTTCAACACCACCACCAGCATGGGACGGCTGACGCTTAACGTCCTGTTGTCCTTCGCCCAGTTCGAACGGGAGGTGATCGGTGAGCGGGTGCGGGACAAGATCGCCGCATCCAAGAAGAAGGGGATGTGGATGGGCGGCCAGCCGCCGCTCGGCTACGACGTCAAGGACCGCAAGCTCGTCGTCAACGAGTCCGAGGCGGAGACCGTCCGCCACATCTTCGCGCGCTACCTGGAGCGCAAGTCGGTTCTGGCACTCCACGAAGAGATCGCGTCAGAGGGAATCCGGAGCAAGCGGCGCGTCCGATCGGATGGCTCCGTCTACGGCAACCAGATCCTCGGCCGCGGCGCCCTCTACCAGATGCTGCAGAACCGGATCTACCGGGGCGCAATCACTCACAAGGGCGCTGCTTATCCGGGGCAGCATCCAGCGATCGTCGATCAGGATCTCTGGGACCAAGTCCAGGCGACGCTGGCCGGGAACCGCGTCGAACGGGCAAACGGCACCCGTGGCAAGCAGCCAAGCCTGCTGACCGGTCTCCTGTTCGACCAGGATGGAGAGCGTCTGTCGCCCACTCATGCCGTCAAGAAGGGCACGCGCTATCGCTACTACACATCAAGCTCGCTCGTGACCCGGGCCCGCACGTCGAGGACTGGCGGCTGGCGCATCCCGGCCGGCAATCTCGAAGGGCTGGTCATCGACCGACTCCGCACCCTGTTCACCGACCACGGCGAACTCCTCGACACGGTCGCCGAGGAGGCATCCGACGCCATCGGAACCCGACAACTGATCGAGCGCGCCGGGCGGATCGCCGAGGAGTTGGGCAATGAATCTCCGGACCAGGTCCGTCCGCTGGTCATCAGCCTGGTCAGGCGGGTTGAGATCGGTCCCGATGCTATCCGGATCGAGATCGACCGGCAGCGTCTATCGGTCTTGCTCCAGTCGGACGGTAGTGGACCACCCGTTGGGGTCGGAAGCGCAACACACAACGCCACGTCAGAAGATGCGGGAGATGCAGGCGATGCCAATCGAGGCGAAGCCACCGACACCAATCCAGAAGACATCATGACTCTGACGATCGCCGCCCGTCTCCAGCGGGCCGGGCGCGAGATGCGCATGATCGTCCAGGATGCTGAGAATCAGCGTGCCCCGGATCCGGCCCTCCTGCGTGCCCTCGCCCGCGCTCACGACTTCCGCGAACGGTTGATGCGGGACCCTCACCTCTCGCCGCACGACATCGCCCGAGCCGAGGGCGTCAGCGCCGCCTACATCTATGCCACTCTCAGGCTCGCCTGGCTCGCTCCCGACATCGTCGAGGCCATCGTAAACGGCCGCCAGCCGTCGCGCCTGACCGCCACCGAGCTGTTCCGCGTGTCCGGCCATCTTCCGCTCGGCTGGCTGCACCAGCGGACGCTGATCGGCTTCACGAGCGACAAGACGACCGGCGCCTGAACTGCCTGAGCCACCAAGCCCGCCTGCGCTTCTGCTATCGAAGAGATTGACGGGGAGCGCTCCGCCCCCTCAACCCTGAATACCGCAGAGAAAGTCAACTGCTGAACGCCGCCCGAGAGATATCTCAGGCCGTTGGCGCCTCCTGCCGGCGCAAATGCGTCTCTCCGGGAACCACAGGTCCACGCAGCCGCCGAAAACGGCCCGGGACCGGGCCGCATATTCGACAGCCGGCAAAGACGAAAACATATTCGATATCAACAACTTAATTGTGGCTGGGGCGGGAGGAATCGAACCTCCGAATGGCGGAATCAAAATCCGATTGGTTATTCAATGATTTCAAGGTGCATTTGGAAAAATCGATTGAAACATACGCCTGCAACCTCAAAAGCTTGGCAGTCGTTTCCAAATGACGAACCGCCCTCGAGGGTGTGAATCTGACGAGGCTGCCGGACAGGTTTGGCCATAGCTTTTCGCGAAGGGCTTCGTAAGGGGTTCTTCCGTTGAAGGCGCCATGCGGCCTCGAGAAGTTATAGAACTTCTCCCAGTCGGCCAGCTTCCGTTTGAGGTCGATGTCATCGGTGTAGTCGAGGAGCTGATAGAACTCCTCCTGGTCGGATCTGGCAATGGGCTTCTTGGGGACGAGCCCCGCATCACCGCGATGCCGGTAAGCGGTCCGCCAGATATAAAAGTTCGAGCGAGAAACGCCGAAGTGTCGGCAGGTCTTCAGAATGTTGCCGTTGGCCTCGGCATACTCAAGGATGCGCTTCTTCCGCAGGATTTCTTTCTGTTCCAGGTTCATGACGGCACTCCATCGAGATCGTTTCAGAACGATAGGAGTGTCCGGAAGGCTCGTACATATCTACAAGCAGGACGTAGACCGTCGACAACTCAAGGCGGCCAAGGAGCATCCCAGCAATTAGCAGCCATTTCGCTGGAGGGAGAGAAACCCGGTTCCAACATTCTCCAGCGAAATGGCAAACTTCCACGCTTTGTGGTCGCCGCCAGGGCCCGTGCGAATGTGATGTAGCCGGCGGGTACTTCCGCGAATGTATCGCCTCGCCCGTTCCAACACCTGAATTTCCCACAGCGAGCGGCGAGCCGGCAAGCGCCGCTAGGTCAGTTGCTCGCTAGCGAATTTCACAAATGCTGCAAGGAAAGCTCGAAGCTCATTGGCCTGTGCCGGCTGAGCCAGAAACTCCCTGACTTCGCCGAGCGTCTTGGACTTCAGCGAATATCTCAGGAACAGATCGCCATTGAAACGGGTCGTGACGGTCCCCAGAACGGCTCGAAGTGACGCCAACATGTCATCGCCTCGATGAGAAGCATGGATCAATGCCACTGGTTTGTTGATCATGATGTCGCCCGCGACAAGCCAGTCGATAGCATTCTTGAGTCCACCGGGAATGGCACGCACGTACTCGGGGCTCGCAACGATCAACCCGTCGGCCTGATCGAGCTGACGAAAATAATCGAGAACTCTTCGCGATCAGGCACGCGAAAGGGAATGCCAGTGTCGCGGATGCGATTTTTTGCCCGCACTAGTCGCTGGCCCATCGTCTTGGGCGGCTCGAGGAAGGCCGCGGCAATATCCTCGGCGGTGAGGCCGATTACGGCCTGGAGGATCAACGGTGTGCGTATGCTCCGATCGATGGCGGGGTGCGCACAGGCGAACATCAATCCCAAGCGGCGGTCGGGGATCGCGTCGGGCGATGCGGCCATGGCCTCTAGCTCCTCGGCCATCAGCGCCAGGTGGGCAGCGCCGCCGGCCTCGACCGCGCGTCGCCGTGCGGCGTCGGTCCGGCGCCGACGCGCCACGGCGAGAAGCCACGCCGCTGGGTTTTCGGGAACGCCGGCTTCGGGCCATTGGCGAAGCGCCGCGACAAAGGCCTCCGAAAGTGATTCTTCGGCGGCAGCCAGATCTCTGGATCGGGCAACAAGGAGGGCGACGAGGCGGCCAAAGCTTTCGCGCGCAACGCACTCGGCGATCCGCCGTGCCTCATCGCCAACCTTTGCCGACATATCAGGCAGAATGGAAGGGGCGGATTTCGATGCTGCCGTATCGCGCGCTCGGGCACCGTGCCGCCCAGGCGATGGCTTGGTCGAGATCCGGCACGTCGATCATGAAATAGCCGGCGAGCTGCTCTTTGCTGTCAATATAGGGGCCGTCGAGAACGCTTGTTTTGTCGTCGACCACGCGGACGGTGCTCGCCGCCGAGCACGGCTGGAGCCGATCGCCCGCCTGGAATGAAATACCAGCCTTGGCTGCCGCCTCGTTGAAGGCGGCATAGTCGCTCCACAGCGACGGCGGGGCCTTGGCCAGGGCGGCTTCGTCGTGATGGATCAGCATCATGTAGCGCATTGCAACACTCCGTTTCCGTGTCCGGGACACCATGTCCCGTCATGTCAATGTCGGAGACGAGGCCGCGAATTCGACAGCCAGGCCGGAAAAGATTCGAGGCCGTCGAGACGAGACTCGAAAAAATGGCCAAGGAGACCGCGAGGAACCTAGGCTGGCTCCGATTTCAGCGCACGGATCAGTCGTTCAATCCTGCGCTGCCGGACCGCAGTTCCTTTTGCCTCTTCGATAGCGGCGACGTGCCTTCTCTTAAGGCCGAATGGCAGTCGGTCGAATGCAGCTCGGGCTGCTGGATTGCCATTCAGCGCGCTAGCCAAGTCGGGTGTTTCCGGAACCTCCCTCGGCTGGGTATCGATCTCCAGGTCAACGTCGACGAGGTCGCCTTCGCCGATGCGGCAGGCGATCCGGTTGGCGCGACTGATCCCGACGAGACGCCGACCGTGCATCGCTGCAACTCTACTGCGCCACGTATGGCCATTTATTGTGACCTCAATCGGAGGGCGAACAGCAGGGCCGAGGGCTTTCACCACCTCCGGCGGGATCTCGACGGCCGTGGCATTGCCGGACGGCATGACAGTTGCTCGAAATCGCATCTTGAGAACTCTTTGATCGCCGCAGCGCCTTGGGCTACTTGCCACTCGGAGGAGCCTGCCCCCCCTTGTCAAAGGTAGTCAATCCTCGCCACGTTTCGACGTCCCAAAACCCCATGCGCCGGAGCAGGCGGTCCTTGTGGACGAACCGGTAAAACAGCACGCCACGAGGTGGAGCACGACCAGCGCCACGCCGATAACCGCGAAGGCGCTATGCGCGCATCTACATTGCTTAGCGCTCGCCAGGAATGGCTGAAACGGATCGTGACGCCCGCCGGCGGCTGGACAGCACATACGCCGCCTCAATCAGGCCGATCTTTCGGGTCCACGCTACGCGCTTCTTGCTGCCGCCGGCGTCAGAAATGACCAATACCACCGGCATCAGTCGGTCAGGAGGGGTTCGCCGCGAAAATTCCCGATACCCATGTCACGTTTGGGGGGCGCCATGTCGTCTTGTTGTCAGATCCACCCCAAGACGAAAGGATTCGGTTAGGCTACCCGGCACCGGAGAAGCTGGAGATCATCCGCCTGGTCGAGCAATCGAACCTGCCGGTCAAGCGCACGCTGGAGAAACTCGCCATCCCACGGGCGACCTTCTACCGTTGGTACGATCGCTATCAGACCGGCGGCCCGGAAGCCCTCGACGATCTTTCGCCCCGGCCGGATCGGGTGTGGAACCGTATCCCGGACACTGTCCGCGAGAAGATCAAGAATCTGGCGCTGGAGGAGCCGGCACTATCGCCCCGCGAGCTGGCCGTGCGCTTCACCGATGCCGAAAGCTACTTTGTCTCAGAGGCTTCGGTCTACCGGCTTCTGAAGGCGCTCGACTTGATCGCCAGCCCGGCCTTCATCGTCGTGAAGGCGGCGAACGAGTTCAAGGACAAGACCACCAAGCCCAACCAGATGTGGCAGACCGACTTCACCTATCTCAAGGTCATCGGCTGGGGCTGGTACTATCTGTCGACCATCCTCGACGACTTCTCGCGCTTCATCATCGCCTGGAAGCTGTGCACCGGCATGACGGCGGAGGACGTCACCGCCACACTCGACCTGGCGCTGAAAGCGTCGGGACTGGACCGGGTCACGGTCGTGCATCGACCGCGGCTCCTGTCGGACAACGGTTCGAGCTACGTCTCGGCTGACCTCGCCAAATGGCTCGACCGCGAGGACATGGATCACGTTCGCGGCGCACCCTATCACCCGATGACCCAGGGCAAGATCGAGCGCTGGCACCAGACGCTGAAGAACCGCATCCTGCTCGAGAACTACTACCTGCCCGGCGACCTCGAGGCTGAGATCGGCGCCTTCGTCGCCGACTACAATCACCGGCGCTACCACGAGAGCCTGGGCAATCTGACCCCGGCCGACGTCTACTTCGGACGCGGCCAGACCATCCTCATCGAAAGGGAAAGGATCAAACGACAGACGATCGCCAGCCGACGCTTGCTGCATCGTCAGCAAGCCGCATAGCATCATCAACCAGACGAGCCAGAGCCTCCCTTAAATGAAGCCGCTCGCTGTCCCAAAAACTCTGACGACGGACAATTGATACCTGAACGGTCGGAGTGGCGGCCTCACCGCCTTTGAAACGACATGTTTGAATTAGACCATTTCCAGCGGCGCGCCGCATCGGGGCGATTTCCGGCCGCGCGCTCTGCCGGGGCGGCTCCATTCCCGCAATTGGAATATTCGCGCGAGGAGGAACGGCATGAAAACACAAAGCGAATCGTCATTCCGAAAAGCCTTGTTACTGTCGGCCACGACGCTGGCGGCATTCGCGATGTCCCTGAGCCTGCCGATAAAGGAGGCGCTCGCGGCGACGCTGCTGATGAGGGCAAAGCCGACAACGGTGAACATGAACCTGATGGCCAAGATTTTGAGGTTCGCGCCCAAGCACGTCGCACCAAATACGGAAGGACTAGTCCGGCTCGCCGGCATGGCGCTTTCGGACAACGGTCTGGCGGAACGGATCTTCCGCAATCCGAACGCCGTGGCCGCGCAATATCATCTTTCGCAAAACGAACTGCACGTGTTGCGCCACATGGACCGCGTACAGTTCGAGACCGCACGCAAGGACGCCAGGCAGGTCGTGGCGGATCGTCGGGCAGAAGCCGGAAGCATGCGTTTGCCCGCAGATGCGGTCAATGTGCGCCTGATCGCGGAGCGAATGGTCGTGGGGCGCGCAATTCTGGCGGCGGTGGGCCGGTCCTATCTCGAGGCCGCGAATGCGCACCAATGCTGTCCGTGGGGCCATTCCATCGAACTGGGGATCAGCTCCGATCCGGCCTACTACAATGCCGTGTTCTCGGCGCTGCCCGCCGTGCAGCAGCCGGAGCAGGGCGTCATCATGCAATCCCCCAAGCTACGCATGAACGTCATCCGTCCCGGCAACACGCAGTCGCGGTAAGGCCATGAGGGCAAGGCACTGCGCTGGGTTCTGGCTACCCACGCAAGCCTCGGCGTCGCTCGTTCAGCTTGCCTTTCTTGAGCGGTCGCTGGCGCACATGCTGGGCGGCTGGGTCGTCAAGACGCCGGCGCTCGATGCCAAGGTTGCGTTCGGCTTGCAGATGCATCGCGCAATGGAGCGGGCCACGGCATTGCGCAGCCGCGTGAAAGGGCTTTGCCACGCCACCGCGGAAGACGCCACGGTGGCATCGGGGCTGCGCTCCGTGGTCTCTCATATCGACCGCGCGCAGACGCCGGCCCGGTTTGCCGCGAGCGTCTATCGATGGCTCTATCCGCGCCTGACCGAAGGCTACAAGACGCATATGCGCCAAACCGATCCCGATGGTGACCGCGCATCGATCGAGCTGATCCGCTCGTTTCTGCCCGCCATCGAAGAGGACCGGCGCGACGGCCGTGCCCTGTCGCGGGTGAAGCGGCGTAGCGATGGCACGGCGTGGCTGCGCGAGCTCGATGAATTGTGGGCCGCGCGGACGGCAGGAGAACCGCTCACGCTCGAGAACGCCCTGTGGGACCCGGTCGACCGCGCACGGACCGCCGCCCGGCCCGAGTGGTCGCAGCTCAGCGAATCCGGTTCGCTCGGGCTTGTGGCGGCGGATCCGGTCGGCGATGAGCAGGATGTCGGCATGTTTCTGCACAAGGAGCTCGACGAGGAGTACACGGCGCTCGAGCTCATCGCGCGCAATTCCTACGAACATCCGGACATGCGGTGGGCGTTCCACCGCGACATGGCTCGCCATGCGTCCGACGAAGCCCGCCACGCCATCATGATCGCGCGCCTGATGACGACCCGTGGATTCCGTCATGGCGATTTCGCGGTCAGCGTGTCGTCTTATGAGGGCCTCTACGAGTTCGAACCGTGCGCGCCAGGCAGTCGCAAGGAACTGCTCTGGCGCATGCTGATCCGCCAGACCTTTATGGAAGGGCTTGCGATCGACAATCTGGCCCTTGACATCATGCGTCGCCGCACCGCCGGACAGGGGGACATCGCCGATGTGCTCGAATACATCCTTCGCGACGAAGTGTTTCACGCGCAGTCCGGACTGCGCTGGTCGCGAGAGCTTCTCGGGCCGGAGCCGGACGCGATTCTCCGGGCGCGCCAAGAGGCGTTCACGTATTTTACCGCGCGCGCCGAGGCGGCGCGGGAGGCATTCGTGATCAACAATCTCGACGAAGCCATGCGCGAGCTGGCCGCCGTGCAGGCCGGCAAGCTGCAGAGAGGCGGAACGCATCCGGATCATCCGCTCAACCACACGGGACGTGCGCAGGCGGGCTACACCGATGCGGACCTTCGTCAGGTCGTTTCTTGGGGATACGCCAGCGAGAAGACGGGTACCGCGTAAGCACGCGATCTATCCCCTTGCCCTTTCAATTTCGGCGCCGGCGGATTCGGCGGCCCGGCAACGCGTGCAGCTTTTGGTCTAGCGTCGGCGAGCTCAACGTCACGATTGCCCAAGTGGTCGAGCGGAAGGACCTCGCGACAGAGTTGTTGCTGCGAGGCTTCGACGGCAACTGGACTGGCCTAGATTTTTGGCGATTTCACCCGCTGAACTCTGGCAACTCGTTGCCGTTGCTGCGGACCGAAAACCGATGACGAAGCTGTTGCGTCATTGATGGCGGCAACATCCACCCGACGTCTTCTTGTGGCGCTCAGCGTCGGTTTGTCGATGTCCGCCTGCTTGCCGCTGTTGAGGTCAAACCGGACGTCGACCTAAGGCGTCGATACCGACGTCATTGACCCAGAGCTGACGTCGGAAGTGTGATCCGACCTTTGGCTGACTCGCCGGGGGGGGAGCCGGGCTCGAAGCGACCGGCCCGCCTTCGCCAAGCGCAAAGGGCGGCCTCGCGGCCGCCCTTCGTCATGTCGTCGTGCCGTCCAGCCGGGCTACTTGATAGTCGGCTGGGTCGGCTGCGGTGCCAGCAGCTTCAGATTCGGATTGATCTGGAGCGTCGGCCGCTTCACGCAGTTGGGGTATCTGCCAAAGGTCCCCTTCGGGCAGACCTTCTGCGGGATCGGCCTGGTCAGTGTCGGCCGCTTCACGCAGTTCGGGTACCGCCCAACGGTCCCCTGCGGGCACACGTTCTTCATGCAGTTCGGGTAGCGCCCGTGGGTTCCCGCCGGGCACACTTTGCGGATCGGCGGCTGCTTCACGCAGTTCGGGTACCGCCCAACGGTCCCCTTCGGGCACACATTGCGCACGCAGTTCGGGTAGGTCCCATGCGTGCCGGCCGGGCACACCTTGCGCGTCGGCGGCGGCCGCTTCACGCAGTTGGGATATTTCCCATAAGTCCCCTGCGGGCAGACGTTCGCGACGCAATTCGGATACGTACCGTGCGTGCCGGCCGGGCACACCTTGCGTGGCGGCGGTGGTGGCGCGACCTGCCCGTTCGAGCAGGCCCTGCCGTTCCAGGTGCCACCGTCCGGACAACATCCGCCATCAGGCATCCGGCTCTGCACCGGACACATCTTGATCTGCTGCGCCTGGGCGCACTTGATCGACGGAATGTGCAGGCTTGCCTGTGCGGTGTCGTTGCCGCTGTTGGTGTTCTGCAACGACCCGCCAGCCGGCGCTGTGATTGCCGCCTGGTTGGTGATGTCGCAGGTCTGGCCGTCGTCAGGCACCAGCACACCCACCACGAGCGGGCCCGCGGTATGGCCACTGGGGATGGTCCCAGCCGTCGTGCAGTCATAGCCACCGCCGCCGTCGGACGCGCACACAGGCGGGATGAAGACCGGCGAAGGCAGCAACGGCGTGAACCCGAGGAACGTGTCTTTGACGGTCAGGGCACCGGTGAAGTCATCGGGACCGTTGTTGTGGACGGTGATGGCGAAATAGCACGCCCACTTGCCGCCGGCCGCGCCTGGCGTGGTGCTCAGCTGCCCGCCATAAGACTGGCAGAAGAGGCCGCGCTTCTCGATCGACAGGTCGGACCGCTTGCCGACAGGCTCGCAGTTCGGTCCCGGCGTCTTCGATTCAACCACCGCGGACGTATCGTCGGACGGATCAACGTTCATCGGAGACCCGCCAGGTGCCTCGGTGATATCGGCCTGATTGCTCACCGTGCAGGCTAGCGCCTGCTCCTGCGCGGCCTTAGGCACTAGCACACCGATCAGCAGGCCGATGCTGTGGGTCGCGGCAAGATGACCACCGCCTCCATCCGGTAGACTTGCTTCCGGGAAGGTGCAGGTATGGTCCGGTCCGGGATTGGTGCAGGTCCATTGGGCCGGCAGCCAAGCGATCGGATTGGCGACCGACAGCTTGTCGTGGACCACGATGTCGCCGGTGTAGTCGCCAGGACCGGTATTGGTCACCGTGATCGCGTACAGGCATGCCCAGTTGGCCCCCTTGTCGAGGCAAACCGGCAGCCCGTGCTTCTCGATCTTGAGATTGGTGTGGTCGCCGGGCGGCGGGTTGCACTTGCTGTTGGGAATCAGCGCGTTCGCAAAGGCCGCGTCGTCGGACGGATCGGCGTCGCCCCACCCTGGCGCCCAGGCGAGCTCGGCGACGTTGGTGAGGTTGCACAGATCGGTGTCCGCCGGCAGGTCGACGCTGACGTGCAGGTCGACGCTCTCGCCGGGCCACAGGGGCACGCTTGGATAATCGCATTCATATTGCGACGGTCCGGTATTGCCGCACACCCACGGCGGCGACGGGTCGAAGTTGACCACCGCGCCGGGCGGGTTCTGCGGGAACCAGTCCATGACCTGGAGCGGCCCCCAGTAGAAGCCGGGGCCGGTATTGGTGACGCGGATCGTGTACTGGCAGTTGAAGCCCGTTGCCGTGACGTCGCACGTCTCCGGGTCCGCCTGCTTGTCGAGCCTGAGGTTGAAGCCGTCGGCCGGCGGGGGCGTATAACCGGGCGGCGGGAAGTACGGCGGAATGTAGCCATAGCCGCCCGGACCTGTTTCGGCGATTTCGACGTCGCCCATGTGACCCTGGTACTCGGGATGGTCGAACTGGCCGTCATAGTCGGTGAAGTAGGACTGGAACGGCGGATCGTTTGCCGGGCGCACCAACGAGATGTGGTTGCCCTGCAGCCCGTCCACGGTGGCCGGTCCGCCCGCGGCGAGCTGGCCGGCAAGTGCCGGGTCGTCGCGCAGCGATTCGCCCGTCGTCCACAGGTATTCGTTGCTCACGTCCAGACGCGGCAGGCCCTGGCTGTCGAAGTCGTAGCCGAGCGCCACGCCGCCGTCGGTGTTGCGGCCGTCGGGCCGGAAGCCGACGGCGTATTCGTCAGGCACCTCCACCCAGGTGCTTGGCGTCGAAGGATCGTCGGGCACCTCGCGCGTATAGCGCACCACCGATGATTTCAGCGGGTCGGCAAAGACCGAGTAGTCGTAGCTGCCGCGCTGTTCGCCGCGCTGGGCAAGGATCATCCTGCCCTGCCCGTCGAAGATCATGTCGGTGATGGGATTGTCGCTGGCCAGCCCCGTGACGTCGAGCTCCCAGCGCGCGTCGTTGGCGAAGCTGCCGTCGAGGTTGATGCCGATCGACCAGACTTGCAGCGGCTTGGCGACGGCGTAGTAGAGCCGCCCGCCATGTATGGCCATTCCGCCCACACGCCGCTCCGGCTGGGTGAAGCCCCAGCTCGCCGGGTTCTCCGAATCGAACGCCGGAGAGGTGATGTCCATCGTGCTGTTGTCGTCGGCGACCGGCGCCAGCCCTGCGGCGGGACGGCCGTTCACGCCGTGATCGAAGGTGTCGATGATCAGCCCGGTCGCATCGAGGCGATAGATCAGCCCGGTGTCGAGGTCGGAGACGAAGAACTGCCGGCTCGCCCGGTCGTAGACGATGTCGCCCAGGCCGGGGCCGGCATTGGCGCCGATGGTGGTGAACAGCGTGATGTCGCCGGTGGTACCGTCGACGCGATAGATGCTGCCCGGCGAACCGCCCTGGCCCCACTGCCCGTCCATGAAGGTAGCGTCGGGCTGACCGTGCGTGATGCGCTCGGGCCGGCCGTCACCGTCATTGTCGGGCGCGACGATCTGGATGCCGAAGGCTGAAGTGGCGCCGAGATAGATGTCCGGCGCCGGCTGGTCGTCAAGGGTGATCGGGAAGACCTCGCCGACGGCGCCCGCTGGCGCGGAGAAGATCGTCGGCGAATCGATCAGCTGCCCTGTCGGCGGCCCGGCCGGTTGCGGTCGCTGGATCTGCATCGACGGTCCGTTGACGTCGATGAATGTCTCGTCGGTCGGGTTGCCGGACGGAAACGGCGGCGTCGGTGTGGTGACGCCGGGGAAGCCGGTGACGATCGTGTCACCGGGCGACATGATCGCATCGGTCTGAGCAGCGGCCCGTTGAGCCAGGCCGCCCAGCATGAGTGCCGCGAGTGCAAGCGTCGCGACAGATTTCAGGTTTGGTCGGGTTCGGGAGTGCGGCAGCATCGATACCTCCGTCGATGTCTGCGCGATGGTGCCCGCTTCCGCGCCATCGCGCTTCGCCCCTGCCTCACGGGTCAGGTAACACCGATCGACCGAGACTCCTGTAATGCGCGTCACACCCTGCGCGCGAATCGCAACCTAACCGCGACAAATCCGCTCGTGTGATCACGACGGCGGAAAGCCTTTCCAGTTCAACAACGCTATTGCGCAGATTTTCTGCAAACGCGCGCTCGCCCGGTCGCGATCCACCGGAGCCGACAACAGCCGGCAGGCGCGCTTTCTTGTGCATCGGCTTTTGGCTCGGGCGTCGGGACCCTCTGCCTAGTTGCGCCGGCACGGGCCCTGCCATGACCGCTTCTGGCGCATCGCGTCATTTCGCTGCAACGCGTTATTTCGGTCGCTTTCGGGGCGAAGCGGAAATGCGCCGACAGGTCGAACCGGCGGCTTCGGTTGAGAATGACCCAATGTATGGTCCGGCCGTGCGTCGCAAGAGAGTTTACCGCGGTGGCGGTGAGTGGTCTTGCATCAATGTATCCGGCCTTTGATTGGAGCGTGTTGGGCTCCGGGCCATCATGGATATCAGCGCGCGTACGATCTCATTAGCGGACAGACCTCGACCGGGCCATTTGGGTCACCAGTGTTCGCATGCGCCGGGAAGACCAAACCTCCATCTCGTCTCGTTCTCTCGCAGACCTCGGCCGTAGGTTATTGCATTACGTCATCGCGTGTTCCTGATCTCGGGGCTCGACGATCAGACAGTTTGGGCGGTCGCGTGAGCGATCGTCGTCGTCTCGAAGTCCCGGCCACGGGCGAGGACGCTCCAGGCGATGCGGGCGAGCTTGTTGGCGAGGGCAACCGCCAGCACGTTGTGGTGCAGCCGCCTCTTGGCGGCCTCGATCCAGGGCTTGAGCCCATGGCGCTCCCAGCTCTTGGGCTTGATCAGCACGACCCACGCCGCCTGCACGAAGAGGACGCGCAGGTAGCGATTGCCGCGCTTGGATATCTTGCCCAGGATCGTACGGTCCCCGGTTGAGATCTGCCTGGGAACGAGGCCCAGCCACGCGGCGAAGTCGCGGCCTTTGGTGAACGCATCTCCACTGCCGATCGCCGCCACCATAGCACTGGAGATGATCGGTCCGATGCCAGGCACCGTCATCAGTCGCTCGCAGCCGGAGTCCTCCTCGGCCAGAACTTTGATATCTGCCGACAGCCGCTCAATACGCTCATCGAGCCGGCGCCAATCGCCGGCCAGGTCCTCGATGACGTGCACCATGCGCGGGGACAGCACCTCGGGAGGCGACGCCAGGAGGCCCGGCAACTCAGCACGCAAGAAGCGCAGTCCCTGCCGCGCGGCGATGCCGCGCTCCAGCAGGAAGGCGCGGATCTGATTGATGACCCCCGTGCGCTGGCTGACCAGTCGCTCACGCACACGGTGCAGCGCCTGCAGATCGAGCTGATCGGCGGTCTTGGTGGCGACGAACTTCATCGTTGGCCGTTGCACCGCCTCGGCGATCGCCTCAGCATCACGAAAGTCGTTCTTCTGGCCCTTCGAATAGGGGCGGACGTACTTCGCCGGCATCAGCCGGGCATCGTGACCAAGCGCCTTCAGCCGGCGACTGAGATGATGCGCGCCGACGCAAGCCTCCATGCCGACCAAGCACGGCGGCATGTTGGCAAACCGCGATCCCAATTGGCTGCGTGACCACTTCTGACGCAGCACGATTGCACCGCGCTGATCGAGGCCGACGACGTGGAATGAGTACTTGCCGATATCGATGCCGACTACGGCGACCGTGGAGTTGAGCTTCTCGGGCGTGGCGTGCTCCTTGTCTTTCGCGCCCCTTCCCAGCTTCCATCGCTGGCGGCGCAGGAGCACGGCCGGACCATCCCATTTGCGGACATGCTCCACCATCGACCGGAACGGACATTGGCCGTCCGACGCGGCGACTCTAGAAGTCGGGTATCGTCGGTGATCGTCTGGCGCTGGCGATGGCGCCGCCTACTTCTGAATGCCTGTCAGATCGGCCGTTCGATTGAGCGCCGACGTGAAGCCCTTGAGCGAGATGGTCAACGTGATCGGCTTGCCGCTGTCCTCGATCACTGCCGCGACCGCGAGCTTCTGGCCGGTGCTCATGGCGCTCACCTCCTTGGCGCCGAACTTGAGCGGAACCAGACAGCCCATCTGAAGGCAGGTCGAAAATGGAGCCGACAGCAGCGCCTTGTCGTCGATCAGCAGGTCCACTCCGGCCGAAAGCCGGAGACCGAACGGCAGCACGAGGGCGCCGCTGAGCTCACTGCGCGTGGCGCCGACCACCAGCTCGATCGACAGGACTCGGCGGTGGTCGTTCTGCCGCACCTGGCTTTGCGACAGGGAGCAATGCACCTTGCCGGAGGCAATGGTGCAGCGAACCAACCAGTCGCCGTGCTGCTCGTTGAGCGATTGCGCTCCGCCGGGCAGTTCATTGGCCGGCGGCTGAGCGCGCGGCCGGGTCGACGAGGAAACCAGAAGCGCGGCGACGAGACAGAGGGGCAGCGCGACTGCCGTGAACGACAGTCGCCGCAACCGTTCAGAAATGGACCCTGAGACCGACATTCGCTCTATGATCCTGTGCGGCGGCGGAGAACATCCCGTCATAGCTTGCCCGGAAATCCGCACGGGGTCCAACCTTGACGCCGAGGCTCAGGCCGAGCCGCAGCCGATCGCTTCCCTGGTCGGGCCCGGCGACCGAGAAAGCCGTCGGGCTACCGGCGAAGGCGAGCCCCTGGCGCGGCACGGTCGAACCGAAGCCGTGCTCCCAGACGAGGCGCGCCTCGACCATCCCATCGATGCCGTTCGCCGCGACGAAGCGTCGCGAGAGCGAGACGCCGAGGCCGGTATCGAACCAGCCCTGGTTCTCAGACGCGACGGCCAGGTTGAGCGATCCGGCGCCGGTCTCCGTGGTCGCCCCGTGGCCCATCCAGCCGGCGCTCAGCGTCGCCAGCGGCGCGAGACGGGTGTCGTCGCCGATGTCGAACGGGCGGGATACCTCCGCCTCGAGGTCGACCGTCTGAGCCCAGTAGCTCGCTTCGGCCGTCCGGTCGATGCCCCCGAACATCACGCGGCGGCTGGTGTGGACGTCGGCGGCGCCGAAGGCGAGGGCGCCGGTCGCGACATAGGTTCCGTCCGTCCATGCCCCATAGGCGCCGAAATGGAAGCCGTCCGAGGTGAGCGTCGAGAGACGCGCGTCCACAGTGCCGTTGCTATGCAGATAGCCGGCGCCGAAGCCGACTGTCGCCCGGCCGAAGACGACGTCGACCGGCCCCTCGTAGCCGCCGATCACGCCCGCCGATCGCCAATCGAGCGCGCCGGCGTTGCCGTCGCCAGCGATCGAACCGCTGGTCGCCAGCGGGGCGATGAAGGCACCGCGGAACGTCTCGGTTTCCGGCTTGCCGTCGAGGTCTCGGGCGACGGCGGACATCATGTCGAGCTTGCGCGTCCTGGCCGACGCATAGCCGAGGGCAGCGGTCTCCGTCTTGACCCCGCGTCCACCCTCGCCGAGTGCGGCGCCCGCCTGTTGCTGCAGCATGCGGGTGAAGGTGCGTGCGCCCGACCGGATGATGTGTTGGCCCGAGGCATGGATCTCGCCCGAGGCGAGGTCGAAGGCCTGCCGCGCTGCCTCCGGCGAATTCAGCGCCAGCTGTACGATCTCGTTGTAGACGGCGAGCGAGTTGCCGCTCTGTTCAAGGTCCTGCAGGCCGGTCGCCGACTGATACTGGTTGTAGGTATCCGCCAGCGTATTGAAGGGCACGTTGGCAATCAGCGTCAGGTCGACGTAATCGGAGCCATAGACCACGTCGGTGTTGAGCAGCGCCAGCGGCTGGCTGAAGACGAAACCATTATTCACCACGACGCTGGTCGCGGTCATGATGCGGTAGGTCTGCCCGGCCTGGTAGCTGGTATCCGGGCTCAGTTTGACAATCTGGAGTGTCCCGCCATTGATCGTCGCCGTGCCGGTCGCCGAGATCAGATCGGCCTGGTCTGGTGCCTGAATTTCGACCTCGTAGGTCGAGCCGGTGTTGAATCACGACATCCCCGGCAACGCTGATCGTGCCGATCGAGTTGCCGGGCGAAACGACGCCGTTATTGACCAGGCTGGCGACGGTCGCGTTGCCGCCAAACGTGCCGCCGCTTTCGGTCGTCACGGCGCCGACCTCGTGATCGGTCTTGACGGTCGCGCCATCACCGACCCTCACGTCGAGGTTCGCGAAATCGCCCGGCGTCGTGGGCACCGCCGTGGTGAGGCCGCCGAGCGCATCGAGGCGATAGGCGTTGGGCAGGCTGCCGCCGTCGAGCGTCAGCGTGCCGGCGCCGGTCTTCTCGATCACTTCGAAGTTCGTCACCGGTTGGGCGGCGATGTCGACGGTCGTGGTGTCGCCCGAAGCGACATCGACCAGGATGGCGTCCTCGCCGGCCCCGCCATCGACAGGGCCGGTCAGCGTGACGCCACCCGGCACCAGCGCCAGCGTGTCGTTGCCCGCGCCCAGCAGGATCGCGCCGGTCACCACCGCGGTGGAGCGCAGGATCAGCGTGTCGGCTCCTGTACCGAGATCCATGGCGGTGCCGTTGCCGCCCGAGAGCGTGCCGGCGACATCGACAGTGGTGGTGTTGTCGCGCTCCGCGATCACGTACATGTTTGCGTTGTAATCGAAGACGCGACCGTGATTATCATCGACGATCCCGGCGCCCTGGGCGCTGGCAATGGTGCCGCCGTCGTCGATCACGATGAGGGCCTGCGCGGGGACGCCGTAGCTGTAGGTATTGGTCGCGGCATCATAAACGTAGCCTTCGCCGGGAAGCACCAGAACGCCGTTCGCAAAGGGACCGTTGGCCTGCACCGTGGCGCCGGCCTCGACTGTCAACATCAGGTTGGCGGAGCGGCTGAGGACACCGTGGTCGCGGATACCGTTGGCGGTCACCTGGGTGCCCGAGATGTAGACGTCGGTCCTGCCGGTATTGGAGACATGAATGCCCGCCGATCCCTCAAAATTGCCGGAGAGATCCGTTGCCAGCGGCGCCAGCGTGTCGCCGGTGACGGTGACGGGCCCCGTGACCCTGACCACATCGTAGGTGCCGGCATAGTCGCCGGACGAACTGTACCCGAGGTCAGCGAAGTCCCAGACGCGCACGCCCTGCACCTCGCCCATGCCATCCGGGCCGGTTCCGCCGGTGGCGATGATGGTGCCGGCCTGCTCGACGACTTGTGGCGACCCGTCGGGCAACGGCGCGTAAAAGTTGTAGGAAAGGAAGCCGACGGCGCTGCCGCCGATGGCGGTTCCCGCGCCGGTCAGGCTGGCATTGCCGCCGGTGGCGGTGATCGTCGCCTCGTTTCGGAAGACCGAAGCATCGCCGACCAGAGTGCAGAAGCTATCTACGGATCCAGCCAGGCCCTCAGCATGACCGCCATAGACCGTCACAGTACCATCGCCGGTGACAGTGCCGGTGGCATCGCCGCCGGTCACTGTAATGTTCGCGCCTTGGGTATAGCTGTTGCCGGAATTGGCGAACGCGTCAGCGTAGATGCCTGACGCGCCGCCGCCCGACACGGTCGCGCTGTTGCCGCTGCCGTCGAGCGTGACGCTTGCCCCGCCGCCGACCGCGGTGACCTCCTGGTCGAAAATGAAGGCGATGCCAGCGGCGGGCGTCATCGACCCGGCGAAGCCCGTGCCGCCAACGACGCTGGCGGAAAGGTTCGTTCCCTGCAGAAGCCCGGTCGCGTCGCCACCCTTGGCCAAGAGATCGAGATTGAGGCTTGTGCTGGATTGGCTGGCGACGGCCAGCGCGAATCCCTGGCCCAGGCCACCGGTGATATCGGCGGAGAGGTTGTCGCCGACCAGCGTGCCATCAGCGTTGCCGCCGGTGGGACGGATGACGGCGTCGATGGTGGTCTCGATGGTCTCGAACTGGGGGTACCATATATCGTAAATCCCGGTCGCAGAGCCGCCACTGACGACGAGGGAATTGGGGGGAACCGACGAGGGGACGTCATCCAGCGTGTTGATCGTGGCCGTGCTGGTGCCGTGCGCCTCCGCGCTGGCGTCGCCGCCGGTGATCGTCATCGTGCCGGTATAGTCGAGGGTGAGGGTCGTCGGTCCCGATGCCTTTGAACTGCCGGAGACCCACAGCCCGGTCGCGCCCTGGGCCTGCGCCTGGGCATAGACCGGACCATCCGGTGTTCCGGTGCCGAAATAGGCTTCGGCGTGAGCGCTGGAGTTGGCCCCGGCTACGGAGACATCGCCATCGAGCGAGATGTCGAGATCGACGCCGTTATATGTACATCCCGTAGGCGGACGTGGACCTCGAGTTGTCCGCTTCGGTGATGTTGTTGTTGCTGCCGGCGCTCGTCGTCCGCGACCGGGCGGTGCTGGACGCATCGTCGCCACTGACTGTGATGTTGCCGGTCATATCGATCTTCAGCCCGTCGAAGATCGGAAAGTCGTGCGCAACGCCGTTGAGGCTCGTGTAGGTCGGAATGTAGATGCCGCCGCTGCGGCTGGGATCGGATTGGGCCTCGGCCGTATGGTCGACGACCTGCGAATAGGTCGTGGCGCCGCCGCCGGTGACCGTTATGTTGCCGTTCTGGGTGAAGTCGAGATCGCCTGCGCCTGGAATATCGCGCCGTAGTGCTCGGTGAACGCGTTCTTGAACTGGATCGCACGCGTTGCCAGATCGTTGCTCGATATCGCTGTAACGGTCCGGTGGCCGCCATCGACGCTGATGTCGCCGTCGTTGACGAAGGTGACGTCGCCGGCCACCGATTCGGCGCGCAAGGCGGCAAAGCGGCCGGTCGCCAAGTCGATCAATGAACCTGAGCTGACCGAGTGTAGATCGAGATCCGCCTTGGAGACGTCGATCACGCCGGTATGGGTGAAGTCGATGGTGCCGCCGACATCCAAACCCAGGCCCGCATAGTTGGTGCTGGTGTTGTCGTCGAGGGCGAAGAGGCTGTAGTCGGGGCGCGTCGGGCCGGTGATGTCACCGGTCAGAAATCCCGAGACGCCGCCATCGCCTGTGATTTCGAAGCCATTGCGGGGGTTCGAAGTGTTGGGCGGGTCGAGCGCAATCTTAAACGTGCCGAGATCGGCGGCGATGGTCAGGTCCAGACCGCCGGTCTGACTGAAGCGGAAGCCGTTGTTGCCGATGTCGGTCGTCAGCGTATGGATGTCGATTGTCGTGACTGCAGCCGAGCTCTCCGTCACGCCGCCCGAATTGTCGCCTGTGCAGGTGAGCGTGGTGCCACTGGCGGTGCACGCGGCTTCCGCTGGCGCTCCCATCAGGATTGCCACGAGGACCGGCGCGATGCCGGCCGCAGCGTGGATCAGGCCGCGCACCGCCGATCTCCGTGGTATTCCTGGGTTCATGCAGTCCGGCATTCTGATTGGGCTCACTCTGTCGGACTGTCACCGATCGCGGTCTGGCCGGCCGAGGTCGGGCGCCGGCTCGCCAGCCTGAACCAGCCGACGAAGGGCTGAGCGAAGGCTTCGCCAAGGCATTTCACCGCGATGCTCACATAGAAGGCGATGGCCGCGGCGAACGCGCGCCATCCGCGGATACGATTGGTTCGTTGTGCCGGTCGGAAACTCCGAACACCGCACGTCATCGCAGCCCAAGCGCCACGGTGAACCGACATCCGCACCGTACCGCCCGATGACGGCCATCGTCGAGCTGATCCGGCGATAGCTTTCCGCCTGCGGTCGCTCGTTGAAGGCCATCACGCCCCCTTGATCCCCGCTGGGCCGGTCAAACGCTACGGTAATCGACACATTATTTGACATATGGATGCACAAGCCGCGTGAATTCTTGAATAATACTCACACAACTGCAAAAATGACTATTTCCTGAAAGGAAATCTCATCAGAGATGCAGTCCAACAACCTGCGTAAATTGTACTTGCCGTGGGGACGTTCGAGAACCCAGATAAGTTCGCGCAAGAATGTGCAACTTTGCTCATTTCGCAAAAAACTGCCGCGCGCAGGGGTTTGGAAGGCGAATTCGGACGCTGCGCGAATCGCTTGAAAGGTCAAAAAGGAACCCGCCCGCCTTTAGCGGCATTTTGAATAATGCGCCATTGACGATAAGTATAATCATGGTTGATCGTTGGCATCGCCCGGGACGGCCGATGATCAGGGGGATGCGGCCGACAGAGCCAGGAAACGGATCGAGGATGGTGCAGGACCAACAAGGCAAGGTTGCCGCGGAACAGCCGTTGAAAGGATGGCGTGAGATCGCGCGCTATTTTGGCCGCGACGCGAGCACCGTCAGGCGTTGGGCGGCTCAACAGCAGCTTCCGATCTATCGCGTCGGTTCAGACGGCGGGCGCGGGGTGCCGGTGCATGCCTTTGCCTCCGAGCTTGAGGCATGGCTGCGATCGGACAAAGGGCGGACCACGCTGGCCGACGAGACGCTCGCGCCACCGGCTGTCGATGCGGCGGCCATACACAAGCCGCGATCGCGCCGCGTGGTGCTCGCCGCAATCGTCCTGGGCGCCGCCGCGGTCGTCGGCGGCTCCCTTTACTGGTCGAGCCGCGCCAGCGGCCCGCCGGCCGGAGGCTTTGAAACGCCCAACGTACCCGAGGCGGCGCACAAACTCTATTTGCGAGGCACCTATCTGTGGAATCGGCGCACGCCCGAGGGTATCGCCGAAGCCATCAAGGTGCTGAACCAAGCGCTCAAGATTTTCCCCGACTACGCCGAAGCCCATGCGGGCCTCGCCATGACCTACAATCTTGCGCGGCAATATAGCGGCATGTCGGGCTGGGAGGCCTATCCCAAGGCAGAGGAACATGCGCGCCGGGCGGTCGAACTTGCTCCGGACTATGCATTCGGTCAAAGCGTCCTGGCCTTTGTCGAGTTTCACTGGCTGTGGCAGGTCAAAGCCGGTCTCAACCGCTTCGAGAAAGCGATGCGGCTCGACCCGAACGACGCCAACACTCTTCTTTGGTACGGGAGTTCGCTTATGTTCGTCGGCCGTTCCGCCGACGCAGTGCCGATATTGGAACGGGCTCAGGAACTCGATCCCGCCAATACCACGATCCTCAACATCAAGGGGCAAGCGCTGTTCCAGAGCGGCCACGAGAAAGAGGGCATCGCGTTGATTTAGGAACTGATCAAGCGCGATCCCGGTCACCCGTGGAATTACGCCGCACTTGCCTCCCTTCGGCTCGGGCAGCTCGACTACGCCGGCTATCTCGAGAACAACGCCAAGCTGGGCGACCTGATCGAGGTGCCCCGCTACCGTGCAGTTGCCGATGCCGGTCTTGCCGCGCTCGCCAAAGGGGGCAAGGAGGCCATGGACGAGGCGATCGTGGCGGTGGACACGAAGTATTACGAGCGTGGTGAGGCGCTCGCCTGGGACATCGCATGCGACTACGCGATGGTCGGCAAGTGGCGCGAGGCGATGCCCTGGCTGCACATCAGCCTGAAACGGCACGAGGAACGCCTGATCGGGCTCAAGGAGAACACGGCCTTCTGGCCGATCCGCGATCGGCCCGAATACCAGCAAATGCTGGCGGAGGTCGGCCTGCCAGTCGACTGATCGAGCGGGGGCGGGGGCGTCTCGCCGATGCTCTCGCCTTCGAAACCGGCAGGGGCCTTGCCGCCTGGGTCGGCTTCTCCCCGATCAAACGATGACTCAAGCAGCCGCGGCCGATCGCGGCGAGGAAGTCCTTCACGGTCTGCACGTTCTTATCTGTGCTCATAGGAATTTCCTCCATCTCGGCCGCACCGGATCGCGCCGCGTCCATGCCGGTGGGACGTCGTATTCGTCAGTCGAACTTGATCAGGTCTTTGAAGATCAGCCGACCCCAGCTGTTTCCACGCGCCTGCACAAGCAGCCCGCCTTCCGAAAGCCCGCCAAGTTTGATCGGCGCGAAACCGAGATTTTCCGCAAGCGCGCCAACCTCATCTGCGGCGCCGTCATCGTCGCTTGCCAGGAACACAACTCTCCTGCCGCCATGTACCGCCGGATCTTGTTCAAGGACCGCCGCGACCAGATGGTTGAAGCCCTTGACCAATTTTGCGCCAGTGAAGGCTTGCGCGACGAACTTGGAAGAAGGCTGTCCTCCGAGTTTCTCAGGGGGCACGCCGTAGGCGTTGGTCACATCGATGATCGTCTTCCCCTGCCAGGTGGGAAGCGCCTTCGCGACATCCGGGTGTGCATCGAAACGGACAGCCAAAAACATGATGTCCGCCTTGGCGGCTTCTGCCAGTGTTTTGGGAAGGATCGTGGCTCCGATCGCGGCCGCATCGGATGCAAAGCTTTCCGGGTCGCGCGTGGTGGCAACGGATACTTCGATACCCTTGCGGGCAAACGCTTTGGCAAGAGCGTGACCGATGCTGCCGAAGCCGATGATTGCGTAGCTCATGATATCTCCTTCGATTTTTCGGCCCCGTCAGAGCCTGTAGCCGCCGCTCGCCTCAATCGTCTGGCCGGTCACCCAGTGGCCTTCATCGGAAACCAGGAACGCCACGACGGCGGCGATTTCCGAAGGTTCGCCAAAGCGGCCCATCGCAGTTTCGGCCACGAACGCCTTGACGAAGTTCGGGGTTCTCCCGGAAAGCGGCGTTCCCGTCCGTCTGCGTGGGTCCCGGCGCGACGGCGTTTACGGTAATTCCGCGCGGCCCCAGCTCGGACGCGAGCGCATGGGTCAGGTTGTTGATGGCCGCTTTGGCCATCGAGTAAATGGGCGCTGCTGTCACAGGCTTTGTCGCAGCAGCGGAAGAGATGTTGATGATGCTTCCGCCATCGGCGAGACGAGTCCAGAGCGGCCTGAACGATGAAGAAGGGCGCGCGGGCATAGACCGCGATCAGGGTGTCCCAACTGTCCGGCGTCGCATCTTTGAAGCCAACCCAGCCGGTATTGCCAGCGTTGTTGACCAGAATGTCGAGCGCTTTGCTTCCGATCCGCTTGGTGAACTCATCGTCGAGTCTCTCGAACAAGGTCGGGACGGTCGCCGGGTCAACGAGGTCCGCGTGGATCGCGAACGCAGTGCCTCCAGCATTCTCGATGGCCGCGACCGCCTCGTCTGCGCCAGACTTGCTGACGTTGTAGGTCAGCGCGACCGTCGCACCATCTTTTGCGAGACGTTCGGCGATGGCGCGGCCAATACCCCGCGATGCACCGGTAACGAGAGCAGTTTTGCCTTTAAGGGATTGTTCCATTTTATTTTCTTCCGTGGAAGTGCGAATAATGGGATCAGTGGAGTGACCGGCCGGACGAGGCGGGTCAGAGTTGCGCGAGGCCGCCGTCGACGGCGACCTCGCTGGCGGTCATGAAGCTGCTGTCCGACGACGCGAGAAAGGCAGCCACCGCCCCGATCTCCGCCGGATCGGCCATGCGCTGGAGCGGAGTCATCGAGGCGAAGACCTTCATGCCTTCCTCGCCTAGCGCCTCCTTCGCGAGTTCGGTCGCCGTCGCCCCGGGCGACAACACGTTGACCCGAATGCCGGTGCCCTTCAGATCCTCCGCCCAGGTTCGCGCGAGATTGCGCACTGCGGCTTTGCTGGCGCTGTACGCAGTGAATCCCGGTGCGCCCGTGGTGCCGGCGCTCGATCCGGTCAGGATGATCGAACCGCCTGAGCCCATCAGGGGCAGCGCCTTCTGGACCGTGAAGATCGTACCCTTCACATTGGTGTCGAAGGTCTCATCAATGTGCTCGGCGGTGATCTTGCCGAGCGGAAGCGGGCTTCCCGCCCTGGCATTGGCGAAGACGATGTCGAGGCTTCCGCGCTCGGCCTTCACGGCCGCGTAGAGTTGGTCGAGGTCGGCCTCATCCGAGACCGAGCCCTTCACCGCGCGGGCATTGGGCCCGAGGTCGGCCACGGCGGCGTCGAGCGTTTCCTGTCGGCGGCCGAAGATGAAGACGAAGGCGCCCTCCTCGATGAAGCGCTTTGCTGCGGCGCGGCCGATGCCCGTGGCGCCGCCCGTAATGACGGCGGTCTTTCCGCTCAAGTCTGGTCATGTCGTGCATCCTTCACTTCGCCATCTCGGGTCTTTGACTGTGCGGGGAGGTCCGCCGAGAGCCTGAACATGGGTCCGCCGGAGGCAGGCGGTGAGTGCGGAATTGCGCACATCGGTGGTGCGAAAACGATCCAGTTAGGCGATTGAACGCCGCGACAATCACGCGCGCTGCGGCTCAATGTGTCAGAATGGGCTTTGGAGGGCGCAGCTGGCGGCGCGGGAATGCACCATGATCGACTGGGATGACGTTCGCTACTTTCTTGCCGCCGCGCGCGGAGGCTCAGTGCGGGCTGCCGCCGAGCGCCTCGGAGTGAACCACTCG
Organism: uncultured Alphaproteobacteria bacterium; assembly: GCA_963762605.1. Lineage (GTDB taxonomy): Bacteria > Pseudomonadota > Alphaproteobacteria > Rhizobiales > Kaistiaceae > CAVSRC01. The sequence continues at coordinate 2,447 of CAVXLJ010000027.1, read as the reverse complement.
ACCGTGCTGCGACGCATCGCCCAGCTCGAGGAACACCTCGGGGCGCAGATGTTCGAAAAGCTGCCTTCGGGCTACCGCCTGACGGCCGCGGGCGAGGAGGTCCTCGAACTCGCGAACCAGATGGAAGCGTCGTCGAACCAGCTCGAGACGCGCGTCTTCGGTCGCGACCAGAGCGTGCGCGGGCTTCTGCGGGTGACGCTGGCACCGCCCCTCGCGACACACCTGCTCATGCCGGACTTCGCCGATTTCGCGCGTCTGCATCCGGACATCGAGATGGAAATCTTGTCGTCCGGCGAGCTGGCAAATCTGACCAACCGAGAGGCCGACGTCGCGATCCGCGTCGTCTACGACCGCAAAACCCTGCCGCTCAATCTTCACGGCCTGAAGGGACCGGAGCTGTTCGGCGGCGTCTACATGTCCCGCGATCGACTGGCCGCGTGGCGTGCGGGCGCGCCTGATCCCATCCGGTGGATCGTCATAAGCATTCATGGAATTCCGGATTGGGCCAGCGAGGGTGAGGTTCGCACCACGGGGGTTCCATTCAGGACCACGGACGCCGAGGCGCAGATCGTTGCTGTACGGCAAGGGCTCGGGATCACGACACTGCCGTGCTTCGTCGGAGATGCCGACCCCCTGCTGGTGAGGGTGCCGGGCACCGACCTGCACATGTACGGAACGCTCTGGCTTCTCACGCAGGGGGAGACACGCAAGACGAAGCGCGTGCGGCTCTTCACTGAGTTCCTATCCCGCAGGCTCGCCGCATACGCTCCGCTTCTCGCGGGGCTGTCCATATCGCGCGACTGACGCCCGGTGGGTCACCGTCGACGCTCGCAGTGGACAAGTGTCCGCAAGAAACGTTCCAAGAATTTGGCTATATCGAGCAAATCACCGTAGAATCAACCTGTTATGCGGGCGGCGGCAAGCTGTAAGCTTCATCGATGGCGACAGCCGAGATCAGATCAGTCTGCTGCCGGCATGCATCGACGACTACGTGGCGCCAGACAGCCTCGTCCATGTCGTGGATGCATTCGTCGCTAGTCTGGACCTGGCCGAACTGGGCTTCAACCGGGTCGTCGCGGCGGCGACTGGCAGACCAGGATTCCAGCCTGGTGACATGTTCCGCCTCTACATTTGGGGCTATCTCAACCAAGTCCGATCATCGCGCCGGGCTGAGCCGCGGCGTCGCGTCGCGACGACCGTGTTCGGCTGCTGCGTCCCGAGTTCTTGCACAGCCTTCCCCGCATCGCCGCCTTTTTCGAGTGAGAGTGCGGACTGGGTTTGCCGTGACGGGTTGAGGGCTGGAGGAGAGGCCTCCGGCGCCCGTCGCGGAGAACCGCGATGTCCAGACATCACCGCAACGCTCGCGCCGGCGCCGATCGGACGAGCCTCTACGACGACATCACCCACAAGATCATCGCCGAACTGAAAGCCGGTCGTGTGCCGTGGGTGCAACCGTGGGGCACAGCGGCGGCGAAGGCGCCGCTCGCCATGCCGGCGAATGCCGCCACCGGCCGCACCTATTCCGGGATCAACGTGTTGATTCTCTGGGGCGCGGTTATCGAGCTTGGCTTCCCGGTGCAGAGTTGGCTGACCTTCCGCCAGGCGCTATCGCTCGGCGGCCATGTCCGCAAGGGCGAACACGGCACCACTGTCGTCTACGCCGACCGCTTCATTCCCGACGATGAAAAGAAGCGCGCGCAGGAGACCGGCGAAGAAGCGCAGGCCATTCCTTTCCTCAAACGCTTCACCGTGTTCAACGTCGCGCAGTGCGAGGATCTGCCCGACGAACTTGCCGTCGCGCCGCCGGCGCCAGAGCCTGGACTGATCGAACCGACAGTCGAGGCGCTGATCAAGGCGACGCGTGTCGATTTCCGCATTGGCGGCAGTCGCGCCTTCTATGTACCGGCGAGCGACTATGTGCAGGTGCCGCCACCGCAGGCCTATTTCGAAACCATAAATTGGCACCGCACGGCCCTGCATGAGCTTGGTCATGCGACGGGCCATGCATCCCGTCTCGGCCGCGACCTCTCCGGTTCGTTCGGCTCGAAGAAGTACGCCTTCGAAGAGCTGGTCGCCGAGATGAACGCGGCCTTCTGCTGCGCCTCCCTCGGCATCGTCCCAACCGTGCGCCACGCCGACTATATTGGCTCATGGCTGGAGGTACTGCGCGAAGACAATCGCGCCGTCGTCCGCGCGGCATCCCAGGCGAGCAAGGCCGCCGAATGGCTGCTCAGCTTCCTGCCGGAATCCAGCAGCACCGAGTCCGACGAACCCGACGTCGACAGGAGGGCGGCATGATCCTTCTGACTCCAGAGCTGCGCGAGCGCTTGCTGGCTAATGGCCGTGAACGCGGCGCCGACCATGTGCCAGTGGTCAAGTTCTTCAACCCGTTGGGCGAAGGTGCCTGGCTGGCGACCGAGCTGGATGCGGACGGCGATACGCTCTTC
>CAVXLJ010000026.1:0-74958 GCA_963762605.1 uncultured Alphaproteobacteria bacterium | reverse complement strand
GCAACGCAACCTCGGGCTCTACCGGTATGGCGCTATGGGACAGCAATTGCTCGAGGACGAGGTCGGCGCGCGGGAATGAGAAATACGCGACGATCAGGGGTTGCCTGTCGCACAAGACGATCGGCGACACCTGCCCGTGGCCGGCTCCACTTTGCGGCCACATCGCATATGCTGGCGACGGCATTTGTGATCAAATCTAGCCGACAGGCCTGGAACAGGGGCTGCACTGGAACGGACCGTTGAAGAGCGACACTGTCTTCAAAAAGGCCTTTAACGAGCTCCTCGACTTGCTGTCCCGGCAGCCGCTCGGCGCACGGATCGATCCGGAAACCAGACTGGCCGACAGTGTGGGCGTGTCGCGCACGACAATCCGCAAGGCACTGCGCACGCTCATCGACCGGCGCATCGTCAAGCGCAAGGACAACCGGCTGGTGCTGGCGCGCAAGCCGGACGAGCGCGACCATTTCCCGATGGCCGATACGATCGCGGCATCCGATCGCGTCGAATCGAAGCTCATGGAGTGGATCTCGCGCAACGGACGGCAGCCGGGCGAATATGTCAACGGACTGGAACTGGCGCGGCAGTTCGGCGTGTCGACCAGCGCGGTGCGAGAGTGCCTGCGCCGCTTCGAACAATTCGGCCTGGTCGAGAAGCGGCCGAACTCGGGCTGGATCTTTCGCGGCTTCACGACCGAGTTCGCCCTCGAACTGTTCGAGGTGCGCGAACTCTTCGAGATTCCCTGCGCCAGGGCCTTCGTCGCCTTGCCGCCGGAGGCGCCCGCCTGGAGTGAGCTCAAGGCGCTGGAGACAGAGCACCGCCGGCTACTGCGCTACATCAACCGGCGCTACAAGGAATTCTCGGTGCTCGACGAGCGCTTCCACCGCCTCGTCTACAACGCTTCGCACAATCGTTTCATGGAGGGATTCTACGACCTGATGGCCCTCATCTTCCACTATCACTATCAGTGGCGGAAGAGCACCGAGCGGCAGCGTAACGAAGTGGCCGCGCGCGAGCATCTCGACTACATCGAAGCCCTGTACAGCCGCGATCCCGTGCGTGTCGAAGCAGCCTGCCGACGCCATCTGGCCTCGGCACGTCGTACGCTGCTGGCATCGATCGAGTGAGGCCCGCTTCGGCGCTCAGGCGTAGGCCATCACCAGCGCTTCCAGACGCGGCATCTTGAGCGACGCGTCGGCGCCCTTTGCCCAATCGATGAAGGCACCGATACGGCGCTGCACTTTGACCGCATGGTTCTGGGCGATGTCGGCGATCCTGTGCTCGAGAAACGGATTCATGAAGCGCCCCAAGGTCACGGCGACATATTCCTTCGCCTCGCCTTGCATCGCGTGCGCGGCAAATCCCGGCAGCACCTCATCGGCGTAAAGCGCGTCGAGCTGCTGCTTCACACGCCGATCGGCGAGAATTTCCTTCACCGTCTCCCCGTCTCGGCGGCCTTCCCTTTGCCAAGTTTCGGCCAGCCAGGTGTGGCCGAGATTAAGAATATGGAGCTTCAGGCGCTCGATCGGCTCGAGGTCCGGCACGGCGCTGACGGCCGGGTGGCGGAACGGCGCCGACTGCGCGCAAATCGCCCATAGCGCATATGGCTCGGCGACGGCTCCAACCGGCTCGATGGCGGCAGAGACGATACGGTCGACCAGCGTATCGGTGAAGGTGACGGCTTCCTTGAGCCATTGGCCGAAGGCGTCGCCTGTCTTCCAGCCGGCGGCCAGGTCCTCGACATGCTGCCTGAGAACGGCGCCGTTCCGCGGCACCAGCTCGCAGGGCAGGATGGTCAGGGGATGCCCGCCTTCCGCGTGCCGCGCCAACAGAAGCTGCAGGAGCTTCGCCGGGTAACTTGCGGCAGCGTTGCCCGCAGGTGGCGGCGCGGCGCGATCGGCTTCGTCGATCTCGTAGCCGCGATCGCCGACATTGCTGACGATGAAGGCGGCTTCGCCGGCGAAGAGTTCCGTCAGACGGGCCCAATCCGCCTCCGCTTCGAGTGCACCATCGACACTGGTGACCTGGACGGTCTCGTCAACGATCTGCGCGCCGCGGTAGCCCTGAATGCGGACCGGAAAACCGCCCGGCCGACGGAACGCCGCGACGCGGCCGGAGCGCTCGGCGCTTCTGGTCGTCTTCACGACCGTGATCGGCCCGATATCCTGCCCGCCCATCCGCGCCTCGTGGACGAACAGGTCCACATGTGCCTGAAGAAAACGGCTGGTACCGAACTGGATGATCCGCCTGGTCATGACGATATGTCGATGAGCGCCTTGATCAGGCCGCGTTTGTCGGTGGCCCAGCGGGCAAGGTCGTTGGTTGCGCCGGCAAGCGTCGTGCGATGCGTGATCAGCTTGGCGATCGGCACCTTGCCGGAGGCGATCGCCGCGATGACCGTCTCGAAGTCGGATTTGAGCGCGTTGCGGCTGGCCAAGAGCGTGGTTTCGCGCGCGTGGAAAACGGGGTCGGCGAATGCGACGTTCTCGCGGACCACGCTCAACAAGACGTACACCCCGCCATGGGCGACATAACCGAACCCCGCTTCCATCGATGACCGGTTGCCGGTGGCGTCGATGACGGTGTCGAAGCCATCGCCGTCGGTGAGTTCGGCCACCGTATCCGCGGTCCCGGCGTCGACGGCGATCAGCGAGTCAACTCCGATCAGCCGCTGCGCTTGCGTCAGGCGCTCGCGTTCGAGGTCCATCAGGGTGACGCGCGATCCGGCGATCTCGGCGAATACCGCCGCGCCGATGCCGATCGGCCCGGCGCCGACCACCAGCGTTCGACCCAATTGGACCGACGCGCCAGCGCGGCTGACGCCATGCGCGCCGATGGCCAGAAACTCCACGGTCGCCGCCTGGTCGGGCGTCAGACCCTCGGCCGGATAGAGGTTCACCTCCGGGACGTTGATGAGACTGGTCATGCCGCCATCGCGATGCACACCAAGGACGGCGATGTTCATGCAGCAATTAGGCTTGCCCTTGCGGCAGGCGTGACACGTCCCACAGGCGATGTAGGGATTGACGACAACCAGATCGTCCTGCCGGAAGCGACTGCCGGCGGGCGCCTCGACCACTTCCGCCGCCAACTCATGCCCCATGATGCGCGGATATTGCAGGTAAGGGTGGTTGCCCTCGTAGATGTGATAGTCGGTTCCACAGATTCCGACACGGCGAATCCTGACGAGAACCTCGCCGTCTGAGCGCCGCGGCTCGGGCCGTTCCTCGACGGCCAGTTCTCCGGGTTTGCGGCAGACGAGCGCTTCCATGATGTCTTCCTTCGGATGCCGGTCGTCACAACGTCAGCGCAGAATGTGCTGGTAGTGCAATGAACGCATCGGCAGCGGTTTGTGGTTTCGTTTCGACGGCAGCACGCCTCGCCGCCGGCCAAGCCTCTCTGGCGATAATGCATAAAAAACAAATCCGCGCCTGCTGTTTCGTCAAGATGTTTTTAAAACGCTAGATTCCATCGTCTCCTGTGGATAAAAAACATTTTGACAACGTGCCACCTCTCCGCATTCAATTTCCAAGTTGGAGGTACTGGCAGAGCGAGAAGAAAGGGATCGACAGGCAGGGATGTGTGTCGGCTGTGGATTGGTCAACGCCAGGGATAGGTGGGGGCCGGTTTGCGCGGCAAGTCCGCGATGTGGGAGCGACAATTTGTTGTGCCGGGCCACAATCGTCGATCCAGAACCGATGCCGAACCTGCCGGCCAGCGTGAGTGAATCCATGGGCTTCGACGGTTTCACCACCGCGTTCGAACCCGGTGTCAACATCGACGGCGGCGACGTCCGCCGAGACGGCTATGCGGGAAGACTGAGCGCGCATCGGGGCGCATCGCGATCACGCGGTTGCGCCGTGGGGAGCGGACGAGGGTCAAGGGTCTGAGATGAGTGATGGCAGCGTAAGCAGGGCCCGCACTGAACAGGTCGAACTGGTCCGGCTGACCAGTCAGCGGCGCCGGGACCTGGTGCAGAAATTCTCTGCGCTGGCCGGCCTGATCGCGTTGATCACCGTTTTCGGTGTGACCGCGAACGCGTTCTTCACCATCACCAACGCCATGACGGTGTCGTTGCAGACGACGTCGATCGCCTTTCTCGGCATCGGTGCGACGGTCGTGATCGTGACCGGTGGCATCGATCTGAGCGTCGGCTCGGTCCTGGCCCTGGCGGGCACTGGAGCCGCCCTTCTGGTCAAGGCAGGCTGGCCTGTACCCGCCGCCATGTTGGCCGGCGTGCTGATCGGCACTTTGTGCGGGTTGGCGAACGGCTTCGTGGTCACCCGGATGAAGCTGGCGCCGTTCATCGCCACGCTGGGCATGATGCTGATCGCCCGCGGTATCGCCCTGCAATTGACCGGCGCCGCGCCGGTGTCGAATCTTGGCCAAGCGTTCGGCGTGCTCGGCAACGGATCCTTTTTCCGCACCCTCGGACAGGGGGCCAACGGGCTTCCGCGTATCATTTTCCCGGGTATCCCATACCCGGTGGTGCTGATGGTGGCAGTGGCATTTGTCGTCGCCTTCATCCTCGGCAGCCTGCAGATCGGGCGTCACATCTACGCCGTGGGCTCCAACGAGGAAGCGGCGCGTCTGTCCGGCATCAATGTCGAGCGCACCAAGATGTTTGCCTATGGGCTGTCGGGTACGATGGCCGGCATCACCGGCATCGTGCTCATGTCGCGCCTGGTCACCGCCCAGCCCAACGAGGGCGTCGCCTACGAACTCGACGCCATCGCGGCATCGGTGATCGGCGGTGCCTCGCTGATGGGCGGCGTCGGCACCATCTCGGGCACCATGATCGGTGCCTTCGTCATCGGAATTCTTCGAAATGGTCTGAACATGAACGGCGTGTCGTCGTTCATTCAGCAGATCATCATCGGCTGTGTCGTCATCGGTACCGTCTACGTGGATTATTTGCGGAACCGGAAATAGCGCGGCACGTCGATAACTTAGCGTCGTCAACGGGAGGAGATCGCCATGACGCATACTGTAAAGAAACTGTTTCTTGGCTTGGCGGCCGTCGGCTTGGTCGCCGGGCTCGCCGGCCCGGCAATGGCCCAGTCGAAGGAGATCGCGGTCATCGTCAAGACCACGAACTCCAACTACTGGCAGAACGTCAACAAGGGCGCTTCGGCGGCCATCAAGGAGCTGCCGGGCTACACCATGACCTTCCAGGGGCCTGCGGCTGAATCGCAGATCGCCGAGGAAGTCAACATGGTCCAGAACGCGGTCAACCGCGGCGTCGCCGGCATCGTGCTGGCAGCGTCGGATCCGGACGCTCTGGTCCCGGCCGTGAAGGCAGCTCATGAAGCCGGTATTCCGGTCGTCATCATCGACTCCGGCCTGGGCGATGCCGCCAAGGGCTACTACCAGTCGTTCCTGACCACCGACAACAACAAGGCCGGTCAGCTCTGCGCCCAGCGGCTGATCGAGAAGGTCGGCACCACCGGCAAGATCGCCGTCATGTCCTATATCGCGGGCGTCGGTTCGGAAATCGGTCGCGTCGGCGGCTTCAAGGACTACATCGCGAAGAACTCGAAGCTTGAGATCGTCGGGACCTATTATTCCGAGGCCCAGATGGCCAAGGCCCTCAACCAGACCACCGACGTTCTGGCCGCCAATCCCGATCTCGTCGGCATCTTCGGCGCCAACGAGCCGACCGCCGTCGGCATGGGCCGCGCCATCCAGCAGGCCGGCAAGGCGGGCAAGATCGAGGCCGTGGGCTTCGACGGCAACGAGGAAGAGCAGGCCATGATCAAGGACGGCACGCTCGACGCGATCGCCGTCCAGGGCTCCTACCAGATGGGCGAGCTCGGCGTGAAGACCATCGGCGAAATCATCGCCGGCAAGACCGTCGAGCCGTTGATCGACACCGGCGTCATCCTTGTCACCAAGGACAATATCGACAAGCCGGAAGCGAAGAACGTTCTCTACTAGTCTGTGCGAAATGGTCCGGGACGCCTCCGCCGAGGCGTCCCGGACATCCTCAGGGCCGGAAGAAGCAGAAGCGAGTTGGCAATGTCCGCGCTAAATGAGTTCCGCGATACGCAGCAGGGGAGTCGATAGTCGTGGATGGCGCCGCTCCACTGGTGGAGATGAAACACATCTACAAGCATTTCGGCGGCGTCCACGCGGTTGAGGACGTGTCGATCGATCTGCATCCCGGCGAGATCGTCGGCGTGCTCGGGCACAACGGCGCCGGCAAGTCCTGCCTCATGCGCATCCTGTCGGGTGCCATGCAGCGGACCAGCGGCGAAATCTTCGTCGATGGCAACAAGGTCGAGGTCAACACGCCGATCGAGGCGCGCAACCTCGGCATCGAAACCATTTACCAGACCCTGGCGCTGGCCGACCACCTCGACGCGCCGGCCAATCTGTTCCTCGGGCGCGAACTCAAGACCAAATACGGTACGCTCGACAAAAAGCGCATGGAGAGCGAGGCCCGCGAGGTGCTTCAGCGCCTCAATCCGCATTTCAGGAATATCACCGACATCGTGCGCAACATGTCGGGCGGGCAGCGCCAGGTCATCGCCATCGCGCGGGCTCTCTATTTCAATGCCCGCATCCTGATCATGGACGAGCCGACGGCTGCCCTCGGTCCGTCGGAAACGCAAATGGTCGACGACCTGATGCGCAAGCTGCGCGACGATGGCATCGGCATCTTTCTGGTCAGCCACGACATGCACGACGTGTTCGAGCTGTGCGACCGGGTGATGGTGATGAAGAACGGCCTCAATGTCGGCATGCACCCGATCGGCGAAGTCAGTCAGGACGACATCCTGAGCCTCATCATCCTCAGCCGCCTGCCCGAGGGTTGGAAGCCGCGAAACCTCGCGGCGGGCTGACTTGCCGGTGCCTTACATGATGCTGTCCTTCGCCATTTTCACAATCGTGAGGCCACTCAACAACATGGCGCATCCTCCCTGCGGGGGCAGGCAGAGTCCTGTCCCCGCCTTTTTTTGACGGGTTGCGGTGAGCGGCGCTGCAGCGCCCGGCCGGGGTGGACGGTTGCGCCACGACGCGCCAAAGATCAAAGATCGGGAACGCAGCGGCACCTGCGGACGCCGTTGTCGGAGGAACTCATGCCTGCGGGACATAGTGAACGGGTGATGCTCGGTCGTACCGGCCTGAGCGTGTCAAAGGTCTGCTTCGGCACGTCGGCCATCGGCGACATGCCGGAGACTTTCGGTTATTCCGTCGATGCGGACCAGGCCAAGGCGACGCTGAAGGCGATCTTCGCCGGCCCGGTGAATTTTCTCGATACCGCCCGCATCTACGGCCACGGGCGCAGCGAGCAGCGCATCGGTGAAGTGCTGAAAGAGATCGGCGGCCTGCCGGAAGGCTTCGTCATCTCCTCCAAGCTCGACCGCGACTTCGAGAGCAACGTCTTCGACGGCGCCAGGGCGCGCCGCTCGCTGGAAGAGAGCCTCAAGGCGCTCGGCCGCGACCACATCGACCTGCTGCACCTGCACGACCCGGAAGTTGCCGCGGATGTGACCGACATCGTCAAGCCCGGCGGAGCTCTGAGCGAGCTCTTCAAGATGAAGGAGGAGGGGCTGGCGGGGGCCGTCGGCCTGGCCGCGGGGCGCGTCGACATGATGATGCAGCTTCTGCGCGATTGGGACTTCGACGCGATCATCACGCATAACCGCTTCACGCTGCCCAACCGCAACGCCGAGCCGATGATCGATTTCTGCTACGGCAAGGGCATCGCCGTGCTCAACGCCGCGCCCTATGGCAGCGGCGTCCTGGCCAAGGGGTCGACCACCTACGGCAGATACGCCTACCGCGAGGCGTCGGAGGAGATGCTCGGCCCCATCCGCCGCATTGAGGAAATCTGCAACCGCCATGGCGTGCCGACGGGCGCGGCGGCGCTGCAGTTCTCTCTGCGCGACAAACGGGTGACGTCAACCGTGGTTGGTGTCAGCAAGCCTGAGCGCATCACCCAGACGCTGGAGTGGGCGAACTGGCCGATCCCCGACGCGGCGTGGGATGAGCTGCTGGCGCTGCCCTATGCCAGCGATGACCCTTCGGACAGTGGGCAATAACCCACAGGCAAGGTGGTCCTGTCGGGTCCGCCTCGCGGTTGCGTTCCAACATCGCAAATCCGGCTTGCGCGGGCCATCATGCGCATGACGCGGCGTCGATGCGCCTGCAAGACCATGGCCCGCCGGGTCCGGCATGGTCGGGAGCCACGTGGGCCTTGTGGGGGCTCGCGCAATTGAGCAAGCTCGGTGCCATCGAGATCGGGATGGAGTGGCAAGCGTGCAGATTCGCGGATCAGCCGCACTCGTAACCGGGGGTGCGTCCGGCCTCGGCGCCGCCACGGCCCGCTTGCTGACGCGGGAGGGCGCGAAGGTCGCCGTGCTCGATCGCAATGCGGACGCCGGCGAGAGCCTTGCCGTGGAGATCGGCGGCGTCTTCTGTTCCTGCGACGTCACCGAACCGGCAAGCGTCGGGGCGGCGATCGCGAAGGCCGCGGTGGCGCATGGCCCGGCACGCATCCTGGTCAACTGCGCCGGCATCGGCGGGGCGGCGCGCATCGTCGGCCGCGACGGCCCCATGGCGCTCGACGCCTTCGAGCGCGTGGTCCGGGTCAATCTCATCGGCACATTCAACGTCATGCGCCTGGCCGCCGCCGCGATGACGGACCTCGCCGAGACCGATACCGGCGAGCGCGGCGTCATCGTCTCCGCTGCGTCGGTCGCCGCCTATGACGGTCAGATCGGCCAGGCGGCCTATGCCGCCTCGAAAGGCGGGATCGTGTCGCTGACGCTGCCGGCGGCGCGCGAGTTCGCGCGTTTCGGCATCCGCGTCCTGGCGATTGCGCCCGGCCTCTTCCGTACGCCGCTGCTGGAGGAGCTTCCGGCGGAGACGCAAGCCGCCCTGGGTGCGTCGATCCCCTTCCCTGCCCGCCTGGGCGAGCCCGACGAGTTCGCCGCACTGGTCGCGGCCATGATCACCAACCCCTATCTGAATGGCGAGGTGGTGCGCCTCGACGGCGCGCTGCGCATGGCGCCGAAATGATCAGCCGCCTTCCTTGAAGGCGATGACCCGCGGCGAACCCTCGTAGATCTCCTCGACCAGTTCGGGATGATTGGCGATGACGGCGCGCTGGTTGAGCGAGCCCTTGTCGGTGACCTCGCCCTTGTCGATCGACAGCGAGCCGCCGTAGAGGATGATCCGGCGGACGAGTGTCGACGAACCGGTGCTTTCGCGGGCGAGCGCCGCCAGACGGACACCGAAGTCGGCGCGCACGCGATCGTCGTCGAGGATGTCGGCAACCGGCGTATCCTCCTTCGCGCCGGCCGCCAGAACGCGGCAGGCCGCCAGGTCGGGGACGACGATGGCGCCGACGAAATCGCGGTCGAGGCCGGTGATCACCGCGTCGCGGGCGAGACCGCCGAGCGCGTCGATGAGCTGGGTGCGCAGCGCCCCGGCATTCACCCAGGTGCCGGTGTTGAGCTTGAAGTTCTCGGCGATGCGCCCGTCGAAATAGAAGCCCTTCGCGGCATCGTCCGGATCGACGAAGCGGAAGGCGTCGCCGAGGCGATAAAAACCTTCCTCGTCAAAGGCTTCCGACGTGCGTTCGGGGTCACGCCAATAGCCCGGCGTGATGTTGGGGCCCTTGAGGCGGGCTTCGAGCTTGTCGTCGACCGGCACCAGCTTCAGTTCCAGCCCGCGCGCCGGCAGGCCGATATTGCCGGCGATGCGCTGATCGACGGTGCACATCATCGAGAACGGTGCCGTCTCGGTCGAGCCGAGGCCGGTGACCAGCAGCACGCGCTCGCCGGTCGCCTGCACGGCCAGGCGTTCCAGCGCGCTCCAGGTGTGCTGGCCAAGGCCGGCGCCGGCATACATCATCATGCTGAGGCGGCTGAAGAAGCGCTGGCGCAGTTCGACGTCTTCCTCGAGGAACGGGATCAGCTCCTCGTAGCCCTTGGGCACGTTGAAGTACCAGGTCGGCGACACCTCGCGCAGGTTTCGCACGGTCTTGCCGATGGCCGCCGGGGTCGGGCGGCCGTCGTCGATGTAGAGGGTGCCGCCGTTATAGAGCACCATGTTGAAGACCTTGTTGCCCCCGGCGGTATGGTTCCACGGCGCCCAGTCGAGAACGATCGGCGGCTCGTCGCGCATATAGGCGAAGCAGTCGCGCACCATCTCCTGATTGGCGGTCATCATGCGCTGGGTGTTGATGACTGCCTTGGGCGAGCCGGTGGAGCCCGAGGTGAAGAGGAACTTGGCGATGGTGTCGGGCCCGACTTTTTCATGCGCCGCGTCGGCCGCGCCGGTTGGCCGATGGGCTTCGAGATCGGCGAAGGCGATGTTGACGCGCCGCGGCGGCGGATTGCGGATCGTGACGATCGGCGTTTGCGCCGGGGCGACCGCCTGGATCGCCGGACCGAACGGCTTGCCGTCGGCGGCAAAGACCAGGCCCGGCTGCAGCTTGCCGACAATGCTGCGCAACTTCGAGAAATCGGTGGAGACCAGCGAATAGGCCGGAGAGACGGCCGCATAGGGAACGCCGACATATTGCGCGGCGAGCCCCAGCAGCGCGTGCTCGATGTCGTTGCCCGACAGGATCAGCAGCGGATGGTCGAGTGACAGGTCGAATTCCCTGAGCGATTCGCCGATGCGGCGCACGCGGTCGAGGGCCTGGCCATAGGTGACCGTGCGCCAGTCCTTGCCGCCATTGCGGTCGGCGAGGAACAGCGTGTCGGGCGTGAACTTCGCGTAATGCACCAGCCGATCGGTCAGGCGCGGCGGGAAGGCCGGCAGTTCGCCGGCCTGACGCACCAGGATGGTCCCGTCCGACCGCCGGTCGACGACGATCTCGGGCTCCCAGAAACGGACCTTGCGCAACGGCGCCGCCTCGATGGCAGCGACGTCCGGTATTTCAGCGGTCAAAAGGCGTGTCCTCCCACGCGGCCGGGCGGGCGGGCTTCCTGTCCGGGCCGGCCTCCCTCCAGCCTGCCGGCAACGCCGCTCGGTGGTTTCATCTTGACACGGGACCCGGTATTTCGTCCACTAGGAAACTAAATTGGCCGGCGCGCCTGTGCCCTGCAGCCGGCCCGATCGCCGCAGAAACCCAGGAAATGGGCCAAAAAGCGGTCATGGGAGGTAGCCGGGCCTTTGATGACCAAGCCGCTTGTCACCTATGCCCTGGAGGGCGAGATCGCGCTCATCGGCCTCAACCGGCCGGAGAAGCGCAACGCCATTTCGGACGCGATGGTCGAAGCTCTGGCCGAGGCGGTCAAGCGTGCTTCGCGTGAGGCCAAGGCCGGCGTCATCCACGGCGTCGGCGCGCATTTCTGTTCCGGGCTCGACCTCGCAGAGCACATCACCAAGACGCCGATCGAAGGCATTCACGGCTCGCGCCGCTGGCATGCGGTCTTCGACCACATCCAGCGCGGCACCATTCCCTTTGTCGCGGCGCTCACCGGCGCAGTCGTTGGCGGTGGACTGGAACTCGCCGCCTCGGCCCATATCCGCGTCGCCGATACGACCGCCTTCTTCGCCCTGCCGGAAGGCCAGCGTGGCATCTTCGTCGGCGGCAGCGGCTCGGTGAGGGTGGCGCGCCTGATGAGCGTGGCGCGCATGACCGATCTGATGCTGACCGGCAGGGTGCTCGACGCTCAAGACGGCGAACGCTGCAATCTGGTGCAATATGTGGTGGAAGCCGGCTCTGCGCTCGCCAAGGCGAAGGCGCTGGCCCAGGTGGCGGCCGGCAATGCGGCCCTATCCAACTACGCCATCATCAACGCGCTGCCGCGCATCCAGGACATGGCCCAGGACGACGGCCTGTTTGTCGAGTCGCTGATTGCCTCCTTCACCCAGACGAGCCCCGAGGCAAACGAACGCCTGAAGGCCTTTCTCGACAAGCGCGCGGCGAAGGTCGCCGCACCGCGCGAGAGGTGAGCGCCCGGTGACGCGCTACGACAACATCGCCCTGCCCGCGGGCGCCTCCGGCGAGGCCGCCGCGACGTCCGGTGACGTCGAATTCGGCCCGCTGACCGGGCTTGCCGGCTTCATGCTGCGCCTGGCCCAGCTCCACCTCTTCGAATCCTTCTTCCGCGATTTCGGCGCGCGCGGCATCACGCCCGGCCAGATCGGCATTCTGGTCGCCATCGGTCGCAATCCGGGCGTGCGCCAGGGCGTGCTCGCCGATGCGCTGCGGATCAAATGGTCGAACATGGCCAAGATCATCCGCCTGTTCGAAGATCAGGGCCTGATCGAGCGGCGGGTGCCGGCGAGCGACCGCCGTGCCGTCGAGTTGCACCTGACCGAGAAGGGCCGCGTGGCGGTCGATGAGACCATCCCGCAATTGACCGTCAGCGATCAGGCGGCGACCACCGCATTGACCGCGCGCGAGCGCGACACCCTGCTCCGCCTTCTGGCCAAGCTGGCGCAACCGGCGAGGGCGCGATGAGCATCAACTTCGACGAGATCGTCGCCATCGACGTCCACACCCATGCCGAGGAGCCCTGCGGCACCCACCCGGACGACGGCTACGACGATTTCCAGGCGGCGATGAGCGCCTATTTCAAGTCGCCCCATCCGCATCCGCCAACCGTGCCGGAGACCGCCGCCTATTATCGCGAGCGCAAGATCGCCTGCGTCATCTTCCCCGTCGATGCCGAGCGCGAGACCGGCTTTCGCCGCTACGCCAACGAGGAGCTGGCCGAGCTCGCCAGCCAGTTCTCCGACATCATGATTCCGTTCGCCTCGATCGACCCGGCCAAGGGCAAGGCCGGCGTTCGCGAGGCGCGGCGGCTTGTCGCCGAGTTCGGCATCCGCGGCTTCAAGTTCCACCCCACCATGCAGGGCTTCTACCCCAACGACCGCAGCGCCTATGCCCTTTACGAGGCGATAGCCGAAGCCGGCGTGCCGGCGCTCTTCCACACCGGCCAGACCGGCGTCGGCTCCGGCATGCCGGGCGGCATGGGCATGCGTCTGAAATATTCGAACCCAATCTATCTGGATGACGTGGCGGCCGATTTTCCGGACATGCCGATCATCCTGGCGCACCCGTCCTTCCCCTGGCAGGAGGAAGCACTCGCCGTCGCCCAGCACAAGCCCAACGTCTACATCGACCTCTCCGGCTGGTCGCCGAAATACTTTCCGCCGATCCTGGTGAAATACGCCAATTCGATCCTCAAGCATAAAGTGCTGTTCGGTTCCGATTGGCCGGTGATCGCGCCCGATCGCTGGCTGGAGGATTTCGCGAGTTTGGACATCAAGCCCGATGTCCGGCCGTTGATCTTGAAAGACAATGCAAGAAGCCTGCTGAGGCTTTGAAAAGGGAGGGAAATGAGATGAGCCGCAAGTCGCAGTCATGGACCGGCAATGCCGGTCCGAACATGACCCGCCGCACCTTTGCCGCGGGGGTTGGTGCCCTTGGCCTGGTCGCCGGAACAGCACCGTTTTCGATCGCCCGCGCCGCCGGCGGTCCGCTCAAGGTCGGCGTCATCCTGCCGCGTTCCGGCTACATGGCCGGCATCGGCCAGGATTGCCAGCGCGGCGTCGACATCGCCGGACCGATCCTCAAGGATCTCGGCTATCCCGCACTCGAGATCATGAGTGCCGACACCGAATCGAGCGTCGACACGGCGCGCTCGCGCGCCGAGCAGCTCATCGGCGAAGGCGCCCAGCTCCTCGTCGGCGCCTTCGATTCCGGCGAGAGCGCGGCCATCGCCCAGGTCGCCGAACAGAAGGGTATCCCCTTCGTCATCAACATCGCCGGAGCGCCCGAAATCACCGAGCAGGGCTACAAGTTCGTCTTCCGCAACTTCCCCGCCGCGCCGACGATCCTCGGCGACGCTTTCGCCAACCAGATGGAACTCTTCGGCATGACCGGCGCGTCTCCGAAGACGGCGGTGTTCCTGCACGTCAACGATACGTTCGGCACCGCCATGGCCAAGGGTGTCGGCATCGTGTCGTCGAAGTTCCCCCTGCCCTACAAGATCGCCGAGGAGATTGCCTACGACCCGGCGACCAAGGACCTCTCGGTCGAGGTGGCCAAGGCCAAGGCCGCCAAGGCCGACGTCCTGCTGGTCGTCAGCCGCCTGAACGACGCCATGCTGATGACCCGCGAGCTGATCAAGCAGCGCTGGACCCCCGAGGCCGTTCTCAGCATGGGGCCGGGCTGGTACGAGGACCAGTATCTGAAGACGCTGGGCAAGTACTCCGACGGACCCATCAGCTTCGTGCCCTGGTACGATCCCAACAAGAAGCTGAGCAAGATTCTGGAAGCGGCGCTGGCCAAGGCCGACCCGGGCGTGAATTTGAATACCAACCACATCTTCACGTTCGAGGCCCTGATGGTCGCCGCCGACGCCTACAAGCGCGCCGGCTCGACCGATCCGAAGGCGCTGGTCGAGGCGATCCGCACGACCGACATCACCGACAATGCCAGCATCGGCCCCGGCATCAAGTTCGACGCCAAGGGCCAGAACGCCGGCGTCAAGGACGGCGCCATCCAGAACCGCGGCGGCAAGCTGGTGACCATCGCGCCCAAGGAAGCGGCGAATGCCAAGCCGGCATGGCCGATGAAGCCGTATAATCAGCGCTAAGGCGTTCGAGCATTGAACCCGGGCTCCGGCCGCACCTGCGGCCGGAGCCTCTTGTCCCGGGAGGGGGCTGGGTGCCCGCGGAAGTCTATCTCAACGTTGCCGTCAGCGGCGTCTTGACCGGCCTGGTCTACGGGCTGATGGCGC
This sequence comes from uncultured Alphaproteobacteria bacterium, assembly GCA_963762605.1. Classification (GTDB taxonomy): domain Bacteria; phylum Pseudomonadota; class Alphaproteobacteria; order Rhizobiales; family Kaistiaceae; genus CAVSRC01. The sequence goes on along the minus strand of CAVXLJ010000026.1, from coordinate 60,244 downwards.
TCGGCCTGTCGGTCATCTTCGGCGTGGTGCGCGTCGTCAATTTCGCGCATGGCGAGATGATGACCGTGGCCATGTATATCGCCGTCACCCTGTTCTCGACGCTCGGCCTCGACCCGCTGCTGATGCTGGTGCCGATCGCCGCCACGCTTTTCGTGCTTGGCTATCTCCTGCAGCAACACGTCATCAACGCCTTCGTCACCCGGCCGGAAACCTCGCAGTTCCTCCTGATGATCGCCATCGCGATCATCATCACGAATGTGCTCTTGATCATCTTCGGGCCGGATGCCCGTGGCGTACAGACCGGCTATTCCTATGACAGCTTCGCCATCGGCGCGCTGATCATCGACGCCACCAAGCTCTATGCCGCCGTCGTATCGATCGTCGTTGCGGCGGCGCTCTACGCCTTCTTCCGCTTCACGCGCATCGGCACGGCCATCCGCGCCTGTGCCGACAATCACACCGGGGCGCTGGTCGTCGGTCTCAATGTCCGGCATTACTATGCGCTGACCTTCGGCCTCGGCGCGGCGTGCGTCGGTGCGGCCGGAACCATGCTCGTCCTGCTCACCGATGTATCGCCGGCGCTGGGACCCTCCTATACGCTGCTCGCCTTCATCATCGTCATCACCGGGGGCCTCGGCTCCATGCCGGGCGCGCTTCTCGGCGGCATCCTCATCGGCCTCACCGAGGCGATGGCCGGCCTCATGTTCACGCCCTCGGCCAAGAGCATGTTCGGCTTCGCCATCCTCGTGCTGGTGCTGCTTTTCCGCCCGCAGGGCATCCTCGGCAGAAAGGCCTGAGACGATGGAGCGCTTGCGCCTGGGCCTGTCGCCGCGCAGCCTGGTCCTGCTCGCCCTGGTATTGGCTGTGCTGATCGCGACCCCGTGGTTTGCCAGCGACTATCTGGTGACCGTCCTCATCCTGGTCTTCTATTTCGCCTATGTCGGGCAGGCGTGGAACGTGATGATGGGCTTCGCCGGTCAGCTTTCGCTCGGCCACGCCCTCTATGTCGGGCTTGCCGGCTATCTCGCAGCCCTGCTCTTCAGGGATTACGGCGTCGGCCCGTGGCTCGGCTTCCTGGCCTCCATTCCGGTGACCATGCTGGCCGGCGCGGTGATCGGCTTCCTGGCGCTGCGCTTCGGCGTCACCGGCGTCTATTTCGCGATCCTCACCATCGCGTTTGCCGAATTCGCGCGCATCGGCTTCGATCACTTGGGCATCGTCAACGGCTCCGGCGGCTTCTTCCTGCCGGTCGTTTCGCAACAGCACCTGGACCTCTGGTCGCTGCGCGGAGCGCCGATCATGTTCTATTACGTGATGCTGGCGGCGGCCGTTGCCGCGCTCGTCGTCTGCCGCCTGCTGCTCAAGAGCCGCATCGGCTATTACTGGCTGGCGATCCGCGAGGACGAGGAAGCGGCACGCGCCGCCGGCATCAACACCTTCGCCTACAAGATGGCCGCGGTCGTGATTTCGGCCGGCATGACGGCCTTCGGCGGCGTCTTCTACGCCTTCTATTACAACAACCTGTTCCCCGAGCAGGTCTTCAACATCTCGCGCTCGATCGAGATCATCGTCGGGCCGATCATCGGCGGACTGGGCACGCTGCTCGGGCCGATCGTCGGCGCCTTCCTGCTTACCGGCCTGGCCGAAAGCCTGAATGCGGCGCTGGGCGCCATCGGCATCGACATACCGGGTTTCAGGCAGGTGCTCTATGGCGTCTGCCTGTTCATCGTCATCGTCGCGCTGCCCGGCGGCGTCTGGCCGTGGCTGGCGCGCCGCCTCGGCCTCGCGGAGCGCGGCCGGTGAGCGCACTGCTTTCCCTCGACGACGTGACCAAGCGCTTCCGCGGCCTGGTGGCGGTGGACGAGGTGTCTCTGGATGTCGAGGCTGGCGAGATCTGCGGCGTGATCGGGCCGAACGGTGCCGGCAAGACGACGCTCTTCAACATGATCGCCGGGGTCTTCGTGCCGGATGGCGGCTCGATCACCTTCGCCGGTCAGCGTATCGACGGGCTCCGCGCCGACCAGGTCTGCCGGCGCGGCATCGGGCGGACGTTTCAGCTCGTCCGCCCGTTCCCGGGCTTGAGCGTCGAGGACAACGTCATCGTCGGCGGACTCCTGCATCACTCCAGCGTCAGTGCGGCACGCGAAAAGTCCCACGACCTCCTCCGTCGCCTCGACCTCTACAACAAGCGCGATCAGCGCGCCTCCTCGCTGACGCTGCCCGACCGCAAGCGGCTCGAGGTCGCCCGCGCGCTCGCCACCGATCCCCAGCTCCTCCTGCTCGACGAGGTGATGGCGGGTTTGAGGCCCACCGAGACCGACCGCATGGTCGCGGTGCTGAAGGCGCTCAACAAGGACACCGGCCTCACCATCGTCCTCATCGAGCACGTCATGCGCGCGGTGATGGCGCTCGCCTCCCACATCGTCGTTCTGCATCACGGCGCGCGCATCGCCGACGGGCCGCCGGAAACCGTCGTGCGCGAGACCGCCGTGATTGAATCCTATCTCGGCGCGGAGGCGCCGGCATGATCCTCGATGTCGAAGACCTCGACCTCTTCTACGGCGACGCCCAGGCGCTTGACGGCGTGTCGTTGACAATCGAGGAAGGCACCATCGTCGCCATCGTCGGCGCCAACGGCGCCGGCAAGACCTCGCTCATCCGCACCATCGCCGGCATCTATCGCCCGGCGCGCGGACGCATCCTCTATCGCGGCGAGGACATCGCCGGCTGGCCGAGCCACCGCGTCTGCGATCTGGGCATCGGCCAGGTGGCCGAGGGCCGCCAGGTCTTCCCGACGCTGTCGGTGGCGGAGAACCTCGCCATGGGCGCCATGCTGCCGCGCGCCCGCGGCGAGAGGCATCGCAACCTCGAGCGCGTCATGACCATGTTCCCGCGGCTGGCCGAGCGCCGCCGACAGCCGGCCGGCACGCTGTCGGGCGGCGAGCAGCAGATGCTCGCCATCGGCCGCTGCCTGATGGGATCGCCCAATCTCATCATGTTCGACGAACCCTCGCTCGGCCTGGCTCCGCTCGCCGTACAAAACGTGCTCAAGACGATCGGCGAGCTCAACGCGTCCGGCATCACCTGCGTTCTGGTCGAGCAGAACGTCGCTGCCTCTCTCAAGCTGGCGGCCCACGCCTATGTCATCGAGAACGGCCGGGTGGCGCTGTCCGGCACCGGCGAGGCGCTGCTCCACGACGACCGCGTCCGCCAGGCTTATCTCGGCGCGTAGATGCACTCGGCTCGACGCTGTGTCCGGGCCACGTCGACCCGTACCGCGGGACTCGTCAGGACCGATGGGCTCTGCCATCGGTGGCACCCGACGACAAACGCGCGGCGGTCCGCCGCAACGCCGGCGGCGCAGCTGAAGTCCGCCGCCGATCATTGCAAACACGCCGTTTAGGCGATCGATCAAGCTGTTACCGATTTATGAACGGGGCGGTAAGCCCTGCGCCGTAGGTTGCGGAAATCCGCCGTTGCCTTTGGGGCGGATCCTACAGGGTCCATGTCCGTGAGCAGTCCGTCGCCGCGCCAAGAGCCAGCCGCCGATTCCGGCAGCGATCCGCAAGGTTCGGGTGGTACGCCGGAAGCCGCGGAGGCCCCGTCCGGCGGAATCGAACGCCGCAGGCACCCCCGCATACGGGTGGAGGAGGTCGGCGCGGAGGCCCTCGCGGTCGGATTTCGCGAAGCCGAGCGCCGACAGAGCGAGCGCCGACAGGGTGAGCGCCGAGGCTCGGGCGGCCTGCGCGACAATGTCGGCTGGACCGTCGCTGCCGACCGCGGCAGCCGCGTCAGCGGTCGGCGCAACTTCCGCATCAAGAAATCGCGCCTTTTCGTATTGGGCTTCGCCGTGATCGCGGGCGGCATCGCCGCCTATATGGCGAGCCAGATCGGGCGCCCGCAGGTGCCCGTCGCTCCCGCGGCCGCGTCGACGGCAACCACGCGAATCCTGGTCGCCAGCCAAGAGATCGCTGTCGGCCAGCGCCTGTCGCCGGGGTCGCTGACATGGGCCGCATGGCCGGCAAAGGCGCTGCAATCCGACTATGTCACGGCGACCGCGACGCCCGACGCGATGGCCGACATGTCCGGACTTGTGGCACGCATCGGCTTTCTCCCTGGCGATCCTATCCGCAAGGCGAAGCTGGCAAAGGGCAGCGGAGGATTTCTGTCCAACACGCTCGACAGCGGCATGCGCGGCGTCTCGGTTGCCGTATCGGCCGAGTCCGCCTCGGGCGGCTTCGTCAGTCCGAACGATCGCGTCGACGTGGTGCTGACCCGGACCACCGCGGCAAGCGGTGTCGGAACCACCGTCCCCCGCTCCGAGACGGTCCTTCGCAACGTGCTGGTGCTGGCAATCAATTCCGAGGCCGCCAAGCCTGGCGCTGCCGGTGACCCCCGCGACGCCCCGTTTGCCGGACATGCGATCGCCACGCTGGCGCTCGATCCGGCCGATGCCGACCTCGTGGTCAGCGCTGCGTCGATCGGCAAGCTTTCCCTGCTGCTTCGCTCGGGGATCGATGCGTCCCATCCCGATACGACGGCCAAGGCGCGCGACAGCGCCGATCAGGCGATCCGCCTGTCGAGCCCCTTCTGGTTGCGATGATGCGCGCAGTAAACGGTGGCCATCATCCATTGCAGGCAGCCGCGGCGGTCCTCCTGCTGCTCGTGGCGATGCTCCTCGGCGGTCCGGCCACGGCCCAGGACCTGACCTACGATCTGGCGACCACGTCGGTGCTGCGCATCAAGCTGCCGGTGTCGCAGGCGCTGACCGTCACCGTCACAGAACCGATCGGCAAGATCGTCGCCGCCGATCCGACCATCGCCGACGCACAGCTGATCACCGACAGGTCGCTTTACCTGGTGGGCAAGGGACTGGGCATCACCACCGTCAACCTCTACTCGGCCGAGGGAAAGCCGGTCGGACTGCTCGCCGTCGAAGTGGGCGCCGATACCGGCGATATTTCGCGCTCCATCCGCGCCGCCGTGCCGCAATCGCGCGTCAAGGTGAGCACCGTCAACGGCCGGGTGCAGCTGTCGGGAACCGTGCCCGACGACTACTCGATGCAGAAGGTGCTGGCGATCGTCCAGCAATATGGCAGCGCCCCGGTGATCAACACCATCACCCTCACCGGTGGCCAGCAGGTCAATCTTGAAGTGCGCATTCTCGAGGCGCAGCGCAATGCCGCCCGCGAGCTCGGGGTCGAATGGAATGCAAAAGGCGGTTCGGTGAACCTCGCCATGAATGGCGGCGGCACGAGCAATCCGGCCAAGGACGCCGCTTCGTTCGCTTCGTTCACGGCCAATGTCCTGTCCGGCCTCGGCGGGGTCAGCCTGAGCGCGACGATCGATGCGCTCGAACAGAAGGGCCTCGTGCGCACGCTCGCCGAGCCGAACCTGACGACGCTCACCGGTGTCAAGGCGAGCTTCCTGGCCGGCGGGCAGATTCCGGTGCGCATCGTCGACAAGAACGGTACGGCCACGGTCAGCTACAAGGATTTCGGGGTGCGGCTCGAATTCACGCCGGAGGTGCTCGACGCCAACCGCATCCAGATCCATCTGACGCCGGAAGTCAGCGGCCTCAACGGCTACAGCGCGGCCGGCGATCCGATCTTCACCACGCGCAATCTCGACGCCACCGTCGAGCTGAGGGACGGACAGAGCTTCTCGGTCGCCGGCCTCCTGCAGAACGACACCAAGCTCAATCAGAACCAGGTGCCGTGGGTCGGCAACATCCCGGTGCTCGGCGCCCTCTTCCGGTCGTCCGGCTATCAGAAGAATGAAACCGAGCTCGTGGTCATCGTGACGCCGCGCCTGGTGCGGCCGGATACGCCGGGCCAGGTCGTGGCCTCTCCCCTGGACGGCACGCTGCCGGCGAACGACCTCGAGTTCTTCGGCAACGGCAAGCTGGAGGTCAGCCCCAGGATGATCCAGGACTTCCAGTCGGGAGCCGGAGTCACGGGGCCGTATGGCTACATCATCAATCTCGGGTCCGGGGGCGGCGGATGAGCGTGCGTCGGGCCCTGATCGGCTCAGCCGCGGTCATCCTGCTGGCGTCGCTCGCCGGTGGCTGCGCCAATTACGACTATCTTCAGCATACCGACCGGATCAGCTTTCGCGCCGGAAACGCGGTCAAGGCGAATCTGGAACGGGAAACGTTCGATCCGTCGAACGGATTGATGTACGACACCAGCGGTCTGGGGAAGAACGGTCCGATGACGCCGTCAGACACCACCACCACCGCCAAGGCCCCGCCGGTGCCAACACCGGCGCCCGCCCCGACTGCGACCGCTCCTCTCTAGATCGGCTGGACCCGAGTCAGGCGGGCGGCCGCGACGCCGCGTTCTGCTTGGCGGCGTTGGCAATCATCTTCAGATTGTTGGCGATGACCGGATTGTGCGGATCGAGCTGATTGGCCTTGCGCAGGTTGGCAAGCGCCGTCGCGGTGTCGCCGCGCAGCAGATAGGAATAGCCGAGATTGTTGTAGTACTGGGCGGTCCCGCCGGTGAGCCTGAACAGGGACGCGTAGACGCGGTCCGACAGGTCGAAACGGCGCAGGCGATCATAGGAAGCGGCCAGCCCGACATAGCCTTCCGGATCGTTCGGGGTGAGCTCGGCATAGCGCTTGTAGAGCGCAGCGGAATAGCCAAAATCGCCGATGCGGAAATGCGCACGCGCCTCGCTCAAGGCGCGCGCGGCGTCGTAGCTTCCGATGTCAGGCACGACGGAGATCTGTTGCGGGCTGTCGCCGAACGCGCCAAAGGCGTTGATGCCGGTGGAACTGCAGCCGGCGAGCGGCAGTGCGATCATGGACAGGACAAGCAAGCCGCGGCTGACTGATCTGACCCTGCGACGCTGCATTTCCGCTCGCTCGAACCACTCGTGACGCCGTCGACAGGCCGTCGCCGTCGATCTTCTTGTTCCTCTGGAAACCTAGCCGGATCGCGATAAACGTTTGTAAACAGACCGCCGCCCCTGTGATCGCGCCTAACGAGCGATTAAGCATTCAGGTCGATTTGGAATTTTGCCGACCCTGCGGCGGCCGCCCGCGGCGAAGGCGAGAACCGCGTCATCCTGCCCGGTGGGCATCGCCGTCACCGCTGCGGCGATATCGGCCAGCGGCCCGCGCCCGATCAGGCCCGTGCGGGCAAAGGCAGCCGAGCGCCTGGACGACAGGTCGCTCATCACGGGGTTTTGGGCTCTTCCGGGGCGTTTGCGCCGGCATCATTTTTACCCGGGCGATATTGCGCCGTCAATATCACCCGGATAAAATGACTCCAAAGGAGCCCTTGCCATGAACCGTGAGAACAGACGCGCTGCCGTGGCGGCCTACAAGGAACGAAAGCCGGCGGCCGGCGTCTATGCCGTCCGCTGCACCGCGACCGGCCAGTGCTGGATCGGCAGCACGCGCGATTTCGGCGCCGTCAAGAACCGCCACTGGTTCGGGTTGCGCCAGGGCGACCATCCGCGTCGCGGCCTGCAGGCGGCGTGGCGTGAGCATGGCGAAGACGGCTTCGTTTTCGAGCGCATCGAGACGTTCAGCGAGGATCAGAAGGACTGGGAGCGCGACCGCGCGCTGGAGGACCGCCTTGCATTCTGGCAGGCGGAGCTGAAAGCGGAGACGCTGTAGACACGCCATGGCCGCCATGCCCTGCCGACCGCGGCTGACCTTTCGCTGGCCTTGGCAATCGCCAACGCTGGCGTGGATGCTGTGCCGGCCTCAGTGATCCATCTGCAAGATGCGGGTGCCCAGATCGCCGAGGTCGGTCGTCTCGCCCTGCGGGGCCACGTCGATGGCGATCCCGCCCAGTTCATCGGCCGGACCTCCGCCGGAATCACGGCCTGTAATCGTGCTGTGATCGACGGGCGCTCGCGTGCCGGGTCCGCCGGGTGCTCCGATCGGCGGCTCCTTGGGGGCGGCGTAAGCGATGGCGTCAGGCGGGGGCGGCATTTCCCGGACATATTTCTGAGCGCTGGCCATGTCCGCCAGCGCGGCGCGGGTATTGCCAGCCCGCTGATGATTGAACGCCCCGGCATAGGCGAGCGCCGCCAACGCAATATGCTGATTATACCGGTTGATCCTGTATTCGCGCTCATTGCCAGCTTTCCTGGCGTAATCCGCAGCCATCGCGAACAGCATCGCGACCCGGAGCTTGTCTGAGGCCCTGCCCCTGAGAGCGGCGAAGGCCGCGCGGTTGTAATCCCGGCTGCTGGTTCCGGCCCCATGCAGGTCGCTCGCCGCCGGGCCCAGGTCATCGGTTGGCGCCAGCGTGGACAGCATCCTGGTGATCAGATCGGGGATGGTGTCGAGGGATTCCCTGGCGGACGACGGACGCTTCGCCGCCGGCACGCAATTCCGCGTCCCGTCCGGCCGGAAGACAGAAGGCGGCGGACCGAGCATCAGGCCGTCACCGCAGAAGTAATCAGCGCTGGCCGGAACCACCGGCAAGAGAACAATCGCAACCGCGCCAGCAAGAAACGACAGCCTTTGCATGGGTGTCACTCCGTTGGTGGGCCGACGGCAATCTCCCGCGAACCGATCCGGTTCACGTCGAGACGCGCGTCGGCTCGCTGAGCCGTTATTCAGATGCGGGATACGTCGCCTTACGAAATACAACCGGCACGCTACAACCAACGGCCAAATGCTACAATGATTCCAAAAAGAGTGAGCAAGTTGCGCGGCCCTGGGGGCAAACACGAAGCGTCAGTTGCGCCGCGCCGTGACCAGAGCGCCGCCGTACCGACATGGGATGCAGCCGGCGGATCGTGTAGCATCGGGAGAGGGGCGAGGAATGTGGTGGAGGTGTCCCCGGTGATACGCGCATCGCATGGCTGAGCAGCTCGCTCTGGTCACCGGCGCTTCGTCCGGCATCGGCGCGGCGTTCGCCCGCCTGCTCGCCGGGCGTGGCTACGACGTGGCGCTGGTCGCCCGTCGCGAAGAGCGGCTGACGGCGCTGGCGCGCGAGCTTTCCGGGCGCCACGGCCGGCGGGCCCTGCCTATCGTCGCCGACCTCTCGCTGCCCGACGCGCACAAGCCGATCATGGCGGCGCTTGACGGGCGGCCGGTCGATCTGCTGGTCAACAATGCCGGCCTGTCGATCCCGGGACCGTTCTCGGAAGCGCCGTGGGAGCGTCAGCGCGACTGCCTGATGACGCTCATCATGGCGGTGGCGGGACTGACCCATGCGGTGCTGCCCGGCATGATCGCCCGCAAGTCCGGCCGCATCATCACCATCTCCTCGATCGTGGCGCTGTCGCAGGGCGGGCCGGGCAACACCGTCTATCCGGCGGCCAAGGCCTTCGTGCACACCTTCATGATGTCGCTCGACGCCGAGGTGCGCCGCCACGGCATCGTGTGCACCAGCGTGCTCCCCGGCACTACGGACACCGAGTTCTGGCAGGCGAACGACATCGCGCACAAGGCCGGCGGCCTGTCGGACCTGTTCAGCCAGTCGTCCGAGGCGGTGGCGCGTGCCGCCATCGACGGCAATCTTCGCGGCCGGCTGATCGTCATCCCCGGCTGGCACAACAAGCTGGCGGCGCTGGCCATGAAGATCGCGCCGGACAGTCTCATTCGCTGGATTGGGGCGCGCATTGCATGAGGAGGCCGCCCCGTGGCGCAATCATATGACGTGATCATCATCGGTTCCGGCGCCGGCGGCGGAACGCTCGCTCATGCGCTGGCCGATACCGGCAAGTCGATCCTCATCCTCGAGCGCGGCGCCGTGCTGCCGATCGAACAGGACAACTGGTCGCCCAAGGCGGTGTTCGTCGACGCCAAATACCAGGCGCGCGACACCTGGATCGACAAGAACGGCAAGCGCTTCAGCCCGCACACCCACTATTGGGCCGGCGGCAACACGACCTTCTACGGCGCCGCGCTGATGCGCATGAAGAAGGGCGATTTCGACGGGCTCACCTATTACGGCGGACTGTCGCCGGCCTGGCCGGTCGACTATGCCGAGATGGCGCCGTGGTACGCGGAAGCCGAGGCGCTGTGGGAGGTGCACGGCACACGCCACGTCGATCCTCAAGATCAGCCGGACGACCCGCCGTTCCCCTATCCGGCGTTGACCAACGATCCGAGCGTGGCGGCCCTGGCCGAGCATTTCCGTTCGCTCGGCTGGCATCCCTCACCGCTGCCGCTCGGCATCCGCCGCAACGATGCCGATCCTTCTGCCGCGCCGTGCATCCGCTGCCGGACCTGCGGCGGCTTCCCGTGCAAGGTGCTGGCCAAGGTGGACGCGCGCACGGCGGTGCTCTCCAAGGCGCTCGCCCACGACAACGTCACGTTGATGACCGGCCGCCGCGCCATCCGCATCGAGACCGACGCGACGGGCAAGCGCGCCACCGCCGTCGTCGTCGATGGCGTTGCCGGCGAGGAGCGGATCGCCGGCGACATCATCGTCACCTCGGCAGGTGCTGCCAATTCCGCCGCCCTGTGGCTCGGCTCGGCCAGTGACGCGCACCCGGACGGGCTCGCCAACGGATCGGGGATGGTCGGGCGCCACTACATGTTCCACGCCTCTTCGGCGGTCATCGCCCTGGCGCTCGACCACTTCGGCTCAGACTTCCCCAAGACGCTCACCGTCAACGATTTCTATTTCGGCGAGGACGGCTTTCCCTGGCCCATGGGCCAGATCCAGATGCTCGAATATATGAGCGGCTCGACGATCGAGGGGCAGGTCGCCGACTGGCTGCCGCCGTCGCTGTTTCCCGATTTCCTCTCCAATGCGGTGGCCAGCCGCATGGTCGCCTTCCTGGTTCTGTCGGAGGACCTGCCCAATCCCGACAATCGCATCACGGTCGACAAAGACGGACAGATCCGGCTGACCTACAGCTTCGGCGACATGACCGCGCACAACCGGCTGGTCCACAAGCTCACCCAGGGTCTCGATGGCTTCGTCTCGCACCATCATGTGCTCGCCGGCCATCATTTCGCGGTCGACGAGCTCATTCCGATCGTCGGCACGGCGCATCAATGCGGCACGCTGCGCTTCGGCAACGATCCCAGGACCTCGGTGCTCGATCCGTTCTGCAAGGCGCATGAGCTGGACAATCTCTATGCCGTCGACGCCAGCTTCTTCGTCTCGTCCTCTGCGGTGAATCCGACGCTGACCATCGTTGCCAATGCGCTCCGTGTCGGCGCGCATCTGCGCGAGCGGCTGGGCTAACGCTTGATGGCGACCAGATCGACCAGCGCCGACATGCCGGAATGGGCCGTCCCCTCCTCGATGACGGCGTCATAGGCGCTGAGGACCTCGATCTGCATGTCGGCGAAGGCGGCGCGCAGCAGGTCCACCGTATAGAGCTGCGGCGCGTGGCGCGGCCCGCCGGTGCCGTAGGCGATCTGGCCGGGACCGTAACCTTCGATCAACAACACCCCGCCCGGCTTCAACGCCCGCTCCATGTTGCGGAAGAAGGTCGGGCGGTCCTCCGGATTGACGAACTGCACGAAGATTCCCACCACCGCATCATAGGCGGCCACCGGCCAGTCCCAGGCCAGCAGGTCGACCTGCTGGTGGTCGAGCGTCACGCCGCGGTCCGCCGCCAGGCGCTTCGCTTTCTCGATGGCCACCGGCGAGGCATCGACCGCATGAACCAGCGCGCCCTTGCCGGCGAGGAAGACGCCGTTGCGGCCCTCGCCATCGGCAACGGCGAGCACATGGGCGCCCGGCGCGATGCGATGCGCCTCGCGCACCAGAAAGGCGTTCGGCTCGACGCCGTAGTGGTACTCGTCAGAGGCGTAGCGCTGGTCCCAGCTCATGCGGTCACTCCAGATGATTCAGACGATGTCGCCCGCCGCGCCCGACTCCGGGTCTACCAGCCCGTGCAGCCGCATGGCCGCGGCCTGGGCGAAGCGGAGCAGCATGGCCTTGCGGGTTGCGCCGGCGAGGCGATGCTCCGGCGCCTCGCGGATCATTTCGGCACCGAACTGATCGGCGAGGATCAGGCCGGCATCCTCGGGAAACAGATCGAGCGGCACGCCGGCATGGCTGGCAAAGAACAGCCGGTCACAGGCGAGCCGATAATCCGGCCATTTATGGTCGGCGCGGAAATCCTCAACCGACGACTTGATCTCGACGATCCACAACTCGCCGTCCGAGCCGAGGCCGACGACGTCGGCGCGGCGGCCGGTCGACAGCGGCAGCTCGGTCACCATTGCGAAACCGCGCTGGCGCAGCAGGCGGCCGACACCGCGGCAGACGGCGGCGGCGTGGGCGGATTGCCGCCCATCCACGGGCGGGGTGATGGCGGAAAGGTCGGTCAGCATGAGAACAAAAGTGGCACGACACGCGCACCAAGGGAAGGCCCAACATCCCTATCGCGACTTGGGCAGCGCCCAGCGGTCGTGCAGCCACAGCCATTGTTCGGGGTGTTCGCGCACCCAGCCTTCCACCACGCCGGTCATCTTCGCCGTGGCCGCCGCGATATCGACCAGGCCCTCGGCGTCGCGCGGCATCTCGACCGGTGGCGTCAGCTCCAGGTGCAGGCGGCCGCCGGGCAGGCGGATGGCGCGGGCGCCATGCACCGGGCACTCGAACTGGCGGGCAAAGCGGGCGGCGAGCGGATTGGTCGGCGCCGGATGGCCGAAGAAGGGCAAGCGCAGGCCGGCGAAAAGCTTCTGGTCGACCAGCATTCCGAGATGGGCGCCGGCCTCCATGGCGGTGGCGATCTCGAAGGCGGCACCGCGGCTGTTGGGCACCAGCGTGCCCATCAGTGCCTCGCGCTCGGCGAGCAGGTCCTCGGCGAAATGGGCGTTGGACGGAGCGCGATAGGGCAAGACGGTCGGCAAACCGAACTTGGTGGCGATGACGCCAAGCACCTCCCAGTTGGCGAGGTGAGCGGTGAAGATGACCGCGGGCTTGCCGTCGTCGCGCAGTTGCACGAACTGGTCGATGCCGGTGACCGTGATCGGCCCCTCATCCGGCCGCGCCGGGTCGAAGTCCGCGGTCATCTCCTCCAGGAACAGGAACTCGACCGCGACGCTAGCGAAATTCTGCCAGCAGCCTTTCAGGATGGCGGCACGCTCCGCGGCGCTCTTCTCCGGAAAGGCCATGGCGAGGTTGTTCGCTGCCGTCTTGTTCTCGGGCAGTAGCGGGCCGACCAGGCGGGTGAGGACGGACACCACGGCCGTCGCCCGGCGGCGGCCGATCCAGCGCACGAAGCGGATGAGGTGTCGGACGCTGAAGGCAACGAAGCGCTCGACGCCTTCGGAGCGGACGAAGCGCTGTGCCCAGGTGCCGCCGCGACGGCGCTTCGCCCGTTTGCGCCGCGGGTTCTTCTGGTCGGTCCCGGTTTCAGGCGTCGTCAAAGCGTCACGATGATCTTGCCGAACACGTTGCGCGATTCGAGGCGGGCGAGCGCCGCGTCGATATCGTCGAGACCGATCACCGTGTCGATGACCGGTCTGGCGATGCCGGCCGCCATCTTGTCGAGCACCGTGGCGAGGTTACGCAGGTTGCAGCCGAAGCTGCCGATCAGGCGCAGCTGCCGCTGATAGAGCTGGAAGAGGTTGATCTCGGCGGAGACCCCGGTGGTCGAGCCGCAGGTGACCAGCACGCCGCCGCGCTTCATCGAGAACATGGACCGGGCGAAGGTGTCCGGCCCGACATGCTCGAAGACGACGTCGACGCCTTCCTTGCTGGTGAGCTTGCGCACCACGCTCTCGAAGCGCTCCTCGCGGTAGTTGATGACGTGGTCGGCACCGAGCGCCTTCGCCTTCGCCACCTTTTCGTCGCTGCCCACCGTGGTGATGACGGTGGCGCCGACCGCCTTGGCGAGCTGGATGGCGGCGGTGCCGATGCCGCTGCCGCCGGCCTGGACGAGGATCGTCTGGCCGGCTTCGAGACGGGCGTTGTCGAACAGCATGTGCTCGACGGTGCCGTAGGTGATGGGCGCGCAGGCGGCCTTGACGACGTCGACGCCGGCAGGCGCCGGAACCACCAGACGGGCGGCGATGTTGAGCCGCTCGCGGGCGAGCCCGTCGACATGGAAGCCGCGGATGCCGGCGACGTTGACGCAGAAATTATCGCGCCCCGCGCGGCAGGCCGGGCAGGTGCCGCAGGTCTCGGCGCCGAACAGGGCGACGATCTGGCCGGGCCTCAGATGATCGACGCCGGCGCCGACACTGACCACCTCACCGGCTGCCTCGGCGCCGACCACGATGGGCAGCTTGCGCTTGGCAAAGGCCATGCCGCGCCAGCCCCAGACATCGATGTGATTGAGCGCCACCGCGCCGATCTTGACCTGCACCTCGCCGGGCGCGGGCGCCGGCGGCTCGTCCATGTCGACGATGGCAAGCTGCCGGCTGTCGAGAACCTGGAGGGAACGCATCACAAGGATCCGGCGCGTTGCGTCACGCCGGCTCGGCGCCGATCAGCAGGCAGGCGTTCTGGCCGCCGAAGCCGAAGGAATTCGACAGCACCATGCCGACTTCAGCCGGGCGCGCTTGATTGGGCACCACGTCGAAGGGGATATCCGGATCGGGCGTCACGTAGTTGATGGTCGGCGGCAGGATGCCTTCCTCGATGGTCTTGATCGAGAAGATCGCCTCGATGGCGCCGGCGGCGGTGAGCGTGTGGCCGATCATCGACTTGTTGGAGCTGATCGGAACGCCCTTCATGCGCTCGCCGATGACGGCCTCCAGCGACATCGCCTCCATCTTGTCGTTCTCCGGCGTCGAGGTGCCGTGGGCGTTGATGTAGTCGATCGCTTCCGGCCCGACGCCCGCATCCTCGACCGTGGTGCGGATGGCGCCGATGATCGCCGAGCCGTCGGGCCGCGAGCGGGTGCGGTGGAAATCGTCGGCCTTCTCGCCGATGCCGCGGATGATGGCGTGGATCCGGGCGCCGCGCGCAACCGCGACATCGTAGTTCTCCAGCACCAGCGCGGCGGCGCCTTCGGCGATGACGAAGCCGTCGCGATCCTTGGAGAAGGGCCGCGAGACGCCCTCGGGCGGCTCGTTGGTGCCCGACAGCGCCGAGAGCAGGCCGAAGCGGATCATCATCTCCGGATTCACCGAACAGTCGGCGCCAAGCGAGAGCGCGGCATCGGTGTCGCCGCGGCGGATCGCCTCGACGCCGAGCTGGATGGCGGTGGCGCCGGAGGCGCAGGCGGTGGTCAGCGAGATCGGCGCGCCCTTGGTGCCGATCGCCTCGGCGATGCCTGCGGCGATGAAGCCGAGCAGGGTGTGGTGGTAACCGTCGTCGTCGTTGTGCTGGCGCGCCGCCGCAATCATGCGGTCATAGGCATTGCTGCCGACCGGCGGCGCATCGCGGAAGATGCGGCGGCGATAGGGCCATTCCATCTCGGCCGGCGGCATGGCGGCGAAGAGCGGCCCGGGGAAATCGCCTTTTGCGCCGATGCCGGCATCGGCGATCGCCTCCTCGGCGGCCAGGATGCCGGCGCGCTGGGTGATGTCCATGGCAGTGTCGCCGTCCTGCCAGAGATAGTCGATGGCACCGGCGATGGTGGTGCGCATGTTCTCAGTGGGAAAGCGCGAGATGGCCTTGACCCCCGAGCGGCCGGCAATCAGCCCCGCCCAGGAATCGGCGACGCCCTGACCGAGCGAGGAAATCATGCCGTAGCCGGTCACGGCGACGACGGGGCGTCCACGATGATCCCGGGTCTCAGCCATTTCACCCCTCCCTCAGTTGACCGCCTCGATGAGGCCCATGCCCTCGCCGCGCCAGATGCCCATCGTGGTGATGGCGATGCGCTCCGGCTGGTGTGCGGCCGGACGCTCGAACCCGCTCTCGTCGGCGGGCGGAAAGAAACGCCCGCGCTTGAGCGCCAGCGCGGCGAGCCCGGCCATTGCCGGGAATGTCGCACCTGCCACGGTGCCGATCAGCGTGCTCAAGGCGCGCACCGTATCGACCCGGCCGGCGGCGATCAATCGGTCGAGCAGCGCCTTCTCCTCTTGCGTCTGCATGGCGACGCCGGTGGCGGCCGAAAGAACGGCGACCGGCGGACCGCCCTCGGGCAGCATGGCGTCGAACTGGCGGGTGGCGGCGGCGGTGACGTCGCCCGGGCGGCGGCGGGTCTGGTCGGTGCGGATGTCGGTGAGCCGGGCATAGGGCTTGCGGCGCCGCGCCTCGGCGTGTTCGCGCGCTTCCAGCACGATGAAGCCGCCGGCGGAGCCGAAGATCGAGCCGCCGCCGCTCTCCTGGCGCGCCCAGACGGAAACCGGATCGCCAGCCCACAATATGCCGCCGAGCGCGCAGTTGAGCACGGTGTCCTTGCGGTCGGCCTGACTGGCGCCGCCGACCAGAAAAATGTCGCCCTGGCCGGCGCGGATGCGGCGCCAGGCGATCTCCGCCGCGCTGACGCCGGCGATCTCCTCGCCCATGAAGGTGCGCGAGGAGCCGGTGACCTTGTGGACGATCGAGATGTTGCCGGCCAGCAGATTGGGAAGCTGGGCCAGGAACAGGGTCGGGCGCAGGCCGCTGGACAGGCTCTGGTTGAGATGGGCGGCGGCATTGGGGGCGCTGTCGAGGCCCGACAGGATGCTGTCGTCCAATTCCTCGTCGCGGGCGCCGCCGTCGGCGGCAATCACCAGATGGGTGTGGCCGAGGATATCGAGGTTGCCGGCGATGCCGGCGTCCTCGAGCGCCAGGCCGGCGGTGTAGACGCCGAGCCGCTGCCACGTCTCCATCTGGCGCTGGTCGGCACGCTTGGGGATCTGCTTGTCGAGATCGAGCGGCACCATCGGATGGATCGAATAGGGCGGCACGAAATCGCGGTCGACGACCGGCTTCGGATGCTCGGCCTCGACCATCGCCTGCCAATGAGCATCGAGGCCCTCGCCGAGGCTCGAGGTCAGGCCGATGCCAGTGATCCAGACCTCACGCGCCATTCACACCACCCCATCACGCGTCCTGCGCGCCGTTCACCGGAATCAGCGGAATACGACGACGAAATTCATCACGGAGCACTTCGTTTGGCCACTCGGTCGCGATCATCACCACCTCGGCATCGGCGGCAACCTCGTCCCTGACCCTGACGGTCGTCTCGGCGATCGAGAAACCCGAGCCCTCATGGGTGACCTTGGCATTCACGATCATCTTGTCGCCGGGCACGACGAAGCGACGGAACTTGGCGCGCTTGACGCCGCCGAGAAAGATGAACTTCTCCTGGTTCTGCCGGCGCAGCAGCAGGAAGCCGGCGGCATGGTTCATGAATTCGAGCATCATGACCCCGGGCAGGACAGGAAAACGCGGGAAATGCCCGTCGAACACCGGGCTTTCCTTCGGCAGGGTACCGGCCACCTGAATGGTCAGTGCCTCGACGTCCATCGCCTCGACGCGGTCGATCAGATCGAAATATTCGAGTCGCATCAGCCGGTTCGGCCGTTCAGGCCGACTTCTGCGCGACGAGTTCGTCAATCCGCGTCGCGAGGTTCTTGAGGATGAAATAGTCCTCGACAGAGGCGTTGCCGGCGTTGACTTCCTTGGTCCACGCTTCGAGCGGGATCTTGATGCCAAACTTCTTGTCGAGGGCGAAAACGATGTCGAGGAAGTCGAGGCTGTCGATGCCCAGATCGTCGATGGCGTGCGCGTCCGGCGTGATCTCCGACAGCGGTATTTCGCTGGTCTCGTGGATGACCTGGGCGACAGTGTCGAAGGTCGCAGACATGGTCTTGGCATTCCCCTCATGGACCGCGCGTCGCCATTCCCCCGGCTCGGTGCGGCAAGCTGAACCGGAGCGTTTCGCTCATCATCTGGAGGCGGCGGCGCCCCGGATATTGCCGCCGCGCCGGCATTTTTGCAACGCGACCGTAGCGCCTCGACGGACACACGGAAAGACCTGCGCCACGGCGCCTCGCCGGGTCCAATACAGGCCTTGCCGCACCCTGTCCACCGTCCTGAACGGCCAAAAAGGCGGCTGTTGCCTGACTCACCGGCAGGCGGCAGGATGGCGCCGCCATTCCGCCAATCGATGAAGGACACGTGCCGACCGTGGTCATCGCGCCTCCGCCCAGGGACCGCGGCCGCCGGATCGCGGCGATCGACGCCGTGCGCGGCGCGGCCATCGTGGCGATGGTCGTCTACCACACCGCCTTCGACCTCAGCATCCGCAACCTGATTCCGGTCGATATCGTCCGCAATCCCGGCTGGATCGTCTTCGCCCGGGCGATCGCCAGCACCTTTCTGCTGCTGGTCGGTATCGGCCTGGTGCTGGCCACGCAGCACGGCCTCAGACTCCAGCCCTATCTCCGCCGTCTCGGGCTGGTCGCCGGCGGCGCCGCGCTGGTCAGCCTGGCGACCTGGTGGGTCGAGCCGGATACCTTCGTCTTCTTCGGCATCCTGCACCAGATCGCGCTGGCCAGCGTACTCGCCCTGCCCTTCGTGCTGTGGCTGCCGAGCTGGGTGGTGGCGCCAGTGGCGGCCGGCGTGATCGCCCTGCCCTTTCTCTATGCCAGCCCGCTCTTCGATCTGCCGGCGCTGTGGTGGGTCGGGCTGTCGGCCACCACGCCGGTAACGGTGGACTATGTGCCGGTCTTCCCGTGGTTCGGCGTGGTGCTCGCCGGCATCGTCGTCGGCCGCCTGTTCGTCGCCGACTTTCTCGATTCACCATTCACGCGCTGGCGGCCGTCGGAACGCGTCGGCAAGGCGGCGGTGTGGGCCGGCCGCTGGAGCCTCGTCATCTACCTGATCCACCAGCCGATCCTCTATGGGCTGTTGTGGGCGGCAAGCCCGTTCGTGGCGCCGAACGAGACCGCGCTTCGCCGCAATTTCATGGACCAATGCAGCCAGGCCTGCCACCTGCAGGGCCGCGACGAGGCCACCTGCAACACCTTCTGCGGCTGCATGTACACCAATCTCGCCGGCACCGACCTCATGGCGGTGCGCTCGCTGTCCGACCTGAACGCAGAGCAGCGCAGCCGCTGGGATGGCATCCTGGCGGCCTGCCGGCCGGCGGACCCGGCCAATTAGGACTTTCCCCGCGCTTACGGCCGCTGGAGCCCCGTCGCCGAGACGTAGACCGAATAGAGCGCGAAGGTGCAGCAGACGAAGAGCCGGTTCCGCTTGGGCCCGCCGAAGACGAGATTGGCAACGGTCTGCGGAAAATTGAGCCGGCCGAGCATATCGCCCGAGGGCGCATAGACCTCGACCGAGGGGCCGGCGCTGGTCCACACATTGCCCTCGGTATCCAGCCGGAATCCATCGGGAAAGCCGTTGCCGGTCTCGCAGAAGACCTCGCCGCCCGACAGGCTGCCATCGGCGCCGACCTTGAAGGCGCGGATGTGCATGGGGAAATCCGGATCGTGGCTGCGGCCCGAATCGGCGATGTAGAGGATCTCCTCGTCGGGCGAGAAGGCGAGGCCGTTCGGCATGCGGAAGTCGTCGGCGACGACCCGTACCGCGCCGGTCCTGGGATCGACGCGATAGACGTGGCAGCCGTCCTGCTCCATCTCCGCCTTGTGGCCTTCATAGTCGCTCATGATCCCGTAATTGGGATCGCTGAACCAGATCGAGCCGTCCGACCTGACCACCACGTCGTTGGGTGAATTGAGGCGTTTGCCGTTGTATGCGTCGGCGATGACGGTGATCGAGCCGTCATGTTCGGTGCGGGTGACGCGCCGGCCGCCATGCTCGCAGGTCACCAGCCGGCCCTCGCGGTCGCGGGTATTGCCGTTGGAATAATTGGAATCGCGGCGGAAGACGTCGACGGTGCCGTCCCAGGTCCAGCGCAACATGCGGCTGTTGGGAATATCGCTCCACAGAAGCATGGCGGCGTCGGCGAACCACACCGGCCCTTCCGCCCAGCGGCACTTGTCGAAGAGCAGCTCCTTTTGGGCCGATCCTTGCGTCATGGCGCGGAAGCGGCGATCGAAATATTCGGTGTCCTCGCTGACCAGCGTCACGGGCAGCTCCCCTGTTGGCTATGGGTCGTCGGCGGCACCTAGCCGGCCTCAGGCCGGACGATGCCCTTCTTCAGGATGATGTTGCCATAAAGCCGGCGTTCGCCGCTGGCGACAGTCACGAAAGTCTTCTCGGCGCGCTCGTAGAAGGCGAAGCGTTCAATCGTGCCGATGCTGAAGCCGGGCGCCCGCTTCCCGACAACCTCGCCAAACAGGCGGCAGACCTCCGGAGTCGACCCGGGATCGTCGACCGGCTGCATGGTGAAAGCGGCGCAATCGACGAAATCGTCGAGCGGCATCAGCGACAATACGGCATCGAGGACGCGGACCGCGTCGATCCCGTCGATGCGGACGAGCCGGTTGGCCTTGCTCGTCGAGGGAAAATTGGCGTCGACGATGACCAGTTCGTCACCGTGGCCCATGGCCCTGAGTGCGTGCAGCAAATCCGGTCCAAGGATCGGATCGATTCCGTAAAGCATGCGAATTTCCTCCTGTCGGGCGGATGATCCCGCTTCGGGCCCGCTTCCGTCAATTGCGCCGGACGCCACGCCTTGCAGGAGCCTGCCGCAGAATGCGATTGTCTCTGCCGGTGGCCGCGGCCTTGCCCCCGTGACCCTCTCCACCGCGCACAAGCGTCAAAGGAAATCCCCATGGAAACCCGCAAGCTCGGGCCGTCCGGCCTGGAAGTGTCGCTGGTCGGCCTCGGCACCAACCAGTTCGGCGGCCGCCTCGATCTGGAGGCGTCGCGCAAGGTCATCCACAAGGCGCTGGATCTCGGCGTCACCCATTTCGATACCGCCGACATCTATGGCAACAGCGGCGGCTCGGAGACGATCATCGGCCAGGTGCTGGGCGAGCGGCGCAAGGAGGTAACGCTTGCCACCAAGTTCGGCAAGCTGATGGCCGGCAATCACGAGGAGCATCGCGGCAGCCGTGCCTATGTGTTCGCCGCGGTCGAGGCCAGCCTCAAGCGGCTGAAAACCGACGTGATCGACATATTGTGGATGCACGAGCCCGACCCGTCGACGCCGATGGAGGAAACCTTCCGCGCGCTTGAGGCGCTGACCGAGGCCGGCAAGGTGCGCACCGTCGCCGCCTCCAATTTCGATGCCGGCCAGCTCGGCGCCGCCGCCGCGTCGGCACAGGCCGTCGGCGTGCCCGGCTTCGTCGCCTGCCAGGACGAATACAGCCTGCTCCATCGCACGCATGAGAGCGGGCTCTTCCCGGCAATGGAAAAGCTCGGCCTCAGCCTGGTGCCCTTTTTCCCGCTGTCGGGCGGGGCGCTGTCGGGCAAATACCGCAAGGACAGGGCCTTTCCCGCCGGCACCCGGCTCACCGAGGAGAGCCGCTTCGTCAAGCCGCACTGGGAGACGATCGAGACGCTTGCCGCCTTTGCCGAGGCGCGCGGCCATACGCTCCTGGAACTGGCTATGAGCTGGCTTGCCGGCAAGAAGCTGGTGGCCTCGATCATCACCGGCGCGACGAGGCCCGAGCAGGTCGCGGCCAACGCGGCCGCGGTCGGCTGGAAGCTGACGCAAGACGAGATGGCAGAGGTCGACAGGCTGGCGGCGGTTTGAGGCCGGTCAAGGACGGCTCTGGCAGGATCCGGTTACACACCCCACATATCGCAAAATTACGATATGTTCGCCGGCGCGTTCCGGCGCTCATCAGGAGCCGACCATGCCCGCAGAATCCATCCGCCACATCGTCTGTCCCCATTGCGCCGCCGTGAACCGCCTGCCGGCGGCCAAGCCGGCCGCCGACGCCAAGTGCGGCGTCTGCCATGAACCGCTGTTTTCCGGCCATCCGGAGGCGGCGACCACGGCCAATTTCGCCAAGCACATCGCTCGCAACGACGTACCGGTGGTGGTCGACTTCTGGGCCGAGTGGTGCGCGCCCTGCCGGATGATGGCGCCGATCTTCGCGCGGGTGGCGGCCGAGATGGAGCCGGATGTCCGCTTCCTCAAGGTGGATACCGAGAGCGAGCCCGACATCGCCAATCGCTACCGCATCCAGGGCATCCCGACCCTGATGGTGTTCCGCAAGGGGCGGCCGATCGCCCAGCGCGCCGGCGCCATGGATGCCGGCAGCCTGAAGGCCTGGCTCGCCCAGGTGACCGCTCCAGCCGCCTGAGGCCGGCCCTCCATAGGCATCGTGTCAGGGCTCAGCGCTCGCGGCCGCATTTTCCATCCCTCCCGCGCGTGATCGAGGGAGGGGGACCACGCGATAGCGCGGGGGGCAAATGGCGAATCGTGGGGGCGAAACCACAAGCGTCGCCTCACCCGTCCGCGCGCGGGGGCGGGCACGACAGGCGCCTGTCGTGAAACTCAGTCCTTGGCGCGCTCGACGTAGGAGCCGTCGGCGGTCATCACCACGATGCGCGTGCCGACCTGGATGTGCGGCGGCACGTTGGTCTTGACGCCGTTGGAGAGCAGTGCCGGCTTGTAGGACGAGGCGGCGGTCTGGCCCTTCATCGCCGGGTCGGTCTCGACCACCTCCAGCGTCACGCGCTGGGGCAGCTCGATGGCGATCGGGTTGCCCTCGTAGATCGAGAGGCGCACCGTCATGTTCTCCTGCAGATAGGGCGCCAGGTCGCCGACGATGTCCTTCGAAACGTGGATCTGCTCGTAGTTCTCGCCGTTCATGAAGGTGAAGCCGTCGCCGTCCTCGAACAGATACTGGTAATCGTGGTCCTCGACGAAGGCGCGCTCGAGCTGCTCGGTGGTCTTGTAGCGCTGCGACACCTTCACGCCGTCGGAAATGCGGCGCATGTCGATCTGGGTGGTCGGCGTGCCCTTGCCGGGGTGGAAATTCTCGGCAGTGAGGATGACATACAGCTGGCCGTCGACCTCGACGACATTGCCCTTGCGGACCTGGCTGGCGATGACTTTCAAGGGACCCTCGATTATGGCTGAGACGGCGCTCGCACCCGCCGATTTGGCGCGCACCTTAGCGATTTTGCCGTGGACTGCTAGAGGATTTGCATGCCGATGACCGGGACAGGCGCCTGAAATGACCGGATTGCCGCCCTTCTGGGACCGCGAGCGCCACCGTGGCCGGCGGCCGCTGCTCATCACCCGCAACCGCATCGTGGCGGCGCTGAAGGCTTGGTTTGCGGCCCAGGGCTTCGTCGAGACCGAAGCGGCGATCCTCCAGGTTTCGCCCGGAAACGAGACCCATCTGCATGGATTTGCTACCGAAATGATCGGCCCGGATGGTACCCGGGCGACGCGCTATCTGCATACCTCGCCGGAATTCGCGCTGAAGAAGCTGCTGGCGGCCGGCGAGGACAGAATCGTCGATTTCGCCCGCGTCTTCCGCAACCGCGAGCACGGACCGCTGCATGCGAGCGAGTTCACGATGGTCGAGTGGTACCGGGCACAAGCGCCTTACGAGGCGATCATGGCGGATTGCGCGGCACTCATGGCGCAAGCGGCACGCGCTGCCGGAACGGACACGCTCCGCTGGCGCGGGCGTGCCGCCGACCCTTTCGCCGAGCCGGAACGGCTGACGGTCGCCGACGCCTTCCTCATCCATGCCGGCATCGAGCTTGTCGGTGTCTTGAGCGACCGCGCCGCCTTCGCCACGGCGGCCATCGCCCGCGGCCTGCGCGTCGCCGCCGACGATACGTGGTCGGACATCTTCAGCCGCGTTCTGGTGGAGAAGGTCGAGCCGAAGCTCGGCATCGGCCGCGCGACGCTGCTCACCGAATATCCGTTGAGCGAAGCGGCGCTGGCGCGCGCCAAGCCGGAGGACCCGCGCTTTGCCGAACGCTTTGAGCTCTATGCCTGCGGGGTGGAGCTCGCCAACGGCTTCGCCGAACTGACTGACGCGGCCGAGCAGCGCCGCCGGTTTGCCGCCGACATGGACGAGAAGGAACGCATCCATGGGGAGCGCTACCCGCTCGACGAGGATTTTCTCTCCGCGCTCGAACACATGCCGGAGGCCAGCGGTGTGGCGCTCGGCCTCGACCGGCTGGTGATGCTTTCGACGGGCGCCAGTTCCATCGACCAGGTGCAGTGGACGCCGGTTGCGGGTGTCAGGGACGAGCCATGAACGACATGCCCCTTTCACGACGCGGAGCTGCCGTATCCGTCCCCTCTCCCCGAGGGGGAGAGGGACAGGGTGAGGGGGCGCCGGCCTATCCGGATAGCTCGGCACCCCCTCACCCGGCGCTGCGCGCCGACCTCTCCCCGCAGGGGAGAGGTGACCGTGCCGCAATCCACCCTGCGATACCAAAGACGCTGCGCTCCATCGCCGACCTCGTTTCGGCGGGCCTCGCCCCGGAAGAGAAGCGCCCCGATCTGAACGCAGTGGCGGCGCGTTATGCGGTGGCGATCACGCCGGTCATGGCCGAACTCATCGACCGGCAAGATCCCGCCGACCCCATTGCCCGCCAGTTCGTGCCCGATGCCGCCGAACTGGTGACGACGCCACAGGAGAGCGCCGACCCGATCGGCGACAATGCGCATGAAGTGAGCGAGGGACTGATCCACCGCTATCCCGACCGGGTGCTGTTCAAGCTGGTCTCGGTGTGCCCGGTCTATTGCCGCTTCTGCTTCCGCCGCGAGACGGTGGGCCGGCCGGCTGCCGGGCTGCTGTCGCAATCCGCGATCGACGCGGCGCTCGGCTATATCCGCGATCACCACGACATCTGGGAGGTGATCCTGTCGGGCGGCGACCCGCTGATCGCCGCACCGCGGCGGCTGAAGGCCGTGATGCGGGCCGTTTCCGCCATCGACCACGTGAAGGTGGTGCGCTTCCACAGCCGCGTGCCGGTGGTAGCGCCGGAGCGCGTCACGGAAGACCTCACCGCCGCGCTCGCCGCGTCTGGCAAGACGGCGTGGCTCGCCGTCCACGCCAACCATCCGCGCGAGCTGACAAGCCAAGCCCGCGCCGCATTGAAGCGGCTTGCCGATGCCGGCCTGTCGCTGGTCAGCCAGACCGTGCTGCTGAAAGGTGTCAACGACGACGTCGGGACAATGTCGGCGCTGATGCGCGGCTTCGTCGAGGCGGGCGTCAAGCCCTATTACCTGCACCACGGCGACCTGGCGCCGGGCACCGCGCATTTCCGCACGACAATTGCCGAAGGCCAGGCGCTGATGAAGGCGCTACGCGGCCGCCTCTCCGGCCTTTGCCAGCCGACCTATGTGCTCGACATTCCCGGCGGCGCCGGCAAGGCGCCGGTCGGCCCGGACTATCTCAGCCGGGAAGATGGCGCCTGCCTGGTCGAAGATTTCACCGGCACGCGGCACGCCTATGACGAAGCCGGCGGTCAGTCGTCGCCGTAATTGCCGTTGCTGTGGCAAGCCAGACAGTTGCTCTTCGACTTGACGTTCGGCTGCGTGAATCGCGCGGGCGAGACCTCGCGATGGCGGCGGATCCACCACGGCGTCTCGGTGATGCGCAGCGGTATGTCCGCCTTGGCAATCCCGGCGAGGATGCGCGGATTGCCGTTCGGCGAATTGGCGGCATTGGCGACGAGATAGTCGGTGATGACCTTGGTCGTGGCCGGATCGAGCGAGGCGTCCTCGCCGAAATGGTTGGCGAGGTCGCCGGTGATCGCCTGCCATGACCGGGCCGGCAGGAATTGCGCCGGATAGGCCATGTGGCAGACGCCGCACTCGGTGTTGAAGGTCTGCTCGGGCGTTGGCGGTGTCGCGGTTGGGGTCGGCGATGCCGGCGCCGCCTGGGCAACGACAGGCGCCGCTTCGCCGGTGGCAGAAGACAGGCCATAGCTCACAGCCGCGGCCGCGAATGCGACGGCGGCAAGTCCTGCGATGGTATGCGTCCTCATGGTGACCTCCCTATTGGCTGGTCATGAAGGCGATGAAGTCGCCCTTTTCGAGCGGCGTGCAATCGCGCCCGAGAACGGTGTGGCAGTTGCGGCGGAACCACTTCTCGGTCTTGGCCATGTCGGTGAAGCGGCCGGGCGTCACCGACACCGCCATCGGCTGGATCGCCTGGCCGACCGTGGTCTGGCCGGCGTTGTGCGGATCGGCGGTGTGGCAGCTCGTGCAAGACGGCGTATCGGCGCTGAAGCTGTTCTGCGCCAGGAAGAAGGCCTTGCCGCGGTCCGCCGAAAAGCCGGCGAAGGACGGATCGGCGGCTTTGGCGAGGGCGGCGTATTGATCGAGCACGGCCTGCTGGCCGGCGCCGGCAAAGGCGAATCCGGCAAGGCCGAGCGTGGCGACGGCGAAGAGGGCAAGGCTCAGGCGACGATTCCGATGGGTCATAGCTGGGCGTCCTTCGGTATGGCGACGTTTGCGGGATTGAACAGGCCGGTGGCCGCGTCCTGGTGGCAGGCGGTGCAGTTGGCGCGCGAGCCAACTGGCTTGGCGGCGAACACGCTGCCGGGAATGCCGGAATGAATACGCCGCCACCACGGCGTCGCGGTGATCTTCAACGGATCGGCGGGATCGCGGACGCTGAACAGATGGGCCGGCTTGGTGTCGACCGCCTCGGCGGCATTGGCGACGAGATAGGCGCGGATGCCGGCGACCTTGTCCGCCTCCAGCGATGCGTCCTCGCCGAAGTGCTGATCGAGGTGGTCCATGATTGCGACCCATACCGCCGCCGGGGCGAGGCTCGGGTGATAGGGGGCGTGGCAGTCGCCGCATTCGCTGACATAGACCGGATCGAGCGGCGCCGTTGGTACGCCGAAGGCCGGGCGCTGGGCGAGCGAGACGACGGCCGCGCCGGAAACCAGGAAGGCAAGCGCGACCAGAGTCGCGGCGAAGAACGGCCGCGCGATGCGCCGCGGCTCGGCGATCGCGGCGGCGTGCATATGCTTGCGGCCATGCACCATGGCGGCCACGAGATTTTCGCGGCCACGCCGGGTCTCGAAGGCGACGCCGGCGAGATGGAGACCGATGAGGCCGATCAGACCGAAAGCGACGAGCTGATGAAGGACACGCGCTGCATCGCCCATGGCGAAGCTCGCCAGAAAGGCGGCCGGACCCGACTTGAAGACCCCGCCGAGGGCAATTGCTCCGGAGAGTCCGAGGAAGAGGATCGCGACGAACATCACCACGATCATCGCGCCGCCGAGCGGGTTGTGGCCGATGTGGTGCCCGGCATTGCCTGCGCTGAGGTGCTGAAGATGTTCGATCACCGTCTTCGGCCCGCGCACGAAGCTGGTGAAGCGGGCGTAAGTCGGACCGAAAAAGCCCCATACGATCCGCGCCGCGACCAGGGCCACGGCAGTCGTGCCGGAAACGATGTGCGGCGTTATCCAGGTCGGCGGCAGCACCAGGCTGGTGGCCAGCGCCACGCCGATCGCCCCGACCAGCGACCAATGAAACAGGCGGACGAACGGATCCCACACCGGGAGCGTGGCGGTCTCGTCATCCGGCATCTCGCGCGCCGGCAGAGCCTCAAGTTCCGTTGCATCGCCCATGGCCCCGGATGTGCCATGGGCTAGCTGACAAAGGGCTGACGGGCGGGTTGGGTCTGCCGTCAGGGCCTCTCCTCTAGGCAGGGGTCATCGGGGGCGACCTCCCCGGCAACCAAGCAAGGAGAATCCCATATGCGCAAGACCCTCATCGCCATCATCGCCATCACCTCGCTCACCGCGGTCGGTGCCACCGCCTTCGCCGCCTCGCCGGCCTCGACCAAGGGCGACGACCTGTTTCTCAAGGCCGACAGCACCGCGACCGTGGCCGAGAAGGCCGAGCCGCTGAAGGGCGTCGACGTCAAGAAGCTGACGCTCGGCGACGACAGCGATTCGCACGGCATTCGCGGCGAGCACGGCGAAATGGGCGAAGGCATGGACGACTAGTCTCCGCACCATCCGTCGCAGGAAAGGGGTGGCGCACCGCCTGCGCCGCCCTTTTTTGTTCGTTTGCCGCGTTCGCGCCCCAGGTTTGTGCCCACGTCCTTGTGATCACCAACCGTTTCATCGTGAACGGCAGCCGCCCGGAAGGGCGGCTAGATTAGTGACCATGCAACAACGTTCACGGGACCAAGCATGATCAGCCGCCGCACCGCGCTCAGCCTGATGGCCGGCGCCCTCGTCCTTGTCGCCATGCCCGGCCTGTCGCGGCCGGCTGCCGCCGTCGAGCGCGTGCCCTTCGACCGTTCCGCCTTCGAGGCGGCGCTTTCGACCGGCAAGCCGGTGCTGGTCGACGTTTCGGCCACCTGGTGCATCACCTGCAAGCAGCAGCACATCGTGCTCGACAAGCTTTTCGCCCAGCCGAAGTTCGCAGGCTTCACCGTGTTCGGCATCGACTACGACACCGAGAAGGACCTGATGCGCTCCTTCGGCGTTCAGCAGCGTTCCACCCTGATTGTCTTCAAGGACGGCAAGGAGGTCGGCCGCTCCTCGTGGCAGACCAGCGAAGCGGCGATCGCGGCGCTGCTCGCCAAGGCCGTCTGAAGCCGCCGGCGGCCTCCCCCGAACCATGATCGCCACGACTGGCCTCGCCTTTGTCGCGGGCGTGCTCTCGATCCTGTCGCCCTGCGTGCTGCCACTCTTGCCGCTGGTCTTTGCCGGTGCCGCGGCCGAGCATCGCCTCGGACCGCTGGCGCTGGCCGGTGGGCTGGCCCTCTCCTTCACCGCGATCGGCCTGTTCGTGGCGACGATCGGTTTCTCGATCGGCCTCGATTCGGATTTCTTCCGCTTCGTTGCCGCGATCCTCTTCCTCGCCGTCGGCGCGGTGCTGGTCGTCCCCGGCTTGCAGACGCGGCTGGCAACTGCCGCCGGTCCGGTGAGCAACTGGAGCGAACGACGCTTCGGCAGCCTCTCCACCGCCGGCATCGGCGGCCAGTTCTCCCTCGGCCTGCTGCTCGGCGCGGTGTGGATCCCGTGCGTCGGACCGACGCTCGGCGCCGCCTCGCTGCTGGCTTCGCAGGGACGCGACCTCGGCACGGTGACGCTCACCATGCTCGCCTTCGGCCTTGGCGCGGCGCTGCCACTGGCCCTCATCGGCACGCTGTCGCGCACAGCGATCTTCTCCTGGCGCGACCGCATCGCTGGCGCGGGAAAAAGCGTCAAGATCGTGCTTGGCGCCGTCCTCATCGTCTTCGGCGTGGCGATCCTGGCCGGCTACGACCATCGCATCGAAACCGCGCTGGTGCAGGCCTCGCCGGACTGGCTGACGGAACTGACGACGCGCTACTGAATTGCCCGAGCGTCACATCACCGTCACACGACACAGCGAAAAACCGCCGGTCACATTCAGCCGGAGGGGCGCGCGGTGAGCGACAAAACCTACAACGTTCTGTTCATCTGCACCGGTAATTCCGCCCGCTCGATCCTGGCCGAGGCGATCCTCAACCGCGAGGGCAAGGGCCGCTTCAGGGCCTATTCGGCGGGCAGCCATCCGTCCGGGACGGTCAATCCGCACGCGCTCAGCCTGCTTCAAAATCTCGGCTACGACGTCAGCGGCTTCCGCTCGAAGAGCTGGGACGAGTTCGCCGGCGCGGACGCGCCAAAGATGGATTTCATCTTCACGGTCTGCGACGACGCCGCCGGAGAGGCCTGCCCGATCTGGCCCGGCCGTCCGGCGACGGCTCATTGGGGCGTTCCCGACCCGGCCGCCGCGACCGGCACGCCGGCAGAGATCCAGCTCGCCTTCGACGACGCCTACCGGATGCTGGCGACCCGCATCGGCCTGTTCGTCAATCTGCAGCACCTCGACGATGTCAGCCTGCACCATCGGCTGCACGACATCGGCAAGGTCAGGCACGAAGACGACGCTACACCGGCCGCCTGATGCCAGGGGCTGCGCGTCAGCCCGACTTGAACCCGATGCGCTTGTGGGTGTTGTCGCAGAACGGCTTGTTGCGCGAGCCGCCGCAGCGGCAGAGGCGCGCCTTCACCACCCGGTCGACGGTGCGCCCGGTGCCGCTGACGATCTCCAGATTGCCGGTGACCTGAAGCGGCCCGTCGGTCTCGGGAGCGATCGCCACCGGCCCGTCACGCACGGCCAACGGCTCGGACTCGCGCGTCTCAGGTTCGCCGGTCGCCACGAAGGGAAGCTCCTTGTGCGAGCCGTCGCAGAAGGGCTTGTTCTTCGACGCGCCGCAGCGGCAGAGCGTGGCGCGATAGCCGATGCTGACGCCATCGATGGTGAGCGGACCATGGAAGGCGTAGGGACCATTCTCGCGCAGGCGGATCAGGTTGACCGGCGGCGGCGCTTCCGCCGGGCCGCCATCCTTGCGGGCGTAGGTGATGGCGCCGGACGGGCAATTGTGCGCGACGCGGACCAGCGCCTCGGTCTGCATCGTGTCGGGGAAGATCCATGTCCCCGGCGTGTTGGCCTTGAACACCGTGGGCGCGCCGAGCACGCAGAAGCGGGCATGGATGCAGCGCACGCCATCGAAGCTGATGTCGATCTCGCGGCCCTCAGCGATTTCGCATTCGCCGCCGCTCGTCGGCTGATCATCGCTCTTGGCCGGGACGGGGAGCGGGTGGTCGGCGCCGACGGTCTTGAGGTTGTGGACGCCGAAGCGGGCGACAAGCTTGTCGAGCGTGTCCGCCGTGCCGGCAAGCGCGTGGCCGGCCGGAAATACATGGCGCGCATGCTTGGCGATCTCGGCCACGCGTTCGGCCATCATGCGCTTCTCGCTGAGCCCCCGCGGCAACCGTGCCATGTCGCGCAGCGTGGTGAAGGTGATGCCGGCATTGATGCCGGGATGGGCGTGGCTGGCGGGCAGGCTCGCCAGATAGGACGCCACGGGTGGCAGGTGCTCCATCAGGTCGATGGCCATGTCGACGAAGAAGCGCTTGCCCTCGGTGTCGTCGGCACCGCGCCCGAAGGCCTGCCCGAGGCAGCGCAGCATGGCGCCATAGATGGAATTGGCGAGGTCGAGGACCGGCGCCGCCTCGTGGCTGTTGACGTGGACGCGGTTCACCGGGTCGAGCGGCGCCCGCATGGTCGGATTGTGCGCCACCGGGAAGGCGGGGGCGAAACCGGGATCGGCGGCGAGGAACGCTGCGTATTCCTCGCGCACCTTGAGGAAGCGGTTGTAGTGGCTGTCCTCGCTGTGGCTGGGCGCCCCCTCGCCCTGTTCGATGATCGTCTCGATCGCGTCCTCGGCGCTCTTCAGGTCGGTGATGACGCTGAGGCCCGGCAGACCGGCGTCGCCGGGGCCGACCTGCGAGGCCGGATCGCCGCAGAACAGCGCTGCCTCGCCGATATGATGGGCGAGCACGTCCATGCCGTGGCGAATACCGCGATAGAGGTGACCGACGGTGCCGTAATCCTGGGCGCTTGGCATCAGCCGGCCCTTGGGCATGGTGCGATGGTAGTCCGCCGGGTGGACGAATTCGGAGGAGTTGCGGAGCGACCTTGCCCTCGGGCCGTTCGAGGAAGATGAAATGATCGAGCACGGCGGGCGAGAAGCCGGCCAGCTCGACGACAACGCCGGAGGGGTGATAGCCGGCGGGAACCGGGAAGTTCGGCCGCGACAGATGCGGGCCGGCGCCGATCGCCACCAGCAGGTTCGAAGCCAGCGTCAGGTGGGTCATCTCCTCGATGGCAACCGAGGTGATGGCGTGGCGCCAGCGCTTGACCGCCGCCGCCTGCTCCGCCGTCAGCCCGTCGTGCTCGCCACGCTTGAGGCTCCAGGCGGCGTAGAGGTAGCAGCACATCAGGTTGTGCTCGATCGCCGAGGCCTCGGCGAGCAGGTAGATCAGCTCCTCGCGCGTCTCAATGCGGATCTTCGGTTCTTCTTGTGCCATTTTCCCTTCCCCGCGGCCTTGTCAATCTTGGCACAGGCGGTCCGCGGAGGCCACTCCGCCAGACTTGTGGCCCCGGTCACAGCCGCAGGCCCGGGAGTTCAGGTAATGTTGCCGTCGGTCTCCGGCGCGATGGCACCCGGCGCACGCCTTCGTTGAGTCTCCGGCCGAATCCCTGCACGACTGCCGCGTCCGATGCTCGTCTCCGACACCGTTTCCCACCCGGGCTGAACCGTTCCCCTTGCGATGACCGCCGCATGAGCCGACCGACCACCGAGGCAAGCGCGCTTGAGCGCGTCAAGGCGCTCGCCTTCTGGCAAGGGCCAATCGCGCCCGAGCGCGTCCATGGCGGTATCACCAACATCAACTACAAGGTCGTGGACGGCGGCCACAGCCACTTCGTGCGCGTCGGCGACGATATCGCCGTGCACCACATCCTGCGCTTTAACGAGCGCGCGGCGACCATCGCCGCCCATGCCGCCGGCATTTCGCCGCAAGTGGTGCATGCCGAGCCGGGCGTCATGATCATGCATTTCATCGAAGGCAAGACGTGCACGGCCGAGGACATCCGCGATCCCGCCCGGCTGACGCGGGCGGTCGCGCTGGTCAAGCGCGTGCATCGGGAAATGCCGCGCCATATCAGCGGGCCCGTCCTGGCCTTCTGGGTGTTCCACGCGATCCGCGATTATGTGCGTGCGCTCGACGAGGCCGGCAGCCGCTACCAGTCGCGCCTGGCGGAGCTTTCCGACATCGCCGACGGGCTTGAACTGGCGGTCGGGCCGGTGGACTTCGTCTTTGCCCACAACGACCTCCTGCCCGGCAACTTCATCGACGACGGCGAGCGCCTGTGGCTGATCGACTGGGACTATGGCGGGTTCAACGCCCCGCTTTTCGATCTCGCCAATCTCGCCTCGAACAGCAACTTCGACCGCGCGCAGGAAGAATGGCTTCTGCACATCTATTTCGGCCGGCATGCGGACGAGCGGCTCACCGCCAGCTTCGACGCCATGAAATGCGCCTCGCTGATGCGCGAGGTGATGTGGAGCATGGTCTCGGAAATCTATTCCACCATCGATTTCGACTACGCCGCCTATACCGCCGACTACATGGACCGCTTCGCCCGCGCCTATGCCAGCTACCGCATGGCGCACGGCTAGAGGCGGCGGGCGTTCACAGCTTGCCCAGCAGCTCCGCGAAGACCTTTTTCGCCCGGCCGGGCTGCTTCACCGCCCTGGCCTGGTCGAGATTGACCGGATCGCCGACGACCACGACGCCGACCATGCCCATGGCGTAGTGCGGCTTGCACTTGAAGCCGTAGACGCCGGGCGCGGTGAAGGTGACGGTGAGGTCCTGGCTGAGCTTGCCCTCGAACGACTGGGCGCCTTCGGGAACCATGCCGTCGACGGACATGACGTCGTGGCCCTTGTCGGTGGCGATGAAATGGACGGTGTCGCCGGGGGCAATCTTGACCACGGCCGGCTCGAAGACCATGGGCCCGGCGGCGCCGCGGTTGAGCATCTTCACGTCGAATTCCGCTGCGGCGGCAACGCCGGCGAAGAGGATTGCGCCTGCGGCAAGGGCGGCGGCGATACCGAGCTTGGCATTCATGTCATGCACTCCGGTTTGATGTGTTGCGTTGTGATGGGACGCTAGAGAGAGGACGGGCGCCGTTCTTTGTCGGCGAGCAAGCTCGCAGGCGATTGTCAGCCGACGAGGCGGCCGAGGATTTCGGCGAGGCGGGCAAGGACGCCGCCGCGTTCGCTGTCGTCGCGGATCAGACGGATACCGAGATTGTTGGGCGGCGTGCCAACCGAGCAGGCGCCTCCCCTGGGGTCGCGTACGAAATCGGTCAGGTAGGTGCGGTGGGCGCCCTCGACGACGCGCACGCCGCAGCTCTCCGTTTCGTTGCGTGATCCACGGCTGTCGGCGGAGTGGCTGACGTAGCAGCTCGACGTCCAGTTCCAGATATTGCCGGCAACATCGGCGAGGCCATTCTCATTGAGCCCGAAAGTGCCGAAGGGCTGCGGCCGGCTGTCGATGGACCGTTCGCTGGCCGCGGTCCTCGCATAGATCGCCAACCAGCGCCGGGCCGGATTGGCGGCATCGCCATCCTCGACGACGGTGTTGTCGTGAAACAGGTTGGCCGCGGCATAAGCCCATTCGCGGTCGGTCGGCAGGCGATAGTGGTGCCCGGTCTCGCGGCTGAGCCACGTGGCATAGGCGACCGCGTCGTACCAGCTCACACCGACGGCGGGGACGGCATCTGCGTTCTTCGGCAGGCCGGCGTCGACGGGTTTGCAGGCCCGCGCGGCAACGCAGCGCTGGTAATCGGCGCGGCTGACGTTGTTCTTCATGATCGCCACCGGCCGGTGGAACGTCACCCTCTCCAGCGGCGGGTTCACCGGCTGGCCGTCTTGCAGGAACTGGCCGGCGACGCGGTAATCGAAGCTTGTCGCCGGCAGGATCACCAGGTCGGTCGGATCGCCGGCGGCGCGCGGTGCCAGGGCGAGACCCGCGGCGAGCCCCAGGGCGGCGAGGCCGGCGACAACGAACGTCTTGATGGGCTCGGACATCACATCGACCAGATTGGCTGCGGTCCGCTCCACTGCCGGAACGGACCGCGGTCGCGTCTGCCTCAGTTGGCGACGATCGGGCCGGGGGCGCTGACCTGGGTCATCAGGTCGTCATTCCATGCGCCCTCGACCTTGAAGTGGGCAGTTGCGCCGAGCTCGGCCGCCTCGATCAGGTTGTGGTTGACGTAGGCGTAGATGCCCGGCTGGCGGAAGGTGTACATGGCCGCGGTGGCGGAGCCGCCGGGGACGAACCACGTCTCCAGCCCCTCCAGCGGCGCGTTGGTGAACTTGCCGAGATTCCAGACATAGTCGCCGTGGCCGCCGATGAGGTGCGGACGGGTGTCGCGGTTGGCCTGGGAGTGGATGATGAGCACCGTCTCGCCGACATTCGCCTTCATCGCATTGTCGCCGGTGAGGGAATTGACCTTGCCTTCGAAGACGACGTGGGTGGGGATCAGCCCGCGCATCACGTCGACGGTGTCGGCGTAAGAATTGCCGAGGCTCTCGTAGGTCTTGTAGTTGCCATCCTCGTCGCGCGGGACGTAGAAGTCGCTCTCGCCGACATAGAAGACCTTGTCGTAGTGCAGCGGCTTGCCGTTGCCGTCCTTGAGGCCATCGCGCGGCAGCACCATCACCGCCCCGTTCATGCCGGAGGTCACGTGCCACGGGATCATGCCGGGAGGGGCGCAGTGATAGACGAACACGCCAGGGCGGAAGGCCTTGAAGCGCAGCGTCACCTGCTGGCCGGGATAGATGAGCGTCAACCCGCCGCCACCGAGCGCGCCGGTGGAGGCGTGAAAATCGATGTTGTGCGGCATCTCGTTGCTGGCTGGATTAACCAGGGTGAGCTGCAGGTAGTCGCCCTCGTGCACGACCATCAGCGGTCCGGGCAACCAGCCGTTATAGGCCATCGACCACATCTTGGTGCCCTGGTCGTCGACGACGATCTCCTTCTCGACGACATGCATGGTGAACTCGACAACCCTGGGCGCGGCCTTGGTCGCCTGCTCGTGGGCGTGGACCAGCGGCGGCTTCACCAGATCGACCTTGATGTGCTCGAGACCCGCTACATCCTGCGGCGAGGCAGCGGCGAGGACCGGGGTACGACTGGCGGCGACCAGCGCTGTGAGAGTGGTGCCAATCAGCGCCTGACGACGGGTAATCATGGTTCCAATCCTCTTGCTCATATGTTTTATGGGCGGACCATGCGCCGGCCGGCCGCGTTCTTCTTTGTGCGCCAACAAAGAGCAATGAGAATGTCTGTCCGTCTTCCGCGGTCGTCGAAGGTTTGACCTATGGCCCCGTCAATCGACCGCTCGCTTGTCAGCGATTTCGCGATATTCAAAGGCGTTCCAGCCGAGGATATCGACGCGGTGCTGACGATCGCCCGTCCGCGACGTCTGCAAGAGGGCTCCGTCGTCTTCCGCCAGGGCGCCGCAGCCAAGGAATTCTTCCTGCTGCTGAACGGGCGCCTGAAGGTGCAGCAGGCCGCGCCCGACGGGCAGCAGATCGTCGTCCGTCACATCAACCCCGGCGACCTGTTCGGGATCGCCGGGGCAATGCACCGGCAGGACTATCCGGGGACCGCCGTGGCCGTGGTGGAGAGCCTGGCGCTGGTCTGGCCGGAGAGCCAGTGGAACGCCTTCATCGGGCGCAATCCAGCCTTTGCCGTGGGCGCCATGCAGACGGTCGGCGAGCGTCTGCAGGACGCCAACACGCGCATCCGCGAGCTATCCACCGAGGCGGTCGAGCGGCGCATCGCCCACGCCATCCTTCGGCTGGTGAACCAGGCCGGCCGCAAGACCGCGAAGGGAATCGAGATCGATTTTCCGGTGACGCGCGAGGACATCGCCGAGATGAGCGGCACGACGCTGCACACGGTTTCCCGCGTGATGAGCGGCTGGCAGCAGAAGGGGCTGGTCGCGCTGGGACGAAGGCGCGTCACGGTCACCGACGCGCACCGGCTGTTCATCCTGGCTGAGGGAAGCGGGCCCGAGTTGTCGTAGCGACGTGCCTGATTTCGGCGAGCAGCGGGCCGAGATCGACCTTGTGCTCGCCGCAGGCCTCTTCCAGCGTATGCAGCCCGCCCACCGGGCAGCCGACACAGGCCATGCGGCGCGCCAGAAACAGGCGGATCGTCTCGGGCCAGCGTCGCATGATCGTGCAGACCGGGGTCTGCTCATGGAGGCCGGCGTCTGTGGCGTGACTGGTCATGGGCGGACTTTAGGCGGCGGACCGCCCGCCTTCTTTGATGCGCGACAAGGAACGGAACGATTCCCTTCCGGCATCGGCGGAGCCCAGACATGCGAAGGGCCGCCTTGTGGGCGGCCCTTCCATTGTCGGTCCGCATTGGCGCGGATCGAAGACCTTCAAACGCCTAGGAGGCGCAAACCTCGCAAGAGGCGAGATTCCAGGTCCGGTCCGCCGCACGCGGCGTATGACAATGAGACACTGGATCACCTCCTTCCGTTTGTTGATGGGAACACCAATATGGAGCGCGTCGCGATTCCCCGCAAGGCCTGGCCATCATCGCCCGATTGCCAGGCCGAGTTCCTTCACGCGCTCCACCGGGATTCGCTCGCCGGCAAGGAAATCGAAGGCGATGACGGCGCCATGACCGGGCGCAAGACGGCAGCGATATCTGAGGCTGTACCAGTCGTCGCCGCTGCGCACGGCGGCGCCTTCGGCCGTCACCGTGTCCGGACCGATCTGAAGCGCCTTCGTGGCATAGGCGCTGACAGTCTCGGGAGCGATATCCTTGCGTATGCGTGCCACCTGTTCCAGCGCCTCGATATTGCAGAGCTGGATCATGCGTTCGGTGGCGTTGAGCTTGGGCAGGTCCTCCCGCGCCTGACGGTTGCGCGGATTGGCCAGAGCCAGGCCCGAGAGAATGGTGGCCGCATGCGTCAGGGGCTCCGCGCTCTCAGGCGGAATTACCGCCGGTGGTTGCCGGCGCGCGCGCTCCGTGGGCGCGGAGAGCGCTTCGAACTCGGCCGACGTCAAGAAGGTGGCCGGAATGCCTTCCTCGATCGGCGCAACTGGCGGCGGGGCCGTCCACGCCCTGACGATCATGAACGCCAGAAACGCGTGCAGCAGGAAGGAAGCGGCGACGCTCCACGTCGTCTCCGCCGACCATTTGCGGGGAACCGCCTCATCGAACATGGGTCACGCGCCGCCCCGGCAGCCCCCTCAATTGCGGCGCGATGCCCTCGGCTCTTGCCCATCGTCGGCCGCTGCTGCAAATGTCGCGCTCAAATCGCCGAAATTGCGACCGTGGCCAAGAGCCGTTGCCGCAGCCCGGTGCGATGCTGAATGGCACATTTCGGAACCCCGAAACGGCCGCCGGCAGAGTGAAGCGCCTTGGACGCATCGAACGATGTCACGTCGGACTCAGCCAGAAGCGGCCGCTATGCGGCGACCGCGGTGGCGGCGCTGAAGCTCGCCAACTTCCGCAATTACGGCGCGCTGGCGCTGGCCCTCGACGGACGCCCGGTGGTGCTGACCGGCCCGAACGGCGCCGGCAAGACCAACCTGCTCGAAGCAATCTCCTTCCTGTCGCCGGGACGTGGCCTGCGCCGCGCCCGGCTCGACACGGTGGCGCGGCAGCCGGGAGACGGCACGTGGGCGGTGGCGGCGACGGTGGAAAACGCCGCCGGCGCGGTCGAGCTCGGCACCGGCGTCGCCATGACGCCGGAAGGCCCCGAGGCGCGCCGCTCGGTCCGGGTCAACCGGGCGCCGGCGCGCTCGCCCGACGCGTTGCTCGACCATCTCCGCGTCGTCTGGCTGACGCCGGCCATGGACGGCCTGTTCACCGGGCCGGCTTCCGACCGGCGGCGCTTCCTCGACCGGGCGGTGCTGGCCATCGACCGAAGTCACGGCACCCGGGTCAACGCTTTCGAGAAGGCGATGCGCGGGCGCAACCGCCTGCTCAGCGAGCCGTCGCCGGACAGGCGCTGGCTTGACGCGATCGAGCGCGAGATGGCCGAGCTTGCCACCGCAATCGCCGCGGCGCGGCGCGAATGGGCCGGGCTGACCGTGGCGCTGATCGCCGAAGGCGACGTGGCGGCGCCCTTCCCGGCGGCGGAAATCGCGCTGGAAGGCACGCTGGAGCACCTGCTCGACGGCCACCCGGCAAGCACGGTGGAGGAGATTTATGCCGCCGACCTTGCCGGCGCGCGGCCGCGCGATGCCGCTGTCGGCCGCACGCTTTCCGGCCCCCACCTCTCCGACCTCAGGGTCCGTCACGGGCCGAAGCAGGCGGCGGCCGAGACTTGCTCGACCGGCGAGCAGAAGGCGCTGCTGATCGGCCTGGTGCTGGCCCAGGCGCGGCTGGCGGCACGGCTTTCCGGCGAGACGCCGCTGGTGCTGCTCGACGAGATCGCCGCCCATCTCGATGCGGAGCGGCGCCAGGCACTGTTCGCGGTCCTCGATGATCTCGGCTGCCAAGCCTTCATGACCGGCACCGACGCGGCCGTCTTCGCGCCGCTCGGCGAGCGGATGCAGCATCTTGCCGTCGCCGACGGTCGGGTCACCGCTTCCCCGGCGTGACAATCGGCGATACGCTGAACCCCATGAACTCGGCCCATCTCATCACCTTTGCCGCGGCACTGACGATCGCCGTGGCCAGTCCCGGTCCGGGCGTGGCTGCCGTGGTGGCGCGCGCGCTCTCGACCGGCTTCCGGCGCACGCTGCCGATCATCGGCGGGCTGATCCTCGGCGACATCATCTACATCTCGGCGGCGATCGGCGGACTGGCGGCTCTGGCGACCACCTTCGGCGAGGTCTTCCTCATCGTGCGCTGGCTGGGCGCGGCCTATCTCATCTATCTGGCCATCCGCCTGTGGCGGAGCCGGCCGGACCATCTCGAAGCTGCCGAGCGTCCGCGCGGCTCGGCCGCGCAGGTCTTTCTCGCCGGCCTGTCGATCACGCTCGGCAACCCGAAGGTGATGGTCTTCTATCTCGCTCTGCTGCCGGCGCTGATCGACCTGCGCACCGTCGGCATGGCGGAATACCTCGCCATGATCGGCATCGTCGCGGTGGTCCTGACCCTGGTCATCGGCACTTATGCGGCGCTTGCCGGCCGTGCCCGCGCATTCCTCGCCACGCCCGGACGGCGCAAGGTTCTCGACCGCATCTCCGGCTCGGTCATGGCCGGCGCCGCCGCCGCCATCATCGCCCGCTAGCTTTTCTCCACCGGCCGCCGGATGAAGCGGCGGTGCAGCCAGGTGAGCCCGGCAAAGGAAACGATGCCGACAGCGATCATGGCGATGAGAATGTGCTCGACGTGATGAAAGCGGCCGAGCGCCGCTTCGATGGTGCGCCCGAAGGCGAAGCCGAGGCCGATCATGGCCGCCGCCCAGATGAAGGCGGCAATGGCGTTGAGGATGGCGAACTTGCGCCCCGACACGTTGGACACGCCGATGGCCAGCGGGCTGACGGTCCTCAGCCCGTAGAGGAAGCGGAAGATCAGGATATAGAGCGTGGAGCTGGCCTCCACCCTGGCCAATGCCTTGGCGAAAAGCGGCCGTTTGCGCTGGCGCATGACCATGGGATGGTCGGCGAAGCGGCGGCCGACGAGGAAGAGCGTCTGGTCGCTGGCCAGCGCGCCCAGAAAGGCTGCCATGAGCGCCAGCCGGCCGTCGACGGTCCCCTGATGGGCGAGGAATCCCGCCATGATGGCGATCGTCTCGCCCTCGAGCAGCGTGCCCAGGAAGACGACCGCCAGCCCGTAGGTGGCAATGAAGGATTCGACAAGCGGCAACAAACAATCTCCGATCGGGGCGGCGTGCGGACATCGACACGGCTACGCCGGAAGGGGCCCCGGGGGAACCGCGCGGCGCCCGAATCCGGTGCCCGGCAATAGCATATCGGCCCGGCGTACGACACTGCCCGCAAAGGCGGCGGAATCGGCCCGTTTGTGCAGCGCACAAATTACCCCTAAATTGCTGGCGGACGGTCGAAATCCGGCACCGGCGATGCTATATAGAACAATATGATTCTGGGGCCTTTCCGGTGCCCGCCGGAAAGGCCCTTTCGGGCCCTGTCATGGCCCCGTCAGTCGGCTCCTGTCGAGCCCGCGCTCTTAAACGGAATCGTGCATGAACGAAGTGAAGCCGGTGGCTGAATACGGCGCCGAATCGATCAAGGTCCTGAAAGGCCTCGATGCCGTGCGCAAGCGGCCGGGCATGTATATCGGCGATACCGACGACGGCTCCGGCCTGCACCACATGGTCTACGAGGTGGTCGACAACGGCATCGACGAGGCGCTGGCCGGCCATGCCGACGAAGTGTCGGTGACTCTCAATCCCGACGGCTCGGTGACCGTGTTCGACAACGGCCGCGGCATCCCCACCGACATCCACAAGGGCGAGGGCGTGTCGGCCGCCGAGGTCATCATGACCCAGCTCCACGCCGGCGGGAAATTCGACCAGAACTCCTACAAGGTCTCCGGCGGCCTGCACGGCGTCGGCGTCTCGGTGGTCAACGCGCTCTCCTCCAAGCTGAAGCTGAAGGTCTGGCGCAAGGGCAAGATCCACGAGATGAGCTTCTCGGACGGCGTGCCCGATGCGCCACTGGCCGTCACCGGCGACTGGGACGGGCGCAACGGCACCGAGATCACCTTCACGCCATCGCCGAATACCTTCACGCACATCGAGTTCGACTATACGACGCTCGAGCACCGGCTGCGCGAACTCGCCTTCCTCAACTCCGGCGTCAAGATCGTGCTCACCGACAGGCGCGGCGTGGAGCCGAAGAGCGAGACGATGATGTACGAGGGCGGGCTGGAAGCCTTCGTGCGCTTCCTCGACCGCGCCAAGCACCCGCTCATCGCGCAGCCGATCTACGTCAAGGCGGAGCGCGACGGCATCACCGTCGAGGTGGCCATGTGGTGGAACGATTCCTACCACGAGGACGTTCTCTGCTTCACCAACAACATCCCGCAGCGCGACGGCGGCACGCATCTGGCCGGCTTCCGCGGCGCGCTCACCCGCCAGGTGACCGGTTATGCCGACGGGATGACGAAGAAGGAGAAGGCGTCGCTCACCGGCGACGACTGTCGCGAGGGGCTGACCGCAGTGCTCTCGGTCAAGGTGCCCGATCCGAAGTTCTCCTCGCAGACCAAGGACAAGCTGGTCTCCTCAGAGGTGCGGCCGGTGGTCGAGGGCCTGACCAACGAGGGGCTGGGCACCTGGTTCGAGGAGCACCCGGCGGAAGCCAAGGCGATCGTCGGCAAGGTGGTCGAGGCGGCGGCAGCGCGCGAGGCGGCGCGCAAGGCGCGCGAACTCACCCGGCGCAAGGGGGCGCTGGACATGGCCTCACTGCCGGGCAAGCTCGCCGACTGCCAGGAGCGCGATCCGTCCAAGGCGGAAATCTTCATCGTCGAGGGCGATTCGGCCGGCGGCTCGGCCAAGCAGGGCCGCAACCGCGAAAACCAGGCCGTGCTGCCGCTCAGGGGCAAGATCCTCAATGTCGAGCGGGCGCGCTTCGACAAGATGATCTCGTCCGAGCAGGTCGGCACGCTGATCACCGCGCTCGGCACGTCGATCGGGCCGGACGAGTTCGACCCCGACAAGCTGCGCTACCACAAGATCATCATCATGACGGACGCCGACGTCGACGGCGCCCACATCCGCACGCTGCTTCTGACCTTCCTCTACCGGCAGATGCGCGTGCTCATCGAGCGCGGCCATGTCTTCATCGCCCAGCCGCCGCTCTACAAGGTGAAGCGCGGCTCGTCCGAGACCTACATCAAGGACGAGCGCGAGATGGCCGACTACCTGACCCGCACGGGTCTGGAAGAAGCGGTGCTCAAGCTCGCCCGCGGCGACGACCGGGCGGGGCGTGACCTCGCCGAGATCGTCAGCGACGCCCGCCATTTCGTCAACGTGCTCTCCTCCATCCACTCGCGCTACAACCGCTCCGTGGTCGAACAGGTGGCGATCGCCGGGGCGCTCAACCAGTCGATCCTCGCCGAGACCGAAAAGGCCGAACAGGCGGCCGCCTATGTCGCCAGGCGGCTCGACGCGCTGTCCGAAGAGACCGAGCGCGGCTGGAGCGGCACATTCGATCCCTCCACCGGCTTCCGCTTCGAGCGCGAGGTGCGCGGCGTCAAGGACGTGGCGACCATCGATCCGGCGCTGCTCGATTCCGCCGATGCCCGCAAGCTCGATTCGTTTGCCCCGCGTCTGCAGCCGATCTACGGCACCTTCGCCACCTTCGTGCGCAAGGGCGACGAGACGATCATCCACGGGCCGCGCGACCTGTTCGAGGCGGTCACCGCCGCTGGCCGCAAGGGCCTGTCGATGCAGCGCTACAAAGGGCTGGGCGAAATGAATGCCGAGCAACTGTGGCAGACGACGCTCGACCCCAATGCGCGCACGCTGCTGC
Source organism: uncultured Alphaproteobacteria bacterium (assembly GCA_963762605.1). Lineage (GTDB taxonomy): Bacteria > Pseudomonadota > Alphaproteobacteria > Rhizobiales > Kaistiaceae > CAVSRC01. Next base: position 17,736 of record CAVXLJ010000026.1, on the reverse strand, counting down.
AGGTGAAGATCCGCGAAGCGGACGAAGCCAACGACCTCTTCGGCCGGCTGATGGGCGACGAGGTGGAGCCGCGCCGCGACTTCATCCAGACCAACGCGCTGAACGTCGCCAATCTGGACGTGTAAATCGGCGAAAATGCTGGTTCTCTGGTGACGCAGGTGCTAAACGCACCAGCGCGCCGCCGGGATTTGGAGTTCCGGGGCGCGCTTGGCTCTTTCCCCTGACGGCATGAGGGGCAGGTCCACATTCCCGCTCGGGCCCTTGGCAGAGATCGGCGGTCTTGTGGGCATCCGAGCGTCATGAACGCCCGGCGTGATTTCACCTCAATATAGAGCATTGCGCCGGACAGGCCGCAATATGCCAAATCGCTATTCTATGCCACGTCATGCTTGGTCAGATTAATCGGCGCACTCCCATGTAGCTGCGTGCAAGCGATTTCGCTCGGATTGCCGACAGCGCATAGGCCGATCGTGCTAGGAGATATTAACCTGTTGTTGCGCACCAGTGTGCTCAGCGCAGGTCGAGAGATTGCTTGCATGAGCTATCTTTGTACGGCGAGGTACGTCGCAGCCTCTTTCACCCTTTCTCTTCGGCCCAGATCATCTCTTGGCGCGTCGCCGTGCTTTGACCCTTAACGACGTTGATTCGTGCAATTGCTGCTAACACGAGATCGGCTCCCGTCTTAGCTGTTATGATCTGAGCAATTGTATTCGTTGAGAGGGACGAATCGATTGAGTAGCCAACCGTTGCGGCTGTGCTTGGCGCGGGTGCCTGCGGAACCTGCGCACCGAGATCTAGAACATCTCGGATCATACCTAAAAGCTTGTTTTCTATATATTCTTGGTCTCCCTCGTATTCGATACGAGTTCGAGCCCAGTTGGATCGCTATGCGGCTCATTGAAGCCTCCAATGGTGGATTCGCGCTGTTCTCTTCATATATCCAATCTATTGCTTATGCAATCGACTCACATATGGATCCCAGATTGACTCCATACCGAATTGTAAACATTATATTATTTGTCGCGAGTCACTATGTGCATAGATGCATAATGCTAATCTGTCGTGATTCACAATAGCGAAATTAGCGAATCCAACTGAGTTGAAGGGCCTAGTGCGTTGGCCCGACAAGCGCGGATTGGAGTATCGTGCTCACAGTTCAGTCTGCGGCCTATCCGCTTGGGACCCTCACACTGCCTCGGCATGCTCTCGCGCCGATGGCGTCTCGCGCCCGACGATGGCGGGGGCTTCGTGGACCAGCGTTTCGTCGGTCAGCGCCTCGACCATGAAGAGAGCGAAGTCGATGCGCCGCGTGCGGTTGCTGGCGAGCACCGGATCGCCGACATGGCGGCTCCACAGCGGCAGGCCCTGGCTCTCGCCCTCCTCCAGGTCGCTGCCGCGTACCACCGTCCAGCGCGTGTCCGAGGCGAAGATGCGTCGCGTGGCTTCCACCTGGTCGTCGAGGTCGACGGCGCGGAAGAGCTTCGCCAGCCAGCCGATGACGGGAACGAGATATCTGAGTTGCCAGGAATAGACGTCCTTGCCGTCGCGCGAGATGTGCCAGCCGCAGGAGAAGACCAGCCGCGCGCCCGGCTCGGCGTAGTCCATCACCGCCTGGGCGGTGCCTGACGCATAATGCTGGACGCCCCAGGGGGCGAGCACGGTAAGCACGCCGTCGCAGCCGGCGACCGCCCGCCTGATGACCTCGCGGTCGTCGGTGGCGCCGGGCCGGATCGCGATCCGGTCCTTGAAGCGGTCAAGCTTGGCGGCGCTCTGCGGCCGGCAGACGCCGATGACTTCGTAGCCGCGGTCGAGGCAGTGCTGGACCATGTACTGGCCGAGCTTGCCCGATGCACCGACGATGCAGACTTTCATGATGTCGCCCCTCTGATTTGCTCCGGTTTGCGTTCCGGACGTGGATGTCTCCTGACGCCGAGTTGTCAGCAGGATGTGCGGCGGTGAGCATCCTGCGGTGATCCTGCGATGGAGTTGACCCACGAGGTTGGTACACTGCGATGCATCTTGAGCGAGTCGAACCCAGCTCTCCGTCCGCCCGTGACCCGCACAGCCAAGCCCAAAGCGCGCCGCCGTGCCACCCCGGCGCCCGTTGAAATCACCCCGGAGCGCGCCCGCGCCATCTGGGTCGACGCGCAACGGCTGAACGTGCCCGCACCGTTCGGCGCCGGGCCCGAGGCGGTGGCGCGCGCGGTGGCGCATCTGGGCTATGTGCAGATCGACACCATCAACGTGATCGAGCGCTGCCACCACCACATCCTCTACAACCGCATCCCCGCCTACCGCCGCGCCGACCTGGAAGACGCGCAGGCTGAGGCGAAGACGGTGTTCGAATACTGGACGCATGCACTCGCCTATGTCGCGACCGGGGATTTCCGATTCTTTGCCGGCGAGATGAAGCGCCAGCGCAAGGAGCCGACGCACTGGTATGCCGACGTTACCGCCAAGGACGTGCGCAAGGTCGTCCGCCGGGTGCGCGACGAAGGTGCGCTCACCATCGCCGACATCAAGGACGACGTGCTGGTCGACAAGGACCACCCCTGGGCCTCGCGCAAGCCCTCCAAGCGGGCGCTGCAGGCGGCCTTCTTCCGCGGCGAGCTGGTCATCGCGCGGCGCAAGGGGATGCTGAAGACCTATGAGCTGACGGAGCGCCATTTCGGCCGGGACAAGCTGCCCAGGCCAGCCAGCGCGGCCGAGATCACGCGCTACAGGCTGGAGCGAGTGCTCAGGTCGCAGGGCATCGTCGGCCTCGGCCCCATCGGACTTGGAGGGATGGGGGTCAAGGCGGCGGTCAAGGCGCTCATCGAGCGCGAGGTCAAGGCCAAGCGGCTGGTGCCGGTGACGTTCGACGGCGCCGCGGCCGAGCACTGGGCGCGGCCGGAAGTGCTCGAGGCGGAGATCGTGCCCCCTGCCCTGACCCACATCCTGTCGCCCTTCGATCCCCTCATCATCCAGCGCAAGCGCACGGCAGCTTTCTTCGGCTACGAGCACCTGTTCGAAGCCTATCTGCCCAAGGCCAAGCGCAAGCTCGGCTATTTCACCCTGCCGGTGCTCGCCGGCGACGAGATCGTGGCGGGGCTCGACCTCAAGGCCGACCGGCAGAGGAGCGAACTCCTGATCCAGGCCTGGCACTGGGTCGGAAAGGGAAACGCGCGGCGCCACAAAGAAGAGATCGAGGCGGCGCTCGATCGCTTCACCCGCTTCCAGTTGCCGCAGGGCGAGGCGGCCGATCCGTGACCGGGAAGCCGTTCGCGGGTAGCCTGTTCGGGCGCGCGAGCGCGCGGAGCGGCAGAAGGTGAACGGCAAGCTCATCCTGGTGACCGGCGCGTCGAGCGGCATCGGCCGCGCGACGGCTGAGGGTTTCGTGCGCCGCGGGGCACGCGTGCTCCTGTTGGCGCGCAACGCCGAGCGGCTGGAAGGCCTCGCGCACGATATCCGCAAGGCCGGCGGCGAGGCGGCGGCCTTTGCCATCGATCTCGCCGATACGAGCCAAGTGCCGCCGCTCGCCGAGACCATCATCGGCAAGCACGGCGTTCCCGACATCCTGGTCAACAATGCCGGCGCGGGGCAATGGAAGCCGTTCGTCGAGACCTCGGCAGACGAGGCCCGCGTCATGATGGAGCTGCCTTATCTGGCAGCCTTCGCCGTCACCCGGGCCCTCCTGCCGGCAATGCTGAAACGCGGCAGCGGGCAGGTGGCTTTCGTCACCTCGCCGGCCTCGTTCATGGTGTGGCCGAATGCCTCGGCCTACATCGCCGCCCGCTTCGCGCTTCGCGGGCTCGCGCAAGCGCTGCGGGCGGACCTGCGCCACACCTCGATCGATGTGACGCTGGTGACGCTGGGCATGGTCGCCAGCCCCTATTGGCAGCACAATCCCGGCAGCCGGCGGTTTCTGCCGCACATTCCGCCCTTGCTCATGCCTGAGATGAGCGTTGGCGAGGCCGCCGAGACCATCATTGAAGCGATCGCAAAACGGCGGCACCAAGTGGTCCGCCCGGCCATTTTCCGCCTGATATTTGCCCTCGGCCTTTCCGGATGACACCGTTTTAACCTTGCACCGGCCGGTGTCGGCCGCCACATATCGGGGCGATGGCTAGTTTTCGCTTCTTTCAGTCTCCTCAGTTCTCCCAGATCCCGCGGCTCGGCTGGCGCGGCCAGCTTGGGCTCGTGCTTGCCGTCGCGCTGGGGCTCGCTGCCGCGGTCGCGCTCGTCATCGTCTCGCTCGGCCTGGCGCTGGTGCTCCTGCCGGTTGCCGCGCTTGCTCTCATCATCGGCCGCTGGCGGTTGAAGAAGGTCCTGAACGAAGCCCAGAAACGCTGGGAAGAGCAGCAGCAGAACCGGTCGGGCTATATCGAGACCGAGTTCACCGTCGTCGACGACAAGGGCGACAGGCGCCGCTGACGGCATCGACCTGTCGAGAAACGGCGGGCCGAGGCCCGCCTCTTTCGTATCAGGCGGCGGCGTGGCGGGCCGGCTCGACAAGGCCGGCCGCGGTGGACGCTGCGACCTTGCCCAGTGGCTTCTCCATGGTGAGGCCGCGGAACAGGATCCCGTCCGGCAGCCCAAGCGCCATCGGCCGCAATGCCTGGTAGCCGAGCGCGCGGTAGAAGGGCACGCCGGAGAGCAGTGCGTTCAGCTCGACGCGGTTGAAGCCGGCGATGAAGGCTTCCTGTTCGGCGCGGTCCATCAACAGCCGCCCGAAGCCGTGGCGCGCCCAGTCATGATGCACGAAGACGCTGCGGATCTTGGCGATCGACAAGTCCACCGGTCCATCTGCGACATAGTTGGCGCGGACGCGGCTCCAGCCACCTGACGCCACCGGCCGGCCATTGACCTCGACCAGGTAGTAAGTCCCCTCGTCGATAAGCTGGTCGTCCATGGTGCCGACGACGGCCATGAAGGCCTCGATCTCCTCGCGTGCATAGCAATGCACCGCCAGGGTGCGCATGGAATTCGCCTGCATGGCGAGAAGATGGTTGCGGTCGCTCATCCGCGCCCGGCGCATGACGAAATTGCTGGAATCGGTATGCATCATCATCAAACCGGCGGACAGCCGGTCCTCGTGTCGCCCAAATGAAAATCCCGCGCGCCGCGTGGCTGGTTTCAGCCGGCGGCGATACGGGAATGGCGCACGAAATAGGCGGGAACGCGGCGCTCGGCAGTGATGCGCTTCACATATGCGCGAGTCAGGCGAGCACCGCCTTGCGCGGGCTGACGGAGCGGGCGCCGAACAGGACGAGGAGGGCGACGGTGGCGCTGATCACGGCGAAGCTGAGCGAGCCGCCGACGGCGAGACCGGTCGCCGCCGCCCAGGAGAAGGAGGTCAGCGCCTCGGCGAAGGTGGCGATGCGCGAGGAGGTGTGGCGGCGGCGGAAGTTCGAGCGCTTGGCCTGGGCGCGGAACCAGAGCTGGATGCGGATGGTCGAGGCGGCGGCAATGACGATGCCGATGATCGCCGCGGCGGCATGGTGCGGCGACAACCAGGCGAGCACCGCCAGGAAGGGGGCGAGCACCATGACCACGGCCCCCATCACCGCCTCCACCTTGGCGCGTGTGATCGCCAGCGGCCGCACCGGTGCCGTCATCACCAGGTCGGGCGCATCCTCGCCGGAGATGGCCAGCCAGGCGAGCGCACCGCCGAGCTGGCCGCCAACGGTAACCAGAACCATCACCACGACCACCAGCGCGCCAGTGGCGTCGCCGAAGTTGCGCATCAGGAGCAGCGCCGGCGGCACCAGGTAGAAGAGCTGGGTAAGCGTCTGCGAGGCAAGCCAGGGATCGCGCCGCAGGAGCAGCCACTCCTTGTGGCGGAGCGCCGCGGCGGGGGAGCGCAGAACGAAGACGCGCCGCCGCGTACGGTGGCGCCCGCTCGGCCGCGCCAGATCGGTGGCGGCGAGCGAATGCTCGCCGAGCCGCGGGGCGAACGCCGCCATGACGGCTGCCAGGATCAGGAAACAGACCACCAGCACGCCGGCGAGCGCTGCCCAGTCGCCCATGATGGCGCGTGCCGGCCACCACAGTGGGCTGTCGAGACCGGGCATACTGGCGATCAGGGTCTGGGCGATGGTCATCGCCGGCCTGACCATGGAGCCGTAGTAGATGATGGCGAAGGCCTGGATACCGATGGCGAAGCCGGCGCCGATGAGCGCCGCGAAGACCTGGGCGACGAGCCTTGTGCGGCGGGCACCGAGCACGCGGAAGAGGCCGATGGTGATCGCCACGGCAATCGCCGCGGCGGCCACGCCGAGGCCGATGGCCAGTCCGAAGCCGGCCAGCCAGCGCGGGCCGCCGGCAAGCGTCAGGACGTCGATGAAGGGCGTCGAGATGACCACGGCGATCATCGCGATCAGGCCGGCCGTCACCGCAATCCTGATCGAGAACAGGCGGCGCCCGCTCACCGGCGAAGACAGAACCAGATCGAGATCGCCGCGTGAATAGAGCGTGCGGGTGACCGTTTCCATCGCCTGGCTGAGCAGCAGCGAGATGTAGAGCACGACGATCAACGACACGGAGACCAGCGATGCCTTGTCCGGGTTGATCCCGTCATCGGCGAAGCGGGCGACGATCGCCCAGGCCGGCAGGTGCAGCGACAGGGCGACAAGGACGAGGATGACCACCGCGGTCGACACGCGCCGGCGATTGCCGGCGGTCACCATGGCAAGCCAGTCGCGCCAGGCCAGGCGCAACTCGTGGCCGGCGAGCCACGGGATCGAGCCGGGGCGGCTCATGCCGCGGCGCTTTCAGCCACCAGCGTCAGGAACACGTCCTCAAGGCTGCCGCCGCGACCGGCGCGGAGACTCAGCTCGGCCAGCGTGCCTTGCGCGATCAGCCGGCCATTGGCGAGCACGCCGATGCGCTCGGCCATGCGCTCGGCCACTTCGAGGATGTGGGTGGTCATGATCACCGTGCCGCCGGCGTGCACGCGCGCCTGCAGCACGTCCTTCACCTGGCGGGCGGTGCCGGCGTCGAGGCCGGTCAACGGCTCGTCGAGGATGATCAGGCGGGGATCGTGGACCAGCGCGCCGGCCAGCGCCACTTTCTGGCGCATGCCGCGCGAGAAGCCCTCGCAGCGCTCGTCGGCGTGGGGACCGAGACCCAGCCAGTCGATCAGCTCGCGGGCATTGGCTTCGCCCTGCGCCGCTTCGATTCCCCACAGACCGGCGACGAATTCGAGATATTCGAGCGGCGTCAGCTTGTCGTAGATCATCGGCTCGTCCGACACCCAGGCCATCATGCGCTTGGCGGCGACCGGGTCGGCCAGCGCATCGGTGCCGAAGACCGAGATCGACCCGGCATCCGGCGTCAGCAGTCCGACCACCATGCGCAGAGTCGTGGTCTTGCCGGCGCCGTTGGGCCCAAGCAGGGCGTAGAACTCGCCGGCGCCGACGGTGAGATCGAGGGCGTCCACTGCGGGGCGCTCGAAGGTCTTGCTGAGGCCGGCAAGGCTCAAGGCCGCCGGCCGAATGGAACCGGTCATCCGGGCCTCGGAAGGAGCTGTCTCTGCACCTTCCCTATATGGTCAGGATTGAGACCGGGTAAATTCGACCCTCGGAAATCGCCGAGATCGGCCGCTTACCACGGCTTGATGAAGCCGCCGAAGACCCAGCCGTGAACCGGGCCGGCCAGTTCGCACCAGCGCGACGCAACGATCAGGCGCTGGCGAAAGCCCGACATGTAGGCGATGGCCTTGAGGTCGAGGTCGCGGGTGCACTGGCCGGTCAGGTCGAGCCTGTCGCCGCCGCGAACCGTGCCAACGGTCGGCGCTGCCGCCGACGCGTAAGCCCGCACCGGCACCCTTGCCCAGCCGCCGGTTGCCACCCAGTTGCGGGCCATCACCGGGCTCGCTGCGGCGGCGAGGCCGAAGATGGCCAGCACCACCGCCATCGTTCTCGCTTTTCTGGGCACCATTTGAGCATTTCCCCCGTAAATGTCGCCGGGTGATGATAGACGGCCACTCCGGCGTGGCAAGGCCCGGGCGTGCCACAAATCGACGCCGCGCAGCAGAATTCAGCCCCGTCGGTCGAGCCGGCGGACGCGCCGCAACATGGGGAAAGCCGCGGCCCAGATGCCGGCGACGGCGATGGTTCCGATGGCGCCGACCACCACGGCGGGAACGACGCCGATCAAAGCCGCGACGGTGCCGGCACGGAATTCGCCGAGTTCGTTGGAGGCGCCGATGAAGACCGCGTTGACGGCACTGACGCGCCCACGCACCTGATCGGGCGTCCATAGCTGGATGAGCGTCTCGCGGATGTAGACGCTGATCATGTCGGCGGCGCCGGCAAGCGCCAGAGCCGCAACCGACAGCCAGACGGCGCTGGAAACGCCGAAGACCAGGGTGAAGGCTCCGAACAGGGCGACGGTGACGAACATGATCGCCCCGGCGTGATCGCGTACCGGACGGGCGGCGAGATAGAGCGCGACGGCGATGGCGCCGAGGCCGGGCGCCGAGCGCAGGAGGCCCAAACCCCACGGGCCGGTGCTGAGGATATCGCGGGCATAGGCCGGGAGCAGCGCGGTGGCGCCGCCGAGCAGGACCGCGAACAGGTCGAGCGAAATCGCGCCGAGCACGATCTTCTCGCGCCAGACATAGCGGAAGCCGGCGACGACCGTGGTCCAGCTGGCCGGCTCCGGAGTCGTCTTCTGCTCGGGCTGCGGCACGAGCGACACCAGCACTGCGGCAGCCACCAGGAGAATGACGGTGGCGGCATAGGGCGCAGCGGCCGAGACGCCGTAGAGCAGGCCGCCGACGACGGGCCCGACGATGATGGCGATCTGCCACGCGGACGAGGAGAGCGCGATGGCACTCGAAAGGTCGCGCGCGGGGACGAGATTGGGAACCAGCGACGAGGCGGCGGGGTTCATGAAGGCGCGGGCGACGCCGAACACGGCGAGGATCGAGAAGATCCGGGCGGGCGAAATGCTGCCGGTGACGGTGAGCACCAGGAAGGCCAGGCCGCAGGCCGCCTCTATGAACTGGCTGACGGCAACGATGCGGCGGCGGTTATAGCGGTCCGACACGGTGCCAGTGACCAGAACCAGCAACAAAGCCGGGGCGAACTGGACGAGGCCGACGAGGCCGAGATCGAACGGATTGCGGGTCAGGTCATAGATCTGCCAGCCGATCGCCACGCTGAGGACCTGGGTGGCGAAGGTGGCGAACACCCGCGACAGCCAGAACAGCAGAAAGCCGCGATGGCGGAGGGCCCCCCAATGGCCCGGCGGTGGGTCGACGTCTGCCGCTGGCATGGTTTCCTTGGCAATCGGCTGGCGGAACGAGGCGCTCGGTTTACGCGATCGGCGCCATGCGAGGAAGCGAGGCGGCCTCGGGCGCGACGCGACGACCCGGCGTCGGGGTCAGCGTTCGATGCGGTCGATGAACCAGCGGGTAAGTTCGATCCACACCTGGTCCTTCTCGGCCTTGTCCTCGATGCCGTGATCGATGTTGGGGTTGTCGTTGATCTCGACGACGAAGATGCCGTCCGGCGTCTCCTTGAGGTCGACGCCATAGAGCCCGTCGCCGATGAGTTGCGCGGCGCGCAGGCCCGTGTCGATCACGTTCGGCGGCGCCTCGCTCAGCGAGGGCGTGTGGAAGCGGCCTTCATCGCCTTTGCCGTCGGCGCCGTAGCGGACAATCTGCCAATGGTTCTTGGCCATCATGTACTGGCTGACGAACAGCGCCTTGCCACCGAGCACGCCGACGCGCCAGTCGAAGGAGGTGGGCATGAAGGCCTGGGCGAGCAGCATGTCAGTGTCCTCGAACCACTCCTTGGCGAGTGCGGCGAGTTCCTGCTCGTTGGCGACCTTCTTGACACCGCGCGAGAAGGACGAATTGGGGATCTTCAGCACCATCGGGAAGCCGAGCGTATCGGCGGCGCGGACGAGATCGTGCATGCCGCCGACAATGACGGTCGGCGGCACAGCCAGGCCGTTTCCGGTCAGAAGCTCGTGCAGGTAGATCTTGTTGGTGCAGCGGATCATCGAGATGGGATCGTCGATGACCGGCATGCCTTCCTGCACGGCACGGCGGGCGAAGCGATAGGTGTGATTGTCGATCGAGGTGGTCTCGCGGATGAAGAGCGCGTCGTACTCGGCCAGCCGCGCCAGGTCGCGGCGGGTAATCGGCTCGACCTCGACGCCCAGCTTCTCGGCCACCCGCACCCAGTGCTTGATGGTGGCACGGCTTGACGGCGGCATGGTCTCCTTGGGGTCGTAAAGCACCGCGAGGGAATAGCGCGGCGCGGCGCGGTCCTTCTTCGAGCGCCATTGACGGGTGGTGTGGATGTGCAGCGCGCCATGGAAGAAGGCCAGTTCGCTTGCGCTCAGCTTGGTGACCGGCACCGGCGCAAGGCGGCGAATCTGCGGCCGGCCGTTGCCGGTCTCGATGGTCACCTCGAGCACCGGGCAGCGGAACCAGTCGAAGAGAAGCCGGCCGAACCTGTCGAAACGGTGATCCTCGACTTCGCCGAAATAGGCCAGGATGCGGGCAGGCGCGGTCTTGTCCGCGGCGCCGGCCAGCGTCTTCACCAGCGAATCGTCGAGTTCGGGCAGCGCCTGTGCGTAAAGCTGGCGGGCGCCGAGATCGATGATCGTCTCGACCGAGGGGATGACGCGGTGGCCGCGGGCCGCGGCCAGCAACGAGCAATAGTAGCCGCGCGTCTGATAGCTGAAGGAGCGCGACAGATTGATGATCTTCGGCCGCGCCCCGGAAAAGAGGTTGGTCCGCGCCAGATAATCCCTCGTCGTGATGACCTTGTGCGGCGTATCGGCGTTCGGAAAATCCTTCGGCGAATCGACCAGGATCACCCAATCAGCCATGGACTGTGCCTCGTATTGCGGAACCGGCAGCTCGACGCACTGCCCGGCCGAGCGTCTTCTGATAGCGGAGCGCATCGCCGCCGTCGGCATAATAATCCGGGTAGGTGCCGATCGGCGCGTAGCCGCGTCGTTCGTAAAGGTGGATCGCCCCGCTATTGTCGGAACGGACTTCGAGACGCAGCACGGCCGCGCCCGACCGGCTGGCCTGGCGCTCCGCGTCGGCAAGCAGCCTTTCGCCGACACCCTGACCGCGGGCGACGGCAGCGACGGCGATCGAATAAAGCCGGGCTACCGTGCCGCCGGATCGTGTCAGCACGAGGTGGTAGCCGACGACCGCGCCATCCGCAGCGGCCACGCGCAGGTGCGCCGTGGGGCGGCCGATCAGCCGGCGGAAGCTCCGCCGCGACAGGCGGTCGGCGGCAAAGGAACGGGTCTCGATCTCGCAAAGGGCGGCGAGATCGGCAAGTTTCCCTTCGCGGATGGTAAGCGGCATCAGAGGGCTGGAAGCAGCCAAAGGTGTCAGGGTGGGTGATCTGACGCCGATTCCCGTCGAAACTCAAGGATCGCTGTTCATGGCGCATCGCCCGGTTGCGACACGGTCCTTGGTAAATAAAATACAAATATAATGCATTTCATGTAACTATTTTTCTTATTCTTTCATAGTTCTGTGAAATAACAAAGGCCGCGCATCGACGTTAAGGCACCATGAATTGCGTGTTTTATCCGTATTTGGCACCAGACCTGAAGCAATAAAGATGGCGCCAGTAGTGCAAGCTCTTGCCGCTGCGCCGGAGATCGATTCCCGCATCGTCGTCACCGGTCAGCATGACGCCATGTTGAAACAGGTGCTCGGCCTGTTCGCCATCGTGCCCGACCGCAATCTTGCGGTCATGACGGCGAATCAGACGCTCAATCAGCTGAGCGAACGACTGCTTGCCCGTCTCGATCCGATCCTCGCTTATTTCCGCCCCGATCGTGTCCTGGTCCACGGCGACACCACCACCGCGATGGTAACGGCGCTGGCCGCCTTCCACCGGCAGATCCCGGTCGGTCATGTCGAAGCCGGTCTGCGTACCTACGACGTATCGCGGCCGTGGCCGGAGGAGATGAACCGGCGGGTCGTCGATGTCGTCAGCGACACGCTGTTCGCACCGACTGCGCGCTGCCGCACCAACCTCGCGGCAGAGCGGCTGAACGGCCGCATCGTGGTGACCGGCAACACCGTGATCGACGCACTGATGGCGACGGTCGCGCGCATCGAGGGCGACGTGCGACTGAGAGAGCGTTTTGCCGCCGACCTGCCGCGGCTCACGCCGGAGCGTCGTCTCATCCTGGTCACCGGACACCGCCGCGAGAATTTCGGCGCCGGCTTCTCCGCAATCTGCGATGCCATCGGCCGCCTGGCGGAGCGGCGCGACGTGGAAGTCGTCTTTCCGGTCCACCTCAATCCCAACGTCCACGAGGTGGTTCATGCGCGCCTCGGCGAGCGCGCCAATGTGCATCTGGTGGCGCCGCTCGACTACGGGCACTTTGTTTATCTGATGACCCGCGCCGACGTGATCCTCACCGATTCGGGCGGGGTGCAGGAGGAAGCGCCGTCGCTGGGCAAGCCTGTGCTTGTGATGCGCGAGGTGACCGAGCGCCCGGAGGCGCTCGAAGCGGGCACGGTCGCGCTGGTCGGCACCGACGCCGACAGCATCGTTGCCGCGGCCAGCGAACTGCTCGATTCCGATCAGGCACGACACCGTTTCGCAGCGCGCGACAACCCCTATGGCGACGGCCACGCGGCCGAGCGCATCGTCGACTGCCTGCTCGGCCGCCCGGTCGACGAGTTCCGGTCGTCCATGCGCTCGCCGCGGCGCGAGCCGATCGGGCTTGCCGGGTAGGCCGTGATGTCCCCGCACCTGCCGGAATCATTCATCTTCCTCGACAGCGTCGCGATCGTCACGGTGATACTTGCCGCGCTCATTCTGGTGACGAGCGCCGACGACCTGCTGGTCGACTTCATCTATTGGGTCCGACGGGCGATCCGCGCCTATCTCGCCAAGCGCTGGTACAAGCCGCTGACCACCGAGCAGCTGCGCGCCGCGCCGGAGAAGCCGATGGCGATCATCGTGCCGGCCTGGCACGAGTCGGACGTCATCGCGGTGATGATCGAGAACCTGGTCAGCACGGTCGAATATGGCAGCTATGTGCTGTTCATCGGCACCTATCCCAATGATCCCGGGACGATCGCCGAGGTCGACCGCGTGTGCCGGCGTTTTCCCCAGGTGCGGCGGGTGGAGGTCGCCCATCCCGGTCCGACCTGCAAGGCCGACTGCCTCAACGCCGTCATCCAGGCCCTGCTCGATCACGAGCGGCGGGCGGGAATCACCTTCGCCGGCATCGTCATGCACGACAGCGAGGACGTGCTGCATCCGATCGAGCTGAAATACTTCAACTATCTGATGCCGCGGATGGACCTGATCCAGATTCCGGTCGCCTCGCTCGAACGCGACTATCTTGAGCTGGTCGCCGGCACCTATATGGACGAATTCGCCGAGTGGCACGCCAAGGATCTCGTCGTGCGCGAGTTCATCTCCGGCGTCGTGCCGTCGGCGGGGGTGGGAACCTGCTTCTCGCGCAAGGCGCTGACGGCGCTCTGCGAGGAGACGGACAACCAACCGTTCAATGTCGAGAGCCTGGCCGAGGACTACGACATCGGCACGCGCCTCGGGGGGCGCGGCATGAAGTCGATCTTCGCCCGCTTTGACGTCCAGTTTCTGATAACCAGGCGCACCTGGTTCGGCTGGGGGCGTACCAATCAGCGCGTGCTCACCATGCCGCTGTGCGTGCGCGAATATTTCCCCAACCGTTTCCGCGCCGCCTATCGTCAACGAGCGCGCTGGGCGCTCGGCATCAGCTTCCAGGGTTGGCAGCAGATCGGATGGACGGGCTATGCCGAAGCCCGCTTCCTGCTCTATCGCGATCGCAAGGTCATCTTCACGCCCTTCGTTGCCATGGCCGCCTATGTGGTCTTTGGCATCCTGGCGGCCTATTGGCTGTGGGGCGGCGCGTGGTTTGCCCACTGGCGCATAACGTCGACGATCTTCGCCTCGCCGATCGCGCAGTGGCTGCTGTTCGCCAATCTGGTGCTGGTCCTGTGGCGCATTGCCCAGCGCGTGTATTTCGTCAATCAGATCTACGGCTTCGACCATGCCTTGCTGAGCATTCCGCGCATGGTGGTGAACAACTTCATCACCTTCGCCTCGGTGCTACGCGCCTGGCGCCTGTTCCTGGGGCATGTCTTCCTCGGCAAGCGCCTGACCTGGGACAAGACCGCCCACGACTTCCCCGAACCGCTGAAGCGGGATATCCAGCGCCACCGGCTGGGCGAACTGCTGACCATGTGGCAGGCCATCGACGATGCCAAGCTGACAGAGGCGCTGGCCGAGCAGGCATCGACCGCCAAGCCGCTTGGCCACGTCCTGCTTTCACGCGGCTGGATCAACGAAGAGACGCTCGCCGATGCGATTGCCTATCAGGCGGGCATTGCACGCGCCGCGCCGACCTTCGCGGCATTCAGCCGCGTTGCCGACCGCCTGCCGGCCGATATCTGCCGGCGCCTGTCTGCGATCGTCATCGACGTGAGCGACGGCCGTCCTGTGGTTGCCGTACAGAAGCCGCTCGCCGAGCAGGACCTGACGGCTGTGCAGCAGGTTCTGGGGCGCAACCTGATCCAGCAGATCGCGACCGAAGAGGAGATCGCCGCCGGGCTGGAATATGTCATCGCGATGCATCACAGCAGAATGCCCACGATCACCTGATCCGGCAGGCAGGGCGCGGCGCATTGGCAGCAGGCCGGCTTGGGCATAAGGTCCCGGCCGAACCTGACAGGAGCATGCCATGACCGATCCGGCGCCGGTTCGTCTCACCATCCCCGACCTCGCCGGCAAGGCGGTGCTCATCACCGGCGCCTCGACCGGCATCGGCGCGGCGCTGGCGCGCGCCTTTGCCGCCCAGGGGTCGCGGGTGGCGCTGCACTACAATTCGAGCGTCGATGCGGCCGAGACGGTGGCCAAGGACATCGCCGATGCCGGCGGCGACGTCTTCCTGGTGCGCGGCGACGTGACGGCCACGGCCAACTGCACCCGCATCGTCGAGGAATCGGCCAGCCACTTCGGCGGCCTCGACGGGCTCATCAACAATGCCGGCCATATGGTCGGACGCATGGCCTATGCCGATGTGACCGACGAGTTCTACGACAAGGTCCTGGACCTCAACGCCCGCTCGCTGGTGATGGCCAGCCGTGCCGCCATCCCGTGGCTCAAAAAGGCCGGCGGCGGTTTCATCATCAACACCACCTCGATTGCGGCGCGCAGCGGCGGCAGCGGCGGCGCCGGCCCCTATGGCGCGGCGAAAGCCTTTGTCTCCACGGCGACGCGCGGCATGGCCAAGGAGCTGATCGGCAGCGGCATCCGCGTCAATGCGGTGTCGCCCGGGACCATCCTCACCGCCTTCCACGAACGCTATTCGACGAGCGAGCAGATGGCGGCGTCGCTCGCCGCGATCCCGCAGGGACGCCACGGTGTGGCGGAGGATTGCGTCGGCGCCTACCTGTTCCTGGCCTCGCCCATGCTCTCCGGCTTCGTCGTCGGCCAGGTGATCGAGGTGAATGGCGGCCAGCTGATGCCGTAATCCTTCGCCGGCCGCCTGCCTCAGCGCAGCACTTCCTGGCGGGTGGACGGCTTGCCGTCCTCCGTCTCGCGCGCCGTGCGATAGGGCACGAGGTTGCCGTTGAGCGCCTCGCCGACCGCCGTGCCGAGTTCGCGCGCCGTATCGAGGCGCGACAGGAAGACATAGTTAGCACCGGCCTCGTAGATCGCCTGGCAATCGGGGAAGGAAACCGCATTGGCGATGATGATCGCCTGCGGATTGATGCGCCGCACGTTCTCAACCAGCTTGCGGTTGTCGGTGCCGCGCAACAGATCGTCCGGCACGGTCAGCACCACCACCTCGGCCTTGTCGACGCCGGCATGATGCAGCGTTTCCGGATTGGCGAGGTCGCCGTACTTGACGTGCGCGCCGACCGCACGGATGCGGTCGTGCAGGGCGACGTTGAAATCGACCACCAGCGTCTTGTGGGCGAGATCGGGGTCGTCGCGGGCGATATCGTAGAGCAGAGACGAGGCGATGCGGTGGAAACCGAGGATGGCGAGGCGGTACTCGTCCTCCTCTTCCGCTGCGGCAGCCGGCGGGTCCCTGAAGCCCAGAGCCCGCAGCGCCGGCGCCAGAAGCGCGTGGATTTTGTAGGCGGAGCGGTAGAGCGGCGTGGTGGTGATCGCGGTCAGCACGAAGGCGAAGATGATGGCGCTCGACAGGTCCTTGGATAGATGGCCGAGATCGGTGCCGAGAAAGGCGATGACCAGGCTGAATTCGGAAATCTGGGCGATGCGCACGGCGGTGACCTCGGCATTGCGCTGGTCGACGCCGTTGAAATAGAGCAGCGGAAACAGAATGAGCTGGCGGGCGGCGATGGCCGCGATGGCGATGGCGACGGCGAGCAGCAGCACCCCCGGCCCGCTCGGCTCGGGGATGCCGAGACCGAGACCGACGAAAAACAGGGTGACGAAGAAGTCCTTCACCACACCGACCTTGGTGACGATCTCGGTGGAATAGGGATGGCTGGCGATGGTGGCGCCGGCGATCAGCGCGCCCATGCCCGATTCGACGTTGAGGTGCATCTGGACGCCGAACAGCTTCTCGGTGAGTGCGTCGAAGCTGGCGCCGGCGAAGACGATGGCGAAGCACCAGCAGATGGCGCCGACCAGGATGATCTCCGGCACCTTGGCGATCCAGCGGAAGCCGATGGGGATGACGGTGCGGGCGACGACGGTGGCGATGACGGCGAGCAGGCCGATGCCGACGAAGGACGCCACGATCGGCAGGATATGCGGCTCCCTGAGGCTCGGTTGCAGGATGATGACGACGATCGCCCACAGGTCCTCGAAGACGAGCAGGCCGAGCGCGGTGCGGCCGGGCACGGTGTCGAGTTCGAAGGCCTCCTGGAACAACTTGATCACGAGCAGGGTGGAGGAGCCACCGATGATGACGCCGACATAGAGGGCGCCGAGGCCATGGCCGATGATGCCGCCGAAGCCGATGAGCACAAGGAGCTGGGCGACCAGGAAGCCGAAGATCGCGATCAACGGATAGGACATCATGCCGGTGAGCAGGATGGAGCGGCCGCTCTTGATGATCTTGCCGACGTCCATCTCCAGGCCGATGACGAACAGGAGGAGGACAAAACCGAGCTGGGCGATGGTGTTGATGTTGTCGGGGTCGGTGACCAGGCCCAGGGCCAGCGGGCCGGCGACGACGCCGGCGAGGATATAGCCGGCTATCGCCGGCAGATGCAGGCGGGCAAAGACGATGGCCAGCACGCCGGAGAGCAGCAGGCCGATGCCGATGTCGTGGACCAGGGCCGGCATGGCGCCTTCCGAGGCGAAAGCCGGCGAACTCAAGGTCACGGCAAGGAGCAGGGCGGCAAGGCCCGGTCCCAGGCGCCGCGCAAGCGGCTCCGAACGGCTCATCGGCAAGGGCGCCTCCTCGTTTGCGTCCAAGAATCGACAGTCTGCGGTCGTCGCTTGCATGTATGCACCGGACAGACGGTGCAAGGCCTTACATTGATTCGGGAAAATCGCCCACGTCAAGACAGCGCCAGGTTGATTGCCCACGAACACGGCAATGCCGCAATCTGCTGCGCCGACGCCGAGCGAACCGGCAGTCTTGTTGTTATGGGACCGCCGTTGGGTTATCAAGCCAGCCTGTGGCTTCGGCCACGCGGTGGCACCCGTAGCTCAGCTGGATAGAGCGCTGCCCTCCGAAGGCAGAGGTCGTGAGTTCGAATCTCGCCGGGTGCGCCAA
>CAVXLJ010000025.1:0-401758 GCA_963762605.1 uncultured Alphaproteobacteria bacterium | reverse complement strand
AATTTCGCCAATGACACCAAGGCTTTAGAGCCGCGGTCAAAGCACCAAGAACGCCTCAGCATCAGCCGGTCACAAACTGGTCACAGCTGATGAGGTGTTTCATATGGCGACTATCCGAAAACGTAACGGCAAATGGCAAGCCCAGGTCAGGCGCACCGGCTTTGCCCCTCGTGCTCAAAGTTTCCTGTCCAAGAGCAATGCACAGCTATGGGCACGGAGCGTTGAGCGTGAACTGGACCAATCGCTAATTCCTCAAGACCCACGGCGCTTAGCTGATATGACGGTGGCCGAGCTGCTGTTTCGATATCGGGCCGAGGTCACGCCGAAGAAGCGCGGCTTCGCCTCAGAGCAAAAGCGTATTGAGGTCTTTTTGCGTTGCGAATGGTCCAGGCTACCGCTCGGCAGGGCCACCGCTCAGGTGTTTGCGCGCTATCGCGACCAGCGTCTTCGGCAGGTAAGCCACGGGACGGTGATCCGCGAACTTGGGCTGCTGCGCTCCATCTTTGAGACTGCGCGCAGAGAGTGGGAGGTGCCGCTGCCAGAGAACCCGCTGGCATCGGTCAAGAAGCCGGTTGCACCAGAGGGGCGCGATAGGCGGCTCCAGGGGGGCGAGCTTGACCTGATCCTGCAGGAGTGCGCGCGCACCGGGAACGATGCGCTGCGCTCAGCTGTCCTTTTGGCAATTGAGACGGGCATGAGGCGGGGCGAGCTGCTGAATATGCGGTGGCGAGATATCGACTTCGCCTCTGCGGTTTTGACGATACCCTTGACCAAGACCGGGGTCGCCAGGCGGATACCGCTCACGGACAAAGCCGTCGAACTCCTGAAGGCGCTCAAAGCCAACCAAGCCGACCTGAAGGAGCCGGTGCTCTCCCTTAGCGCAAACGCCTTCCAGCTCGCTTGGCAGCGGTGCAAACACCGATTGGCAAAGAACCGACCGGAGGTCCAGGGCCTAAGGTTCCATGACCTTCGGCATGAGGCGGTGAGCCGGTTCTTTGAGCTGGGACTGAGCACGGCCGAGGTCGCGCTTATCAGCGGGCACCGGGATATGCGCATGCTGTTCCGGTACACGCACCTCAAGCCCGAGACCGTCGGCCTGAAGCTTCGGCAATTGGCAAACGCGGGGCTAGCGTCATGACCCAGTTCAAGCACATCTTCGACACGATCACTTTTACCTGGAACCTCGAACCGACATTCCGGTCGGCCGACGCGCTCGGGCACTTGCTCAACTATGAGAGCGGCCTCAGTCTGTTGGCTATCGTTGTGGAGCGAGAACGGAAAGCATGGTTTGGACCGCGCCGCGAGCTTGTGCTCATGATTTGCGATGGCGATGACAGCAGCAGCGAGGCTAAACCGCTTATGTTCTATACGGTGCGGTATCCGAGTTATCCAAACGATCTCGACTGCGCCATGCGCGTGGTGAGCAGGCTGAGCGCTATGGCTCGCGCTACGGCCGACACCCTCATGGGAGGACAATATCTCTTCTGCGGAGTCAGACCGAAAGACCGCGACGGTTAGGACCGCGCTTTTCCGGCAGGATTCTTCAATCAATTCAATTGCATGGTGAATGGCCTCGTATATGGACTAAACGTTCGGTCCGCCTGATTGGAAGGCTTCCGAACTAGCACCCCGCATGAACGGGTTTCTCTCTCCAAGAGGGACTTGGGGCGCACCCTGACCATCAGGCCTGCCTGACCAAGGGCGACCAAACAAGCACCCCGTCTAGCCGATTCCCTCTTCAAGAGGGACGTGGTGTGCTTTCTAACCATCGGGCCTGCCGGCCGAAAAGCCGGTGGGCCTTTTCAATTTCAGGAGGACCTGTGGGCGTCTGCCCAAAACTCTTCGAAGAACGAATGACGCTGCGCTGGCGCGGCTTAAGAAACGTGGGCAGTGACGCCCTAGTGAGAAGCTGGAACACCACCGCGCAAACCCTCAATCGCGTTGCCGATGGCCATGAGAGAAACCGTTGGAATATCCTTCCGCTTCCTACCGGCACGGGAAAGACACAGAGCGTCGCGCTCTATTGCGCAATGCTTGAAAGCGACAATCCGCCCGGCGTTGTGATCGTCACTCCGCTGAAGGTGCAAGCCACGGAGATCGCGGACCAGATCAACAAGCTTTCTGGCCAATGCCGAGCGGTTGCGCATCACAGCGACACGCCTGCCAGCTCGGAATTGATGGTTCGCATTCCCGTCCTGGCTGTCACGCACAGTGCCTACCAGAACCGAGTTGGCGAAGCGGATTCCTCTAGGTCCATGCAGCTCACGAACTGGTCGAGAGGTCCTCGTCGTCTCACCATCATCGATGAAACCCCACCAATGGTGCGGGCGCATCGAGTGACGCTCCAAGACATCGGCCAGATGCATGGGGCGCTCCGTGGCATCACGACTGCGAGCCAGCCGTACCAGCTTGAAGCTCTCAACGACCTGTTTATTGGCTTGGATGAGGCCCGCGTGACGAACGACAATCGGGAGCGTTTCCTCAGTCGACGAGAACTGAAACTCCTCGAAGACATCGACTTCATCGGCATGCGTGCCAGCGTCGGCGGTACGGACGCCGAAGAGTGGCAGTTCGGGCGCAGCGATGGCATCGAAGGCGTCAAAATCAAGCAACAATGCAGAGCGACCCTTCGTGATCTGGCCAGCATCCAACGATTGGGTTGGGCATGGCTCAGCCAGCGAGGAGGTGTGCTTTCGATACATGCGTCTGAGGGTGTGTTGCCCGAAGAACATTTCGGCGGTGTGATCCTCGATGCCACAGCACGGGTTGATACTGCCTATGAGCTGCTGGGGGAGCGGGCAAAAATTGTCCCAACCGAGGCTGGTATACGCCGGTATGGAAACGTCACGCTCAAGGTCGCCCGCAATCACCGGGTCGGAAAGCAGTATCTGAAGAAGCACATCAGCCAAGTGTGGCCTTCGGTTCTGCGAGCGCTCCTCGACGACCTCGACAAACAGAGCAACGTCCTCGTCTGCTGCCATAAGGCGGTCGAGCCATACCTCACCTCCTATGCAACAGGCTTCTCGCGTTTGGAGGTGACGCACTGGGGCAAGGTCAGCGGTCGCAATGACTGGTCTGATTTCGACACCGTCGTCATTCTTGGCTTGCCCTACCTCGATCCAACGGCCTCCGGGGATACGCTAATGGCACTGCGGGGACCGACAAACACCGATTGGCTCGAAAGCGCACACTTCCGATCCTTCGGAGAGCATGCCGACATCCGAGAGGCATTGATCCAAAGCCACATTGTCAAGTGCGTGATCCAAGCCGTCAACCGAGTGCGTTGTCGGCGGACGATCGACGCAAACGGAAACTGCTTGCCTACCAATATCTTCATGCTCCTACCGCGCGGACCGGTAGCTGAGTGCATCACGTCCGCCATGGAAAATGAAATGCCCGGTATCAACTCACAACCGTGGACTATCGATTTCAGTACGCACACCGCGAGATCATTTTGCGCGCGGCGTGCCCTGCATGATTTCCTCGCCGGCGCGCCACCCGGCAGCTACTCGAAGAAGGACCTTGTGGAAACGCGAGGCTTCAAAAAATCAACGCTCGACCGATTTATCAGCAGCTGGAAAGACCCACTAACGGAGACCGCTGAGGCGATGAAAGTGTTCGGAGTGGAGTATGTCTCCCCGAAAAAGGGGCGAGGCTTTGAGGCTCGGTTTGTGAAGCGGGCGGTTGATGGCCCAGCAGTTGGTCGAGAATCTGACTTATCTGTTGGAACTTCAATCAATGCTGGCGCTGTGCTTCCGAATTTAAGGTCATCCAGTATCAAGGGCACAGTGGCCTCTTCCATAAGGCCGGTGCTTGACCCGCTCGCAGAGCCATTTGACGCGTTGGACTTGTGGCGCATCAGCCAGCTCCCACCGGCTTGAGCGCTGACAAGCCTGATCGCTCACGACTCAGTCGAAGGGAGGCCGCCAAGCGCGGCCTTTCTCGTTTCTACACCGGTGTTCCGTGCAAAGCGGGGCACCGGGCGGAGCGGTTTGTGAGCAATGGGCAGTGTGTGGCGTGCAATCGCGAGAAGGCCATGCGGCGGGAGCGCGAACGCTCAGCAAGCGAGCCTTCCTACCGCATGTATCGCAGCGTCCAGCGGCGAGCCGGTCAAGCTCTTCACGGTCTCGTTGGCCCGGTAAACGCAATCGGCTGCGCGCACGAGGAACTACGAACTTCAATCGAAAGACGATTCCGGCTCGGCATGAGCTGGGACAAATATGGCCAGTGGGAGGTCGATCACATCGTCCCGCTGTCCGCTGCCAAGTCGCTAGACGAACTCGTGCGGCTTTGTCATTTCACTAATCTTCAACCGCTTTGGAAGCGCGAGAACCTGGCAAAGGGCGGGGCTTGATGCCCCGTCCGATCGGGGGAATATCTGTATTGCTTTTGTTATCTATTGAGGCGCCGCAGAAACGGGATCAGCGCTCTTGGCTGCTCGATCAGAGCGACGGGATGCCCGCCGTACTCTTGTTCTCAGCCCCCGCACACTGGCCCGGCTGCTTCTTAGCGAGGCACGCTCGTTCTGGCATTCGAGTTTGAAGTAGTTGAATGCACCACCACCTTTCCACCCAACGCTCTTTGATATTCCGCCCTGCTCACCGGCTATCACCTTGCGGATGCGGTCCACGCAAAGCGTAGCCGCGTGGTCACCACTCTCAATTCCGATATATCGACGGCCCATCTTGTGCGCGACGGCGGCGGTGGTTCCTGAGCCCAGATACGCGTCAAGGACGAGGTCACCGGGTTCACTTCCAATACGCAGGATGCGCTGAATCAAGCCTTCAGGCTTGGGAGTATCGAACACTGAATGATCGGGGAAAAGTTCGAGGAGGTGCTTCTTGGCGCTGTCATTGGTCCCAACCTCGCTAGCTGGCCAAAGTGTATGGGGGGTGAAGCCGCGCTTGGCCTCGGAGAGGAAGCGCTTAAATCTCGGTGCGCCTTGTCCATTCGCGCCAAACCAGACTCTGCCCTGTGCAATCTCCTCGTTCATCCGATCGCGTGTGAGAGCCCAGCATCGCCCTTTCGGGGGATTGTGCCTGCGACCACTGGGCGCCACGAGTTCATAAAACTGGCTTGGCGTTGCATGGCCAGCCTGAACGTTGGCTGACACCGACTGCCAAGGTCCGCGTGGATCATGGTCTGGGTTCTTGAACCTCGACAAGACCGTTGAATTCCATTCGAGTGACCCGCGTGTCGCTTTGAATCGCCTCGGGTTCTTTGCGTAGACCAAGACGTACTCATGATTGTTGGAGAAGACTTTTCGATTCTCCCTGGTTGTCCTCTGTTCCCAGACGACCGTCGAAATGAAGCAATCGCGGCCGAAGACGTCATCAAGCGCCACCTTCAGGTAGTGAACTTGGTGGTCATCAATCGAGACCCAAAGACTGCCATCATCACGCAGCAGCGCCTTTAGCTGCCGCACGCAAGAGACCACGCCTCGTAGCCAATCATTGTGTGCCTGGTTGTCCGAGTAGTGGGTATAGCGCTCGCTATTGTTGTAAGGTGGATCAATGTAGACGCACCGAACCTTGCCTTCGTAGCCGGTCCTCAGCACCTCAAGCGCAAGCGCATTGTCTCCATGGATTATGGAGTTTTCAGTCACACCTCGCCCGGCTGACAAGCGTTCATGCCCTTGAAGGGTGAGCTGTTGTGTGCCCTCACCACCCACTGCGGAATTGAGAGTGCTGCGCAAATCTCTCAACATGTTAGTTAAGGTCCAAAGCGGCCGGTGGAAAGCGCGCTGGCGAAGCGCTAGACAAAGCGAATCATATTGGTTCGAGAGTCCGTGAACAAGCTGCAGCTTCTCCTTCCGATCGATGACGCCGTCCTAGCCTCAGAGCCCGAGGTGTGGCGTCCGATTCACTACCTTGGCAGCAAGCTTAGGATGGTCGATCCGATACGTACTGCCATTGACCGGATTGATCCGGGCAAAGGACCCGTGTGCGACCTGTTCGCGGGGTCAGGGACCGTGTCTGCAGCCCTCGCCAAGAGCCGGGAAGTGACTGCGGTCGACATCCAGGAGTATTCGCGAGTCCTTTGTTCCGCGGTTCTGCGTCCCACTGCTCTCTCTGAAATGGCAGCTAGTGAATTCATTAACGGGGCTCTCGGCTCAAACCACCAGAGGCTCGTCGATGTCTTCTCGCCGCTGATCGAATACGAGGAGGAGTGTCTTAGGCTCTCCCGCGAGGGGGACGTTGTGCCTCTTTGTGAGCTTATTGAGAACGCTTCCGTGGTCGCCTTCAACACGCGGTCGTCCGTTCATGTGTCGGACCAACTGCGAAAGGCCCATGCGAGCACCCTAAGGAGACTAGAGGCAATCGGTCAGACCAAAGGACGCGAAACGTTAACCGCCCGCCATTTTGGTGGCCTCTATTTCTCGTACCTGCAATCGATTCAGCTAGATGCGTTCTTGACGGCCGCGCAAAAGCACGAGGGAGATACGCGTGACCGTCTGCTGGCGGCCGTCATCAGCACAGCAAGTGAGGTAGTCAACACCGTCGGGAAGCACTTCGCCCAGCCGATCAGACCGAGGAGCAAGGATGGTAGCCCTAAGCTTCACCTCGTTCGCAAGATTCTCCGCGATCGCGCGGAACAGGTCGTCGGGGTGATGTCTGATTGGCTTCGTCGATACGCGGAGATTCCGAAGACCCAGCGCAGGCACCAAGCGATAAGGGGTGATTTCGAGTACGTGCTCAGGCATCTGGATCGCAATGTAAGCGTGGTCTACGCAGACCCGCCATACACTAGAGATCACTACAGTCGTTTTTACCATGTCCTGGAGACTATGTCCCTCTGGGACGAGCCCGTAATATCGACGACGCGCATTCATTCGGATGGTCTGCAGCTGAGCCGAGGAATGTATCGAAGTGATCGATATCAGTCGCCGTTCTGCATAAATTCAGAGGCGCCCGACGCTTTCGCGAAGATGTTCGCTGCAGTGAAGGACTTGGCCGTTCCCTTGGTCCTTTCTTATTCACCGTTTGCGACTCACAGCCAGGCGAGACCGAGGGTGATGACAATGGATCAGCTTGTTTCACTCGCGAGCACGTTCTTTTCACAAGTGGACGTCGACTCGGTGGGCCGCTTCAGCCACAGTAAACTAAACACCGTACGATTGAACAAAGACCTGTCTTATGATGCGGAAATGATCATCACTTGTTCTTAGCAGATCGAACGCAGGTACGTTTCAAAGAGGAGAGCCTGGCCAAGCTGCTCTGAGGTGATTTACGGTTACTACGACGCGTCGCTTCTTGCCTGTGCTCAGAGAACTTGTATTGATCAAATTTTGGACCAGTGCATGGCCAGCCTCGCCAGGCATCAATAGAACGTACTTGAATGTTGTGTCGGTGAGCTTTTCAAACACAACGATCGGATTACCGTTGGCCGGATAAGTCATTCCGTGAGCGGCACCGACCTCAAAGCGGTAGTTGCGGCTCTTGACCGCCACCGCATGACGCACCTCTGCAGCGGCTAGTGACCCATCGTTATGTACTTGGTGGAATTGAACGGTTTTCGGGCTTCCCAGCGTTACTCCAAAATACTGCTGATATGTCTGCACATCGAAATTCACCTGGTTCCAGCGGTTGCCACTCTTCGGCACCTCAGCAAGCAATACAGAGCTGGGGAACTCATCCTGAACGATCTCATCAACGATCTCCTCAGCGACCTCGCCTTCCGCCTCTGGAAGCTCCAGAACCTTCCTTATGCGCGCCCGCTGGGTCCGGTTCGCCTTGGCCCTCTCGATGGCCTGGGGGTCGTCCAGCCCAACGAGGGCGGAGTCGTGAGCGGCAAGCCAGCCGCTCCAGATGGCCTCGATGGTATCAATTTCAGCTTGTCCAAGCTTCTCGACGCACAACGCTTCCCAGTTTTGGCGAAGTCCGCTGGCCGTCAAATTGCCGGAGCCGGTGATGGTAACGCCACCGTCAGGCAGGCGAAACCAAACCGTTTTCGGATGAAACAAGGTGCCGGGTGTTGCGTGAAGAAAGAGGCGCGGGAAGAAATTTGGAAACGCTTCTTGCGCATTCTGAAGTGCGTCAATTGCGTTGACGTCAGTGATCGCATCGAGGCCGATGATCGCCGTGAAACTGGAGGCTTCCAGGAACTCCCGGAACACAGGCTCAGCGAGCAGGAGGTTCACACCGGTTGCCGTAGCAAAGGCGAATGCAGCGCCTCCCTTGGACGCAGACTGACACTCTTGAGCGATGCTGGTGATTAGCTTTGGGCTTGTCGCTTCAGGCGTTTGGAGTAGCCATGACACGGATTGATCCTCGCACTAAGGTTGCCGGCTGACGCTAAAGAGGCGCGGTTGATTGGGGGACGCAATGGAAGAACTGCTAGTTGGCATAAAGAAACGCATCGATTCTGGCCAGTTCCAAAGCGAAGCCGCAGTTCGCGAAGCTATCGTCTTGCCCATCCTGCAAGCACTAGGTTGGGACATCTTTGATCCGCGGTCAGTCCTACGGGAATACTCGCTCGGCAACAGGCGCGTTGACTACGCCCTCTCATCGTCCCCGCCGAGACGAGAGATTTTTGTTGAAGTGAAGAGCGTGGGACAGTCACTTGGAGCAGACCGGCAATTGTTTGAATATGCGTTTCATGAAGGGATCCCCTTCGCGATCCTTACCGACGGCAGAGAGTGGAACTTTTTCCTGCCTGCGGAGCAGGGGTCATACGATGAACGCCGCGTGCAGAAGCTCGACCTTGCCGAGCGTTCTGAGGCAGATGCTGCAGCGATATTTCACAAGTACCTGGAACTGAGCAGAGTTCGATCTGGGGACGCGCTTGCGAGCGCGCGTGACGACTACAAGAACATTTCACGTCGTAAGGTGGCGGCTGAAAAAATCACGACAGCTTGGTCAGACCTAATCTCGGAACGGGATGAGTTTCTCATCGACCTACTGGCGGAGAAGACAGAAGCGATTTGCGGCTATCGACCAGCGCCCGAGGACGTTGAGGCATTTTTGATCTCCTTTTCACGGGGAGGTGGAACGCAAGTAGCGGCTGCGGATGCCAAGAGAAGGGCGAGACCCGCTCCGACCGTGCTGGCGGCCACTAGTGAAAGGCATGTGCACTACACGATCCTGGGTCAATCAAAGAAAGCTGACTCAGCCATTGACGCTCTGATAGACATTTTGCGCACGTTGGCAGCGCAAAGCCCAGATTTCTTGAAGAACCTTTCACAAGTCGTGCCCGGCAGAACACGTAATCACATCGCGGACACACGAGAGAACGTCTATCCGCGCAAGCCTGAGCTTCTTGAATACTCGTTTGAGCTAGTCCCCGGTTGGTGGCTTGGCACCAATATCGCCAATAGGGACAAGATGAGAATTATAGAAAAGGCCTGTCAGGTGGAGGGTTTGGTGTTGGGTAAGGACATTCAAATTACCCTCCCCAATGCAGAATAGGATACTAAACGCAAAAAGACGTCTCGATTTTTCGAGCCGGTATCTAACGTCAGGCAGATTGTGTCGTCCCCCATGGGGATGGCACGGGTGGACCTCGGTCACACTCTGGTCACAGTGACCGCCCGCGCTTGTGACGAAGCTGCTTGACTACAGGGCGAGGTACTCCCTAGAATCGTCTCCGTAAGGCGCTGATGTTGAAAGCATTTCTTCGATGCAACATTGGTGCGAAAGACAGCGCAGAAACCGGCCTTGAGGCCCTCCGAAGGCAGAGGTCGTGAGTTCGAATCTCGCCGGGTGCGCCAATCTTAGGCTTCACGCTGACCAAGCCTTCGGCGCTGCGCTCCAGCCGGGGCCTCGCGCCGGCTCGGGCGCCCGCTTGGGCTTGCGAACCCTTTGCGTTCGATCCTCCTCTCACACCCAGCTCACATGCGTTCGCGGCTCACCTTTCGGCTCTTCGCTTGCCCTCAGCCCTTCAGCGGCCGGTAGACGAAGTAGGAGAAGTCCGCCGGAGTCGCCGTGCCGTTGAGGTCGTTCGCCGCCATGCCGACGAAGGCGCCGGTGAAGCTGCCGTGCAGGCCGGGGCCGGCGACCTCATCGGAAAGCTGCGTGGCGTCGAGAACCGGACCGGCGGTCTGCCAGTCGCCGCCGGGAAGCGCGTAGGAGAATTGCAGTCCGCCGTTCCTGACCTCGACTGCCAGCCGCACCGTGCCCGTCTGCGGCAGCCTCACCGGCGGGTCGAGCGGCAGCAGAGTGTTGCCGTCCGGCCAGCCCTTCTCGACGGCGAGAATGGCGAGTTCGCGTTTCCCCTCGGCATCGGCCGTGACCGCCAGATAGTAGTTGTTGAAGCGGCCGTAATAGGCGGTGAGGCCGGCCAGGCAGCGCTCGTCAGTGGGCGCGAAATCGACCTCGGTCTCGGCATAATAGTCGAGCGTGGTCTGGCGCCGCGCGACCAGTGCCTGCTCGAAGTAGGAGCCCATGCTTTCCCGCCCGAAGAGGCGTAGCCGGCCATCGGCAAGCGCGAAGATGCGCTCCGGTTCGGGCGTGCGCAGCCACTGGAAATCCTTGGGCAAGCCGGCATCGAAGGTATAGCGCTTCTCGGCCCAGAAACCGTCCGCGTCGAATGTGCCCGGCACCTCGACCTGAAGCTGCGGCTGGCAGCCGCCGGCCTTCAGCCACAGCCAGTCGTCGTCGCGCCACTCCATCTCCTCGATCGACGTCTCGCGCCCGCGCACCGAGCGCCGGTTGGCATCGGGGCGGCTCATAAGATGGACCATGTAGACGCGTCCGTCCGGCGTCTCGACGAAATCAGCGTGGCCGGCGCGCTGGATCGGGTTATCCGGCGCGTCCTTGGACGTGATGATGTGCTTGATCGGGTGGACCTCGTAGGGTCCGTCGATCTTGCGCGACCGCGCCATGGTGACGGCGTGCTTGTAGCCGGTGCCGCCCTCGGCGGTGATCAGGTAGTACCAGGTGCCGTTTCTGCCGGTGCGCTTGTAGAGGTGCGGTCCTTCGGTGAGATCGAGCTCGGTGCCGCGGAAGATGGTCTTGCGTTCCCCGACCAGCCTGCCGGCCCCGGGATCGAATTCCTGCAGCGCGATTCCGGCGAACCGGCGCGGGCGCCCGCGATAGTCCCAGATCTGGTTGACGAACCATTTGCGGCCGTCATCGTCGTGGAACAGCGACGGGTCGAAGCCCGAGGAATTGGCATAGACCGGGTCGGACCACGGCCCCTCGATCCTGTCGGCGGTGACGATGTAGTTGTGCGCGTCCTTGTAGGATCCTTCGCGGCGCTTCATGTCGGTATAGACCAGCCAGAACCTGTCGCCGTCATGGGTCAGGCAGGGCGCCCAGACACCGCAGCTGTCGGGCTCGCCGCGCATGTCGAGCTGGCTCTTGCGGTCGAGCGGCCGCACGACGAGCTCCCAGTTCGCCAGGTCCTTCGACGCATGGATCTGGACGCCGGGAAACCATTCGAAGGTCGAGGTGGCGATGTAATAGATGTCCCCGACGCGCAGGATGGAGGGATCCGGATTGAAACCGGGCAGGATTGGATTGGTGACCTTGGGCATGGCGAACTCGTCGGTGTGGATCGGCGGCGTGCCGGGTGAATGAGGCGGCCATTCCTATCACATCGGCGTCCTCGTTTTCGCGAGGACGACAGGGAAGGGCACAGCCAACGCCAAACATTCCGTTCATGCGCGCCCCGAGCGGGCATCCAGTATGCGCAGGCGCATGTGATTGAGCCGATGAGTCGGCGATTACTGGGTCCTCGCTTTCGCGAGGACGACAAGGCTTTTCGTTCCCCGGACGCAGTGCACCGTGGAACGCTGCTTCGCATATCCGGGGCCCATGCGGCGCCTAGGTCCCGGTTCTGCGGTGCGGCACTTCGCACCGCACCGCGCCCGGGACACGGTTCCTCGTTCCCGCGCGCTTTCAGCACCGGGCTATGAACCTTTCAAAGAACGGCCCCTCGATGACGAGGGGGTGGCGGGCGCCCGGCGAACGCCGTGCGGGTAGTCCGCGAAAACTGGGGGCGCTCACCGAGCGCCCGCCGCGGCGTCCTGAAACACGCCCGGCCAGGTTTATTCGGCGAAGGCGCTTCGCGGCAGCCTCCGCCTGGGGTCGCTTACACCACACGCCCGGCGGAACCGGGGCATGGCGGGACGGCCGGTCGTAGTGCCGACGGTCCTGGCCGGGGCGTCCCGGGTGCCGAGATGCGGTCTCGACGCGCGGGCGCCGCTCCCCGCTCCACCGACAAGAACGCCTCCGGACGGCGCCCCTCATTCGAGCGAGGATGAGCGGATCATCTCATGGGGTCAGGCGAGCGGGGATAGATTTCTTTGCGGGGGCAAGGTCACGAGCCGACGATCTTCGTCAGGATGTGCGCGAGCTGCCGACGGTCGGCCGCCGACACCGGCGCATAGAGCGAGGCGCGGACCGTACTGACGATCTCGTCGGCGGCGGCGAGCGTGCGCTCGCCAAGTGCGGTCAGACGATGGGCGATGCGCCGCCCCTCGCCGGGCCGGCGCACAATGAGCCGGCGCGCCGCCAGCCGCGCCGCCAGCGTACCGAAGGACTGGTCGGTCTGGAAGGTCGCCAGCGCCAGTTCGTGCGCCGAGGCCGAGGGGGCGGCGGCGATGGCACGCAGCGCATCCCACTGCACCAGCGATATGCCGAGCGGTGACAGGGCCGCGTCGATGCTGCGGTGCTGGCGGTGCTGCACCTGCTTCACCAGGCGGGCGAGCTGCTCGAGGTTTCTGTCCATCGTGCGATATCCGACGAGCGTATTGTCTTTATCAGCATATTTATATAAGGATACTGAGATTGCAAGGGAGAAGAGCGCGTATGACCGAGATACAGAGGACTGTCGAGATCGCCGCCGATCTCGACCTGACGTTTGGGGAAGACGGCGATGGCCGGGTTGCGCTGGTGCTGCACGGCGGCGGCGGGCCGGCGACGGTGGTGGGCCTGGCCGGCCACCTGGCGCAGACCATGCGGACAATCACGCCGACGCATCCTGGCTGGAACGGGACGCCGAGGCCGGACCGGCTGGCAGGCATCGACGACCTGGCGCTCGCCTATCTGCAGTTCCTGCGCAACGCAGGCATCAGTCGCGCGATCCTGATCGGCTCGTCGCTGGGCGGCTGGATCGCGGCCGAGATGGCGGCGCGCGACACCGGCGGCCTGGTCGGCGGCCTAGTGCTGATCGACACGGTGGGCATCGACGTGCCGGGCGCGCCGATCACCGACATCTCCACGCTCACCCCGCGCGGGCTGGCGGAGCATGCTTATCACGACCCCGACCGCTTTTTCATCGACCCGGCCGGCCTGCCGCCGGAGCGCCTCGCGACCATGCGCGGGAACCAGGAGACCGTGCAGGCGCTGGCGGGCACGCCCTACATGCACGATCCCCGGCTCGCCGGCCGGCTGCGCGCCGTCGGGGTGCCGGCGCTGGTGCTGTGGGGCGAGAGCGACCGGGTCGTGACGCCGGCCTATGGCCGGGCATTCGCGGCGGAGCTGCCAAAGGCACGCTTCGAGACGATCGCCGAAGCCGGCCACCTGCCCCATCTCGAGCGGCCCGAGGCGACCTTCGCGGCGATCGACGGTTTCCTGGCCGAGCTCGCCTGACAGCACGCTTCTCACACCCGCATGGGCATGAGGACGCAGAGCGCGTCGAAAGCACCCATCGCACGCGGCCAGAGCGACCGCATCGCCACGCCGGCTCGCGGCGGCGCCTTCGCGGCGGCGTTGTCGAAGGCCAAATTCCGGACCCTTGCGGGTGCCGGCCATCTTTCCCACATCGGGGGCCGGACGCAATTCTCGCGGCGATCGTTTGCTCCCTCGCCGGGCTAGTGCAGGCGCCGAACCGCGAAGCGGAGATGAACATTGGAACCCACGCTGCTCGTTCCGGGGATGCTGTGCACAGACGAGATCTTCACCCCGCAGATCCGTGCACTATGGCCAATCGGACCGGTCATGATCGGAGCCACACAGGACGGCGAGACGATCGCCGAGATGGCAGCTGCGATCCTGGCCGCTGCGCCGCCCCGCTTTGCCCTGGTGGGATATTCGCTGGGTGGCTACATCAGTTTCGAGATCATGCGCCAGGCGCCGCAGCGCGTGACCCGGCTGGCCCTGCTCGATACCTCGGCGCGCCCCGACACGCCCGAACAGACCACGCAGCGGCGGGCGCTGCTGGCGAGGGCACGGGCAGAGGATTTTGCCAGCGTCGTTGCGGAGCTCCTGGGCGCCATCCTTCATCCCGCTCACAGGAACGACCCGACCCTGCGCGCGGTCAATCGACGCATGGTCCTGACCATCGGCATGGAGGGCTTCGCCCGCCAGACCGAAGCTGCCATCGGGCGCATCGACAGCCGCCCCGGCCTTTCCTCGATTTCGGTGCCAACGCTGGTCCTCGTCGGCGACAGCGATCTGCTGACGCCGCCCGAGCTTTCCGAGGAAATCGCCGCGACGATCCGCCATGCGAAGCTGGTGATCGTGCCGCAAAGCGGACATGGAACGCCGCTCGAACAGCCTGAGCCAGTGAGCCGGGCGCTTGTCGAGTGGAAGACGCGGACGTGACGCCGCCGCTCACACGCGCATGGGCATGAGGACGTAGAGCGCGTCGGCGGCGCCATCGTCGAGGATGAGGGTGGGCGAGCCGGCATCGGCGAAGCGGAATTCGGCGGTGCCCGATTCGAGCTGGTCGGTGACATCGAGCAGGTAGCGCGAGTTGAAGCCGATCTCCATGGCATCGCCCGGATAATCGACGCCGAGCTCCTCCACGGCGCTGCCCGAATCCGGATTGTTGACCGAGAGCACCAGCTTGCCGTCGGAGAGCCCGAGCTTCACCGCGCGGCCGCGCTCCGACGAGATGGTCGAGACGCGGTCGACGGCATCCTTGAACTCGGTACGGTCGACCTTGAGCACCTTGTCGTTGCCCTGCGGGATGACGCGGGCATAGTCGGGGAAGGTGCCGTCGATCAGCTTGGAGGTGAGCACCACGTCGCCGATGGTGACACGGATCTTGGTGTCGCTGAGCTCGATATCGGCGGCGGCGTCCGGCGCCTCGACCAGTTTCTGGATCTCGCCCACGGCCTTGCGCGGCACGATGACCCCGACCATGTGCTCCGAACCGGCCGGTGCCTCGAACTGCGACTGCGCCAGACGGTGGCCGTCGGTGGCCACCGCCCGCAGCATCGGCTTGCCGGCGACGGTGACGACATGCAGGTAGATGCCGTTCAGGTAGTAGCGCGTCTCTTCCGTCGAGATGGCGAACTGGGTGCGGTCGATCAGCTTCTTGACGGCGGCAGCCGGCAGCGCGAAGCGCGTCGGGAACTCGCCGGTGGTGAGATCGGGAAAATCGGATTCGGGCAGCACCTGGAGGGTGAAGCGCGAGCGCCCCGACTTGAGGGCGAGCTGCGCGCCATCGCCGGTGTCGAGCGCCACCTCGGCCCCGTCGGGGAGCTTGCGCACGATATCGTGCAGGATGTGCGCCGGCACGGTGGTGGCGCCCGCCTGACCGACGTCCGCCGGAACGGTCTCGGTCACCTCGAGATCAAGGTCGGTCGCCTTCAGGGTCAGCCGCCCGCCATCGGCGCTAACCAGCACGTTCGACAGGATGGGAATCGTGTTGCGCCGCTCGACGACGCGATGGACGTGGCTCAAGGAGCGGAGAAGATGCGATCGCTCGACGGTCGCGCGCATGGGGAAAGCCTTCGCGGTTCAGCCGGCGGAAAACGCCGCCGGACCCGCCAAGGGTGGCCCGGACAGCCCGGATTCGCAAGGGGGCAGGCGCCTTACCCCCCACCTCATTCGTCGATCATACGCTTGAGGAGCTCGATCTCGTCGGCCAGCGTCATATCGCCCTCGATCAGCCCTTCGATCTTGCGCACGGCATGCAGCACCGTGGTGTGGTCGCGGCCGCCGAAGCGCCGGCCGATTTCGGGCAGCGAGCGCGGGGTGAGCACCTTGGCGAGATACATGGCGATCTGCCGGGGACGCACGATGGTGCGCGTGCGCCGGCTCGACAGCAGGTCCGCCTTGGAGACGTTGTAGTGGCGCGCCACGACGCGCTGGATATCCTCGATCTTGACCCGGCGCGGCTCGCGCTGGCCGACGAGGTCGCGCAGCGTGATCTCGGCCGAGGCAATGGTCACCGGCTGGCGGGTGAACTGCCACTGGGCGACCAGGCGGTTGAGCGCGCCTTCCAGATCGCGGCCGTTGGAGGTGACCGACTGGGCCACGTATTCGAGCACGATGTCGGGAATATCGAGCCCCGGGTTCTGTGCCTGCGCGGCGACATAGCGCGAATGCACGATGTCGCGGCGAAGCTGCGTGTCGGGGGCGCCGATCTCGAAGGCAATGCCGCCGCCCAGCCGCGAGCGCACCCGGTCATCCAGGCTCTCCAGCTCCGCCGGCGGCCGGTCGGCGGCAACCACCACCTGGCGGGCGCCGTCGATGAGCGTGTTGAGCATGTGGCAGAATTCCTGCTGGATGGTCTTGCCCTGCAGGAACTGCATGTCGTCGATGAGCAAGAGGTCGATGTCGCGCAGCGCCTCCTTGAAGGAGATCGCCGACTGGCTCTTCAGCGCCGCCACGAAGCGGAACATGAAGTGCTCGGCCGTGAGGTAGAGCACCTTCCAGCCCGGCTGGGCGAGCCGCGCGGCGCGGGTGGTCGCCTGCAGGATATGCGTCTTGCCGCGGCCGACGCCGGCATGGATGTAGAGCGGATTGAACTGGGCGGGCCGGCCCGGCGCGGCCTCGACCACCGACCTGGCGGCGGCAAAGGCGAGACGATTGGCAGCCCCCTCGCAGAAGGTGTCGAAGGCGTAGCGCGGCTCGACCGGCGAGCCGGCAAGGATGCTTTCGGTGGCCGAGGCACGCCGCGGCTGGGCGGTGGCCGGCGCGGCAGGCACGGGGGCGGTGGCCGCAGCCGGCACAGGCCGGGCCTCGGCCGGCGCCTCCTGGGATTCGGCCTTCAGCTGGACCTTCGGCCGCGCGGCGCTGCGCACCAGAATCTCGACGCGCGCCACGCTTGGGCTTTCGGCCTGCCACAAGGCAAGCAGGCGGTCTTCATAGTGCGCGGAGATCCACGCCTTGAGGAAGCGGGTCGGCAAGGACAGATAGACGGTGCTGGCATCCGCCTCCTCAAACGTCGCCCGGGCGAACCAGCTGTTGAAGATGTCCTCGCCCAACTCGGCCCGCAGGCGCATTTTGACACGCGACCACTGTTCAACATTCGGCAGCGTCGCGGCCATGCGCGTCCCCTCCTGTTTGCGGCCAACCATCGGCGGTTGACCGGGCGCTGCCGTCACCGTCGGATGACCGGCGGCGCGCGGCGCCGTGTCTTCTGGTCGATTCCATTCCGTGCTCATGATTGCACCCACGGCAGACTCTCTGCCTTCCAGCTGCCGGGCGTGGCACGGTGCCGGTTCGCGTCGAGCGCTCCTTCAAAGCCCTGTTCGATGTTGTAGGCGCGCCGGTAGCCGATCGCCGTGGCGGCAATCGCCGCGCTGCGGCTGCGGGCACCCGAACGGCACAGGAAATAGAGTGGCGCGTCGGCGCCGATGCCGGCCTCGTCCAACGCGGCCTTGAGCCGCCCGGCGAAATCGGGGACTTGCGCGCCGGAAGGAAATTCGTTCCAGGCAACCAGAAGCGGCTGCTTGCCGATCGCGGCAAGCGTCGGAATCCCGACAAAGGCCCATTCGGCCGCCGTCCGCACATCGATCAGCACCGCGTCCGCGGCCGCCTGAAGATCACGCCAGGCGTCGCGCGCGCTGACGTCTCCAGCATAAGTGCTCGTTTCAGACATGCGCCATCCCTCACGCGCGCCTTGTACACACGGCGCGTCGTTGTTGTTTTAAGTTGTGAGGTTACAATTGCGGCACCCCGAAACGAGACGCCACGACAATAATTCGACTAACGCCTACTTATTAAAGCAAGCCACAAGTCCAGGCGAAAGCATAGCTCTCGCATCTTTTAATAGATTATTTTTGAACATCTATCCAGCCCCGCCGCATGCCCGACTTACACTCGGTTACATTGCCCATGTGTCCCGATTGCTTCAGGAACGTATAGCACCTGATCGGCGATCGCAATGGGGGAACCCGCCTTTTCGGCCGGTTTGCGGCGCCGGAACGATGGTAGCGCATTGGCGTCCGGCGATAAGCTGTTGATTCAATTTTTGAGTCACGAGCCTGCGACGAAGCATAGCAGCCTCAGATTTTTTCGCCGAACGCCGCGGTCCGCCGGTGAATCTTTCGCGGCCACCCGGCGATCTCCGCTACTTCCCTGCATCGCCTTGAATCGCAAGGGAAATGACTAACAAACCATGAATCGCGATAAAGTCCGGAATCGGCGTTTCCACCGGGATTCAAGGTGTTAGCCGCCAAATGAAAAGCCCGGCTCATCACCGGGCTTGATCAAAACTTGTGCGTAGGCGGCCGGTAATCAGCCGGCGAGCGCCTTCACCCTCTTCGCCAGGCGCGCAACCTTGCGCGATGCGGTGTGGCGGTGGATGACGCCCTTGGAGGCAGCGCGCATCAGCTCCGGCTCGGCAGCCTTGAACGCGGCGGAAGCGGCGGTCTTGTCGCCAGCGGCAACCGCCTCGTCGACCTTGCGCACGAAGGTGCGCACGCGGCTGATGCGGGCGGTGTTGATTTCCGTGCGCCGGGCGATCTTGCGGGTGGCCTTCTTGGCCGACCGTGTATTGGCCATTCTCTACAAGCCTTGTCGAAAACGAAAAGCGGCGGCGGGAGACCCGCCGCACTTGGGTTGGCGAGGCTTATAGTCGGCGGCTTCCGGCCGGTCAATGCCCCGAAAGACACCCTGAAAGCCTGCCGCGATCAACGGTTCCTGAACTGCGGCGTGCGCTTCTCGACGAAGGCGGCCATGCCCTCCTTCTGATCCTGCGTACCGAACATGGCGTGGAAGGTGCGCCGTTCGAACAGCAGTCCCTCCGACAGCGGCGTCTCGGAAGCGCGGTTGACCGCCTCCTTGGCCATCATGACGATCGGCTGGGAATAGCCGGCGATCTTGCGCGCCACCGCCAGCGCCTCGCCCATGAGGTCGCCGGCCGGCACGACGCGGGCCACCAGCCCGGCGCGCTCGGCCTCGGCCGCATCCATCATGCGGCCGGTGAGGATGAGATCCATCGCCTTGGCCTTGCCGACGGCGCGCGGCAGGCGCTGGGTGCCACCCATGCCGGGCATGATGCCAAGCGTGATCTCCGGCTGGCCGAATTTGGCGGTGTCGGCGGCAATCAGGATGTCGCACATCATGGCCAGCTCGCAGCCGCCACCCAGGCAATAGCCGGCAACCGCGGCGATCAGCGGCTTGCGGCAGCGCGCCACGCGCTCGAGTGCTGCGGCGTGATTGGCCAGATAGGCCTCCATATGAGTGAGGTGCGCCATCTCCTTGATGTCGGCGCCGGCGGCAAAAGCCTTGTCCGACCCGGTGATGACGATGGCGCCGGTTTTTGCCTCGGCTTCGAAGGCGTCGAGCGCCCGGCCAATCTCGGCGATGAGCTGCGCGTTGAGGGCGTTCAGCGCCTGCGGCCGGTCAAGCCGGATGACGGCGGCACCGTCGCGGGTCTCGGTGGTGATGCATTCATAGGCCATGGCGGGCTCCCTCAGCGCTGGCAGACCGGACAATAGAATGTCGAGCGGCCGGAATGGACCTTGCGGCGGATTGTCCCCCTGCCCCGCGGGCAGGGCACGCCTTCGCGATCATAGACCGCGAAGGCGTGCTGGAATTCACCGAGTTCGCCATTGGTGCGGATGTGGTCGCGCAGCGACGAGCCGCCAGCTTCGATCGCCTCGTTGAGCACGTCGCGGATGGCAGCCGCCAGGCGTTCGGCGGCGGCCGTCGGCCCGCCGGATTTCGTCGCCAGCGTGCCGGCCTTGCGGTCCGGCGACAGGCGGGCCCGCCACAGCGCCTCGCAGACATAGATATTGCCCAAGCCCGCGATCAGGCGCTGGTCCATGAGCGCGGCCTTGAGCGGTGCCTGGCGGCCGGCCATGAGCGCCGCGAGCGTGGCGCCGGAGAGCTCGTTGCCAAGCGGTTCGATGCCGACCGCCTTGAAATGCTTCGACTGATCGAGCCCGGATCGCGCGACGAGATCCATCAGGCCGAAGCGGCGCGGATCGTTGAAGACGACGCGCGCACCGGAGGACATGTGGAAGACGACATGATCGTGGGCGCGGCGCTTGGTCGGCGCATGATAATAGGCGCCGGGGACGGCCGAGGTGCCCTCCGCCTCGATGCGGAAGGAGCCGGACATGCCGAGATGCATGACCAGCACCATGCCGTCGTCGAGATCGGCGAGAAGATATTTCGCGCGCCGGCCAAGCGCGACGACCCGCCGGCCGGTGAGGCGGGCGGCGAAACGGGCCGGAAAGCGGATGCGCAGATCCGGCCGGCGCTGCTCGACCTGCACGAAGCTGGCGCCCTCCATGACGGGCAAAAGGCCGCGGCGCACAGTCTCGACTTCCGGCAATTCGGGCAAGCGTTCACCCCTTTGAAAGGTCGGCGACGATAGCCCTTCGCCGCGGCTTGGGCTATTGGAGACCCCATGCAGACCACAGAACAGACCACAAACCAGGGCGCGGACGAGAGCGAGCGGACTTCCTTCGGTTTCCGCGAGGTCAGGACCGCCGAAAAGCAGCGCCTGGTCGACGACGTCTTTGACGCGGTCGCCAGCCGCTACGACCTGATGAACGACCTGATGTCGGGCGGCGTCCACCGCCTGTGGAAGGACGCCTTCGTCACCTGGCTGGCGCCGCCCAGGCGCTCGCCCGTGCCCTTCCGCGTGCTCGACATGGCCGGCGGAACCGGCGACATCGCTTTCCGCATCGCCGAGCGCTCGGAGAGTGCGCAGGTGACGGTCTCCGACATCAATGCGGAGATGCTGGCGGTCGGCCGCAAGCGCGCCGAGGGCCGCTCCTATGCCGGCCGGCTGACCTTCGTCGAGGCCAATGCCGAAGAACTGACGCCCTTTGAGGACGACAGCTATGACGCGGTGACCATCGCCTTCGGCATTCGCAACGTGCCGCGCATTCAAAAGGCCCTGGAACAGGCCTTCCGCGTGCTCAGGCCCGGCGGCCGCTTCATGTGCCTGGAATTCTCCACCTGCGACGTTGCCGGGCTCGACCGGCTCTACGACCTGTTCTCGTTCAAGGTCATTCCGGCGATCGGCGATATGGTCGTCGGCGACGGCGAACCCTATCGCTATCTGGTCGAATCGATCCGGCGTTTCCCAAACCAGGCGCGCTTCGCCGCCATGATCGAGGATGCCGGGTTCAACCGGGTCAGCGTGCGCAACCTTTCCGGCGGGATCGCCGCCATGCATTCCGGCTGGAAGATCTGAGGTCCCGATGGGGACGATCGCTGCGCTCTTCAAGCTGGCCGGCGCCGGCATTGTGCTGGCGCGCGAAGGCGCCTTCGGCCTGGTCGATCCGCGCGACCTGCCGTCGGGCGCGCGCACGGCCGTGCGCCTCGCCCGGCTCATCGAACGGCGCGGCATCTCGGCGGCCGATCGCGGCGAACGGCTGACGACGGCGCTGAACCGCCTGGGACCATCCTATGTCAAGCTCGGCCAGTTCCTGGCGACCCGCCCCGACCTGATCGGCCAGGACGGCGCCGAGGCGCTGGGCAAGCTCAGGGACGAGATCGCGCCGTTCTCGGAAGAGGCGGCCCGCGCCCGGATCGAACGTGCCTTCGGCAAGCCGGTGGAGGCGCTGTTCGCCACCTTCTCGCCGCCGATCGCCGCTGCCTCGATCGCCCAGGTGCACAAGGCGGAACTCACGGACGGCGACGGCAAGCGCCGCACGGTGGCGGTCAAGGTATTGCGCCCCGGCATCCGCCGCCGCTTCCGCGACGACCTCGACACCTTCTATGTGGCAGCACGGCTGGTCGAAAGGCTCGACCCGCGCTCGCGGCGCCTCAGGCCGGTGGCGGTGGTTGATACGCTTGCCCGCTCGGTAACGGTGGAGATGGATCTGCGGCTGGAAGCCGCGGCGCTCTCCGAGATGGCGGAACTCACCGCCGGCGACCAGGGCTTCCGCGTGCCGACGGTCGAATGGCAGCAGACGGCGCGCGACGTGCTGACGCTCGACTGGGTGGAGGGCATCAAGCTCTCCGACACGGAGGCGCTGAAGGCCGCCGGCCACGACCTGCCGCTGATCGCCCGCCGCCTGATGCAGGCCTTCCTGCGCCAGGCGCTGCGCGACGGCTTCTTCCATGCCGACATGCACCAGGGCAATTTCTTCGTCGACGAAGCCGGCGACATCGTCGCCATCGATTTCGGCATCATGGGGCGGCTCGGCAAGCCGGAGCGGCGCTACCTAGCCGAGATCCTCTACGGCTTCATCCGTCGCGACTACGCCCGCATCGCGCAAGTGCATTTCACCGCCGGCTATGTGCCCTCGACGCACGCGGTAGAGGATTTCGCCCAAGCGCTCAGGGCCGTCGGCGAGCCGATCCACGGCCAGAGCGCCGCCACCATCTCAATGGCACGGCTGCTCGCCCTGCTCTTCGAGGTGACCGAGATCTTCGACATGCAGACGCGGCCGGAACTGCTGATGGTGCAGAAGACCATGGTGGTGGTGGAAGGCGTCTGCCGCACGCTCGACCCGGATTTCGACATGTGGTCGACGGCCGAGCCCGTCGTCGCCGACTGGATCGAGCGCTTCCTCGGGCCGGCTGGCCAGATGGAGCTGGTGACCGACGGCATCGGGGCGCTCGGCCGGCTGGCCGCCGAGCTGCCGAAGCTGGCGGAACGGGCCGAACGGCTGTCAGCCGAGATGGACCGCATGGCGACAAGCGGGGTTCGTCTCGACCCCGAAACGATCTCGGAAATTGGCCAGTCCGAAGCGCGCGGCGGGCGCTGGGGGCGGATCGCCCTGGTGGTCATTGCCGTGATGGCAGTGGTGGTGGGGCTGAAGCTCTTCTTCTGAGAGTGTCAAGCAACACTTGACACTTCTCGTTGGCGGGCGTATTTCTGGAGCGCACCGAGAGGAGAAGACCCGCGTCAGAGCGCGAGCGCTGATGCTGTGAATAGTTGTCACCGGTTTTGCCGGTCGCATGGCTATGGGATCTACTCATGATCGGTTCGTTCCGCAGCAAGGCGCTGCGTCAGTTCTGGGAAGAGGGAAATCGCCGTGGCCTTCGTCCCGACCTTGTCGAGAGGATCAAGATTCTTCTCTTCGCCCTTCACGCCGCCGAAAGCCCGGAAGAGCTTGAGCACGCCCGCGTCGGGTTCCATTCGCTGCGCGGCAAGCCCCAGCGCTACGCCCTCTCAGTCAACAAGAACTGGCGCATCACCTTCGGCTGGGATGAGGACGCAGCAATCGCCGTCGATCTCGAGGATTATCACTAGAGGAGCGCATTCCCTGCCGGGAGCCTGTCATGCGTAAGCGCGTACCGATTCCGCCTCACCCGAGCCTCGAGCCGACCCATCCCGGTGCGGTGCTGCGCGAGTTCACCCTCCCCGACCTCGACCGGCCGATGGCCGAGATCGCCCGCTCGCTCGGCATCTCGCGCCAGCTTCTCTATTCGATCGTCAACGAGAAGGCGCCGGTGACCCCGGAAGTGGCGGTGCGGCTCGGCAAGCTGTGCGGCAATGGCCCGCGGCTGTGGGTCAACATGCAGGCCGCCTACGACCTGTGGCACGCCGAGCGCAAAGTGGACGTCTCCAAGATTCCGACGCTGAGCTCGCGCGACGCCGCCTGACAGCACACCTTGACGGCACGTCGTGCCGGCGAGACGCTCAGCGCATGAGCCGGGCCTTCGTCAAGGAAGATGCCGGTGGCGAGGACGGGTTGCCCGATCGACCGGTCTCGCCGCATCCGAACTATGTGACGCCGGAGGGCCTCAAGCAGATCGATGCTGAACTGGCACGACTGCAAGGCGCCGTGATCGCCGCGGGTGACGACCGCGCCGCCCGCGCGGCAATAGAGCGCGAGCTGCGCTACTGGCGCGCGCGCCGCGCCAGCGCGCAACTGATCCCGCCGCCCGCCGACACGTCCGTCGTGCGCTTCGCGTCGACCGTGACTATCGAACGGGACGACGGCCGGAGCCAAGTCTGGCGCATCGTCGGCGAGGACGAGGCCGATCCGAAGGCAGGCACGCTCTCCCACGTCTCGCCGCTGGCGCTGGCCCTCATCGGCAAGACCGTGGGCGACACGGTGCGGGTCGCCGACGGAGAGGCGGAAATCATTCGCATTGCCTGACGCGCCTGCTATCATTGCTGGCATCGCAGTCATGCTATGGGTTACAGATATGGCAAGAAACGTCCCCACTCTGACCATCCGCGGCCTCGATGACGCGACCCGGCAGCGGCTGCGGCTGGCGGCGGCCGAGCACAACGTCTCCATGG
The DNA here is from genome assembly GCA_963762605.1 of uncultured Alphaproteobacteria bacterium. GTDB lineage: Bacteria > Pseudomonadota > Alphaproteobacteria > Rhizobiales > Kaistiaceae > CAVSRC01. Next base: position 377,473 of record CAVXLJ010000025.1, on the reverse strand, counting down.
AAGAGGAAATGCGCGCCATAATGCGCGCCGCGCTTGGCGGGGCACGGCCCCTGCCGGCCCGGACAGAGATGATGGCATTGCCAGCAAAACGCGCGGCAGCCGGACCGACGGCGCGCGCCATCCTGCTCATCATCAGCGGCGGCATTGCCGCCTACAAGGCGCTCGACCTGATCCGGCGCCTCCGGGAGCGCGGCCACGCGGTGCGCGCCGTGATGACCCAGGCCGCGCAGGAATTCGTGACGCCGCTCTCGGTCGGCGCGCTCACCGGCGGTCGCGTCTTCACCGAACTCTTCGACCGCACCGACGAGCAGGATGTCGGCCATATCAGGCTGGCGCGCGCGACCAGGCTGATCGTGGTGGCGCCGGCGACCGCCGACCTGATGGCCAAGATGGCGAGCGGCCAGGCGAACGACCTTGCCAGCGCCGTGCTGCTCGCGGCGCGCGCGCCCATCCTGCTGGCGCCGGCCATGAACCCGGCCATGTGGGCGCATGCCGCCACACAAAGGAACGTGGAAACGCTGAAGCGCGACGGCATCCATTTCGTCGGCCCGGCTTCCGGCGAGATGGCGGAAGCCGGCGAGGCCGGGACGGGCCGCATGGCCGAGCCGCTGGAGATCCTTGCCGCGGCCGAAGCCATTCTTGCGCCGGTGGAACCGATCCTTGCCGGCCACCATGTGCTCGTCACCTCCGGCCCGACCCATGAGCCGATCGACCCGGTGCGCTATCTCGCCAACCGTTCCTCCGGCCGCCAGGGCCACGCCATAGCCGAGGCCGCGGCGGCAGCCGGCGCGCGAGTGACGCTGGTCTGCGGGCCGGTGACGATCGCCGATCCGGCCGGCGTCACCACCATTCATGTCGAGACCGCGCGGCAGATGCTGGAAGCGGTGGAAGCGGCGCTGCCCGCCGATGTCGCCGTGATGGCGGCGGCGGTCGCCGACTGGCGGGCAGCGGCCGAATCCGGCGGCAAGATCAAGAAGGACGGCTCGGGCAAGCCGCCGGCGCTGGCACTGACTGAAAACCCGGACATTCTGGCAACCGTCGGCCGCCACCACACGCTACGTCCGGCGCTGGTCATCGGCTTTGCCGCCGAGACCGACGACCTCACAGCCAATGCCCGCAAGAAGCTTTCCGCCAAGGGCGCCGACTGGATTCTGGCCAATGACGTGTCGCCGCAATCGGGCATCATGGGTGGCACCGAGAATGCGGTCCATCTCATCAGCGGGACGAATGTCGAAGACTGGCCGCGCATGGCCAAGAGCGATGTCGCCCGGCGTCTGGTAGAACGCATCGCGGCGGAACTGGCCGAAAAGGGCAAGAAGACAAGATGACCGTCGACGTCCCGATCAAGCGGCTCGCTCATGGTGCCGACCTGCCGCTGCCCGCAGCGCGGACGGTGGGCGCGGCCGGCATCGACCTTTGCGCGGCCGTCGACGCGCCGCTGACGATCACGCCCGGTGGGCGGGCGCTGGTGCCGACCGGCTTCGCCATTGCGCTGCCGCCCGGTCACGAGGGCCAGGTGCGGCCGCGTTCCGGGCTGGCGGTCGAGCACGGCGTCACCGTGCTCAATGCGCCCGGCACCATCGATGCCGACTATCGCGGCGAGGTGAAGGTGGCCTTGATCAATCACGGCGACGCGCCATTTGCCGTCACGCGCGGCATGCGCATCGCGCAACTGGTTGTGGCGTCGGTGACGGCCGTCGTGCTCACCGAGGTCACCGAACTGGACGCGACGGAACGCGGCGATGGCGGCTTCGGTTCGACGGGCTTTTCGGGCTAGACTACGGACCGGGAAGGAGACCTCTGCCATGGCAAATGCCGAGACCCGCCGCGGACGCGGCAAGATCTACGATTCGATCACCGACACGATCGGCGATACGCCGCTGGTGCGCCTCGACCGCATCGCGGCGATGAAGGACGTGCCGGCGCATCTGGTCGCCAAGCTCGAATTCTTCAACCCGATCGCCAGCGTCAAGGACCGCATCGGCGTCGCCATGGTCGACGCGCTGGAGGAGGCCGGGCGGATCACCCCCGGCGTCAACACGCTGATCGAACCGACCTCCGGCAATACCGGCATCGCGCTTGCCTTCGTGGCGGCGGCGCGCGGCTATCGCCTGATCCTGACCATGCCGGAGACCATGTCGGTGGAGCGGCGCAAGATGCTGCGCCTGCTCGGCGCCGAGCTGGTGCTGACCGAGGGCGCCAAGGGCATGCGCGGCGCGGTGCAGCGGGCCGAGGAGCTTCTCAAGGAGATTCCCGACGCGGTGATCCCGCAACAGTTCGAAAACCCGGCCAATCCCGAGATCCACCGGGTGACCACGGCGGAAGAGATATGGAACGACACCGGCGGCGACATCGACGCCTTCATTGCCGGGGTCGGCACTGGCGGCACCATCACCGGCGTCGGCCAGGTGCTGAAGCAGAAGAAGCCGGGCGTGAAGATCATCGCCGTCGAGCCGGCCGAGAGCCCGGTGCTTTCCGGCGGCAAATCCGGGCCGCACAAGATCCAGGGCATCGGCGCCGGCTTCATCCCCGGCGTGCTCGACACGCATGTCTATGACGAGGTGGTCCAGGTCACCAGCGAGGCGGCGCTCGCCATGGCACGGCTGTGCGCACGGGTGGAGGGCATTCCGGTCGGCATCTCGTCGGGTGCGGCGATCGCCGCGGCGGTTGCCGTTGGCCAGCGGCCGGAAATGAAGGGCAAGACCATCGTCCTCATCGTCCCGTCCTTCGCCGAGCGCTATCTCTCCACCGCGCTGTTCGACGGGCTCGACTGAGACAAGGCCGGGCGCCCGTTTCTCCCATCATATTTGCGTGAACCGATTGCGGGCCGACGGGGCACCGCCAAGACTTAGGCGCGCAACAGATGGGGAGGACGACATGAGCGTTGTTGCGATCAACTGGCTGGCGGTCATCGTCGCGGCGATCGTCAAGTTCGGCATCGGCGCGGTCTGGTTCACGGCGCTGTTCGGCAGGCGCTGGCGGGCGCTGATGAACGTGCCGGAGGGCGCTTCCATGGACGGGGTGGCGACCGCGATGATCGTGCAGATCATCGGCGACCTGATCATGGCCTACATCCTGGCGCGGTTTCTCGGCCATTACGGCGCGACCACCCTGTGGGACGGCGTCCTCATCGGCTTCATGGCCTGGCTCGCTTTCGTCGCAACGATCATGGTCGGGCAGATCTTCTACGAGAAGAAGAAGCCGGAACTCATCGCCATCGGCGCCGGCTATCAGCTCGTCGGCATCGTGGTGATGGGCGCGATTCTGGCCGTGTGGCACTAAGCCGTCGCACTCTCGCCAAGGGGCATGGCGGCGGCTAGTCTGCCACCCATGACCTTCTCGGACGAAGAAATCGAACGCTACGCCCGCCATCTGGTGCTGTCCGAAATCGGCGGGCCGGGGCAGCAGAAGTTGAAGCGTGCGCGCGTGCTGGTGGTCGGCGCCGGCGGGCTGGGCGCGCCGGTCATCCAGTATCTCGCCGCCGCCGGGGTCGGCACGATCGGCGTCGTCGACGATGACGTGGTGAGCCTGTCGAACCTGCAGCGCCAGGTGATCCACGACACCGCCGCCGTCGGTCGGTCCAAGGTGGAAAGCGCCAAGGAATTCGTCGCCCGCGTCAATCCGCATGTGGCGGTGGAAATGCACGCGCTGCGGCTGACGCCAGAGAACGCTGCGAGCCTCATCGGCGCCTATGACATCGTTGCCGACGGCTCCGACAATTTCGATACGCGCTACGCGGTGTCGGACGCCTGCTTCCATGTCGGCAAGACGCTGGTGAGCGCGGCGGTCGGCCGCTTCGACGGATCGCTGACGACGCTCAAACCGCACGAGCGCGGAACCGACGGCAACCCCAACCCGACCTATCGCTGCCTGTTTCCCGAGCCGCCGCCGGCCGGTCTGTTGCCGACATGCGCCGAAGCCGGGGTGCTGGGCGCGCTGACCGGTGTGATCGGCTGCATGCAGGCGCTCGAAGTGATCCGTGAGATCGTCGGCATGGCAGGCGGGCTGACCGGCAAGCTGCTGCTCTACGATGCGCAAGCGCCGCGCTTCGACACCCTCACCTATCACTGGAACCCGGCCAACCCGCTGAACGGCACCGCCGCAGCGGCCGCAGGCACGGCATGAGCGAAACCATCTCCGGCTACAGCTTCAGACCGGCCGACCTGAAGGCGGAGACGCGCCGCCCGGGCATTGGTGCCTTCATGCGCATCCGCAACGGTGCCGATTTCCTCGAGCGCACGATCCTCAGCCACATCGGCTTCTTCGACGAGATCGTTGCGGTCTATCAGCCCTCGACCGATGCGACACCGGAGATCCTGGCGCGCCTGGAGCAGACACATGGGGCCAAGCTGCGCGTCTACCACTATGCCGACAGGGTCTATCCGCCCGGCAGCGAAGGACACGCAAAGCTGCCGCCGGATGCGCCATCAAGCATGGTCAACTATTCGAACTTCGCACTCGCCATGACGACGACCCGCACGGTCACCAAGCTCGACGACGACCATCTGGCGATCGGCGACGCGGTCGCCCGGGTCGTCGCGGAGCTGAGACGGAAGGGCGGTGCCGGCGACGACATGCCGAGCTTTTCCGGCATCAACCTCATCGCCCGCCCGGAGGGCGGCCTGGCCATTCCGAAACAGGACAGGCTCGCCGGCACCGGCGACCATGGTTTCTTCGACGTCACCGAGCGGACGGTCTTCACCCATGATCGCCGTTTCGAGCACATGCCGCGCCCGGCCGGCCGGCGCCGCTTCTGCGGCTTCCTCTACTGGCACCTGAAATATCTGAAGTCGGGCATGGGCTTCGGCAATTACGACCTGGAGGAAAACCCGAACAGCCGCTTCGCGCGACGCAAGGAGCGGCTGGAGGCGCGACGCGAGATGCTGAGCCTGGCGGAATTGCGGCAGCTCACGCGGCCGGGGCTGCGGATGCATGCCGAGGCGGTGCTGGGCGATAAGAAACGCCTGGTGCTCGACCGGGCGCGAGCCCTCCTGAGCGATTTGCCGGATGACAGTCTGGAGGCGGCACTCAGGCGCACGGTCGCGCCTGAATTCCTGGCAGGAATTGTCTGATGCGCGTGCTGGTCAGCAATCGCGACCGTTCGCCGGAACGGTTCAACGAATTGCGGACCGGGGCGGAGCGCACAGGCCTCACCGTCGAGCGGCTGTCGGCGGCGAGGCGGGCGCCGGCACGGCTCGACGATCGACGGACGCCGGCTGGCGATGAAGCTCATCGAACGGGCGAAGCGGCGCGCCGACCGCCGACGGCATCGCCGCAGCTGCCGCACCGTCTCCTTCGCGCGGTCCGTCGTCGGGGACCGACGTATCGTCCGCTCAGCTGTGCGCCCAGTTGCTGAGCGCGTCCACGGCTTCGTTGGCGGCCTTGGTGACGACGCCGGTGTCCTTGATATTCATCCACGGGTCGCTGAGGCTGCCGCCGGCGGTGATCTGGCCGGATATGCGATGGATGCGCGCACCGCTCTTGTCGAATATGTCGACGACATAGATCATCAGCGTGCCGCTGTAATCGCCGACCGCGGACAGATAGGCCTTGAGCCGGTAATCGGCCGATGGATCGGCGCCCTCGGTGATCTTGAGCTGGCGGGTGGGGGCCTGCGCCTTCAGCGTGTCCTCGAAGGCGTAGACCATGTCGCCCGGCGCGTTGGTGATCGGCTCGAGGGCGAATGTGACGTCGGCGCTGGTGGGGGTCGGCTTGCTGAGCGTCTTGAGCGTCTTCGGGGAGAGCACCGGCGGGCCGCTGCCCAGCCGCGGCGCTTCAACCGGTGCACAGGCGGCGATGAGAGCAGCCAATCCGCACACAGCGGCGAGCCGCAGGATTGCCCCGATCCGACCTGCCATTTCAGACGTCCTCTTGCCGCCGCAGCTGGTTGTCTAGAGCCTTTTGCCGTCGGAGGGAACCGTTGCGACGGTGTGGCGGCGCGTCGACAGATCGCGGCCAAGGCAGGCGTGGCACCCGATCAGGTGAATTCTGTGGCAGGCGAAGGACGGCGGCGGCGGCTCAGCCCCGTTCCAGGTCCGGCCGGTAGACCTTGAGGCCGCGGCCGAGCGAGGACTTCTCGCGCTGGGCAAGCACCAGATCGGCCGTTGTCATCTCGTTAACCAGTTCGCCGAAGCTCACCTTGGGCTTCCAGCCGAGGTCCCTGCGGGCGCGAGCGGCGTCGCCGAGCAGAGTCTCCACCTCGGCCGGGCGAAAATAGACCGGATCGACCCGAACGATCACCTGACCGACCTTGAGCGGGGTTTCCGCCGCCCGTTGGTCGAGGCTGGCCACGGTACCGACCTCGTCGAGCCCCTCGCCCGACCACGCGATGCCGATGCCAAGGCTCTCTGCGGCGAGCGCGACGAATTCGCGGACGCTGTGCTGCTCGCCGGTGGCAATCACATAGTCCCGCGGTTCGGCCTGCTGGAGCATCAGCCATTGCGCCTCGACATAGTCGCGGCTGTGACCCCAGTCACGCCTGGCGTTGAGGTTGCCGAGATAGAGACAGGCTTGCATGCCGAGCACGATATGAGCGAGCGCGCGGGTAACCTTGCGGGTGACGAAGGTCTCGCCGCGGATCGGGCTCTCGTGATTGAACAGGATGCCGTTGCAGGCAAAGAAGCCGTATGCCTCGCGGTAATTGACCGTGATCCAGTGGGCATAGAGCTTGGCGACGCCATAGGGCGAGCGCGGGTGGAACGGCGTCGTCTCCGACTGCGGGGTCTCGACGACCTTGCCGTAGAGTTCCGAGGTCGAGGCCTGGTAGAAACGGGTCTTCTCGCCGAGGCCCAGAATGCGGATCGCCTCGAGCAGGCGCAGCGTGCCGATGGCATCGGCGTTGGCCGTGTATTCCGGTTCCTCGAACGACACCTGGACGTGGCTCTGGGCGGCGAGGTTATAGACCTCGTCGGGGCGGACCTCGCCGACGACGCGCAAGAGGCTCGACGAATCGGTCATGTCGCCGTGGTGGAGATGAAATGGCAGGCCGCGCTCGTGCATTTCGTGGAACAGATGGTCGACCCGGTCGGTGTTGAACAGCGACGTGCGCCGCTTGATGCCGTGGACCTGATAGCCCTTGCCGATCAGGAACTCGGCGAGATAGGCGCCGTCCTGGCCGGTGACGCCGGTGATCAATGCGGTCCTTGCCATCACACGTCCTGTCCTGCAGCCGGCGGGAAGGCTGCCTGCGGTCCGCTATCTAGAGCCTTTCCCGGCCAGATGGAACGCCCCCGCCTTGTCGGCCGTCCCCTTGCCGGCGCCATCCGGGATGTTGCAGGAACCGTTCCGCCGGTCCAATCTGCCGGCCCCGACGCCGGCTGCACCGGCAATCGCCTCTCAGACCTGCCTGCGGGCGCCGAACCCCACCGCAATGTCACCCTCGACCAGCAAAGCGCTCCGTCAGCCCTCTGCAAACCCCTGGGCACGCTACCGGCAATGGATGCGCGCGGCTTTGCCCCTGTGGCTCTGGCACATCGTCTTTCTGGGCGCGCTGCTGATCGTTGCGCGCTCCGACATCGTCAACGCGGTCTACCTCGCCCTCGTGTTCTTCCCGGCATCGGTGATTATCGGGATCGCCGACATGCGGGCGGTGTTGAGCACATGGACCGTGCGCGCCTGCCTGGCCCTGCTCGTTTTCCTGTGGCTGACGCCGTTATGGACCGGCGGAATCGACGCGGTGCAGTGGCCGGACACGACCTTCGCCCTGGTCACCGTCGCCTCCTTCGTCGTGATCACGGCCCATCTCGTGGCAGCGGAGCCTGACCATCAGGACCGGCTGCTCAAGGTCCTCGCCATCGTGGCGCTGGTGACCACGCTCTATTCGGCATTCACCGAGTACCAGGCGCACTGGTTCTCCGAGAGGCTCGCCACCTTGCCGTGGACGGACCCGAATATGGGCGCGGCGGTGATCGGCCTGCTCGTCACCGGCGTCGCCGCCGGCCCCGGCATGAACCGCGAGGAATGGCCGGGCATGCGGCTGATCTACTGGGCCGTCGCTGCCCTGCTCGCCGCGCTTCTGCTCATGACGCACACGCGCGCGGCCATGATGGGTGTCATCGCCGCGGCGTTTGCCGGCGCGCTGGTGCGCCAGCGCACGCTGCGCCAAGCGGTCATCTGGGGCGCCGGCGGCGTGATTGTCATCGGGTCGATCCTGTTCATCTTGCGCGCGCCGCTCACCAGCGGCGAAGCCGCCTGGAGCGCGCAGCTCGCCAGTTTCTGGCATCTGGCGCAGGACAGTCTGTGGCTCGGATTCGGCACCGAGGGCCAGGTGCTCGTCTGGTCCGACGGCACCTATCTCACGGCGCCGCACAACATGCTGATGGCCGCGCTCGTCCATGGCGGCGTGATCGCCGTGGCGCTGCTTGCCGCCCTTTACATCGCGATGATCGCGGCGGGTATCCGAAACGGCCGGCGCGGCCTGTCGCCGGCGCCGCTGGCGATGGCCGTCTATGTGGCCGTGTACGGGCTGTTCGCGACGATCGATGTCACGACGCCAGGCTGGCAGTGGCTCGCTCTTTGGCTGCCGGTCGGGATCATCGCCGGTGCAGAGCTCAGCGGCCGACGCGCAGCGGCCTGAGGCTGCCTACGGGCCCCACGCCGCCAGAACCTTCTGGAATACGGCATCGCCAGTGTGGCCCTTAGCGAAGGTGATGACGGCGCTCCGGCCCGAGGCATAGGTGACCGGCAGGGTGAAGACCGGGCTCGTCGCCAGCAGGCGAAGATTGGCACTGCGGTCGACGGATAGCCGGGAAAGGGCGATCCAGAACACTGTCTCATTCACGTCGACGACGCTGGCGGCAAGCGCCGTGCCGCTCGCATCGCGCGATGGTTTGGCGATGAGGTCGCCGACCTTGGCGAGCCGACCGGCGCGCGAACCAGGCTCCGCCGACACGGCGACTTCGATGATATGGCTCGCCGGCAGGGATGCGTCGGTGTTCTTGCTGAAGGTGAGCGCGACGTGCGTGCCTTCGACGGGGATCGTGAGATCGGCGCGGATGGCGGGATCCTGACCGCTTTCCGTGGCCTGCCAGGTCACGGTCCCGTTGAAGGCCACGCTGCCGGGCGCGTTGACCGGCGCGGTGGCGAGTTGCGCAAGCGGCGCAACCGGCGCGGCGGAATGCGCCGACCCGTACTGGATGCCGAAAGTGACGCCGACGGCGAGCAGCGCCGGCGGAATCGTGGCAAGGATCGCCGTCACCGTCTTTCGACCGAGCGATGGCGGAATCATCCCCATGCCCCATCTCCTGCCTTGAACCGGCCCGCCCCCTACGGCCGCGAGTGGTAACAAGCCGGCAAGGGGGCTGCAACATGCAGACGGCCGCCGGAAAACGGCAACCGCACGCCAGCAGCGCCCGGCAGACGGGCCGCCGCCGTCGATTCCATCTTGCCAAAGTGCGAACAAACCGCTTTGCCTAGCGGCCGGAGAACCAGTCCAGCGAAAGGGGCGAGGTCATGGCCAAGAAAGCCGAGAAGAAGGCCGGAAAAGTCCGCTGGGGAATCATCTCGACCGCCAGTATCGGCACCGAGAAGGTCATTCCCGGCATGCTGAAGAGCAGCAAGTTCAAGGTTGCCGCCATCGCCTCGCGCGAGCTCTCAACGGCGAAGAAATGGGCGAAGAAGCTCGGCATCCCGGTCGCCTACGGCTCCTACGAGGAACTCATCGACGATCCCGAGATCGACGCGATCTATAACCCGCTGCCCAATCATCTGCACGTGCCCCTGACGCTGAAGGCGGCCAGGAAGGGCAAGCACGTGCTGTGCGAGAAGCCGATCGCGCTGACCGCGACGGAGGCCGAGAAGCTGCAAGCAGCAGCCAAGGGCGTGATCATCGCCGAGGCCTTCATGGTCCGCCATCACCCGCAGTGGATCAAGGCGCGCGAGATCATCCGCAAGGGCAAGCTCGGCACGCTGAAGGCGGTGCAGGTGCTGTTCAGCTATTACAACGACGACCCCGGCAATGTGCGCAACATGGCCGACATCGGCGGCGGCGCCGCCTACGACATCGGCTGCTACGCGATCGTCGCCGGGCGCTATTTCTTCGGGGCCGAACCGACCGCGGTGGTCGCGCTGATCGACCGCGACCCGGTGTTCCACACCGACCGCACGACCAGCGCGCTGATCGACTTTGGCGAAGGCCGCCACCTGACCTTCACGGTCGCCACTCAGGCGGTGCCCTACCAGCGGGTCAACGTGCTCGGCACCAAGGCGCGCCTGGAGATCGCGATTCCCTTCAATGCGCCGCAGGGCGGCGCCATGCGCATCACTCTCGACAACGGCAAGGACCTCAGCGGCGCCGGCGCCAAGACGATCAAGTTGCCCAAGGCCGACCAGTACCAGCTTCAGGCCGAGGCGTTCACGCGTGCGGTCGAGGGCAAGGAGCCGCTGGAGTTCGGTCTCGACGACGCCATCCGGCAGATGCGCGTGATCGACGCGGTCTTCCGCTCGGAGAAGTCGGGCGCCTGGGAGACGGTGTAGGGCGACAGGAGTACGGGCAGCGACACCTTGCTGCTCGTCATCCTCGGCGAAAGCGGAGGATGACGGGTTAGGCGGAGCAGGCGATTACCCGCATTCCGCTGCGCTCCATGCGGCTACTGCGTCGAATCGACCGGCGGCAGGCTGGCGACATAAGCGGCGATTGCCTGGCGGTCGGCGTCGCTGAGCTTGGCCGTATTGCGCACGACGGCGGCCATGGTGCTGCCGACCGAATCGAAATTCGGCTTGAAGCCGGTTGACAGCAGATTGGCGATATCGGCCTCGGACCAGCCCTCGAGGCCGGCGGTCGTGATGCCTGGAATCTTGCCCTTGCCCTCCGGGGCCGGCCCGCCGGCATAGGCATGGGCGCGGTCGGGCCCACCGATGAGATTGCGCGGCGTGTGGCACTCGCTGCAATGGCCCGGTCCCTCGACCAGATAGGCGCCGCGGTTCAATTCGGCACTCTTCGAGGGATCGGGAACGAAGGTCTTGCCATCGACATAGATGAGTTGCCACAGGCCGATGCCGCGCCGGATGGTGAGGGGGAAGGGCAGGTCGTGCGGCAAGGACGGCTTGGCCACCGGCGGCAATGTGTCGAGAAACGCCTTGAGGTCGAGAAGGTCCTCGATGCGCATGCGCTGGTAGGAGGTGTAGGGGAAGGCCGGGTAGAGGTGGCGGCCGCCGGGCGCGATGCCGAACTTCATGGCATTGACGAAATCAAGGTCCGTCCAGCGGCCGATGCCGGAGTGCGGATCGGGCGAGATATTGGGCACGTGGAAGGTGCCGAAGGCCGTCTTCAGCGCCTGGCCGCCGCCAAGCTTCAACTGATCGGCGCCGGTGGCGCCGGCCGCCGCATGACAGGATTCGCAGCCGCCCGCCCAGAACATCTCCTCGCCATTGGCGCGGTCGGGCTTGTGCGCCGGCAGATCGCCGGGACCCAGCGTGCGCGGGGCCGTCAGCAACCAGAAGCCAGCGCCGCCTGCCCCGATCAGGACCAGAGCCAGGACGAACAGCTTGCGCAACATCAAAGCGTTTCCAATGAAGTTCATGTAACCGGTGTCTTGCGTGAAGATGGCAAGTCCGCGGAAAGGGGGCAAGCCGCGGCGGCGCTTGAACCGCTGTGACGCCGTGACCATATTTGCGGGCAAGCTGGATGCCCGTAGCGGGGTCCGGTGCAAGGGTCGCTTCACGGAAAGGACCAAGGCATGACGCGAATTGCCACGCTCTCCAGCCCCCTGCTTCTCGGCTTCGAGGAGATCGAGCGCGCGCTGGACCGGCTGTCCAAAGCGACCGGAGACGGCTACCCGCCCTACAACATCGAACGGCTGCCGGGAACGCCCGAGCGGGCGGAAACGCTGCGCATCACGCTGGCCGTGGCCGGCTTCTCGCGCGACGAACTGGACGTCGGCATCGAGGAGAACGAGCTGGTGATCCGCGGCCGGCAGAAGGACGAACCAACGCGCGAGTTCCTCTATCGCGGCATCGCGGCGCGCCAGTTCCAGCGGACCTTCGTGCTTGCCGAGGGGATCGAGGTGGTCGGCGCCGATTTGCGCGACGGGCTCTTGTCGGTCGACCTGGTCCGCCCGCGGGCGGAGCGGGTGGTGCGCCGGATCGAAATCAAGGGGCGCGGGTAGGCTCTGTGCGCCCGCCCTTCAGGAGGTGAATGCGTCATGACGGATGAAACCATGAACGCCACGCTCAAACAGGTGATGTCTCCCGAATCCTTCGCCGCGCTCGGTGGCGGACGGATCGCCTATGTGCGGGCGCTCCATCCCGACGAGGCCAAGGACCTTTTCCCGCAGATGCCGTCGGTGGTGCCGGATCTCGAGCTGTGGGCGCTGCTCGGCGCCGATGGCACGCCGATCATGCTTGCCGACAGCCGCGCGGCGGTCGAACTGAATGCACAGGAAAACGACCTGGAAACGGTGAGCCTGCACTGAGCCGCAAGCGGCGCTCAGGCTGCGTCCGGCGTGGCGCCTTCCGTCAAAACCGAATAGAGCGCCGACTTGTCGGTGGAGGCGCGCAGCTTGCCGGCCATGCCGGGCTCGCGCAGCAGGCGGGCGACGCGCGCCAGCGCCTTGAGGTGTTCGGCGCCGGCGCCTTCCGGCGCCAGCAGCAGGAAGATGAGGTCGACCGGCTGATCGTCGACCGCCTCGAACTCGATCGGCTTCGACAGGCGCGCGAACAGACCGAAAATGCGATCGAGGCCGGGCAGCTTGCCGTGCGGAATTGCGATGCCGCCGCCGACCCCGGTCGAGCCCAGCTTCTCGCGCTGAACCAGCGTCTCGAAAACCTCACGCTCCTCCCGGCCGGTGATCGCCGCGGCCTTCTCGGCAAGCGCCTGAATCGCCTGCTTCTTGCTGTTCGCCTTCAGCGAAGGCACGACAGCATCGGGTTTGATGAGGTCGCTCAGATCCATCTCGTTAAGCCCAGATCGTCCCAGCGGCGCACGAGCGACCGGAGCCCGCGCGTTTCGTCCCATTTGCCGTCAGCGATCGACGGCATCCCCCTTTGCAGTCCCCGACGGATCGATCCAGCCGATGTTCCCATCGCTGCGCCGATAGACGACGTTTATGCCGCCGTGGACGGCGTGACGGAACACCATGACCGGCACATCGGCGAGGTCCATGGCCATTACCGCATGGCCGACGGACATGGTGGCGAGACTGGTCGCCTCCTCGGCGATCACCACCGGCTTGTCATCGACCGCGGCTTCCGTCTCCTCGTCGGAAGCGGCGATGACATAGGTCGCGGCCGGCAGCATTTCGCCCTTCGGCGTGCCGCGATGCTCCTTCAGCCGGCGCTTGTAGCGGCGCAAGCGCTTCTCGATGCGCTCGGCGGCGGAATCGAAGCACTGATAGGCGTCCTGGCCCCTGCCCTCGCCCCTGAGCACGATGCCGGTGTCGAGGTGGATCGTGCACTCGCTGTGGAAGCCCGAACCTTCGCGCTCGACGGTGACGTTGGCGTCATAGCCGCCGTCGAAATATTTGCCGACGCCGAGCGCAATGCGCTCCTCGACGCGGCCACGCAGGGTTTCACCAATATCGATGTTCTTGCCTGAAATGCGCAGGCCCATGGAGGGTCGAACCTTTCAACGCGGCGGTCGTTGCGCCAGCTTCGATGCGCCCCTCGCGGGCACAATTAATCGCCAGGCGACGCGCCGGACCGGACCATCTGACCGGGGGGGAACGTCATGTCGCCACCTCGCCGGCCCGTGCTGCGCGCCCTTCTAGGGAGGGCGCGAGAACAAGTCAACCGAGAGCGGGGCGTGCCCCGTAAGCCTCTGAATCGCTTCGCTCATCGGCACCGGCCGGGTGCTTGCCGAAGCTTGCCTGCTTCTCCCGCCGGCGTTGCACCGACGAGGGGATGCGCATCGCCTCGCGATATTTGGCAACCGTGCGGCGGGCGATGTCGATGCCGGAATCGCGCAGCATCCTGACGATCGTGTCGTCGGAGAGAATCGCCTGCGGCGCCTCCGCGTCGATGATCTGGCGGATGCGGAAACGCACGGCCTCGGCCGAATGCGCCTCGCCGCCCTCGGCGGAGGCGATGGCGGCGGTGAAGAAATATTTCAACTCGAAGATACCGCGCGGCGTCGCCATGTACTTGTTGGAGGTGACCCGCGACACGGTCGATTCGTGCATGCTGATCGCCTCGGCGACCGTCTTCAGGTTGAGCGGGCGCAGATGGCGGACGCCGTGGGCGAGGAAGGCATCCTGCTGGCGCACGATCTCGGTGGCGACCTTGAGGATGGTGCGGGCGCGCTGGTCGAGGCTCTTCACCAGCCAGTTGGCGGTCTGCAGGCAATCGGCGATGTAGGTCTTGTCGGTGTCGCTGCGGCGGTGGCCGAGCACGGTGGCATAGTAGGCCTGGTTGACCAGAACGCGCGGCAGCGTGCCGGTGTTGAGTTCGACATGCCAGCCGCCGTCCGGACCGGGGCGCACCATCACGTCGGGCACGATCGGCTGGACGGGGACATCGCCGAAGGCGCTGCCGGGCTTCGGATCGAGCGCGCGCAGCTCGCCGATCATGTCGGCGAGGTCTTCCTCGTCGACATGGCACAGCTTGCCCAGGGCGGCGTATTCGCGCCGCGCCACCAGATCGAGATGGGCAACCAGACAGGCCATGCAGGGGTCGAAGCGGTCGCGCTCGCGAAGCTGGATGGCGAGACATTCGGCGAGGTCGCGGGCACAAATGCCCGGCGGGTCGAAGGTCTGCACCAGGCCAAGCGTGCGCTCGACCAGGTCGAGCGGTGCATCGAGGCGCTGTGCAATATCGGCAAGGTCGGCGCGGAGATAGCCGGCTTCGTCGATCTCGTTGATCAGCACGCGGCCGACCAGCCGCATGGCAGGATCGGCGGTGGCCAGACCCAGCTGATCGCCGAGGTGATCGGCAAGCGACTTCCGCTCGGCGACGAAAGCTTCGAGATTGTAGTCCTCGGCGCTGATCGGCTGGCGCGAGGAGCCGGTCGACCAGCTTTCCGGGGGAAGCACCGGCGGGGTCTCGCCGGCCGGCTTGCCGTGGTCGTCGGGAAAGACGTTGGCAAGGTCTGAATCGAGCCGCGCGGCGATCGACTGGGGATCGACCTCCATGCGCGTCTCCATCCAGTCGGGCGGGTTCTCGCCGAAATCGGGCCCGGCATCGCTGGATTGCTCGTCGGACTCCGCCTTGCCGGCGTTGTCGGCGGCGTTTTCGCCCCCCTCCTCGCCCTCGATCCGCTCGAGCAGCGGGTTGCGTTCGAGTTCGGCATCGACATAGGCGACCAGGTCGAGATTGGAGAGCTGGAGCAGCTTGATCGCCTGCATCAACTGCGGCGTCATCACCAGCGACTGGCTCTGGCGAAGCTCGAGCTTGTGCGAAAGTGCCATTACGCGCGGTTACCCTGCCCGGCAAGTTGGTCCGGGAATTGCTTGTCTTACCTGTGGTAGCGTAACGGGCGGCCGGATTAAAGGCTAAACTGTTCGCCAAGGTAAAGCCGGCGGACTTCCGGGCTGCGCACGATTTCGCTCGGACGTCCCTCGAACAGCACCTCACCCGAATGGATGATGTAGGCCCGGTCGATGAGGCCGAGGGTCTCGCGCACATTGTGGTCGGTGATGAGCACACCGATGCCGAGACTGGTGAGGTGGCGCACCAGCGCCTGGATGTCGCCGACGGCGATCGGATCGACGCCGGTAAACGGCTCGTCGAGCAGCATAAAGGCCGGCCGGCTGGCCAGTGCCCGCGCGATCTCGCAGCGGCGGCGCTCACCGCCCGACAGCGACACCGCCGGTGCATGGCGCAGATGGGTGATGCGGAATTCGTCGAGGAGCGCCTCCAGATGCTCCTCGCGCACAGCCTTGTCCGGCTCGACCACCTCGAGGACCGCGCGGATGTTGGCCTCGACCGTCAGGCCGCGGAAGATCGACGTCTCCTGTGGCAGGTAGCCGACACCCAGCCGCGCGCGGCGGTACATGGGCATGTCGGTGACGTCGTTGCCATCGATCTCGATGGTGCCGCGGTTGGCGCGGATGAGGCCGGTGATCATGTAGAAGATGGTGGTCTTGCCGGCGCCGTTCGGCCCGAGAAGGCCGACCGCCTCGCCGCGCGCCACGGCCAGGCTGGCGTCGCGCACCACCAGCCGCTTGCGATACGATTTGACAAGGCCCCGGGCGACGAGCCAGCCGCGCCCGCCGGCGTCGGGAACCAGGCGCGAGGGCGGCGTTTCGGCGTCGTGGTCCCGGCCCCGCTGGCGCCGGCCGGCGCGGTTGTTTTCTCCCCCGCGACCGAAATAGCTCGATGCCGCCACGCCTTTTGGAACCCTCGCGATTGGACGGCCGGGAATTAAGCCGCCGGCCGGCGGCTGTCGAGGGGTTATTGTCCGGCGGCCTGACCGCCGGCGGCTTCGGGGGTGAAGATACCGCGGATTTGCTTGCCGGCGTCCTGTTCGACACGGGCCTGGCCGGTGGCAAGGTTGACCATGAGCCGGCTGCCGGTGATGACGTTGCCGCCCTGGCTCAAGACGACGCCGCCGGACACGGTGATGACGTGCGACTTCATGTCGACGGTCGCAGTCTGTCCGGTGACGGTCTGCTCGCCGGAGCTGACAAAGACACCGCCGCTCGCCTCGATGCGGGTGAAGCCCTCGGTGCTGGACGCCTTGACGTCCGAATAGAGCCTGATGATGCCGGCCTTGAGCACGGTCTTGCCGCGGTGCACGACGACATTGCCCTTGAATTCGGAGATGCGCTGATTGCCCTTTTCGGAAATCTCAAGAACGCCGGCAGTGACCTCAACCGGGTCCTTCGACTTGGCCTGAAAACCGTTGAAAAGATCGGCCGTGGCGGCACCGGCGGGAACCGGACAAGCAGCGACCAGCGCAACCGCCAGTCCCATGCCCAGCCGGAAGGCGCGCATGCGCGGGCGCAAGCTCATTGTGCCTCCGGAGGCGTCGCCAGCTCCGCCGGCGGCATGAAGGTGACCGAAACACCGCCGCCGAACACGACGGATTTGCCGCGGTCGGTGACGTCGATGCTGTTGGCGTGCAGGGTGCCCTCCTTGGCGCTGATCTCGACCGGCGCGGAAGAGCGAAGACTGCCCTTGGCGAGGTCAACGGCAGCCTCACGGATCGTCGCCGCATAGCCGGTCGTCGTCTGGATGGAAATGCCGTTCTTCAGCTCAAGGGTGTTGTCGTTGCCGTTGTAGATACCGGTCCCGGCATCGACCGTGGCAGTGCCGGCATTGTCGAGGCCGATGCGGGCGTTGATCTGTTCGAAGGTCAGCACCTTGGGATCGTCGAGGCTCTGGATGGCGCGGGCCGCCTTCACCTCATAGGCGCGCTTGGTGCCTTCGAAACCCGAGATATGCGGCGCGTTCATGACAACGCTGTTCGATTTCAAATCGATGCCCGCGTTCGAAATGAGACCGGCCAGATCGCTCGGGATGAAGTGGGCCGATGCCCAGAACAGCAGGATGCCGGCCACCGCCACGGTGGGAAGCACGATTTTC
The DNA here is from genome assembly GCA_963762605.1 of uncultured Alphaproteobacteria bacterium. Lineage (GTDB taxonomy): Bacteria > Pseudomonadota > Alphaproteobacteria > Rhizobiales > Kaistiaceae > CAVSRC01. The sequence continues at coordinate 360,016 of CAVXLJ010000025.1, read as the reverse complement.
AGCGCGCGGACCAGCCGGCTGTGGCGCTGTGCCGCGCGATAGGCTTCCTCTCCGCCACGCCGGCCCGGGTCGTAGCGGATGCGGTGCCGTGCCGGTGTGTCCTCGGTGTAGTCGGTCATCAGAGCCTTTCAGCCTGGCGCCATATTGTGGGCAGTCAGGCCCGGTTCCGCAACGCCACAACAAAAATCACGGCATTGAGCCAAAGGCATGGCAGCCCGTGGGCGGCCTTCAGGCGGCCCGGCGCCGGGGCTCTTTTGCCTAATGGGCGAAAATATCCTCTTCACCCCAGCCGGCGAGATCGAGCCGGGCGCGGGCCGGCAGGAAGGCGAAACAGGCCTCGGCCAGCCGACGGCGACCTTCGCGCTCCAGCCGTTGCTCCAGGCGCTCCTTGAGGGCGTGCAGGTAAAGCACGTCGGAGGCGGCATAGGCGAGCTGGGCGTCGCTCAGCGTTTCGGCCGCCCAGTCCGAACTCTGCTGCTGCTTCGACAGGTCGATGTCGAGGAACTCCTTGACCAGCTCCTTCAGCCCGTGACGGTCGGTGTAGGTGCGCGTCAGTTTGGAGGCGATCTTGGTGCAGAAGAGCGGCTCGGCCATGACCCCGAAGGCGTGTTCGAGGACGGCGATGTCGAAACGGGCGTAGTGGAAGATCTTGGTGATGGAGCGGTCGGCAAGCACGCGGGTGAGGTTGGGCGCGGCGGCCTGGCCGGGGGCAATCTGGACGATATCGGCACTGCCATCGCCGGCGGACAGCTGCACCAGGCACAGCCGGTCGCGCAGCGGGTTCAGCCCTTGCGTCTCGGTATCGATGGCCACCGCGCCGGCGAAGCGGGTGACGTCCGGCAGGTCGCCCTTGTGAAGCCGTATGGTCATGCCGCGAGCCATAGCCGGAAACCGTTAAGATTTCGAGCTTTTTCGCAGAGTCCGTCACGGTCAGACAGAACCCTTCCGGGGGAGCCGTTTTGCGACGGGATCAAGCCGTTCAGGCCAGCGGCGCGACGGCGAAATCCTCCGGCGGCATGCCGTTCCGGTGACGCGCCATCATGGCTTCATAGGCGGCCTCGATCTGCCGCGTCTGGCGCCGCGTGTTGAAGAGCGGGCAGGTGCTGCGGTTGGCGGCGAGCTTGGCCTTGATGCCGGCAAGCGCGGCGGGCGTGGTGGCGAGCTCGAGGGCGCGGGCGGCATAGGCCTCGCGTGAGGTGGTCACCAGCTCCGGCAATCCGACGGCATTGAGCAGGCTGGTGCCGACCCGGCTTGCGAAGGTGGTGCCCGTGCAGGTGAGCACCGGCAGCCCCATCCACAGGGCATCGCAGGCGGTGGTGTGGGCGTTGTAGTAGAACGTGTCGAGGAAGAGATCGGCATGGCGGTGGCGCGCCAAATGCGCCTGCGCATCGACGCGCGGCGCGAAGATGAGCCGCGACGACGCCATCCCGCGGGCCTCGGCCTCGCGCTTAAGGTTGGCCGAAAAGGCGGGGTTGCTCTCGAGCAGCCAGAGGACGCTGCCCTTGACCGCACCGAGCAGGCCCATCCACACGTCGAAGACGTCGGCCGTAACCTTGTAGCTGTTGTTGAAGCAGCAGAAGACGAAGCCCTGTTCAGGCAGGCCATGATCAGCCCGCGCTGCGGTGGTCTCCGGCGGGGGCGCGGCATCATCGGTGATGAAATAGGTCTCGGGCAGATAGACGATCGTCTCGGCATAATCCGGCCGGTCAGCATCGGGCAGGACGATGCGGTCGGCGATCAGATAATCGATGAAGTCGGCCCCGGAGGTTCCCGGATAGATCAGGCAGCTCACCTGGAGCGGCGCCGGGCGCAGGGCGAAGACGCCGGGACGCCCAAATGCGATGTGGGTGTTGAGGTCGACGGCGATGTCGACTTCGCGCTCGCTAAGCAGCGCGGCGATCTCATGGTCCGCTCGGTCGCCGGCTTCGATGAAGTGCTCGAAAGCGTGTTCCAGCCGCGTCCGGATGGCGCTGCCGTCGGCGGGCCGGGTGGCCACGGCAATCGTCTCGAAGCGGGAACGATCGTGCTGCTCGAACAGGCCAACCATCAGCTGGGCGGTGGGATGCGCGCCGAAATCGGCACAGACATAGGCGAGGCGAATGCGGTCATGGGCATAAGGCTCGCCGCGCCAGAGCGGTGGACGCGCAGGAAACTCGCGGGACGACCAGGTGCGGGCGCAGGCGAGCTGGTCGGCGGGCGTCGAGGGGATCGACAGCATGTGGAAGGGGCGCGCGGCGGGCACGCCCTTGCGTATGTCGGCAACGAGCGCCGTCCAGTCGGCATCCAGCCCCGTCCAGTCGCCGGCCTGCATGCGCGCCTGGACGAAGTCGCCGCGGACATAATCGAGGCCGAGATCAAGCGCCAATGCCTGGCGATAGGCCGGCAGTGCCTCGTCGTAGCGCTTCATCTGGGTGAGCACGGTGCCGAGAGTCGCCCAGGCTTCGGTGTCGCCGGGCCCGTGTGCGACGATGCGCTGCAGCACTGCAACCGATTCCGCGAAGCGCCCCTGAAGCGCCAGGCTGTTGGCGAGGACGAGCATCGCCTGGGGATTGTCGGGGGCGCGTTCCAGAGCCTGTCTGGCATAGGCGAACGCCTCGTCGAGCTTGTTCTGGCTGACGAGGCTTGCGGCGAGATTGGTCAGGATCGAGGGGCGGTCCGGGACCAGCGCCAAGGCCGCGCGCAACCGCCCCTCGGCGCCGGCATGATCGCGCGCATCGGCACAGGCGAGCGCCTCGAAGAAGAGGGCCTTGGCGCGTTCGGCATCGGAGGGTGCGGGGGGCAAAATGGCGGATTTCCGAAGATTGTCGGTCGCGACGGCCGCTTGTCGCCGGCGCGCGTCTTTCCCGCCACCCTATCGCAAAAAAATGGTGCCCAGGAAAGGACTCGAACCTTCACGGCTTGCACCACACGGACCTGAACCGTGCGCGTCTACCAATTCCGCCACCTGGGCACGGGGCGGATCAGTAAGGGCGGGTTCGAGCCTTGTCAACGCTGGCGCGACCGCCTGTACAGCCGACGGCCAAGCCGATATGAGACGGGAACCTCACGAGATTGACGCGGGAGCGGGCCCATGGCCATCACCACCACTTCGAAAGGTCTGGTCACGGTTTTTGGCGGATCGGGCTTTATCGGCCGCCATGTGGTGCGGGCGTTGTTGAAGCGCGGCTGGCAGGTGCGCGCCGCGGTGCGCCGGCCGGACCTTGCCGGCCACCTGCAGCCGCTGGGCATGGTCGGCTGGGTGCAGCCGATGCAGGCGAACCTGCGCTATCGCTGGTCGGTGGACCGGGCGGTGGAAGGCGCCGATGCGGTGGTCAACCTCGTCGCCATCCTGACGGAGCACGGCCGCCAGCGCTTTGGCGCGGTCAATACGTTCGGCGCGCATGCCGTGGCCGAGGCCGCCCGCGGGGCCGGGCTGAAGCGCGTGATCCACATGTCGGCGATCGGTGCCGATGCCGGTTCGCCCTCCGTTCAGGCACGAAGCAAGGCGGCGGGCGAAGCGGCCGTCTTCGAGACGTTGCCCGAATCGGTGGTCTTCCGCCCGTCGATCGCGTTCGGGCAGGAGGACCATTTCTTCAACCGCTTCGCGGGCCTGTCACGCGTATCGCCGGCACTTCCCTTGTTCGGCGGCGGCCATACCCGGTTCCAGCCGGTCTTCGTCGGCGACGTGGCGCAAGCCGTTGCCGATGCGGTCGAGGGCAAGGCAAAGCCCGGCACGATCTATGAACTCGGCGGACCGGAGGTGAAGACCTTGCGCGAATGCATGGAGACGATGCTCGCCGCCATCGACCGCCGGCGGTTGCTGCTGCCGGTGCCGTGGTCGCTGGCAGCGGCCGGCGCCTCGGCTCTGCAGCTGTGGCCGTGGCCGCTGCTGACCGTCGACGAGGTGCGGCAGCTCAAGCTCGACAACGTCGTCTCCGAGGCGGCCGAGGCCGAGGGGCGCACCTTCGCCGCTTTCGGCATCACGCCGGACAGCCTCGCCGCCATCCTGCCCTCCTATCTCTATCGCTTCCGGCCACGCGGCGAGTTCGAGCACCACCGCACGGCTTGATCCCGTGCCGACAGGATAGCGACCCCTCCCCGCTTGGCTCCACCGGGCGACCCTCCCCTTTCAGGGTGGGTGAACGAGCGCTCGGGCAATCGTCTGTCAGCCGAGGCTGACGCCGAAGACGAGCGCCACCGCCAGGCCGATGGCGCCGACGATGATGCGCCACCAGGCGAACAGCGCGAAGCCGTGGCGCGACACGAACCCCAGGAAGCCGCGCACCACAATCAGCGCCGCCAGGAAGGCGACGACGAAGCCGAGTGAGATGATCAAGCCGCCGCTCAAATCGATGGCGTGGCGGTTCTTATAGAGCTCGAAGACGAAGGCGCCGGCCATGGTGGGCATGGCCAGGAAGAAGGAATATTCCGCCGCCGAGCGCTTGTCGGTGCCGAGCAGCAGCGCGCCGACGATCGTCGCACCCGAACGCGACACGCCAGGGACAAGCGCCAGGCACTGGAACAGGCCGATGCCGAGACAGAGGCCAAGCGGATAGTCCATGACATCATGCTGGCGGGGCTTGAGCGGCATGCGGTCGATGAACAAGAGGATGACGCCGCCGATCAAGAGCGCCAGCGAGATCAGGATCAGCGAGTGGAAGAACACGCCGGTGATGATGTGTTCAAGGGCGGCGCCGAAGATTGCGGCCGGCAGGAAGGCGATGAGGACGCCGAGCACGAAGCGCTGCGTGCGCCGGTCGCGCGGCAGCTCGGTGAGGATCTGCCAGAGGCGGGCGGCATAGACCGCGAGCAGGGCGAGGATGGCGCCGAGCTGGATCAGAATATCGAATGCCGCCTTGCCTCCTTCGGGCATCTGGAAGCCAAGCAGACGTCCCGCCAGCAACAGATGAGCCGTCGAGGAGACCGGCAGAAACTCGGTGACGCCCTCCACTACGCCGAGGACAATGGCGTCGATGATCGTCTTGAGGTCCATGAGGCCGCGCCCCCTCCCGTCCGTTGAAGCCGAATCGCCTTTTTGTCGCCGGAAGCGGGTTCTATACCCCCGGCGGTCGGCGGCCTAGATTGGTTGGCCGATTCGCGACGTGGCGCGGGACATGTTCCGCGCCTTCTCGGGGTATTTTCCGTTAGATGCCGATCCTCCACCACCATCCGCTTTCGGCCGGCTCGCGCTTTGTCCGCCTTCTGCTGGCGGAATTCGGCGAGACGCCGACCCTGATCGAGGAGCACCCGTGGGAGCGCAGCGAGGCGCTGCTCAAGCTCAACCCGGCGGGCAGCGTGCCGGTGCTGATCGACGATGACGAGACTTCGGTCTCAGGCGCCACGGTTGCCGGCGAATATCTGAACGAGACGCGCGGTGCGCGGCTGGGCGAGATCACGCCGCTGATGCCGGCGGTGCCGGCCGAGCGCGCCGAGGCGCGCCGTCTGGTCGACTGGTACCTGACCAAGATGGAAGCGGAGGTCACCGGCTATCTGGTGACCGAAAAGGTCACCAAGCGGCGCATGGCGGTGACGGATGGTGGCGGACCGCCCGACGCGGCGGCGATCCGCGCGGCGCGGGCGAACATCCGCTACCACCTCGGCTATATCGGCTACCTGACGGCGCGGCGGAATTGCCTGGCCGGCCGCGACATCACCGTCGCCGACCTGGCCGCAGGGGCAGCGTTCTCGGTGGTGGACTATCTCGGCGAAGTACCGTGGGAAGAAGAGGCCGGGGCGAAAGCCTGGTATGCGCGGGTCAAATCGCGGCCCTCGTTCCGTGCCATCCTCGCCGACCAGGTGCGCGGCATGCCGGCCGCCGCGCACTACGCCGATCTCGATTTCTAGGCAACGCCGTTTCAGCTCATGCCTTCGCCGACGTGGTGGCCGAGAGGCTGCCGGTCGCGCGCCAATGGTCGAGGCTCCACGGGCCGGCCCCGGCGGTGACGATATAGAGGTAGATGAAGCAGAACAGGACGATCGTGTTGCCGTGATTGATGGCCGGGAAGAAGGAGTGCGGGGCGGCGAACATGAAATAGGCAACGGCCATCTCGCCGGCGAAGATGAAAGCGACCGGCCGTGTGAACAACCCGATGACGAGCAGTACGCCGCCGACGACTTCGATCACGCCGGCCAGGCCGAAGAGCGAGAACAGTGCCGGGTGGAAACGGGACGGCGGGAAATCGAACAGCTTCATCGTGCCCTCCTGGAGGTAGAGGAGCGCCGTCATGATGCGCAGCACCGACAGCGCATAGGGCCGCCAGGGCGAGAAGAACGCCTCGAAGTTCATGCAAGGATTTCCTGATTCGGTGGTGTCGCGGCGATGCCGCATGAAACGCGGGCGATAAATAGAAGCCACGGCGCGAGCCGTCGCTCACGCCGCGATGACAATGCCGTGAAGCGGGCACTCAGCCCCGCGATGTACATCGCTCCGCCTGCGGAGGCGGGCATCCAGGCGAGATATGCCACGGTCGAGTCCGGCCTGGGTCCATTCTTTCACGGAGACGAACGGAAGGCGCCTGCTGCCGTCAGCCCGAATAGAAGGCGGTCATGCGGGCGGCGACTTCGGCCGGATCGCTGCCGAGGCTGTTCCAGCGCGCGTAATCCTCGTGAAGCCGGGCGAGTTCGAGCTGGCGGTCTCTGACCATGTCGGCGAACTGGCGGCAGAGGTGCGGCGCCTTGGCGAGGATCGGCTGCAGCGCCGCCTTGGGCGTTTCCAAGGCTACCACCTTGCCTTTTGCGGTGACGGTTGCGGTGCGCGGCTCGCCGGTGAGCAACGACATCTCGCCGACATAGTCGTCGGGACCGAGCTCGGCGACCTTGCGCTCGCCGCCGGGCTCATGCACCGAGACGACGACCTTGCCGGAGACAATGGAGAACATGGAGGTGCCGGGTTCGCCCTGGCGCATCAGAACGGCGCCGCGCCGGAAGACGACGCGATGCGAGGCCGCGTGCAGCGCGTCGATCGCCGCCGCATCGAGAACCGCATCGAAAAAGCGCGTTCCGTGAAGGTCCCCGTCGTCGCTCATCGTCGTGCCTCCTCACCGCCACACTGTGTTGTCCCGCCGCCGGCCGGTCAAGCCGGCGCGTCGGCGCCGGCCGCGCGGCGCCACAGGGCGAAGGTCACATTCGCAGCCGAATCAAGGACTTCCGTCTCGTCGGCGACAAGGCCGGAGGCCGCCAGCAGGGCTTCCGCCGGGCGGGTTTCGGCGAGGCCGGAGAAGATCGGGATGCCTTGGGGCAAGCGCACCGACGCGGCGCGGGCGAGATGGAATTCGTCGAAGCCGAGCCCCAGAAACAGGTCGAAGACCCGCCGGCCGCCGGGAACCGCAACGATGCCGCCGCCGGGCGCGGCCTTCTTGCAGCGCCGCTTCCAGCGGTGCATCCGCCGGGTTCCACCACCAGGCATCGGCGCGGCGTTCGACGCCACGCGCGGAAGACGACAGCACCATACGGTTGCGGTTCTTGCGGTTCGGGTTCGCTTCATGGCCGAGGCGGCCGAGCACCGTGACCGCCGCCTGATCCAGCGCGTGCTGGAAGCGCCGCCAATCGGCCTGGTTGCGCAGGGACGGTGGCGTCAGGCCGTCAGGGCCGGCGATGCGGTCGTCGGCGGAGACGATCGCATGGCCGTGAATGCACCAGGGGCCGATCACGCCCTTAGCGTGCCGCCGGTCGCCTTGCTGACCTCGGCGACGATCTTGGCGGACACCGCCTCGATGTCCTGGTCGGTGAGCGTGCGCTCGCTCGGCTGCAAGGTCACCTCGATGGCGACCGACTTCTTGCCCTCGCCCAGTGCCGCACCGTCGAACAGGTCGAAGACCGAGACGCCGGAGATCAGCTTGCGATCGGCTCCCTCGGCGGCACGAACGATCTTTGCCGCGGTCACGGCGTGATCGACGACGAAGGCGAAATCGCGCCGGACCGGCTGGAAGTCTGAAAGCTTGAGCACCGGCTTGGTCTTCGTCGCCTTCTGGCGCGGCGCCCGGATCGCCTCGAGAATGATCTCGAAGCCGGCGAGCGGCCCTTCGGCGTCGAGAAGCTCCAGCGCCTTGGGATGGAACTCGCCGAAGGTGCCGATGACGGTCTTCGGCCCCTGACGGATCGTGCCCGAGCGGCCGGGGTGATACCAGGCCGGCGCGTCCGCTGTGATCTGCACCTTGTCGGCGGAGAGCCCCAGCGCATCGAGCAAAGCCAGCGCATCGGCCTTGGCGTCGAAGACGGAGACCGGCTGGGCTCTGGCCGACCAGTGGCGGCCGCTGCCGGCAGCACCGGCCGTGCCGCGGCGGAGACCGGTGGCGGCAGTGGCCTGATCCTCCGGTCGGTCGCCGCGATAGATCTGACCGACCTCGAACAAGGCGAGATCCGACGCGCCGCGATCGGCATTGCGCTGGGCCGCGGCGATGAGGCCGGGGATAAGGCTCGGCCGCATGTCCGACATGTCGGGGGAAATCGGATTGGCGAGCACCAGAGACTCCTCGCCGCCGCCGAAGGCAACCGCGCGGTCGTGAGCGATGAAGGACCAGGTGACCGCCTCGACCAGGCCGCGCGCGGCAAGCGCCCGTTTGGCCCGGCGCGTGCGGTTCTGGATGAGGGTGAGCAGCGGTTCCAGCGCACCGGGGTTGCGGCCGAGCGGCGCCGGCGGCACGCGGTCGACGCCGATGATGCGCACCACCTCCTCGACGAGATCGGCCTTGATGGAGGTCGCCGGGCGCCAGCTCGGTACTGTGACCGAAAGGGTCCCCTCGGTCTTGTGTGGCTTCACGACGAAGCCGAGCGCGGAAAGGATGTCGTTCACGTCGGTCATCGACGGGTCGATACCGCCGAGGCGCTTGACCTCAGAGATCGGGAATTCGATGACGTTGACCGGCTTGGGAATCTCGCCGGCAAGCACCACCTCGCTCGGCGTGCCGCCGCACAGATCGACGACCATCTGGGTGGCGAGATCGAGGCCCGGCATGTTGAAGGCCGGATCGATGCCGCGCTCGTTGCGGTAGCGGGCGTCGGTGTTGATGCCGAGCTTGCGGCCGGTCTGGGCGATGTTGAGCGGTTCCCACAGGGCCGATTCGATGAGGACGTCGGTGGTCGTTTCCGACGAGCCGGAGAGCTCGCCGCCGATGACACCGGCAAGCGATTCGACGCCGTTGTCGTCGGCGATCACGCACATGGTCGGATCGAGCGCGTAGGTGCGGCCATCGAGCGCCAACAGCTCTTCGCCCGCGCGGGCGCGGCGAACGGTCAGGTCGCCCTTGACCTTGGCCGCGTCGAAGACATGCAGCGGGCGGTTGCGATCGTAGGTGATGAGGTTGGTGATATCGACCAGCGCGTTGATGGGGCGCAAGCCGATGGCGCGCAGGCGCTTCTGCAGCCAGGCCGGCGACGGGCCGTTCTTCACCCCGCGCACCATGCGCAAGGCGAAGGCGAGACCAAGCGGCGGCGTGTCGCCGAAATCGAACCTGACCTTGACCGGGCAGGGGCCCTCGCCCTTTACCGGCTTGACCGGCCGCTCGATGAGATAGCCGATGCCGGCGGCGGCGAGATCGCGGGCGATGCCGGAAACGCCGAGCGCATCGGGCCGGTTGGGCGAAACGGCGACGTCGATGACCGGATCGTCGAGGCCGGCATAGGCGGCATAGGGCTCTCCGACGGGCGCATCCTCGGGCAGGTCGACGATGCCCTCGTGATCGTCGGATACGCCGAGCTCGCGCTCCGACAAGAGCATGCCGTTCGATTCGACGCCGCGGATGACGCCCTTCTCGAGCTGCACCCCGGTGCCGGGAATGAAGGTGCCGGCCGGGGCAAAGACGCCGGTCATGCCGGCGCGCGCATTGGGGGCGCCGCAGACCACCTGGATGCGGCTGCCGTCGCCCGGATCGACGACGCAGACCCGCAGGCGGTCGGCATTGGGGTGCTTCTCGGCGGAGAGCACCCTGGCGAGACGGAAGGCGGAATACTGCTCGGCCGGGTCGTGCACCGACTCGACCTCGAGCCCAATCATGGTGAGCTTGTCGACGATGCCGTCAAGCGTCACCGCCGTGTCGAGATGCTCTTTCAGCCAGGAGAGGGTGAATTTCATTTCGCCGCCTCCTTGCTGACGGTTGGCGGGCTCTCAAGCAGAGCCCCCCTCCCTGTCCCTCCCCCGCAAGGGGGGAGGGGACCCTCACACAGACTCATCGAAAGACTGATCGTCATCACGACTTCCTCCCGGAGCGGCCGCGCTTGACAGCATCCGAGTTTGGCTCGGACGTCGCCGCAGGCTCATAGCCCTCCCCCCTTGCGGGGGAGGGTTGGGAGGGGGGTAAGGCTGCGGCGATGGCGTCGGCCACGCCGTCGATATTCTCCAGGACATCGAGGTTGGAGAAGCGCAGCACGCGATAGCCGCGACCGGCCAGCCAATTGTCGCGTTCGTGGTCGCGCGCCGAACCTTCGGCCGCATAGTGTTGACCGCCGTCGATCTCGACGACGAGCCGCATGCGGTGTGCGACGAAATCGACGATGTAGCGACCGATCGGCATCTGGCGCCGAAAGCCGACGCCCTCGAAACGGTGCGCGCGGAGGACCTCCCAGAGCGCGCGCTCGGCGTCGGTCAGATCGCGGCGCAGGCGCTTCGCAGCACCGCGTTGCCGACGCAGGACATCATCGTGAGGCATGGGCAGAGCCCCCCTCGCATTGGGTAAAGCCCCCCTCCCTATCCCTCCCCCGCAAGGGGCGAGGGCACCCCCACTCTGGTTCAGTGCTGGGCGAGTCATGACGACAGCCCTCCGGCCAGAGACGGCAGGTCGAGCGGTCGGAAGCCGTAATGGTTGAGCCAGCGCACGTCGGCATCGAAGAAGGCACGCAGATCCGGCATGCCGTATTTCAGCATGGCGATGCGGTCGATCCCCATGCCCCAGGCGAAGCCCTGATACCTGTCCGGATCAATGCCGCCATAGGTGAGTACGTTGGGGTGGACCATGCCGCAGCCGAGGATCTCGAGCCAGTCGTCGCCCTCGCCGATGCGGATCTCGTTGCCCTGGCGCAGGCAGCGGATATCGACCTCCATCGACGGGCTGGTGAAGGGGAAGAAGCTCGGGCGAAAACGCATCTCAACCTGCTTGACCTCGAAGAAGGCGCGGCAGAACTCCTCCAGCACCCATTTCAGGTGGCCGATATGGCTGTCCTCGTCGATGACCAGACCCTCGATCTGATGGAACATCGGGGTGTGGGTCTGGTCGGAATCGAAACGGTAGGTACGCCCGGGCGCGACGATGCGGATCGGCGGCCGGGTTGTCTCCATGGTGCGAATTTGCACCGGCGAGGTGTGGGTCCTGAGCACCATGCGCTCGCCGTCCGCCTTCTCCTTGAGGAAGAAGGTGTCGTGCATCTCGCGCGCCGGATGGCCGGGCGGAAAATTGAGCGCGGTGAAATTGTAGTAGTCGGTCTCGATGTCGGGGCCTTCGGCGATGCGGAAGCCGAGGTCGGCAAAGATGGCGGTGATCTCGTCCATGACCTGGCTGACCGGATGGATGCGGCCGGTCTCCAGCGGGGCGGCGCGCACCGGCAGGGTGACATCGACCGCTTCTGAAGCGAGGCGGCGGACGAGGTCCTGTTCCTTGAGCACGACGCGGCGGGCGGCGAGCGCCTCGCCGACCCGGTCCTTGAGGCCATTGAGCGCCGGCCCCATGACCTTGCGCTCCTCCGGCGACATGGCGCCGAGGCCCTTCATCAACTCGGAGATGCGGCCCTTCTTGCCCAGTGCGGCAACACGCTCGGCTTCGAGCGCCGGCTCGTCGGGGCTTTGCGCAATGCGTGCGGCAATGTCGCGCTCGAGCGCGACGATATCGGCTTCGGTTGTGGTCATTTCGGCATCCGCCCGGCCCTCATCAGGGCCTCGCTTTCAACAGAAAACCGGGCAGAGGACAAGCTGCCCAGCGGGCAGTCGGCCGCCGGAGGCCCCGGCGACCGGACTGGCAAGACGCCGTCTGGGGTGGAGCCGTCAGGCAGCCAGAGCGCCTGCCGCCTTGTCCACCAGCGTCTTGAACGAGGCCGGCTCGCTGACGGCAAGCTCGGCCAGGACCTTGCGGTCGATCTCGACCCCGGCCTTGCCGAGGCCGTCAATAAATCGACCATAGGTGAGGCCGTGCTCGCGGACGGCAGCGTTGATGCGCTGGATCCACAAAGCGCGGAAGGAGCGCTTGCGATTCTTGCGATCGCGATAGGCATACTGCCCGGCCTTGTCGACGGCGGCCTTGGCGGTACGGATGGTGTTCTTGCGGCGGCCGTAGAAGCCTTTGGCGCGCTGCAGGACCTTCTTGTGCTTGGCGTGCGATGTGACGCCGCGTTTCACTCGCGACATGGGGGGTCTCCTTGACGGGTCTCAGGGCTTAAGCGTTGGGGAGAAAGTACTTTTTGACGTTCTCGCCGTCGGTCTTGAACATGACGCGGGTGCCGCGCAGGTTGCGAATCTGCTTGTTGGTCCGCTTGATCATGCCGTGCCGCTTGCCCATCTGGGCGTGGATCACCTTGCCGGTCGCGGAGAGCTTGAAGCGCTTTTTGGCGCCGCTCTTGGTCTTCAGTTTGGGCATTTTGCTTCCTTCAATACTTGAGGACTGCTCTTTCGAGGAGCATTCGGCACCGCCACGGCATGCCCTTTTCAGGCCGGGCGGCGCGAAACCGCGGGTTTATAGCGGTGTGGGGTGCGGCGCACAAGGGCATGGGCGCGCGCCGCCATCCGTCCGTCATTCCGGCGCAAGCCGGAATTTCCATGCCCGGACCGGCGTCCGGCTCAGCGCGGCGCCAGCACCATCATCATCTGGCGCCCTTCCAGCCGGGGCTCCGCCTCGACCTTGGCGATCGTGGCGGTCTCCTCCTTGACGCGCGCCAGCAGGCGGGCGCCGATCTCCTGGTGGGCCATTTCGCGGCCGCGGAAGCGCAACGTCACCTTGACCTTGTCGCCGTCCTCGAAGAAGCGCTTGATCGCCCGCATCTTCACCTCGTAATCATGGGTGTCGATGTTGGGACGCATCTTGATCTCCTTGATCTCGATGGTCTTCTGGCGCTTGCGCGCCTCGGCAGCTTTCTTCTGGGCCTGAAACTTGAACCGTCCGTAGTCGAGAATCTTGGCGACGGGCGGCGCGGAATTGGGGGCGATTTCGACGAGATCCATGCCAGCTTCGATCGCCATCTCCAGCGCCCGCTGGATGGGCACGGTCCCGTGGTTTTCGCCGGCATTGTCGATCAGCTGGACCTCGGGGACGCGAATCTCCTCATTGGTCCGGGGCCCGTCCTTGGTCGGCGCGGCGGCTTTGAAAGGTCGGCGAATGACAGCAGTCTCCTCTGTTGATGCAATAGGCAGTACGGCGCGCGGGAGGGCCCTCGCGGTCCCTCCCGAACGAAACAGGAATTGGACAAGCGGGGCGGTAAGTCAACGGGCAGGCGGCGCGGAGGAAAACAATGGATGAAACCACGCTTGAGATGGTGCCAATCGGCAACGGTGGCAAGGCAGGCGGTGGGGCCGGCGGCGAAGCCCGCGAAATCGCCGTGCGGCACCGCCCCGGCGGCGGGCCGGGGCTGTTCTGGCTCACCGGCTTCCGCTCCGACATGGAGGGCAGCAAGGCGCGCGCCGTGGACGCCTACGCCGCGCGGCGCGGGCTTGCCTGCACCCGTTTCGACTATTCCGGCCACGGCCGCTCCGGCGGGCGCTTCGAAGATGGCACCATCTCGCGCTGGCTGGAGGAGGCCGAGGCGGTGTTCCGGCAGTTCACCCAGGGGCCGCAGATCGTCGCCGGCTCGTCCATGGGCGGCTGGATCGCGCTGCTGCTGGCGCAACGATTAGCCGGCTCAGGACAGCTGGCGGGGCTCGTGCTGCTCGCTCCGGCGGTCGACATGACGCACCGGCTGATCTGGGACAAGATGGACGCGGCGGCGCGGCGGGAACTGGAAACCGCCGGGGTCTTCCACGTTCCCAGCGACTATTCCGACGAACCCTATCCGATCATGCGCGGACTGATCGAGGACGGCAAAACCCATCTCTTCGGCGACAGGCTGATCGAGACCGGCTGTCCGGTGCACATTCTGCAGGGCACGCAGGACACCGACGTGCCGTGGACGACCGCCACCGAGCTGGTGGCCCATCTCGCCTCCGACGACGTGGTGCTGACGCTCATCAAGGACGGCGACCACCGCCTGTCGCGGCCGGAAGACCTCGCCCGTCTGGAATTGGCGTTCGACGGGCTGATCGCGGAAATCCGCTAGGGCTGCGGCGCCGCGCCCGAAAACAGAGGGCGATGGCCCTGGAGCAGCGCGGCCAGGCGGTCGATGACGCCGCGCACGGCCGGCTCCTGGCGCGCCTGATCGTTGAGGACCAGCCATTGTTCGTCGTGGATTTCGTCGAGGATGCCGCCGGCGCGCTCGAGGCCCGGCTCGACGTCGCCGACAAAGCAGGGCAGCACCGCCTGGCCGACGCCGGCCGTGAGGCAATCGAGGATGGCGCGCGGGTCGGAACAGGTGATCTGGGCGAGCTGCGAGAAATTGCGGTCGACCCAGCGCGCCGGTGGCGTGATGGCGGCCTCGCCGATGACGGCGACCCAGGGCAGATCGCCAGATCGGCCTCGGGCCCGGTAGAGGGCATAGGCCACGTCATTGGTCTTGCGGCCTGCCAAACGTGCCTCCTGCGGTGCACGATTGCGCACGCCGATATCGGCCTGGCGATGCTGGATATCGACGCGCTGATGGGCGGTGGCGAGTTCAATGGCCGTTGATCGATCTGCCGCCCACACCTCCGCCATATGGCGGGCAAGGAAGCGGCTGGTCCACGAGCCGGCCGAAATGCGCACCAGCCGGCGGGGCGTCTCATCGCGCCAGCGCTCGATGCCGCGTGCCGCGGCCTCCATCTCCTCAGCGTACTGATAGAGCGACTGGCCGGCCTCGGTCAGCGCGTAGCCCGCCTGGCTGCGGATGAAGAGCCGACGGTCGAGGCGACGCTCCAGCGCATTCATGCGCCGGCCGAGGGTGGGCGCACTGGCGCCGGTCTGGCGGGCGGCGGCATTCAAACCGGCGCCGCGCGCGACCGCCAGGAAGAGGCGCAATTCGTCCCAGTCGATGGGGTGTTTCATTTCTGAACTACCCTTTCCGATCATGATGCTGGCGTGAAACCGGCTGCAGGTCAATATCGACAGCGAACAACGGCTATGCAGAACGGAAAGGGTGTTTCATGTATGACATATATGGGCTCGCGGCGGTCCATCTGCAGCCGGCGAAAAAGATGAGCTGGGATGAGCTGGCGGCGCTGATGCGACCGCCCATTTCTTCTGCGGCGCATCGTCGACGGTCTGCTGGCGCTCGCTATCCTTCCCGCCAGGTCCCGTCGTGCCAAAGAGTGCCCAAGCCTTCGCGATAGGACGGAAAGCGCAAGGCAATGCCGAGTTCCCGCTTGATCAAGGCGTTGGCGACGCGCTTGTTGTCGCCATAGAAGGAGCGCGCCATGGGCGACAGGTCGGCCTCGGCAAAGGCGATCTCCGGCGGTGGGTCGATGCTCATCAGCTGCGCTGCATAGGCGACCACATCCTGCGGCGGCGCCGGCTCGTCATCGGTGACGTTGAAGAGGCCGGCGGCGTTCCGCGCGATCGCCACTTCAAGCGTCTGGACGATGTCGTCGACATGGATGCGGTTGAAGACCTGGCCGGGCTTGACGATGCGGTGGGCCTTGCCCTCCGCCAGATTGACCAGAGCGTTGCGGCCGGGCCCGTAAATGCCGGCGAGGCGGAAGATTGCGAGCGGCACGCCGCGGTCCGCGGCGAGCGTTTCCCAAGCCTTTTCGGCAGCAAGACGCTGGCGCGCGCGAGCCGATCGCGGATGCGGTGTCGTCCGCTCGCTCACCCAGGCGCCGGCATAATCGCCATAGACGCCGACGGTGGAGAGAATGCCGATCCACTGGAGATGCGGCGCGGCGCGGATGGCCCCAGCGAAATGGGCAAGGACAGGATCGGACTCGCCCGGCGGAATGGAAACAAGGAGATGGGTGGCAGGCGTCAGTGCCGCGGCGACATCGGCGCTGCCGGCCGAGCCATTCCAGGGAATTGTCGCGATCCCCTGCCCCACGGCCCTGTCGGCCGAGCGGATGGTGCCGCCAACCCACCGGGCTTGTCGCGCCATAGCCCGCGCGAAGGCGCCGGCGCTATACCCAAGCCCAAAGACGAAGAGGCGGACGGGATCAGGCATCGCCCGGCCTCTTGAGCGGCTTGATCTTGCGGCCGGCGGCGGAGTTGGCGATCAGCGTCGCCAGCCGCCGCGCGCGGGTCTCTTCCCGCTTGGCGCTCATCACCCACCAGATCGCCGGATGGCGATAGGAGCGCGGCATGGAAGCGAACCAGCCCCAAGCCGCCTTTTCGGCGCGGAAGCGCTGCTCGTACTCCGGCGCCAGACCCTGGTCGCGATTCTCGAAGGAATAGAGCTGCTGCTTGTCGCGGTCGCGGCCCTCATAGGCGGCGAGCCCCGGCGGCGCGACGCGGCCTTCGGCGATCAACTCGCCGATGCGCTTAGTGTTGACCGCGCTCCAGATGCTGCCCGCCTTGCGCGGCGTGAAGCGAACCGACCAGGCGGCGTGGCCGCCGCGGCGGACGCTGTCGATCCAGCCGAAGCACAGCGCCTCGTCGAGGGCCTGGCCGTAGGTGATGCCCTCCTTGCCGGTGCCGACCTTGTGGAAGCCGACCCACTGCTCGTTGGCCGTGGCGTGGTTCTTCTCCAGCCAGGCGCGCCATTCCTTCTGGTCGTGGAAGAAGCGGGCTTCGCTCATGTCGCCTCCCATTCATTGCCGACCGAGGCGTCGGTTTCGGAGGGCAGGTGCTCCTTCTTCAGGGCTGCGAAATCCTTGGCCGGCAGAAGCCGCGACAGTGCCCAGACGGCGGCGCCGCGGACCAGCGGCGACGGGTCGGCGAGATGGGCTTCAGCGCTGCGGGCGAAGTCCACCGAGCCGGAATTGCCGATGGCAATCAACACGTTGCGCAGAAAGCGGTCGCGGCCAATGCGCT
This sequence comes from uncultured Alphaproteobacteria bacterium, assembly GCA_963762605.1. Classification (GTDB taxonomy): domain Bacteria; phylum Pseudomonadota; class Alphaproteobacteria; order Rhizobiales; family Kaistiaceae; genus CAVSRC01. The sequence continues at coordinate 343,037 of CAVXLJ010000025.1, read as the reverse complement.
TGATGGGCGAGCCGGAGAATTTCGCGCGGAAGGCGGCATCGTCGAGGGCGGCCAGATCGGCGAGCGGCGGGGCGGCAAGATCGTCGAGGGCTTTCAGCTTCGCCTCGTGGGTCGCGCGCGCGAACTTGTTCCACGGGCAGACCGCCAGGCAATCGTCGCAGCCATAGATGCGGTTGCCGATGGCCACCCGGAACTCGCGCGGGATCGGGCCGGCGTGCTCGATGGTGAGATAGGAGATGCAGCGGCGGGCATCGAGCCGGTAGGGCGCCGGGAAGGCGTCGGTCGGGCAGATGTCGAGGCAGGCGCGGCAGGTGCCGCAACGGTCGGCCTCGGCATCTTCGGCGGGCAACGCGATCTCGGTCAGGATGGCGCCGAGGAAGAGCCATGAGCCGAAGGTGCGGCTGACGAGATTGGTGTGCTTGCCCTGCCAGCCAAGGCCGGCGGCGGCGGCCAGCGGCTTTTCCATCAGCGGCGCGGTATCGACGAAGACCTTCACATCCGACCGGGCGTAAGCGGCGAAGCGGCCGGCGATGCGCTTGAGCTTGCCCTTGATGAGATCGTGATAATCGCGATGGCGGGCATAGACGGAGACGGTGGCGCGGTCCTTTTGCGCGAGCGTCTCGAGCGGGTCGGTGTCCGGGCCGTAGTTCAAGGCCAGCATGACGACGGCTTGCGCCTCCGGCCACAGGGCGCGGGGGCTGGCACGACGCTCGGCCTTGGCTTCCAGCCAACCCATGGTGCCGTGCTGCCCTTCGGCGAGGAACTTCCTGAGACGCGGCGCGGCTTCCGGAATCGCGTCCGGCGTTGTGATGCCGACCAGATCGAAACCCTCGGCGCGGGCGTCGGCGACCAGCCGGCGTTTGAGCGCGGCCGCGTCGGGCGTGCGGGGCTGGTCGAGGGTATCGGCTTGGCTCGCCTTCATGGCGCGGAGTGAAGCATCAAGGGGGGAAGGGGGGAAGGGGCGGGCTGCTGCGTCGATCTTCAAGCATATCCGAAGCGGCGCATCTGCGCGCCGTGGACGTCGACCACCCGCTGCACTTGCGAACGCGTGAGCACGTCCCGCCACTGCCCGGCGCGGCCTTCCCGGAAGAAGCGTTCAGCCGTGTCCGGGGTGTCGTGGAAGCCTTTGGCCTGTTCGGCCCTCTGAAGGCTCTCGAATGAAGACAGCTCAATCGCACGCGCCACCTGCTCCGGCGAGGCGCCGCTGCGGACATGTTCGGCAATCCTGCCGAAGGTCTCGTGCGGATGCTCAAGCATGTCTTCGTAGCGGACGACGAGAATCACGGGATGCGCAGGCATCGTCCAGCTTGCGACGTTCTCGCTCCACGAGCCCGTCACGTAATAGACCTCCTTGTCATTGGTTCCCGAACCCCACCCCGGTGTCGCGATGTCATCGATCATACGATCGATGGGACGATCGATGAAGCGCGCGAAAGAAATCACGACGTCCAGGGGATTGCGCACGATGTAGATGGCGCCGGCGGAGACGGACTGGTTGATCGTCGGCGTGCCACGATCGTGGATCCGGGCAAGGTGGGTCTTGACCAGAACCAGGCCATCGGACTCGGCCACGATGTCTGCCTGGACCTTCGGCCGCGCCATGGCAATCTCGGCCTTGTCGACAGACTGCGCCGGGCCGCTGAGGTAGCGGGCGTAACGCTTCACGTCATTCGCCGACCGGCGGAATTCATCTATATCGTTGAGGTCGATCTCTCCGATGGCGTCTCCACGCACGATCTTGAGCAGCGCATGGAGAAATGCGCGCATCCATGTGTTCCCGGACTTCGGAAACGAGGCCAGCCAGACGATTCCGCGAGGCTTGGAAGGATCGAAGAAGATCATGACATGGGCGAGCGAGGGGTCATCAATGCGCGGCGTCCCAGTTGTCGGCGGCGCGGGCATCGACCTGGAGGGGCACTGAGAGTTGCACGGCCGGCTCGGCGGCGGCTTCCATGACGCGGGTGACGACGGGAATGGTTCTCTCCACCTCGCTCTCCGGCACCTCGAAGATCAGCTCGTCGTGAACCTGGAGCAGCATGGCGGCGGATAGCTTCGCCGCGGCGAGCGCCGGCTCCATGCGGATCATGGCGCGGCGGATGATGTCCGCCGCAGCGCCCTGGATGGGGGCGTTGATGGCGGCGCGGTCGATGAAGGCGCGCTCGGCCGGGTTACGCGCATTGGCCGCGGCGAAATGGATCTTGCGGCCGAAGAGGGTTGAGACATAGCCGTCGGCGCGCACCTTTTTGCGCATCGCCTCCATGTAGTCCTTGATGCCCGGGAAGCGCTCGAAATACCTGGCGATGTAGTCGCCGGCCTCCTGGCGCGGAATGCCGAGCTGGTTGGCAAGCCCAAAGGCGGAGATGCCGTAGATGATGCCGAAGTTGATCGCCTTGGCGCGGCGGCGGACCTCGCTCGGCATGCCTTCGACCGGAACGCCGAACATCTCGGATGCGGTCATGGCGTGGATGTCCAAGCCGTCGGCGAAGGCCTGCTTGAGCTGGCCGATGTCGGCGACATGGGCGACGACGCGCAGCTCGATCTGGCTGTAATCCGCCGAGACCAGTTTGGTGCCGGGCCGGGCGACGAAGGCGGTGCGGATGCGCCGTCCCTCCTCGGTCCTGACCGGGATGTTCTGCAGGTTGGGTTCCGACGAGGACAGGCGGCCGGTGGTGGTTGAGGCGAGCGCATAGGAGGTGTGGACGCGGCCGGTCTCTGGGTGGATGAAGCCCGGCAGCAGGTCGGTATAGGTCGACTTCAGCTTGGAGAGCTGGCGCCAGTCGAGGATGCGGGCGGCGAGCGTGTTGCCGCCTGCGGCGAGCTCGTCGAGGATATCGGCGCCGGTCGACCAGGCGCCGGTCTTGGTCTTCTTGCCGCCGGGCAGACCGAACTTGCCGAAGAGGATGTCGCCGAGCTGCTTTGGCGAGCCAATGTTGAACTCTTCGTCGGCGAGCCCGTAGATCTCGCTCTCCAGACCGCCGAGCTTCTGGCCGAACTCGCCGGAAAGCCGCGACAGGATCTGACGGTCGACGGTGATGCCGCGCGCTTCCATGCGCGCCAGAACCGGCACCATGGGGCGTTCGAGAGTCTCGTAGACGGTGAGCCATGTGCTCGGCGGCCAGCCGCGGCTTCAGCACCAGTCCACAGACGCAGCGCGATATCGGCGCCCTCTCCGGCATATTGGGTGGCGCGGTCGAGGGCGACGCGATCGAAGGTGAGCTGCGCCTTGCCGCTGCCGGCGACGTCCTTGAAGGTCATCGGCGTGTGGCCGAGGCGCTTTTCGGCCAGCGCATCCCGGTCGTAGCCGCCCAAGCCGCCATCGAGCGCATAGGCGATCAGCATGGTGTCGTCATAGGAGGCGATATCAATGCCGTGACGGGCGAGAAGCACCGTATCGAACTTGAGGTTGTGGGCGATCTTGAGGACCGCGGTGTCTTCCATGAGCGGCTTCAGGCGGGCGAGCGCCTGTTTCAGCGGGATCTGGCCGGGGGCGATGTTATCGCCGAGGAGATCGGCCTCGCCGGACTTGTGGGCAAGCGGCAGGTAACAAGCGCGGCCGGGGGAAAGCGCCAGGCTGACGCCGCAGAGAGCGGCCTGCATGGGGTCCTGGCCGTTGGCCTGGCTGCCGATGGCGACATGGCCCTGGGCCGTGGCTTCGGCGATCCATTGGTCGAGACGATCAAGCGATGTGACGGTCTCGTATTGGGCGCGGTCGAAGGGAACGGACGTTGCGGCCGTCGCCCCGGCGGCGACCGCGGCGGCGGGGCGGGCATGGCCATTAAGAGGCGGCGCATGAACCCCCTCACCCTGTCCCTCTCCCCCCTGGGGAGAGGGGACGACGCCGGCCGGCGCTACCGGCGTGGCATGGGCGTTGTCATCATGCGGCACCAGGCGGGCGGCGAAGGTGGCGTCGTGATGCTTGGCGGAGCGGATGGCCGGATCGGCCTCGACCGCGTTGGGATCGACGGCATAGGCCTCGGCGACGCGCTTGGTCAGCGTCGAAAGCTCGATGGCCTTGAGGAAGGCGACGAGCTTCTTCGCGTCGGGCTCGCGCATGCGGGTGGCTGACAGCGGCGTGCCGGCATCGACATCGTCGTGCAGCGTGACCAGCGTGCGCGACATGCGCGCCTGATCGGCGAAGTCGATGAGGAGCTGGCGGCGCTTGGGCTGCTTGATCGATTCCGCATTGGCAAGCAGGGTGTCGAGATCGCCATATTCGCCGATCAGCGCCGAGGCCGTCTTGATGCCGATGCCGGGGACACCGGGGACGTTGTCCGATGTGTCGCCGACCAGCGACTGGACGTCGATGACCTTCTCCGGCGGCACGCGGAAATAATCGATGACGCCCTGGCGGTCGATGCGCCGCTCGGGCCGGTAGCCGGGGCGCCCACGCGTGCCGGATTCGAAATCGTAGAATTCGACGTGATCGCCAACGAGCTGCATCAGGTCCTTGTCCGACGAGATGATGAGCACCTCGGCGCCGGCGGCGCGCGCCTCCTTGGCATAGGTGGCGATGATGTCGTCGGCCTCGTAGCCGGCCTTTTCCACCGGCTCGAGGCCGAAGGCCCTGACCGCCTCGCGCATCAGCGGAAACTGCGGCTTCAGGTCGTCGGGCATCTCGCGGCGGGTGCCCTTGTAATCGGGGTAGATCTCCTTGCGGAAGGTGTCCTCCGACTTGTCGAAGACGATGGCCATGTGGGTCGGCATGATGCCGACCGCGCCCTCGCGCACGAACTGGTAGAGCTTGGCGCAGAACAGGCGGAGCGCGCCGGTGGGCAGCCCGTCGGAGCGGTAATTGTATTTGGCGTCCTGGTTGATCGACTGGAAAAAGGCGCGATAGACGAAGGACGAGCCATCGACCAGGAAGACGTGGTCGCCGGGGCCGAGCGGGGCAAGAGCGGAATCGGTTTGCGGCATGGCGGGACTATGCCGCGCGGGCGGCAGGATGGCGAGGGGCTACCTGCCTAGCAGGTGAGGTGGCCGACGGCGCGTCTGGCGAGAGACGGTAGGGTTAGTTCGCCGCGGTCACAGCCCGGCATGGCGCCCGGCGCAAGACGGGCAAGTGAAGACGCGCACGGTCGTCTTCGCGCCGGAAGCGAAGGACGATCTCTTCGTCGCCCCCTTCGTGGGCAAACCCTTTCAAATCAAAGGCTTGGCGTAACACCCCATTAACCGCCCCTTAAATCGCCGCATTTAGCTTCTCTTTCGGAACCGGGGGCGGAGCCGGGCGTTGACCGGCCGCTATGGGATGACTCGCGTTCCATGTTCGAGGATACCGACCGCCCGTGGCAGCACGAAGGAAAGCCAAGGCCATCAGGGGCCGCAAGGCGCCCGCCAAAGGCCGCTCGGCCAGGCGGCGGCGCCGGAACGGCGCCGATGGGCCGGTGATCGGTTTCATGAACAGAAGCTTCAAGACGATCCTGCACTGGACGGCGGTCGCCGCCATCATCGGCATCGGGCTCGTCGGCTCGGTCATCGCCTATTACGCCTCGAAGCTGCCGCCGATGGCCGACTGGTCGGTGCCGCCGCGCGCCGCCAACGTGCGCATCCTGGCCGCGGACGGGCAACTGATCTCCAACCATGGCGATTCGACCGGCGAGGCGCTGAGGCTCGACCAGATGCCGCCCTACCTGCCGCAGGCGGTGATCTCCATCGAGGACCGGCGCTTCTACTGGAACTTCGGCATCGACCCGATCGGCCTGGTGCGTGCGGCGGACGTCAACCTGCGTGCCGGCCACATCGTCGAGGGCGGCTCGACGCTGACCCAGCAGCTGGCCAAGAACCTGTTCCTCAAGCCGGAGCGCACCTTCGAGCGCAAGGTGCAGGAAATGATCATGGCGGTGTGGCTGCAGCTGCACCTGTCGAAGAACCAGATCCTCACCCTCTATCTCAACCGCGTCTATCTCGGCGCCGGGGCCTATGGCGTGGATGCGGCGGCGCATCGCTATTTCGGCAAGTCGGCGCGCAATATCACGCTGGCCGAGGCGGCGACGCTGGCCGGCATGCTGAAGGCACCGGCGACCTATTCGCCGGCGACCCACCCGGCGGCGGCCGAAGCGCGCATGCAGACCGTGCTCGCCGCCATGCAGGACGCCGGCTACATCACCTCGCGCCAGGCGAGCCTGGCCATGTCGACGCCGATCACGGCGGTGCACGACGTGGCGGGGGGAAGCGGCCGCTACGTCGCCGACTGGATCATGGACCGGCTGCCGCAATATGTCGGCGGGCAGATCGATCAGGACATCATCGTCGACACCACGATCGATCTGGCCATGCAGACGGCGGCGGACAACGCAATTTCGCAGACTCTGGCCGAAGGCGGCGCCAAATACGGCGTCGGCCAGGCGGCGCTGGTGGCCATTGCCCCCAACGGCGCGGTCAAGGCGATGGTCGGCGGGCGCGACTACAAGTCGAGCCCGTTCAACCGGGCGGTGGATGCCCACCGCCAGCCGGGCTCGGCCTTCAAGCCGTTCGTCTATCTGAGCGCGCTGGAAGACGGGATGATCCCCGAATTGGTGATGATCGACCAGCCGGTGTCGATCGCCGGCTGGAAGCCGGAAAACTATACGCGCAACTACAAGGGGCCGGTGACGCTGCGCACGGCGCTGGCCGATTCGCTGAACTCGGTCTCCGCACAGCTCACCCAGATCGTGACGCCGCAGGCGGTGGCGGCCACCGCCCGGCGGCTCGGCATCGTTTCGCCGCTGATGGCGACACCCTCGATCGCGCTCGGCACCTCGGAGGTGACGCCGCTGGAGCTGACGGCGGCCTATGTGCCCTTCTCCAACGGCGGACGCGGCATCATCCCCTATGCGATCAAACGGATCGTGACGGCCAAGGGCAAGGTGCTCTATGAGCGCAGCGGCACCGGGCCGGGACAGGTGGTCGACCCGACCTATGTCGGCATGATGAATTCCATGCTGGCACAGACGGTGATCGACGGCACCGGGACGCGGGCGCGCATCCAGGGCTGGCCGGTGGCCGGCAAGACCGGGACGTCCCAGAATTTCCGCGACGCCTGGTTCATCGGCTATACCGGCGCGCTGACCGCCGGCGTGTGGTTCGGCAATGACGACAACACGCCGACCAAGCACGCCACCGGCGGCAGCCTGCCGGCGATCGCCTGGCAGCGCTTCATGAGCGTGGCGCTTGCCGGACAGGCGGTGGCCGATCTGCCCGGCAACTACCATTTCGGCGACCCGGCCAATGTCCGCTATGCCGGGCGGCCGCTCTATCCCTCCGACATGACCGCGGCGCAGGCGCAGGGTGCGCCGATGGCGTTGACGCCGGGCGCGGTCGCCTCCGGCCCCGAAATGCCCCAGGGCGGCTGGATCGACCAGCCGCCGGGTGGGCGGCTGCCGCCCGGATATGTCGGGCCGCAGCGCCGCCAGGGTCCGATCACCAGCTTCCTGCAGAAGCTCTTCGGCGGATAGCAACGCGGTCGTGCAGTTGCTCTTCTCCTTTCCCTGAGAAGGGGGCGAAGGCCCGGCCTGTCAGCGCCGCGACAGCGCCGCGCGACCGTGTATGCTGGCGGCCGGCGACGTCTGTGGGGGAAGGACATGGACCGTTACGACCTCATCGTCATCGGCAGTGGGCCGGCCGGGCGGCGTGCCGCCATACAGGCGGCCAAGCTCGGCAAGAGCGTTCTGGTCATCGAGAACCGCCTGCGCGTCGGCGGGGTGTCGGTGCATACCGGCACGATTCCTTCCAAGACGCTGCGCGAGACCGTGCTCAACCTCTCCGGCTGGCGCGAGCGCGGCTTCTACGGGCTTGCCTACCGGGTGAAGAAGGACATCGAGGGCAAGGACCTCGGCGTGCGCCTGCGCATGACGCTTGATCACGAGATCGAGGTGCTGGAGCACCAGTTTGCCCGCAACGGGGTGAAGACCTTCGGCGGCGTGGCGCGCTTCGTCGATCCGCATTGCCTGACGGTGAAGACCCATCTCGAGGAGCACGGCTTCGAGGGCGACAAGATCGTCATCGCGGTGGGCACGGCGCCCTTCCATCCGCCGGGCATCCCCTTCAACGACCGCAATGTCTTCGACTCGGACGGGATCGCCACCGACCCGCATGTGCCCAAGAGCCTGACGGTGGTCGGCGCCGGGGTGATCGGCATCGAATACGCCACCATCTTCTCGGCGCTCGACGTGCCGGTGACGGTGATCGAGCCGCGCGCGGATTTCCTGGAATTCATCGACCGCGAGATCATCGACGAGTTCATGCACGACCTGAGGGAGCGCGGCATCCAGTTCCGTCTCGGCGCCCATGTCGAGCGCGTCGAACTCGACGGAGAGGGCTATGCGGTGAGCCACCTTTCGGACGGGCGCACGGTGCGCAGCGAGATGCTGCTCTATGCCGCCGGCCGGCAAGGCGCGACCAAGGATCTGGGGCTGGAGAACTGCGGGCTGACGGCCGACGCGCGCGGGCGGCTGACGGTCGACCCGGTGACCTTCCAGACCAGCGTGCCGCACATCTACGCCGCCGGCGACGTGATCGGATTTCCGAGCCTCGCCTCGACCTCGATGGAGCAGGGGCGGATTGCCGCCTGCCATGCCTTCGACGTGCCGACGCCGACGGCGCCGGAACACTTTCCCTATGGCATCTACGCGGTGCCGGAGATCTCCACGGTCGGGCTGACCGAGGCGCAGGTGCGCGACAAGGGCATCGCCTACGAGGTCGGCATTGCGCGCCTGCGCGAGGTCTCGCGCGGGCACATCATGGGCCTGGAGAGCGGCATGATGAAGCTCGTGTTCGGGCTCGACGACCGCCGGCTGCTCGGCGCCCATATCGTCGGCGAAGGCGCCACCGAACTCATCCATATCGGCCAGGCGGTGCTCAACCTCGGCGGCACCATCGACTATTTCGTCGAGAACGCCTTCAACTATCCGACGCTGGCCGAGGGCTACAAGGTGGCGGCGCTCGACGCCTATAACCGCATGGGGCCACGCCCGGGCTGATGCGGACGAGCTTCTCCCTCCCCTGAGTGGCCGGGCGATGGCCGTTGGGTAGGGCCCCTCGCCCCTTTGGGGAGAGGGCTTCGCGCCTTAGGAGCGAAGCGAGTTAGGCGCGAAGGGTGAGGGGGCGGGAGCCCATCCGCATGCCTCGGCTCCCCCTCACCCGCTCGCTGACGCTCGCGACCTCTCCCCGCCGGGGAGAGGTGTGGCGCCGTGCCATGTGCGACAGCCCTGCCTGAAGCGGTAAAATCGGCCGCCTGTCTGTTACGCCGCCTTGCGCCCCACACCTTCGTCAGCGCCGATGGCGTGCAGCGCCGGCCCCTGTTTGGTCAGCCAGGCGCGGGCGGCGTCGGTCTCCGGCGACAGCGACTTGCACAGGGTCCAGAAGCGGCGCGAGTGGGTCATCTCGGCAAGATGGGCCACCTCGTGGGCGGCGAGATAATCGAGCACCAGCGGCGGCGCCATGATCAGCCGCCACGAGAAGGAGAGGTGCCCGGTGGTGGTGCACGAGCCCCAGCGGGTGATCTGGTCGCGCGTGCGTACGGCCTTGGGCTTGACGCCCAAACGATCCGCATGGCGGGCGACCGCCGCCTCGATGTCGCGACGCGCCTCGCGCTTGAGGAAGTCCATCACGCGACGGCGGAGATGGGCCGCATCGCCGGAGACGTAGAGCGCCGGGCCGTTGTCGTCCGCGCCGACGGTGACGGTGCCGCGGCGGGCGGGATCGTGATGGATGGTGTGGAGCACACCGCGCAAGGGGACCGGCCAGCCATCGGCGATCGGGATCGCCGGCGGCAGGCGGTCGATCTGGCGGCGGAGCCAGCCGGCATGGCGCTCGAGGAAGCGGTGCGCCTCGGCCAGAGACCCGCGCTGCGGCATGGTGAGGATCGGCGGTTTGCCGGGACCGGCGACGCGCAGCGTGTAATTGCGGGCGCGCGGATGGCGGCGGATGTCGACGGGCACATAGCCGCTCTCGGTGGCGATCTCGAAGGTGTCGGCGGCGGTGCGGACGGGGATCGGCATGAAGGCGACACGGATTCCCAAGCGAATCAAGGCAGTGGCGGAATTATGCCATAGCGCGGGGTAGCGATGTGATTCACTTTTTGTTCGCGGACTGATCTGTATCGACAACCCATTCGCTAGTGCTGAGGCGGTGGCACTTTGGGTGCGGATACGTAGTCGTAGAAATCGTAGCTATTGCGCACGACTTTGTTGTTCACTAACGCCGCGCGCACCGCCGCACTTGGCTTCACCTCGGCGTAGTGCTCGATCACATCCACCGCCCACTCCCGGGCGGGCGCGATGTTGTCCTTCGGCTCCTGGCCGAGGATGCCGACGGCGATCTCAACCATCTTCACGTCCATCTGGCGATTATTGCTCATGTAGCCGAGCACGGCACCGAGAACGCCTGTCACAAGTGCCGCGCCTGCTGCAATCAAAGCCGTGACGAGTTTCTGGTTCATGGCGCCCTCGCGGTTGTCGGAAGGCCGATACTACCACCTCAACGAAACGGCGCTTGGCGATGACGGCATGACCCCCTCCCATCCTCCCCCTTTCAGGGGGAGGGGGAGATTGGGGAGGCGTCACGCCCATCACATGGTCTCCGCAAAACCCGGCGCATCGCTGCCGCATCGCCAGGGCCACAAGCTCTTCCTCCCCCTGAAAGGGGGAGGATAGGTGGGGGTCAACAGCAACTACCGCACTGAAGATGCCGGAGAACGATCCTCCGTCGCGGCTCACGCCTCGCCGGAGGATGACGGACGGGGTGGAGGCCGGAAGACGCCGTCAGACACGAAAACGGCGGGGCCGTTTCCGGTCCCGCCGCATGGGGATCATGATGACCTCCCCAGATCAGAGATCGATCTGGTCGGCCCGGCGCGAGGGGCGCTCGCGCTGGAAGCGCTCGAACTCCTCCTGGTCGCGGGCGCGGCGCAGGTTCTGCACGAACTCCTCGAACTCGCGCCGCTCCTCATCGAGCTTGCGGCGCTCCTCGTCGAGCCGGCGCAGCTCGCGCTCGCGATAGGCGTCGAACGCGGCATTGCCGCTCTCATAGCCGCTGTAGCGGCCATGGCGACCGCGCGGGCCGCAGCTGCCGTGAAACTCGCGCTTCATCTCTCCGAAGTGCCGCCGGACCTCGGGAATACGATCGCCCCAGATGATGTAGGCGAGCATCGCCAGGCCGAGCGGCCAGAAGGCCATGAAGCCGATGACCATCAGCAGGATCGTCAGGGGCGTCCATGCCGGACGCAGGGCATTCTGATTGACCATGTCCGTCCTCTATATCGTACGTTAGTCTTACGTCTATCTTACGTAACGATATGCAAGGTGGGAAGGGGGGTCGTTTGATTCAAGAAAAATCGGACAAAGGGCGTCGGATTTGCCCGCATGCGTTGCGGCGGGGCCCGCAGGAATGGCGGGAAACGGCCTTTTGCCTGTGACGCACTTGCACCCCGCCGCCCTTGTCCGCGCCTGCGACGCCACCCCGATCGCTCCCTTCATCGAGGCGTAGATGGCGCCACCGCGGCCGGCCACGCGCGTGCGCACCGTCGACAGGTCGATGATGCGGTCGCCGACGCGAATTTGCACTTCTTGCGGTTGTGCCGGCGGGTGGCCGCCGGGACGAGCGAGCGGCCGGGGGCGCCGCCATCCTGCGGCGCGAAAGATGCCGGCAGCGGACGACGGACGGATGGCGCCATGAAGCGCCGGTGCCGCCGCCGGCTTCCCCCTGCCGCCCCGCCGTAAACTCCGTATTTCTGACGAGGCCGCGGAGCGCGTCTCAGCGCCCAGATCTTATGCATGGAACGGGATTCTGGCCGCCGCGTCGGCCCGAAAACGGGGGCTTGTCGACACGAGGCGGCACACGGGGCGCGAGTCCGGCAGATCGGGGGTTCAACTCCCGATTCCGGCGCTTCAAGACGTTTACGATCTATTAACCTTGGATTTCCGTGGTTTTGGCAAGCCCGATGCAACCTTGCCGAGTCCCTTGTTAGTGGCGAATCCCGTCATTGCAGCCGGTTCGGCGGTGCGCTTGGCCTTGGCGGGGTTGCGACGGGCCGGTCCCGGGCGGCCGACGGCGTCGTGAATGCCGATAAATTCGGCAATGCGGGGGACGATCTCGGCGCGGAAGCGGGTGCCATTGAACACGCCGTAATGGCCCACCCCCTTCTGCAGGTGATGGGCGCGTCTTTCAGCCGGCAGGTTGACCGTGAGATCGTGGGCGGCTCGGGTCTGGCCGACGCCGGAGATGTCGTCGTGCTCGCCCTCTATGGTGAGCATGGCGACATGGGTAATGGCCGCCGGCTGCACCTCCTGGTTGCGGTGCTTCATCTCGCCCAGCGGCAAAGCATGGCGCAGGAAGACCGTGTCGACGGTCTGCAGATAGAACTCGGCCGTGAGATCCATCACCGCCAGATACTCGTCATAGAAGGCGCGGTGCTTCTCCGCCGAATCGCCGTCCCCGCGGATCAGGTGCTGGTAAAAATCACGATGGGCGTCGAGATGGCGGTCGAAGTTCATCGACAGGAAGCCGGAGATCTGCAGGAAGCCCGGATAGACGTCGCGCAGGAAGCCCGGATGCGGGAACGGCACCTTCATGATGACGTTCCGGCGGAACCAGTCGAGATCGTGCGTGTTGGCGAGCGTGTTGATGGCGGTCGGGTTGACGCGGGTGTCGATCGGCCCGCCCATCAGGATCATCGAGGCCGGCAGGTCACGATCGCCGGCCGCCTCCATCAGCGCGACCGCCGCGAGCACCGGCACCGAGGGCTGGCAAACCGCCATGACATGGACGCCGGGGCCGAGGGCGTGATGGATGGCAATCAGGGTGTCGATATAGTCGTCGAGATCGAAGGGCCCGTCGGCGACCGGCACCATGCGCGCGTCGGCCCAGTCGGTGATGAAGACGTCGTGCCCGGGAAGCATGGCGGCCACCGTGCCGCGCAAAAGCGTGGCGTAATGGCCGGAAAGCGGCGCGACGATGACAAGCTTCGGCTGCGCGGGGGTGCCGGGCGGCAGCGGCTTGGCGAAATGGATGAGCCGGCAGAACGGCCGCTGCCAGACGACCTCTTCGCTGACCGGCACTTTGACGCCGCCGACCTTCACCTGCGTGATGCCGAAGTCCGGCTTGCCGTAGCGGCGGGTGGTGCGTTCGAACAGCTCGGCAGTGGCGGCGACGCTGCGCCCAAAGGGCGTGCCGGCGAAGGGATTCAGCGGGCTGTTGAAATAGAGGCGGGTGGCATCAGCCACCGCCCGGAACGGACCCATGGCGGCGTGGTTCAGTTCATAGAGCTGATAATAGGACAAGCCCCGAACCCCTTCTCCACCTGCCGCCCGACCGGTGCCTTGCTGCGCCGCAGCAAGAGTATGGCGCCCGCCACCCGCGGCGCAAGCCCCGTTTCGACGGCCGACCAAGTCGCCAAGTTCCTGATATTTCTGCGGGTTCGCACCGAACCGAGGCATCATGGCCGGCCGCGTTCGACGCGCCGGCTTTGGAATGGCTATGAAATGCACGCTGCGGCGCATAACAAAGACGGCCGGCGCTCGGGAGAGCGCCGGCCGCTGTTGACCGTGGTGGTGAGAGGGGAACCGCTTACGAGGCGGCGTCGGCCTTCTCGCCTTCCGCCCTGTCTTCCTGCTTGATCTCCAGGCCGGTCTCCTGATCGACGACCTTCATCGACAGGCGCACCTTGCCGCGCTCGTCGAAGCCCATGAGCTTGACCCAGACCTTGTCGCCTTCCTTGATCACGTCGGTGGTCTTGGCAACGCGGTTGGGCGCCAGCTGGGAGATGTGGACCAGCCCGTCCTTGGCGCCGAAGAAATTGACGAAGGCGCCGAAATCGACGGTCTTGACCACGGTGCCCTGATAGATGACGCCAACCTCCGGCTCGGAGACGATCGACTTGATCCAGTTGAGCGCGGCGGTGATCGCCTTGCCGTCGGCGGAGGCGACCTTGACGGTGCCGTCATCGTTGATGTCGATCTTGGCGCCGGTCTTCTCGACGATCTCGCGGATGACCTTGCCGCCCGATCCGATGACTTCGCGGATCTTGTCGGTCGGGATGGTGATCACCTCGATGCGCGGGGCGTACTCGCCGAGCTCGGCGCGGGCCTGAGTCAGGGCCTTGGCCATCTCGCCGAGGATGTGCAGGCGCCCATCCTTGGCCTGGCCGAGGGCGACCTTCATGATCTCCTCGGTGATGCCCTGGATCTTGATGTCCATCTGCAGCGAGGTGACGCCTTCGGCCGTGCCGGCGACCTTGAAGTCCATGTCGCCGAGATGGTCCTCGTCGCCGAGGATGTCGGAAAGAACGGCGAAGCGCTCGCCCTCCTTGATAAGGCCCATGGCGATGCCGGCAACCGGCCGCTTGAGCGGCACACCGGCATCCATCAGCGACAGCGAGGAACCGCAGACGGTGGCCATCGACGAGGAGCCGTTCGATTCGGTGATCTCAGAGACCAGCCGGATCGTATAGGGGAACTCGTGATGAGGCGGCAGGATGGGCCGGATCGCCCGCCAGGCGAGCTTGCCGTGGCCGATCTCGCGGCGGCCGGGCGAGCCCATGCGGCCGGTCTCGCCGACCGAATAGGGCGGGAAGTTGTAGTGCAGCATGAACGTCTCTTTGTACGTTCCCTGCAATGCGTCGATGAATTGCTCGTCATCGCCGGTGCCGAGCGTGGCCACGACCAGCGCCTGGGTCTCGCCGCGGGTGAACAGTGCCGAACCGTGGGTGCGCGGCAACAGGCCGACTTCGGCGACAATCGGGCGCACGGTCTTGAGATCGCGGCCGTCGATGCGCGTGCCCTTGTCGAGGATGTCGTTGCGGACGATCGCCTTCTCGAGCTTCTTGAACATGTCGGCGAGCTGCTGCGGGGTGGGCGCGTTCTCCGCCCCTTCCGGCGCCAGCTCGGCAACGGCCTTGGCCTTGGCCGCCTCGATGGCATCGTGGCGCTCGGTCTTGGCGGTGAGTGCATAGGCAGCGCGCAGGCCACCCTCGGCCGCAGCCTTCACCTGGGCGTAGAGCGCCGCGGTGTCCGGCGTATTGATCGCACGCGGCTCCTTGGCGGCGCGCTCGGCCAGCTTGATGATCAGATCGATCACCGGCTGGAAGCCCTTGTGGCCGAACATGACGGCGCCGAGCATGTCGTCCTCGGAGAGCTCGCTGGCCTCCGATTCGACCATGAGCACGGCGTCATGGGTGCCGGCGACGACCAGATCGAGCTTCGATTCGACCATCTCGTCGATCTGCGGGTTAAGCACGAAGGCACCATTGATGAGGCCGACGCGGGCGCCGCCGATGGGGCCCATGAAGGGCGCGCCGGAGAGCGTCAACGCGGCGGAGGCGGCGACCATGGCGACGATATCGGGATCGTTCTCCAGATCGTGCGAGAGAACCGTGGCGACGACCTGGGTCTCGCAGCGGAAGCCCGGCGCGAAGAGCGGGCGGATGGGACGGTCGATCAGGCGGGAGGTGAGCGTCTCCTTCTCGGAGGGACGGCCTTCGCGCTTGAAGAAACCGCCGGGAATCTTGCCGGCGGCAAAGGTCTTTTCCTGATAGTTGACGGTGAGCGGGAAGAAGTCGATTCCCGGCCGCTCTTCCTTGGCGGCGACCACGGTGGCGAGCACCGCGGTGTCGCCGTAGGTGGCCAGAACCGCGCCGTCAGCCTGACGGGCAATCTTGCCGGTTTCGAGAACGAGTTTGCGCCCAGCCCACTCGGTCTCGACACGATGCATGTCGAACATGGCAATTCCTTTCCTGGCGTCGGACACGCAAGGCGAGCCATGAGCAAGACGGCGAGGCACTTTCTCTTGAACTACGAAGAGAAAGCGTCTGGCGATCCTGCCATGGCTCTGTTTGCCTGTCCGTTTCGGTCCCGCGGCGACCCCATGCCGCCGCGCGTTCAGCCGGCCTGTTCCTTCAGCGACATATGGGCATGGCGAGGCCAAAGCGCCCCGCCGCCGGTCGCATCAGCGCCTCAGGCCAAGGCGTTCGATGAGCGTCTGATAACGCTTCTCGTCGGTCTTCCGCAGGTAATCGAGAAGACTGCGACGGGTGCTCACCATCTTGAGCAGGCCGCGGCGGGAATGATTGTCCTTGCCGTGACCCTTGAAGTGCTCGGTGAGATTGGCGATCCGTTCGGAGAGGATCGCGACCTGGACCTCCGGTGAGCCGGTATCGTTGGCGACCGTGGCGTATTCCTTGATGAGCTCTTGCTTGCGCTCAGGCGTAATCGACATCGGGTTCCTTTATCCGGTCTGGGTTGGATCAAGCCGATTGCCTGCGGCCAGGGCCGGGATGTCGTCCAGCGCGGTCGGGAATCGGAACACCTTGCCGGCAGGGCCACCCCGCCAGCGAAGCGGGCGGACTATGGCGGAAAGGCCGGGAGATTGCCAGCGAAAAGGCGAAATTCACAAAGCTTTGATTTATAAGCCGTTTCTCCTCAACCCGGGCGGAAGACGCGGGTCGGGTGGAACTGGCCCTCGGATATCTCGCCGAGGGCAATGGCGCGGCCGGCTTGACTGGCCCAGGCGACTGCGGCGGCCAGCGGCGCCTGGGGACCGCGGAGCAGCACCGGCTGGCCGCGGCCAATGCGGGCGGCATCGTTGGATCCGAGCGCGATTTCTGGCAGTTCGGAGAGCGCCACGGCGACCGGCATGAGGAAATGGTCGAGCGCGGTGGCATCGCCGGCCTCACGGGCGGCGATCAGCTGCTCCAGCGTGACGGCGTGCTCGCTGTCGAAGGGGCCGACAACCATGCGGCGGAGCGCCACCACGTGGCCGCGGCAGCCGAGGAGCTGGCCGAGATCACGGGCGAGCGAGCGGACATAGGTGCCCTTGCCGCATTCGGTCTCGAAGACGGCATGGTCGCGGTCCGGGGTTTCGGTGAGCGCCAGGCGATGGATGACGACCGGGCGCTCGTCGAGCACCACCGTCTCGCCCTCGCGGGCGAGATCGTAGGCGCGCTGGCCTTCGATCTTGATGGCCGAATAGGCCGGCGGGCGCTGCATGATCTCGCCGATGAAGCGGGGCAGGAGCTGGTTGATCGCCTCGGCATCGGGGCGCAGGTCGCTCTCCGCCACCACTTTGCCGTCGGCATCGTCGGTGTCGGTCTCCTGGCCCCAGCGCACGGTGAAACGATAGACCTTGCGGCCGTCCTGGACGAAGGGGACGGTGCGGGTGGCATCGCCGAGCGCGATCGGCAGGACGCCGGAAGCGAGCGGATCCAGCGTGCCGGCATGGCCGACCTTAGCGGCGCCGAACAGGCGCTTGATCGAGCCGACGGCGCCGGTGGAGGTGAGGCCGACGGCCTTGTCGAGGCACAGCCAGCCGGAGACCGGACGGCCCTTGTTTCTACGGGACATCGGGACCTTTCACTCCGAGCCAAAAAGGGCACGACCACCTCTCCCCGGCGGGGAGAGGTCGGAGCGGGCCGCGCGTGCGGGCCGATCCGGGTGAGGGGGCGCCGACCCATCCGGATAGCTTGGCACCCCCTCACCCTGTCCCCTCTCCCCACAGGGGAGAGGGGACGAATACGGCAGCCGCGTGCAGCACCGACATTACGGGCTCATTCTCCGTCCAGATCGCGCTTCACGTCGGGAGAGCGCAGGAGCGCGTCGATGTGCTCGCCCTCGTCGAAAGACTCGTCGAGGCGGAAGCGCAGTTCGGGTGCATAGCGCAGAGCGACGCGATGGCCGACCTCGCCACGCAGGAACTTGCGGTGACGGTCGAGGACCGCGACCAGCGTATCGGCGCCCTTGCCGCCGAGCGGCATGACGAAAACGGTGGCGACCCGCAAATCCGGGGTCATGCGCACCTCGGGTACGGTGACCACCATGCCCTCAAGCGCGGGATCGTGGACTTCGCCGCGCTGAAGGATTTCCGCCAAGGTGTGGCGGACCAGCTCGCCGACGCGAAGCTGGCGCTGGGATGGCGCACGGGCTGAGGCGTGTTTCGCCATAATGCCGGCACTGTCGCGCGCGCGCCTAGAGCGAGCGCGCGATCTCCTCGACGCGGTAGCACTCGATGACGTCGCCGACGCGCATGTCCTCGTATTTCTCGAAGGCCATGCCGCACTCCTGGCCGGCCGGCACCTCGCGCACTTCGTCCTTGAAGCGCTTGAGAGTGGCGAGCTTGCCTTCGTGGATGACGACGTTGTCGCGGATCAGGCGGACGCCGGCGCCGCGCTCCACCGTGCCGTCGGTGACCCGGCAGCCGGCGATCTTGCCGACCTTGGAGATGTTGAAGATCTCCAGGATCTCCGCATTGCCAAGCATGGTCTCGCGCCGCTCGGGCGAGAGCAGGCCGGACATCGCCGCCTTCACGTCATCCACCAGGTTGTAGATGATGTTGTAGTAGCGGATCTCGATGCCGTCGCGCTCGGCCGCCTCGCGCGCCTGCTTGTTGGCGCGCACGTTGAAGCCGATGATCGCGGCTTCCGACGAGGCGGCCAGCGTCACGTCCGATTCGGTGATGCCGCCGACGCCGGAATGCAGCACGCGCACGGCGACCTCGTTGGTACCCAGCGCCTCGAGCGCCTGGGTGATGGCCTCGACCGAACCCTGCACGTCGCCCTTGATGACCAGCGGAAAGATCTTCTGACCGGCGGCCTGAAGCTGGCTCATCATCTGCTCGAGCGAGCCGCGCGCCGCGGTCGACCGGGCGAGCGCCTTCTCGCGCTTCAGGCGCATGCGGTAGTCGGCGACCTCGCGAGCGCGGGCCTCAGATTCGACCACCGCCAGGCGGTCTCCGGCCTCCGGCGCATCCTGGAAGCCAAGGACCTCGACCGGGGTCGACGGGCCGGCATCCTTGAGCTGCGCGCCACGCTCGTTGACCAGCGCGCGCACGCGGCCCCAGGCAGCGCCGGCAACCACGATGTCGCCGATATGAAGCGTGCCGCTCTGTATCAGGATGGTCGCCACCGGACCGCGGCCCTTGTCGAGCTTGGCTTCGATGACGGTACCCTCGGCGGCGCGATTGGGGCTCGCCTTCAGTTCAAGCACTTCGGCCTGCAGCAGGATCGTCTCGATCAACCTGTCGAGATTGGTGCCCTTGACCGCCGAAACCTCGACGTCGAGGACGTCGCCGCCCATCGACTCGACGAAGACCTCGTATTGCAGAAGCTCGGTGCGCACGCGCTGCGGGTCGGCATCCGGCTTGTCGACCTTGTTGATGGCGACGATGATCGGAACCTTGGCCGCCTTGGCGTGATTGATCGCCTCGATGGTCTGCGGCATGACGCCGTCGTCGGCAGCCACCACCAGAACCACGATATCGGTGACGGAAGCGCCGCGCGAGCGCATGGCGGTGAAGGCGGCGTGGCCGGGCGTATCGATGAACGTGATCTTCTGGCCGTTCTGCTCGATCTGATAGGCACCGATGTGCTGGGTGATGCCGCCGGCCTCGCCACCGACCACGTTGGCGTGGCGGATGGCGTCGAGCAGCGAGGTCTTGCCGTGGTCGACGTGACCCATGATGGTGACCACCGGCGAGCGCGGCTCGAGCTCGGATTCGTCGGCGGGCGCGGCGAACAGGCCCTCGATGACGTCGGCTTCGGAGACGCGGTGCACCATGTGGCCCATATCCTCGGCGATGAGCTGGGCGGTGTCGGCATCGATGACGTCGGTGGCCTTGACCAGCTGGCCCTGCTTCATGAGCAGCTTGATGACGTCGACGGCACGCTCGGCCATGCGGTTGGCGAGTTCCTGGATGCTGATGGTCTCGGGAATCGTCACGTCGCGGGAAATCTTCTCGCGCGGGCCGTTCTCGTGAATGCGGGCGCGCTCGCGCTCGCGGCGGCGGCGGATGGAGGCGAGCGAACGGGCGCGCTCGGTATCTTCCAGCGCATTGGAGACGGTCAGCTTGCCACGGCGGCGATCATCGCCGACCCGACGGGCGGGCTTGGGCTCGGCGGCGCGCGGAGTCTTGATGCGGCCGCGCAACGCCGCCCGACGTTCGTCGTCCTCGGCCTCGGCAGCTTCGCGCTGGCCCTTCGCCGCGGCCGGACGGGATGGCGCCGGCTCGGGCGCGGTGGCAGCGGCCGGCTTCTTCTGCTCATCCTCGCCGAAGCGGCGGCGGGCCGTCTCCTCGGCGCGGGCGCGGACTTCTTCCTCGGTCTTGTGGCGGGCCTCTTCCTCGGCCTGGCGGCGGGCGGCCTCAGCCTCTTCCTTGGCGACGCGCTCGGCTTCGGCGGCACGGCGAGCGGCGGCATCGATGGCCGCCTGACGCTCCTCGGCCTCGTGCACCTTGGCGTCGGCCAAAGCGCGGGCGCGGGCGTCGATCTCCTCCGACGAAAGCTGGCGCAGAACCAGGCCGCCGCGATCCTCGGTGCGCTCGCGCTCGGGCGCAGGAGTTGGCCGCGATGGCGCGCCGCGACGTTCACTCTTCTGCCGCGGCTTGGCGGGCGCGGGTGCCGGCGCGGGTGCGGCTTCCGCCTTCTGCTCGCCCGGCATGACGACCCGGCGCTTCTTGCGCTCGACCTGCACCGTATTGGTGCGGCCATGCGAAAAGCTCTGCCGGACGGTATCCCGTTCGACGCCACGCTTCAGGCCAAGCGTGCGCTTGGGGGCGCTGATCGTCTTTTCGTCAGTGGTCTCGCTCATACGTTCCTATCGTCCTGCACGCAGGGTATCGGGGTCTTCAAGGGCGTCGATTTGCCTGCCGCCGGCGCCGTGCGGAGCCCGGTTACCACGAAACCGGTCAAGATCGCGAATCCGTGCCAGCAGATTGGTGCTCGCCGGCCCGGCAAGCAGCGCAGCATGTATCACATTTGTTCGGCCAAAAGCCAAATCCAAATCCTCGCCGGTCAGCGACCGAATGACCGGCAGGCCGCCCTCGCCGAAACGCCGGCGGGCCGCCGAATCGAGCTTTTCCACGCCATCGGCGCCCGCTTCGGCCGCATGGATCAGGCCGACCACGGCGCCATGCGCCAGCGCCGCCTCGACCTTGGCGTGGCCGCTGACGACGCCTCCGGCCTTGCGGGCAAGCGACAGGGCGCCTATCGCCGCGGCGAGGAGCAGGCGATCGACGCGCTCCGCCAGGCCCGGCTCAACACGGGCCGGACCGTCAAATGCGCGGGTGAAGAGGCCCTTGCGCTCGGCCCTTTCGACATGATCGGCGGCGGCGGTGACCCAGACGCCGCGACCGGGAAGGCGGCGGCGCAGGTCGGCAACGACGGTGCCGTCGGGCGCGACGACAAAGCGAATCAGCGCGTCAACCGGCAGGGTCTGCCGGGTGACAACACAGGTCCGTTCGGTTGGCGCTTTGCGGCCGGGCACCGGGGGCTCCCATCACATCGCGCGCTCAGGCGACCGGCGCGCCGGGCTCGGCCGGCGCAACCGCTTCGTCCGCCTCGCCCGCTTCACCGGCTTCGCCCTCCGCGGCCGGGTGCAGGTCTTCTTCACTGACCCAGCCGACCTTGACGCGGGCGGCCATGATCATCGCCTCGGCATCGGCGCGCGACAGGCCGAAACTCTCCAGCGCACCGGGGATGCGCTTGGCCTCGCCGTTCTTGCGCTCGACATAGCCGGTGAGGTCGTCCGGCACCGCGCCGGCGAAATCCTCGACCGTCTTGATATCGTCCTTGCCGAGCGCCACCAGCATGGCGGTGGTGATGCCTGGGATCTCCTTGAGGGCGTCCTCGACGCCGAGTTCCTTGCGCTCGGCATCCTGCTCGGCCTCGAGCTTTTCGAGATGTTCGCGCGCCCGCTCCTGCAGCTCGATGGCGGTTCCCTCGTCAAAACCCTCGATCGAGGCCAGTTCGTTCTGGTCGACGAAGGCGATCTCCTCGACGTTGGCAAAACCCTCGGAGGCGAGCAGCTGGCCGACCACCTCGTCGAGATCGAGCGCATCGATGAAGAGCTGCGAACGCTCCTGGAACTCCTTCTGGCGGCGCTCCGACTCCTCCTGCTCGGTGAGGATATCGATGTCCCAGCCGGTGAGCTGGGAGGCAAGGCGCACATTCTGGCCGCGGCGGCCGATGGCCAGCGACAACTGCTCGTCGGGAACCACCACCTCGATGCGCTCGGCTTCCTCGTCAAGGACGACCTTGGCGACCTCGGCCGGCTGCAGCGCGTTGACGATGAAGGTGGCGGCGTCCGGATTCCACGGGATGATGTCGATCTTCTCGCCCTGCAGCTCGTTGACCACCGCCTGGACGCGGCTGCCGCGCATGCCGACGCAGGCACCGACCGGATCGATGGAGGAATCGCGCGAGATGACGGCAATCTTGGCGCGGCTGCCGGGGTCGCGGGCGACCGAGCGCACCTCGATGATGCCATCGTAGATCTCCGGCACTTCCTGGGCGAAGAGCTTGGACATGAACTGCGGATGGGTGCGCGACAGGAAGATCTGCGGGCCCCGCTGTTCGCGGCGCACGTCGTAGATATAGGCGCGGATGCGATCGCCGTAGCGGAAGGTCTCGCGCGGGATCAGTTCATCGCGGCGCACGATGCCCTCGCCGCGGCCGAGATCGACGATGACGTTGCCGTATTCGACGCGCTTGACCTGGCCGGAGACGATCTCGCCGATGCGGTTGCGGAACTCATCGTACTGGCGGTCGCGCTCGGCCTCGCGCACTTTCTGGACGATGACCTGCTTGGCCGACTGGGCGGCGATACGGCCGAAATCCATCGGCGGCAGCGGCTCGGCGATGAAATCGCCAACCTGGGCGGCGGGGTTGCGCTGCCTGGCGTTCTCGATGGTGATGTCGGTCGCCGGGTTCTCGATGGCGTCGACCACCTTGAGGAGGCGTTGCAGCTTGATCTCGCCGGTCTTCGAATTGATCTCGGCGCGGATATCGGTCTCCGAGCCGTAGCGCGAGCGCGCCGCCTTCTGGATGGCATCCTCCATCGCGTTGACCACGATCATGCGATCGATCGCCTTCTCGCGGGCGACCGCATCGGCGATCTGCAACAGCTCAAGCCGGTTCGCACTGACGGCCATGGTTTGGTGTCTCCGTTCCTCTAGTTCAGGGTTCCCGAGACGCCCGCCGCATCCTCTTCGGCGGGACCCGGGTGGGGATGCTTTTGTCGGGTGAGCGACTCGCGGATGAGATCGTCAGTCAAGACCAGGCGCGCCTCGGCAAGATCAGCAACGGGCAGCAGAACGCGCTCGCCACCGCGGGTCATGTCGAGGACGACGGCGTCGCCCTCGACGCCGGCAAGGTGACCACGGAAGCGCTTGCGCCCGTCGAGCAGGCGGGCAAGCTCGATCTTGGCCTCGTGGCCGGCCCAACGCTCGAAATCCGAGCGGCGGACGAGCGGCCGGTCGATGCCCGGCGAGGAGACTTCAAGATTGTAGGCGCGCTCGATCGGGTCCTCGACATCGAGGGCCGGCGAGATGTCGCGCGACAGGATCTCGCAATCCTCCACCGTCATCGAACCATCCGGCTTCTCGGCCATGATCTGCAGGGTGGCGCCGTTCATGGCCGACAACTTGACGCGCACGAGACGGTAGCCGAGTCCGGCGATGACGGGCTCGACAATATGGGCGATGCGGGCCTCGAGACCCGTCTCGGTAATGATGCGCGGTTCGTTGCCGGTATCCGACAAGTAAATCCCTCCGCCGACCGGCTTCGGGTATTAAAAAAGAGCGGGTCCGGCAGGGCCCACTCTCCAACGAAGACCGATCGTTTGAGATTAGATGCCGCCGATATAGGCGCGACGGCCCGGCAATGCAAGACAATTCGGGCTCATCCGCGGTCGCGCCGCTCAAACAGCCACCAGCGCTTCGGCAGGACGGCGACAGGTTCGCCGCGCACGACATGCAGCGCACCGGCGGGAAGATCGACCTCGATGTGCGGGCCGGCATCAAGCGCGATCTCGGCGCGGCGGAAGGCGCCGTGGCGGCGCTCGGCAGCCAGCTTCCCGATCAGCGCTCCGGGCCGGGCGGGATCGACGAGGGTGACATGGTGCGGACGGAAGACGAGCGTGCGCGGACCGTCGCCGCCCGACGCGGCGGTGTCAGGCGGGGCGAGATCGAGCGGCATGCCGGCGAAGGCGATGCGGCCGGCGGCGAGCACGACGGCAAGCGCATTGCTCTCGCCGATGAAGCCGGCGACGAAGGGCGAGGCGGGGGAATCATAGACCATGTCGGGCGTGCCGATCTGCTCGATGCGGCCTTCGTTCAGGACGACGATGCGGTCGGCAAGCTCGACCGCCTCCTCCTGATCGTGGGTGACGAAGACGGTGGTGTGGCCGGTCTGGTCGTGGATTTCGCGCAGCCAGCGGCGCAGCTCGCGGCGCACCTTGGCGTCGAGCGCACCGAAGGGCTCGTCGAGGAGCAACAGGCGCGGCTCGATCGCGAGTGCGCGAGCCAGCGCCACGCGCTGGCGCTGGCCGCCGGAGAGCTCGGCGGGAAAGCGGCGTTCGAGCCCGTCGAGCTTGACCAGATGCAGCAGATCGAGAACGCGTGCGCGGATGTCCGCCTTGCGCGGCCGGCGGGCGCGCGGCCGCGCCGCCAGCCCGAAGGCGATGTTGTCGAAGACGCGCATATGGCGGAAGAGCGCGTAGTTCTGGAAGACGAAGCCGACATGGCGCTCCTGGACCGTCAAACCGAGAGCGTCCTCGCCGGCGAAGAGGACGCGGCCGGCGGTGGGAAAATCGAGGCCGGCGAGGATACGCAAGAGCGTCGTCTTGCCGGAGCCCGACGGTCCGAGGAGCGCGACCAGTTCACCGGCGGCAATGTCGAGCGAGACGCCGTGGAGCGCGGGCGTCAGCCCGAACAGGCGTTCGACATTGTCGACCGACACCGCAGCGGAGGCATTGCCCGGCGGCCTGACATCATGGGCGGGGTGAAGGTTCATGGTCTCTCCTCCCCGTTCTTCAGCGGCGCCCGAGCGCAGCGATCTCGCCGGCAAAGCGCCACTCAAGCACCGTCTTCACCGCCAGCGTGACCAGAGCCAGCAGGGCAAGCAGCGAGGCGACCGCAAAGGCGGCGCCATAGGCGTATTCGTTGTAGAGGATCTCCACCTGCAGCGGCATGGTGTTGGTCAATCCACGGACATGGCCGGAGACCACCGAGACGGCGCCGAACTCGCCCATGGCGCGGGCATTGCAGAGAAGCACGCCATAGAGCAGCGCCCATTTCACATTGGGCAGCGTCACGCGCCGGAAGGTCTCAAAGCCGGAAACGCCGAGCGAGACGGCGGCCTCCTCTTCCTGCGTGCCCTGTTGCTGCATGATGGGAATCAGCTCGCGGGCGACGAAGGGGAAGGTGACGAAGATGGTCGCCAGGACGATGCCCGGCATGGCGAAGATGATGCGGATGCCGTGCGCCTGGAGAAATGGTCCGAACCAGCCCTGCGCCCCGAAGAGCAACACGTAGATCAGCCCCGAGGTGACCGGCGACACCGAGAAGGGCAGGTCGATCAACGTGATGAGCAGGCTCTTGCCCGGAAAATCGAACTTGGCGATGGCCCATGATGCGGCAAGGCCGAAGACGAGATTGGCGGGAACCGAGATGGCGGCGACGATGAGCGTCAGGCGGATGGCGGCCAGCGCGTCCTTCTCGGTGAGCGCGGCAAAGTAGGCCGGCAGGCCGGCCCGCAGCGCCTCGACGAAGACGGTGACCAGCGGCAGCAGCAGGAAGAGGGCCAGAAAGACGAACGCGACGCCGATGAGGGCGCGCCGCGTGCCGGCGCGCTCGCTGGTGGCGGCGATCCTCGTGCGGCGTGTTTCACACATGGCCGAACCTCCGCCGCGTCCAGGCCTGCACCAGATTGATGGCGAGCAGCAGCAGGAAGGCGATCGCTAGCATGACGGTGGCGATCGCCGTCGCCCCGGCGTAGTCAAATTCCTGCAGGCGGATGACGATCAAGAGCGGCGCGATCTCCGAGACATAGGGGATGTTGCCGGCAATGAAGATGACGGAGCCGTATTCGCCGACCGCCCGCGCCAGCGCCAGGGCGAAGCCGATGAGCAGTGAGGGCAGGAGCATCGGCATAACGACGGTCAGGACCGTGCGCAGCCGCCCGGCGCCGAGCGTTGCGGCTGCCTCCTCGGCGTCGCGGTCGAGATCCTGCAGCACAGGCTGGACGGTGCGCACGATGAAGGGCAGGCCGACGAAGACGAGCGCGACGAGGATGCCCGTCGGCGTGTAGGCGATCTTCAGGCCCAGCGGTGCAACCAGAGCGCCGATCCAGCCGTTGGGCACATAGATGGCGGCAAGGGAAATGCCGGCCACCGCGGTTGGCAGGGCAAAGGGCAGGTCGATGAAGGCATCGAGCAGCCGGCGCCCGGGAAAGCGATAGCGCACCAGCACCCAGGCGACGACGAGCCCGAAGACGGAATTGATGCAAGCCGCGGCGAGCGACAGGCCGAAGGAGACGCCGAGCGCCGCAAGGGTGCGGCTGCCGGTGGCGATGTGCCAGAAATCGGCCCAGCCAAGGCTCGCGGCTTTCAGGACCAGGCCGGCGAGCGGGATCAACACGACCAGGCTCAAATAGGTCAGCGCCAAGCCGAGCGAGAGACGGAAGCCGGGGATGACGCTCGGCTTTCTCAGAGACAATGCCGCGGTGGCGTGCATGCTCGCATCACCGGCGCTGGAAGATCCGGTCGAAGGTGCCGCCCTCGCCGAAGTGCTCGACCTGCGCCTTCGCCCAGCCGCCGAAGAGCGGGTCGTCGATATCGACCAGCTTCAGCGCCGGGAAGCGTTCAAGGTCTTGCGCGTCGGCAGCTTCCGGTTTCACCGGGCGGTAGAAATTGGCCGCGATCAACCTCTGCGCTTGGTCGCTGTAGAGATAGCGAAGGTATTCCTCCGCCACGTCGCGGGTGCCGTGCGCATCGACATTGGCATCGACCACGGCGACCGGTGGCACCGCGCGGATCGACAGCGACGGCACGACGATCTCGAACCGGTCGGCGCCGAGTTCCTTGAGCGCCAGATAGGCCTCGTTCTCCCATGACAGCAGCACGTCGCCGATGCCGCGTTGGGCGAAGGTGGTGGTGGAGCCGCGGGCACCGGAATCGAGCACCGGCACGTTGCGGAAGAGCGCGGCGACGAAGTCCATGGTCTTCCCGGCGTCATGGCCGAATGCCGCGTCGGCATAGGCCCAGGCGGCGAGATAGTTCCAGCGGGCGCCGCCGGAAGTCTTCGGGTTGGGGGTTATGACCTGGACGCCCGGCTTCACCAGGTCGTCCCAGTCGCGGATGCCCTTCGGATTGCCCGTGCGCACGAGGAAGACGATGGTCGAGGTGTAGGGCGCGGAACTCAAGGGCAAGCGCGTCTTCCAGTCGGACGCGATCCGGCCGGTGCGGGCGATGGCATCGATGTCGGCCTCAAGAGCCAGCGTGACGACATCGGCCGGCTGACCTTCGATGACGGCACGAGCCTGCGCCCCGGAGCCGCCGTGCGACTGCTCGACCGTGATGACTTCGCCATCATGGCCCTCGGCCCAGTGCTTGGCGAAGAGCGCATCATAGGCGCGGTAGAGTTCGCGCGTCGGATCGTAGGAGACGTTGAGGATGGTCCGCTCGGCCGAGGCCGCGCTGACGCCGGCAACGGCCAGCAGCGTGGCAAGGGCGAGGCTCTGCAAACGACTGACAGGCTTCATGGGAAACCTCCGCTGTCGTGCCGGACCAGGCTATCTCGACATAATCAGTCGTGTTTTTCAACGAAAAGAGAGGCGGCGAATTGCCTCATCTTTCGGTAGATTTTTCTAACTTATCGACGATTTCAGCGACGTATTTGCCACCGGGCTGAGCAACCGGGTGGATGGCCTCGGCCAGCGTGGTGGCGTCCCAGAGCAGCAGCATGGCGGCATAGGTGTCGGCGAACAGGCGGCGGACGGCGCAGCTCTTCTCGTCCGGACAATCGGGGCAGCGGCGATAGGCGGTGCGCGATATGCAGGGCAGCGGTGCGATCGGCCCATCGATGGCCCTGAGCACGCTGCCGATGGTCATTTCGCGCGGCCGCTTGATGAGCATGTAACCGCCGGCGCGGCCGCGGCGGCTGGCAACCAGACCCTTGCGCTTGAGGTCGAGCAGGATGTGTTCGAGGAACTTCTGCGGGATCGCATCGGCCCGGGCGATTTCCTCGATCGACAGGGCGGCGCCGGGCGGCACCTCGGCAAGGCGAAACAGCGCCTTGAAGGCATATTTGGCCTTCTGGGAGATCATGCCCGGCATAGTCGACTCCTAGAGTCGAGTATAACCGCCGCCCCTTGCTTGTGAAGGGCAGCCGCTATCGCCGGGCAAAGACGAGATAGGTCGGTATGCG
Organism: uncultured Alphaproteobacteria bacterium; assembly: GCA_963762605.1. Taxonomy (GTDB): domain Bacteria; phylum Pseudomonadota; class Alphaproteobacteria; order Rhizobiales; family Kaistiaceae; genus CAVSRC01. The sequence continues at coordinate 314,876 of CAVXLJ010000025.1, read as the reverse complement.
GCCGGCAGCGACGGCCTTGGCCTCGTAGCGCGTGCCCGGCCAGCCGGGAAAGGGCAACCGCCAGTCGTCGGCACGCGCGGCCGTCCAGGCGAATGCCGGATGGCCGACGGTGTGGCCGAGGGTCCATTCGACATAAGAGGGGATGTCGCTGGCGAAGCGGAAGAGACCACCGGGCTTGAGCACGCGGGCGAGGCGATCGAGATTGTCCGGTGCGACGAAGCGCCGCTTCCAGTGGCGCTTCTTGGGCCAGGGATCGGGATAGAGCAGATCGACCGCGTCGAGCGAGGCGGGCGGCAGCCAGTCGAGCAGGCGCGAGGCTTCGCCATCGAACAGACGGATATTGGTGAGGTCGGCGTCATCGATGGCGGCGACGGCGCTCGCCATGCCATTGAGATAGGGTTCGACGCCGATGAAGCCGGAAGCAGGATCGGCGGCCGCCGCGGCGACCAGATGCTCGCCGCCGCCGAAGCCGATTTCCAGAGACACGCGCGCGGGCGCTCCGGCAAACAGCGTGGCGAGGGCGGCTGGCGGCGGCGCGTCGATATCGATGGCAAGCGCGCGGAAGAGCGTCGCCATGAGACGCAAGCGACGCGGCGACAGGGGCTTGCCCTTGCGCCTGCCGTAGAGGGAGTCATGTCGCTCGTTCATGTCGCCCTGCCCCGCAGCCGCGTGGCCGGACCCGCCTTCGGCCTCAGTCGAGGGCGTCGTGGATGGCGTCGATGAGGTCGGTGCGCTCCCACGAGAAGCCGCCATCATCCTCGGCCGGACGACCGAAATGGCCGTAGGCGGCGGTGCGCGCATAGATCGGCCGGTTGAGACCGAGATGCTGGCGAATGCCGCGCGGCGAAAGATCCATGATCCGGCCGATCGCCTTTTCCAGCTTCTCCTCGGGCACGCGGCCGGTATCGTGCAGATTGACATAGACCGACAGCGGCTGCGACACGCCGATGGCGTAGGAGAGCTGGATGGTGCAGCGGTCGGCGAAGCCGGCGGCGACAACATTCTTGGCCAGATAGCGTGAGGCATAGGCCGCCGAACGGTCGACCTTGGTCGGGTCCTTGCCGGAGAAGGCGCCGCCACCGTGCGGTGCCGCGCCGCCATAGGTGTCGACGATGATCTTGCGGCCGGTCAGCCCGGCGTCGCCGTCGGGACCGCCGATGACGAACTTGCCGGTCGGATTGATGTGCCAGACGGTCTTGTCGTCGATCCAGTTGTCGGGCAGCGACTCGCGCACATAGGGCTCGACGATCGAGCGGACGTCGTGGGAGGAGAGATCGACGTCGAGGTGCTGGGTGGAGACGACGATCGACGTGACGCCGACCGGCTTGCCGGCGGCGTAGCGGACCGTGACCTGGCTCTTGGCGTCGGGGCCGAGCATGTGGGTCTCTCCGGAATGGCGCGCCTCGGCCATGCGGTGGAGGATCTTGTGGGCGTAGAAGATCGGCGCCGGCATGAGCTCCGGCGTCTCGCGGCAGGCATAGCCGAACATGATGCCCTGGTCGCCGGCGCCCTCGTCCTTGTTGCCGGAGGCATCGACGCCCTGGGCGATATCAGCCGACTGGGCGTGGAGGAGCACCTCGACCTTGCAGGTCTGCCAGTGGAAGCCGTCCTGCTCGTAGCCGATGTCGCGGATGGCTGAGCGGGTGAGATCCTCGATCTGCTCGAGGACCGTGTCCGGCCCGCGCACCTCGCCGGCGATCACCACGCGATTGGTCGTGGCCAGCGTCTCGCAGGCAACCCGCGCCTCCGGCATGGCCGCAAGATAGGCATCGACGATGGTATCGGAGATGCGGTCGCAGACCTTGTCGGGATGGCCTTCGGAAACGGACTCGCTGGTGAAGAGATAGTTGGTGCGCGACACGAAACGCTGCTCCCCGGTCGAAAATCCCCTGCCGGGCGGTTCGTCCGCCGGGCTCGCCGGGCGGTGTTGTGACAGTGAACGCGGCAGGGGTCAATTACCGCCTGCCGCCAGCCGGCGGCGCAAGCGATCCCGCCATGCCCGAGCCCGGGCAAGCGATACGCGGTGACCGGCGCGGCGGTGCTCAGGCGGGGTCGTCGTCGCCCGCCATGGCGCGGACGAGATCGATGATCCGGCGGCGCTGATGCGAATCCTTGATGCGCACGAACGCCTTGTTGAGCTGGATTCCTTCGGAGCTGGAGAGGAAATCGACGACATAATTCGTCGACGAAGGCTCGGCGACGCCGGTCGTGTCGCCGCTCGGCGTTGCCGGAGCGTCCTCAAAAAAGAAGGAGATCGGCACGGACAGGACACGGGCGATATGCTGGAGGCGGCTGGCGCCGATCCTGTTGGTGCCCTTCTCATATTTCTGAATCTGCTGGAACGTGATGCCAAGCTGCTCGCCCAGCTTTTCCTGGCTCATGCCCAGCATCATGCGCCGCAGTCGGACCCGCGACCCGACATGGATGTCGATCGGGTTAGGCTGTTTCTTGTTGGCCATTTTTGGCTTTCTTCCTTATTGCCGCTCACGAAAGCGGTCCATCATGGGCCGGGGTATGGTCGCACCGCGTAATATAATTACGGACTCGGCGCAACGCACAGCACCGGTCGTGCGGTGGTTACTTTTTTGACCGCCACACGCCCCGTGCGCCCCGAGCGACCGGCGATATTGATCGGCAATTGCAATTTGTGTCAATTGTCCGTCAAATCACGTTTTGAATCTGGTTAACGCGGCAATAGCGGCAAAAACCGACAGCAAAGCCGCGAAAATGAGGTCTCCGAAGCGGGCATAGGGCGTCGGCGGCAGAGCCGCCGGCAAATCCCCGTCAACCACACCGGTGCTGCCGAGGCGCAAGCTGGCGATCACCCGTCCATGGGCATCGACGATGGCCGAAATGCCGGAATTGGCGGCGCGGACCAGCGGCAGGCCCTCCTCGACGGCGCGTACGCGCGCCTGGAGAAAATGCTGGTGCGGCCCCGGCGTGTCGCCGAACCAGGCATCGTCGGTGACGTTGAGCAGCCATCCCGGGCGGGGGCCGGGCGGCATCACCGCGCCGGGGAAGATGATCTCGTAACAGATCAGCGGCGCCGCCGCCGGCGCGCCGGGCACGGCAAGCGGCCGCCGCTGGGTGCCGGCCGTGAAGCCGCCGGGAAGCTGAATCAGCTGGCGTAGCCCCAGCCGGCGGAGCAACCCGGAAAAGGGGATGTATTCGCCGAAGGGCACGAGATGCACCTTGTCGTAGGCACCGACGATCTCGCCGCTGTCGTCGATGACGTAGATGCTGTTGAAAACCTGCGGACGGCTCCCGTCCGGCAGGCGCTCGGCACGGGCGGCGCCGGTGACCAGTGTGGTGCCCGGCGGAAGCAGATCGGCGATGGCGGCGAGCGCGCTTGGCCGCTCGGTGAGCAGAAAGGGGAAGGCCGATTCGGGCCAGATGAGGTCGGTGACGCCTTTCAGCCCGGCGGCGCCCTTGCCGCCGCCGGAGAGGCCGACATAGCGCTGCATGATCTCGTCGGCCTTCGCGATCCCCCAGCGTTCGCCCTGTGGAATGTCGGGCTGCAGGATGCGCAGGTGGACGCCGGGAACCGTCGCATCGGGCGGGCCTGCGAGACGCATGGCTCCGAAACCGAGATGGACGAGGAACAGGATGCCCGCGGCGGCGAAGGCGATGCGGCCCGCCCTGCGGCTGGCTTCCTCCCCGGCGACCAGCAGCACCGGCGCGGCGAAGATGAAGAAGGCGGCGAGCGTCAGCCCCCAGATGCCGACAAGCGCGGCCGATTGCATCATCAGCGGAACCGGCGTCAGCGCGTAGCCGACGGCATTCCACGGGAAGCCGGTGAACAGATGGCCGCGCAGCCATTCGGCAATCGACAGGGCCACGGCGAAGGTGAGCACGCGCGACCAGCTCTCGGACCAGAAGAGGCGGGCGAGCGCGGCGCCAAAGGCCCAGAAGAGCGCCAGCCCCGCCGGCAGGATGATGACGGCAAACGGCATCAGCCAGCCGAAGATCTGGGCATCGACCAGAAAGGCGGCGCCAATCCACCACAGGCCGGCGAGGAAGAAGCCGAAGCCAAAGCTCCAGCCGACGACCGCCGCCGGCACCAGGGCCCGCAGCGCACCGGCGCCTTCGGCGGCGGTGGCGCCGTCGATCAGCCAGACGAAGACGGGGAAGGTCAGCCAGAGGACCGGAAAGAGGTTGAACGGCGCGAAGGCCAGTGCCGAAAGCGCGCCGCCGGCGAACGCGACGACAAAGCGACGCCAGCCCCATAGAACGATGATGGCGTTGGCGAAGGATCGCACGCGCGTCGTGCTCCATGCTTGCGTCGCCTCGAATCAGGCACCGAGGGTCGGAGGGCGACGCGCTTCGGTCAAGCGAGGAGACGCGGAATCTTGGCCGCACAGACGACGGAAGCTCAGCCGGCAGCCGGTCCGGATTCGGAGGCGGAGCGGTGGCGGCGGCGCGGCTCGCGCGGACCGGCCGGGCGCTTGCTGATCCTCAGCCGCTTGATGCGGCGCGGATCGGCATCGAGGATCTCGAACTCGTAGCCGCCCGGCGCCGAGACGAGTTCGCCGCGCACCGGAATGCGGCCGACCAGCGCGAAGACCAGGCCGCCGATGGTATCGACGTCCTCGCCGTCCTTGCCGGCGGCGAAATCGGTGCCGACGACCTCGGCGACCTCCTCAAGGTCGGCACGGGCATCGGCGAGGAAGCCGCCGTCCTTGTCGGGCACGATCATCGGTCCGGTGTCGTCGTCGTGCTCGTCCTCGATGTCGCCGACGACCATTTCGAGCGCGTCCTCCAGCGAGACGAGGCCGTCGGTGCCGCCGTATTCGTCGATGACCAGCGCCATCTGCATGTGCGCCGCCTGCATGTTGGCAAGCAGCGTTGCCACCGGCATGGAAGGCGGGACGAAGAGGATGTTGCGCACCAGGCTGGCGGTGGCGAGCGTCTTGGCGAGGTCGACGCGGGCAAGGTCGAGCCTGGCGGCCTCCTCCTCCTCGCCGTCGCTTGATTTTGCCTCACCGTCGCCGGCGGCCGGCGCCGGCCGGCCGGCGGTCCCGGCGATGTGGGCCATCAGATCCTTGATGTGGACGAGGCCGACCGGGTCGTCGAGGGTCTCGCGGAAGACCGGCATGCGCGAGTGGCCGGACCTGAGGAAGGTGACCAGCAGCTCGCCGACGGTGGCGTCGATCTCGACCGCCTCGATATCGGCGCGCGGCACCATGACGTCGTCGACGCGCATGTCGCGCAGGCGGAGGATATTGGCGAGCATCGCCCGCTCCTCCGGCGTGAAACCGGCGGCGTCATCCTGCGGGGCGGCGAGCGCGGCGGCGAGATCCTGGCGCAGGCTGCCGGTATTCCTGAGGCCGACCGCGGCGCGCAGGCGATCGAGCCAGGTCTCATGGGAGCGGGTACTGTCCGGTTCGCTGTCTTGGGCGGAGCCGGAACTCGGATCGCTCAGGGTCGGTTTGGAAGCGTCGTTCATCTCTCGGCGTGTGGCTACTGCGGTCAATCGCCCGGCTCCGCGTAGGGATCGGCGATCCCGAGCCGGCCCAATATGGCCGTTTCCAGCCGTTCCATCACGGCCGCCTCATTGTCGGTCTCGTGGTCGTAGCCGACAAGGTGCAAAAATCCATGAACAATCAAATGGGTGAGATGATCGGCAAAGTTCAACCCCTGGCGCCTGGATTCTTCGGCAATGGTTTCCCGGGCCATGACGATATCGCCGAGCGGCGGGCCCAGCCGGCCGGAAACGAGGGGAGCGGCCGGAAACGACAGGACATTGGTGGGTTTGTCGTGGCCGCGATACTGCCGGTTCAGCACCCGCACACGCGCATCATCGGTGAAGACGAGGGAGATCTCGGCGTCTTCAGCGATGACCGGAAGCTCGGCCGCCCGGCAGGCGGCAAGCGCGCGATCGACCAGGGCCTGCAGCTCGGCTTGCGGCGGCCAGCCGTCGGCCTCGACCAGAATATCGGCGAGAATGCCCGTACTGGCAGGGTCCGGCGACAGGGTCAGATCCCCTCCCCCGGCGTCCGCTCGGGCCTGTCATAGGCTTCCACGATACGCGCGACCAGCGGATGGCGCACGACATCGGCAGACGTGAAACGCACCTGGGCAACGCCGGCGACGTCCTTGAGGAGACCGACGGCCTCGACCAGGCCGGAGACGGTGCCGCGCGGCAGGTCGATCTGCGACGGGTCGCCGGTGACGATCATGCGCGAGTTCTCGCCGAGGCGGGTGAGGAACATCTTCATCTGCATGGATGAGGTGTTCTGCGCCTCGTCGAGGATGACGACGGAATTGGCGAGCGTGCGGCCACGCATGAAGGCGAGCGGCGCCACCTCGATGGAGCCCGACTGGAAGCCGCGCTCGACCTTGTCGAAGGGCATCATGTCGTAAAGCGCGTCGTAGAGCGGGCGTAGATAGGGATCGACCTTCTCGCGCATGTCGCCGGGCAGGAAGCCGAGGCGCTCGCCGGCCTCGACCGCCGGGCGCGACAGGATGATGCGATCGACGGCGCCGCGCTCGAGCATGGCGGCGGCGTAGGCGACGGCGAGATAGGTCTTGCCGGTGCCGGCCGGACCGATGCCGAAGGTCAGCTCGGCGCGGTCGAAGGCGCGCATATAGGCGTCCTGCATGGGCGTGCGCGCCATCACGGTGCGCCGGCGCGTGGCGATCTGCGCCATGGTGAGGCGGCCCTTAGGCTGCTCGAGGGTGGGCAGGCTGAGCTGGGCTTCGGCGGCGGTCGCCATGCGGATGGCGCCATCGACATCGCCCTGGCCGATGGCGTGCCCCTCCTGCAGGCGGCCATAGAGCATGTCGAGTGCAAGCCTCGCGCGGTTGAGCGATTCGGTATTGCCGCGGAGCGTCACCTGATTGCCGCGCGCCACCGCCTCGATGCCGAGGCGCTGCTCAAGAAGCGCGAGGTGCTGGTCGAACTCGCCGAAGAGTTCGGGGATCAGGCGATTGTCGTCGAACGAGACGACGATATGGCCGTGATCCGGTGGCGCGGGAACGGGAGAGGGAATCGTCGGGCGCGCGGTCACTGCGCCACCTCCATGACCGGCGCGGCGGCCTCGGTGGCACCGGTCGGGGCGTCGACAAGCGTACCGAACAGGCTGTTGGCGGAAGCGGATTCGATCCGCACACGGCGAATCGTGCCGATCAGCTGCGGCGCGCCGGCGACATGGATCGGCTGCAGCCAGGGCGAGCGGCCGACGATCTGGCCGGGATGGCGGCCGGGTCGTTCGAAGAGGATGTCGGCAGTGATGCCGACGCGCGAGGCGAGGAAATCCGCCTGGGCGGCGACGATGCGGCTTTGCAGGCGCTGCAGGCGCTCGCTCTTGACGGCGTCGGGCACCTGGTCGGGGAGCGAAGCTGCGGGCGTGCCGGGGCGGGCGGAGTACTTGAACGAATAGGCGGCGACGTGACCGGCCTCTGCGAGGATGGCAAGCGTCGCGGCGAAATCTTCCTCGGTTTCGCCGGGGAAGCCGACGATGTAGTCGCTGGCAAGCGCGATATCGGGTTTCGCGGCGCGGATGCGCGCGACCAGACGGAGATAGTCGGCGGCGGTGTGACGCCGGTTCATGGCGGCCAGGATGCGGTCGGAGCCGGCCTGAACGGGAAGGTGCAGATAGGGCATCAGCGCACCCAGATCGCGGTGGGCGGCGATGAGATCGTCGGCCATGTCGCGCGGGTGGCTGGTGGTGTAGCGCAGGCGGTCGATGCCAGGGATTTCGGCCAGGCGGAAGAGCAGGCGGCCGAGCCCCCAGTCGTTTCCGTCGGGGCCTTCGCCGTGCCAGGCATTGACGTTCTGGCCGAGCAGAGTGAGTTCGCGCACGCCGGAGTCGGCCAGCCGCATGGCCTCGGCGACGATGCGCTCGACCGGCCGCGAGACCTCGGCGCCGCGCGTATAGGGCACGACACAGAAGGTGCAGAACTTGTCGCAGCCCTCCTGGACGGTAAGGAAGGCGGAAACGGGACGGCTTGCACCCATCCCTCTCCGGAACGGGGAGGGACGGGAGCCCGGGGCGCGCGCTGAAATATCGTCCAGCGTGGCGAACTTGTCGGCGACGTCGAACTCGGTCTCGACAACGCGGCGTCCGGCATGGGCCTCGGCGATCAGCTCGGGCAAACGCTGATAGGATTGCGGACCGACGACGAGATCGACGACAGGCGCGCGGGAGACGATCTCCGCCCCCTCGGCCTGGGCGACGCAGCCGGCGACGCCGACCAGCACCTCGCGGCCTTCGGCGCGTCCGGCGTCCTTCAGCGCGCGGAAACGGCCAAGCTCGGAATAGACCTTCTCGGCGGCCTTCTCGCGGATATGGCAGGTGTTGAGGAGGATGAGATCGGCCGCTTCCGGAGCGTCGACCGGGGAGTAGCCGGAACCCGCCAAGACGTCCGTCATCCTCTCGGAATCGTAGACGTTCATTTGGCAGCCATAGGTCTTGATGAAAACGGTCTTCAGAGCTGCGTCCGATCTCTTCACGAAATCCGATGGTTAACCGATATCCGGGGCCCCGGGCCAGCGCCGGTCTTCATCCGTTCCTTAGCGTTTTTCACGCCCCAAGAGAATAGGCGTGGCGGATGGCCGGCGGATGACGGTCAATCGGCGATCGCCTTCAGGTAGCGCGCGACCGAACGGGCGACCGTCGCCTTGCCGTCGGCGCGGCAGATCTGACCCCACCAGGCGCCGAAGATGGCATCATAGGCGAAGGGCTCCAGCGCGGCGGCGATGCGCTCGACTGCCCGGCGGTTGAGCGGGATGTAATTCGGATAGGAATACATGAAGGAGACCCAGCGCCGGTCGAGCGTCACCATGAGAACGTCACCGGTGAACAATGCCCCGCGCCCGTCCATCGCCTCGCCCCAATGGAGCACCTGGCCGCCGGGGAAATGGCCGCCGCAACGCACCAATGTCATGGCCTCGTTGAGGCGCAAGGTCTCACCCGACCAGAAGCGGATCGCCGGCGCGGGACGCTGGACCCATTGGCGCTCGGCCTCGTGTAGATAGATGGGCACGCCGCCGAAGGCGTCGCTCCATTCGACCATGGCCGTGTAGTAGTGCGGATGGGAGATGGCGATGGCGGCAAGGCCGCCGCGCTCTTTCACCTCAGCGATGGCCTCGTCGGTCAAGAGGCTGATGCAATCCCACAGCACATTGCCGGCTCCCGACTGGAGCAGCAAAGCGCGCTGATTGATGGCAAAGGCGGGCGTGACGCCGAAGCCGGTGACGCCGTCGGCCTCGTCGGCGACCTTGACGGCGTGGCCCTTCTTCAGCGCGTCGAGGGTCAGCCAGTCCTGTCCGTCCCAGCGCACATATTGGCGATCGTCCTCGCAGATCGGGCAGGAAGCGGGCGGCGCATCGCTATCGGGATATTGCGTACCGCACTGGCGGCAGATGAAGCGCATGGCGGTCAGCCGCGGTCCTTGTCCTTGTCGGGCTTGTCGAGCGGCACACCGTAAAGTTCCAGCCGGTGATCGACGAGGCGGAAGCCGAGGCGTTCGGCAATCGCCTGCTGCAGTTTCTCGATCTCGTCGTCGCGGAATTCGAATACGCGGCCGGTGCGCAGATCGATGAGGTGGTCGTGATGCTCCTCCGGGATGGTCTCGTAACGCGCCCTCCCCGCCCCGAAATCGTGACGGGTGACGACGCCGGCATCCTCGAACAGCTTGACCGTGCGATAGACCGTGGCGATCGATATCTTCGGGTCCATGGCCGAAGCTCGACGGTAGAGTTCCTCGACGTCGGGATGATCGGTGGCCGCCTCGAGCACGCGGGCAATGGTGCGGCGCTGCTCGGTCATGCGCATTCCCTTGGCGACGCAGTGTTCCTCGAGATTCTTGGCTTCTTCGCTCACGGTCGGCTGTTTCCGGACGCTCTTGCTGTCTTCGCGTTAGCGAAGTTGCACCCGCATGACAAGCGCCGTGCCATCGGCCGGCGAGTCCGACTGGTAATAGTTGCGGCGCTCGCCGACGACCTGGAAGCCGAGGGCGCGGTAGAGGGCGACGGCGGGCGCATTGCCGCGGTCGACCTCGAGGAAACAGGCGCTGGCGCCAGCACGATGCAGGCGGCGGAGCGCCTCGTCCATCAGCATGCGGCCGAAGCCACGGCGACGATAGACCGGACGGACGGCAATGGTGAGGATCTCGGCCTCATCGGCGACGATGCGCACCAGAACGAATCCGACAAGGCGGGCGCCGGAAAATCGCGACTGGCGGCGGAGGCCGACGGCGAAGACGCCACGGTCGGCAAGCAGCGCGGCGAAATCTTCCGTGCTCCAGGTGTGGGCAAAGGCGACGGCATGGATTTCGGCCAGCGTCTCGGCCTCGCCGCGGGCGACCGTGACAAGAGCCGTGCGCGCACCCCAAGGCCAGACGCTCATTGGCGGGCGATCCGGCCGGTCAGCTGCGGCTTGGCATCCGGCGGCCTGAGATAGAGCGGGCGCGGGGCGGCGCCGGACGGCTCGGCAGCGGCGCCCAGGCGGCAGAGGGAAGCGATATCGGGGGCGGAGCGGGTGTGGACGGTGCGGGCGCGGGCCTCGTCACCAAGGATTTCGGCGAGCGCCGCGGCGCCGGAGCCGGCGATCAGCGTATTGGCGCCCAGGCGCCGGGCGAAGGTCTCGGCCGGCGCGGCCTCGGGCGGGCTCTCGGGCGTTCCATCGGCGGAAAAGCTTTGGCCGTAGATTTCGCCGCGCCCGGCAGAAAGCACGGCGAGCACGGGTGCCGCGCCGATTTCGTGGCGAACGGTTTCGGCATGGACGGCGAGCGTGCCGATGCCGATGGCCGGCTTGCCGGTGACCAGCGCCAGGCCGCGGGCGGCGGCAATGCCGACCCGCAAGCCGGTGAAGGAGCCAGGGCCGACGGTGACGACGATGCGCTCGAGATCGCCATAAGTCAGGCCGGCTTCGGCCATGGCGGCCTCGATCATGCCCATCAGGCGCTCGGCATGGCCGCGGCCGATCACCTCGCTCTTCAGCACCTGATGCGCAGCGGCGACGACGCCGACGGAGCAGGCATCCTGTGCGGTGTCGATGGCCAGCAGCTTCATCGCGCGGGATTAGCCGGCAGGCGTCGACAAGTCGAGAGGAACCGGGACCCAGAAGATGGATGGGCCCCGGATCTGCAGTGCACCGCTCCGCGCTGCACTGCGTCCGGGGAACGGCGGCTGGTGTTCGCTCAGGCCTCGACCTGCTCGATTCCCTGGACTTCGGGAACGAAGTGGCGGAGCAGGTTTTCGATGCCGTGCTTCAAGGTGGCGGTCGACGACGGGCAGCCGGAGCAGGCGCCGCGCATGTTGAGATAGACGACGCCATCGCGATAGCCGTGGAAGGTAATGTCGCCGCCATCCTGGGCAACCGCAGGACGCACGCGCGTCTCGAGCAGCTCCTTGATGATGGTAACGGTCTCGGCATCGTCCTCGGAATAGTCGTCGCCATCGGAGGCCGCCTGGGCACGGTTCATGACCGGCATGCCGGACATGAAGTGCTCCATGATGGCGCCGAGGATGACCGGCTTGAGATGGGGCCAGTCGCCGTCGGTCTTGGTGACGGTGATGAAATCGGCGCCGAGAAAGACGCCGCCGACATTGGGAAGCGCGAAGAGGCGCTCGGCGAGCGGTGAATCGATCGCCTCGTCGGCGCTGCGGTACTCGGCGGTACCGGTGCCCAGCACATCGCGGCCGGGCAGGAATTTCAGGCTCGCCGGATTGGGCGTGGGTTCTGTCTGGATGAACATGGTCGGGCGCCTTTCAAGGGGGCGTGGCCAAAACTGAGCTTACGACGGTGATTTAGGCCCGCGGCGAGGCAACATCAAGCGGCGGCCTCGCTTCCGACAAGTCCTTGGCAAGCCAGAGGACCAGATCGTCGTCCATGCGAACCATCTCGCCGGGCGTTGCAGCGACGGTCCCATGGGTGGCACCCGTGCCGTCGGGTGCGTAGCCGAGCTTGAAATAGAGGCGCTGGGCGGGACCGTAATCGGCATAGAGACCGACGCCGATCCCGATGGTTTTGTGCCCTCTTTCGCGCGCCAATTCTTCGCAGCGTGCAATCAGCGCCGTGGCGACCCCCCGGCGCAGCATGCTGGGGGCGACGCGAAGATCGCTGATCTCCGGGATGCCGGCCTCGGCGAATGGCCGATGTTTCGATCGCCATTTCAGGTGGACGTAGCCGGCGACGCCGGAGGAATCCCGCGCCACAAGGATGAGCCTGTCATCGACCGGCTCTTCGAGGAGCGTGCGCCAGAAGGACTCCATCCCGTGCTCGGCATCGCCGCCGACCGCGATGATCGTGCCGATATCGCGCTCTTCCAGATATCCGATTTCGATCATCGCAGTCGGCTTGGCTCAGGCGACCGCGGCAATGGCGTCGTCGTCGAGGTTGCCGGGGACGATGGTGATCGGAATCGGGAAGGTCGCCGATGCCTTGCCGGCCAGCGCGGTGACCAGCGGGCCCGGCCCCTCCTTGTCGGTGCCGGCGGCGAGCACCAGGATGGCGATGTCCTCGTCCGCCTCGATGAGGTTGAGGACCTCCTCGGTGCGGTTGCCCTCGCGGATGACGAGCTGGGGCTCGACCGTGCCGTAGGAGCGCGCCATGTCGGCGAAGCGGCCGAGCGTGTTCTCGGCCTGCTCCATGGCCTCGGCGCGCATGATGTTCTCCACCCCCAGCCAATGCTGGAAGTCGGCCGGAGCGATGACATAGAGGAGCACCAGCGCGCCGCCGGAATGCTCGGCCCGGCGGGCGGCATAGAGAAGCGCGCGGGAGCACTCCGGCGTGTCGTCGACGATCACCAGGAACTTGCGCCGGTGGCCTTCCTCGGTGCTTCTGCGTTTCGCCGCCATGAGGACAATGTTCGCATTTTGCGCCGCGGGCCGGCAAGCGGCGCGTCAGACTTTGCGAACAGGTCCAGGGTAGCGGAATTTCCGCTTCTGATGCTCAGCCTCAGCGCGGCTGGACGAAGCCAACGACGTCGCGCACGCCGCGCATGATCGGCTCGGCGACGGCTCGGGCGCGCTCGGCGCCGTCGTTGAGGATCTGGTCGATGGCACCGGGATCGGCGAGCAGGCGACGCATCTCGGCGGCGATCGGCGCCAGCTTCTCGACGGCCAGCTCGGCCAGCGTCGGCTTGAAGGCGGAGAATTGCGCGCCGCCGTGGTCGCGCAGGACGGCCTCGGGCGTCATGCCGGCGAGCGCGGCGTAGATGCCGACCAGGTTCTCGGCCTCGGGACGTTTCTTCAGCCCGTCGATATCGGAGGGCAGCGGCTCCGGGTCGGTCTTCGCCTTCTTCACTTTCTGGGCGATGGCATCGGCATCGTCGGTCAAGTTGATGCGCGAATAATCGGAGGGGTCCGACTTCGACATCTTCTTGGTGCCGTCGCGGAGCGACATGACGCGCGTCGCCGGACCGGTGATCACCGGCTCGGTGATGGGAAAGAACTGATCGCCAAAGCCTTGTGCCGCGATCGATTCGGCAAAGTCGTTGTTGAACTTGGCGGCGATGTCGCGGGTGAGTTCGAGATGCTGCTTCTGGTCCTCGCCGACCGGCACATGGGTGGCGCGATAGGCGAGGATGTCGGCGGCCATCAGCACGGGATAGTCGAACAGGCCGATGGAGGCGTTCTCGCGATCCTTGCCGGCCTTCTCCTTGAACTGGGTCATGCGGTTGAGCCAGCCGAGGCGGGCGACGCAATTGAGGATCCAGGTAAGCTCGGTATGGGCGAGAACTTGGCTCTGGTTGAAGACGATGTGCTTCCTGGCATCGATGCCCGCGGCGATGAAGGCGGCGGTGACCTGACGGGTGGCTGCAGCCAGACCCTTCGGCCCGCCCCAGACGGCCATCGGCACAGTGATGGCGTGCAGGTCGACGACGCAATAAATGCAATCGAAATCGCGCTGCAGGGCGACGAAATTCTTGATGGCGCCGAGATAGTTGCCGAGGTGAAGATTTCCGGTCGGCTGAACGCCCGAAAAGACGCGGGGGGTGAATTCGGTCATCTGTGGTGAGTTCCTGCAAGCGGCCTGACGCTGCGTGGCCAGTCGGGGGCGGGCATAGCGGCGCTTGCGGCCCGGCGCAAGTCTCAGGCGCGGCGCAGCAACTTGCGGAAATCGACGACGCCGGTGATCTGGCAGAAGAGGGCGAAAACGGCCATGCCGCCGACAACCAGCCCGCCGACGGCGGTGGCGCGGACGAGCAGGCGACCGGCGAGCGGCGCAGCAAGCAGGCCGAGGGCGCCATAGAGGCAGACGCCCATCAGCACGGCGGCCAGCGCCAGCAGCGGCAGGCGGCGCCGAAGCAGCACGTCGAAGCGGAAATGGCCCCGGCGATGGAGCGCCCCAGCGAGCAGAATCATGTTGACCCAGCCGGAGAGCGAGGTGGCGATGGCGATGCCGACATGGGCAAGAAAGGGGAACAGCGCCAGGGAGACGATGACGTTGACGGCGACGGTGATGCCGGCAAACCACATCGGCGTCCGGGTATCCTCGCGGGCGAAGAAGCCGGGCGAGAACACCTTGACCAGAACGAAGGCGGGCAGACCGGCGGCGAAGGCGACGAGCGCGGCAGAGGTGGCGGCGGTATCGGAGGCATCGAAGCTGCCGCGCTGATAGAGCAGCGCGATGATCGGATGGGCCATCACGATGAGGGCGATTGATGCCGGCAGCGTCAGCGCCATGGCGAATTCCAGGGCGCGATTCTGGGTGAAGTCGACGAGGTCGTGGCGGCCGGCGCGCAGATGGCGCGACAGGTCGGGCAGCAACACGATGCCGATGGCGATACCGACGATGCCCAGCGGCAGCTGGTAGATGCGGTCGGCATAATAAAGGAACGACACCGCACCCGGAGCCAGCGAGGCGATCATGGTGCCGATGACGATGTTGATCTGGGTGATGCCGCCGGCAAGAACGCCGGGAAGGGCAAGCGCGGCGAGACGCTTCAGCCGCGCCGTCAGGCGCGGCCAGACCAGGCGCAGCACCATGCCATCATGGGCGGTGGCCCAGACCAGAGAAGCGAGCTGGGCGATGCCGCCGACGGTCGTTCCCCAGGTGAGCCAGACGCCGGCCGACGGCGTGTTGACGAGGCCGAACCAGAAGACCGCGACCAGGGTGGCGATCAGCACGACATTCAAGAGCGCCGGCGCGAAGGCGGCGGCGGCGAAGCGGCCGCGGGCATTGAGCACGCCGCTGTAAAGCGCCACCAGCGAGACGAAGGTGAGATAGGGGAAGGCGATACGGGTAAGCACCACCGTCAGGTCGAACTTCTCCGGATCGGCCGAGAAGCCGGGCGCCAGCACGTAGGTGAAGGCCGGCATGAAGATTTCGATGACCGCGGTGACGAGCAGCAGCGCGGTCAAGAGGCCGCTCAACGCCTCCTCGGCGAAGCGTTTCGCCTCGGCCTCGCCGTCGCCCTCCAGCGACTTGGCGAAAAGCGGCACGAAGGCGGAATTGAAGGCACCCTCGGCAAACAGGCGGCGGAACAGGTTGGGAAAGCGGAAGGCAACGAAGAAGGCGTCGGCGACCGGCCCGGTGCCGAGCGCGGCGGCAATGAACATGTCGCGCACGAAGCCGAGAACGCGGCTCGATGCGGTGGCGCCGCCGACGGTAACAAAGTTCTTCAGCAGCGACATGGCGCTAGGCCGGCTCGCGCTTCCTCGGGCGCGGCGGCGGCTCGGCTTTGGCGGGCTCGCCGTCGAAGGCGGCGCGCAAATGCCGGCGAATCGCCGCCTCGCGGTTGCCGTTGGTGATCTTGGCGCCGGTGAGATCGGTCACATAGAAGACATCGACGGCGCGCTCGCCGAAGGTGGCGATGTGGGCCGAGTTGATGTTGAGGTTGAGGTCGGAGATGACCCGCGTCAGGTCGTAAAGCAGACCGGGACGATCGAGCCCGGAGATTTCGATGACGGTGAAGCGATTCGACAGCGAATTGTTGATGTGGATCGCGGTCTCCAGCGAGAAGGCGCCGATGCGCGGCCGGCGCTGCACCTTGCGGGCGATGACCTCGGGCAGCTGCACGGCACCGGACAGCGCCTGCTCGATCAGGTCGCCGACGCGACGGGCGCGGCGCTGCTCATCGGCCTCGTCGGCGAACTCGCGATGGATCGAGATCGAATCCAGCGCGCGGCCGTCGGTGGTGGTGAAGATCTGGGCGTCGACGATATCGGCCCCGGCGGCGGTGCAGGCACCGGCGATGATCGACAGCAGGCGCGGGTGATCGGGAGCCAGAACCGTGATCTCGGTGATGCCCGCGTCGGGCTGCGACGTGACGGTGGTGGCAAGCTGGCGCCCGGCCTTGTCGGCCTCGCGGATGAAGGCGGCGTGGGCAAGCTTGTGGGGCAGGTCGACGCGCAGCCAGTAGGCCGGATAATGGCGCTTGATATAGGCCGAGCGCTCGCGGGCCGACCAGTCGGCGAGGACTTCGGCGAGCTCGGTCTTGGCGGCGGCGACACGCTTGTCGCGGCTGATCTGGCTGTGGCCGCCGGTGATGACCGGCTCGGTCTCGAAATAGAGCGTGCGCAACAGCTGGCTCTTCCAGCCGTTCCACACGCCGGGGCCGACCGCCTTGATGTCGGCGACGGTCAATATGTGGAGCATCTTCAGACGCTCCAGAGACTGCACGATCGCGGCGAAATCGAGGATGGTCTTGCGGTCGTTGAGATCGCGCGACTGGGCGACCTTGCTCATGGTGAGGTGCTGTTCGACCAGCCAGACGACGGCGTCGGTCTGCGCCTTGTCCAGCCCCAGGCGCGGACACAGGCGCCGGGCGACGCGGGCGCCGGCGATGGAATGATCCTCGGGGCGGCCCTTGGCGATGTCGTGAAGCAGGATGGCGACGTAGAGAACGGTGCGGTCCTGGATGTTCGCCATGACCTCGTGGGCAAGCGAATGCGCCTCGTCGCCGTCGCCGCGCTCGATGCCGGCCATCATGCCGACCGCCTGAATGAGGTGCTCGTCGACCGTATAGTGATGATACATGTTGAACTGCATCATCGCGACGATCCTGCCGAATTCCGGGATGAACCTGCCGAGCACGCCGGTCTCGTTCATGCGGCGAAGCACCGCTTCGGGATTACGGCGCGAGGAGAGGATCTCGACGAACAGGCGATTGGCTTCGGTGTTCTCGCGCAGCGTGGCGTCGATCAGGTGCAGCGAGCGCGAGGTCAGCTGCATCGCGTCGGGGTGGAAGGCGAGGTCGTAGCGGTCCGCAAGATGAAACAGGCGGACAAGATTGACCGGATCGCGGACAAACACAGAATCGTCGGCGACGTTGATACGGTCGTTGTCGACGATGAAATCGGTGGAGCCCGGAATCTTGCGGTGGCGGCGCGTCGGCAGGCCGAAGAGGCGGTTGAGCACCGGCGCCTGCTTGCCGTGATGCTCCTCAAGCGCGGCGCAGAAGATGCGCGTCAGGTCACCCACGTCCTTGGCGACCAGGAAGTAATGCTTCATGAAACGTTCGACATCCTCCAGGCCGGGATGTGCGGTGTAGCCGAGGCGGCGAGCCATCTCGCGCTGGACGTCGAAGGACAGGCGCTCTTCCTCGCGACCGGTGAGGAAATGCAGGTGGCAGCGCACCGCCCAGAGGAAATCCTCAGCCTTGCGGAAGAGCCGCAATTCGGCTCTCGAAAAGACGCCGGCCTTGACCAGATCGTCGCGGGCACGCACGCGGTAGAAATATTTGGCGATCCAGAAGAGCGTCTGGAGATCGCGCAGGCCGCCCTTGCCTTCCTTGACGTTGGGCTCGACCAGATAGCGGGTGGTGCCCTGCTGGCGATGGCGCTGGTCGCGCTCGGCGAGCTTGGAGGCGATGAATTCGGGGCCGGTGTTCTTGGCGACCTGGGAATCGAAGCGCGCGACCAGCGTGTCGTAGAGCGGGCGCTCGCCGGTGATGTAGCGCGCCTCGAGCACGGCCGTGCGGATGGTCATGTCGGAACGGGCAAGCCGCACGCATTCATCGACGCTGCGCGTGGCGTGACCGACGGTGAGGCCGAGGTCCCAAAGCAGATAGAGGATGAACTCGACGACGCTCTCGCCCCACGGGGTCTGCTTGTAGGGAAGCAGGAAGAGCAGATCGACATCGGAGCCGGGCGCCAGCGTGCCGCGGCCATAGCCGCCGACCGCCACCACCGCCATGTGCTCGGCGGTGCTCGGCGTGCCGGTCAGATAGACGTGGCCGGTGGCCAGACCGTAGACCGCCTGGATGATCGAATCCTGCAGGGCGGAGAGATAAGCGGCGCAGGTGGAGCCCTTGCCGTTGGCCTTCAGCCGTTCCTCGGCCGTGGCACGGCCTTCGGTCAAGACCCGTTTGATGTGTGCCAGGATGGCGGCACGCTCCTCGGGAGACAGATCGCCCGCCTTGCCGGCGAGCTTGACCAGCCCGGCCTCAAGGGCCTCGCCGGAAATCGGGGCTTCGGAAGCCGCAAGCGCTCTGGTCATGATGCCCAAGAATCCAAGGAATTCGCCGGCGCGGACCCTAGCGGGAAACCGTAGCTGACGCCATCCGGCCCGTTACCGGCCGCTCAGGCGGCCGGCGGTTTGCGATTGCTGGCGATGATCGCGCGATAGGCGTGGAAGCTCTGCTTGGGGGTGCGCTTCTGGCTGGCGAAATCGACGTGGACCATGCCGAAGCGCGCGTCGTAACCCCGCCACCACTCGAAATTGTCGAAGGGGCACCACTCCATATAGCCGATGATGTCGGCGCCTTCCTTGCGCGCCTGAAGCACGGCGGCGATGTGCCGGCGGATATAGTCGGTGCGCAGCGGGTCATTGACCACGCCGTCGGCCATGACCTCGTCGCGGTCGCCAAATCCGGCCCCGTTCTCGGTGATCATGATGGGCGGGTCGCCGTAATTGTCACGGATATAGAGGAGCAGGTCGTGCAGGGCCTCGGGGCGCACCGGGCCGTTGTGAGCCTTGACCGCGTCCGGATTGTTGCCCGTCCGGGCGTTGAGCGCGCGGTCGGGATCGTGGCTGATGTAGTTCGGCGCATAGAAATTGACGCCGATGAAATCGACGGTGCCGGCCTTCAGGATCTTGAGGTCCGCATCGGAGACGGCGAAGCCGGGATTGAGCTTGTTGAGCGTGGCCATCACGTCTGGCGCGTAGATGCCCTGGATGGCGGCGTCGAGCGGCCAGCGGTTGAGGAACCGCTCCCAGTCGGCGGCGGCCTCGACATCGGCGGGATTGGCGGGATCGAACGCGCTTGCCGGCGACAACGGCGCGGCCAGGCCGATCCTGCCGGCAAGGTTCTGCCGGCGGTATTCGATGGTCGCAGCGGCGGCGGAAACGAAGAGATTGTGGAGCGCCGGAATCTGGCGGCCGTACTGCTCGGCGGTCACGATCTCGGTCGGCACCCGCCCGGCGCGGGCGTTCTCCGCGATCAGGTCCATCATCATCAGGTCGATGAACGGCTCGTTCATGGTGATGAAGGTGTCGACCCGGTCGCCGAGCGCCTTGAACATGGTGCCGGCATAATCGGTGAACCAGGCGATGACGTCGCGATTATGGAAGCCGCCCTTCTCGTGCAGCACCCAGGGGAAATCCCAATGGTAGAGGGTGACGACCGGCTTGATGCCGGCGGCGAGAAGGTCGTCGACGAGACGGGAATAGTAGTCGAGGCCGGGCCGGTTGACGGCGCCGATGCCATTGGGCAGCACGCGCGGCCAGGAGATGGAGAAGCGATAGGCGTTGACGCCGAGTTCCTTGAGGAGGGCGATGTCCTTGGTCAGCTGGCCATGGTCATAGGCATTGATGGCGACGTTGCCGGTCTCGTTGCGACCGATCTGCGGCACCGTAATGTGCCAATCGTTGGTGTAGACGTCCCACTTGGAAAGGCCGCGGCCGTCCTTGTCCCAGCCGCCCTCGACCTGATAGGCGGCGCTGGCCGCGCCCCAGAGAAATTCACCCGCCTTCGGCGCCATTTGCATTCACTCCCCACATAAATCGCGCTTCGTATCGGCTCCGCCCGGACGGCGGTCAAGTCCCCTTGCCGCGGCGCATTGCCTTGAGCTTGTAGAGCGCGTCGAGCGCCTCGCGCGGGGTGAGTTCGTCGGGGGCGAGCGCATCGATGAGGGCCGCCAGCGGGTCTTCTTCGGCCTGTTCCTGCGGCCGGGCGGCGGAGAAGAGCGGCAGGTCGTCGATGAGGGCGTGCGCCGGCGCGGTGCGGTCGGTAGCTTCGAGCTGCTTCAAAACCTCGCGGGCCCGGGCGACGACAGCCGCCGGCAGACCGGCGAGGCGCGCGACCTGGATGCCGTAGGAGCGGTCGGCGGCGCCGGGCGCGATTTCGTGCAGGAAGATGACATCGCTTTTCCACTCCTTGACGCGCACGGTGACGTTGTCGAGCCGCGGCAGGCGGTGCGCCAGCGCCGTCATCTCGTGATAGTGGGTGGCGAACAGGGCCCGGCTGCGGTTGACCTCGTGCAGGTGCTCGACCGCCGCCCAGGCGATCGACAGGCCATCGAAGGTGGCGGTGCCGCGGCCGATCTCGTCAAGAATCACGAGGGCATGCGGGCCGGCCTGGTTGAGGATGGCGGCGGTCTCGATCATCTCGACCATGAAGGTGGAGCGGCCGCGGGCGAGATCGTCGGCAGCGCCGACGCGGGAAAACAGGCGGTCGACAATGCCGATATGGGCGGCGCGCGCCGGCACATAGGCACCGATCTGGGCGAGGATGGCGATCAGCGCATTCTGGCGCAGGAAGGTGGACTTGCCGGCCATGTTGGGCCCGGTGACCAGCCAGATGCGCCCCGAGCCGTCGGCATCGCGGCCACCGAGATCGCAATCGTTGGGAACGAAGGCGCCCTCGCCGCTTGCCCGCAGCGCCTGCTCGACCACCGCATGGCGGCCGCCCTCGACATGGAAGGCGAGCGAGCGGTCGACCAGCGGGCGACAACAATTCTCAGCCTCGGCGAGCACGGCCAGGCCGGCGGCGACATCGAGCACGGCCAGCCCGTCGGCGATTGCCTGCAATGCCTCAGCTTCCGCGACAACGGCCGAGACCAGCGCGTCGAAGACTTCCAACTCGATGGCAAGCGCGCGGTCGGCAGCGCCGGCGATCCTGGCTTCGAGATCGGCGAGTTCGGTGGTGGTGAAGCGCACGGCGCTGGCCAGTGTCTGGCGATGGATGAAGCGTTGATTGAGCGGCGGGCTCAACATCTTCTCCGCGTTGTTGGCACCGACCTCGATGAAGTAGCCGAGCACGTTGTTGTGCTTGATGCG
This sequence comes from uncultured Alphaproteobacteria bacterium, assembly GCA_963762605.1. Taxonomy (GTDB): domain Bacteria; phylum Pseudomonadota; class Alphaproteobacteria; order Rhizobiales; family Kaistiaceae; genus CAVSRC01. Next base: position 293,703 of record CAVXLJ010000025.1, on the reverse strand, counting down.
CAGCGTGCGGATATCGCTGTCGGCGGCATAGCCGGCCTGCAGACCGGCGATGACGCGGCGGCTCTCGTCGCGCAGACGACGCGCCTCGTCGAGCTCGGCGCGGCAGCCGGCACGGACGAAGCCGCCGTCGCGCTTCAGGTGCGGCAGGTCGTCGGCGAGCGCCACCTTGAGCTGGTCTACAAGCGTCGCCGGTCGACGTGCCAGGGCTCCGGCAACCGCGGCAAGTTCCGCCGGCAGGGCCTCCCCCTGCTCCAGCTCGGCAAGGACGCGGGTCGCTGCGGCGAGCGCATCGGCGGTCGCCGCAAGATCGCGCGGGCCGCCGCGATCGAGCTTCAGGCGCGACAGGGACCGCGAGAGGTCGGGTGCGGCGGCGAGCGCCTCGCGGACCCTCTGCCGGCGGGGCAGATCGGCCAGCATCCAGGCGACGCCATCGAGCCGACCGGCGATGATCTCCGGGTCAGTGGAGGGTCCGGCCAGGCGGCGGGCAAGCAGCCGGGCGCCGCCGCCGGTAACCGTGCGGTCGATGGCCGCGATGAGGCTGCCGCGACGCTCGCCGGAGAGCGTCGCGGAAAGCTCAAGGTTGGTGCGGGTGGCGGCGTCGATGAGCATGACGTCGCCGGCGGATTCGCGCGCCGGGGGGCTGAGCGGCGGGCGGGCGCCCAGTTGCGTCTTCTCGACATAGGCCAACGCTGCCGCCGCGGCCGCGATCTCGACGCGCGAGAAGGCGCCGAAGCCGTCGAGGCTGGCGACGCCGAAAAAGGCGGCGAGCCGGTCCGCCGCCGTGCCGCTGTCGAAGAAGGCGGACGACAGCGGCGTCACTGCCGCCGACGCGCTGCGCCAGACCGTGGCGAGGTCTTCGTCGGCAAACAGCGAGTCGGCGAGAAGCACCTCCGAAGGGGCGATGCGCGCCAGATCGGCGGCAAGGCGGGCGCGGTCGCTGGCGGCGACGCGGAACTCGCCGGTGGAGATGTCGATCCAGGCAAGGGCGAAGGCATCCGCTTGCGTCTCGCCGCCGCGCTGGCGGGCGACCGCGGCGAGGTAGTTGTTGCGGGTGGCGGAAAGCAGCGCCTCCTCGGTCAGCGTGCCGGGGGTGACCAGGCGGATGACGTTGCGGCGCACCACGGACTTGGAGCCGCGCTTCCTGGCGTCCGCCGGGTCCTCGGCTTGCTCGCAGACGGCGACCCGGTGGCCAAGCGCGATCAGCTTCTGCAGGTACTGGTCGGCGGCGTGGATGGGCACGCCGCACATGGGGATGTCGGCGCCGAGGTGTTTTCCCCGCTTGGTGAGCGCGATGCCGAGCGCGCGCGAAGCGACCTCGGCATCGGCGAAGAACATCTCGTAGAAATCGCCCATGCGGTAGAAGAGCAGGCAATCGGGATTGGCCGCCTTGATCTCCAGATATTGCGCCATCATCGGCGTGACGGCCGAAAGGTCGGGCGCCGAACCTGTGGCCTGGGGAGCGGTGGGGCGGGAATCCATGGGGCGGAAGCTAGCAGAAGCGCGCCCGGCATTCGATGGCGGGGGCGGCTAGCCCACAAGCCAGCGCCCGGCGAGGAACAGCTCCGCGAGGACCCAGAGCGTGCCAAAGATGCGCTTGTTGTTCACGGCCAGCCAGGGCGGAATGAAAATGTCGAAGCCGTCGGGCCGCGCGTCGGCGTAGCGGCCGGCAAGGTCGGTCAGCGGGCAGCGCATGCCATTGACGATGAGCACGACCACCTCGACGCCGACGAAGAGGCTGAGCCACAGGCCGAGACGGAGATCGCCCAAGGCGGTGGCGACGGGAATGGCGAGGATGGAGGCCGCGAAGACCGCCCAAATGACGGTGTGAAGCAGCCGGATCCGCCACAATCTCCGCGCCTTGTCGATTTCGCCCGCCATCATCGGCCACCCAAGCGCGCCGTATCTTGGATATCTTGTATACCGATGAAGTATTGCGCGGCACCGCGATTTTCGGCCGCAGTTTTGATTGTCAACCACGGGGCCGGTGCTATGGTCCGGCCCCCAATCACGAAGCGCCAAAAGAAGCGCCCGCTCCGGGAAACACCATCAATGGCCGCACCAGAAAAGCCGACCAAGGCAGGACCCTCCTTCACCGATCAGGAAGCGCTTCATTTTCACGCTGACGGCCGTCCGGGCAAGATCGAGATCACGCCGACCAAGCCGATGGCGACGCAGCGCGACCTGTCGCTGGCCTATTCGCCGGGGGTGGCGGTACCGGTGAAGGCGATTGCCGAGGACCCGGCGACGGTCTTTGACTACACCGCGCGCGGCAATCTGGTGGCGGTGATCAGCAACGGCACGGCGATTCTGGGCCTCGGCAATCTCGGGCCGCTGGCTGCCAAGCCGGTGATGGAAGGCAAGGCGGTGCTGTTCAAGCGCTTCGCCGACATCGATTCGATCGACCTGGAAGTGGCGACCGAGGACGTCGACGCCTTCGTCAACTGCGTGCGCTACCTCGGCCCCACCTTCGGCGGCATCAACCTCGAGGACATCAAGGCGCCGGAGTGCTTCATCATCGAATCGCGGCTGCGCGAGCTGATGGACATCCCGGTGTTCCACGACGACCAGCACGGCACCGCCATCATCGCGGCGGCCGGGCTGATCAATGCGCTCCACCTGACCGGCCGCGACATGGCGACGACCAAACTGGTGTGCAACGGCGCCGGTTCTGCCGGCATCGCCTGCATCGAGCTGGCGCATTCGCTCGGCATGAAGCACGAGAACATCATCCTGTGCGACACCAAGGGCGTCATCTACCAGGGCCGCACGGAAGGCATGAACCAGTGGAAGGCGGCGCACGCGGTGAAGACCGACGCGCGCACGCTGGCCGACGCGATGAACGGCGCCGACGTGGTCTTCGGCTTGTCGGCGAAGGGCGCCCTGACCCCCGACATGATCCGCTCGATGGCGCCGCGCCCGATCATCTTCGCCATGGCCAATCCCGATCCGGAGATCACGCCGGAGGAAGTCGCTGCCATCCGCGACGACGCGATCGTGGCCACCGGGCGGTCCGACTATCCCAACCAGGTCAACAACGTGCTGGGCTTCCCCTACATCTTCCGCGGGGCGCTCGACGTGCGTGCCACCACCATCAACGAAGACATGAAGGTGGCGGCGGCGCAGGCGCTGGCCATGCTGGCGCGCGAGGACGTGCCCGACGAAGTGGCGGCGGCGTATGAGGGCGTGCGTCCGAAATTCGGGCCGCATTACATCATTCCGGTGCCCTTCGATTCGCGCCTCTTGTCGGAGATACCGGCGGCGGTGGCCAAGGCGGCGACCGATTCCGGCGTCGCGCGCAAGCCGATCGAGGACATGACGCAATACAAGATGCAGCTCTCGGCGCGGCGCGATCCGATCGTCGGCACGCTGCAGCGCATCTTCCAGCGGGTGCGCCGGGCGCCCAAGCGCGTCGTCTTCGCCGAAGGCGAGGAAGAGCCGATGATCCGCGCGGCGGCGAGCTTCGTCAGCCACAAGCTGGGAACCGCCGTGCTGATCGGCCGCGAGGAGACGGTGCGCGCTTCCGCCGAACGGGCCGGCATCGACCTGCGCGAGGGCGTCGAGATCAACAATGCGCGCCTGTCGACGCGCAACGCCGAATACATCGACTTCCTCTACGCCCGCCTGCAGCGCAAGGGCTACCTCTTCCGCGACGTGCAGCGGCTGGTCAATTCCGACCGCAACCATTTCGGCGCCTGCATGGTGGCGCTGGGCGACGCCGACGCCATGGTCTCCGGCATCACGCGCAACTACTCGACGGTGCTGGAAGATACTCTGAGGGTCATCGACCCGAAGCCCGGCCACAAGGTGATCGGCATCTCCATGGTGCTGGCGCGCGGCCGCATGGTGCTGGTGGCCGACACGGCGGTGCACGACCTGCCGACACCGGAGGATCTGGCGGACATCGCCGAGGAGGCGGCCGGCGTGGCGCAACGCATGGGCTACACGCCGCGGGTGGCGCTGCTCGCCTATTCGACCTTCGGCCTGGGCAGCGGCGACCGCGCCGAGAAGGTGCGCAAGGCGGTGGAGATCCTCGACGAGCGCCGCGTCACCTTCGAATATGACGGCGAAATGGCTGCCGACGTGGCGCTCAATCCCAAGCTGATGGCGGCCTATCCGTTCTGCCGCCTGTCGGCGCCGGCCAATGTGCTGGTGATGCCGGCCTATCACTCGGCATCGATCGCCACCAAGATGGTGCAGGAACTCGGCGGCTCGACCGTGATCGGCCCCCTCCTGGTCGGCCTCGACAAGCCCGTGCAGATCGTCTCACTGGCCTCCAAGGACTCCGATATCGTCAACATGGCCGCACTCGCCGCATTCGGGCTGGGCGGCTGAAACGCGAACCGACGCTTATTCGAGGCCGGTCAGATAGCGGCGCGGGGCGCAGGCGAGGCCGCGCTGCGGCTGGCAGTCGTGCAGCGAATAGAGGATCAGGCGCGAGCGGCCGATCAGGTTCTCGACCGGCACATAGCCCAGCTCGGCAAAGCGGCTGTCGGCGGAATTGTCGCGGTTGTCGCCCATCATGAAGAGGTGCTCGGGCGGCACGACATAGACGCCGGTATTCTCCTGCGGCGCGTCGTCGGAGCGCATGATGATGGGGTGGACGCGGCCGCCGGGCAGCGTCTCCTCATATTCGGTGACGGTAACCGGCGGACCGTCAAATTGCTTGTAGGCGTAGACCTTCACTTCGCGCCGCGGCATCTCCTTGCCGTTGATATAGAGGCGCCCCTGAGTGATCTGGATACGGTCGCCGGGAAGTCCGATGACGCGCTTGATCAGCGTCTCGCCGGTGACCGGATGGCGGAACAGCACGATGTCGCCGCGCGCCGGCAGGCTGCCGAACAGGCGTCCGTCCTGCGAAGGGAAGGCGGGCAGCGCGACCAGCGGCGCCGAATAGGGCCCGTAGCCGTAGTCGAACTTGGTGGCGATCAGGCGGTCGCCGACCTCCAGCGTCGGCACCATGCTTTCCGAGGGGATGTAGTAGGTGGCGAAGGCGACCGTCTTGAGGATGACGGTCAGCAAGGCGGCGCCGGCCAGCGCGCGCACCCAGTCAAAAACCTGATTCTTCATTGCTCGCCGTTTCCGACCGATGGTCCTGCCCTGTTGAAGCGGAGCTTGGCGGCGAGATTGGGGCAACCGGTGCGGTCCGTGGTGCCGGTTTGCCGGGCTGCCAGGAATGCAGCGCCCGCAGCGTCGGTGTCTTCTTGACCTGATGCTCGCCCATGCGGCGCAAGAGCCGGTCGAGCACGCCGACGGCGGCGGCAACGTTGGGCCCCTTGTTGAGCAGCACGCATTCGGCGCGGGCCGCCATGGCGGCATCGGTCATCTCGCCGCGCGAGGGCAGACCCTTCTTGACCAGTTCCTCGAGAACCTGCGTCGCCCAGATCACCGGCACGTGCGCGGCCTCGCACAGCCACATGATCTCTTCCTGCATCTCGGCAACGCGCTCGAAACCCATCTCCACGGCCAGATCGCCACGCGCGATCATCACCGCGAAGGGCTGGCGACCGGCGGCCTCAACGATGATCTCCGGCAGGTTGGAGACAGCGCTCGGCGTCTCGATCTTGCCGACCAGCACGATTGTCTGCCAGTCGGCCCGTCGGCCGGCGAGTTCGGCCTGAAGCGAGGCGACGTGCTCGGCGGTCTGCACGAAGGAATGGCCGATCATGTCGGCGTGGCGCACGATGAAATCGAGGTCGTGGCGGTCCCGGTCGGTGAGCGGGTCGAGGCCGAGGTCGGTGTCGGGAAAATTGAGGCCCTTCTCCGCCCTGAACCGGACACCGGCGAGCTTGCCGTGGTCGACGCGCAGCAGGAAGCCGCCATGGGCCGCGGCGATGACGGTGCCGAGCAGCTCGCCATCGTCGATCGAGACCTGATCGCCGACCGCGATGCGATCGAGGATCTGCGGCGGGGTACAGGTGGCCTGGAACGGCACCGCGGTCACGTCCGGCCGAAGCATGCGGCCAAGCAGGACGGTGTCGCCGATCAGCAGGCGGTCGCGGTCGGGCGGGGTGGCCACGCGGCCGGTACGGACCTTGGGGCCACTGATATCCATGAGAAGCGGCAGGCGGCGCCCGGTCGCCTGCTCGGCGGCGCGGATATTGGCGACCATGCGCGTCCATTCCGCTTTGCTGTCGTGGGCGCAATTGATGCGGAAGGTGTCGGCGCCGGCTTCGGCGAGCGAACGCACGATGGCCGGATCGTCGGCCGCGTCGGTAGCAAGCGTCACCATGATGCGCCCGATGCGGCCGCGGCGCGGCGGACCGAAGCATTCGGCGGCATTGGCGGCAAGGCGCGTCTCGCCGCGAAAGAACTGGCGTTCGGTGGGCGGGCGCGGCGCGGGCGCGCCGGCAAGAGCCGCCAACGCGACAATCGCGGCATCGAGCAAGGCCAGGGCGCGGCCTTCAAGGATGCCGAGCGAGGAGACGCCAAGCACCATCAGCCGACGCTGCAGGGGCCGCAGGTCGCGACGACGGACCGCCAGATAGTGGGCGAAATTGAGTGCGCTGGCGGCAAAACTGCAGCGCGTGATACGGCCGCGCCAGCGGCCAAACAGAGTGCGGCCTTCCGCCGCCACCTCGGCGCGCAGGGCCGTGAGCTCAGCCAGAACGCTCAGGGCGCGGGTACGGATATCGTTGCCTGCCGTCATGACCGTCCGCGGCCTCTGACCGGGCCGGTTGATGCGCGTTTGTCATCAAGGAGGAGCGCGTGTGAACCTAGTGGGGCCGAGGCATGGCGCCCTTGATCCGCCGCAAGCAACCTCAGGTGGCAGGTTTCCCGACCCGGCGCAGTGTCAGGTTGATGCGCCCGCCTTCGGGAAACCAGCCGGCAAGCAGGGTCGAGGTGCCCGGATAGAGGCGGTCGACGCCATGGAAGGCGAGGCGCGAGACGCCACCGAAGACAATGACATCGCCGGATGAGAGCTTGAGCGAGCGCGTGGAACCGCCGCGTTCCTTTCCGCCGATGCGAAAGCGGCAGGCATCGCCCAGCGAGATGGAGACGACCGGCGCGGCGAAATCCTCCTCGTCGCGGTCCTGGTGCAGGCCCATGTGGGCCGTCGGCGCATAATAGTTGACCAGGCAGGCCTCGGGATCGTGCGGATAGTCCGCCACCGCTTGCCAGAGGGCGAGCAGGCTGGCGGGGATCGGCGGCCACGGCTCCCCGGTCTCCGGATGGATCGCCTGGTAGCGGTAGCCGCCGTCGCGATCGGACACCCAGCCGAGCGGCCCCAGATTGGTCATGCGTACGGAAAAGGGCTTGCCGGTGCGCGGCATGGTGGGCGTGAAGAACGGGGCGTTGCCGACGGCCGCGCGCAGCAGGGCCACCAGCGCACCTTGCGCCGCGCGGTCGAGGAAACCCGGATAATGATGGCAGTCGGGCTGGACGGTGACCGGCTGGGGCATCGTGCGCTCCAATCGACAGGGGCGTCGGGCGACGACGGCCGGCAGGGCGGGCCGGCGCCTGTGAAGCCAAGCCTTGCGGCGCTTTTGACCCCTTCTTATATACGGCCAGAACTTGCGCCGCCTCTCTCGGAATTCCTCGACAGGGGCTGCGAATCGCGTCAGGGCATCGAAATTCACAGCTGGGGACCGGCCGGGGGCCTTACGGGACCTGCCCGGTCTGCCGCAAGGAGAGAACAACATGGCAAAAGTTATTGGTATCGACCTCGGCACGACGAACTCGTGCGTCGCGGTCATGGATGGCAAAAGCGCAAAAGTCATCGAGAATTCCGAGGGACAGCGCACCACGCCGTCGATCGTCGCCTTCACCGACGACGGTGAGCGGCTGACCGGCCAGCCGGCCAAGCGCCAGGCGGTCACCAATCCCGAGCACACCTTCTTCGCGGTCAAGCGCCTGATCGGCCGGCGCTACGACGACCCGATGGTGGCCAAGGACAAGGAGCTCGTCCCCTACAAGATCGTCAAGGCGCCGAACGGCGACGCTTGGCTCGAGGCGGACGGCCAGAAATATTCGCCTTCGCAGATTTCCGCCTTCATCCTGCAGAAGATGAAGGAAACCGCCGAATCCTATCTCGGCGCCAAGGTCGAGCAGGCGGTCATCACGGTTCCGGCCTACTTCAACGACGCCCAGCGCCAGGCCACCAAGGACGCCGGCAAGATTGCCGGCCTGGAAGTGCTGCGCATCATCAACGAGCCGACGGCGGCCGCGCTCGCCTACGGCCTCGACAAGAAGGAAGGCAAGACGATCGCGGTCTACGACCTCGGCGGCGGCACCTTCGACATTTCCGTGCTGGAGATCGGCGATGGCGTGTTCGAGGTGAAGTCGACCAACGGCGACACCTTCCTCGGCGGCGAGGACTTCGACATGCGGCTGGTCAACTACCTGGCCGACGAGTTCAAGAAGGATCAGGGCATCGACCTGCGCGGCGACAAGCTGGCACTGCAGCGCCTGAAGGAGGCCGCCGAAAAGGCCAAGATCGAGCTGTCGAGCGCGACGCAGACCGAGATCAACCTGCCGTTCATCACCGCCGACGCCTCGGGGCCGAAGCACCTGACCATGAAGCTCACCCGCGCCAAGTTTGAAGCGCTGGTCGAGGACCTGGTGCAGAAGACCGTCGGCCCGTGCCGGGCGGCGCTGAAGGATGCCGGTCTTTCCGCCGGCGAGATCGAAGAGGTGATCCTGGTCGGCGGCATGACCCGCATGCCCAAGGTGCAGGAGGTGGTGAAGCAGTTCTTCGGCAAGGAGCCGCACAAGGGCGTCAACCCGGACGAGGTGGTCGCCGTCGGCGCCGCCATTCAGGCGGGCGTGCTGCAGGGCGACGTCAAGGACGTGCTGCTGCTCGACGTGACGCCGCTGTCGCTCGGCATCGAGACGCTGGGCGGCGTGTTCACCCGTCTGATCGACCGCAACACAACCATCCCGACCAAGAAGAGCCAGGTGTTCTCGACTGCCGAAGACGCCCAGAACGCGGTGACCATCCGCGTCTTCCAGGGCGAGCGCGAAATGGCGGCCGACAACAAGCTGCTTGGCCAGTTCGACCTGGTCGGCATCCCGCCGGCGCCGCGTGGCGTGCCGCAGATCGAGGTCACCTTCGACATCGACGCCAACGGCATCGTCAACGTCTCGGCCAAGGACAAGGGCACCGGCAAGGAACAGCAGATCCGCATCCAGGCCTCCGGCGGCCTCTCCGACACCGACATCGACAAGATGGTCAAGGACGCCGAGGCGCACGCGGAGGAAGACAAGAAGAAGAAGGAACTGGTCGAGGCCAAGAACCACGGCGAGGCGCTGGTCCACTCTACCGAGAAGTCGCTCACGGACTTCGGCGCCAAGGTCTCGGAGGCCGACAAGTCGGCGATCGAGGCGGCGGTGGCCGAGCTGAAGAGCACCATGGAGGGCGACGACGTCGAGGCGATCAAGGCCAAGACGCAGGCGCTCTCGCAGGCCGCGATGAAGCTTGGCGAAGCCATGTACCAGGCGAGCCAGGCTGGCGCCGAAGGTGCAGACGGCGCCACGGCCGAGGGCGGGCCCGAGAAGAACGAGGACGTGGTCGACGCCGACTTCGAGGAAGTCGACGACGACAAGAAGAAATCGGCGTAAGCGGCCGTCAATCACCGGACGCCCCATGGACATCACCCTTCGGCCGGCGCGTGCGGCAGATGCGGACGAGATGGCGGGTTGGTTCGCCGACCTCACCGACCTGGCCACATGGGGCGGACCGGAGGTCCGCTTTCCGCTGACCGTCGGGCAGATGGCGGCGTGGATCGCGGAAGGCGCCAACCCGACGCCGCGGCTGTGCTTCACCGCGATCGATGCGGATGACAGGCCGACCGGCCATGTCGAGTTCCTGCACGACCCGGCGAAACGATGGGCGCGGCTCGGCCGTTTCGCCATCGCGCCGGGTTTGCGCGGCCACGGCTACGGTCGCGCGCTCTTCGAGCACGCGGTCGGCTACGCCTTCACCGAACTCGGCGTCGATCACCTGGCGCTGGCGGTGGTGCCGGAGAACGAGCGGGCGCGCCGGCTCTACCTGAGCTGCGGCTTTCGCGAGGAGGGGGCGATGCCCGGTCAGTGGACGGTTGCCGGCAAACCGTATGTGATGAACCTGATGGGCTTGATTCGCGGCGACTGGCTCAGCCGGACGACGGGCCCCGTGGACGCAATGAAGGTGGCGTGACGTGGCAGCCAAGGCCGACTTCTACGAGGTACTCGGCGTCTCCCGCACGGCGGACGACAAGACGCTGAAGACCGCCTTCCGCAAGCTCGCCATGCAGTATCATCCGGACCGTAATCCGGGCGACGACACGGCCGAGGTCAAGTTCAAGGAAGTCAGCGCCGCCTATGAGTGCCTGAAGGACCCGCAGAAGCGGGCGGCCTATGACCGCTTCGGCCACGCCGCCTTCGAGAATGGCGGCGGCGGGCCGGCCGGCTTCAACGGCGACTTCGCCGCCTCGATGTCGGACATCTTCGACAACATCTTCGGCTTCGGCGACGTGATGGGTGGCAGGCGCGGCGCAAGCCGTGGTGGCCGCGAGGCCGGCGCCGATCTCCGCTACAACATGGAGATCACGCTGGAAGAGGCCTATGCCGGCAAGACCGCAGAGATCGAGGTGCCGACCAAGGTCACCTGCAAGACCTGCTCGGGTTCCGGTTCCAAGCCGGGCTCGAGTCCGAAGACCTGCCCGACCTGCGACGGCCACGGCCGCGTGCGCTCGGCGCAGGGCTTCTTCTCGATCGAACGCACCTGCCCGACCTGCCAGGGCCGCGGCTCGGTGATCTCCGATCCGTGCCTGGAGTGCCGCGGCGCCGGCCGGGTGACCGAAGAGCGCAAGCTGTCGGTCAACATTCCCTCCGGCATCGAGGACGGCACCCGCATCCGGCTGGCCGGCGAGGGCGAGGCGGGCTTGCGCGGCGGACCGCCGGGCGACCTCTACATCTTCCTGTCGATCAAGCCGCACGCCTTCTTCCAGCGCGACGGCGCCGACATCTTCTGCCGGGTGCCGGTGTCGGTGACCACGGCGGCGCTTGGCGGCGATTTCGAGGTGCCGACCATCGACGGCGGCAAGACGCGGGTGAAGGTGCCGGACGGTACACAGACCGGAAAGCAGTTCCGCCTCAAAGGCAAGGGCATGCCGGTGTTGCGTTCCGGCCGGGTGGGCGACATGTACATCCAGGTCGCCGTCGAGACCCCGCGCAACCTGACCCGGCGGCAGCGCGAACTCCTGCAGGAATTCGAGCAGGTATCCTCGGCCGACAACAATCCCGAATCGACCGGCTTCTTCGCCCGCGTTCGCGATTTCCTCGAAGGCCTCGGCGGGTGATGCCCACCGCACGGCACCGCCATGGCTGACAGCCTGCGATTCTTTCGCACCTGGCTCCAGAAACCGGTACTGACCGGCGCCATCAGCCCTTCGGGCAAGGCACTGGCGCGGGCCATGGCGCGCCCGGTGGATGCCAACAGCAGTTGGCCGGTGCTGGAACTTGGTCCCGGAACCGGCCCGGTGACGGCCGCGCTGATCGAACATGGGGTCAATGCCGAACGCATCGTGGCGCTGGAATACAATCCCGAGTTCTGCGCACTGCTGGTCCGGCGCTTCCGCGGTCTGAACGTGGTGGAAGGCGACGCCTTCGACCTCGCCAGTAGCCTGCCGCCGGGGCTCGCCGGACCCTATGCGGCGGTTGTCTCCAGCCTGCCTTTGCTCAACAGCCCGCCGGAGGCACGCCAGGCGCTGATTTCCAACGCGCTCGGCCGGGTGCTGCCCGGCGGATGCCTGATCCAGTTCTCTTACGGCATGGCGCCGCCGGTGCCGGCGGTGGAGGGCCGGTTCACGGTCGAACGGATCGCCCTGGTGCTTGCAAACCTGCCGCCGGCGCGCGTCTGGCTCTATCGCAGTGCCTGACACAGGCAGTATCCGCAAAATTGCAGAAAATCATATGTTTTAGCTTGCGGTTGCGCGGCCACTGCGGCTAGCTGGTCGGTGGGACTCGTCGTTTTGGCACGGACCAAGCTGGTCGCAACCGGACCCCCTCCAGCCGGCGCGCATCTCGGCTCGCGTGTGGCGATGCCCGCATCGCAGGACATGTTCGGGGCTTTCGAGGGGAAATTGCCGACCGCCTATTACTTCACGCACACGCAGATCCGGGTCGATCCGACCAAAGCGGTGAGGAATTGGCACCTCTCCGATGAAGGACGCGCCCGCGTCCTGCGTGTGGTCAATGCGCCGTGGGTATCGCGGGTGACGCGCGTGGTCGCATCAACCGAGTACCGGGTGATCGAGACGGCGCACATCTTCGCCGGACGACGCGACCTGCCGGTCGAGATCCATGCGAAGATCGACGACAGCGCGCGGCCCTATTCCGAATTCCTGTCGGTGGTGGAACTCGACCGGACGGTGGACGCCTTCTTCGCCCAGCCGCTGGAGAATGCGCGGCTCGGCTGGGAAACCGCCGCGGACGCGCAACGGCGCGTCGTCGCCGGCATCGACGCGCTGCTCGCCGCCAAGACCGACGGCGACGTGCTCATCATCGGCCACGGGCGGATCGGAACGCTGCTGCTGTGCCAGCTGGCGGGCCTGCCGATTTCGCGCGAATACTTCCAGCCGACGCCGGGCGGCAACCTTTTCGCCTTCGATTGCGCCAGCCGCAAGCTGCTCTTCCGCTGGCGGTCGGTCGCCTCGCCTCTATAAAGGTCTTCGGACCCAGCCTTTAGGGGAGACAACCATCCATGGCGGCGACCAGGATTCTCGTATTCGCCGGCTCGATCCGTTCGGCCGCGCTGTCCGCCAGGCTGGCGGCGCTGGCCGCCAAGGAGCTGGCGCTTGCCGAGGCGCAAGTGACGTACATCTCGCTCGCCGACTACCCGCTGCCGCTCTATGACGGCGACCTCGAAGAGGGCCAGGGCATCCCCGACAACGCCACCAAGCTCGCCCGGCTGATCGCCGCCAACAAGGGCGTGTTCATCGCCACGCCGGAATACAACAATTCGCTGCCGCCGCTGCTCAAGAACACCATCGATTGGATAAGCCGCCACCGGAACAGCAGCGTCCCCTACCGCCACAAGGTCTACGCCGTCGGCAGCACCTCGGACGGGGCGTTCGGCGGGGCGCGGGCGCTGGCCGATCTGCGCAGGGTGCTCACGACCGCGGTGCGCGGCATCATGGTGCCGGAGAAGATCGAGATTCCGCGCGCCCAGGACGCCTTCGACGAGGCGGGCGAACTGATCGACGAGGGGCGGGCGAAGCTGATGAAGACCGTCTGCCGGAGCCTGGTCGATCTCGCCTCCAGACTGGCGGACTGACGGCTTCTCCTGAGGGCGCCCTGCCCTGGCCGGCCGGAGCCATTCCATCCGGCCGTGAAAGGCTTTAGCGTGCCCGCGACGGCAATGGAAACAGGGAGACGACATGCCCAAGGGGTACTGGATCATGCGTGTCAACGTGCATGATCAGGCAAAATACGACGCCTATCGCGCCGACAACCTGGAGGCCATACGCAAGCATGGCGGCCGCTTCCTCGTGCGTGGCGGCACGTTCGAGAATCCGGAGGGCCGGTCGAAGCCGCGCAATGTGGTGATCGAGTTCCCGAGCTATCAGGCAGCGGTCGACTGCTACCACTCCCATGAGCACAACCGCGCCGTGGCCAAGCGCGTCGGCGGCGCCGATGTCGATTTCGTCGTCATCGAAGGCTATGACGGCCCGCAGCCATAGGAGGCCGTGTGAAATGAGCGACATGAAGCTGATCGTCGTCGGTGCCGCCGGCCGCATGGGACGGACGCTGACGCGCATCGTCACCGAAAGCGAGGGCGTGACCGTCACTGGCGCCATCGAGCGCGAGGGCGCGCCCGAGATCGGCAAGGACGTCGGACTGCTGGCCGGCGTCGGCGAACTGGGCGTGCCGGTGACGACCGACCCGCTGCCGCTGTTCGCCAAGGCCGAGGGCGTGCTCGATTTCACCGTGCCGGCGGCGACCCTTGCCTTCGCCGAGATCGCGGCGCAGGCGCGCATCGCCCATATCATCGGCACCACCGGCCTTTCGGCCGAGGACGATGCCAGAATCGCCGCCGCTTCGCGCCACGCACCGATCGTCAGGTCCGGCAATATGAGCCTTGGTGTCAATCTGCTCGCCGTCCTGGTGCGGCAGGCGGCGCAGGCGCTCGATCCGGATTTCGACATCGAGGTGCTGGAGATGCACCATCGCGCCAAGGTAGACGCGCCCTCCGGCACGGCGCTGATGCTCGGCCGCGCCGCAGCGGCCGGCCGCGACATCGCACTCGAGGAGCATTCGGTGCGGGTACGCGACGGCCATACCGGCGCGCGCCAGCGCGGCGACATCGGCTTTGCGACGCTGCGCGGCGGCTCGGTCATCGGCGAGCACAGCGTGATCTTCGCCGGCAACGGCGAGACAATCGAACTCTCCCACAAGGCAACCGACCGGGCGCTTTTCGCGCGCGGTGCGGTCAAGGCGGCGCTGTGGGCCCGCGACCGTAAGCCCGGGCTCTACTCCATGGCCGATGTGCTGGGCTTGGGCTAGTATCCGGCCCCGCTTTCTCCCCGGTGGCCGGTCACCTCCCTGATCGCCGCCAGACATGAAACAATCGAAGGACAGACATATGGACCGCTTGCTGGTGCTCGTCCGCCACGGACAGAGCGAATGGAACCTCAAGAATCTCTTCACCGGCTGGCACGATGCGGATCTCTCCGAGCAGGGCGTCGCCGAGGCGAAGGCGGCCGGGCGGAAGCTCAAGGCGCAGGGCCTCAGCTTCGACCTCTGCTTCACCTCGGCGCTGATCCGCGCCCAGCGCACGCTCGACCTGATGCTCGACGAAATCGGCCAGACCGGCCTGTCAATCACCCGCGACCAGGCGCTCAACGAGCGCGACTATGGCGACCTCGTCGGCCTCAACAAGGACGATGCGCGCAAGAAATGGGGCGAAGAGCAGGTCCATGTCTGGCGCCGCTCTTATGCCGTGGCGCCGCCCAACGGCGAATCGCTGCGCGATACCGGCGCCCGCGTCTGGCCCTACTACATCAACCGCATCCAGCCGCATGTGCTGCGCGGCGAGAAGGTGCTGATCGCCGCCCACGGCAATTCGCTGCGGGCATTGATCATGGCGCTCGACGGGCTGACACCGGACGAGGTGGTGAAGCTGGAACTGGCGACCGGCGTGCCGGTGGTCTACCGACTGAACGCCGACTCGACGATCGCCAGCAAGGACGTGCTCGCTGGCGATCCGTAGGATAACCTACGGTCATTTGCTAATACGCTAATATCGTTAGCCAGTCGTCTAGTCCGCGCCACGACCTGAAACGCCGGCCTCCCAGCCAAGGATCGCCTGCTTGCGGGTGAGGCCCCAGTGGTAGCCGGTGAGATTGCCGTTCTTGCCGAGCACCCGGTGGCAGGGAACCACGAAGGAGATCGGGTTTCGGCCGACCGCCGTGCCGACGGCGCGGGCGGCGGTGGGCCGGCCGATATGGGCGGCGATGTCGGAATAGGTGGTGGCGGTGCCGAGCGGCAGCTTGAGCAGGGTCTCCCACACGGAGAGCTCGAAATCCGAACCGATCATCACCACGCGCAGCGGCCGGTCCGGCCGCCAGGTCGCCGGATCGAAGATGCGCCGGGCGGTAGGTCCGGTGGCCTCGAGATCCTCGACGTAAGTGGCGCGCGGCCAGCGCGCCTGCATATCGGCGAGCGCCGCCGCCTCCTTGCCCGGATCGGCGAAGGCAAGGCCGGCGAGCCCGCGATCGGTGACCATGACCAGTGCGGCGCCGAAGGGCGAGGCGTGGAAGCCGTAGCGCATGGTGAGGCCCTCGCCGCGCGCCTTGTAGGCGCCCGGCGTCATCGCCTCGTGGGTGACGAAGAGATCGTGCAGCCGGCCGGGACCGGAGAGACCGACCTCGTAGGCGGCGTCGAGCACGGAAGCCGAATCGGCGAGCAGCGTGCGGGCGTGATCCAGCGTCAACGCCTGGACGAAGCCTTTGGGCGACAGGCCGGCCCAGCGGGTGAACAGGCGCTGCAGCGACAGCGGCTTCATGCCGACATGGTCGGCGATGCGTTCCAGCGAGGGCTGTTCGCGCCAGCGCCGGGAGATGAAGCCGATCGCGCGGCAGACGATCTCGTAGTCCGGTACCGTGACGTCGATGGGCTGGCCGTGCCGGGCACCGGTTGCGGGGCT
The DNA here is from genome assembly GCA_963762605.1 of uncultured Alphaproteobacteria bacterium. Lineage (GTDB taxonomy): Bacteria > Pseudomonadota > Alphaproteobacteria > Rhizobiales > Kaistiaceae > CAVSRC01. The sequence goes on along the minus strand of CAVXLJ010000025.1, from coordinate 277,577 downwards.
GGTCATGATCGCAAGGTCCATCACGGTCTCTCCTGTCGCAGGATAGACCCGATGTAGGCGCGGGCGGCAGGGGCGGCCACCCGATTCTTGCAAGGTCTGGGGAGGCAGGCCCTACCCGGCGCGCACCTTGGCCAAGGCGGTCGAAAGCGCAGCGGCGAAGCTCTCGCGCTCGACCGGCGGCAGAAAGGCGCCGATCACCAGATGAACGCCATGTGAGACGATGCGCAGCGCCGTTATGCCGATCTCCGGCTGGCGCTCCACTTCCAGCCGCGCCCAATAGGGATTGAAGCCGGTCTCCCGCGCTTCGCCCTTCGGTGATATCTGGGTGACCGAGAGGCGCTCGTGAGTCAGGTGGACCTCCTCGGCGGCACGCGCGTCACGAAAGTTCAGATGAAAGGCGAGCTGGATCAGCAGGACATCAAGGCCGCAGAAGCCGACCACCGGCCAGGCGCCCATGAGCCAGAAGGCGAAGCCGACGAAGAACGAGCAGAGCGCAATCGCCGCCATCAGAACGCCGAAGCCGTGCGGGGTGAGCGAGCGATGCGGGCGCAGGACCGCCGAGAAGACGACGGTTTCGGGAACATGAGACGGGGGCGTGGTGGTGTCCATGGGCTTTCATTATTGTGAATCCAAACAAAAGCTAGCTGCTTCTGTCGCGTTGGCAAGAGGCAGGCGTCCAGGGGAGCGGGGTTGGCGGTGATCAATCCGGAGCCGGAAAATCAGAACATCGAGGCGGTCTTCCGCAATGGCAGCGTGGCCGCCGTCGGCGTGCTGACCGGCTTTTCGCTGACCTTCCTGACCGCTTGGGCGGCAAACCCCCTGCCCTGGCAATTACACGACCTCTTCGGCATCGTGCCGCTGGCCGCCGGTGTCGTTTGCGAACTCGTGGCGCTGGCTGCCCTGCTCCATCCGAACTCGCTGGAGCGCGCCCGCTACGACCGCGCCGTCCGCATCTTCCTGATCGGCCTCACTCTGGTCGGCTGCGGCGTGGCGCTAGCGATCGGCATCGACGCATTGACGATCGCGGAGCGGCGCTGAGATGGCGAAGGCAGCCGCAAAGCCCGGGGTGCCGCCGAGCCTGCCGGCAGCGAAGATCGCGGAGATCTTCCGCCGCTTCGCCAAGGCTGAACCGGAGCCGAAGAGCGAGCTTGTCTACACCAGCCCCTATACGCTGCTGGTCGCCGTGGTGCTTTCGGCGCAGGCGACCGATGCCGGGGTCAACAAGGCGACGCCGGCGCTGTTCACGCTCGCCGACACGCCTCAAAAGATGGTGGCGCTCGGCCTCGACAAGGTCACCGACCTCATCCGCACCATCGGCCTCTTCCGCACCAAGGCGAAGAACCTGATTGCGCTCTCTGAGAAGCTCGTCGCCGACTATGGCGGCAAGGTGCCGGAGACGCGGGAAGCGCTCGAAACCCTGCCCGGCGTCGGCCGCAAGACCGCCAATGTGGTGCTCAACGTCGCCTTCGGCGAGCCGACCATGGCGGTCGATACGCACATCTTCCGCGTCGCCAACCGTACCGGCATCGCGCCCGGCCGCGACCCGCTCGCCGTTGAGATGGCGCTGGAAGCCCGCGTTCCCGAGCCCTACCGGCGCCATGCCCATCACTGGCTGATCCTGCACGGGCGCTACGTGTGCAAGGCGCGCAAGCCCGATTGTGCGGCCTGCCTGATCGCCGACCTCTGCGCCTGGCCGGACAAGACGCCATAGAGCTTTTGCCGCGGTTGCGCGCGACCCAGCCGCCGCTATAGTCGCGCCGCTTTCTTGCCGTTTTCCCTGACAGACCAGAGGTTTCATGGCCCAGGCAGACTTCGACGTGCTCGGCATCGGCAATGCCATTGTCGACATTCTGGCGAGCACCGAGGATGACTTCCTCGTACGCGAGGGCCTTTCCAAGAGCACCATGCATCTGATCGACGCCGAGCGCGCCGACACGCTCTATGCCCATATGGGGCCCGCCATCGAAGCCTCCGGCGGATCGGCAGGCAACACCACGGCCGGCGTTGCCTCGCTCGGTGGGCGTGCCGCCTTCATCGGCAAGGTCGCCGACGACGCCTTCGGCGCCATCTATCGCCACGACATGCAGGCGACGGGCGTGCATTTCGGCACCGCGCCGCTCTCCGACGGCGCGCCGACGGCGCGCTCGATGATCCTGATCACGCCGGACGGCGAGCGCACGATGAACACCTATCTTGGCGCCTGCCAGGCGCTGTCGCCCCGCGACATCGACGCCGATATCGTCCATCGCTCGGCGATCACCTATCTGGAGGGCTATCTGTGGGACCCGCCGGAGGCCAAGGAAGCCTTCGTGCATGCTGCGGAGATTGCCCACGCCGCCGGCCGCAAGGTGTCGCTGTCGCTGTCGGACGCCTTCTGCGTCGATCGCTTCCGGGCGGAATTCCTCGACCTGATCCGCTCGAAGACGGTCGACATCCTGCTTGCCAATGATTCGGAGGTACGCTCGCTCTACGAGACCGCCGATGTCGGTACGGCGATCACGGCGCTCGCCGCCGATTGTGCACTGGCTGCGATCACCATCGGCGCCGAGGGCGCCCTGGTGGTGACGCGGGAGGAGACCCTCAAGGTGCCGGCGACGCCGGTGGAGGCGGTGGTCGACCTGACGGGGGCGGGCGACCTGTTCGCCGCCGGGTTCCTGTTCGGCATTGCGCGCGGCATGGCGCTCATCGACGCCGGACGGCTGGGAACGCTGGCCGCATCGGAGGTAATCGGCCATGTCGGCCCAAGGCCGGCCACGTCGCTCAAGGACGCGGCGCGGGCGGCGGGAATCGCAATCTGAGGGAACCTGCCCGACGCCGTCAGCGGCTCAGTTGGTCGAGACCGGAGGCTCGGCAGCCGGGCCGCCGGCACCAGGATCGACCATGCGCTGCCGGTAGAGCGAGACGAAATCGATCGGATCGAGAAGCAGCGGCGGGAAACCGCCGTTCTGGCTGGCTGCGGCGATGATCTGGCGGGCGAAGGGGAAGAGCAGGCGCGGGCACTCGATCAGCATGATCGGGTTGACCGTCTCCTGGGTGATGTTGGCGAGGCGGAAGAGGCCCGCATAGACCAGTTCGATGGCGAAAAGCGTGGTTTCGCCGTCAACGGCACGCGCCTCAAGGCGCAATTCGACCTCGATGTCATTGTCGGCCACCGGACGCGGCTGGACCCCCACGGAGATGCTGATATTGGGGGAGGCACCCTGCGGCCTGAGCGTCGCCGGTGCGCCTGGATTCTCAAAGGACAGGTCCTTCACGTATTGCGCGATGACGCTGATGCTCGGCTGGCTGGGCGCCACGCCTTCCTGTCCGTTGCTGCCGTCGTCGGCCATTGACTACTCCCGTGGAAACCGCGTGCCTCGAGGGCGCGGCTGGGCTAACACGCAAGGGAGCCGGTTACAAGCCGGAGACCGACTCGTAACGGGGCTCAGGCTTGCCTACATTGTATTCATCGCTTTCACCCCCGATTTCGGGCAAAGTGGCTCCGTCCAGCGCCAGGACCCCGCCGAGACATGTACAGCTTCATGGACATCACAACCGTCATCTTCCTGGCCATCGCGGTCGTCGTCTTCCTGCGGCTGCGCAACGTGCTGGGCCGGCGAACCGGAAGCGAAAAACCCCCGTTCGATCCCTATTCGCGCCGCGAAACCCCGGCCGGCAAGACAAACGACAAGGTGATCGACCTGCCGGCGCGGCGCGCGCCGCCAGCGCAGGAGGCTGCCGGCGCGGACGCGGGCGCCAATGTCGACGAGCGCATCAAGGCCGCCGCGCCCGTCGGCTCGAGCCTGCATGACGGGTTGACGGCGGTCGCCACCGCCGACCGCTCGTTCGAGCCCGATGCGTTCCTGGGCGGCGCCAAGGCGGCCTACGAGATGATTGTGACCGCGTTCGCCGAGGGCGACCGCAAGACGCTGAAACAGCTCCTGAGCCGCGATGTCTACGACGGATTCGTCAGCGCCATCAGCGAACGGGAAGCGCGCAACGAGACCATCGAGTTCAAGTTCGTCGGCATCGACAAGGCCGAGATCACCAAGGCCGGGGTGAAGGGCGCCACAGTGCAGGTGACCGTGCGCTTCCTCTCCAAGCTGGTGTCGGCAACCCACAACAAGGACGGCGCGGTGGTCGACGGCGACCCGACCCATGTTGGCGATGTGACCGATATCTGGACCTTCGAGCGCGAGGCCGGTTCGCGCGATCCCAACTGGAAGCTGGTGGCGACCGAATTGGTCGACTGATTCCGCGGGGTGACGGGCGAGCGGCGGAGACGGCGGCCATGGGCGACACGACGCAGGCCGTCAAAGATACCCGCTTGATTCCACTTGCATTTTCGGATCTGCCCGGCTGGCGGGACGACGACCACGCGGCCGCTTTTGCTGCCTTCCGGCGGAGCGCCGCCGTGCGCGTCGGCCATCCGCCGAAAGAGCGGGCGCTGGGCATCGATGCAAACGCCCTGGCGGCGACCCTGGCACGCGCTGCCGGGCTGCCGGAGGCGCTTCCGGCAAGCGATGCACGCACGTTCTTCGAGGCCTGGTTCAGCCCACGCGAAGTGGTGCCGCCGGCGGGCCAGGGTTTCTTCACCGGCTATTATGAGCCGGAGGTCATGGGATCGCGGACGCAGACGGCCGAGTTCACCGTGCCGCTGCTGGCCCCGCCCGAGGATCTGGTCGAATTCGACCCGGCCGACCCGCCACCTGGCCTCGACCCAACGCTGCGCTTCGCCCGCAAGACCGCGGATGGCTTCAGCCAATATGCCGACCGGGCCGCAATCAGCGCCGGCGCGCTCGACGGCCGGGGACTGGAACTGGTGTGGCTCGCCGATCCGATCGATGCCTTCTTCATCCATATCCAGGGGGCGGCGCGCATCCGCCTTTCCGACGGCCGCACGATGCGGGTGACCTATGCCGCCAAGACCGGCCATCCCTACACGTCCATCGGCCGGGTGCTGATCAAGCGTGGGGCGCTTGCGCCCGGAACCGCGACCATGCCGGCGATCCGCGCCTGGCTGGCGGCACATCCGGAGCTGGCTCCGGCGGTGATGGCCGAAAACCGCTCCTACATCTTCTTCCGCGAGGCGGCCGTCGACGAGGCGGCGCTCGGGCCTATCGCGGCGGCAAAAGTGCCCCTGACGGCCGGCCGGAGCCTTGCCGTCGACCGGCTGATCCATAGCTTCCATCTGCCGGTCTGGGTGGATACCACGCTTCCCGACCAGAAGTCATTTAGCCGGCTTATGATCGCCCAGGATACCGGCTCGGCGATCGTCGGGCCGGCGCGCGGCGATATCTTCTTCGGCTCAGGCGAGGCCGCCGGTGCGATTGCCGGGGCGATGAGCGCAAAGGGGCGCTTCATCGTGCTCTCGCCGAGGGGGGAAGCGGCATGAGCCGGCGCAAGCCGCCGCCCTCCGACGAGGACATGGCGCTGTGGAGCCAGGTCACGCGCTCGGTCGCGCCGCTCAAGCGCAAGCCGCCGGCCAAGACCGAACCCGAACCGGACGAAAAGGCGGCGGCGCCCAAAAAGCCCGAGAAGCCGGCCCCCGCCCCGCGCCCGGCCACGCCGCCGCCAAAGCCGAAGCCGCCGCCAGCGCTTGCCACCCTCGACCGGCGGACGCTTTCCCGCCTCAATCGCGGGGCGCTTGTCATCGATGCGCGCATCGATCTGCACGGCATGACCCAGGCGGCAGCCCACAGCCGGCTCATCGATTTTCTGCACGGGGCGCGGGCCTCGGGAGCAAAGCTGGTTCTAGTGATCACCGGCAAGGGCAAGAACGGCGGCGACAGCGAGGGAACGCGCGGAATCCTGCGCCGTCTGGTGCCGATCTGGCTGGCGTCCCACGAGCTGAGGCCGGTGGTGGTCGGCTTCGACGAGGCCGGTCTGGCGCATGGCGGCGCCGGCGCTCTCTATGTGCGGCTGCGCCGCCGCGAGCGTCCGTCCCGCTGACGCCGACCGGTTCTTACAGCAGCTTGCGCAGTTCGCTGAGACGGGCGTTGACCAGCCAGCCGTAATAGTTCTCGCGCGGATAGACGATCGCCAGGCCGCCGGCCCGGCGCTTGCGGTTTTCCGCCGCCAGGACACGAGCCCGGTCGGCAGCGTCGCCGAGATTGTAGAGCGTGGCGGTGAGGCCGGGATTCTTCGAGATGTCGAAGCCGGCGATCTGGCGATAGGCGTCGATGTCGTGGGCGATGATCGCCGCCATGTAGTCGAGCGACATGTCGGGGTCCATCACCGCGTGATAGATTTCGTTGGGGTAGTTGAGATCGAGCGGCGGCAGGCCGCTCTTGGCAGCGACGACATCGGAAACGCTGAGCGCGGTGAGCGGGCTGAGCTGGCCGAGGCCGAAGGTCTGGCCGGCGAAGTAGGGCTGGAAGAAGACGCGCTGGAAGCGGTCGTTGGGGAAGGCCTTGCCGTCGACGGTCTTGCCCTTGAACTTGGCGCGCCAGATGTCCTCACGACAGTTCCACAGGTCGTAATCGTCGGCGGCATTGGCGCAGGCGGCGAATTGCGGGCGCTTGACGAAATCGCGCACGTCCTCGCCGTCATAGGTGAAGCTGAGCTTGGCACCGAGATAGGCCAGTGCCTTGACGTAATAGCCCTGCAACGTGTCCATCACGTCGACGTTGTAGGTGTGTTCGCCGATGATCGCGCCGATCATGTGGACAGGATCGATGCCGTAGACCGCGGCGGCCTTTTCGATCTTCTGGATCAACTGCCGGTCGCTGGCGAGCTGCTTGTAAACGCTGCGGTATTTTGCGTCGAAGGAGCCGTTGGTCTCGGCGGTTCGGATGACCGAGCTGGTCGATATGGGCGGTTGCGTGGCGGAGCGGTTGCCCGGCGGCACGAGGATGACCTCGGCTTTTGCCCCGACCGGCTGGGCGCTTAGCGGAAGCAAGACAGGCAGAAGCAAAGCGAGGCGGAGGAAGGGGCGGAATCGCGGCATCAAGCGGTCTTCTCTCGGCACACGGCCGCTTTTCCGGCCTTCTGGCGGCGGGATCATAATGAGACCGGCGGCGAAGTTGAAGCCGCCGCCGGCCAAATGAAACCCGGGCGATACCCTAGAGGATGAATCGCGACAAATCTGTGTTGCGGGCGAGATCGCCGATGTGATCCTCGACATATTTGGCATCGATCGAGACGGTATCGCCGTCGCGGTCCGAGGCCGCGAAGCTGATCTCGTCGAGCACGCGCTCCATCACCGTCTGCAGGCGCCGCGCGCCGATGTTCTCGATGCTGGCATTGACGGCGACCGCGATCGAGGCAATCGAATCGATGGCGTCGTCGGTGAAATCGAGCGTGACACCCTCGGTCTCCATCAGGGCGACATACTGCTTGATGAGGCTCGCCTCGGTCTCGGTGAGGATGCGGACGAAGTCCTCCTTGGAGAGCGCCGACAGCTCGACGCGGATGGGCAGGCGGCCCTGCAGCTCCGGCAACAGGTCCGATGGCTTGGAGATGTGGAAGGCGCCGGAGGCGATGAACAGGATATGGTCGGTCTTCACCGGCCCGTATTTGGTCGCCACCGTGGTGCCTTCGATGAGCGGCAGAAGATCGCGCTGGACGCCTTCGCGGCTGACATCGCCGCCATAGCGGCCTTCGCGAGCGCAGATCTTGTCGATCTCGTCGAGGAAGACGATGCCGTCGTTCTCCGCCGCGACGATGGCCTCCTGGGTGACCTCCTCGTTGTCGAGCAGCTTGTCGGATTCCTCGTTGACCAGCAGATCGTGCGAATCGCGCACCAGGACGCGCCGCGTCTTGGTGCGGTTGCCGAAGGCCTTGCCGAGCATGTCGCCGATGTTCATGACGCCGACGGACGCGCCGGGCATGCCGGGGATCTCGAACTGCGGCATGCCGGAGCCGGAATCGCGCACCTCGACCTCGATCTCCTTGTCGTCGAGCTCGCCCTGGCGCAGGCGCTTGCGGAAGGATTCGCGCGTCGCCGGGCTCGCCGCCGGGCCGACCAGCGCGGTCAAGACGCGCTCTTCCGCGGCCAGCTCCGCCTTGGCGGAGACCTCCTGCCTGCGGCGCTCGCGCACCAGAGAGATGCCGACCTCGACCAGATCGCGGACGATCTGCTCGACATCGCGGCCGACATAGCCGACCTCGGTGAACTTGGTCGCCTCGACCTTGATGAAGGGGGCGCCGGCGAGCTTGGCCAGACGGCGCGAGATCTCGGTCTTGCCGACGCCGGTGGGGCCGATCATGAGGATGTTCTTGGGCAACACCTCCTCACGCATGGCGCCGGTGAGCTGCTGGCGGCGCCAGCGGTTCCTGAGCGCGATGGCGACGGCGCGCTTGGCGTCGTTCTGGCCGATGATGAAACGATCGAGTTCGGAGACGATTTCACGGGGAGAGAATGTGGCCATCGGCTCCTCTAGACGTCTGAATCGAGGGATTCGAGCGTGACGCTCGTATTGGTGTAGACGCAGATGTCGGCGGCGATCGCCATCGCCTTGCGAGCAATCTCCTCGGCCGACTTGTCGGTGTCCATCAGCGCCCGGGCGGCGGCCAGCGCGTAATTGCCGCCGGAGCCGATACCGGCAACGCCGCCGTCCGGCTCGAGCACGTCGCCGGTGCCGGTCAAGACCAGGCTGGTCGACTTGTCGGCGACCAGCATCATGGCTTCCAGACGGCGCAGATAGCGGTCGGTGCGCCAGTCCTTGGCAAGCTCGACGCAGGCGCGGGTGAGCTGGCCGGGATACTGTTCGAGCTTGGCTTCCAGCCGCTCGAAGAGCGTGAAGGCGTCGGCGGTGGCGCCGGCGAAACCGGCAATGACGCCGCCCTTGCCGAGCGGGCGAACCTTCTTGGCATTGTGCTTCATGACCGTCTGGCCGACGGAAACCTGGCCGTCACCGGCGATGACGACCTTGCCGCCCTTGCGCACGGTGATGATGGTCGTGCCGTGCCAGGGCTCGGAATTCGGGTGATTGCTCAACGGCGAAATGTCCTTGTCCAGCGGGCCGAAGCGGTCTTGGCAAAAGCCCCGCGGCGGCCCCTCGTGCCGGCCGCAAGGCGCGGCCGGCGGAGCCTTATGTAAGGACCGCCGCCGGGGATTCAAATTCCGCCCCGAGGGCCGGCCGTCAGCGGGCTCCAGCGTTGCGCTGGAAATCGTAGGGGTAGGGCAGCGGGCGGGCGCTGGCGGCCTCGAGCCGGCCCAGCTCGTCCTCGCCGAGCGCCCAGCCGGTGGCGCCGATATTGCTCTCGAGCTGCTCCATGTTGCGGACGCCGGTGATCGGCGCGGTGACGCCTTCCTGGCGCAGCAGCCAATTGAGCGCCACCTGGGCCGGCTCCTTGCCACGCTCCCTGGCGATCGCGACGATTGTGTCGACCACGGTCCAGGTGAACTCGTTGGCGTAACGATCCCAGGTCTCGCTCCAGCCCTCCTTGCTGGCCCTCTCGATGCGGGCACCGGCCACTGGCGCGGTCATGCCGCGATGATACTTGCCCGACAGCCAGCCGCCGCGTAGCGGGCTCCACGGCAGCACGCCCAGGCCCTCCTCGCGGGCGAGCGGCAGCAGTTCCCACTCCAGTTCGCGGTCGAGCAGATTGTAGAGCGCCTGCAGGGAAACGAAGGGTTCCCAGCCGTTTGCCCGGGACAGGGCAATGGCCTTCTGCAGCTGCCAGCCGGAATAGTTGCTGGCGCCGATGTAGCGGACCTTGCCGGCACGGACGAGGTCGTTGAGGGTCGACAGGGTCTCCTCCAGCGGCGTGAAGCGATCCCAGCAATGGACCTGGTAAAGGTCGATGTAGTCGACCTGCAGGCGCTTGAGACTGGCATCGACCTCGGCCGCGATGTGCTTGCGTGCCAGGCCGGAGCGGTTGACCTTGTCCCGGCCCAGGGTGCCGAAGCGGACCTTGGTGGCGAGCACATAGTCCTCGCGATCCTTGCCTTTCAGCCATCGGCCGACGATCTCCTCCGACACGCCGGCGCTGTAGACGTCTGCCGTGTCGATGAAATTGCCGCTGGCCGCAGCGAAACGGTCCATCATCCGGTGGCTCAGCGTCTCGTCGGTTTCACGGCCGAAGGTCATGGCGCCAAGGCAAAGTTCGGTAACCTTGAGCCCGGTCTTGCCGAGATTCCTGTATTCCATTTCCTGAACTCCCTGTGCGGCACGTCGGTTGTCCCGGGCGTGTTGCCGGGCACAGCATCCGAAGCTGGTTCTTGGTGCGGTTGATGGTGGAGCGAGGGTGCCCGCAAGCATGGGCACGCAACTATAGCACTTTTCCGCAGTCCGGCCACGCCGCGCCGCCCGTGCGAATGTGGCAATTGCGTCAAGGGGCTGATACAAGGCCGACGCCAAGGAGACCCGCCCATGCGTCGCGCCACCATCACGCGCAAGACCAAGGAAACCGACATTTCGGTCGCCGTCGACCTCGACGGCGCCGGCAAGGCCAAAATCGCGACCGGCGTCGGCTTCTTCGATCACATGCTCGAGCAGATCGCCCGCCACAGCCTGATCGACGTGGCGATCCGCGCCAAGGGCGACTTGCACGTCGACCAGCACCACACGGTGGAAGATGTCGGGATCGCGCTCGGCCAGGCGATCCGCCAGGCGCTCGGCGACATGAAAGGCATCACCCGCTATGCCGACGTCCACCTGCCCATGGACGAGGCGATGACGCGCGTGGCGATCGACATATCCGGACGGCCTTATCTGGTGTGGAAGGTGGCCTTCACGCGCGGCAAGATCGGCGAGATGGACAGCGAGCTTTTCCGCGAGTTCTTCCAGGCCTTCGCCCAGAACGCCGGGATCACGCTGCACGTCGAGACCCTCTATGGGCGCAACAACCACCACGTTGCCGAGACCTGCTTCAAGGCGTTGGCGCGGAGCTTGCGCGCAGCGGTCGCCATCGACCCGCGGCAGCCGCAGACCGTGCCGTCGACCAAGGGCAGCCTGAAGGGCTAGAGGCCGAACAGACGATGCCGCTCTACACCGTCTTCGCACCGCCGCCGCGGCCCGGCGAGGCCGCAGCGGACCCGCTCAGCTTCGTCTTCGTCAAGGACGGCTATTGCTGGCCGGCCTTGTTCATTCCCGAACTGTGGCTGCTGGTTCGGCGCATGTGGCTGGTCTTCGTGCTGTATCTGGCGGCCAGCCTCATCGTCGGCGTCATCGGAACCAAGGTCGGCGGCGCGTTGCCCTGGGTCGCGCTCATCCTGATGCACCTGCTTTTCGCACTGGAGGCCAATGCGTTGCGGCGCTGGAAGCTCGCGTCGGCCGGCTACGAACTCCTCGGTGTGACGGAAGGCCGGCGCGACGAAGCCGAGCTGCGCTTCTTCAACCAGTGGCAGCCCCCCGCCCCGGCGATGGCGCCGGTCGCGAGCGCGCCGCCCACACCCGTGGAAACCATTGCGGAACCGTCGCCGGGCGCGGCGGCCACTGGCGCAGCGCCGTGGACCCCGGCGGCCGACCGTGCCAAACCGGAGGAAATGCCGGCGGAGCCCGCGAAGGTCGCGGCCGAGAGCGGCGGCGTAGTCGGCCTGTTCCCGACGCCGGGAGGCACCGCATGAGCGTTGCCATCATCGATTACGGCGCCGGCAACCTGCGCTCGGCCGAGAAGGCCTTCCAGCACGCCATTGCGACGAGCGGACGCCGCGAGGACGTCATCATCACCGCCGATCCCGAGATCGTTGCGCGTGCCGACCGCGTGGTGCTGCCGGGCGACGGCGCCTTCGCCGACTGCAAGCGCAATCTCGACGCGATTGCCGGCATGATCGAAGCGATCGACGAGACCATCGACGTGCGTGGCCGGCCATTTCTCGGTATCTGCGTCGGCATGCAGCTCTTGGCCACACGCGGCGTCGAGCATGCGGTGACGCCCGGGCTCGACCGGATTCCCGGAGAGGTGCGCGCCGTCGAGCCCGACGATCCGGCGCTGAAAGTCCCGCACATGGGCTGGAACACGCTTGTCGCGATGAGCCGGCACAAGCTGTTCGACGGCATCGCGCTCGGCCCAGAGGGCTGGCACGCCTATTTCCTGCACGGCTTCCACCTGGTGGCGACACGCGAGGACGACGTGGCGGCGGTCGCCGACTATGGCGGGCCGGTGACCGCGATCGTGGCGCGCGGCACCATCGCCGGCACGCAGTTTCACCCGGAGAAGAGCCAGAAGCTCGGTCTCAGGCTGATCGCCAATTTCCTGGAGTGGGCGCCGTGATCCTGTATCCCGCCATCGACCTCAAGGACGGTGCCTGCGTCCGCCTGGTGCAGGGCGACATGGCGCAGGCGACCACCTTCAACCGCGATCCGGCGGCCCAGGCACGCGCCTTCGCCGGGGCGGGTTTCCGGCGGTTGCACGTGGTCGATCTCAACGGCGCCTTTGCCGGCCGCTCGGTGAACGGCGCTGCGATCGACGCGATCCTTGCCGCAACCAAGGTGCCGGTCCAGCTCGGCGGCGGCATCAGGGACACGGCGGCGATCGAAAGCTGGCTTGCCCGCGGCATCGCCCGCATCATCCTGGGCACGGTGGCGGTCAACGACCCGGAGCTGGTCAAGACCGCGGCCCGCGCCTTTCCGGGGCGCGTCGCCGTTGGCATCGACGCGCGCGACGGCCGGGTGGCGGTCAATGGCTGGGCGGAGACGACCGAGATGGACGCCACCCAGCTCGCCCGCCGCTTCGAAGACGCCGGGGTTTCGGCGATCATCTACACCGATATCGCGCGCGACGGGCTGCTCAAGGGGCTGAACATTTCCGCCACCTTGAAGCTTGCCCATGCCGTGTCCATCCCGGTCATCGCCTCAGGTGGCCTCGCCTCGCTGGCCGATATCGAACGGCTGCTCGAACCGGACTGCGCGATTCTCGAAGGCGCAATCGCCGGCCGCGCGCTCTATGACGGGCGGCTCGACCCGGCAGCGGCGCTGAAGCTGATCGCACAGCGGGAGGCGGCGTGATGCTGAAGACCCGCGTCATCCCCTGTCTCGACGTCAAGGACGGTCGCGTCGTCAAGGGCGTGCGCTTCGTCGACCTGACCGATGCCGGCGACCCGGTGGAGGCGGCGCGCGCCTATGACGCCGCCGGCGCCGACGAGCTGTGCTTCCTCGACATCACGGCCAGCCACGAGGAGCGCGCCATCCTGCTCGACGTGGTGGCCCGCACCGCCGAGCAGTGCTTCATGCCGGTGACGGTGGGTGGTGGTGTGCGTAGCGTGGAGGACGTGCGCGCGCTGATGCTGGCCGGCGCCGACAAGGTGTCGATCAACACCGCGGCGGTCTACAACCGGCAGATCGTGGCCGAGGCCAGCGAGAAGTTCGGGGCGCAGGCGATCGTGGTGGCCATCGACGCCAAGCGGGTGAACCGCGAGGGCGACCAGCCGCGCTTCGAGGTGTTCACCCATGGCGGGCGCACCCCGACCGGCATCGACGCGGTCGCCTATGCCGAGGAGGTGGCGAAGCTCGGCGCGGGAGAAATCCTGCTCACCTCGATGGACCGCGACGGCACCAAGGACGGCTTCGACCTGGCGCTGACCCGCACGATCGCCGACGCGGTGAGCGTGCCGGTCGTCGCTTCGGGCGGTGTCGGCACGCTCGACCATCTGGTCGAGGGCGTGACGGAAGGCCACGCTTCCGCCGTGCTTGCGGCCTCCATATTCCATTTCGGCACGTTCACCATCCGCCAGGCCAAGGAGCACATGGCGGCCTTCGGCGTGCCGGTGCGTCTCGACGGCTGAGGAATCCGATGAGCGATTTCACACTCGCCGACCTCGGGCGAATCATCGATGAGCGGGCACGAACCGCCGATCCGGAGGTGTCCTACACGGCCAAGCTGCTCGGTCGCGGCGTGGCCCAGTGCGCCAAGAAGTTCGGCGAGGAGGCGGTCGAGGCGGCGCTGGCCGCGGTCAGCGGCGACCGCCAGGCGCTGACCGCCGAGGCGGCCGACGTGCTCTACCACCTCATGGTGATGCTGAAGGCGGGCGGCGTCGAGCCCGGGGATGTGATGGCCGAACTCGAGAAGCGCACCGGCCAGAGCGGACTTGCCGAGAAGGCGGCGCGCGGGAAGAAGCAGATGTGATGGACGTGCAGGCCCCACCCGACCTCTCGCCGCACCGGCTGTTCACCCGCACGGAATGGGCGAAGCTGCGCGCCGACACGCCCATGACGCTGACCGCGGACGATCTGACGCGCCTGCGCAGCCTGAACGACCCGATCTCGCTCAACGACGTCGTCGAGATCTATCTGCCGCTGTCGCGCCTGTTGAGCCTCTATGTCGGCGCCGCCCAGGGGCTGCACCAGGCGACCCGCACCTTTCTGGGCACCAATGATGGCGTGACGCCGTTCATCATCGCCATCGCCGGGTCGGTCGCGGTGGGCAAATCGACGACGGCACGCGTGCTCCGGGCGCTGCTCACCCGCTGGCCGAACACGCCCAAGGTCGATCTGGTGACTACCGATGGCTTCCTGCTGCCCAACGCGGTGCTGATGCGCGAGGGGCTGATGGAGCGCAAGGGCTTTCCGGAAAGCTACGACCTGGCGGGGCTGCTCGCCTTCCTGCGCGACATCAAGGCCGGCAAGGCGCACGTCACCGCGCCGGTCTATTCGCACCTCTCCTACGACATCGTGCCCGGCGAGATGATCAGCGTCGACCGGCCGGACATCCTCATCCTGGAGGGGCTGAACGTGCTGCAGACCTCGCGCCTGCCGCGCGACGGGCGGGTGGTGCCCTTCGTCTCCGACTTCTTCGACTTTTCCGTCTATCTCGACGCCGACGAGGCGGAGGTGCGGCGCTGGTACGTGGAGCGCTTCCTGAGCCTGCGCGGGACGGCCTTCCAGGACCCGAAATCCTACTTCCACCGCTATGCGGCGCTCTCCGACCGGGAGGCCGAGGAAATCGCGCTCGGTCTGTGGACGCGAATCAACCTGGTCAACCTGTTCGACAACATCCTGCCGACGCGGCCGCGGGCCGACCTGATCGTCACCAAGGGCCCCGACCACACCATCGAAAAGGTCGCGCTGAGGCGCATCTAGGGGCTGCGCCCCGCTTGCCGCTTGATTTTTGCGGCGCGGCACATGACATACGGGACCGAACCCCGAACCGACAATCTATCATGGAACGGATGATGGCCGACGAAACCCCGACCGCGCCCGAAAAGCAGCCGGACGAGCCGTCTGCCGAGGCGCCGGCGGCAGCCAACGATGCGAATCCCGCCGGGCCGGCGGCCGACGAGAAGGCGGCGCTCGCAGCCGAAGTGGCGGACATGAGGGACAAGCTCCTGCGGACGCTGGCGGAGATGGAAAACCTGCGCAAGCGCACCGAGCGCGAGCTGATCGATGCGCGCCAATACGCGGTCGCCTCGTTTGCCCGCGACATGCTGACGGTCGGCGACAACCTGCGCCGCGCCATCGAGGCCGTGCCCAAGCAGAACCGCGGCAGCGGCGACCAGGCGCTGGATGCGCTGATCGAAGGCGTCGAGATGACCGAGCGCGGGCTGGAGCAGTCGCTCGCCAAGTTCGGCGTCAGGCGGGTGGAGGCCAAGGGGATGAAATTCGACCCGAGCTTCCATCAGGCGATGTTCGAGGTCGATGTACCCGACGCCCAGCCGGGGATGGTGGCCGAGGAGATCCAGGCGGGCTACGCCATCGGCGAGCGCGTGCTCAGGCCGGTGCTGGTCTCGGTGGTCAAGAAGCCCAGGCCGCCGGCAGCGCCCGAGGCCCAGGCGGCCGAAGCTGCGGGAACCGCCGACGAAGGCGGCAGCGAGTAGTCAGGCGGCGTTTCGGGCGGTCACTTCCGCCAGCGCCTGGCGGAGCGCGTCCGGGGTCATCGGTTTTTCCAGAATGGCATCGATGCCGGCGGCGCGGGCTGCCGCGCGCGTCTCGGCCAGAACGTCCGCGGTGACGGCGAGGATCGCGGCCGGCGCCAAGCCTTCGGCGCGCTCATGGTCGCGGATGGCGCGCACCGCATGAAGCCCGTCGAGGCCGGGCATGTGCAGGTCCATGAGGATGGCGTCGAAGCCCCCTCTCCGCCCGCTCGCCGCCCGGACGGCGGCGACACCGTCGCGCACTTCGGTCACCTCGTGGCCGAGCCCCTCGAGAACGGCACGCGCCAGCAGCGCATTGATCTCGTTGTCTTCCGCCAACAGCACGCTGAGCGTGGCGCCGGCCCGGCGCGCGGGCGCCATCTGGCGCGGCCTTGCGTCGCTCGGATCGACGCGGAAGCTGCCGTCGCCGCCGCCGATCTCGCCGATGATGCGGGTGAGAGAAGCGCGTCGCACGGGACGGACGAGATAGGCGTCGAAACCGGCTTCGCGCAGATGTTCGATATCGCCGCGGCGACCGGGCTCGATGAGGACCGCCGCCGGAACGCGGCGGCCGGCGGCCTCGCGGATGCGCGAAAGCGCGGCGGCGGCATCGGCCATCACGCGGGCATCGACCAGCACGGCATCATGCGGCTGGCCGGCGGCGGCCGCGGCACCGATGACCGCAGCGGCCTCGTTGGTGGTGTTGAGGAGCCGCGCTTCCACGCCGTCTTCGGCAAGGTGGCGCGCCAGCACCGGCGGCTCGGCGCCGGCGGGCGCCACGATGAGGACCGCGCGGCCGGCCTGTGCCAGACGGTCGGCCGACGGACGGACGGCGCCGGGAACGATCTCCAGTTCCAGCGCGAAGCGGAACAGCGACCCACCGCCGGTCGCCGGCGTCACGGTCAGGTCGCCGCCCATCTGGCGGACGATGCGGCGCGAGATGGCGAGCCCCAGCCCGGCGCCGCCATGGCGGCGGGTGAGCGCCGAATCGCTCTGCTCGAACTCGCCGAAGAGGCGCTCCGCCTCGTCCGGCGCGATCCCCGGGCCGGTATCGGCGACGCTGAAGGCGAGCGCGATGCGGCCGACGCTCGGCTCGCCGCGCTCATGGGCGCCGAGGGTGACGCCGCCGGTCTCCGTGAACTTCACCCCGTTGCCGGCAAGATTGATCAGCACCTGGCGCAGCCGGGCGGCATCGACCATCACCGCCGCCGGCAAGGCGGCATCGACGTCGGCCGCGATGTCGATGCCCTTGGCGTGGGCGCGGGCGGCGAGCAGTTCGGCGATCTCCTGCAGGAGCGATTCGATATCGGTCGGCGTGGGGCGCAGCTCGAGGCGGCCAGCCTCGATGCGCGAGAAATCGAGCATGTCATCGACCAGCGCCAGCAGCGCCTCGCCGGAAGAATGCACGGCGCGGGCATAGGTCTCCTGGTCGGGCGTCAGCGGCGTCTCCATGAGCAGGCCGGTGAGGCCGAGAATGCCGTTCAGCGGCGTGCGGAACTCGTGGCTGACGGTGGCCAGTACACGCGATTTCGCCTGGTTGGCCGCCTCCGCCCGCTGGCGCGCTTCGGTCAGGCTGCGGTAGCGTTCGTCGCTCTCGTGCAGCTCCCAGGCAACATCCGACAGCTGTTCAACCTGTTCCGCCAGACGCCGGTTTTCCTGCACGAGATGGGCAACGCCGGCCGCCAGACGCTGGCTATCGGCGTGGTGGGCGCCCCACAGGGCGGCAGCGCCGATGAGCACCACCGCCGGGGCAATGAAAGGCGCCAGATTGGGCTGGGTCCAGGCGATGGCCGACGCAACCAGGATGCCGAGGCCGGCGGCGGCGGCGAAGAATCCGGCGGCAACGCGACGCGGCTGTGAAACCGGCGAAGCCACCAGATCGGCGGCTTTCAGCCGCTTGGGCGGGCCGGCCCCAGAAGCGGCAGCCTCGGCGGCACTTTCGGTCTCGGGTCGCACCATCCTCACGCACTCGAACGGGCGCGCCGGCCAAGCGCCGGCACGGGACTTCCGCCAGAGTGAACCAGCTAGCTTTCGAAATGTTTGACGAAGGCCGCTTTCAGGCCGCGGCGGCAAGCCGCTCGCCGACGGCGCGGTAGGAAAGTGCCTCGGCGAGATGGATACGGCCGACGGAATCGGCTCCGTCGAGATCGGCGAGCGTGCGGGCGACCTTGAGAACGCGGTGATAGCCGCGGGCCGACAGGCGCATGGCCTCGGCCGCCTGGTGCAGCAGGGCCAAAGCCGCGGCATCGGGTGCTGCCACCTGCTCGATCAGCGCAGGCGCGCACTGGGCATTGGTGTGCACGGCGTCGAGCCCCAGGGCAGCGAAGCGCTCGCGCTGGACGGCGCGGGCGGCGGCGACGCGCTCGCCGACAAGGGAAGAGGATTCGGCCGGCGCCGGCCCGATGAGGTCCGCTGCCGAGACGGCGGGAACATCAATGCGCAGATCGATGCGGTCGAGCAGCGGCCCGGAAATGCGTGCCTGGTAATCCTCGATGCAGCGCGGACCCCGCCGGCAGACATGGCCGGGCTCCCCGGCCATGCCACAGCGGCACGGGTTCATGGCGGCGACGAGCTGGATCACCGCCGGGTAGCTGACGCGGTAATTGGCCCGCGCGATGACGCTCTCGCCGCTCTCCAGCGGCTGGCGGAGCGAATCGAGCACCTGGGGCGTGAATTCGGGAAACTCGTCGAGGAAGAGCACGCCGTGATGGGCGAGCGACACTTCACCGGGGCGGGCGCGCAAGCCACCGCCGACCATGGCCGCCATGGAAGCGGAATGATGCGGCGCGCGGAAGGGCCGGCGGCGCGTCAGCCGGCCATTCGCGATCTCGCCGGCGACCGAGGCGATCATGGAAACTTCGAGAAGCTCCGAGGGCGAGAGCGGCGGCAGGATGGACGGCAGACGGCTGGCCAGCATCGACTTGCCGGCGCCGGGCGGACCGACCATCAAGAGGTTGTGGCCACCGGCGGCGGCGACCTCCAGCGCACGCTTGGCGGTTTCCTGGCCCTTGATATCAGCGAGGTTGGGCAATGTGTCGCCGGCTTCGGCGACGCCGGCCTCGGGCCGCGAGAGCACCTGGGTGCCGCGAAAATGGTTGGCGATGGCGATCAGGCTGCGGGGGCTGAGAATCGCCATGTCACCGCTCGCCCAAGCGGCCTCGGGGCCGGACGCGGACGGGCAGATCAACCCGGCGCCTCTCGCATTGGCGGCGATCGCCGCCGGCAGGACGCCGGCTACGGCGGCGATGGTGCCGTCGAGCGACAATTCGCCCAGCGCCACGAAATCGCCGAGCTGATCGCCCGGCACGGCGCCGATCGCGGCCATCAAAGCGAGCGCGATGGGCAGATCGTAATGGCTGCCTTCCTTGGGAAGGTCGGCCGGGGCGAGATTGACGATGATGCGCTTGGGCGGCAGCGACAGGCCGGAGGCGTGGAGTGCGCTCCTCACGCGCTCGCCACTCTCAGCCACCGCCTTGTCGGGCAGACCGACGATGATGAAGCGCGGCAGGCCGGGGACGATCTGCACCTGGACGTCGACGGGAACCGCCTCAATGCCCCGAAAGGCCACGGTGGTGACGTGAGAAACCATGCCCCGTTACGCCCGCTCGTGCTCGCTGTTCCGGTGGAACTTTAGCGGAGGCCACAACCGTGTGCAAGAACAATTCGTGAACGCGGTTGCAGCGCCGGTCGACGATGGGAGCGTCGGCGAAGGCCGATTTCCGGTCGATCGTCGGCGGCAAGATCGGCGTGAAGACGATCGACCGGTCGATCCGCAAGCTTGAACTCGACACGGAAATTCTTGCGGGCCAAGATGATCGCGAAGTTGACACGGCCGCCAGCCGAGGTGACCCATGGGGGGCGCATGTCGAATACGCGGTGGGTGAAAGCAATCGCCCGATTCTATCTCATCGGCTACGTGTACTATTTGATTTCGTCCATCGCCATGGCGTCGCCAACGCTATCGCTACAGACTTACGGAGAGCTTGCGACAACTGGCGGATATGCGATGGCGCAGGCGTTTATCGCGATCCTCTGGCCGTTATGGCTTGCGCTCGGTTTCCGTCCCTGGACGCCTTAGGACGCCCCGCGGTCGAATAATGACCTGGCGCTCCCACGAATGCGCTGCCATGCGGCGCGCTTCGAGGCGCCGATACCGTCATGCGCTTCAGCCGATCTCGCCGATCAGCGCCGCCAGCTCGCCGAGATGGGCCAGCCGGCGGTAGCGCGGCGAGGCCACCGGCTCCTCAGCATGCTCCAGCTCCCAGTTGAGGTCGTGGGGGATGTAGACGCCCCAGCTTCCCGCGGCGATCGCCGGGACGATGTCGGATTTCAGCGAATTGCCGACCATCATGGCGCGCTCCGGCCCATCGCCGTGGCGGGCGAAGATGCGCTCGATAGGTGCCGATATCCTTGTCGGAAACGATCTCGACCGCCGCGAAGAAATCGCCAAGGCCGGATTCGGCGAGCTTGCGCTCCTGGTCGAAGAGGTCGCCCTTGGTGATCATTACCAAGCGGTAGGTGCCGGCGAGCGCCGTCAATGTCTCCTGCACATGCGGCAGGGTCTCGACCGGGTGGGAGAGCATGTCGCGCCCGGCCTCGAGGATTTCGGCGATGGCGGAAGCCGGTACTGCGCCATCGGTCACCCGGATCGCGGTCTCGATCATCGACAGCGTGAAGCCCTTGATACCGAAGCCGTAGCGGCCGAGGTTGCGGCGTTCGGTCTGGTTGAGTTCGGCGGAGAGCGTGTCGGGCTCGGCATAGCCCATGAGCGCCGTCTCGAAGCGCGACTTGGTTGCCCCATAGAACTGCTCGTTCTGCCAGAGCGTATCGTCGGCGTCGAAGCCGATGGTGGTGAGCGTGCCGGGCATCAGCCCTTGCGCCGCTTCTCGATCGCATCCCAGATGAGGGCGGCGATGTCGGCGCCGCCGAAGCGCTTGACCTCGCGGATGCCGGTGGGCGAGGTGACGTTGATCTCGGTGAGGTAGTCGCCGATCACGTCGATGCCGACGAAGGTAAGGCCGAGCGCGCGCAGACGCGGGCCGATGGCCGCGCAGATCTCGCGGTCGCGCGCGGTCATCTCAGCCGGTTCGGCGCGGCCGCCGACATGCATGTTGGAGCGCGCCTCGCCCGCCGCCGGAACGCGGTTGATGATGCCGACCGGCTCGCCCTCGACCAGGATGATGCGCTTGTCGCCCTGGCGCACCTCGGGGAGATAGCGCTGCAGAACGAAAGGCTCGCCGCGGAAGGCCCCCTCGAACATCTCGAGGAGCGCGACCAGGTTCTCGTCGTGGCCGGTGATGCGGAAGACGCCGGCGCCGCCATTGCCGTAGAGCGGCTTGATGATGATGTCGCCGTGCTCCTGGCGGAAGGCGGCGATGCGGGCACGGTCGCGGGTGATGAGGGTCGGCGGGTTGAGTTCCGGGAACTCGGTGACCAGCAGCTTCTCGGGCGCGTTGCGCACGCTGACCGGATCGTTGACTACAAGGGTCTCGGGATGGATGCGCTCCAGGAGATGGGTGGTGGTGATATAGGCAAGGTCGAAGGGCGGGTCCTGGCGCAGGAGCACGACGTCGAAGGTCGACAGATCGACGAAATTGGACGGCCCCAGGGTGTAGTGGTCGCCCTCGACCTCGCGCACCGACACCGGCTCGACGGTCGCTCCTACCTTGCCGTCGCGCATGGCCAGGCGATCGGGCGTGTAATGATAGAGGAGATGGCCGCGCTTCTGGGCCTCAAGCATCAGCGCGAAGGTCGAATCGCCGCGAATGACGATCCGCGCGATGTGGTCCATCTGGACGGCAACTTTCAGAGGCATGTCTTCTGTTTCCGGCTTGGGGCGCGGGTTCCTATCACGCGACGCCGTCTGCGTCGAACGCGTGTTCGATATGGCGCGGCAGGCGGTGAGGCATGCAGATGATGACGTCGAAGCGAAGATCAAGGGAAGCCGCCGCCGGATGAGCGGCGAGCCACAGGGAGGCCGCGCGGGCGATGCGCCGGCGGCCCGTCGGAGTCACGGCCTCAGCCGCTTCGGCAAGGCTGGCGCGCTGCTTGACCTCGACAAAGGCGATCGCGCGGCCGCGGCGGGCAATCAGGTCGATCTCGCCAACCGGTGTGCGATAACGGCGGGCGAGGATGCGGTAACCCTTGAGCCGCAGGACCCAGCCGGCCAGCGTCTCGGCGCGGCGGCCACGACGCTCGGCCAGGCGCCGGTGCGTGGGTTCAGGCGGTGCCATCCCCGTCCTTCAGGGCGAGCGCTCGGCTGTAGAGGTCGCGGCGCTTGAGGCCGGTCAGGCTCGCCGCCTCGGCGACGGCCCGGCTGAGGGGCCTGTCCTTCAGCAGTTCGGCAAGCAGCCGGTCGGCGTCTTCAGCGGACGGGGCTTCGGCAAGCGGCGGTCCGATGAGAACGACGATCTCGCCCCTGGGCGGGCCTTCCGCCGCATAGGTGTCGGCAAGCATGGCCAGCGTGCCGGTGCGCACGGTCTCGAAGGTCTTGGTCAGTTCGCGGGCAACGGCGGCCGGGCGCTCGCCCGACAGCACTGCTGCCATATCGGCAAGGGCAGCGGCCAGCCGCGGTCCGGTCTCGTAGAAGACCAGCGTTGCCGGCACCGCCTTGAGTTCGGCAAGCCGCGTACGCCGGGCGGCAGATTTCGGCGGCAGGAACCCGGCGAAGAGGAAGGCATCGGTGGGCAGGCCGGAGGCGACGAGCCCGGCAAGCAGAGCGGAGGCACCGGGCACCGGGACGACCGCATGGCCGGCCGCGCGGGCTTCCTTCACCAGCTTGTAGCCGGGATCGGAGACGAGCGGCGTACCGGCGTCGCTGACCAGCGCCACCGCCTTGCCTTCGGCCAGGGCACTGAGCAGCTTGGGCCGCTGTCGCGCGGCATTGTGGTCGTGATAGGCGACCATCGGAGTCTGGATGCCATAATGCCGCAGCAGCACGGCCGTCACCCGCGTATCCTCGCAGGCGATCACATCGGCGGCAGCCAGCGTCTCAAGGGCACGCAGCGATATATCGCCGAGATTGCCGATCGGGGTGGCAACGACATGGAGGCCGGGCGCGAGCGAGCGAGCCGCCAGGCGGTGCCCGTCGACGGCGAATAGACGCTCGCCGGTATGCTCCGTCATATCACTGCCGTTTTTAAGGCTGTCATCCCGCACCGTCCGGTCTTAAGGCCGAGGTCATGAAATTTTGACAGAATCTGGTTTGGGCCTATGATTTGCCGGGTTTTACCGGCTCTGGGGCGAGCAGGGGAGAATTTCTTGTCCTTCGGGAAATTTGTGCGTTCTGGTCTCGGGACGGTTGGCAAGGCCGCCGCCCTGGTATCGCTCCTGTTCCTCGCCGCCTGCACCAGTGTCGGATTGGGTGGCGGTGGCAGTGGCTTTGGTTTCGGCGGCGGCGGCAACCAGCCGGTCACCGGCACCGTATTGGGCAACGGCCCGGTCAAGGTCGGCCTGCTCTTGCCACTGTCGGCAAACGGCAATGCCGGCCAAATCGCCCAGGACCTGAAGAACGCCGCCGATCTCGCCATCCGCGATTTCAAGACTGCCGGCATCCAGGTCCTGGTCAAGGACGACCGCGGCACGGCCGACGGCGCCCGCGCCGCGGCCAGCGCGGCCATCTCGCAAGGTGCCGAGCTGATCATTGGCCCGCTGTTCGCCCAGTCGGTGGCGGCGGTGGCGCAGGTGGCCAAAGCCTCGAACGTGCCGGTGGTCGCCTTCTCCACCGACACGAGCAAGGCGTCGGCCGGGGTCTATCTGCTGAGCTTCCTGCCGCAAGGCGATGTCGATCGGATCATCAGCTATGCCGCCTCCAAGGGCCGACGCTCCTACGCGGCGCTGCTGCCCGACAATGCGTATGGCACGATCGTCGAAGCGGCCCTGCAGCGGGCCGTCGCCAATGCGCGCGGACGGGTGATGTCGGTCGAGCGCTACGCCCTCGACAAGACCGTGATGCAGGCCAAGGCGACGGCTGTCGCCAGCCTGGTCATGTCCGGCACGGTGGATGCGGTGTTCATGCCCGGCGGCGCCCAGGAGGCGCCGTTCCTCGCCCAGATCATGGCCGCAGCCGGCGTCAATTCCAACAAGATCACCTATCTCGGCAGCGGCCAGTGGGACGATCCGGCGGTTGCCCAGGAATTGACCCTGAACGGCGCGCTCTATCCGGCGCCCGACAATGCCGGGTTCGCCGGATTCGCCCAGCGTTACCAGGCGGCATTCGGCGCGGCGCCGAGCCGCACGTCGACGCTTGCCTATGATGCGGTGAGTCTGGCCGCCGGGCTTACGGCCCGTTTTGGCGACCGCCGGTTTGCGCCGGAGACGCTGACCAATCCGAGCGGCTATATCGGGCTCGACGGCGCCTTCCGCTTCCTGCCGAACGGGCTGAACCAGCGCAGCCTCGCCATCTATCAGATCAACAACGGCAAGGCGGTGCTCGTTTCCCCGGCGCCGCGGACCTTCGCCCGGCCCGGCACCTGAGGCATCTCACGCCGCCAGATCGGCGACCACGGCATCCAGAACATAGAAGCCGGCGCGCGTGGCGCGCAGGTATCCGCTGCCGGTGCGCTCGACCATGCCGTTGGCCATGAGATCGTTGAGGCGCGCCGGATCGAGCGCGCGGCCGGCAAGACGGCCATAGCGGTCGAGATCGATGCCCTCCGCCAGACGGAGGCCCATGAGCAGCATCTCGTCGCCCTCCTCTTCCGCCGTCAGCAGGTCGTCGACCACGATGCCGTCGCCCCAGGCCTCGACCTTCTCCAGCCACACTTCGGGCGCGCGCTCGGCGGCCAGCGCATGGCGCCCGTCGGCCTGTCTCAGCCTTCCGTGGGCGCCGGGACCGACACCGGCATATTCGCCATAGCGCCAGTAGACGAGATTGTGCCGGCACTCACCGCCAGGCACGGCATGGTTGGAAATCTCGTAGGCCGGCAGGCCGGCAGCATCGCACACGCTCTGCGTGACGCCGTAGAGGTCGGCGGCCGCGTCGCTGTCAGGCACGGTCAGCTTGCCCGCCTCTCGCAGCGCGAAGAAGGGCGTGCCCGGCTCGATGGTGAGCTGGTAGAGCGACAGGTGGTCGGCGGCGAGCGCGAGCGCGCGATGGAGTTCCGCCTCCCACATGGAAGGCGTCTGGCCGGGACGGGCATAGATGAGATCGAAGGACAGGCGCGGGAAGGTCGCCCGTGCGATCTCGATGGCTGCAAGCGCCTGGGCGACATCGTGCAGGCGGCCGAGGAATTTCAGGTCGGAATCGTCGAGCGCCTGGACGCCGAGCGACAGCCGGTTGACCCCGGCGGCACGATAGCCGCGGAAGCGGTCGGCCTCGACCGAGGACGGATTGGCCTCCATGGTCACTTCGACATCGGCCGCGACCGGCCAGTGGGCTGCGACCGCATCGAGGATGGCGCCGACCGTCGCCGGCTCCATCAGGGAGGGCGTGCCGCCGCCGATGAAGATGCTGTTGACGGTGCGCCCGGGCGCGCGCCCGGCAAGCGCCGCAATCTCGCGGGCAAAGGCGGCGGCAAAGCGCGCCTGATCGGGCGGCTGGTGACGGACGTGGCTGTTGAAATCGCAATAGGGGCACTTGGCCGCGCAGAACGGCCAGTGGACATAGACGCCGAAGCCCGGCTCGCGGGCCGACGGCCGGGGCGCGTTCATGGCCGCGGTATCCTGGCGCGGGCGAAGGCGGCGAAGGCCAGCGCCCGGTGGGACATGTTCTTCTTCTCTTCGGTGGCCATTTCCGCATAGGTGCGGTCGTAGCCGTCGGGCACGAACATCGGATCGTAGCCGAAGCCGTTGTCGCCGCGCGGCGGCCAGATCATGTGGCCCCTGACCTCGCCGCGGAAGGTGGAGGTGGCGCCGGTGGGCCAAGCCAGGCAGAGCACGGCGACAAACTGGGCGCCGCGCGCCTCGGGCGTGGTGGCGCCGGCGGCCTGGAGACCATCCTCGACACGCTGCATGGCGGCGGCGAAATCCTTGGTCGGCCCCGCCCAGCGCGCCGAATAGACGCCGGGATCACCGCCCAGCGCATCGACGCAGACGCCGGAATCGTCGGCGAGCGCCGGATGACCCGAGGCAATCGATGCGGCGATCGCCTTGAGCATGGCGTTCTCGGCGAAGGTACGGCCGGTCTCCTCCGGCTCTGGCAGGCCAAGATCGGCGGCAGTGACCACGGTGAGGCCGGCGGGCGCCACCAGAGCCTCGATCTCCCTGAGCTTGCCGGGATTGTGGGTGGCGACGACCAGGGTGTCGCCCGGCTTCAGCAATCCTCCGGCGGCCGGCGCTCTCAAAGGATCGCCAGCTTCTGCAACTCGACGAGGTGGGCGATGCCGGTGCGGGCGAGTTTCTTCAGCGCCTCGAACTCCTCGTCGGAAAAGGGCGCGCCTTCGGCGGTCGACTGGATTTCGACGAAGCTGCCGGCGCCGGTCATGACGAAATTCGCGTCGGTCTCCGCCTCGCTGTCCTCGGCATAGTCGAGGTCGAGAACCGGGGTGCCGCGAAAGATGCCGACCGAGACGGCGGCGACATGATCGGCAAGCACCGGTTTCGACACCATGTCGCGGGCGCGCATCCACTCGATGCAGTCCCTGAGCGCCACCCAGGCGCCGGTGATGGATGCCGTGCGCGTGCCGCCGTCGGCCTGGAGCACGTCGCAATCGATGAGAATCTGGCGCTCGCCCAGCGCCGGCAGGTCGACCACGGCGCGCAGCGAGCGGCCAATCAGGCGCTGGATCTCCAGGGTGCGGCCGGACTGCTTGCCGGCCGCGGCCTCGCGCCGCGTGCGCTCATGGGTGGAACGTGGCAGCATGCCGTATTCGGCGGTCACCCAGCCCTTGCCGGCGCCACGCAGCCAGCCCGGCACCTTCTCGTCGAGGCTGGCGGTGCACAGCACATGGGTGTCGCCGAACCTGACCAGGCAGGAGCCCTCTGCGTGGCGGGAATAGCCGCGCTCAAGGCTGATCGGGCGCATTTCGGTGGCGGCGCGGCGCGAGGGCCGCGGTGCGAGCGAAGATTGACTGTCCATGCCGTTTCATAGGCACGGCGCCGTGCAGCCGTAAAGCCCCGCTTGAATATGGGGTAAAAACCGACACTTAATGGGCATCGGATGAACCCCATGAGCAGACACGACCCCCCGTCGCACCACCTTATCGCCCCCGGCGAATCACGCAGCTCGGCGCTGCAGAGCCTCGACCGGCGCTCGCGCGAAATCTTCCGCCAGATTGTCGACGCCTATCTGGAGACCGGCGAGCCGGTCGGCTCGCGCAATATCAGCCGGGCGCTGTCGATGCCGATGTCGCCGGCTTCGGTGCGCAACGTCATGGCCGATCTCGAACAACTCGGCCTGATCCACGCGCCGCACACCTCGGCCGGGCGCCTGCCGACGGAGTTCGGCCTGCGCTTCTTCGTCGACGCGATGCTCGAGGTCGGCGACCTGTCGGCGGAGGAGCGGCAGCAGATCGAGGCACAGGTGAAGGCGGCGACGCCGGGCCGAACGGTGGAGAACGTGCTCAACGAGGCGAGCCAGGCGCTTTCCGGCCTGTCGCGCGGCGCCGGCGTGGTGCTCGCCAGCAAGGCCGATCTGAGGCTCAAGCACATCGAATTCATCCGGCTGGAGCCGACCCGGGCGCTGGTGGTGCTGGTCGGCGAGCACGGCTCGGTGGAGAACCGGCTGATCGACCTTGCCCCCGGCACGACGCCATCGAGCCTGCTGGAGGCGGCGAACTATCTCAACGCGCACTTACGCGGACGCTCGCTCTCGGAAGCGCGGGCCGAGCTCGAGAAATACGAGAAGGAGGCGCTGGCCGAGCTCGACAAGCTGACCCAGGCGCTGGTCACGGCGGGGCTCGCCTCTTGGGCCGATGCCGGTGACGGGCACCCCGACACGCTGATCGTGCGCGGGCGCGCCAACCTGTTGGAGGATGTGACGGCGGCCGCCGATCTTGAGCGCATCCGCCTGCTCTTCGACGATCTGGAAACCCAGCGCGAGCTGATCCGCCTGCTTGGCAATGCCGAGAGCGGCGAGGGTGTGCGTATCTTCATCGGCTCGGAGAACCGGCTGTTCTCGCTCTCCGGCTCGACGCTGGTGGTGGCGCCCTATCGCGACAGCGAGCAGCAGGTGGTGGGCGTGCTCGGCGTCATCGGACCGACGCGGCTCAATTACGCCCGCATCGTGCCGATGGTCGACTACACGGCCAAGGTGGTCGGGCGGCTGCTGGGATAGCGCTCGACCATCTCAGACGAGGCGCTTGATCGGCCGCCGCTTCCAAAACAGCCAGTAGAGCCCGGTCTGCAGGACGAGCATGGCGGTGAAGGCGATCGGATAGGCCATCCAGATTCCGTCGATGCCGATCGCCCGGCTGAGCAGCCACGCCGCCGGCACCTCGACCGCGAAGATGGCGAAGATGGTCAGCGCCATCGGCATCAGCACCGTGCCGCTGGCGCGCATGATGCTCGCCATGACGCCGGCTGCTCCGAAGACGACCATGCTCCACAGAACGATGTGCAGGAGCCCCTGCGCCAGTTCGAGAACGGCGGGACTGGTGATGAACAGGCCGATCAGGTCGCGCGAGAACAGATAGGCGACCACGACCAGGCCGCCGGTGAGGGCGAGGTTGAGCATCTGCCCGGTGCGCACGATGGCGCCGAGGCGGCCGACGTCGCCGCGGCCGATCGCCTGGGCCCCGAAGATCGACACCGTGATCGAGATCGAGATGGCCGGAAACTGGACATAGGTGATGACCTGGTTGACGGCGCCATAGGCCGCCGTGGCGTCCGAGCCGAAGCCGTTGACGAAGCCGAGCAGCACGATCTCGGCAAGCGAAATG
This sequence comes from uncultured Alphaproteobacteria bacterium, assembly GCA_963762605.1. Taxonomy (GTDB): domain Bacteria; phylum Pseudomonadota; class Alphaproteobacteria; order Rhizobiales; family Kaistiaceae; genus CAVSRC01. Next base: position 249,044 of record CAVXLJ010000025.1, on the reverse strand, counting down.
GCGACCATCTGTATCGACGTCGGCAGGCCGATGCCGAGCACCCGTTTCAGGATCGCCGGTTGGATGCGCATGTGCCTGAGCAGCGCCATATCCGGCGCCAGCGGATGGCGCTTGCGACGCAGATAGAAGGCGAGCCACACCAGCGCGACCACGAACGAGACGATGCTGGCACAGGCGGCACTGACGACCCCGAGCTTCGGCAAGCCGAACCAACCGCGGATGAGCGCCGGCGTGACCACGAAGCCGACGGCCGTCGAAAGCCCGAGCGTGTAGAGGGGTGTCAGCGAGTCGCCGACGCCGCGCATCATCGAGGTGACCAGCAGAAAGACGAAAAGACCGGGCATCGCCAACAACATGACGCGGGCATAGGCGGTCGCCGCGGGCAGGATGTCGGCGGGGGTCTGAAGGGCGATGAGCAGCCGATCGGTGAAGGCGCCGCCAAAGATCGCAACCAGAATGCCGAAGATCAACGTCACCGACAGGGACGTGCCGGCGATGGACTTCAGCTTGTCGACGGCACCGGCGCCATAGGCCTGCCCGATGAGGATCGCCGAACCGGCGCCGATGCCGATGATGAAGGCGATCAGGAAGAAGACGACCGGAAAGAGCACGGAAACCGTCGCGACCGCTTCGACGCCGATCATCTGGCCGAGGAAGATGCCGTTGATGGTGCCGGACAGGCCCTGCAGGATGTTGGCCAGCATCATCGGCGCCAGGAAGACCAGGAAGCCCTTCCACAGGGGCTCGGAGAGCGTGCGGGCCGCACCGCCCGCCGGACCATGTTCCGGCTTCATCGTCATGTCCTCGCAGATATCGGTTGCCGGCGCGTCAGCCGCCCGTGATAGCGTCCGCCGCGGGGAAAGCCAGCGCCGTGGCATGGTCGCGGATATCGGGCGGCCAGGACGCGGCACAGGCGACGAATCGCTCGCGGTTGCCGGCGAAGAGCGCGCGCGCAGCCTCCTCGAATCCGGCCTCGTTGCCGGCCATGGCCGACATGAAGCGGTAGGCCGCCTCGCGCGCCTCGCGTTCGGCATCGCGCTTGCCGGAGGTGCGGCTGGCCGCCTCGACAAGCTTGCGCAGCGCCACGGACGCACCACCCGGCTGGCCGCGCAGCCAGTCCCAGTGGCGCGGCAGCAGCGTGACTTCGCGCGCCACGACGCCAAGCCGCGGCCGCCCCGGTCCGCGCCGGTCGTGTCGCTCGGCCGGATCCGCACCTGATGCGAGGCGCGCGGCGATATCCTCCGCCGAGCCGCGCAAATCAACCTCGACGGGCTCGCTGGTCGTGCTGTCGAAGATCAGGATTTGCGCCGCTTCATTGGCATCGATCGCGGCCTTGGCAGCCAGCGCAACCGCGCCCAGCGGACCGGCCGCAACGCGCCGCGGTCCGTCGAAGGCAATGCAATGCCTGGAGGATCGTGCAGTCATCGTCTGTCTCGCGAAAAATGCGCGCTCGGCTTTATCCGGCTGAAATCGAGCTGTCAATAAAATCCGGGTAATATTACCGGGCGGGCGGTCCGATCCGGCATGCCCCCTACCGCAGAACCTGGCCGCTGATGCATGATGCAGTTCTCGTGGAGGTGCCAAAGGCCGTGCACAAGAACGTGAGCGGGAACGCATTCGATCACCGTGTCTTCGACCTGCGCATGGAGCGCAGCCGCGCCGACCTGTTCGGCATGCTGGAGCGGCTCTATGGGCAGCGGCCGGACTATGACCGTTTCTGCCGGGCGCTGACCAAGCTGCTCGTCGATTCGTGGGCGGCGCGGCCGGACGCGCTGAAATGGCTCGACCTCAAGCGCGACCTCGAACCCGACTGGTTCCAGCGGCCCGGGATGGCCGGCTACGTGTTCTACATCGACCGCTTCGCCGGCGACCTGACACACATCGCCGACCGGCTCGATTATCTGGAGGCGCTCGGCATCACCTATGTCCACCTGATGCCCTGCCTGAGGCCCAGGCCCGGCGACAGCGACGGCGGCTATTCGGTGATGGACTACCGCGCCATCGATCCGGCCTACGGCACCATGGACGAGCTGGCGGCGCTCGCCGGGCTGTTGCGCCAGCGCGGCATCAGCCTGTGCATCGACCTGGTGGTCAACCACACCGCCAAGGAACACGAGTGGGCGGTGAAGGCGCGGAAGGGCGACGCCAAATATCAGGACTACTACCTGATGTTCGACGACGACCGTCTGCCCAAGGAATACGAGAAGACGCTGATCGAGATCTTTCCCGACAATGCGCCGGGAAGCTTCACCTTCTATCCCGACATCGCGCCAGCGGGAAAATGGGTGTGGACCACCTTCAACGAACACCAGTGGGACCTCAACTGGGCGAACCCTGATGTGTTCCTCGAGATGGCGGGCGTGATGCTGTTCCTCGCCAACCAGGGCATCGACGTGCTGCGCTTCGATGCGCCGGCTTTCCTATGGAAGCGCATGGGCACGCGCTGCCAGTCGGAACCGGAAGTGCACATGCTGCTGCATGCGCTGCGCGCGGTCAGCCGCATCGCTGCCCCGGCCGTGATCCATCTGGAAGAGGCAATCGTCTCGCCGGCCGAGATGATCCCCTATCTCGGGCTCGGCGAGCACGATGGCCGCGAAGGCAACCTCGCCTATCACAATTCGCTGATGGTGCAGTTCTGGTCGGCGCTGGCCGCGCGCGACACGCGGCTGATGACCTACGTGATGCGCACGCATTTTCCACCGGCGCTTCCCAATGCCACCTATGCCACCTACATCCGCTGCCACGACGATATCGGCTGGGCGGTGACCGACGAGGACGCGCGTGCCGTCGGCCTCGACGGCTTCCTGCACCGCGCTTTTCTTTCCGACTTCTACGAGGGTGTCTTTCCCGGCTCGTTTTCGCGCGGGCTGATCTTCCAGTTCAATCCAGCCACCGGCGACAAGCGCATCAGCGGCTCATGCGCCTCGCTGGCCGGGCTGGAACGAGCCGAGGCCGATGGCGAGCGCGCCGCAATCGATCGGGCGATCGATCGCATCCTGCTCGGGCACGCACTGATGGCGAGCTTCGGCGGAATCCCGCTGATCTACATGGGCGACGAGATCGCGCTTCTCAACGACTACGGCTATCTCGAAGAGCCGGCGCACGCCCATGACAGCCGCTGGGTGCACCGACCACGCATGGACTGGGAGCGAGCGGCCGCGGCGATGGCCGCCGACAGCGAGACGCCGGCGGCCCGCGTGTGGCGCGGCGTCAAGCGCATCCTCGAGCGGCGACGCGCCATGCCTGAGTTTCACGGGGCCAATCCGACGGTGATCGTCGAGACCGGCCAGAGCAGCCTCTTCGCCTTCGTGCGCAAGGCGCCGACCAACGCGGTCGTGTGCATCTATAATTTCGGAGAATTGTGGACGGCGCTCGACGCCGGCTGGGCGAAAGCGCAAGGCGCCACGCAATTCTTCGACGGGCTGTCGGACAACCCGGTCGGCCTGCACGACGGCCGCATCGTGCTGCCGCCCTATGCGCGGCTGTGGCTGCGCTGAGCCGCGGCCGTCACAGCGACTTCATGACCTCGGCGACGATCTCGAAAGAGCGCAGCCGGGCCGCGTGATCGAAAATCTGACCGGCGATCATCACCTCGTCGGCGGCCGTCAACGCGATGAACTTTCTCAGCCTCTCGCGCACGGTATCGGGCGAACCGACCGCGGCGTAGGTCAGCATGTGTGACGCCCGTTCCTTTTCCGCCGGCGACCAGTAGGTCTCGATGTCGTCGATGGGGGCAGGCAGCGGCCCGCGGGCATTGCGCTGCATGTTGGCGAAGGCCTGCTGGGTGGAGGTGAACAGGCGCCGCGCCTCCGCCTCGCTGTCGGCGGCGACCACCTGCAGTGCCGGCATGGCATAGGGCTTCTTCATCTGCGCCGAAGGCGCGAAGCGCTCGCGATAGATGGCGAGCGCGGGGAGGAGAGCATCCGGCGCGAAATGGGAGGCGAAGGAATAGGGCAGGCCAATGAGCGCGGCGAGCTGAGCGCCGTAGAGGCTGGAGCCGAGGATCCATAGCGGCACATTGGTGTCGACGCCGGGGACGGCGTGGATGTATTGGCCCGGCTCGGCAGGGCCGAGCAGTCTCTGCAACTCGAGAACGTCGTCGGGGAAGTGCTCGGCGGCGGCGTTGACGTCGCGCCTGAGCGCTCGGGCGGTCAGCTGGTCGGTGCCGGGCGCGCGGCCGAGGCCGAGATCGATGCGGCCGGGATAGAGGCTCTCCAGCGTGCCGAACTGCTCGGCGATCACGAGCGGCGAATGGTTGGGCAGCATGACGCCGCCGGCGCCGATACGCAGCGTCCTGGTGCCGGCGGCGACGGCGCCGATGACCACGGCGGTGGCAGAGCTGGCGATGCCCGGCATGTTGTGGTGTTCGGCGAGCCAGTAGCGGCGATAGCCCCAGCCTTCGGCATGGCGCGCGAGATCGAGCGTGTGGCCGAGCGACTGGGCAGCCGAGCCACCGGCGACGATCGGCGCCAGATCGAGAAGGGAATAGGGAATCACGGGCGTGAAGCTCCACCGGCGGAAAGACAGGCCCGCAACATAGGGCGACGGCGGGCCAGCGTCAGGCCATTGCCTCGGCGTTGCCGAGATAATCCTGCCAGATGGACTTGTCGCCGAGGTGCTGGAGGGCAGCACCGTGGGCAACCCGCTCTTCGGCGCTCAAGGTGAAGGCGCGCGGCGCCGGCCGCTCGCCGGTAACAACCGCATGATGATGGACGGCGATGGTCGGCGCGTCCGGCTCTTCGCCCAGCGTCAGCGCCGCCTGCCGGCCGCCGATCAGCTCGATATAGACCTCGGCAAGAAGCTCGGCATCGAGCAGCGCGCCGTGCAGCGTGCGGCGCGAGGCGTTGATCTGGTAGCGGGAGAGCAGCGCATCGAGCGAGGCGGGGCTGCCCGGGTGCTTGCGGCGGGCGAGCATCAGTGTGTCGATGACGCGCTCGTCGGAGATTGGCGGACGGCCGACACGGGCCAGTTCGGCATTGATGAAGCCCATATCGAAGCTGGCATTATGAGCAATCAGGTTGCCCTCTTCGAGGAAGGCGACCAGATCCCCGGCGATCTCGGCGAACCGCGGCTTGTCCTTGAGAAAGGCGTCGTCGAGACCGTGGATGCGGACGGCATCGGCCGACATCGGCCGTTCCGGGTTGAGATAGGCGTGGAAGTGCTTGCCCGACGGGATGTGGTTGACGAGCTCGATGGCGCCGATCTCGACGATACGGTCGCCGGCAAGCGGGTCGAGCCCGGTGGTCTCGGTGTCGAAGACGATTTCACGCATGATTCGCTGATCGAAGCGTGGCCGCTTGCGCGCCGCGGCGCAAGGGGCCGGAACGCGCTTCTGGTCTATTCCTTGGCGGTCCTGGCGGGCTTGCCCAGAAGTGTCGCAATCTCGTCGATCGTCTGCTTGTGCAGGTCTTCCGCCTTGTCGATGTTGAGATGGTTGAGGTCCGCCCGCGTGACGTTCTGGATGGTGCCGGAAAAACCGAAGCCGCCGGTGACGGTGACATCGATGCCGGTGGCGGATGACGAGCGGAAGTTCAGGACATGGGCGACATTGGCCGGCACCCTGCCGGAATTGGTCAGGTCGAAAAACACCAGAAGCGCGACAGGGACGTTCTCGTCCCTGAGCTTGTAGGCCATCAGCAGGGCGGTTTCGGCACCGTAGGAGTGGCCGATGAGAATGATCGGATAGGGGTGCGCCTTGTATGCCGCGACCATCTTGGCCATCTGGCTGCGCCAGTCCTCGAAACTGTCGGAGATGGCGGGATAGCCCTTGTCGGTCAGCTCCTTGGCCAGCACATCCATGCCGGTCGAGAAGATGTTCAGGCCACCGCGCATGACGAAGATGGGCGGCGGCGGGACGCCCCTGTCCTTGGCTTTGGCCTCGGCGGCACCGGCCGGAGCGGCGGCCAGGGCAATCATGAGCGCCGCGATGACGACCGAAGCAATCTGACCGAACCGCTGCATGGCACATCTCTCCGCTTGATCGGACCCGTTTGGAGCGGACCAGGCCGGACGCCCTTGGCGGCCAGTCCCGTATGCCCAATCTTTCCCTGAAATGCGGCAAAGCTCAATGCATCAATCAGGGCCGTCGGTCGCGGCGGCCGGCAAGACCTGCCTATAATGGCCGGCGGAGAAACGGAGAGCCATGCAGCACAGAGGATTCGGCCCAACCGGCTTCAGCGTCCCGGTCATCGGCCAGGGCACCTGGTATCTTGAACGGAGCCCGCGGGCGGCGGCCATCGCGGCGCTGCGGCGCGGCCTCGATCTCGGCCTCAGCCATATCGATACGGCGGAGCTCTACGGTTCCGGCGCGGCGGAGACAATCGTCGGCGAGGCGATCGATGGCCGGCGCGACGCGGTGTTTCTGGTCTCCAAGGTGATGCCCCAGAACGCCTCGCGTCAGGGCACGATCGCCGCGTGCGAGGCTTCGCTGAAGCGGCTGAAGACCGACCGGCTGGACTGCTACCTCCTGCACTGGCGCGGGCGTCACGCCCTGGAGGACACGATCGCCGCCTTCGAACAACTCAAGGCGGATGGCAAGATCCTGTCCTGGGGCCTCAGCAATTTCGACCAGCCCCATCTGGAGGCAGCCGAGCACATTGCCGGGCCGGGGCGTATTGCCTGCAATCAGGTGCTCTACCACCTGGAAGAGCGCGGCATCGAGCACGCGGTGATCCCGTGGTGCGCGGCGCACGGCGTGGCGGTGGTCGGCTACAGCCCCTTCGGCAGCGGGGATTTCCCCGGGCCGCGGACCGCCGGCGGCGCGGTGCTGGCGCGCATCGCCGGCACCCGCAATGCCACGCCGCGGCAGGTGGCGCTGGCTTTCCTGACGCGCCGCGTGTCGCTCTTCGCCATTCCCAAGGCCGCGGCCGTGGCCCATGTCGCGGATAATGCCGGCGCCGGCGACCTGATGTTGACCGACGCCGAAATCGCCGATATCGACCGGGCCTTCCCGCTCGGCCGGCACGCAGGCCTTGCCATGCTGTAGGAGACCCAAATGGCCACCGACCAGTCTGTGCTCGACCATATCAAGGCGCTCACCGATGAAGAGCACTTCCTCTACCAGAAGGGGGAGCTGTCCGAGGCGGAGCGCCAGCGTCTGATCGCCATCAATGTGGCGCTCGACCAGTATTGGGACCTGCTTCGCCAGCGGCGGGCGAAACGCGAATTCGGCGACGACCCGGACGATGCCGAGCTGCGCCCGCCGGGGACGGTCGAGGGCCATCGCGGCTAAAGCCCGGCGGCCATGCCAGCGACGGCGCGCAGCAACTCGTTGATCTGCTGCTCTGTATCGGCATGGGTGCCAGTGGTGTCGATGATGAAATGGGCGCGGGCGCGCTTCTCGGCATCGGGCATCTGGCGTGCCAGCAGCGCGGCGAAGCGCTGTTCGGTCATGCCCGGGCGCGTCAGCACACGCTGACGCTGGCGTTCGAAAGTGGTGGAGACCACGACCACGGCATCGGCGCGGCTGTCGAGGCCGATCTCGAACAGCAGCGGCATGTCGAGCAGCGCGACGTGAGAACCCTTTGCGGCGGCATCGGCGCGGAAGGCATCCGCCGCCTCGCGCACGAGCGGATGGACGATGGCTTCCAGCCGCGCGAAGGCGATCGAATCGCTGACCACGCGCCGGCCAAGGCGCCCCCTGTCGATGGCGCCGTCGACGGTCATGCCGGGGAAAGCTTCTTCGACGGCGGCCACGGCGGCCCCGCCCGGTGCATAGATCGCGTGGACGAAATGATCGGCATCGAAGACGGGAACGCCGGAGCGGGCGAACATCGCAGCCGCCGTCGACTTGCCCATGCCGAGCGACCCGGTGAGGCCGAGGACAAGCATCACCCGGCCTCGATGGACTTTTGGACCGCGGCGACGAGCGCCTGCGTCACCTGCGGGCGCTTGCCGAACCAGCGGGCAAAACCCGGCACCGCCTGGTGCAGCAGCATGCCGAGACCGCCGACGGCGGTGAGGCCGGCAACCCGCGCGCTGGTGACAAGCGGCGTCTCCAGCGGAACGTAGACCAGGTCGTTGACCACGGCCTCGCGCGGCAGGTGCGAGACATCGATGTCCAGCAGCGGCTGGCCATGCATGCCGAGTGTCGTGGTGTTGACCAGCAGGCGCGCGGCGGCGAGATGGCCCGGCAAGGACTCCCAGCTGGCCGTCGCCACGCGCCATCCAAAACGGTCGGCCAACGCCTTGGCGCGCTCGGGGGTGCGATTGACCACGGTCACCGGGGCGAAGCCGCGACCGAGCAGCGCCCAGACGACGGCACGCGCGGCGCCGCCAGCACCGAGCACGACGGCGGCGCCGGCGCTGGCGTCCCAGCCGGGCGCCTGTTCATCGAGATTGGCGAGAAAGCCGGCCGGGTCGGTGTTGGTGCCGGCGAGCTTGCCGTCTTCGATCCACACAGTATTGAGCGCGCCGGTTTCCTCCGCCGCCGCCTCGCGGCGATGAACCGCGGCAAAGGCCGCCTCCTTGTGCGGCACGGTGACGTTGCAGCCGACGAAGCCGCTGCGCGCAAAGGTGGCGAAGAACCCGACAGCCTGATCGGGCTCGACGGGGCGGATGACGTAGTCGCCGTCAAGGCCGAGTTCGTTCAACCAGAAGCGGTGAATGACCGGTGAGCGCGAATGCTTGATCGGCCAGCCGATGACGCAGGCAACGGGCTTCACCATGACGGCACCGGACGGTTCATTCGATCGCTCCCTGGCTTCTCAGATACGCCAGAAGCGGCAGGAGCGGCAGGCCAAGGATGGTAAAATAGTCGCCGTCGATGCGCTCGAACAGGCGGATTCCCTCGCCTTCGAGCTGATAGACGCCGACGCTGCCGAGAACGGCCTCGCTCACGCGGGCGAGATAGGCATCAATCTCGGCGCCGGTCAGCGACCGCATGGTGAGCGTGGCGGTGTCCAGATGACGCCAGACAATGTCGCCGCCGCGCGCCACGGCGATGGCGGAATGCAGGCGGTGGGCGCGGCCGGCAAGCCGCCGTAGCTGGACGCGGGCTTCTTCCAGTGTCGCCGACTTCGTGCCGCGATGGCCGTCGCAATCGAGTGTCTGGTCGGCGCCGATGACCCGCGCATCGCCGCGGCGGCGGCTGACCTCGACGGCCTTGGCTTCGGCCAGCGCCATGGCAATCTCCGCCGGCGCCGCTCCGCTGGCGATCAGCGGCGCCTCGACCGCGCGCTCGTCGAGCGCCGCAGGATCGATATCGAAGGTAAGGCCGGCATTGGCAAGCAGCGCCCGCCGCGCCGGGCTGCCGGAGGCCAGAACGAGCGCCGTCACTGGCCGTGCCCGGAATCCTGTGCCGCGCGGTGCTCCCGATGCAGCGCCAGGATCGCCGCTGCCGTTTCCTCGATCGAGCGGCGGGTGACGTCGATCACCGGCCAGCGATGCTTGGCGCAGAGCTTGCGCGTATAGGCGATCTCGTCGGCGACCGAGGCCTTGTCGGTATAGGCAAGGTTGGGCTGGCTGGCGTTGAGGCTGAGGATGCGGTTTTCGCGCAGCGCGATGATGCGCTCCGGGCTGGCGACAAGGCCGACGACCAGCGGCTTCTTGATGTTTTCGACGTCGGGCGGCAGCGGAATGCCGGGCACCAGGGGAACATTGGCGGTGCGCACGCCACGATTGGCGAGGTAGATCGAGGTCGGCGTCTTGGAGGTGCGGCTGACGCCGACCAGAACGACATCGGCGTCCTCGAGGCGGCCGGCGAGCTGGCCATCGTCGTGCATCATGGTGAAGTTGAGCGCGTCGATGCGATGGAAATAATCGGCGTTGAGCGAATGCTGAGCGCCGACGCGGCGGTCGCTGGCGGCACCGAGATAGGACTGCATGACCTGATAGATCGGGTCGAGCACGGAGACGCAGGGTATGCCGAGGACGTGGCAATGCGATTCCAGCTTTTCGCTGATCTTGCGGTCGACGAGCGTGTAAAGGACGATGCCCGGCTCGGCCTCGATCTCCGCCAGGACACGCTCCAGCTGCTTGTCGGTGCGCACCAGCGCATGGACATGCTCCACGGCCCGCGTCTGAGCGAATTGCGCGGCCGAGGCGCGGCCGACGGTCATCAGCGTTTCGCCGGTGGCGTCGGAAATCATGTGTAGGTGAAAGAAGTTCTCTCGGTTCTGCACGCGCTTATCCCCTGCCCTGTGCATGAATGGCTGCATTAAGGGCAATCGAGCCGCAAGTCGTCTGCACTCTCCCGAAAGCGCGGGATTCAATCAACAGGCTTGCGCCTGTGACATGCGGTCCGCGGCAATTCGGCCAAAGTGGGGGATTCCCCTGAATTCCCAGGATTTCCACAGCCTTTCCACAATAAATGCAGCGCTTGGATCCGCCCAATTTATGGTTAATGCAATGTTAACACGAGCCATTTGCGCTATCCTTGTCATCCACGATCATGATCGTGTTTTCTTCTCCCGTTCATCAGCCGTCATGACCATATGGTGTCGTTCCTGGGAACCAGCCTGTCTGACGACAATCCACGGTCAATATGAAACAAAAAGAAGAATCTAAAGTCTTTGATAAGAGGGCTGGAGAGGCTATCGCGGCCAAACCCCATGGCGCGGTAAGTGCCGTGCTTGGTGGCAAGCAGCTGTCGCCCCCACCGATCTGGCTGATGCGGCAGGCGGGACGCTATCTGCCCGAGTATCGTGCGTTGAGAGCACAGGCGGGATCGTTTCTGGATCTGTGTTTTGCGCCGGAACTGGCAAGCGCGGTGACGTTGCAGCCGATCGAGCGATTCGATTTTGATGCGGCGATCCTGTTCTCCGACATTCTGGTGGTGCCGTTGGCGCTTGGACGGCGGGTGTGGTTCGTCGAAGGTGAGGGACCACGGCTCGATCCAATCGATGAGAGCGGAATTGCGGACCTTGATGACGGCGGGGCGGAGGAGACGCTGGCACCGGTGCTGGAGACGGTGCGGCGGGTGCGGCAGAGGCTGGATGCGGGCAAGACGCTGATTGGCTTCTGTGGGGCACCGTGGACGGTTGCAACCTACATGATTGCGGGACGGGGAACCGTCGATCAGGCACCGGCGCGTACCTTCGCGCTGGAGCGGCCGGTGGCATTTGGCCGTTTGGTTGAAAGATTGGTATCGCTGTCGGCGGAGTACCTGATTGCCCAGCTGGGAGCGGGTGCCGATGTGGTGCAGGTCTTCGACACATGGGCAGGTGTGCTGGATGAAGACGGGTTTGAACGGTGGTGTGTGGAGCCGACGGCGGAGATCGTGCGGCGGGTGAAAGCAGAATATCCCAGTGCGAAAGTGATCGGCTTCCCGCGTGGGGCCGGCGCGAAGCTTGTGCGCTACGTCGCGGCAACGGGAATCGACGGCGTATCGATCGACTGGAGCGTGCCGGTAGATTATGCACGTGATCACTTGCAGGGCCGTGTGGCCGTGCAGGGCAATCTCGATCCTATGGTGTTGAAGGCCGGCGGTGATGTGCTTGAGCGAGCGGTGCGGCGAATACGCGCAGGGTTGGGTGACGGGCGCTTCATCTTCAATCTTGGGCATGGAATTTTGCCGGAAACACCGATCGAACACGTGAAGCGGCTGGTCGAACTGGTGCGGGAGCCGTGATGGCATCGCCGATGGAGATGAAGCCGGGGATGGGAATGCTGCGCGCCGCCGTCATCGCGGCGGTGGTCGTGGCGCTTTTCATATGGTTGATCCCGGGCGGCGCCTATCCGTGGATGAAGGTGCTGCACATCGTGGCGATCATCTCGTGGATGGCGGGGCTGCTCTATCTGCCGCGGCTGTTCGTCTATCACTGTGAGGCGGAAGCCGGTTCGCAGCAGTCGGAAACCTTCAAGGTGATGGAGCGCCGGCTCTATCGGGGGATCATGGTTCCGGCAATGATCGCGAGCTGGAGCGCCGGGCTGTGGTTGGCCTGGGACCTCGGCCTGTTCAACGCGGGCTGGTTCCATGTGAAGCTGGCCCTGGTGCTGGCGCTCACCGGAGTGCACTGGTTCTACGCCAACAGCTTGCGCGATTTCGCAGCGGACCGTAACAAGCGGCCGCAGCGTTTCTTCCGCTTGATGAACGAAGTGCCGACGCTGCTGATGATCGGCATCGTGATCCTGGTGGTCGTCAGGCCGTTCTGAGCGGCGTAAGGCAGGCAAGCGCTTTCGGTCTTGCGGTGGCGGGTGCGAGCCACTATCTTGCCGGCCAACCGCACAAGCAGACAGGCGCCGGCGGCCCAGCAGGGCCGGTAAGGCGCTCCGGCAGCCAAAGCCGGGCAGAAGTTCTGCGACCTCCCGCACTGTCGGTTTCTATCCCACACACATCCAAGAGATTCGCGTTCCATGCGAGAAATGAAACTGAAGGACCTGAAGGCGAAGTCGCCGGTCGAGCTCCTGGCCTTTGCCGAGGAACTCGGGGTCGAGAATGCGAGCACGCTGCGCAAGCAGGAGCTGATGTTCGCGATCCTCAAACAGCTTGCGACCCAGGAAACCGACATCATCGGCGAGGGCGTCGTTGAAGTCCTGCTCGACGGCTTCGGCTTCCTGCGCTCGCCTGATGCGAACTATCTGGCCGGCGCTGACGACATCTACGTGTCGCCGTCGCAGATCCGGCGATTCTCACTCAGGACCGGCGATACGGTCGAGGGGCAGATCCGCGGCCCGAAGGAAGGCGAACGCTATTTCGCGCTGCTCAAGGTCAATTCGATCAATTTCGAAGACCCGGAGAAGGTGCGCCACAAGATCAACTTCGACAACCTGACGCCGCTCTATCCCGACGAGCGGTTCAAGATGGAGGTCGAAAACCCGACTTCGAAGGACATGACGGCGCGGGTGATCGATTTGGTGGCGCCGCTCGGCAAGGGCCAGCGCGCGCTGATCACGGCGCAGCCACGCACCGGCAAGACGGTGATCCTGCAGAACATCGCCCACTCGATCACGACCAACCATCCGGAGTGCTACCTGATCGTTCTGCTGATCGACGAGCGGCCGGAGGAAGTGACCGACATGCAGCGCTCGGTGAAGGGCGAGGTGATCTCCTCGACCTTCGACGAGCCGGCCACGCGCCACGTGCAGGTGGCCGAGATGGTGATCGAGAAGGCCAAGCGCCTGGTCGAGCACGGACGCGATGTGGTGATCCTGCTCGATTCGATCACGCGCCTGGGGCGCGCCTACAACACGGTGGTGCCGTCGTCGGGCAAGGTGCTCACCGGCGGCGTCGACGCCAACGCGTTGCAACGGCCGAAGCGCTTCTTCGGCGCGGCGCGCAACATCGAGGAAGGCGGCTCGCTGACGATCATCTCGACGGCGCTGATCGATACCGGCAGCCGCATGGACGAAGTGATCTTCGAGGAGTTCAAGGGCACCGGCAACTCGGAAATCATTCTCGACCGCAAGGTGGCCGACAAGCGCGTCTTTCCGGCGATCGACATCACGCGCTCGGGCACGCGCAAGGAAGAGCTGCTGGTATCGCCCGACCAGCTCAAGAAGATGTACGTGCTGCGCCGCATCCTGATGCCGATGGGCACGGTGGATGCGATCGAGTTCCTGCTCGACAAGCTCAAGCAGACCAAGAACAACGCCGACTTCTTCGAGCAGATGAACACCTGAGGATAGCGTCGATCGCGCCGGCAGGCGGTGCCGGGCGGTCTGGCGAAGCAAGGGTGGCGAATCGCACCGTGCAAAAGCGGCGGGTGATCTGCCGTCAGCGGGATCATGCGATCTCGGGAAGCCGGCCTCGGCTTTGTGTTGCGTCGGGGAGCATGGATGCCCTATCGGCCGAACTTCTTCATCATCAGCGGTGGTCCGGGTGCCGGCAAGACGACGTTGGTCGACACGCTGGACATGCGGGGGTTCACGACCGTGGCCGAGACGGGGCGGGCGATCCTGGGCGAACAGGCGGCTATTGGCGGCGGCGCGGCGCACGGAAACGACATGGCGGCCTTCTGTGCAGAAATGCTGAAGCGCGGCATCGCCGACTTCGAGCGCGAGAAAGCTGGCGACGAGCCGGTCTTCTTCGACCGGGGGATTGCCGAACTCGTGGGCTATTGCCGCCTTGTCGGCCTGCCAGTGCTGGAGGGCCTCCAGCAGGCCGTGGAGGTCTATCGGTACAATACGCTGGTGCTGTTGGCGCCGCCCTGGCGAGAAATCTATCGGCGGGATCACGAGCGCAGTCAGAGCTGGGATGAAGCTGTGCGGGCCTATGAGGCGGTGCGTGACGCATATGATGAGGCGGGTTACGAGACCGTCGAGATTCCGCGCGAAACGGTCGGGCGCCGAGTAAGGTTCGTGCTTGCCGAAGTCGACGCAGCCATGGATGGCTAGCGTCGGCAAGCGGGGTGGAATCAGCGGTAGCCGATTGCCAACGCCGCGAAGGGCTGTCGGTCAGGCATCAAGCGGCGGCGCCAGGAGTGCGCGCAGCTGATCGGGCTCGGTGATCGGCAGCGAACAAGTCTCGCCGTGACAGACATAGGCCGTGGGCTTGCCCGCGACGGCGGTCTTGCCCGACGCGGGATGGGACGGCGGCAATCGCGTGGCGTCTTCGGCACGCGCGACGATTGTGTTGGGCGAGGCGCTCTCGCGGGCTGCGGTGATTAATTCGTTAGCCGGCGAAGTATCTGACGTCACGATAACCACATCGACGGCGCCGAGGCGGAAGTCGAGGGCGTTGAGGAGGCCGGTGGTGGCGAAGAGATTGGTGGCGATGGTGGGCGCGGCAGTCTCGAGGATGGCGTCGGCATCGTCGCGGTAGAGGTCCTTGCCGGTGAGGCGCCAGAGGCGGATGAGGTTGGCGGCCATCAGCGAGGCGGCGGAGGGCGTGGCGTCGTCGGTGGCGGAGCGCGGGCGGATGATGAGAGCCTCGGCGTCGTCGGCGGAGAGGAAGTAGCCGGGGCGATCTGGATCCCAATGATGGCGCCTGAGGGTGGCGGCGAGGCGCTCGGCATGGTCGAGCCATGTGTGGTCGAAGGTCGCCTCGTGGAGCGATAGTGCCGCCTTGATCATCGCGGCGTAATCGGTGGCCAGTCCGGGGAAGACGGACTTGCCGGCGCGCGTGGAATGGGCGAGGCGGCCGTCGCGGATCATGGCGCTGGTGACGAAACCAAAGGCGGTAGCGGCGCGGTCGATCCACTCGGGACGGGCCAGGGTCGTTCCGGCGAAGGCCAGCGCGGCGATGGCGAGACCGTTCCAGTCGGCTAGCACCTTGTCATCGGTGGCTGGCCGTATGCGACGGGCGCGATGCTCGAGGAGCGCAGCGCGGGCGATGGCGAGGCGTCGCTCGTCGGCGTCGCTCAGGGGCTGGGGTGTGCGCAATCGATTCGCGATCGAAACGCCCTCCCAATTGCCATGCTCCGGGATGTCATAGATATCGGCGAAAAAGGCCCCCTCCCCCTCCCCGAGGATGCGCAGGACCTCCTCGCGCGTCCAAACGTAGAAGCGCCCCTCATGGCCCTCCGAGTCGGCATCGACGCTGGCGGCAAAGGCGCCACCGGGGCAGAGCATCTCGCGGTCGAGCCAGGCGACGGTTTCCTCGATTCGGGTGCGAAACAGAGGCGCGCCGGTGGCGGTCCATGCGGCGGCAAGGAGGGCGACGAGCTGCGCATTGTCGTAGAGCATCTTCTCGAAATGGGGGACGAGCCAGCGGGCGTCGGTCGAATAGCGGGCGAAACCGCCGCCGATATGGTCGTAAATGCCGCCCTGGCAGATATTGGTGAGAGTGGTCAGAACGATGTCGTGATAACGGCGATCGCCGGTCCGCCAGGCGGCACGCCAGAGGAATGCAAGCAGGCCGGTTTGCGGAAACTTCGGTGCGCCGTTGGTGCCGCCGTGGACGGGGTCCATGAAGCCGAAAAGGCGGGCGGTGGCGTGGTCGAGCAGCGAACGGTCGAGGGCGATGCCGGGGCCGGTGGGCGCAGCCGACAAGTGCGCCATCAGCGTCGAGGCGTTCAAGGCGATGGCCTCGGGCTTGGCGTGAAAGATGTCGGCGACCTCGCGGAGTACATCGATGAAGGCGGGCCGGCCATAACGTGCCGTTTTGGGGAAATAGGTGCCGCCCCAGATCGGCTCGCCGCCGGGAGTGAGAAACATGGTGAGCGGCCAGCCGCCTTGCTCGCCGGTGGCATGAAGCGCCGCCATGTAGATCTGGTCGATGTCGGGGCGTTCTTCGCGGTCGACCTTGATGTTCACGAAAAGCTCGTTCATGACCGCTGCGGTTTCCGGGTCTTCGAAGCTTTCGTGAGCCATGACATGGCACCAGTGACAGGCGGCGTAGCCAACGGAGAGGAGAATCGGCTTGTCGGTGGCTGCGGCCTCGGCCAGGGCAGCCGGACCCCACGGGCGCCAATGGACGGGATTGTCCTTGTGCTGGAGCAGATAGGGGCTGGCTTCGTGGCGGAGGAGGTTTTCGGTCATCGGAGCGATCTCAGGCGATGAGTGGCGGCGGCGATACGATCTTCGCATTGTCCAGCGGTCCGCCGCCAGCCGGCGTGGCGGTGATCCGTGTGAGCGGCGCGGGCGTTCGATTCGGACTCGAAACGCTGGTCGGTGCGGTGCCGGAACCACGCAAGGCGTGCTTGCGGTCGATCCGCTCGGCGAAGGGCGTGCTGCTGGACCGCGGTTTGGTCCTGTTCTTTGCGGCGCCGGCGAGCTTCACCGGGGAAGATGTTGCGGAACTGCACGTGCACGGGGGACGCGCGGTGGTGGCGGCGGTGCTCGAGGCGCTGGCGGACCTGGAGGGGTTCCGGCCGGCGGAAGCGGGCGAATTCACCCGCCGGGCGTTCGGTAATGAACGCTGCGACCTGACCCAGGTCGAAGGGCTGGCCGATCTGGTGGCGGCGGAGACCGAGGCGCAGCGGCGACAGGCGGTTCGGCAGAGCGACGGGACGATTGGACGGCTCTACGAGAGCTGGCGGGCGCGGCTGGTGCGGGCGCGGGCGTTGATCGAGGCGGAACTCGACTTTGCCGATGAGGAAGACATTCCGGCATCGGCGAGCAGCGAGGCCTGGGCGATAGCCGGAACGGTGCGGCAAGAAATCGTTAACCATGTTGATGACCGGCGCGGCGAGCGCGTGCGCGAGGGCGTTGAGATCGTGGTACTGGGGCCGCCGAACGCCGGGAAGTCGAGCCTGGTGAACGCCATCGCGCGGCGGGACGTAGCGATCGTGACGGCTGAGCCCGGGACCACACGCGACATGATCGAGGTGCGGGTGGATCTTGACGGTTATGCGGCGACGCTGGTGGATACGGCGGGGCTGCGCGCGGCGGAAGGGATCGTGGAACGCGAGGGGGTGCGACGGGCGGAAGCGCGCGGCGCCACAGCGGATGTGGTCCTGTGGCTGAGCGACGTGCGGGAACGTCCAAACCGGCCCCCTGCCCTCGCCGGGCGCGTCGTGACCGTGGCGACCAAGATCGACCTGATCGATTCGGATTCAGAACGAGCCAGGCTTCGGGCGGATTTCGACCATGGGGTGTCGTCGGTGACGGGGGAAGGCGTGGCCGAACTGCTGGCCGGGCTGGGCCGGATGCTGGCGGAAGAGCTGGGCGGGGCTGAGGCGGTGGTGGTGACGCGGGCGCGGCATCGCGCGGCGCTGCATGCCTGTGCCGATGCGATTGCGGCGGCGCTCAGCGATGATGGACGCGGACTGGAGCTGCGTGCCGAGGACTTGCGCCGTGCGGGCGATGCCCTAGGAAGAGTGACGGGGCGCATCGGCGTCGAGGAGATGCTGGATGTGGTCTTCCGGGATTTCTGCATCGGCAAGTGAGCGCTGTTTCACGTGAAACAGGGATTGGTTTGGTGACGGCAATGCGGATGGGTCATGACGGATACGAACCGATCGTTTGACGTGATCGTCGTCGGCGGCGGCCATGCCGGGACGGAAGCGGCGGCGGCAGCGGCGCGGGCCGGGGCGCGGACGGCTCTGGTGACGCAGTCCTTCGCCACCGTGGGGGCTATGTCGTGCAACCCGGCGATCGGTGGGCTCGGCAAGGGCCATCTGGTACGCGAGATCGACGCGCTCGACGGCATCATGGGCGTGGCGGCGGATCGCGCCGGCATCCAGTTTCGCGTCCTGAACCGGCGCAAGGGGCCGGCGGTGCGGGGACCGCGGGCGCAGGCCGATCGCAAGCTCTATGCGCAAGCGGTTCAGGCCCTGTTGAAGGCGCAGGCCGGGCTTGAGGTCGTGGAGCTAGAGGTCGTCGATCTTGTTGTGACATGCGGACGCGCCGCGGGCGTCGTGCTTAGCAATGGGCGGACGTTGAACGCCGGTGCGGTGGTGATCACCACCGGGACGTTCCTGCGCGGATTGATCCATATCGGCGAAAGGAAGATCCCGGCCGGCCGCGTCGGCGAGGCGCCGTCGGTGGGTCTGGCGCGGACGCTGGAGGCGGCGGGATTTCGGCTGGGGCGGCTCAAGACGGGCACGCCGCCGCGCCTCGACGGGCGGACGATCGATTGGGCAGGACTCGACCGGCAGGTGGGCGATGATCCGCCGGAGCCGTTCTCGACGATGACGGACGTGATCTCAAACCGCCAGGTCGATTGCGCCATCACGCGGACGACGGATGCGGTGCATGCGGTGATCCGGGAAAACATCGGGCGCTCGCCGATGTATTCCGGCGAAATCAACAGCCGCGGGCCGCGCTATTGCCCGAGCATCGAAGACAAGATCATGCGCTTCGGCGACCGCGACGGGCACCAGATCTTTCTGGAGCCGGAGGGGCTTGACGTCGACACGGTCTATCCAAACGGGATTTCGACGGCGCTGCCGGAAGAGGTTCAGGAGAAGGTGGTTCACGCCATTCCGGGGCTGGAAAAGGCCCGGATCACGCGGCCGGGCTACGCCATCGAATACGATCATGTCGACCCGCGCGAGCTCAAGCCGACGCTGGAGACCAGGCGGATCGGCGGGCTGTTCCTGGCCGGACAGATCAATGGCACGACGGGGTACGAGGAAGCCGGCGCCCAAGGGCTGCTGGCGGGCCTGAACGCGGCGCGTGTCGCCGGCGGCGGAGAGGGCGTGACGGTAAGCCGGTCGCAAGCCTATCTCGGCGTCATGATCGATGATCTGCTGACCGCCGGCGTGACCGAGCCGTACCGGATGTTCACCTCGCGGGCGGAATACCGGCTGTCGCTGAGGGCGGATAATGCGGACCAGCGGCTGACGCCAATGGGGACGAGGCTTGGCGTGGTCGGCAGCGCGCGGGCGGAAGCCTATCAGGCGAAGGCAGACACGTTGGCGGCGGTGCGGGCCCTGACCCAGTCGCTGACTTTGACCCCCAACGAAGCCGCGCGGCACGGCATCCACATCAATCGGGACGGTGCGCGCCGCTCGGCTTTCGACCTGCTGGCCTATCCCGACATGGGCATGGCGACACTTGCGCGGGTCTGGCCAGAGCTGAAAGCGGTCGATCGATTCGCTTCCGAACAGATCGAGACGGAAGCCAAATATGCGGTTTATCTCGATCGGCAGACGTTCGATATCGCACAGGTCCGCGCCGATGAGGCGGTTACGATCCCCGATAATCTCGACCTCGACCGTCTATCGGGACTGTCGGGCGAACTGCGCAGCAAGTTGGAGGCGGTACGCCCGGCGACTCTCGGCCAGGCGGCACGGATCGAGGGCATGACGCCGGCGGCACTGGCGCTGTTGCTTGGCGGGATCAAGCGCCATCGTGGGCGCAGGGTGGCGTGAGGCGGCGTGACCGACGGGCGTGAGGCGCTGGCCGACATCATCGCTGTTTCACGTGAAACAGAAGAGCGGCTTGCCGCCTATGTCGCGCTTCTGAAGAAGTGGCAGAGCGCGGAGAATCTGATCGCGCCGAGTACGCTCCCCGACATCTGGCGACGGCACGTGGCCGACAGCGCCCAGCTGGTGGCGCTCTTTCCGGAGGCCCGGCAGTGGCTCGATCTCGGCAGCGGCGCCGGCTTCCCGGGTCTGGTCGTCGCCATACTGGGGGCGCAGCACAATGGCACGATGGTCCACCTGATCGAGAGCAATCGCAAGAAATGCGCCTTCCTGCGCGCCGCGATCCGCGAAACGCAGGCGCCCGCCATTGTCCATGAGGGGCGGATCGAAAGCCTGATTGGTTCCTGGAGCGAACCGGTCGACCGGATCAGCGCGCGGGCGCTGGCGCCGCTGGGAGAACTGCTGAGGCTGGCGGCGCCGCTGATGGGCGTTGGCGTCCCCGCCGCTTTTCACAAGGGACAAGATTTTGTGCGGGAAATCGGCGAGGCCACTCAATCTTGGGTCTTCGATCTGGTAAAACATGAGAGTCGAGTCGGCGACGGCGGCGCGATCCTTGATATTGGTCGTCTGCGCCGCGTGCCTGAACCTCATGGTTAATGATCGGTGAACGACCGATGACACTGCCAAAGACGCCGCGCGTGCTGGCCCTCGCCAATCAGAAGGGGGGCGTGGGCAAGACGACCACCGCCATCAATCTCGGCACTGCGCTGGCTGCCATCGGTGAGGAAGTGCTGATCGTCGACCTTGATCCGCAAGGAAACGCATCGACAGGGCTCGGCATCGACCGCAAGAGCCGCAGCATATCGACTTATGATCTGCTGCTGGGAGAGGCGACGGTGGCCGAAACGGCGGTGGCGACAGCGGTACCACGGGTGTCGGTGACACCTTCGACGCTCGATCTGCTTGGTGTCGAGCTGGAGATCGCCAGCCGGCCGGACCGCAACTACCGGCTTCGCCAGGCCCTGTTCGGTCAGGGTGGAGACGATTCGAATCGCTCGCGAAACTATTCCTATGTGCTGGTCGACTGCCCGCCCTCGTTGAATCTGCTGACCATCAACGCGCTGGCCGCCGCGCATTCGGTCCTGGTGCCGCTGCAATGCGAGTTCTTCGCCCTTGAGGGCCTGAGCCAGCTCCTCAGAACGGTGGAGCAGGTCAAACGAACCCTCAACCCTGAGTTGAGTATCCATGGCATCGTCCTGACGATGTTCGACAGCCGAAACAATCTCTCGGGACAGGTGGTTGCCGATGTGCGCGCCCACATGGGCGACGCGGTCTATGACACGATCATTCCGCGCAATGTGCGCGTGTCGGAAGCGCCCTCCTTCGGCAAGCCGGTGCTTCTCTACGATTTCAAGAGCGCCGGCAGTCAGGCCTATCTCAAGCTCGCTGCCGAAATCATCCAGCGCGAACGGCATTTGCGGGCAGCGTAACGAAATTCGATTCGGCAGTGAAACGGACTGCGTCTTTCAGGGGAAATTGAATGGTGGATAGCGCAGCGCGGAACAGACTGGGGCGGGGGCTGGCGGCGTTGATCGGCGACGTCGAGAGCGCCGCCGCCGAGCCTGCCGGCGATCACGGACGCGGCCAGCGGCGGCTGCCGGTCGCATACCTCAGGCCCAATCCGCACAATCCGCGCAAGGCCTTCGCTGCCGCCGATCTCGACGAACTGACGGCATCGGTGCGCGAGAAGGGGGTGGTGCAGCCAATCCTCGTGCGCCCGGTCGAGGGCGCCGTCGACAGTTACGAGATCGTCGCCGGCGAGCGGCGCTGGCGCGCGGCGCAGAAGGCCGGCCTGCACGACGTGCCGGTGGTGGTGCGCGAACTCTCCGACAAGGAGGCGCTCGAACTCGCGATCGTCGAGAACGTGCAGCGGCAGGATCTGAACGCACTCGAAGAGGCGATCGGTTACCAGCAGCTCATCGACGGCCACGGCTACAGCCAGAGCGCGCTGGCCGATGTGATCGGCAAGAGCCGCCCGCACATCGCCAACACGCTGCGCCTGCTCAAGCTGCCGGAAGAGGTGCAGACCTATCTCATCGAGGGCAAACTGACGGCCGGTCACGCCCGCGCGCTGGTGACACTCAACGATCCAGCGGCGGCGGCGCGGCGCATCGTCGAGGCCGGGCTCAATGTGCGCGACGTCGAGGCCCTGGGTCAGAGCGCCGGGCGCAAGAAGACGGCCGGCGGCAGGAAGCCGAACAAGGACGCCGATACGCGCGCCCTTGAAAAGAGCCTCAGCGACCGCATCGGGCTGGCG
Source organism: uncultured Alphaproteobacteria bacterium (assembly GCA_963762605.1). GTDB lineage: Bacteria > Pseudomonadota > Alphaproteobacteria > Rhizobiales > Kaistiaceae > CAVSRC01. The sequence continues at coordinate 227,096 of CAVXLJ010000025.1, read as the reverse complement.
GTCACCATCGACCACCACGGCAATGGCGGCAAGGTGACGGTCGCCTACAAGACGCTCGAACAGCTCGACGACATCGTCCGGCGGCTGCGCGGATAGGGGTCCGTCAGCGTCGTGTCCTGGCCGCCATGACGGCAACCGACTGCAGCGCCTGGGCAACGACTTCGTCGGCGATGGCGCCGTGCAGACGGCTGTCGAGCAGGGCGGCATCGAGTCGGCCGAGCGCGGCGTCGATCGCGGTTGCGTTCCAAATCGTCAACTGCCGAATGACAGCAGTGCGGCGCTGAAAAAAGACCGGTGGGCTGGCACGGGCCACCACCGCCTCGGCCGTTGCGCCGGCATCGCAGGCAGCCCGGGCCTTCTGCAGGAAGTTGAAATGGCGCTGGGCGGCGCCGACGACAACCGCGCCCGGAACGCCGGCCGCGCGCAGGCGGCGATGGCCACGGTCGAGCGCGGCGGCATCGCCGAGCGCCGCGGCGTCGATCACCGCGTCCATGGCCGAGGCGGCGGCATCGCCGATGATGGCGCGCACGTCGTCGAGCGTGATGGTGCCGGTATTGGCGGCATAGAGGCAGAGCTTGGCGACCTCGGAGCGGCTGGCCATGCGGTCGGCGCCGATCATGGATTTGAGCGCTGTGCGCGCTTCGGTCGCGATCGTGAGGCCGGCGGCCTTCGTCTCCTCGTCGATGATGCGGTCGAGATCGCGATCCGAATCAGCGTAACAGGCGATCGCCGCCGCCTGCCCGTGGGTCTCGCACAGCTTGCGCAGGCCCGACCCCTTGCGCTGGTCACCGGCGGTGACCACCACCCACGAATCGACCGGTGGCGCGGCGAGCACCACCTCGACCGCCGGCTGGATGGTGCGCCCGCCGGAAAGATTCACGGTGATCACCCGCTGGCCGCCGAACAACGGAACGGCGTTGGCCTCGTCGGCGAGGCTGCCGGGATCGTCGGCAATTGCGGCGGCGTCGAGCCGCACGCGGGCGAACGGATCGGTGCTCTTGGCGAGGACGGCGGCGGCAAACCGCTCGGCGCGCTCGGCAACCAGCCCGTCGTCATTGCCATAGATCAGGATGACGCGAACGGCCGGGTCGGGCCGCGCCAGAAAGCGGTCGGCGTCGGCTGGCTTGATCTGAACCACGCGCCTTCAGGTCCGCTCGCTGGTGGGCCGCTAGATAGTTCCCCTGGCGGTAAGCGAGGCGAGCCGGATGCGAATGTCGTCGGCAACCAGGGCGGCGGCGCGGTTCTCGGCATCGAGCTTGGCGCGCGTGTTGGCGTAGACCTGGTTGACGCGATCATAGGACGCAGACTGCCGGCTGGTGCTCCGGTACACGATCTTGTCGTTGGCGACCGAGCGCAGTTCATAGGTGGCAGCGACGGTGATGGAATAGGCCGGCGCGGTCTCGATCGGCGTCACGCCAAGGGCGTTCTCGCTCGAGGTGACCACCAGCTTCATCCGGTATTTGGCGTCTGCCGGCTGGCCCTTGCCGCCATTGAGCTGGAAGATGAGCTGGTTGCGCAGTTCCTGGCCAACGCGGTCATCGACGGGCTCGATATAGATGTCGGTGAGCGCAGCGACAACCGAAGTACCGGCGGCGGTGGGAGCATAGAGCGGCTGCACGGTGCAGGCGGACAGCGCTGCTGCGGCGACCGCGGCGAGAAGGATCAGGCGGCCGGCCTTTCGGCCTCCCCCGGATCGGCTGTGGTCATATGACGACATTCACGATCCTCTTCGGTACGACGACGATTTTCCGCGGTTTCTGCCCGTCGAGCGCCCTCTGCACCGCGTCCAGCGCGAGGGTCGCCGTCTCCACCTCAACTTGTGACGCGTCGGCCGCGATTGTCAATTCGGCGCGCTTGCGGCCATTGACCTGCACCGGCAGCGTAATGGTGTCTTCGACCAGCAGGCTGCGGTCGACGACGGGCCACGGGCGGGTCGCGACAAGGCCGGCGTGGCCAAGCGCCGCCCAGCATTCCTCGGCCAGATGCGGCATCATCGGCGCTATCATCCCGACCATCATCTCGAGGGCCTCCCGCAGCGCGGCGCCGAGCGCGTGGTCGGCAGCGTCCTGACGCTGCTGCGGCAAAATGGCGAGTGCCCCGCTGATGGCGTTGGCCAGCTCGTAGATCTTGGCGACGGCTACGTTGAAGCGCAGCCCGGCAATCGCCTCCTCGACCGCGGCGAGCGTGCGGTGGGCGACCTTGCGCAGCGCGATCGAATCGGCGCTCGTGTCGGCGGGCGGACCGCTCCCCGCCGGCGGCACGACGGGCCGCAGCGCCATTGCTTCGCCGACCAGGCGCCAGATGCGCTGGAGGAATCGCGCCGCGCCGGCGACGCTCTCCTCGGTCCAGATGACGTCGCGATCGGGCGGCGAGTCGGAGAGCATGAACCAGCGGGCGGTATCGGCGCCGTAGCCGGTCATGATGTCGCTGGGGTCGATGGTGTTGCGCTTCGACTTCGACATCTTCTCGATGCCACCGATCACCACCTCCTCGCCGGTGGCGATCTCGAAGGCCTTGCGGTTGTCGCCGTCGCCTTCGATGCGCACCTCGGCCGGCGACAGCCAATGTGTCCGGCCATCCGCCTGCTTGTAATAGGTCTCGTGGACGACCATCCCCTGGGTGAACAAGCCCTTGAACGGCTCGTCGATGCTGAGATGCCCGGTGGCGTGCATGCCGCGCACGAAGAAGCGCGAATAGAGCAGGTGCAGGATCGCGTGCTCGATGCCGCCGATATACTGGTCGACGGGCAGCCAGGCATCGGCGGCCGCCTTGTCGGTCGGGGTCTGTGCGTGCGGGGCGGTGAAGCGCGCGAAGTACCACGACGAATCGACGAAGGTGTCCATGGTGTCGGTTTCGCGCAGCGAAGGCTTGCCGCAGACCGGGCAGGCGACGTGCTTCCATGTCGGATGGCGGTCGAGCGGGTTGCCGGGCTGGTCGAGGACCGGGTCGTCGGGCAGCAGCACCGGCAGGTCAGCGTCCGGCACCGGCACCACACCGTGCTCCGGGCAATGGATCATGGGGATCGGGCAGCCCCAGAAGCGCTGGCGCGAGATGCCCCAGTCGCGCAGGCGGTAATTGACCTGACGCACGCCTTGGGGCTTGCCGGAAAGCATCGTCTTTTCAAGGCGTTGGGCGACCGTCTCCTTGGCGTCGGCAACCGTCATTCCGTCGAGAAACGCGGAATTGATGAGCTGGCCGTCATCGAGATAGGCCTCGTCGCCGGTGGCAAACTGCTCGATCCACTTCACCAGGTCGCCGTCGGTGTCGAACACGTCGAGCGGCGCCACCACCGGAATGATGGGCAGATCGTATTTGGTGGCGAAGTCATAGTCGCGCTGGTCGTGGGCCGGGCAGCCGAAGATGGCGCCGGTGCCGTAATCCATCAGAACGAAGTTGGCGACATAGACCGGCAATGTGTGCCCGTCGCGGAAGGGATGCTTGACCGAAAAGTCGGTGGCGTAGCCCATCTTCTCGGCGGTCTCGATCGCTTCGGCGCTGGTGCCGGTGCGGTGGCACTCGTCGATGAAGCGCTTCAGCTCGGCGTTATCTTCGGCGAGCGCGGTCGCGAGGGGATGATCGGGCGAGATCGCCATGAAGCTCGCGCCGAACAGCGTGTCGTGACGGGTGGTGAAGACCTCGATCTCCGAGAAGCCCTCGGGTGCCGCGCCTGCGAAGGGAAAGCGGACGCGCATGCCTTCCGACTTGCCGATCCAGTTGCGCTGCATCAGGCGCACCTTGTCCGGCCAGCGGTCGAGCTTGTCGAGGGCGGCCAGCAACTCGTCGCTGTATGCCGTGATGCGAAAGCACCACTGCTCCAGCTCGCGTTGCTCCACCACGGCGCCCGAGCGCCAGCCGCGGCCGTCGATCACCTGCTCGTTGGCGAGCACGGTCTGGTCGATCGGATCCCAGTTGACCTTCGATTTCTTTCGGTAGGCGAGCCCCTTGCGGTAGAAGTCGACGAAGAGTTTCTGCTGCTGGGCGTAATATTCCGGGTCGCAGGTGGCGAATTCCCGGCTCCAGTCGAGCGACAGGCCCATCATCTTGAGCTGCTCGCGCATGGCGTCGATGTTGTCGTACGTCCAGTCGCGCGGATTGACGTGGTTCTGCATCGCCGCGTTTTCCGCGGGCAGGCCAAAGGCGTCCCAGCCCTTGGGGTAGAGGACGTTGTAGCCCCTGGCGCGCATGAAGCGGGCGACCACGTCGCCGAGCGTATAGTTGCGCACGTGACCCATGTGGATGCGCCCCGAAGGGTAGGGGAACATCTCGAGCACGTAGTATTTCGGCCGCGGGTCGTCGTTCTTCGTCTCGAAGATGCGCTCCTCGGCCCAGCGGGCCTGCCAGCGGGGTTCTGCTTCGCGGGGATTGTATCGTTCGGTCGCCATGGTCTTCATGAGAGCGCCGGTGCGCCGGGAGGAACGGGGCGCTTGAGGCCGGTCGCGGCGGACCATCACCAGAATCACGCCCGCGGTCAATCGGAAAGGCTTAAGAAAGGCGGCTTGTCGCCTTGTCGGGCGTGCCTGGCGGGGCTAATCAGGCCCCGGCCCAACCGGGGCTTGGGGCGCCGGTGCGCCGGTATCCCGGAATGACGCAAGTGCAGGCAGAAGCACTCAGCGCGGTTCGCGGCCGCATCGCCGCAGCAGAGGTGGCAGCCGGACGGCCGCCGGGCTCGGTGCGCCTGATTGCCGTCTCCAAGACTTTCGACGCTTCGGCGATCCAGCCGGTGATCGCCGGCGGCCAGCGGGTGTTCGGCGAGAACCGGGTGCAGGAGGCGGCCGGCAAATGGCCGGCGCTGCGCCTGGAGACGCCGGGCATCGAGCTTCACCTGATCGGGCCGCTGCAATCCAACAAGGCGAAGGAAGCGGTGGCGCTGTTCGACGCCATTCACACCATCGACCGCGACAGGATAGCTGTCGCCGTCGCCGAGGAGATGGCGCGGCAAGGCCGGTCGCCGCGCCTGCTGGTCCAGGTCAATACCGGCGCCGAGCCGCAGAAAGCCGGCGTCCTGCCGGAAGACGCCGATGAATTTGTCGAGCGCTGCCGCGCCGTGCATGGGCTGGCGATCGACGGGCTGATGTGTATTCCGCCGTTCGAGGATGTGGCGGCGCCGCATTTCGCGCTGCTCGCCAAGATCGCCGGGCGGCTCGGCCTCAAATCGCTGTCGATGGGCATGAGCGCCGATTTCGAGACGGCGATCGCTATTGGCGCCACCGACGTGCGCGTCGGGTCGGCGATCTTCGGGGCGCGGACGGCCCGCCCAGCCTAGCGCACGTCGACGATCGTGCCTGTGTCCATGCGCGCCAGCAGCCGGCGCATGGCGCCCGCTTGAATCGCGATGCAGCCTTCGGTCGCGGGAAAGCCGGGCCCGGCGATGTGCAGGAAGATGGCGCTGCCGGCGCTGGGCTTGGGGCGGACAAGGTTGTAGTCCAGCACCACGATCACATCGTAGAGCCGGTCGGAGCGCCACAGTTCCTCGTGGTGGCCGGGATAGGGGAGGCGCACCGGACGGTTGTAGAGACGGTCGGCGGGGTCGTCGCACCAGCCGTCGGCGGGGTCGAGTGGCCGGGCGGGCAACATGGTCGCCGGCCGGGGCAGGCGGTCGGCACGCCAGAAAGCGGCGACCGGGCGCCAGACGCCGCCAGGGGTGGCACCGTCGCCCTCGCGTTTTCTGCCGAGGATCCCCGACCGCCCGAGGGCGCAGGGGAGCGTCAGGCCGCCAGCGACCAGAAGGCCGCGATGCGGGGTGCTGTGGGTGGCGGCAACGACGATCCGGGATAGACGGTTCACGATCGGCTCCGGCATGGCGAAACGATATCCCGAGGGGGCGGGAGTCCGGGTCTACGTCGGGTTTCTGCCCGGATCGACCCGCTTGCCGAGCAACTTGCGCGGCCGGGGGCAAGCGGTCTACACCGTATGGGACGCCGAATCCAAAGGGTTTCCGCCAATTGCCGGCTCCGTTGCCGGTCGCACGAGACACGAAAGTCCGACCATGCCCGTCCGCAAGATTCTCGTCGTCGACGATGATGACATGCTCCGCGAGAGCCTGGTCGAGCAGCTTTCGCTCTATGAGGAATTCGAGATCGTACCGGCCGAGACCGCGGCCAAGGGGGTGCAGCGCGCCCGCCAGGAGCCGATCGACCTGGTGATCATGGATGTCGGCCTGCCCGACATGGACGGGCGCGAGGCTGTGAAGCTGCTGCGCAAGAGCGGCTTCCGGGCACCGGTGATCATGCTGACCGGCCAGGATTCGGAATCGGACACCATTCTGGGGCTGGAGGCCGGCGCCAACGATTACGTCACCAAGCCGTTCCGCTTCGCCGTGCTGCTGGCACGCATCCGGGCCCAGCTTCGCCAGCACGACCAGAGCGAGGATGCCGTCTTCTCGATCGGCCGCTACACGTTCCGGCCGAGCGCCAAGATGCTGGTCGACGACAGGAACCAGAAGGTGCGGCTGACCGAAAAGGAGACCGCGATCCTGAAATACCTTTACCGCGCCGGTGAAAAGGTCATCACCCGCGATGTGCTGCTGCACGAAGTGTGGGGCTACAATTCGGGGGTCACAACGCACACGCTCGAAACGCACATCTATCGCCTGCGCCAGAAGATTGAGCGCGACCCGTCCAAGGCCGAGCTGCTGGTGACCGAAGCCGGCGGCTACAAGCTGGTCCCCTAGCGGGATGGCCCAGGGCGACCGGACAGACCCATGAGCCTCGACAGCGACATCGCGCTTCTCCAGCGCGTTCCGCTGTTCGGCGACCTGCCGACCGAACAGATTCGCCTGTTGGCGTTCAGTGCGGTCAGGCTGGAGCTGGCGGCGGACCAGGTGCTCTTCCGCGAAGGCGCGCGGGCCAATTCCGGCTTCGTCGTGGTCAGCGGCGGCATCCGGCTGACCATCGGGCCCAGGCGCAAACGAGTGGCGGACTGCGAGGCGGGCGCGCTGATCGGTGAACTGGCGTTGCTCATCGAGACGAAGCGGCCGGCGACAGCAACCGCCATGGTCACCAGCCAGGTGCTGGAGCTCGACCGCAAGCTGATCCTCAGGATGCTCAACGAATATCCGCAGGTGGCAGTGCGCTGGCGCGAGACCATGTCGGAGCGCCTGCTAGCCACCGTCACCGATCTCGGCCGGGTGCGTGCGGTTCTCAAGGACATCAAGCCGTTCCCGGTGCGCCGTTAGCGGCATTGGTGCCGGGCGCCTCTCAGGCGGGAGCGAAATGGGCGATCACGGGGACGTGGTCGGATGGCCGCGGCCAGCCGCGTGCGCTGCGCAGGATTTCGGTGCGCTGCAGGCGGTGGGCGAGGTGCGGCGTCACCCAGATATGGTCGAGCCGCCGTCCGCGGTCGCCGGCCCGCCAGTCAGCGGCGCGATAGCTCCACCAGGTGTAGACCTTCTCCTCCATGGGCACGAAGCGGCGGACGGCATCGACCCAGCCGCCCGTGCGCCGCACCGCTTCCAGCCCTTCGGTCTCGACCGGCGTGTGGCTGACGATGCGCAACAGCTGGCGGTGCGACCATACGTCGTTCTCATAAGGCGCGATGTTGAGGTCGCCGACCAGGATCGACCGGCGGTCGGTCTCGGCGCCGGTGAGCCAGGCCTTCATTTCGTCGAGGAAGGCGAGCTTGTGGGCGAATTTCTCGTTGACGGCGGGATCGGGCTCGTCGCCGCCGGCGGGCACATAGAAGTTGTGGATGACGATTGTCTGGTCACCATCGGCGATGGTGACGGCGGCGTGGCGGGCGTCGTCCTTGCCGCAGAAAGCGCGCTTGTCAGACTTCAGAAACGGCCGGCGCGAGACGATGGCGACGCCGTGATAGCCCTTCTGGCCATTGACCAGACGGTAACCGTAGCCGCGCTCGGCGAAGGCAGCGTGCGGGAAGCGGTCGTCAGCGCACTTGATTTCCTGCAGGCAGAGAACGTCGGGCTTGTGCGAATCGAGGAACTCACCGACCAGGCCGATGCGCAGGCGAACGGAATTGATGTTCCAGGTGGCAATGCTCAGAGGCATGAAAGCAGAAAGCGAACGGCAGGAACCCGGCAGATACACTACCCGCTTCCGGCAATCCTGTAAAAGAAAGCGCCCAGCCCCGGGGGAGGCTGAGCGCTCTGCGCTGTTCGCGCGGCACCGGCGAAAACCGGCGCCAGCGGGCCGCTCTCGGCGAGACGGGGGGCGCTACCGATAATGAGCAACCCGCCATCACTTCAAGATGGGGTGCGGGTCGGGGGTTTCAAGAGCCGGCCGGATGAGCCGCACGGCCGGCGGCGGAGGCTGCGGCCAAGCGAAATTCAGAAGGTGGGACCGGGGGTTATCCGAAACAGGTTGGGATTCTGCGGCTTGCCGGTGGCGGTGTCATATATGGCGACGGAGGTGTTGAGGCCCTGGGCGTCGGTGACCACCCACTGGCGCAGTTGAAAGGTCTTGCGGTCGAAGATCAGGGTCAGCTTGCCCGGCACCCTGGCGTTGCGGTCCATGATGGTCAGCGACACCAGATCGGGCTCCTCGCGGATCGACTGGACGATACTGCTCGAGGTGAGGTCGACATGATCGGCGAGCAGGTAGCGCAGCGGCGTCGCCGACAGCGGATAAAGCTCTTGCGTGCGCGTGCGGCCGTCGCGAATGGCGACCGAGCTGCCATCGGCGACGACATCCAGCTTGGACGGTGGATAGTAGTGAAAGCGGATGCGCCCCGGCCGGGTCATGAAGAAGACGCCTTCCGACTGCTCGCCGCTCGGGCCGAACTGGATGAAGCGGCCCTCCATGATGCGGAAACTGTTGAAGTAGGCGTTGATGTTGGCCAGCGTGCGCTGCTGCTCGACCGTGAATGGCGAATTCGGGTTGGGCGTGAAGGGCGGCTGGGCGATGGCCGTGCTGGCGGGATTGGCGCTGAGGATCGTGCCACCGTACGCCGGCCGCAGACGCGGCAGCGGAATCTGCTGGCTCGCCGCGGCCGTGGCGTCGGCAAGGACCGACAACACGAACACGGAAACCAGCGTCGCAGCGAAGCTGCGGGCGAAGATGCTGGCGCCTGTTGGTCGTTTCGCCCCGGTGGTGCCGGTCAATCGGATCTCCCTGCCGGAGGTGGCCGCGCCGCTGATTCGGGCGCCCGCCAATCATAACAGCAAGGCTGCGCGATAGCGGCCGGGTGTGGCGAATTCGCGGCGGGCGGCGGCTTATCGGTAGTGTGCTTCGGCGCCTTCGGGAACCAGGATCTCGCGCTTGCCGGCATGATTGGCGGGGCTGATGACGTCTTCCTGCTCCATGCGCTCGATGAGCGAGGCAGCACGGTTGTAGCCGATCGACAGGCGCCGCTGGATGTAGCTGGTCGAGGCCTTGCGGTCGCGCAGCACGATGGCCACGGCACGGTCGTAGAGATCGTTCGATTCGTCGTCGGCCGACGAACCGCCAATGCCCGAGCCGCCGTCCTCGTCCTCGTCGATGGTGACGGCGTGGAGATATTCGGGCTCGCCCTGCGCCTTCAGGTGGGCCACCACCTCCTCGACCTCCTGGTCGCTGACAAAGGGCCCGTGGACGCGCTGGATGCGGCCGCCGCCGGCCATGTAGAGCATGTCGCCCTGGCCGAGGAGCTGTTCGGCGCCCTGCTCGTTGAGGATGGTGCGACTGTCGATCTTCGAGGTGACCTGGAAGGAGATGCGCGTCGGGAAGTTGGCCTTGATGGTGCCGGTGATGACGTCGACCGAGGGACGCTGGGTGGCCATGATGACGTGGATGCCGGCGGCACGGGCCATCTGGGCGAGGCGCTGGACAGTGCCCTCGATGTCCTTGCCGGCGACCATCATCAGGTCAGCCATCTCGTCGATGACGACAACGATGAACGGCATCGGGTCCAGCGACAGCTCCTCCTGCTCGTAGATCGCCTCGCCGGTGTCGGGGTCGAAGCCGGTCTGCACCGTGCGGGTGAGCGTCTCGCGCTTGGAGCGAGCCTGGGCCAGGCGCAGGTTGAAGCCGTCGATGTTGCGGACGCCCAGCTTCGACATCTTGCGATAGCGGTCCTCCATCTCGCGCACGGTCCATTTGAGCGCGACGACCGCCTGCTTGGGGTCGGTGACCACGGGGGTGAGCAGGTGCGGAATGCCGTCGTAGGTCGACAGCTCCAGCATCTTGGGATCGATCATGATCATGCGGCACTCGTCCGGCGTCAGCCGGTAGAGCAGCGACAGGATCATGGTGTTGATCGACACCGATTTGCCGGAGCCGGTGGTGCCGGCGACCAGCAGATGCGGCATGCGGGCGAGATCGACGATCACCGGCTCGCCGCCGATGGTCTTGCCGAGGCAGAGGCCGATGCGCGACTTGGTCTGCTCGAAATCGTGCGAGGCCAGCAGTTCGCGCAGAAAGACGGTCTCGCGCTTGGCGTTGGGCAGTTCAATGCCGATGGCGTTCTTGCCGGGGATGACGGCGACGCGGCAGGAGATGGCGCTCATCGAGCGGGCGATGTCGTCGGCAAGGCCGATGACGCGCGCCGACTTGATGCCTGGCGCAGGCTCCAGTTCGTAGAGCGTGACCACCGGGCCGGGGCGGACATTGACGATCTCGCCGCGGACGCCGAAATCGTCGAGCACGCCTTCCAAACGCCGGGCGTTCTGCTCGAGCGCGGCCTGGCTGACGGTGGTGGCTTTCTTGTCCACCTTGGGCTGGGCGAGAAGGGCGATCGGCGGCAGGACGAAACCGCTCTTGGCGGTCGATTTGCGGGTCTCGCGGGTCACGCGGCGGCCGGGCTTGGGCCGCGGTGCCGGCTCGGATACGCGGTTGGTTTCGACCGGCGCGCCGAAATCCTCCTCGCTGACGCCTTGCGGCTCGGCGATGCCCGTATCGACCTCAACCGGCCAGTAATCGTCGTCGAGCCCGCCGAGGCGGGGCTCAACCCGCGTGTCGTCGAAGGCGCCGGGCGCCCAGACCGCGTCGTCGTCGACGCGCGGGCGCCGGAACGCCAGGCGCTGGACGATGCTGATGAGGCGCAGGAAGAGATGGGCGGCGAGCCCGAGGACGAGGGCGAGCCGCGTCGGGCGCTCGTCCTCGTCGTCCTCGTCATAGTCTTCTTCGACCAGGGCGGCGACGTCATCATCGTCGTACGCCTCGTCGATCTCCTTTTCGGCGACCATGGCGCGCGAGACGGGGCGCACCACCGGGACCGTGTCGCCTTCGGCGTCTTCCTCGACCGGCCAGATAAGGCCGCAGGCATAGAGCATCAGGCCGATGGTCGCCGCCGTGACCACGAGTCCGGTGACGAACGCGCTGAGGCCGGAGGGCGTGGCGCCGATGAAGAAGGCCGGGATCTTCTGCAAGAGGTCACCGAGAGCGCCGCCGAGGCCGGTGGGCAGCGGCCAGGTGCCCGGCACGGGGACGGTGGAGAGCGCCAGCGCGGCCATCAGCGTGCCGGCGATCCAGGCGACCGCCGGCCAGCGGGCGAAGCGGGTGGGCTGCGCGAACACGGCGCGCCAGGCCCAGACCACCGGCGGCAGCAGAAGCAACGAGGCGGCGAGACCGAGAAGCTGGGTGAGGAGGTCGGAAATGATCGCGCCGGGGAAGCCCAGGACATTGCGGATGGCGTGGTCGGTGGCGTGGCTGAAGCTCGGGTCGTCGACCGTCCAGGTGGCGAGACTGGCGGCGGCTACCGCTGCCAGAGCCAGGACCGCCAGCCCGACCATGGCGCCGACATTGCGGCGCAGGACATGGCGGATGGCGCCACCGGCAGCTACGGGCAAGGAGGTCGATCGGGTGACACGCATGACGGATCCTGGACGCGGGAACTGGTCGGGCGAACTCTCTGAGACGTCGACCGTAACCGCCCTTGGTAAAGCCGCCATTAACCAAGGCCCCGGCGCGGGAGTTACCCGGCCGGGGCCTTGAAATTTCTGGATTTTTCCCGCCGAAGCCGGTGACGTGTCGGCTTCGGCGGGAGGGGAGGAAGGCGAGACTACTGAACGACCTCGCCGTGCAGATTGATGTCGAGACCCTCGACCTCGACCTCCTTGGTGACGCGCAGGCCGATGATTGCGTCGACCACCTTGAGGATGATGAAGGTCACGACGCCGGACCAGACGATCGTGGCGATGGTGCCGAGGAACTGGATCCAGACCTGTCCAGGATTGCCGTCGATGAGGCCGGAATGGCCCGCGCCGCCGACCGCGGAGACCGCGAAGACGCCGGTCAGGATGGCGCCGACGAAGCCGCCGATACCGTGGACACCGAAGGCGTCGAGCGAATCGTCGTAGCCGAGCTTCTCCTTCAGCCACATCACGGCCCAGGCGCAGATGATGCCGGCAGCGATGCCGATGACCAGGCCGCCGGTGGGATCGACCCAGCCGGACGCCGGGGTGATGGCGACCAGACCGGCAACCGCGCCCGACGAGATGCCCAGCACGCTCGGCTTGCCGCGCACCACCCATTCGGTGAACATCCAGGCCAGAGCAGCGGCGGCGGTGGCGACCTGCGTGACCGTCATGGCCATGCCGGCGCGGCCGTCAGAAGCAAGCTCGGAACCGGCGTTGAAGCCGAACCAGCCGACCCACAGCAGCGAAGCGCCGATGACCGACAGGACGAGGTTGTGCGGCGCCATGTTGTCGGAGCCGAAGCCGACGCGCTTGCCGAGGACGAGCGCCGCAACCAGACCGGCAACGCCGGCGTTGATGTGGACGACCGTGCCGCCGGCGAAGTCGAGAACGCCGAGCGTTCCCAGGAAGCCGCCGCCCCATACCCAATGGGCGATCGGGCTATAGACGAAGATCGACCACAGACCGATGAACCACAAAAGCGCCGAGAACTTCATGCGGTCGGCGAAGGCACCGGCAATCAGCGCCGGGGTGATGATGGCGAAGGTCATCTGGAACATCATGAAGACCGACTCGGGGATGGTGCCCGAGACGGCACCGACGCTCATGCCGGCCAGGAAGAAGCGCGACAGGCCGCCGACATAGGCGTTCGTTCCGCCGCCATCGGTGAAGGCCAGCGAGTAGCCGACGATCATCCAGATGATGGTGACCAGGCAGGTGATGGCGAAGCTCTGCATGACGGTGGCGAGCACGTTCTTCTTGCGCACCATGCCGCCATAGAACAGCGCCAGGCCAGGGATCGTCATGAGCAGGACCAGCGCGGTGGAGGTAAGCATCCAGGCGGTGTCGCCGGCGTTGATGGCCGGCGGCGCGTCCTGCGCCAGCGCCGGTCCGGCCATGGCCAGAAGCGCAACAGCGCCAAATAGTAATGGGTTCTTTATCCGGTGCATCATCGAGCTTCTCCTGTCGGATCCCGCGATCCGGGACATGTCGGAAAAAACGCCAAGCCGGGCTGACCGGCGGTTTGTGGGTTTGGTGGAAATTGCGTTCATTGCGGCTCTAGCCCCCACTTGCCGCTCTACAGCGCGTCGGCGTCGGTTTCGCCGGTGCGGATGCGCACGACGTGGTCGAGGCTGAAGACAAAGATCTTGCCGTCGCCGATCTGGCCGGTCTTGGCGGCCGACGAGATCGCATCCACCACCTTGTCGACCTGGGTGGCGGCGACGGCCACCTCGATCTTGAGCTTGGGGAGGAAGCTCACGGCGTATTCGGCGCCGCGGTAAATTTCCGTGTGTCCCTTCTGGCGGCCGTAGCCCTTGACCTCGGTGACGGTGAGGCCCTGGACGCCGACCCCCGTCAGTGCGTCGCGCACTTCGTCCAGCTTGAATGGCTTGATGATGGCCATAATGATCTTCATGGCGTGGTTCCCGTTTCAGTCCGCGGTCCGCCTCAACGAACACACGGAGCCCGCGTAAATCGGCTCGTGCCGGGCGGCGCAGGTGCCGCCAACGGCGTTGACCGGCGAGAGGAGAATCAAGCTCTGTGCCAATCGTGGCGTTGCACGGCAACGTGCTGAATCCGAAGGCACATTCAGCTTCGATCAGCGCGCGTCTGGAAATCGCAGAATCAATTTGACTATTTTTTGGGCATTTTAGGGCCGCTGCCCAACCAAGCGGCAATCGCTCAGCGGACCCGGATCAGGCCTTCCTGGGCGACCGATGCAACCAACTGCCCGTCCCGGCTGAACAGGCTGCCGCGGTTGAAGCCGCGACCGCCCGAGGCGGACGGGCTGTCCTCGGCATAGAGCAGCCAGTCGTCGGCACGGAACGGACGGTGGAACCACATGGCGTGGTCGAGGCTCGCCGCCTGCAGGTCGGGATCGAAGACCATGCGCCCGTGCGGAAACAGCGCCGTATCGAGCAGCGTCATGTCGGAGGCATAGGCGAGCACGCAGCGGTGGATCTCAGGGTCGTCGGGCAGGGGACCGGTGGCCCTGATCCAGACGTACTGGACCGGGTCGAGCTTCTCGCGGCCGACATGATGGCGCAGATCGACCGGCCTGAGCTCGATCGGCCGCTCGCGCTCCCAGTAGCGGCGGACCTGTTCCGGCGCGCCTTCCAGATAGAGCCTTGAGATGTCGCTGCCGCTGGGAAGGTCCTCCGGCGGCGGCACCGCCGGCATGGGCGTCTGGTGCTCGAGCCCGGCCTCCTCGACCTGGAAGGATACTTCCATGGAGAAGATCGCCCTGCCGTGCTGGATGGCGGTGACGCGCCGCGTCGCGAAGCTCAGGCCGTCGCGCAAGCGCTCGACCTCGTAGAGGATGGGGATCTTGGGGTCGCCCGGACGCATGAAATAGGCATGCAGGGAATGGGCGACCCGCCCTTCCACGGTGCGCGCCGCCGCGACCAGCGCCTGGCCGATGACCTGGCCGCCGAAGACGCGCTGCCAGCCGACATCCGGGCTCGTGCCGCGGAAGAGATTGTGTTCCAGCGGCTCGAGGTCGAGTATGGAAAGAAGGGTGTCGACGGCGTTGGGCATGGGTTCGCCTGCCTTTGGCGGCCTATAGCGGCGGGCCATCTATCGACCAGCGCGGCGCACGGGTGTCAAGCACGGGACGATCATGGCAGGCATGAAGGACACGATGGTGGACGACGTGCTGATCGCCGGCGGCGGCCAGGTTGGCCTTGGCCTGGCGCTGGCGCTGAAGCGCTCGGCGCCGGACATGGCGGTGACCGTCGTCGACCTGGCCCGGCCGGGGACCGGGCGGGCGGGCCGCGCTTCGACGATCACCGCCGGCGGCCGCAAGATGCTTGAGCGCCTCGGCGTGTGGGCGGTGATCGACGGCGGCGGCGCAGCCGGTAACCGAGATGGTGGTCACCGATAGCCGCACGCGCGACGTGGCGCGACCGGTCTTTCTGACGTTTGCCACGGGCGATACCGATGGCGAGCCTGCCGCCCATGTGGTCCCGGACGGCCGCGTGGTCGAGGCGCTCCGTGCGTCGGCGGGTGAAGCCGGGGTGCGGCTCATCAGCGAGGACGCGGTCAAGGATTTCGCGGTCGGGGCCGGCGACGGTGACGGCCGAGACGCGGACGGGCAAGCGGCTTGCCGCGCGGCTGCTGGTGGCGGCTGACGGCGCCCGCTCGCGGCTGCGGGATTTCGCAGGCATCACGACGGTCGGCTGGTCCTATGGCCAGTCGGGCATCGTCGCCACGGTCGAGCACGAACGCGACCACGGCGGTCGGGCCGAGGAGCACTTCCTGCCAGGCGGGCCCTTCGCCATCCTGCCGCTCAGGGACAAGCAGGCATCGCTGGTTTGGACCGAGCCGACGGAGGTCGCCGAGCGGCTGGTCAGCGGTGACCCGCTGGTCTTCGCGGTCGAATTGGAACGCCGCTTCGGCCATCGCCTCGGCGCGATGCGGGCGATCGACACGCCGCAGGCCTTCCCGCTTGGTCTGGCGGTGGCGCGGGCTTTCGTGAAGCCGCGCTTCGCGCTCATCGGCGACGCCGCCCACCGGGTCCATCCGATCGCCGGCCAGGGCCTCAACCTCGGCTATCGCGACGTGGCGGCATTGGCCGAGACGCTGGTGGAGGCGCACCGCCTCGGCCTCGATATCGGCGCGCTCACGGTGCTCGAGCGCTACCAGAGCTGGCGGCGCTTCGACACGGTCGAGATGGGGCTGGCGACCGACGCGCTCAACCGGCTGTTCTCCAACGACAACCCGGCGCTGCGCCTTCTGCGTGATGTCGGGCTGGGCATGGTCGACCGGCTGCCGCGGCTGAAGGACTGGTTCGTCCAAGAGGCGTCCGGTGCCGCCTACGGGGCGCCGAAGCTGCTCGCCGGCGAGGCGATCTAGGTCTTGCGCGGGGCGGGCTTCCGCGGCCCGGGCCTGGTGTTCAGCTTCTCGATTTCGCCGCGGATGAGGGCGCGGGCGCGGGTAAAATAGTCGATGAGCAGCAAGAGTTCGGCATCGCTGTAGCTGGCGGCAAGCGCATCGGCGGCCTTGCCGAAGGAATCGTAGTAGGCGCCGCCGCGCGCGATCGTCTTCGGCAGGATGCTGACATAGACCTTGCGGCGGTCATCCGGGTCGCGCTCGCGGCGCGCAAGACCCGCCTTCTCAAGACGATCGATGACGCCGGTGATGGCCCCGGTGGTCAGGCCGGATTGTTTCGCCAGCTCGCCCGCCGTGACGCGCCTCCTCAGCGAAATGATGTCGATGCATTCGAGGTCGCTGTGACTGACGCCGAGGTGGCGGGCAACGGTCTCGGCGAACAGCGTGCCGAGCGCGCTCGATTCCCGTGCAGCGCGGTTCAGTGCCTGGACCAGCTCGGCGTGCCGGGCACCCCTCTTGACTTCCGGTTTCGCTTTGGCCATTTAGCTTAGTGACTAAGAGATTCGTCGTATGAGATATTCGCAAGGCAAGATAACTGGCGTGGTGGCCGGTCGTCAATGGCGGCGGGACGGTCGCCCGGAAGCGAGGATGACAATGAGCAACGAACGCAATCAGGACGATTGGAAATACGCCAGCAAGGCCATGGCCTGGTACGGCTGGGGGTCGCCCATCGGCCTCGGCGTGTTCCTGGTCTGCCTGGCGGCGGTCGCCGTGCTCGCGCGCTTCGCGCTCGTCGGCGGCTGAGGCGGCGAGCCATGATGCGCTGGATGAGACGGTCGCGCGACCTCGGCATCGCGGGACGCATGGCCCGCTGGTACGACCGCAACACGCGCGGCCACCGCATGGACGAGATGCGCGGCTATGCCGCGGAAGGCGCGGCAATGATTGTCGATGGCGCGCGGGTTCTGGAGATCGCGCCGGGACCCGGCTATCTCGCGATCGAACTCGCCAAGCGCGGCCACTACCGGATCACTGGGCTCGACATCAGCCACGACTTCGTGTCGATCGCGCGGCGGAATGCCATGGAGGCCGGCGTTGAGGTGGATTTCCAGCAAGGCAGTGTGGCGGCGATGCCGTTCGAGGAGGCCGCCTTCGACTTCATCATGTGCACCGCGGCCTTCAAGAACTTCCGCGAACCGGAAAAGGCGCTGGCCGAGATGCACCGGGTGCTGAAGCCGGGCGGCAAGGTCCGGATTATCGACATGGATCGGCGGGCCAGCAATGCCGAGTTCGACGAACTCACCCGACAGATGGGGGTGCGCGGTAGCGAGGCGCTGTTCATGAAGCTGATGTTCAAGCACTTCCTGCGCCGTGGCGCCTATACGCGCGAGGAATTCGAAGCGTTGCTCAGCCGCAGCGCCTTCGACGATTTCACCATCGAGAAACGGGGCACCGGCTTTGCGATCACGCTCGCGAGGGCTCCGGCCGGTGCCGCTACTCCTCCAGCGGCCGGGCCTCGTCGGGCAGCATGATCGGCACGCCGTCGCGGATGGGATAGGCGAGCTTGGCGGCGCGGCTGATCAACTCCTGCTTCTGCGCGTCGTATTCGAGCGTCGTCTTGGTCAGCGGACAGACCAGGATCTCAAGCAGCTTCGGGTCGGTGAGGCGCTCGGCGCGTGAGGATTCGCTCATCGTTTTCGGTTCACTGCAGGGTCGGGCCGTCGCCGGCGGAGCCTTCGCCGCCGAGTGTCATCTCGGTCAGTGCAACCAGGGTCTCGGCGCGGGCGCGCAGATCGGGCGCTTCGAGCAAAGCCTGCTTTTCCGCCACACCGAACGGCGCCATCATGGCGAGCGTGTTGACCAGCGTCTCGTTGGAGGCGCGGTCGACGCTCGTCCAGTCGGCATCGAGATCGTGGGCGGCGAGATAGGCGCGAAAGGTGCGCAGCACCGACGTGCGGTCGACGGCCGCCTCACCCAGCGAGCCGGCGAGATCGTCGGCGAAGGGCTCGGCGGTGACACGGCACCGGCGAAACGGCGTTTCCTCGGTCACCTCCTCGATGATGCGGAAGCGCGAAATGCCGGTCAGCGTGATCAGGTAGCGGCCGTCGCCGGTCTCGGCGAACGAAGTCAGCCGGCCGGCGCAGCCGACCGCAAACAGGCCGGGTCCGCTCTGGCCGGCAGGAAGGCCGCTGTCGGGCTGGATCATGCCGATCACCCGGTCGCCGGCCAGCGCGGCATCGACCATGGCGATGTAACGCGGCTCGAAGATGTTCAGCGGCATCTCCGAACGCGGCAATAGAAGCGCGGCAGCCAGAGGAAATACCGGGATCACCGCGGGCAAATCGTTCACTCCTCCGTAGGTCGCGTTACCTGCCTTCATCAAGTCCTCAGGCAAACAACAGTGACGATAGCCGGCGGCGGCCGGAGAGCGTCGCTTCGTCGGTTGGTCCCCAAGCCTCGAAGAACTGGACGAGCTGCTTGCGGGCTTTCTCGTCCTGCCAACTACGGTTCTTGCCGACGATTTCAAGGAGCTGATCGACGGCACCCTCGCGGTCGCCCTTGGCATTGAGCAGCAAAGCGAGGTCGAAGCGGGCGTCGAAATCCTTGGGGTCGGCGGCAATGCGCGCCTCGAGCGAGTCGGCGTCGCCGAGCGCCTCGGTCTGCGCGGCGAGCTCGATCTGGGCACGCACGGCGGCCACTGCCGGGTCCTTGCCGGCGGAATCGGGCAAGGCGGCCAATGTGTCGCGGGCGGCATCGAGATTGCCGCCGGCAATGTGGCACCTGGCGAGGCCGACGATCGCCGGAACCGACTGGGAATTGGCCTGGAGGGCGGCGGCGAACATCTCGGCGGCACCGGGCGCGTCACCGGCTTCGAAACGGCGGTCGCCCTCGGCGATCAGCTGGTCGGCCTCCGAGGAGCCCGGCGGGCCGGAGACGCGCTCGATGAAGGCCTTCACCTGGCTCTCGGGGAGCGCACCGACGAAGCCGTCGACCGGCTGGCCATTGGAAAAGGCGATGACCGCCGGAATCGACTGGATGCCGAGCTGGCCGGCGACCTGCGGATGGTCGTCGATGTTCATCTTGACCAGGCGCACGCTACCGCCGGCGGCGCGCACCGCCCTCTCGATGATCGGACCGAGGGTGCGGCAGGGCCCGCACCACGGCGCCCAGAAATCGACCAGCACCGGCTGGCGGGTGGATTCCTCGATGACGTCCTTGGCAAAGGCCTGGGTGGTCGTCTCCTTGACGAGGCCGGCGGCACTGCCGTTCTGTGCGGGCGCAGCTCCGTCACCCGTCATGCTCATGCTCATGGATCTGTTCCGTTGTTGGCCCCGGCTGGGGCGGCGGATCTCGTGTCGGAGGTAAACATGGAGCGTCGGCCCCAGTTTTACAATTCGCGACGGGGTCAGGCGGGACGCCGCAGGGCCGGGCGGCGGACCGGCGCCAATCCTGTTGCTTTTCCCGGGCCGGTGACGATATAAGCCCGGCTCGGGCCCATTGGGCCCACGAGCGGGTGTAGCTCAGGGGTAGAGCACAACCTTGCCAAGGTTGGGGTCGAGGGTTCGAATCCCTTCGCCCGCTCCAAATTTCCCGACCAGCGAAGATGACGGAAGGCCACGGTTTCCGCGGGTATTGGCGTGCATATAGAGGGGCCGTTCCGGGTCGCTCGGAGCGGTCCGGAAGGTCCATGGTTGCCTGCGGGTTGCAGGTTCGGCCGGTGGAGCCCAATTGAAGTCGTGGTGTCCGGGCAGTGCGCCGGGGTGCGGCTGCGTCCACCCACCAACGGCTAATTCCAACAAGGACGGAGACAGACGGAACTGATGAGAAACAAGACTAATCCCGATTTCCAAGATCGCCTGAAGGATGCTGCAAAGGCCCGCGAGGCCCTGCTGGCGAAGCTCCGTGCGGCGCCGCGGCCTGACGATCCGGTGATGATCGAAAAACGCCGCGAGCGTCAGGCCATTGCCGAGGCACGAGCGGAGCGAAAGGCCGAACGTGAGCGCGTCCGAAAGGCGGAGAAGGCGGCGCAAGAGCAGGCCGCTGCAGAGGCGGAACGCATTGCGGCTGAAGAAGTCGCGCGTGTCGCTGCCGAGGAGGCGGCGCGCGAAGCGGCACTCAAGGCCGCGCAGAAGGCCGCCCGAGACGAGCGTTATGCCGCGCGAAAACTGGCGAAGAAGGAGCGCCGCAAGGACGCCAAGCAAGCTGGAAAACGCTTCTAGTCCAGCACCGCGGTCGAGAGCCCGATCCCTTCGCCCGCTCCAATTGTCCCAACCAAATCATTGGGTTGGTGGCTCGTGCCGGTCGCCGTGCATGATCTGAGCGGCCCGGGTCGTCACGGGCACGGTGTTTCGCGCCCAATGCATGATTTGCGGTCTGCTGACAGTGACCCTGTGGACCAAGCGGAGAGAACCCGCCCCTCGATCCGGCGCATGCCCCTTTGGTCCGCCAATGAGGCTCTCTGGAACATTGGTTACGACCAACGACGGCCACACTGTCAGCCAAACCACGCACGCGGACACGGTTCCGAGCGATAGCTCGCGCTTTCAATGACGCGCAACGATCTTCCACTCGGCCGCGACGGCACCATCACGGACGATCAGCGATGACGACCACATGTTGACGCAGCCGCAGACATGGTTCGGCAGGATCGCGACCCGATCACCGACATTCAGCCTGTCGGCGCCGGGGCCGGTCAGCAGGCCGTGCTCCTCGTAGGCGGTGTCGAACGTCACGTCCGGGATGCCTTCCACGACACCGAAGCCGCTGCCGGTCAGCGAGCGGTCGGAGCTCATCGCCTTCAGCCCGGCGTCGATCACGGCCGCACCCGCGCGTGGTCGGCTCACGACGCTCGCGATCACATGAACGGCGCACTGGGCGCGCGTGGCGGCGCCGAGGAAAACCTGGTTCGCGTCGTTGAAGACGTACGTACCGGGGCGCGCTTCGGTCACGCCTTCGGCGAACGGAGCGGATGCTGCTGCGGGGGTCGAACCGGTCGAAACGACGTTTGCAGCGAATCCCGCGGCGC
Organism: uncultured Alphaproteobacteria bacterium; assembly: GCA_963762605.1. Classification (GTDB taxonomy): domain Bacteria; phylum Pseudomonadota; class Alphaproteobacteria; order Rhizobiales; family Kaistiaceae; genus CAVSRC01. The sequence continues at coordinate 205,953 of CAVXLJ010000025.1, read as the reverse complement.
GCAGATTGTGGCCGACGCGCGCGAGCCTCCGGCCGAGGTCAGTCCCCGCCGCGGCGCGCTCCTCCACGTCCCTGACACCGTAGAGATGCCCCTCATGGGTAAACACACCATCGAGCACCAGGCCGGGCAGCGAAGCGATTTCGGTCGCGAGCCGCACCGCGTCGTCGGGCGCCACTCCGGCGCGCCCGAGGCCAGCGTCGATTTCAATGAGATACGGCACCGTGATCCCGGCTGCGGCTGCGGCCTGCGACAAGGGTTGTGCGACGGCCGACGAATCGATTGCCACGGCGACCCTGGCACGGCGATTGAGCGCAATTACTGCAGCAACCTTCTCCGCACCGACCGGCTGATGCGCCCATAGCAGATCGGAGACGCCGGCGCCGATCAGCGCCTCGAGCTCGGCGACGGTGGCGCAGGTGAATCCGATCGCACCGTTGGCGCGCTGGAGGTTGGCCACCTCGATCATCTTCGATGTCTTGAAATGCGGGCGAAGCCTGCGTCCCCCGTCGGCGGTGATCGATTTCGCCATGCGTACGATGTTTTCGGTCATGATAGCCTCGTCAAGCACGAGACGAGGCGTAAGTCCGACGCCGGCGGGAACCTTCATCGTCATCTGCCCGCTCTCCTGACCTGCTCGCCGACCGCCTTGATCCACGCGACAACGGGCGCCGGGGCCATGGAATAGTTGTAAAGGGAGATGCTGCCGATACCGGCGTCAAGCGCCATCTGAATCTTGTCCTGCAGCCCGGCGAGGCTGCCGTGGTGATCGGGCCATACGGTCTGCACCATACCGAGCTTCTCGGGCGCGACGTAGCCCAGCACGTGGTCCAGTTCGCGCGCCACGTCGCCGGCGTCGGGATAGTAGCTCTCCAGAACGAAGCGATCGGCGACCTTTGCATTGGCGGGGATATCGACGCCTTCCGTCCAGTTGAGCGAGGCCGGCCGGCCCCAGACGGCGGCGCTGATCTCGAGTTCGAGCCCGGCGTCGTGGACGATGCCGGCGACCTCGCCGGCAAGCGCGTTCACGGCATCGCAGCGCATGCGCACCCACCCGGCGAAATCCTTGTCGAGCACCAGCCGCGCGGCGAGTTCGGTGCCGTCGTCGTTCTTGCGCCGAACGGCGAGCGGACTGTTCCATGTGCGCATCAGTTCGTCGGCGACACGGCAGCGAAGCGCCTCGCCGTCCAGGCCGCGCCGGGCACCCTCGGCCATGCACGAGGGGCAGAAGCACAACGACAGGAGAAAGCGCGTCTGCACATCCATGCGAACACCCCACAGCTCGTGAGGATGGCCATGGCCGCGCAAGAGGTAGGACAGGCTCTCCACCATGATTGTGTCGAAGTGCCCTGTCTTCGCCAGCCCGGCGACCATTTCCTTCGCATAGCGCCGGGCGCGCGGATTGGCGGGGCAGAGGGCGTGGGCGAACTTGTCGCCGAAGCAATCCTCGATGGCCGCATCCGGATTCGCCAGCGCCATGTCGGTGTTGTGAAAGGCGATGGTCCAGCCGGTGACGCCGAGGCCCTTGGCCTTCGCCGCCTTGGCGATCTCGGCGTAGAGCGTCGGCCGTTCGCGGGCAAGCTTGCCCTCCGGCGCGGCAAGATCGGAGAAGGTCCCCTTGGGCAGCGGCAGGTGGGAAACGTTCGCCTCCGCATGAACGGCGACATTCCTGCGGCGGGTCGGCGCGATCAGTTCGGCAGAATGGTAGCAGGTCGCAACGGCCAGGCGCGTGACGCCGAGGTCGGCCAGCTCGCCGACGAAGGCGTCGGCGCCGGTCTCGGCGATGTCCCACGGATAGGTGAACATGCCCAGTGTCGTCATGCTGCAGCCTTCCCAGAGTAGATCGAACCGATAATGTCGAGCGTCACTTCGAGTGCCGCGAGGCTGGGGCCCTTCCAGTCCTTTGCAACGCCCTGTGTGCAGTTCGCGGCAAAATCGCGCCATTGCAGCGCGAAGGGAACGTCCGGTCCGGCGGCCGGGCCACCCTCCGAGCCGCTTCGCGTCTCGATTGCCCACGAGTCTGCATTGAGCCGGGCGACCCCCTCGTTCCCGACGATGACAAGCTCGGAGGCGCCAACCGGCACATCCGTCCACAGCAGTGAAACGAACGCCGGCACACCCGTGCGGCGCGCGCGCAGCGTCACCACCGCCATGTCCTCGACGTTGTGACCGGGAATGATGGTTGCGAGGTCGCTCGACAGCACGTCCACCTCGTCGCCGAGAATCCATCGGCAGCGGTCGATGATGTGAACGCCATTGGTCAGCAGCACGCCGCCACCGGCGAATTTCGGATCGAAGTACCACGGCGACAGCGTGTCTGGCGCCAACTGGAACCAGTACCGATCGACATAGGAAAGGATCCGCCCGAGCCGACCGACGGCAACCGCGGCTGCGATCGCCCGGATGCCCGGATTGAACCGCGTCGTCATGCCAACCTGATAGTGCTTGCCACTGCGCGCCAGCGCGAGACGCAGCTTCTGCGCGGTTTCGGCGGGAAAGCGGTGGGGCTTCTCGACCAGTAACGGTACGCCGAGGCCCGCCAGCTCTTCCGATTGGGAAAGATGAAGGCAGCTCGGCGTGGCGATGACCGCGGCTTCACAAGACGCCGCGTCGGCGAGATCGGCAGATACCGCAGCGTTGTACCGCTCGGCGAGGCCCCGAGCACGGTCTATATCGGCATCAACGACGAGCGCGACCGAATCGCCGCCGGCGGTGATCGCGCGAGCGTGGGACTCGCCCATCCAGCCGGCACCGACGATCGCCACCCGCATTGTCATTGATCGAAGAAGCCCTCGTGCTGCATGCCGCTTAGCACTTCCTTGGCGGCGGCGAGGAAGTTGTCGATATCGGCTTCGGTGTGGGCACCGGTGACGTGGTTGCGCTTCAGCGCCATCGGTAGCATGAGAATGTCGTGGTCCAACATGCGGCGGTGGAACTCCGCATAGGCGCGATTGTTGTTGCGCATGAGATCGCGGTAACCGCGGACCGGACCATCCATGAAATAGCACACGAACACCGAGCCGATGCCTGTGACGTATGCGGTGATGCCGAGCTTTGCGGTGATCGCCTTCAAGCCGGCGCGGGCCCGCTCACCGAGGGCGTAGATGCGTTTGTGGAAATCGGTATAGCGGATGTAGGTAAGCGTCGCGATGGCAGCGGCGGTCGAGGCCGGACCGCCGTTGAAGGTACCGGCGAGAAGCACCTCGCCCTTGGCGGAACTGAACTGATCCATCAGATCGGCGCGGCCCGACATGCCGGCGACCGGAAATCCGTTCCCCATCGCCTTGCCGTAGGTGGTCAGGTCCGGCATCACGCCGCAGATCTCCTGGTAGCCGCCCGGCGCGTGGCGGAAACCGGTAATCACCTCGTCAAAGATGAGAAGCGCGCCCTCCTCGCGGGTGAGCTCGCGCAGCCCCTCCAGAAAGCCCTTTTCAGGCAGAAGCGCGCCGACGTTGTGCGGTACCGGCTCAAGAATGACAGCGGCGATCTCGCCGGGATGCGCGGCGAACAGCGCCTTCACCGAATCGAGGTCATTGAACTCCGCGATCAGCGTCGCCTCGAGGTTGGGCATCAGAATTCCGGTCGACAACGGGTCCATGCCGTAGGCGCGGTTCGGCGAGGAGATGACGTTGCGGGCGACTGCGTCGTGCCAGCCGTGGAAGCAGCCCTGAAACTTGATGATGAGATCCCGTCCGGTCACGCCACGCGCGAGCCGAACCGCCTGAAACGTCGCCTCGGTCCCGCTCATGGTGAGGATCGTCTTCTCGGCCGAGGGAATCATCGAATTGACCAGCTCGGCGCACTCGATCTCCAGGGTCGTGACGCCGATGCCAACCAGGTCGTGATCCCTGATCGCATCGGAGACCGCTGCCGCGACGACGGGGTGGGCGTGACCGAGCAGCGTCGCGCCGAAGGCAAGATGATAGTCGGTGTACTTGTGCCCGTCGGAATCGAACAGGTAGGCGCCTTCGGCGCGATCGATGACGAACGGATGGCCAATCCGGCGGGTGGCCGAATTGACGCCTCCGGGAATAGCGGCCTCCGCGCGCCTCCAAAGTTGCTCCGCTGTGTCCTTCGTCGAATCGAGCATGATTGATGGCATCCTTTCGCTCTCAGAGCCCGAGCAGGGCGCGCGTGTCGTTGGACAGGATCGTCTCGATGGTCTCGGGCTCGACGCGCGGAAAGCCGGGCGCGCCGAACTCAGTCAGCTTGCGCAACCCGTCAATGGTCACCTGCGGAGTCCATAGAGGATAGTCCGAACCGAAGACGAGCTTGCCGACGACGCCCCACTCCTGCGCGTTGACCAGCGCAAGGTAGCCGTCCATCGAACGCGTCCACATGCCCGAGATGTCGGCGACGACATTGCGGTTCTTGCGCAGGACCTGCACGGTATCGCGCTGCCAGGGGTGGCCCATGTGCGCGATGATCTGGCGCAGTTCCGGAAACCGGCGCGCGACCTCGTCGATTACCAGCGGGTGACTGACGCTGAGAATGCCCTGCGCACTCGGCGTGGCGCCCATGTGCCACAGGATCGGCAGATTGTGCTCCACGGCAGCGCCGTAGAAAGCGTCGTATTCCGGATCGCGCGGATCAAAACGCGCCATCACCGGATAGAGCTTGATGCCGCGCACGCCGAGTTCGAGTCCCTCGTCGAACTGATCGCGCCAGTCGGCGTCTCTCGGGTCGAGGGCCATGAAGACGACCGAGGGCGTCTTCAGCGTCTTGCAGAACGCGGCAACCTCCGAGGTCGGCGAGCGAACACCGGCAGCCGAAGCGCGAATCCCGAAGACGACCGCCAGCTCGATGCCCGCTTCCTGCATGGCCGCATCAAAGGCAGCGGCGTCCGGCTCCTTCCAGGTGTTGCCGCCGTAGGGGCCGCTCCAGTTGCGGGCGTATTCCTCGCCCCAATAATGCGGGCGCAGCATGTGCGTGTGCACGTCGATCATGGGCGCCTCCGAGGCGTGCGATAAACGAAATCAGATTTCATGTTCTCTAGCCTTCGATGCGCGGGACTGTCAATCGGGACCGCCAACCAGGCGCTCCGGCGCGTCGCTCACGCGGTTCACGTGGCACGACCGTACATGCCCAAATACCAGCCAATGTGCGGATTTTTGCGCCAACCACTCTGATGCTCGGCTCTGTCTCGGACAGCGGCCGCCCCTTGACGAGCCACCCGCGTGCTCTCTACAGTCATAAATGGAACCATGTTTTATATCGGGTGGTTTGGTGCGCCTGAGACCTTCTTGAGGCGTCCAGAGGGGGAATAAACGAGCCGCTTTCGCGTGTCCGACAAACAGAAGGGGAACCACATGCACTTGTTCAGGATGATAAGGGCCGCTTCGGTGGCCGCCATCGTCGCGCTGGGCGCCGCCGCGTTCGCGCCCACTGCTTTCGCCGCGAGCGACACGCTTACCGTCGCCCTGTCAGGCGACATCGACAATTTCGATCCGGCAACCAATCAGCTCATCGCCTATCAGGCGGCAATCCTCAACACGGTGTACGATTCGCTGGTCAGCTACGACGCGGACCTCAAGCTGCAGCCGCGGCTCGCGAAAGAGTACTCGGTGAACAAAGACGCCACAGTGTTCACCTTCAAGCTGGTCGAGAACGCGACCTTCCAGGATGGCACGCCGGTAAACGCCGATGCGGTGATTGCATCGCTGAAACGCGCCGCCAAGCTGGGTGGCGTCATCGGCGGTCCGCTTCAGCGCATCAGCAAGTATGAGGCGCCTGACGAGCACACGGTCGTGCTGACGCTCAATGCGCCCTTCGCGCCGTTCCTGAGCGTCCTCAACGACGTCGCCATCATGGCGCCGGGGAGCTTCGACACTGCGACCAAGAAGCCGGTCGGCTCCGGGCCGTTCATGTTTGAAAGCTGGACGCCGAACGACAAAATCGTGCTCAAGCGCAACGACAAGTACTGGGGCCCGAAGCCGGCTTACTCGACGCTGATCTTCAAGCCGATCCCCGACCCTCAGGTGGCGCTGACCGACCTCTACGCGGGCGATGTGGATATCATCGCCGAGCCATCGACGGCGGTGGTGTCTCAGGTCGATACCAGCCAGGCCCAGGTGATCCGGCCGACCGTCTCCAACAGTATCGGCTACATCGAGATGTCGGGCACCAAGCCGACCCTGCACAACATTAACCTGCGCCGCGCGCTTGCCTACGCGTTCGATCGCAAGAGCATCAAGGCGGTCGCTTTTGGCGGCCAGGGGGACTCGGTGTGGAGCCCGTTGCCGACCGGCTCGTGGGCCTACTCCGACGTTCAGGGTTACGATTACGATCTCGACAAGGCCAAGGCGGCGCTCGAGGCCTCCGGTGCGAAGAACGTCGAGATCGGTCTCGAGGTGCTCGCCGGCTTCCCGGAAGCGGCGCAGATGGCCCGCATCTGGCAAGCGTCGCTCGCCAAGATCGGCATCAAGCTTGACATCAACACGTCCGAAACCTCGGTATGGCTGGACCGGTACGTCAAGCGGAACTACGACATGACCTGGAACTTCTTTGGCGTATCGCCCGATCCGAACTCCTTCTTCGACGTCATCATGCGTCCGCATCTGGAGAATGAGTACAAGAACCCGCATATGCTCGATCTGATGAAGGCTGGCATCTCGACTTCGGACATGGATGCCCGCAAGAAGATCTATGCCCAGCTGCAGGACATCATGGTCGACGAGTTGCCGGTGATGACGATCCAGTCGCGCCCGATCGCCGCGATCGCGCGCAAGGGGATCACCGGCTTCAAGATGAACCCGCTGGGCTGGTGCCTCTACAACGGCGTCGTGCCCCAGTAGCAACACCGGCAGGGACGAGAGAACCAGAGGTGATCCGAAGTCTGGCCCCGGCACTGCGTGTCGTCGCAATCCTTTGGGTCGTGGTCACCCTGGTCTTCATCTCCCTGCGACTGACTCCGGGGGACCCGGCGGTTCTGCTGCTGGGTCCCACCGCCGGTCGTCAGGACGCCGCACAGCAACTCGAAGAAATCCGCGCGCGTTACGGCCTCAACAAGCCGATCTTCGTCCAATACGCCATTTACCTGCGCGACCTGGTGACCGGGGATCTCGGCAATTCGAACCGCAGCGAACGCCCCGTCGTACAGCTCATCGCCGGCGCGGCGCCGATCACCATCAGCCTGACGCTGCTTTCCCTGATCGCCGCAATCCCGATCGCCATCGTGCTGGGCATGATCTCGGCCCAGCGCCGCGGTGGCCTCTTCGACCGAACAACACGCACCGCCGCGACTCTGGCGATGGCGATTCCGGCGTTCTGGGTGGGTCTGATCCTGCTCAACACGGTCGGCATTCGGCTCCACTGGCTGCCGGTCAGCGGCTACGTGCCGCTCTTCAAGAACCCGCTCGCCTTCTTCACCCATATGGTGATGCCGGTGTTTACGCTGGCGCTCTATCTGGTCGGCGCGCTCACCCGCTACGTCTACACCGAGACCGCTGATACGCTCGAGCAGGACTACATTACCGTTGCGCGGGCCATGGGCATTCGCCCGCGCGAGATCCTGTTTCGCTTCGCCGCGAAGAACTCGCTCACCCCGATGATCATCGTGGTGGGAGTTGAAACCGGTACGTTGATCGGTGGCGCGGTGATCGTGGAACAGGTCTTCGGGTTGCCCGGCGTCGGCCGCCTGATGCTGAACGCCGTCCTCAATCGCGACTATCCGGTCGTTCAGGGGGGCGTGCTTGCCATCACCGTGGTGGTCATCCTCCTCAACCTGCTTGCCGAGATCATCTATCGGCAACTCAGTCCGCAGGTACGGGCATGAAGGTGCGTCTTCCCCGTTCGCCGGCGGTGACCGTGCTTGTCGTCGTGGCCATGTTCGCGTGCCTGCTGGCAGCTTTCCCGCAGCTCTTCTCGCCTTACGATCCCAACGGGATCGACGCCGTGGCGCTCCTGCGGGGGCCCTCCTGGCATCATCTGCTCGGCACTGACGAGCTCGGCTCGGACGTGCTGACACGGATCATCTTCGGAACGCGCCTGGAGGTCGTCATCACGGTCGGCAGCGTCGCGCTATCGATCATCATCGGCGTCCCCGCCGGGCTCATCGCCGGCTATCGGGGCGGCACGATCGACTGGCTTTTCACGCTGCTGGCAGATTCGATTCTGAGCTTCCCGATCATTCTGTTCGCCGTTCTGATCGTCGCCAGCCTCGGCGCTTCGGCGGCGACGCTGGTCGGCGTGCTAGCCTTCGTCTTCCTGCCCCGCATCTTCCGCCTGGTGCGTGGTCAAACGCAGATCCTGCATCATATGGTCTTCGTCCGCTCGGCCCGTGCTATCGGCGTCGGAACGCCGGCCATCCTCTTCCGCCATATCCTGCCCAACACCCTTGGCCCGCTGATGGTCATCGTGCCCCAGCTTATGGCGGTCGCCGTCCTGATCGAGGCCGGCCTCAGCTTCATCGGCCTCGGCGTGCAGCCGCCGCAGATTTCGTGGGGAACATTGCTGCTTGTCTCCAAGAACTACTACATCGCGGCGCCCTGGTACCCGTTTTCCGTCGGTGTGGTCATCACGCTCGCAGCCGCGGCTCTGGTCTTCGGCGGCGATATCGCCGCTGCGGCGGTCAACCCGGCGAGGCGCTCGTCATGACAGCGCCACTTCTCCAGGTCACCGGGATTGGCGTCCATTTTACCAAGCGGCAGATCGGCCTTCGCCGGACCGTGCACGCTGTCGACGATGTCAGCTTCGCACTCGACCAAAGCGAGACGCTGGGGCTGGTCGGCGAATCCGGCTCGGGCAAATCCACCGCCGGCGCCGCCGTCATTGGCCTGCAGCCACTCACCTACGGTCGCGTCGATTTTCGCGGCCAACCGTTGCCGGCTCAGTCGGAACCTGCCTGGCGCGTTCTGCGCCGACAGATGCAGATCGTCTTCCAGGATCCGTTCTCGAGCCTCAACCCGCGCCGCACGGTCGGCCAGGCCCTGGCCGAACCGTTGCGGCTCCACAAGCTCGCCGACCGCGCCAACCTGCGCGCCCGCATCGTGGCGTTGCTCGAACAGGTCGGTCTCAGCGAAGCCATGGTCGACCGCTATCCGAGCGCACTGTCCGGCGGCCAACGCCAACGCGTTTGCATCGCCCGGGCCTTGGCTGTCGAGCCGGACCTGATCGTCTGCGACGAGATCACCTCTGCGCTCGACGTCTCCACACAAGCGCAGATCATCGCCCTCCTGATGGGTCTGCAGAAGGCGACCGGCGTATCGCTGCTCTTCATTTCTCATGATCTCGGACTTGTCCGCGGCCTGGCTGATCGCGTTGCGGTCATGTATCTCGGCAAGATCGTCGAGCACGGTGCAGCCGATGCCATCTTCACGGCGCCTCTTCACCCCTATTCGTCGGCGTTGATTCGTGCCGCGCCCGTACCCGATCCGGCCATCGAGGCCAAACGGCCGCACCGGCCGCTGCCGGGCGAGATTCCGGACCCCACCGACCCGCCGTCAGGATGCCGCTTCCGCACGCGCTGTCCCTTCGCGACAGAGATTTGCACGCGCGAAGAACCGGCGATGGAGGAGGGGGCCGCCGGGCACAACGTTGCCTGCCATCACTGGCGAGAGATCGCGGAAAACGAAGCGGGGGCGCCATGACCGACCTCCTCGACATCCGCAACCTCGGTGTCTCGTTCCTCGTCGACGGCAAGCCGCTTCACGCGGTCGTCGACGCGTCGCTGACGGTGAAGCGCGGCCAACGTGTCGGCGTCATCGGGGAGTCCGGTTCCGGCAAATCGGTCATGGCGCGTACGGTTCTGCGCCTCCACAATCCGCACCTGACCCGGATCGATCCCCAAACCTCGTTGATCCTCGACGGCATCGACGTGCTCAAGCTCGACGCACGGGCGCTTCTCAAGCTGCGCGGCGATTCCGTATCGATGGTGTTCCAGAACCCGATGCACTCGCTGAACCCGAGCTTCACGATCGGTGCGCAGATGCGCAGCGTCCTGAAGGCGCATCGTTCGATCCGGACGAAGGAAGCCAACGAGCGGGCGATCGCCGGGCTCGCGGCCGTCGACCTTCCCGGACCCGGGGACCTCATCCGCCGATATCCGCATGAGCTTTCGGGCGGCCAGCGACAGCGTGTCATGGTCGCGATGGCTGTGTTGTGCGAGCCGAATCTGGTGATCGCCGACGAACCGACCTCGTCCCTCGACGTCACGGCGCAGGACACCGTATTAGAGGTGCTCCGGCGCCTTTCGCGCGAGCAGAACATTGCCGTGATGATGATCACCCATGACATGGGCGTGGTCGCGCGTTTCTGCGAGGAAGTGAACGTGATGTATGGCGGCCGGATTATGGAAACCGGACCCGTCGATGCGATCTTCTCGCGGCCGGGACACCCCTATACGGCGGCGCTCATGGCCGCGACACCGGACCCCTCGAAGAAGCACCGAGAGTTCAGTGCAATCGCCGGAACCCAGTCGACGCGTATCGGGGCGACACCATCGGCCTGTGCGTTTGTCGACCGCTGTCCATTCGCCCAGCCCATCTGCGCCGAAGCACCACCGCCCAAGCCGCTGGGAGAGCATCACACCGCTGCATGCCACTTCGCTGGCACGTTGCCGCTCACGCCGAACTAGGGACGCAACCCTGAGCGTGGAGCCTCACATTGCCTCAGCGCGGTCTGGACGAAGCGCTCGGCCTTGCCGTCGGTCTCGGCCGTACCGCGGGCGCGCCCATCGCCCGCCGGCTTGATCCTGACGCAAAACCGCTCCGGCGGATCGGACCCATCTGGTCGGACAAGGCTCTAGTCGGCCGGCGAACCCCGGTGAAACTTCAGGGCCGCGGCCAGTTCCGGGTCCGCGCTCATGGCGGCCGCCGTCTCGCGCAAAGCCGTCAGCAGCGCGTCGCGATGCGGCTCGTCCATCTCGCCGACCGGACCTGACAAGCTGATCGACGCTTGCCACGGCCGCTTGAACGGCGTCGGCGCAATCGGCACCGCAATGCAGCACACACCCTTGTCGCCCTCTTCGTTGTCAACGGCGAAGCCGCGCACGCGCGAGCGCGCGATATCGCCCATCACATCCTCGATCGCGGTCAGCGTCGCGTCGGTCCGTCGGTCGAGCGGCGCCAGCTTCAGCGCGTCGAGCGCCACCTCGTCGTCGAGGCCGGCAAGCAGCATCTTGCCCAGACCGGTGCAATGAAGCGCGTCGCGCGAACCGGTCTGCGAGCGGAAGCGAAGGGACCTGTCGGGCTCCTGCACGCACAGATGCACGACGCTGCCTCCGTCGATAACGCCGAGATTGGCGGTCTGACGAGTCTTTTCGGCGAGGGCCTTCAGATACGGCGTGGCGCGCGCACGCACGTCGGTGCCGCGCCGATAGCCTTCGGCAAGCTCCACGATCGCGTGCCCAAGCCGAAAGTTCGGCGTCTCGTCGGCGCGGCGCACGAAGCCGTCCTGTTCCAAGACGGTGAGAAGGCGGATGAGCGTGCTCTTCGGCAAGCCGGTCAGCACATGCAGATCGGCCAGGCTCTTGCTGTCTCGCCCTGCTCTGGCCAGGTGGCGCAAGATCTCCAGGCCGCGGGTCAGCGCCTGTGCGTGATAGGAGGTGAGTTTTGAAACCATTGATGGCAGCCTGTGGACAATTGCGACCGGTGGCTTTGCGAGGTCGTCAGCCCGCCACCGTAAGGAGGTGCGACAAAGCGGCCGTGGTGCGATAGATAAAACGTCGTTTTGTTTGCCATAGGGTTGCCGCGATCCGCTTGTCAAGCGCGCTCGAACATCCCGCGCGACCGGAGGCTCTCGCTTCGCCAACCAATTGACACGTCTTGTGGGGCAACCTAATGGAATGGAGTTTCATGTATCAAGCCTCCCGGCACGTTGCCGGCAATATCGGCTGATTCCAGGGAGGTCCGGGGTAACGATGAGCGCGCCAGATTTCGATTTCACCATCGAGAACGGGACTCTGATCGACGGCACCGGCGCCAGGCGCCGAGACGCGGACATTGGCATCTCCGGCGGCCGTATCACGGCGGTTGCGGCTCCGGGCACCCTGCCGGGCCGCGGTCGTGAGCGGATCGACGCGACCGGCCGCATCGTCGCGCCCGGTTTCATCGATACGCACACCCACGACGACAATGCGGTCCTCGCCAACCCGGAGATGACGCCGAAGATCAGCCAGGGTGTGACGACCGTGATCGCCGGCAACTGCGGGATCAGCCTCGCGCCACTGGTCGCCCGCGCCTGCCCGCCACCGCTCAACGTGCTTGGCGACGTTGCATCGTATCGTTTTCCAACGGTTGCCGAGTACGTCGCCGCGGTGAACGAGATACGCCCGGCGGTCAACGTCGCCCTGCTGATCGGGCACAGTACGCTCCGTGTCGGAGCGATGTCCGACCTGTCACGCAAGGCAAACGCATCAGAGCTCGACACGATGCGCGCTCAATTGAACGCGGCGCTCGAGGACGGTGCACTGGGTCTTTCCACCGGGACTTACTACAAGACCAGCGCGGCGGCCGATGAGGACGAGATCGTGGCGCTGGCCGAGCTGTTGCCGCCATTCGGCGGTATCTATGCCACTCACATGCGCGACGAGCATGCCGGCGTGCTGAAGTCACTGACCGAGACGTTCGACACAGCTTCGCGGGCCAAAGTGCGGGTCGTCATTTCGCACCACAAGTGTGCCGGCCCGGACAACTGGGGACGCAGCGTCGAGACGCTGGCGGTTATCGCCGAAGCGAGCAAGCATCAGCCGATCGGCCTCGACGTCTATCCCTACAACGCCGGTTCGACCGTTCTTGATCCGGACTTCATCGACGAGCGCTACCGTATCTTCGTGAGCTGGTCGGAGTCGCATCCCGAGATGACTGGACGCGACCTCTCCGACATCGCCGCCGAATGGCGTGTATCGCAGAAAGAGGCGGTCGGGCGGCTCAATCCCGCCGGCGGCGTCTACTTCTCCATGGATGAACGAGACGTCCGCCGCATCCTGAGCTACCCGGAATCCATGATCGGCTCCGACGGCCTGCCGCGCGACTCGCATCCGCACCCGCGGCTCTGGGGGACCTTTCCCCGGGTTCTTGGCCACTACAGCCGCGACGAGAAGCTCTTCAGTCTCGAGCTGGCCGTCCATAAGATGACCGGGCTGTCGGCCGGCAACTTCAACCTCAAGGACCGCGGCGTCATCCGCGAAGGCGCCATTGCCGACATCGTTGTCTTCAACGCGGATACGGTGGCCGACCGGGCAACCTTCGAAGAACCGATGAAACCGGCGGCGGGCATCGATCACGTCCTGGTTGCCGGCGTTCCAACGTGGCGACTTGGGGAGCCGACCGGCGCACGCGCGGGCCGCTTCGTCCGTCACGAATAGCGATACATTGCGCCGGTGCCGGCGGCGTCGTGCGCATTGCTACGCCGCCCTGCGGCCGGTCCGGCCACGCGCGGCAGATGACGCGGCGCGGGCAGCGAGGCCCTTAATACATCTGCTCGACTGCCGCGCCCCAGCGCCGGATGATGGCATGGCGGCGCGTCTTCATGGTCGGGGTCATCATGCCGTTCTCGACGGTGAAGGGCTGGTCGGCGATGACGAAGTGCTTGACCCTCTCGATCACCGAAAGGTTGGCGTTGGCGCGCTCGATGGCCTGGCCGATGGCGCGGCGGAAGGCCTTGTCTTCGGCCAGTTCGGCCAGTTCGGCGCTGGTGGCGTTGGTCCTGGCCCATTCGACGATGAAATCGCGATCGGGCACGACGATCGCCCCGATGTGGGGGCGGTTGTCGCCGAGCGCCAAGGCGACGGCGATTTCCGGCTCCAGCGCCAGCGCACCCTCGATGTGCTGCGGCGAGATCGTCTCGCCGGCCGAGTTGACGATGATGTCCTTCTTGCGGTCGGTGATCTGGAGAAAGCCGTCCTGGTCGATGACGCCGACGTCGCCGGTATGCAGCCAACCATCGCGCAACACTTCGGCGGTGTATTTCGGCTGTTTCCAGTAGCCGTCCATCAACAGCGGTCCGCGCACCAGCACTTCGCCGTCATCGGCGATGCGCACCTCGACGTGCTTCATCGGCGGGCCCACCGTGCGCAGCTTGACGCGGCTGAGGAGATTGACGCTGACCACCGGCGCCGCCTCGGTGAGGCCGTAGCCCTGCAGGAGGCGCAGGCCGAGCGCGGTGAAGAAGAGGCCGACGTCGTAATTGAGCGGCGCACCGCCGGACACCAGCGCCTTCAGCCGGCCGCCGAAACGCGCACGGATCTTGTCGCGCACGAGCCGTTCGATGACCCGATCCGCCAAGCGCTCCCAGCGGGTCATCGCTGCGCGGTTTTCGTAATGCTTGCGTCCGAGTTCGACCGCCGCCCAGAGCAATCGCCTGTGCACCCGGCTCTGCCGCGCCATGGTGCGCACGATCCGCTCGCGCATGATCTCGAAGAGCCGCGGAACGGCAGTCATGATCGTAGGCCGTGCCTCGAGCAGATTCGCCGTCAGCGTGTCGCTGCGCTCGGCGAAATAGATCTGGGCGCCGATCGAGATGGGAAACATCAGACCAGCCGAATGCTCGTAGGCGTGGCAGAGCGGCAGGAACGACAGAAAGACTTCGTCCTCCAGGCCAAGCTCGGCGAGAACGCCAGCCGCGCCAACGCAATTGGTGATGATGGCGCGGTGAGAGAGCATCACGCCTTTCGGCGCGCCGCCGGTACCGGAGGTGTAGATGAGGCAGGCGAGCGCATCGTTGTTGATCGCCGGCACCGCCGCCACGACGGCATCGGCGCCCGCCGTGCCGGACGAAAGCGCCTCATCCCACGTGACAAGGCCGACGCGGCCCGTATCGATATCGCCCAGGCCTTCCATCGCGATCACGCGCTTCATGCTCTTCGATTTGCGCGTTGCCTGAAAAAAGGGACGGGCAAGCGCCGCGGTCGAGACGATCGCCATGGATGCGCCGCTATCGGAAAGGATGTGGACGTGGTCGCTCGGCGTGTTGGTGGTGTAGGTGGGGACCGAGATGCCGCCGGCGGCCATGATCGCCAGATCGGCGATCACCCATCTGGGCGAATTCTGGGACAACAGCACGACCCGGTCACCGCGGCCGAGACCATAGGATTGCAGTGCGCTTGCCAGCGAAACGACCTGATGGGCCGCTTCCTGCCAGCTCAACGACCGATATTGGCCGTCGATCTTTTCCCAGAGGAATGGCTGCTGGCTGTGTTTCTTTGCCTGGCTCAGAAACATCGCCACCAGGTTTGGCCAGTCGCCGATTTCCATCGCCCGATCGCTCCGAATTGCCAGGCAATCTAGCTTGGGGTTGCCGCCCGGGCCAGTGTGGCGCGGCTAGAGTCTTAGGCAGCCAGATGGGGTCAATTCCGCTTCTCGACCGGCGCTTCTCGACCAGCGGTCAAGAAATCCAAAGGGACGGCGCGATTCATTCGGCTGCCAAAGACCTCTAGGGCACCATCAGCTCGATCAGGAACGGGCCCGGCGTGCCGTTGGCGTGGGCCATGTGTCTGGCGAAATCTTCCATGGTCTCGGCGCGGGCGCCGTCGACGCCGAAGCCCTTGCCGATCGCAACCCAATCGAGATCGGGATTGCCGAGGTCGAACAGCGTGCGGGAGGCGTCGCCCGGCGTCGCACCGACCTGCTGCAATTCGCCTTGCAGGATGGCGTAGCGGCGATTGGAAAGGATCACGGTGGTAACGGCCAGGTTTTCACGCGCCTGCGTCCACAGCGCCTGCACGGTGTAGAGCGCCGAACCGTCGGCCTGGAGGTTGATAACTCGGCGGCCGGGGGCGCCGACAGCAGCGCCGGTCGACATCGGCAGGCCGTCGCCGATGGCGCCGCCGGTGAGCTGTAGCCAGTCATGCGGTGCGGCATCGACCGTTTGGGGAAACAGGTCGACGCCGAAGGTGATCGATTCGTCAGCGACGATGGCACCCTCGGGCAGGAGCGCGGTGAGGGTCTGGGCGACGGCCTCGGAGGTGACCGCGCCCTTGGCGGGCTCCGGCCGCGGACCGTGCCGCATGGGTATGGCCGCAGGCGCACCCAGGGCGTCGGCGAGACGAGCAAGCGCGTCAGCAGCGTCCTCGCTGCGCGCCGCCAGCACATGCAGTGCGGCGCCGGGCGGACGCATCTGGCCGCGCCTGCCGGGATAGGCGAAGAAGGACACCGGATCGTCGGCACCAGCCAGGATGACATGGCGGACGCCCGCGAAGGCGGCGATACCGGCGTCAATCTGGTAGGGCACGCGGTCGACCGGGTGGCGGCCGCGGCCGCGTTCCAGCCGCGTATTGAAGGTCTCCGCGAACAGCTTCGCGCCGCTTGCAGCGGCGATGCGGTGAGCGTCGGCAAGCGGCCCGGCGAAGAGCGCGCCGCCGCCAAGCACGATGACCGCCGGCTCGCGCGAGTGGAGCACGCGGGCGATCTCGGCAATGGCGGCATCGTCAACCGTGCCGACCGGCGGGGCGGGCAGCGGATCGGCGGCGACGCCGCCCTCGCTCCACGAAGCGTCGGAGGGCAGGATCAGCGTCGCTACCTGACCGGGGGGCGTGTGTGCTGCCTGCACCGCCTCGGCCGCGAGACGGCCAACCCCGGCCGGCGTCGTCGCGGTGCGCACCCAGCCGGAGACGCCGCGGGCGAAGCCCTCGGTGTCGGCGGCGAGCAGTGGATCCAGCGGCTTGTGATAGGTCGCTTGATCGCCGGTAATGTTGACCAGCGGCACGTGCGCACGGCGGGCGTTGTGGAGATTGGCGAGGCCGTTGGCGAGGCCCGGACCGCAATGCAGCAGGCTCGCCGCCGGCTTGCCGGCCATGCGGGCATAGCCGTCGGCAGCGCCCGTTGCGACGCCCTCGAACAGGGCCAGGATACAGCGCATTCCGGGTACGCGGTCGAGCGCGGCGACGAAATGCATCTCACTGGTGCCGGGATTGGCGAAACAGGTATCGACGCCCGCAGCCAGAAGCGTGCGGACCAGGCTCTCGGCGCCGTTCATTTGTGGATGCCTTCACATGACGAGATCACTGGCGCCGATTTGTCACCGTCGGGGGAGCCAAGTCCAGTGCGTCACAAGGCGCGGCGTACCGTCGGTCGGAGCGAATGGACTCCGGCCGGCCGGTCAGGCAAAGGGGGGCCGGAAGGCCCCCCTCGATGGTGGTGCGGCGAAAAGATTAGCCGTCTTATCAGCCGATGCCCTTCTGGTCCAATGCCCCACCCGGGGTGACGAGGTGCCACGTGCCGCCGAAGTGCTGGATTCCCTGGCCTATCGGCGCGGCACCGTTCTTGTCGCGGGAGAACAGGTAAAGCGGCCGTCCGTCGAAGGTGAGCTGCTTGGTCCCGTCGGCGCGGGCGATGGTGGCGAGATCGGATTTGTCGATGCCGCTGGCGGACTTTGGCATGTTCTTGATCGTCGCCGGCGGCCAGGCAATCGCGCAGGCAGCGGTGCAGGCGCTCTTCGCCTTGACGTCGTCACTTGCCCGCTTGTCGGCGCTGAACACGTAGAGGGCCCGACCGTTGCCGTCGGCCAGATACTTGCCGAATTTGCTGCTCTGCTTGACCTGCAGCATCGCGATGTTCATGGCCGGTGCTGGGGTCGCAACCGCCTTTTTCACCGCGGGTGCGGGGGTCGCCGCCATCGTGGTCGCAGCCGGGGCCGGAGTGGCCGCCATCGTGTTTGCCGCGAACGCTGGAGTGACTGCCAGTGCCGAAGTGGCCAGCAAGCAGGCGAGAAGGGGAGTTTTCATCATGCTCTCCTGATTTTCAGAAGTCGCCTGATCGATAATCTGGGGCGCGGCGTGCCGCCGACCAGTGGCGATCGCCACGCCAGCGGCCGTGCCGTGCGGATTTCGAAACGCCGATCCGCATTGTCAGCGTGATGCAAGAAAGGACCGTCTAGATTGGCGCCAACGTGAAACAATCGGGATTGGACGCGCTCCATGCGACCCACAGGATTCACAACGGCGGCAATCATTCTGGCGGCTGGAACCGCCTCGGCGATGGCGGCGAGCGGGGCGCTCTCGCCGAACCAGATACGATCGACATTCGGCACCGGCAAACCGTTCAGCGCCGTCAGTGCCAGCGGCCGGTCGGCTTATTGGTTCACCTTCAAGGCCGACGGCAGCGCGCTTGCTGTTCCCAAGGGACAGAAGGCGGGCGCGCAGGGAACATGGCGCCTGTCGAACGACGGCTACTGCTCGCAATGGGGCGCCGGCACCGAACATTGCTACACCGTCGACAAGAACGGCTCGCAATTCGATGTGCGCAATCCCGGCGGCGCGCTCATCGCGCATTTTGCGCTTGAGACGCCGCCCCCTCCCGGAGCGGCGCAATACAAGGATGGCGCCTATACCGGCCCGGTGGTCGATGCCTATTACGGCCTCATGCAGATTCAGGCGATCATCAAAGGTGGCCGCTTGGACTCGATCAGGGTGCTGAAATACCCGAACGACCGGCGGACCTCGATCTTCATCAACCGGCAGGCGCTGCCGATGCTGCGCAACGAGGTGATCACCGCGCAAAGCGCCAATGTCGATATCGTCTCCGGCGCGACGCTGTCGAGCGAGGCGTTCATCCAGTCGCTTGGCGCGGCCATGTCGCAGGCGGCGTCATAATCGGTCGGTCGGTGCGGGGCTCGATGCGGCGACCGACCGTCCGAGCCCGGCACTGTCGCGCCCC
Source organism: uncultured Alphaproteobacteria bacterium (assembly GCA_963762605.1). Classification (GTDB taxonomy): domain Bacteria; phylum Pseudomonadota; class Alphaproteobacteria; order Rhizobiales; family Kaistiaceae; genus CAVSRC01. The sequence goes on along the minus strand of CAVXLJ010000025.1, from coordinate 187,366 downwards.
CCGGGCGTAACCGAATGGTCTTCTGCCAACCGCCGCCCGGCGACACGAATATTCTACGGGCGGTATCAATTTCACAATCGTGAATGTATATTCCGGCGCTGTTTTCGGGTCTTGATGATGCCGGAAGCGGGCGCGGGGCGTTTCTCGCGTCCCGGCCACGGCATCGACGGTGGCGGCGTGCGGCGGTTGTCGCCATATTGTTGCCGTCCGCCGGTTCTTGTTTCCGGGGGCACCACCGGGAAGCGATCCGCAGCGCGGGGATTTGAGACATGCACACGACGACGCCGGCCCCCACGGCAGACCGCAACCCGGCGATCCCGAGGGAAGGCCTCGAGCGGATGCTCGGCAGCGCGCAGAACGCCAGCGAGTTCCTCAAGGCGATGTCGCACGAGACCCGGCTGGTCATCCTCTGCCTGCTGCTGGACGGCCGTAAGAGCGTCGGCGAGCTCGAACAGAAGCTGCAATTGCGCCAGCCCTTCGTATCGCAACAGCTTGCCCGGCTGCGCGCCGACGCTCTGGTGGAAGCGCAGCGCGACGGCAAGAACGTCTATTATTCGATCGCCCGGCCGGAGGTGGCCGAGATCATCAGCTCGCTCTACCGGGCCTTCTGCAAGGTCTGAGGCTGCCCTCTTCGCAATCTGTCCCTTGAGAAACCGGCGACGGCCAGTTTCCGCTTGCCAAAGGCGGGGCCGGACGGTCGTATCGTCCGCCGCCGACGCACGGACCGCACATCAATGATGGTCTGGTGATCGGCAGGGGAGGGCGACAGCCATGGCGGACTACATTCTGGCGATCGACCAAGGCACGACATCGACGCGCGCCATCGTCTTCGACCGCGCCTTGAAGATCGTCGGCGCGGCGCAACAGGAATTCCGCCAGATCTTCCCGAAGCCCGGCTGGGTGGAGCACGACCCGGAGGACATCTGGCGGTCGGTCACCGCCACCTGCCGCGCGGCGCTGCGCAAAGCCGGCGTCAAGGCCCGCGAGGTGGCCGCGATCGGCATCACCAACCAGCGCGAGACGACGGTGGTGTGGAACCGCAAGACCGGCAAGCCGATCCACAACGCCATCGTGTGGCAGGACAGGCGGACGGCGGCGCGCTGCACGGCCTTGCGCGCGGCGGGTGCCGAACCCATGGCCACCGCCGCCAGCGGCCTCCTCATCGATCCCTATTTCTCCGGCACCAAGGTCGCCTGGCTGCTCGACCATGTGCGCGGGGCGCGAGCGAGGGCAGAGAAGGGCGACCTCTGCTTCGGCACCATCGACAGTTTCCTCATCTGGCGGCTGACCGGCGGGCGCGTGCATGCGACCGACGCCACCAATGCCTCGCGGACGCTGCTGTTCGACATCCACAAGCGCGAATGGAGCGATGCGCTTCTGAAGATGCTCGACGTGCCGCGGGCGATCCTGCCGGAGGTGAAGGACTGTGCCGCAGATTTCGGCGTCACCGACAAGGCGGTCCTCGGCGCCGAGATTCCGATCCTCGGCGTTGCCGGCGACCAGCAGGCGGCGACCGTGGGGCATGCCTGCTTCGAGCCTGGCATGCTGAAATCCACCTACGGCACCGGCTGCTTCGCCCTGCTCAATACGGGCGAGGAAGCCGTGCGCTCCGACAACCGGCTGCTGACGACCATTGCCTACCAGATCGACGGCAAGACCACCTATGCGCTGGAAGGAGCGATCTTCATCGCCGGCGCAGCGGTGCAATGGCTGCGTGACGGGCTGAAGATCATCAAGAGCGCGGCCGAGACGGCCACACTCGCGGCCCGATCCGATGCCGAGCAGGCGGTCTATCTGGTGCCGGCCTTTGCCGGTCTCGGCGCGCCCTATTGGGACGCTGAGGCGCGGGGCGCGATCTACGGCATTACCCGCGGCACGACCGAGGCCGAGTTTGCTCGCGCCGCGCTGGAGGCGGCGTGCTACCAGACGCGCGACCTCCTGGAGGCGATGCGGCGGGATTGGCCGGACGGCCGCGGTGCGCGCACCGTGATCCGGGTGGACGGTGGCATGGTCGCATCCGACTGGACCATGCAGTTTCTCGCCGACATGCTGCACGCGCCGGTCGACCGGCCGAAGGTGCTGGAAACGACGGCGCTGGGCGCGGCCTATCTGGCGGGCTACCGCGCCGGGCTCTGTCCGAAGCCGGCAGACTTCGCGAAGAGCTGGAAGCGGGCGAAAAGCTTCACGCCGAAGATGCGCGAGAGTGTGCGGGCAGCCAAATATGCCGGCTGGCAGGATGCGGTGGCGCGCACGCGCAGCCGCCAGGGCTGAGCCGGCGCCGGTTCGGGTGCGGCCGAAGAGCCTGCGGTTTCGGGCCCTGTTGCCACCCGACATACGGGGCGCCCGCGGGGCCGGCGAAGCCGATTGACAGCGCCGGGCGCAGTGTCGAGGCTCCTCTTGCGGGGCAGGGCCCCGTTTCGCGCGCGAGGGGAGGGCGGCCAAGTGCTGGAGGCCATCGGACGTCAGATCGAGGACCGCCGCGACGATCTGGTGGCGTTCACCTCCGCGCTGATCCGCATTCCCACCGTCAATCCGCCGGGTGAGGCCTATCGCGACTGTTGCGAGATGATCGCCCGCCGCCTGCAGCCGCTGGGTTTCGAGGCTGTGTTCGTGCGCGCCGAAGGAACGCCCGGCGACAGCGACCGCTATCCGCGCTGGAACGTGATCGCCCGCCGCGAGGGACCCCGGCCGGGGGCCTGCGTTCATTTCAACGGCCATATCGACGTGGTCGAGCCCGGCGCCGGCTGGAGCTTCGATCCCTTCGGCGGCGCCGTGCGCGAGGGCCGAGTCTATGGCCGCGGCGCCTGCGACATGAAAGGCGGACTGGCGAGCGCGATCGTAGCGGTCGAGGCCTTTCTCGCGCTCTATCCCGATCATCCCGGCGCCATCGAGATTTCCGGCACGGCGGATGAGGAGTCGGGCGGCTATGGCGGCGTTGCCTATCTTGCCAACAAAGGCATCATGGCGCGGCCGCGCATCGACCACGTCATCATTCCGGAGCCGCTCAACAAGGACCGTGTCTGCCTCGGCCATCGCGGCGTGTGGTGGGCGGAGATCGAGACCAGGGGGCGCATCGCTCACGGCTCGATGCCGTTTCTCGGTGACAGCGCCATCCGCCACATGGGTGCTGTGCTCGATGCCTTCGAGGCGGAGCTTTATCCGGTGCTGGCTTCACGGCGCACGGCCATGCCGGTGGTGCCGGACGGCGCGCGCCAGTCGACCATCAACATCAATTCGATCCACGGCGGCTTGGGCGAGGACTTCTCCGGCTTCCCCTCGGCCTGCGTCGCCGATTCCTGCCGCATGGTCATCGACCGGCGCTTCCTGATCGAGGAAGACCTTGCGTCCGTGAAGGACGAAGTGCGCGCCATCCTCGACCGACTCGCCGAACAGCGCGAGAAGTTCCGCTACGAATTGCGCGACCTGTGGGAGGTGATCCCGACCTTGACCGCGCGCGACGCGCCGGTGGTGCGCTCGGTCTCGGCGGCGATTTCCGCGGTGCTTGGCCGCGAACCGGACTATGTGGTCTCGCCCGGTACCTACGACCAGAAGCACATCGACCGGATCGGCCGGATCAAGGACTGCATCGCCTATGGACCCGGCATCCTCGATCTCGCCCACCAGCCGGACGAGTATGTCGTCATCGATGACATGGCGGATTCGGCCAAGATCATGGCGCTGACAACACACCACCTTCTCTACGGTATATAACGGCCAGCCGGCCAGGTTAGGCCGCGTGACGAAGGAGACCCATTCATGAAGGCACTCAGGCTGGCGGCACTGGCTGTTTTGGTTGCGGCAGGCGTGGCGCCCGGCGTTGCGCTGGCCGCGCGCACCGACATCACCGTCGGCATGGTGCTCGAGCCGCCGGGGCTCGACCCGACCTCGGGCAATGCGGCGGCGACCGACGAGGTCACTTACGCCAACATCTTCGAGGGGCTGACGCGCATCGATTCAGCAGGTGCCGTGCAACCCGACCTCGCCAAGTCCTGGGACATCTCGGCTGACGGCCTCACTTACACCTTCCATCTCCACGACGGGGTGAAGTTCCACGACGGCACGCCGCTCACCGCCGACGTGGTCAAGTTCTCCCTCGACCGCACCACCGCCCCCGGCAGCACCAACGGGCAGAAGCAGCTCTTTGCTGCCATCGACAAGGTGGACGTCGTCGATCCGCTGACCGTCCGCGTCACCCTCAAGCATCCGCAGGGCAACTTGCTCTACAATCTCGGCTGGGGCGATGCCGAGATCGTGGCGCCCAACAGCGCCGACCATAACGCCACCCTTCCGGTCGGCACCGGCCCTTTCAAGTTCGTCGACTGGATCAAGGGCGACCGCGTCGATCTGGTCAGGAACCCCAACTATTGGGGCACGCCGGCCAAGCTCGATCATGCGACGTTCAAGTTCATCTCCGACCCGACGGCGGCCTTCGCCGCGATGATGGCCGGCGACGTCGACGCCTTCCCCAATTTCCCGGCGCCGGAAACGCTGGCCCAGTTCAAGTCCGATCCGCGCATTGCCGTGGTCATCGGCACGACCGAGGGCGAGACGATCCTGGCCATGAACAACGGCAAGAAGCCGTTCGACGACCTCAAGGTGCGCCAGGCGCTGTCCTATGCCATCGACCGCAAGGCGATCATCGACGGCGCCATGTTCGGCTACGGCACGCCGATCGGCAGCCATTATTCGCCGGCCGATCCCGGCTATGTCGACCTCACCGGCATGTATGCCTACAACCCGGAGAAGGCGAAGGAACTGCTCAAGGAGGCCGGATATCCCGACGGCTTCAAGGCGACGCTGAAGCTGCCGCCGCCGAGCTATGCCCGCCGCGGCGGCGAGATCATCGCCCAGCAGCTCAAGGCAATCGGCGTCGACGTCCAGATCATTCCTGTCGAATGGGCGCAGTGGATCTCGGACGTGTTCACCAACAAGGACTACGAGCTGACCATCGTCTCGCACACAGAGCCGGCCGATTACGTCATCTACGCGCGCGACAACTACTACTTCAACTACCACTCGGACGCCGTGAAACGGCTCGTGGACGAGCTCAACGTGACCACCGAGCCGGCGCAGCGCAACGCAATCATCGGCGATATCCAGAAGCAGATCGCCAACGACGCGGTGAACGTGTTTCTGTTCGAACTGCCCAAGCTCGGCGTGTGGAACGCGAAGATCAAGGGCCTGTGGGCAAACTCGCCGATCCAGGCGAACGACCTCACCAAGGTCTTCTGGGAGGATTGAGGAACACGGTCGCGAGCCGGCGGCGATGTGCCGCCGGCCCGCATCGGTGATGGCACGGGCGCATGGCATCCTATGTCGCAACGCGGGCGGCTTCCCTTGTCGCGACGCTCGTCGCCGCCAGCATCGTCATATTCCTGGTGATGGAAGTGCTGCCGGGCGACCCGGCGTCGTTCATGCTGGGGCTGAACGCCGACCCGGCCACGGTGGAAACACTGCGCCATCAGCTCGGCCTCGATCAACCGCTGGTGCAGCGCTACCTGATGTGGATCGCCGGCTTTGTGCATGGCGATTTCGGCATCAGCTACACCTACCGGGTGCCGGTGGCCGAGCTGATCAGCCAGCGCCTGTGGGTCAGCCTGCCGCTGGCGCTGATGGCGCTGGCGCTGGCCGCGGTCATTGCCTTTCCGGTTGGTATCATCGCCGCGACCCGACGCAACCGGCCGGCCGATCTCGTCATCATGGGGGCGACCCAACTCGGCATCGCGGTGCCGAACTTCTGGTTCGCGATGTTGCTGGTGCTGGCCTTCTCGCTCGGCCTGCACTGGTTCTCGGCCGGCGGCTTCCCGGGCTGGAATGCCGGCTTTTTCGCCGGCGTGAAGGCGCTGACCCTGCCGGCGATCGCGCTTGCCCTGCCGCAGGCGTCAATCCTGGCGCGGGTCATGCGCTCCTCGCTGCTCGACACGCTGCATGAGGAGTTCATGCGCACCGCCCGCGCCAAGGGCCTCACCGAGGCCCAGGCCGTCCGCCGGCACGCGCTGCGCAATGCGCTGATCCCGGTGATGACCATCATCGGCCTGCAGTTCTCCTTCCTGCTTGCCGGTGCCATCATCATCGAGAACGTGTTCTATCTGCCCGGTCTCGGTCGCCTCGTCTTCCAGGCGATCGGCCAGCGCGACCTGATCGTGGTGAAGAGCGTCGTGCTCCTGCTTGTCGCGGCCGTGGTCGTGGTTACCTTCGCCGTCGATCTCGCTTATGCGGCGATCGACCCGCGCCTGAGACGGCACCGGTCATGAGCGCCGGGCCGCTGGACAGCGCCCAGACACGGCCCGCCGGTGGACGGCGGTGGCACGGCAGCATGGTGGTCGGCGGCGCCATCACGCTTGTCATGGTCGCGATCGCGCTCGTCTCGCTGGTGTGGACGCCCTACGACCCGGCGGCGATCTCGATTCCCGACAGGCTGCAGACGCCGTCGGCGCTGCACTGGCTGGGGACGGACCATTTCGGCCGCGACGTGCTGTCCATGCTGATGGAAGGCGCCCGCAATTCGATGGCGGTGGCGCTGGTCGCCGTCGGGGTCGGCATCGGGCTCGGCGTGCCGCTCGGTCTTCTGGCGGCGGCGCGGCGCGGGCTGCTCGATGAAACGGTGATGCGGGTCAACGATCTGGTCTTCGCCTTTCCTGCCCTGCTGCTCGCCATCATGATCACCGCGCTGCTGGGACCCGGCGCGGTCAACGCCATTCTGGCCATCGGCATCTTCAACGTGCCGGTCTTCGCCCGGCTGACGCGCGGGGCGGCCCTGTCGCTGTGGACGCGCGACTACGTTCTTGCCGCGCGCGTCGCCGGCAAGGGGCGCTGGCTGATCTCGATCGAGCACATCCTGCCCAACCTCCTCAGCACGCTGGTGGTGCAGGCGACGATCCAGTTCTCGCTCGGCATTCTGGCGGAGGCGGCGCTCTCCTATGTCGGGCTGGGCACGCAGCCGCCGGCGACGAGCTGGGGCCGCATGCTCGCCGATGCGCAGACCATGATCGCATTGGCGCCGCGCCTGGCGCTGCTGCCGGGGCTGGCCATCGTCGTCGCCGTGCTCGGCCTCAATCTTCTCGGCGACGGCTTGCGCGACCTGCTCGACCCGAGATGGCGGCGGCACCGATGACCTTGTTGTCCGTCGACAATCTCACCGTCTCCATCGGCACGACGCCGATCCTGAACGGCGTATCGCTTTCGGTCGAACGTGGCGCGGTGCTCGGAATTGTCGGCGAATTCGGGGTCGGGCAAGACGATGACGGCGCTGTCGGTCATGCGCCTGCTGCCGCACCGCGCGGTGGCGCGAGGGCGCGTCGTGCTCGACGGCACCGACCTGATGGCGCTCGACGAGCGCGCGTTGTGCGCCCAGCGCGGGCGCACGCTGGGCATGGTGTTCCAGGAGCCGATGAGCGCGCTTAACCCGGTGAAGACCATCGGCACGCAGGTGGCCGAAACGGTGCGCGTGCATCATGGCGCAACGGCATCCGCCGCTGCCGAAATGGCGCGCGAGGCACTCGACCGCGTCGGCCTGCCGGTGTCGCGCTTTCCGCTGGACACCTATCCGCATGAGCTCTCCGGCGGTCAGCGCCAGCGGGTGGTGATCGCCATGGCGACGGTGCTCAAGCCGAAGCTGCTGATCGCCGACGAGCCGACCACGGCCGTCGACGTCACCACCCAGGCCCGCATCCTTGATCTCCTGCGCCGGCTGGTGGCCGAGGACGATGTCGGCCTGATCCTCATCAGCCACGATCTTGCCGTGGTCGCCGACATGGCCGACCGCATCGCCATCATGAAGGACGGCGCCGTGGTCGAGGCGGGCGAGACAGTCGGCCTCTTCCGCGGCCTCAAGAACCCTTATTCGCGCATGCTGTTTGCGGCTTCGACCTACCGCTCCGAGCGGACCCGCCGGTTGCAGCCGGACGAGGGGCATCACGCGCCGATTCTCGATGTCAGCGGCGTCGTCCATGAGTATCGCCTGCCGCGGCGGACGCTTTTCGAAAGGCCGCGCCATTTGCGAGCGGTGGACGAGGTCGGCTTCACCATCAGGCGCGGCGAGAATCTCGGTCTGGTCGGCGAATCGGGCAGTGGCAAGTCGACGCTTGCCCGTGTGATCCTGGCGCTCCTGAAGCCGCGCGCCGGGGCCGTCATGCTCGACGGCAGCGATTTTCTCGAAAGCCGCGGCGCGGCGCGGCGGGCGCTCCGCCGTCACGTCCAGGCTGTCTTCCAGGATCCCTATGGCAGCCTCGATCCACGCTACAAGGTGGCGCGGCTCATCGCCGAGCCGTTCTATCTCGATGCCGCGAAGCCTGCAGCCGCGGAGCGGCGCCGGCGGGTGGACGAAGCACTTGTTGCGGTCGGGCTGACGCCGGCCGATGGCGACAAATATCCGCACGAGTTTTCCGGCGGCCAGCGCCAGCGTCTGGCCATCGCGCGGGCGCTGATCACGCGGCCCTCGCTGATCGTGCTGGACGAGGCGGTGTCGGCGCTCGACGTGTCGATCCGCGCCCAGATTCTCGACCTGCTGGCCGATCTCGGCGACCGGTTCTCCGTTTCCTACCTGTTCATTTCGCACGACCTGACCGTGGTGCGCGCCATCACCGATCGCGTCGTCATCATGCGCGAGGGCAAGATCGTGGAGCAGGGCGAGACCGAGAGGGTCTTCGCCGACCCGCGCCATCCCTATACGGCCGAACTGATCGCGGCGACGCCGGACCTCGAGCGGGCACTCGACGCCCGCCATGCGCGCAGCGCCGCACGATGACGAGGCCGGAAACGATGTCCGCTAGAGACCGGCGGCCTTGCGCAAGGCGGCGTTGATGCGCTCCTGCCAGCCGGGGCCAGCCTCCTGGAAATAGTCGAGAACGTCGCGGTCGAGGCGCAATGTCACCTGTTCCTTGGCGCCGGGAAGCGCCGATGGCTTGGCCGCCGGTTCCGGCAAGGGCGGCGCCTTGGCGCGAAACACGGCCTCGGCTGCCTCGCGGGGGTCGCTCGGGCGTCTGGCCATGGCTCAAGCCTCTCAATGCGCGGTGTTGAAGGCGCGTTCAAGCATGCGCCGGCAGGCTTCGGCCTGCTCGCGCACGGTGTCCTCGCCGAGCGCCCGGGCGATATCGCGCAGGTCGCGGATGGCCACGTCGACTGCGGTGATGAGGTCGATGTCGAGCGTCTCGTCGTCGTCGGGATCGGCGGGCCGCAGCGGGAACTGGATAATCTCTGCCATTTACGGATGTCCTGCCGGGCGAATCACTCGTGCGCCGGTGTGACCATTCCGACAGCGAAAGGTTGCCCAGAAGTTTACCGGGCGGAAAGCATGTTGGCGCGCTGGCGGGCCGCAGGAAGGGCGGCGAGCGCGGCGGCGACAACCTGATCGAGCGGTGGCTCGATCGATACACGCACCACCGGTTCGTCCGGGCCCGGCGGCTCAAGGGTGGCAAACTGGCTGTCGAGCAGGCTCGGCGGCATGAAATGGTGCTTGCGGTGCGCGATGCGGGCTCCGATCGTCTCTTTCGAGCCGTCGAGCCAGACGAAGATCACCGGCCGGCCGGCGGCGGCAATCAGCCGGTCGCGGTAGCTTCGCCGGAGCGCCGAACAGGCGACAATCAGATTGCCGCCCGATTCGGCCAGCGCCCGGCCGATGGCGTCGAGCCACGGCCAGCGGTCCGCGTCGGTCAAGGGAATGCCGGCCGACATCTTTGCGATGTTGGCCTTGGGGTGGAACTCGTCGGCGTCGCGGAACGGCGCACCGAGGCTCCGCGCCAGCGCCTTGCCGACGGATGATTTGCCGCTTCCCGAAACGCCCATGACGATGATCGGGATGGCGCTGGCGGTTTGTTGTTGTGCGTCTGGCATGGTCCTCTGTCCGGCCGGGAAGCGTGTCGCTCAATGGTGCCCGGCACCCTATATCTAGACCATTCGTGACAGAGGGGGAGATCGCCCATGCAGAAGCTGCAAGCCCAAGCCGTTCACCACATCACCCTGGTCGGAGCCGACCGGCGGACCTCGATCGACTTCTGGGAAGGCGTGCTCGGCATGCCGTTCGTCTTCGAGCAGCCCAATCTCGACGTGCCCGAGGAAAGCCACCTCTATTTCGATCCCGGCGACGGGCGGCTGATCACCGTGTTCACCAAGGAGAGCCGCAAGCCGGACCCGACACCGACGGCGCGCGATGTCGGCGCGGTCCACCACATTGCCTTTTCGGTGTCGCGGGCGACATTCGCGCAGGCCGTGCAGCGGCTTGATGAGCGCGGCATCGAACATAGCGGGGTCAAGGACCGCGGCTTCATGGATTCGATCTATTTCCACGATCCGCTCGGCCTGCTCATCGAACTGGCGTCCTATCGCTTCTTTCCGCCGGAGGGCGTGAGCTGGGGCGAGGTGATGCTGGAAGCGCACAAGCTCAGGGTGGCGCGCGGCGACTACAACATCGCCGAGGTGCACCTGGCCGACGCCATCGAGAATCTGACCCGCCGCAGCCGCGGCAGCCTGTCGGAGGACCGCTCGCCGAAGAATCCGTATTGATCCCGCCGCCCTCAACGGGGTGGCGCGCCCCACGGACCGGGTGGGCCGGATGGCGGTACATCGCCCCAGGGATGGACGTCGCCGGTGGCGGCCGGGGGAATTTCGGGCGACGGCGGCGGCGGTTCCGGCAGCACCTCGGCGATCGGCCCGGGATCGTGGCCGCCGGCAAATCTCACCAGGTTCTCGACGCGCGCCTCGATCGGCGGGTGGGTGGAAAACAGGCCGCCGAGGCCAGTCTGGCGTGGATGGTCGAGGAACATCTCCTGCACCTGCGCCGGGGCATGGATCTCGGAGTGGCCAGCGATCTTGCGCAGCGCCGAGATCATGGCGTCGGGATCCTTGGTGAGTTCCACCGAGCCGGCGTCGGCGAGGAACTCGCGCTTGCGCGAGACAGCGAAGCTGAGCGCGATGGCCAGCACGCGGGCGACGAGGAAGATGGCGACGGCAATGAGGATGAGGACGATGGCGCCGCCGCCACCGCCGCTGCCGCTGCTGCGACCGCGGCTGCGCGACGAGCCACCGCCGCCCCATCCACCGCCGCCCCAGCCGCCGCCCGACGTTGACCAGAGGAGGGCACGCGGGGCGCGGATGAGCAGATCGCCGACCAGCGAGATGACGCCGACGAAGACGGCGGAAATGACCAGCAACTGGACGTCGCGGTTCTCGATGTGGGTCAGCTCGTGGCCGAGCACGGCCTCCAGCTCTGCGTCATCGAGCGCGTCCATCAGCCCGCGGGTAACGGTGATCGAATACTGACCCTTGCGCACGCCGCTGGCGAAGGCGTTGCGCGCGTCGGTCTCGATGATCCTCAGCCGCGGCATGGTGATGCCGCGGCTGATGCACAGGTTCTCCAAGAGATTGTAGAGCCGTGGCTCGGCCTTGCGGTCGATGGTCCTGGCGCCGGTGACGGCGTCGATGATGCCCTGATTGGCGAACCAGGCGATGACGAACCAGATGAGCGCCGCGCCGAAAGCGATGGGGATGAGCGACGGCATCAGGTTGAAGGCGTCCTGAATGCCCTGGCCGACACTAGGCTCGTTCATCGCCGCGATGATGAGGGCGAAGCCGAAGCTGATGAAGAGCAGCAGGAAGGGAAAGCCGGCGAGCAGGACGAGCGACTTCAGCCGGTTGTTCCAGATATAGGTCCTGAGGCCGTAGGCGCCGAGCACGGGCCGGACTCCGGTCAGCGGCCCGGCGCAAGCACCGGGCCGCGCGCGATCAGAACTTCACCTGCGGCGCAGCTTCGACTGCGGCGCGCTCGCCCTCGTCGACATCGAAGAAGGTACGCGGCGTGAAGCCCATCGAGCCGGCCATGAGCACCATCGGGAAGGACTGGATGGCGGTGTTGAACTCCTGCACGGCATTGTTGAAGAAGCGCCGGGCGGCGGCGATCTTGTTCTCGAGGTCGGAGAGGTCCGACTGGAGCTGCAGGAAGTTCTGGTTGGCCTTGAGGTCGGGATAGGCTTCGGCGACGGCGAAGAGCTGGCGCAGCGCGCCGGTGAGCACGTTTTCCGCCTTGGCCTGGGCCTCGGGGCTGGTCGCGGCGACGGCGGCGTTGCGCGCCTGGGTGACCGCCTCGAAGGTGCCGCGCTCGTGCGCCGCGTAGCCCTTCACGGTCTCGACGAGATTGGGCACGAGATCGTGGCGCTGCTTGAGCTGAACGGTGATATCGGACCAGGCCTGATTGACGATCTGGCGCAGGCTGACCATGCGGTTGTAGAGCATGATCGCGTAGATCGCGATCACGACGACGATGGCGAGGATGATCCAGCCGGTCATGGTGACCTCCGTGGTCGATGGGTGGGCGATAATCTAGCGCGCGGCGGCGCCAGGGGCCACACGGCAGGTTTGGGAAGCGGGAATAAGTCGGCGTGCTATGCGCAGTGGCAGCGCTGCCCCCGGATTGTTCTGCGCTCCATCCGGATTGCAGGGCGGGCCCCGTCCTTCGAAGGCCGCCTTGCGGCGGCCACCTCAGGATGAGGCCCGTTATTTTGGGCGTTGCCGTCTGCCTCAGCCGAACTTCAGGAAGAGTTTTGAGTAGGGCACCTTGAGCCCGTCGAGGGCGCTTTTGGCGGCGGCGGCATCGCCGCTGCGGGCCGCATTGGCAAGCTTGGTCACGCTATCCGTCATGCCGTCGAGCAGCTTGCCGTAAGCGGGGTCGGCGGCTTCTGCCGGCGGATGCGCCTTGATGTCGGCGGCGAGCCAGGCCAGCACCGCGGTGTCTTCGCTGAGCGCGCCGAGGCCGGCGGCGTCGAAGCCGCTGTAGTCCTTGCCGAGCACGTCTTCCATCTTGGCGTGGTAGGCGTTCATGCGGTCGGAAAAGCCGATAATGCCGTTGCGCTCATGCAGGCCGCCGATCTGGAAACGGATCGCCTCCAGCGTCGCATGGGCCTCAGGCAGCTTGCCGGCGGCGACTTCCGCCGCGGCCTTGTCGGTGATGGCGGCGACCTTGGCGAGCGTCGCGGCATATTCGGGGTCGTCGGCATATTGCGGCGGGGCCACGGTGTTGGCCGCGGAAAGCGCCGCCCATTTCTGCTTGAAGGCGTCGACCGCCTTGACGGCGGCTTCGGGCTGGTTGGCGTTGGTCTGGAAGAGGGCGCCGCGATAATCGGCATAGGCGCTGCGCATCGCGGTCTCGAAATCGGCGACCGGCCCGGCATAGGCGCTGCCGATGAAGGCGAGACTCAGCGCGGCGGCGCCGGCCAGGTGGGAAAGCGGATTCATGGGAATGGCTCCTGTGGGGTTCGACCCGATAAAATTCCTTTTCTTGAATGTATACGTCGGTACGGCGCTTTCCCTACGCAAGGCCAAAAGCGGAAATATCGGCAGGATGCCCCGGCTCAGGCGTTTTCGAGCAGCAGGCGCTTCAGCGCGGTCGCGAGCCAGTCCCGGTGGGCGGCGACGCTCGCCCCGCCGAGCCCGGTGCGCAGCAGGAAGAGCTCGGGGCTGCCCAGCGACCAGACGAGGTCGGTGGCGGCTTGTTCGTCGAGACCGGGGCGCAGGCCGCCAATAGCGGCCAGCATGGCGACAAAGCCCGAGAGATTGCGCCTCCGCGATTCGTGGAGGTCGAGATAGAGGTCGCGCATGCCGGCGTCGCCTTCGGCAGCGGAGCGGACCACCGCAAGGATCGGCGCGCCACGCGCGACCAGAGTGGTGAGGTCGCCGGCGAAGGCCTCGATCATGCGGGCTGGCTCGGTCTGGCTCTGGACTTCGCGGCGGCCGGCCTGCTCCATGAAGGGCGTGTCCGGCTGGTCGCCGCGCATGGCAGCGACCACCAGCGCGTGGACGATGGCGCGCTTGCTGCCGAAGTGGCCATAGACCGTTTCGGTGGCGACGCCGGCCTCAGCGGCGATGGCCGCGATGGTCGTCGGCCAACCCTTCTCGGTGAACATGGTGCGGGCCGCCTGAAGGATGGCGGTGCGCGTCGCCTCGGACTGGATGTCGCGCTGGCGGGAGCGGTAGCGGCGTTTGGGCTTGACGGGGTCGGACAATTGGATACAGTCTCACTGTATTGAATTTATGTTCAGTGTATCCGAGTCAACGACCGAAAGAAATCGCCAGAATTTTCAATGGCTTTGGGTGGGGCGCCGGAGCCGGACCTGTTGCCGAGGAGCTACGCCATGCCATCGCAAGCCGTCGCAAGGACGCAAAAGCCCGCGCTTCTTCTGATGATCCCGCCGCCCCTGTTGTTCGCCATTGCCTTCGGCGTCGGCGCGCTGCTGCAGCGCCTGGTGCCGCTTCCCGCGGCCGCCGGCGCTGCGGCGGAACGATGGGCGGGCGCCGCCGTTCTGGTTGCCGGCCTGGGCTTCGGTCTGTCGCAATCGCTGCGCTTCCTGAGGCGGCGGACGACGCTCAATCCGTTCGCCGACCCGGCGGACATGGTGGTGACGGGACCCTACGGGCTGTCGCGCAACCCAATGTATCTGACGCTGATCGTCGCCTATCTCGGCGCGACGCTGATGCTGGGCTCGCTGTGGCCGCTGGCGACGCTGGCCGCGCCGGTGGCGATCCTGGTGCGGACCGTCATCCCCTTCGAGGAGGCGCGCATGCTGGCGGTCTTCGGCGGGCGCTACCGGGACTATCAGGCGCGCGTGCGGCGGTGGCTGTAGTTCGTCCGGCGGTCAGAGAGACACGGCCATGAATGTCTATCCCTTCATCAAGGCGCTGCATGTCATCAGCGTGGTCATCTGGGTGGGCGGTGACTTCACGCTGCTCGTCCTTTCGCTCCACCGACGGCGGGCGGGCGACGACGCTGCGTTCGTCCGCTTCCTGCCGGACGTCATGTTCGCCACGACGCATGTCGCGATACCGGCGTCACTGGTTGCGCTCGTCTGCGGCCTGACCATGGTGTTCATGACCTGGGACTTCGGCCAGTTGTGGATTCTGATCGGGCTTGCCGGATTTGCGACCGTGTTCGTCAGCGGCACGTTCTTCCTGCGGCCGCGGACGGAGCGGCTGATGGCGGGCGGCGTCGAGGCGTCGCCGGCCGAACTTGTGGCACACGCCGGCGGGCTCCTGCGGCTGGTCGGGTTCGACCATGTGGTGATGTTCCTCGTGGTCGTCGACATGGTGGTGAAGCCGGGCTTTGCGGACAGCGGCATATGGCTCGCGATGCTGGTGGTGCTGGTCGTCTCGGCGACGCTGCTTTGGCTGGTGCCGGCGCGCCGCCATCAATGAAAATTGCGGCCCTTGGGCATGGCCTTGCCGGCAGCAACCGAGAGTTTGGCGAGGTCGCGGGCAAGATCCGGGTTCTCGGCAAAGAAGCGCACCAGACGCGGATGGCGCATGTCCACCCTGGCGCGATGATCGACGCCGGGGCGTTTCACCTCATCGCCGCGGGCGAGCGCCGACAGGTCGCCGGCATCTTCCGAAAGCGCGGCGAGCATGGGGGTGAGGTCCTCCAGGCTGTCGGCGACCACATGGATGACGCCGCTCTCGCTCTGTACCCGGCCGCTGACCGCGACCAGCCGCGCGCCGAGAACGACCGGCCGGAAGCGCTCGAACACCTTCGGCCAGACGATGGCATTGGCGACGTCGGTCTCGTCCTCCAGCGTCATGAAGATGACGCCCTTGGCTGTGCCCGGCCGCTGGCGGATGATGACCAATCCCGCCACAGTCACCCGCCGGCCGCTTGGCGTCGTGCGCAGTTCCGCGTTCGACATGATGCGGTGAGCGGTGAGCTCCTGGCGCAGGAAGGAGAGCGGATGCGCCTTCAGCGACAGGTGCAGATAGCGGTAGTCGTTGACCACATGCTCGCCGATCGGCATGGGCGGCAGAGGGAAGTCCGGCTCCCGGGTGACATCGCCATGGGCGGCGGCATCGAAGAGCGGCAGGCGGTCACGTGTGTCCCCGCCGCCAAGGCCGCGCGCCGCCCACAGCGCATCGCGCCGGTCGAGACCGAGCGAGCGGAAGGCATCGCCATCGGCCAGCCGCTCTATTTGCCCGCGGGTGAGGCCGGAACGCAGCCACAGGTCGCGCACCGAATCGTAGCCCGACCCGCGCGCCGCCATCAGGGCTTTCGCGTCGTCCTCGCGCAGGCCCTTGATCTGGCGCAGGCCCAGGCGGACGGCATGGGTGGTGCGGATGTCGGGTGCCGACCCCACCCACCGCCCTTCGGGCGGTCCCCCCTCCCCGTTCCGGGGAGGGATGGCGTTCGTGTCTGGCGATACGGCGGTATTGCCACGTCTATGGTTCTGGGGGGGGACCCCTGCGGCGCTAAATGCGGTCTGAGAGCTGGTAGAAAAACCTGCGAGGATGGCCGCGGGCTCCATCCCTCCCCGGAACGGGGAGGGGGACCATGCGAAGCATGGTGGGTGGGGGCGGTAGCGGCGAGCGAGCCTTCGGTTGTCTCAAGCGGCTCGAGAGTTGAATCCCAGTCGGAGGCATTGACGTCCGGTGCCAGCACGGTGACGCCGTGGCGTGTCGCATCGCGCACGATCTGCGCCGGGGCGTAGAAGCCCAAAGGCTGGGCATTGAGCAGCGCGGCGCAGAAGACATCCGGATAGTGGCACTTGAGCCAGGCCGAGGCATAGACAAGAAGCGCGAAGCTGGCGGCATGGCTCTCGGGAAAGCCGTATTCGCCGAAGCCCTCGATCTGGTGGAAGCAGCGCTCGGCGAAATCGCGCTCGATAGCCGCGCGCGACCATGCCCTCGACCATCTTGGTCTGGAAGGTGCCGATGGTGCCGACGCGCTTGAAGGTGGCCATGGCGCGCCTGAGCTTGTCGGCCTCGCCGGGGGTGAAGCCGGCGGCGACGATGGCGATCTTCATCGCCTGCTCCTGGAAGAGCGGCACGCCGAGAGTCTTGCCGAGCACTTCCTCAAGCGGGCTGCGATCGCTGCCCTTCGGCGCCGGATAGACCACGCTCTCGGCGCCTGAACGGCGACGGAGATAAGGATGCACCATGTCGCCCTGGATGGGGCCGGGACGCACGATCGCCACCTCGATGACGAGGTCGTAGAATTCCCTCGGCTTGAGCCGCGGCAGCATCGACATCTGCGCCCGGCTCTCGACCTGGAAGACGCCGACCGAATCCGCCTTCTGCAGCATGCAGTAGACGGACGGGTCCTCGTCCTGGATGGAGGCCAGCGTCGGCGCGCCGCCGTAGTGCGCCTTCATGAAGTCAAAGGCGCGGCGGATGCAGGAGAGCATGCCGAGCGCCAGGATATCGACCTTGAGGATGCCGAGCGCATCGAGATCGTCCTTGTCCCACTCGACGGTGGTGCGGTCTTCCATGGCCGCGTTCATGATCGGACAGACCTCGTCGAGCCGGTCGCGGGTGATGACGAAGCCGCCGACATGCTGCGACAGGTGGCGCGGGAAGCCGCCGATCTCCCTGGCATAGGCCATGACCTCGGCCATGGTCCGCTCTTCCGGGTCCATGCCGATCCGCTTGACGTCCTCCTTGCGGACACCGCCCGACGACCAGCCCCAGACAGTGCCCGACAGCGCGCCGACGGCATCCTCCGACAGGCCGAAGACCTTGCCGACCTCGCGCACGGCCGAGCGCGAGCGATAGGTGATGACCGTGGCGGTCAAGCCGGCGCGATCGCGGCCGTATTTTTCATAGATGTACTGCATCACCTCCTCGCGCCGCTCGTGCTCGAAATCGACGTCGATATCGGGTGGCTCGCCGCGCTCCTCCGAGATGAAGCGCTCGAAGAGCAGGCCGCAGGTCTCTGGGCTGACCTCGGTGATGCCGAGGCAGTAGCAGACGACCGAATTGGCGGCCGAGCCGCGGCCCTGGCAGAGGATTCCCCTGGAGCGGGCGAAGCGGATGATGTCGTGGACGGTGAGGAAATAGGCGGCGAAGCTGAGCCGGGCGATGAGCTTCAGTTCGTGGTCGAGGGTCAAGCGGATCTTCTCCGGCACGCCGGCGGGGAAGCGCTGGCGGGCGCCCTCCTCGGTCAGCCGTTCCAGCGCCTCCTGGGGGCTCGCGGCATCGCCGGTCGGTTCGTCGGGATACTGGTAGCTGAGCTCATCGAGAGAGAAGGTGAGACGTTCGAGGACGGCGGACGTCTCGGCGAGGCTTTCGGGAAAATCGCGGAAGAGGCGGTCCATCTCGGCGGGGGCTTTGAGATGGCGCTCGGCATTGGGGGCGAGCAGGCGGCCGGCGGTGGCGAGCGTCTTGTGCTCGCGGATGCAGGTGAGGATGTCCTGCAGGCGGCGGCGCGCGGGCCAGTGATAGAGCACGTCGTTGGTGGCCATCAGCGGCACGGCGAAGCGGGAAGCCAGGCGCGCCAGCAGGGTCATGCGGCGCTGGTCACCCGGCCCGTAATCGCGGCGGAGCATCAGACGCACCGCGTCCGGGAAGGCGTCGCTGAGCGTGACGAGGGTCGATTCGAGTGCGCTGTCGAGGCGATCCGGCACGACGCCGAGCATCATGCCCTCGCCCCATTCAAGCAGGTCCGCGAGATCGAGGAAGCACTGGCCCTTGGGGGCGCGGCGGTTGCCTTCGGTCAAGAGCCGGCAGAGGCGGCCATAGGCGGCGCGGTCGGTCGGCCAGGCGATGACATCCGGCGTCTGATCCCGGAAGACGAGCCGGCAGCCGACGGCGTAGCTGAGCCCCGCCTCCTTGGCGGCAATGTGGCCGCGCACGACACCGGCCAGCGTATTGCGGTCGGCGACCGCGATGCCGGCAAGGCCGAGGCGCGCGGCTTCGAAGGCCAGCTCTTCGGGATGCGACGCCCCGCGCAGGAAGGAGAAATTGGTGGTGACGGCGAGCTCGGCGAATGGGCTCCCGGTCGCTCTCTGTCGTTCGTTCCTCGCTTCTTGGGAAGTCATCGGACAGACATCCCCCGATGGAACCGGGGAAACCCGGCCGTGTTGATAAGGTTAATCAACGAAATGACGTAATTGGCGGCACGGCCACATTTCCGCCCGTCCGGCGTGCGATAGGGACGCGAACCCCAAACCGATCCACGCCTTTGCGCCTGCCTCCGGGCATGGCCGGAGATTTTTTGACCATGAGAACCCAGATCATCGCGCTCGGTATCGCTGCCCTTATCGGCGCCGCCAGCGCACCGGCCCATGCCGCAGAACGTTCCTTCCTCGATCGCTTCCATGGTTCGTGGTCGGGCACCGCGACCGTCGTCGACAACGACCGCCCGATGAACGTCCGCTGCCTGCTTACCGGCGCGCCGGACGACAACCGCATCGCCATCCGCGGCCACTGCAATGCCGGACTGATCAGTCGCGGCGTCGCCGCCGACCTTGCCTTCGACCCGGCGACCAGCCGTTACAGCGGCACCTATACCGGCGACGACACCGGGCCGGCGCGTCTCTCCGGTCGGCGCAGCGGAGATACCGTCCGCCTCACCATCACTTGGTCGAAGCCGGTCAATGGCGACCGCACGGCGAAGATGACCATCGTCAACACCGGCAAGGGCACGCTGAAGATCACCCTCGACGACAAGCCGGCCGCCGGCCGCATGGTGGCGCGCACGGACTTCGTCCTGTCGCAGCTCTGATCCTGACCCGGTCGGGTCTTCGGCCGTCCGCGCCTCTCGCTTGGTCCCGGTCGGAGCTTCACTCCGCCGCGGCTCTTGCGGGCTCATGCGAAGACCCCGTGCAGATACCAGCGCGGGGCGGTGGTCTCGCGGCCATAGAGCCCTTCGCGGAACAGCCAGAAACGATGGCCGGTCAAATCTTCGACGCGGAAGTAATCGCGGGTGAGGTCGTCGTCACGCCACCATTCGGCGGCGATGCGCTCCGGCCCCTCGGCGCGGGCGACGCGATAGAGCGTGCGCCGCCAGCGGAAGCGGGCAGGCGGACCATCGGGCACTTCGGCGACGGCCTCCACCGGCTCGGGCCGGGCGAAGAGGCGGAGCGGACGGGAGATCAGCGCGGATGGCTCATAGGACGTGCCATGACCCCCTCCCATCCTCCCCCTTTCAGGGGGAGGGGGCATTTGCTGTTTGCGATAAGGCTCCTCCGCCCATGCAGGAATCGCGGGTAGCGCTGACGACGCTGCCGCGGGCTCTTCCTCCCCCTGAAAGGGGGAGGCTAGGTGGGGGTCGCCATCGGATTCGCCATAGTCGGCGAACGCCTCCGCCCGTTCCGGAATGTGGCTGTCGCGGGGGGCGAGGCGGCCGACGGCGCGGGAACCGAGGCGGGCGCCAATGCGATCGATGAGCCCGTCGAGATCGCTTGTCGCATCGCCGGCGCCGTCAAGGTCGATCTGGGTCGCGGAGAGCGGCGCGGCTTCGCTCACCGCCAGCCGCACCATGTCGAAGCCGTAGCCGGCGTCGAGCGCATCGCCGAGGCCCGCGAACTTCTCCTTGAAGAGGGCGCGCATGCGTCCGGCGTCGCGCAAGGGGCGACCAGTGCCGACGACGATGCGGGGGACGACGCCATCGACACGGAAGAGGGCGAGTTCGAGCCGGCGGGCGCCGAGGCCGCGCGCCTCCATCGTCTGGCAGAGCGTGGCGGCGAGCGAGGCGAGTGCTGTGGCGACATCCTCCTCCAGCCCGATGGGCTCGGCGAAGCGGCGCTCGGCCAGCAAAGCGGGCACCGGCCGGCGCGGGCTGATCGCCTCCTCGTCGCTGCCTAGTGCCTGATCGAGGCGCTGGGTGAGCGTGCGGCCGAAGCGTGCGGCCAGCGGCGCGCGCGGTGCCCCAATGATCTGGCCGATGCGCTTCAGGCCGACGCGGTCGAGCGCGGCGACGGTCTCTGGTGACAGGCGCAGCGCCGCCAGCGGCAGCGGCTTGAGCACGGCCGCCGAGCCGCCCGGCGGGACCACCGTGATCGAATCGGCTCCGAAACAGGCAAGCGCCGAAGCTGCGCCGGGCGTATCGGCGATGGTCGCGCGAGCATGAAAACCCTGACGCCGGAGACGGGCGACGCAATCGGCGACAAGCTCCGATTCGCCTCCGAAAAGATGGGCGCAGCCGGTGATGTCCAAGAACAGGCCGGTCTGGTCGTGGAGGGCGACCAGCGGCGTGTAGCGCTCGGCCCAGTCGGCGATGGCTGCGAGCAAGGCAGCGTCGGCGGCGGGATCGTCATCGGCAACGCCAAGCGCCGGGATCATGGCGCGGGCATCGGCAAGCGCCATGCCGCAAGTGAGGCCGAGGCGCTCGGCGGTCGCGTCGAGGGCGACAAGGCGCAGCGCGCTCTTCACCTTGGCGACGATGGCAAGGGGCGGTGGGCCCAAACTGGGCGCGTCGACTGAGTCCTTGCCCTGACCCCCTCCCATCCTCCCCCTTTCAGGGGGAGGGGGCTTTTGCAGCACGCGACCGGACTTACCCGCCAATGCGGAATTTGCGGTTCCTGCTGATGACGGAGCCGCGGGTGCTTCCTCTCCCTGAAAGGGGGAGGGTAGGTGGGGGTCGCGATCGGGCGAGGATGAGTTGCTACGCCACGCGGGACCGTGGAGCTGGCGCAGGATGCGGTCGGTCGACAGGCGCGGCAGCGACAGAGCGAGAATGCGCCGGGGCTTCGGCAAAGGCGCGTCGGTCATGGTCCCACTCCACATCGGCAGTGCCGGTTGTCCCGTGACGGTTGCGTTCCAGCGTCAGCCGCCAGGAAGGCCGGCCGATGCCGGCCGGGTAATCGTCACTCACCGCTGCTGGCAACGGCGCCACCGACCAGCGGGTCTCGGCGGCACTCGCTTGCGCTTCGCCGCTCTGGCGCAGGAGCAGGCCCATCACGCCGCTCCCCTCGGCGCGCAGCGCCAGTCGGCGGGTGGCGGTGAGGTCGAGCACCCGCGGATTGCCGCGGATCTCGGCGAGCACGGCGGCAAGGCCGCGGCAGGTGAGCCCCTCCTCGAAGACCCACAGGGCCTCGGCGGGCTTGTTCACGCGCACCAGGATCAGCCGGCTCGAATCGGTTCCGAAACGGTCGAGCCCGGCGCCATAGGGCAGGCCCGCCTCGCTGAGCGCGGAGGCTTCCGCCACCCACAGCACCGGCCGTCGGTCGATCGTGGCGAGGCGGGCGATAAGGGCGGCGGCAAAGCCGGTGGCCACGGCCGCGTCGCGTGTCGTTTCACTGCGGACCTCGTGCAGGGCGTTGCGGCTGAGGCCACCGGCGAGCAGGCGGTCGAGCGGGGGGAGGGCCAAGGGAAGGGCGTTTGCAGCTTTGGAGCTGTGCCCGTACCCCCCTTGGAAATCCGGGCAAAACCCCCCTCCGCGGCCTTCTCTCGCAAGGGGGAAGGGGGGCGATTGCGGCTCCGCTCCGACAGATTCGTGGACCACCGGGCGCCCCTCGATCTCGGCGATCCGGCGGCGCAACCGGGCAAAGCTATCTCTTGCCATGGAAACGCGTGTGCGCATGGCTTCTGTCCTCGACAGAGGAATTTGTTCCTGATTTGTTCCTATTGATTCCGGAGTTCGGCCTGGGAGTCAAGCGGCATGCGGGAAGGCCGGAAGAGGGCCTTTTTGCGGAAATCTTAACAAGGTCGCAGGGCTGAGCATGGTATCGGCGGGCTGCCCAAGTCAGCCATTGTGCCCGGGAGGCCCCCCATGCTGCGCATCGCCACGCTTGCCCTTATTGCCGCATTCTCGATCCTTCCGGCTCGCGCCGAGGAGGGATATTCCGCCAAGACCGAGGTCACGCCGCTCATCTCGACCAGCGACACGATCATCGGCCAGCCGATCGCCTATCCCACCGGCAAGCCACACGTGACCGCGCTCATCGTCACCGTTCCGCCGGGCGGCGAGACCGGCTGGCACGAACACGCCGTGCCGCTCTTCGCCTATGTGCTCGATGGTGCGCTGGAGGTCGACTATGGCGACAAGGGCACGCGCATCTACAAGGCCGGCGACAGCCTGATGGAGGCGATGAACTGGCCGCATAACGGCACCAACAAGGGCGACAAGCCGGTGCGCATCCTGGCCGTCTATATCGGCGCCGAGGGCGTCCCCAATACGACGCCGGTCGCCAAGTGACACTGTGACCACTGTCGCTTGCACGGTTGCCGGCTTTACCTACCTATGCCGCGATTCTTCGAACACCGGGAGCCATGAAATGGCCATTGCCCTCCGCCGTTCGCTTGCCGCCCTCTTCGTGATCGCTGCGTCGCTGGCGCTGTCGGCCTGCGGCGTCAACAACATCCCCACCTATGAGGAACAGGCCAAGGCGGCCTGGAGCCAGGTGCTCAACCAGTATCAGCGCCGCGCCGACCTCATTCCCAACCTGGTCGAGACGGTGAAGGGCTACGCCCACCAGGAGGAGAAGGTGCTGACCGAGGTGACCGACGCGCGCGCCAAGGCGACGCAATTCCAGATCCCGTCCGACATCCTCACCAATCCCGACGCCTTCGCCAAGTTCCAGGCGGCGCAGGGCGCGGTCGGCTCGGCGCTGTCGCGGCTGATCTCGATCACCGAGAACTATCCGGACCTCAAGTCCAACCAGAACTTCCTGGCGCTGCAATCGCAGCTCGAAGGCACCGAGAACCGCATCGCGGTGGCGCGGCGCGACTACATCGAGGCGGTCAGGCTTTACAACACCGAGATCAAGACGGTGCCCGGCAGCTTATGGAACGCGGCGTTTTATCATGCGACGCCGATGGCGACCTTCACCATCGACGAGAAGACCATGCAGACACCTCAGGTGAAGTTCAATTGATCAGGGAAGCGCCGTTGCCGCGCCGCCGGCGGCGCGGCGTGTCGATTGCCGTCTGGATCCCGCTCCTCGTCGGGCTGGCGCTGGTGCTGGTGCTCTCCGCCTTCACCTCGCTGGGGGTTGCCGCGCTGAGCTTCCCGCCGCTCAGCGGCCGCGTGGTCGATCAGGCCAACATCATCCCGGCCGAAACGAAGAGCGCCATCGAAGCCAAGCTTAAGGCGCTGGAAGAGAAGACCACCGACCAGTTCGTGGTGGTCACGCTCACCTCGCTTGAGGGCACCGACATCGCCGATTACGGCGTTCAGCTCGGCCGCGCCTGGGGGATCGGCCAGAAGGACAAGAACAACGGCCTGCTGCTGATCGTGGCGCCCAACGAGCACAAGGTGCGCTTCGAGGTCGGCTACGGGCTGGAAGGCACGATGACCGACGCCATCTCCAGCGTCATCATCGACAATGCCATCCTGCCGCGCTTCCGCGCCAACGACATGCCCGGCGGCATCGTGCGCGGCGTCGACGACGCCATCCAGGTGCTCTCCGGCGACGCGCCCGAGATCCAGACGCTCGCCGAACGCCAGACCGGCCCGGCCAATTCGTGGCTGTCCGGGCTGGTGCCGATCCTGATGATCGGCGTGTTCCTCATCATCTTCGTCAATGTCGTGCGCCATGGCGGCGGCGGGACGTCCGGCGGCGGCTGGTCGTCCGGCGGCTCGTGGGGTGGCGGCTCTTCGTCGGGCGGCGGCTTCTCCGGCGGGGGCGGCTCGTTCGGCGGCGGCGGCGCCTCGGGAGGCTGGTGACGATGCTGGCGAAACACGCCTTGAGCGAGGCCGAGCGCGCCAAAGTGCGCGATGCGGTCGCGGCGGCTGAATCCGGCACCACCGGCGAAATCTTCGTGGTGGTGGCCGCGATGAGCGACGACTACCGCTTCATTCCGCTGCTGTGGGCGACGCTTGCCGCGCTGGTCGTGCCGCTGCCGCTGGTCTTCTTCACCGCGCTTGCCGCGGCGACGATCTTCGCGGCGCAGCTGGTCGTGTTCATCGTGCTGGCGCTGGTGCTGTCGTGGCCAACGGCGCGGCCGCTTGTGGTGCCGCGGCGGGTGAAGCACGGACGGGCGCATGCGCTGGCCGTGCAGCAGTTCCTGGCGCACGGGCTGCAGATGACCGAGGCGCGCACCGGTGCCTTGATCTTCGTGTCGCTGGCCGAGCGCCATGCCGAGGTGGTGGCCGATGCCGGCATCGCGGCAAGGGTCGATCAGGCGGAGTGGGACGCGGTGATCGCGGCACTGACCGGCGAAATCCGCAGTGGCCGGCTGGCGGAGGGACTGGTGGCGGCGGTCGCCGGCGTCGGCGCAGTGCTCGCGCGCCACTTCCCGGCGCGCGCTGGCGACCGCAACGAACTTCCCAACGAGGTCGTTCTGCTTTGAAGCTGTTCCATCCGGCCGACCTCCGCTAATTTGCCGGCCGCATGAACAAGGATCTCAAAGACCGGGCGGCACAGAGCGCGCTTGCCGACACGCTGGGTGCCGCGATCGCGCATATCCAGGCCGAGCGGCTCGACGAGGCGGCGGACGTGCTGCAGTCCGTCGGCGGTGCCGCGCTGAAGAACCCGGTCGGGCGCAACATCATGGGCGACATCCGCCTCAAGCAGGGGCGGCCGCGCGACGCGCTGCGCGAGTTCGATGCCGCGGTGCGCCTGGTTCCCGCCTTCCCCGAGGCGCACAGCAACCGCGGCGTGGCTCTGCAGGAGCTTGGCCGGCTCGAAGATGCGCTTGCGGCGCAAGACAAGGCGCTGGCGCTGCGGCCCGAATACGCCACCGCCCATTTCAACCGGGGCAATATCCTGCGCGATCTCAGCCGCTGGGACGAGGCGCTCGCCGCCTATGACCGCGCGCTCAAGGCGCAACCGGCCTATCCAGAGGCGCTGGTCAATCGCGGCATGGTGCTCACCGCCCGCGGCAAGGCGGCGGATGCGCTCAACGATTTCCGCCGGGCGCTGGTGCTTCGCCCGGGCTATGCCGCTGCCCATGTCGGCGCCGCCGGTGCCTACGGGCAGGTCAACCAGGTGGCGGAGGCGCTGGCCGAAGTCGACAAGGTCCTGGCGGTCGACGCCGACGATCGCGACGCGCTGCTGACGAAGATCGGCATTTTGCGCGACGCCAAACGCGCCGAGGAAGCGCTGGCAATCGTCGATGCCATGCTTGCCCGCGATCCGGACGATATCGGCGTCCTGGTCAGCCGGGCGCGTGTGCTCGAGAAGCTGAGGCGGTTTGCCGATTCGCTGGCGGCGGCCGACGCCGCGGCGGCGATCGCGCCGAAGAATCCCGAGGCGCAGCTGGCACGCGGCATGGCGCTGTGTGCCCTCGGTCGCTACGAGGACTCGTCGAAGACGCTTGACCTGGCCGAACGTCTTGGTGCGTCCGGCGGGTTGCTGCACCAGGCGCGCGCGGTCGCCCTCGGCAACATGGACCGACCCGACGAAGCGCTTGCGGTCTACGACCGCGCGATCGCGGAAAATCCGGATGATGTGCTTGCCCGCTTTTACCGCTGCTTCATCTTCCTGGGGCGGGGCGACTACGAGGCGGGTTGGGCGGCGCAGGAGTGGCGGCTGAAAGGAACCAAATTCGCCCAGCCCAAGCTGGCTGCGCTCGCTCCGCCGTGGACGGGCGAGGACATAACGGCCAAGAAGGTGCTGCTCTATGCGGAGCAGGGCGCCGGCGACACCATCCAGTTCGTGCGCTACGCGCCGCTGGTCGCGGCACGCGGCGGGCGTGTGTCGATGGTGGTGCACGAGTCGCTGCGCCGGTTGTTTGCAGCGAACTTTCCCGACATGGACGTCAGCAGCGACATCGCCATGCGGTCCGGTTTTGACTACCAGGCGGCGCTGATGAGCCTGCCGCATATCTTCCGCACCCATAGCGAGGCCGAGATCCCCGCTGACGTGCCCTATCTCACCGCTGATCCGCAGCGCGTCGCCAAATGGGCGGCGCGGCTCGGCAGCGACGGGTTCAAGGTCGGCATCGGCTGGCAGGGCAATTCCGATTATGCCGCCGACCAATTCCGCTCGATCCCGCTTAAGCATTTCGCGCCGCTGGCAAATGTCCCCGGCGTGCGGCTGATCAGCGTGCAGGCGCTGTGGGGGCTCGACCAGCTCGCGGACCTGCCGCCGGGCATGGCGGTGGAGACGCTGGGCGAGGAACTGGTCAACAACCCCGACGGCTTCCGCGAGATGGCCGCGGTGATCGCCAATCTCGACCTGATGATTGTGTCGGATTCGGCGCCGGCTCACCTCAGCGGCGCCCTCGGCCGTCCGGTGTGGGTGGCGCTCGCCAAGCAGCCGGACTGGCGCTGGCAGAGCGGCCGCAGCGATTCGCCCTGGTATCCGACCATGCGGCTGTTCCGCCAGGCCCAGGCCGGCGACTGGGCGAGCGTCTTCGCGGAGATCGCCGCGGCGCTCGCCGCCAAGGCCGCCGGCGGAGTTGCGCCGTGAGCGGCGGCCCGTCCGCGGTTGAGGCGACGATCCGCAAGGCGGCCGGGCTCGCCCAGTCGGGACGGATGCGCGAGGCCATCGACGTCCTGCGGCGCGATCGTGCCGCCATGAACCATCCGGCGGGCTGCAACGTGCTCGGCATGCTGCTCATGCAAGCCGGTGCCACGGAAGATGCGCTCGGCTGCTTCGAGCGGGCCGTGGCGCTGGCCCCGGCCTTCGCCGATGCCCACAGCAATCGTGGCGTTGCGCTGCAACAGCTCGGGCGCCTGGAGGAGGCGCTGGCCGCCTTCCGGGCGGCGCTCGCCGTCGCGCCGGGCCATCTCAATGCGCTCATCAACAGCGGCAACGTGCTCAAGCTGCTGGAGCGCAACGACGAAGCCGTCGCGGTCTTCGATCGCGCCCTGTCGCTCAAGCCGGACCTCGCCGAGGCGACGCTGAAACGCGCCTATGTGCATATGGCGCGGGGGGACCATGAAGCATCGCTCAAGGATTTCGAACGCGTGCTGCATCTCGAGCCCGGCCGCGGCGAGGCGGCGCTCGGGCGGGTGTCGGCACTGGTCTCGCTCAAGCGATTCGACGCGGCGCTGACTGCCATTGACCGCATCCTCGCCGCGCGGCCGGTCGACAGCGACGCGGCGGTCGTCCGCGGTCAGATCCTGGTGGAACTCGATCGCGCGGCGGAGGCTCTCGCCCTTGCCGAGGATCTGCTCGGGCGGGGGCTCGGCGGCAGCAAGGCGGAGATCGTGCGCGCGGCTGCGCTGTGGCGGCTCAAGCGGCACGCCGAAGCCATCGCCGTCGCGGAGGAGGCGGCGCGCCACACTCCCGACGACGTGCAGATCCACCAGGCGCTGTCCAACTACCATCTCGCCACCGGCGATTTCGCCAAGGGCTGGGAAGCCTACGAATATCGCGCCGGTACCTTCAACAAGCGGCCGGCGTCGTTCGAGACGCAGGCGCCGCGCTGGAGCGGCGAGGCGCTCGCCGGCAAGACGATCCTGGTCTTTTCCGAACAGGGCATCGGCGACACGATCCAGTTCGCGCGCTTCCTGGTGAGCCTCCACGACGCCGGGGCAAGGGTGAAGGCGCTGGTGCAGCCGGAGCTGCTCAGCCTCGCCCGCTCGCTGCCCGCGCCGGTCGACTGGTTCGACCGCGCCGGCGATCTCGGCGACTTCGACTATCAGATCCCGCTGCTCAGCCTGCCGCGTGTGTTCAGGACCGAGATCGAACGCATCCCGGCCGCCGTCCCCTATCTCACGGCGGAGCCGGAGCGGGTGGCGGCATGGCGCGGACGGATCGGGGAGACGGGTTATCGTGTCGGCGTCGTCTGGCAGGGCAATCCGCGCTACGGCCAGGACCACCGGCGCTCGGTGCCGCTGAGGCATTTCGCGCCGCTGGCCGCCGTGCCGGGTGTGCGGCTGTTCAGCCTGCAGGCGGTGCACGGGCTCGATCAGCTCAAGACCCTGCCGGAGGGGATGGCGGTCGAATCGCTCGGCGAAAAGATCACCGCCAATCCGGATGGCGTGTCGGAGATTGCCGCGGCGATGATGGCGCTCGACCTGGTGGTCTCGTCGGACACGGCCATGGCGCATCTCGCCGGCGCGCTCGGGGTGCGCGTATGGCTGGCGCTTTCCGACGATCCCGACTGGCGCTGGCTATTCGAGCGCGCCGATTCGCCCTGGTACCCGACCATGCGGCTCTTTCGCCAGACGGCGCGCGGCGACTGGGACGGAGTCTTTGCGACAATCGCGGCTGGCGCTGAGCGAACAGAGCTCTGCCCGGGTCTGAGGGTCCTCTCCCCCCTTGCGGGGGAGAGACAGAGAGGGGGTGCTGGCACGAGTTCTCTGTCGTGATTGGTTCTTGGCTGGCGCCATGCCATCACCCCTCCCCCGGATTGCCTAAGCTCGGCTCCGCCTCGCAAAGGCATCCGCCCTCCCCCGCAAGGGGGGAGGGCGGCCGAACAACAATCGCGGTGCTACGTGGAGAGTGATCCGCTCAGTGCCGGAAATGGCGCATGCCGGTGACGACCATGGCCAGGCCGCGCGCGTCGGCGGCGGCGATAACCTCTGCATCGCGTACGGAGCCGCCGGGCTGGATGACGGCGGTGCAGCCGGCATCGGCGGCGGCGATGAGCCCGTCGGCGAAGGGGAAGAAGGCGTCCGAGGCGCAGACGGCACCCTTGGCCAGAGAATGGCCAAGCTTGGCCATCTCGCCGGCTTCCTCGGCCTTGCGCGCCGCGATCATCGCCGAATCGACGCGGCTCATCTGGCCGGCGCCGACGCCGGCGGTGGCGCCGTCCTTGCAATAGACGATGGCGTTCGACTTGACGTATTTGGCGACCTTCCAGGCAAACAGCATGTCGGCGATCTCGGCCGGTGTCGGCGCGCGCCTGGAGATGACCTTGAGGTCGGCTTGGCTCGCCATGCCCCAGTCGCGATCCTGCACCAGCAGTCCGCCGGCGATGGTGCGCACGGTCATCGAACGCGCGCGCGGATCGGGCAGGCGATCGGCGACGAGCAGGCGGAGGTTCTTCTTGGCGGCGAGGATGGCGGCCGCCTCTTCGGAGATGCCAGGGGCGATGACGACCTCGGCGAAGACCTTGACGATCTCGCTGGCGACGTCGGCGTCGATCGGCCGGTTGAGCGCGACAATGCCGCCATAGGCAGAGACCGGGTCGGTTCGGAGTGCCTTCTTGTAGGCGTCCGCGAGGCTGCTGCCGGTCGCCACGCCGCAGGGATTGGCGTGCTTGATGATGGCGACGGCGGCCGACGTGCCCGGATCGAACTCGGCGACCAACTCGTAGGCCGCGTCGGTATCGTTGATGTTGTTGAAGGAGAGCTGCTTGCCCTGCAGCTGACGGGCATTGGCGACGCCCGGACGGCTGTCGCCGGTGCGGTAGAGGCCGGCGATCTGGTGCGGGTTCTCGCCGTAGCGCAGGGCTTCGGCCAGACGCCCGGCGACGCTCTTCCATTGCGGCAGCGTGTCGCCGAGGGTTTCGGCGAACCAGCCGGAAATGGCGCTGTCATAAGCGGCGGTGCGGGCGAATGCTTTCGCAGCCAGACGGCGTCGCAGATCCAGCGTGGTGGCGCCGTCATTGGCGTCGAGCGCCGCGGTCAGCGCCTCGTAGTCGGCCGGGTCGACGATGACGGCGACATAGCCGTGATTCTTGGCGGCGGCGCGGATCATGGCCGGTCCGCCGATGTCGATATTCTCCACCACGGTGCGCTGGTCGGCGCCCGAAGCGACCGTATCCTCGAAGGGATAGAGATTGGAGACGAGCAGATCGATGCCGCCGATGTCGTGCGCCTTCATGGCGGCGGCGTGGCCGGCGTCGTCGCGCACGCCGAGCAGGCCGCCGTGGATCGCCGGGTGCAGGGTCTTCACCCGGCCATCCATGATCTCGGGAAAGCCGGTGATGTCGCTGACGTCGCGTGAGGCGATGCCCGCGGCGGTCAGTGCGGCACGGGTGCCGCCGGTGGAGATGAGCTCGACGCCGCGGCGGGTGAGGGCGTGCGCCAGCTCGACGAGGTCGGTCTTGTCGTAGACGGAGAGAAGGGCGCGGCGAAGGGCCACGCGGTCGGGAAGGGGTGAGGACGCCGGTTTGATGGCCATGGTGGATCGGTCGTTTTGGGCGGGGGTTTGCCGGGGCCGCATATCACGGAATGCCCGGGGGATAAATTGTCCCGACGTCGCGGGCCGGCCGCGGCGGCTCAGCTCCGGCGACCGCTGGTGTCGCGCGGCGGGGCGATGAGGCGCTGGCGCTGGCTGCCGAAGCCGGTGCGGTGCAGCCGCCAGTTCACGACCGGATCGTGCTGGATGCGGCCATAGATGACCAGCTGGTCGGTCTGCCGATTGCCGCGCGTATCGGACATCAGGATGCTCTCCTCGATGACCAGTTCGCCGGCATCGGCCTCGAACTCCCAGCTCTCGCCATTGGATAGTTCGAGCAGGACAGCATGGGCGACCGGCGTGGCGCGGACATCGGCGTGGAGATGGAAGCGGATGGCGTAGGTGTCCTTGCCGCCGCGGCCGATCGGCTTGCCCGACGGCGAGACGAAGGAATCGACCCCGTCCAGCCGGTCACCCTGATCGGAGAGGCTGAGAAAGCGCTCATGGACGATGCGGTAGCGTTCGACATAGCCGTTGTGATGCATGGCCAGCGTCGTTGCACCGGGGACGTCGCGGCGTTCCACATCGACTCGCGAGGGCCCCGAAACGATGGCCTCGCCCAGCCAGTCGCCGATGGCGCTGCGGGTGAGGAAGCGGCAGGAGGAGGTGTCGTTGACCGTGGCGGTGGAGTGCGCCGCAGTGGTCCGCGCCAGGCGCTTGAGCGCGGCAGAACTGGGCGCGGGCACACCGCAATTCACGATCAGGCGCTGGTAGCCGACGCTCATCTCGAACGACAGGCAGCCGGCGTGCGCCGCGGTCGAGAACTCGATCGGCGGTGGTCCGCCGGTATCGACGATCACCGTGGTGCCGCCGGCGTCGACGCGCTGATAGCCACTGCGCGGTGCACCGGCGGGAAGCGCGGCGCGAGAATCGTCATAAGCCAGCACCGTGGCGAGCTGGTCGGTGGCGGTGTCGCCGATGCCGTTGAAATGGGCAAAGCTGCCGTCACCCTGCCGGAAGAAGCGCAGCATCGGCATCATGCGGTCGATGGCCGAGATGAGGATGCGCGAGGGCTGGCTGCCGCGCGCGGCAAAGGCCTGACGCAGCGGCAGGAGATCGATCATGGCCGCCAGGATGGCGCCGGGGTTGCGGCTGACATGGCCGCCATCGGGCAGGATCTGATTGACCAGCTCGAGGTCGAGGCGGCGCGCCGCCTGGCGCAGGAAACGCGGCTGGTCGGACATGGAGAGCGCGGCGGCGGCCAGCGCGATCATCACACGCAGGCGCGGCAGGCCGGGCGCCCCGTCATAGGCGATGCGGCGCAGATGGCGGACCTGGCGGGTCAGCGAGCGCAGGAAGCGGCGATAGAAGGCGTAGTCGCAGCCGTCGAGGATGAGCGGCGTCTGCGACAACCAGGCGCTGATGCGCTGCGCCATGATGTCCGGGTCCCAGGCCACCGGTTCGTGACGGCCGGAGAAGCGAATCCATTCGTCGATGAGGCTGCGCGCATTGGAGCGCGAAAGGTTCATGTCGGTGGCGCGCAAGTGGCGCAGCCAAGCGAAGGAGTGGAGCTGACGCGACCATTCCTCGTTGGGCGGCTCGGCATCGAAGACCGAGAAGCCCTCGACGTCGACGCCGTCGCCGAAGAAAACCCAGCGGCCGGCATAGATATCGAGTGCGACGGTGGGATCGGCGGTTCTGAGGTCGATCGGGGCGATGAGCAGGCGCTCGGGTATCGCCCCGGCATAGCGCCAGCGATAGAGGATGCTGGCGTGGAAGCGGTAGGCGACGGTGCGGATCACGGCTCCGGTGGCAAATCGCATCTGCCGACCCTGACCGGACGCCGATCCGATCGCCATCGTTGAACGTCTCCCCTTCGAAAGCGGCCGCCGATCGGTCCGAATCGCCGCCGCCGGACTATCACCCTTTTCCGGCCTTCCGGGCAAACGGATCAAGGCTTCACACCCTTTGTCAGACGCATGATGAAGAAGCCGTCCATGCCGGGAGGGACGCCTTTCCCGGCATTGTGGCAGGGCAATGTCCTGAGCGTGCCAGCGGGCGTCACCGCCGCCTGGAGGCCTCCGATCTCGGTGGCGGCGATGGGCTTGAGCGCCAGGCCGTTGCCGGCCAGCGCGCCCGCAAGCTGCGCCTCGCCCTCTTCGGGTTCGAGCGAGCAGGTGCAATAGATCAGCGTGCCGCCGGGCTTCAGCAGTGCGGCGGCGCGGCTGATCATGCGCGCCTGCACGGAGGCCAATGTAACGATATCCTCCGGGGTCTTCAGCCAGGCGACATCGGGATGGCGGCGGATGGTGCCGGTCGTCGAGCAGGGCGCGTCGAGGAGGACGGCGTCGAAGAGCTCGGCCGGCCGCCAGTCGAGAAGATCGGCGGCAACCGTCTCGGCGGAAAGCTGCAGGCGGGCGAGATTGGCTGAAAGCCGCTTCAGCCGGTTGGCGGAAATGTCGAGCGCAGTCACCTCGGCGCCGGCGGCGGCCAGTTGTGCGGTCTTGCCGCCCGGCGCGGCGCAGAGATCGGCGACGCGCTTGGCCGAAACATCGCCGAGCAGGCGGGCGGGCAGGGTGGCGGCCATGTCCTGCACCCACCAGGCGCCGTCGCCGTAGCCGGGGAGCGATTCTATCGCGTGCGCCTCGGCAAGGCGGACGGAGCCGGTGGCGGTGAGGCCGCCGCCGAGCTTTTCCGCCCAGCCGGCGGGGTCGCTCTTCACAGTGATATCGAGCGGCGCTTCGCCAAGATGCGCTTCGGCGATGGCGCGCGCCGTCTGCTCGCCATAGGTGGCGACCCAGCGCTCCCACAGCCATTCGGGTGCGTCGAGCCTGGCCGAATCGATATAGGCCAGCAGCGCATCGCGCTCGCGCGCAATGCGCCTGAGCACGGCATTGGCGAGGCCCTTGAGGTGGCGCGTCCTGGGATCGGCCGCGATCTGGTCGATGGCGATGGAGACCGACGCATGGTCGGCGACCTCCATGAACAGCACCTGTGTCACGGCGATTTCGAGCACGTGGAAAAAATCGCGCGAGCGCGGCGGCTTCTTTTCGATGAGCCGGTCGAGAAGCGCGTGGACCTCGCCGTGGCGGCGGAGCGCGGTCGACGCGATGGCGCGAGCCAGCCGCCGGTCGCGGTCTTCCAGCGCGCCAAAGGCGCTGTCGTGATCAAGGAGCGCGTCGAGCGGCTGGCGGCGGTCGAGCACGCCGGCAAGCAGGGAGGCGGCGGCAGTCCGGGCGGCGAGGCCGGCGGGCCCGGTCTGGCTGTTGGATTGTTTCATCAGGTCCGTCGGTTAAGGCACGAACCGCCCCGCAACAAGTCTTATCCCCACGGGCCGCGCGGGCGGCCGGTGGTGCCGACCCGGGGAACTGCAACCGACGGTCGGCCGGAGGGGCGGCCGGCGGCCTGGCTTGCGGGGCGCAGGCCGCGGGCATTGGCCATCTCCATAAGCGCGGCGATGCGGTTCTCGGTCGCCGGATGGGTCGAGAACAGATTGTCCATGCGCGTACCGGCGAGCGGGTTGACGATGAACAGATGCGCTGCCGCCGGATTCTGCGCGGCTGCCGGATTGGGGATGCGCTCTGCGGCAGAGGAGATCTTCGCCAGAGCCGAAGCCAGCGCATCCGGGCGGCCGCTGATCTCGGCCCCGGCGCGGTCGGCGGAATATTCGCGCGTGCGGCTGATCGCCATCTGAACCAGCATGGCGGCGACAGGCGCGACCAGCGCTGCGACGAGCACGCCGACAAACCCCAGCGGATTGTTGCGATTTCCGCCGAAGCCGCCAAAGAACAGGCCGAAATTGGCGAGCATGGAGACGGCGCCGGCGAGTGTGGCGGTGATCGTCATGGTCAGCGTGTCGCGATTGCGTACATGGCCGAGCTCATGGCTCATCACGCCGGCAATCTCATCGCGGTTGAGCATCTGCAACAGGCCGGTGGTGGCGCAGACGGCGGCGTGCTCCGGGTTGCGGCCGGTGGCAAAGGCGTTGGGCTGCGGGTTGTCGGCAATGTAGACGCGCGGCATGGGCAGGCTGGCGCGCTGGGCGAGTTCGCGGACCAGGCGATAGAATTCCGGCGCGCTGTTTTCATCGACCTCGCGGGCACGATTCATCGACAGCACCAGTCGGTCGGCGTTCCAGTACGAAAAGAAGTTCATGCCGGCGGCGAAGAGGAAGGCGATGACCGCACCGCCGGAGCCGCCGATCAGGTAGCCGACGCCGATGAAGATCGCGGTCAATGCCGCCAGAAGCATGCCGGTGCGAAGCGTATTCATAAGACTGCCGAAGCTCTCCGTGTCGCCCCACAAGCCGACAATATGTCGGGCGGCGCGCCGTGCTGCGCAAGGGAGAGCCGGCGTGGTCGCGGGCGATGCTGTGGCCGCGCCGGGCAGCGCCCGCATGGAGGGTATATTAATCGTCGTACAACCCATGATATTCATGATGAGCCCACTTCAGTTTGGGCGCGAATGGGTGTACAGGAATATATTCCTGTTGATTCGCAAGAGGCGCGGCATTGTCGGGCATCCAAAGGGCTTTGCGCGGGACACTGCTGACCCTGGCACTTGTTGCAGGGGCCGCTGCGGCCGACGGCAAGGAACGTCTGGCCGGACCGTTCGTCGCCACGGTGAAAGAGGTGATCGACGGCGACACGCTGGCCGTGGTGGTGCCGGTCTGGCTCGGTGTGGCGCTGACCACCAGCGTGCGGCTGCGGGGCATCGACGCGCCCGAACTGCGCGGGGCTTGCCAGCGGGAGAAGGACCTTGCGCTGGCGGCTAAGCAGCTGCTTGCCCGGGAGGCGACGGCACAGGTGACACTGCGCAATATCGAGGGCGACAAGTTTTACGGCCGGGTCGACGCCGACGTGACCACCGTGCCCGACGGCCTCAGCCTCAGCGATGCAATGCTGGCAAGCGGTCTGGCGCGCCCCTATGACGGGAAAAAACGCGGCGACTGGTGCGACCTGGCCAGTGCCCGTCGATAATTCTGCCTAATCTTGCAGCAGAATGCTTAGAGGTTCACCATGCGCGCCGGCGCGAATCAGCGGGCCGGCAGAGCCTGCGGCGCGCTTCTGTCAGGGAGGACAAGTCACCGGACGGAGGACCGCATGAAGGCACTCAATCTCATCACGCTGATCATCATCATCATCGGCGGAATCAACTGGGGTCTGGTGGGTCTGAACAGCGACTGGAACCTCGTCGCGGCTGATCTTCAGCTTTTCGCCGATCCTGCTGAAGATCGTCTACATCATCGTCGGCCTGTCGGGCCTGTGGCAGATCGTGCCGTTGGTGCAATCGCAGGGCGGCGCATCGTAGAGCGGACATGAGCGAGCGGGCGGCCCGAAGACCGCCCGCCCGGCTCACGTCATCCCGCCTGAAGGTGCTTGTTCTGCCGGTTGGCGACCAGATCGTCGATGACCGAGGGATCGGCCAGCGTGGTGGTATCGCCGAGATTGGCAAAATCGTCCTCGGCGATCTTCCTCAAGATGCGGCGCATGATCTTGCCCGAGCGCGTCTTGGGCAGGCCCGGCGAGAACTGGATGAGGTCGGGCGCGGCGAACGGCCCGATCTCGTGGCGCACCCACTGGGTGAGTTCCTTGCGCAGATCCTCGGAAGGCGTCTGGCCATACATGAGCGTGACGTAGACGTAGATGCCCTGGCCCTTGAGGGCGTGGGGATAGCCGACCACGGCCGCCTCCGACACCTTCTCGTGAGCGACCAGCGCCGACTCGATCTCGGCGGTGCCGAGACGGTGGCCGGAGACGTTGATCACGTCGTCGACGCGGCCGGTGATCCAGTAGTAGCCGTCCTCGTCGCGCCGGCAGCCATCGCCGGTGAAGTAGTTGCCGGGATAGGCCATGAAATAGGTGTCGATGAAACGCTTGTGGTCGCCATAGACGGTACGCATCTGGCCCGGCCATGAATCGGTGAGGATCAGGTTGCCGGCACCCGGCCCCTCGATCGGCGTGCCCTCGGCACTGACCAGCGCCGGCTTGACGCCGAAGAAGGGCCGCGTCGCCGAGCCGGCCTTGAGGTCGGTGGCGCCGGGCAGCGGCGTGATCAGGATGCCGCCGGTCTCGGTCTGCCACCAGGTGTCGACGATCGGGCAGCGGCCCTCGCCGACGACCTTCCAGTACCACTCCCAGGCCTCCGGATTGATCGGCTCGCCGACGGTGCCGAGCAGCTTGAGCGAGGCGCGCGAGGTCCGGGTGACATAGTCGTTGCCGGCACCCATCAGCGCCCTGAGCGCAGTCGGGGCGGTGTAGATGATGTTGACCTTGTGCTTGTCGACCACCTCCCAGATGCGCGACGGGGTCGGCCAGTTGGGCACGCCCTCGAACATGAGGGTCGTGGCGCCGTTGGCCAGCGGCCCGTAGACGATGTAGCTGTGGCCGGTGACCCAGCCGACATCGGCGGCGCACCAGTAGATGTCGCCGTCGTGATAGTCGAAGACGAGCTGATGGGTCAGCGAGGTCCACACCAGATAGCCGCCGGTGGTGTGCAGCACGCCCTTCGGCTTGCCGGTGGAGCCGGAGGTGTAGAGGATGAACAGCGGGTCCTCGGCGTTCATCTCCTCGACCGGACAATCGGCGGAAACGCCGTCGGCAAGTTCGTGGTACCAGAAGTCGCGCCCGGCATGCATGGCGACCTCGCCGCCGGTATGGCGCACGACGATGACGCGCGCATCGCCGAGCGACTTGTTGAGCGCCTCGTCGGTGTTGTGCTTGAGCGGCACCTTGCGGCCGCCGCGCAGGCCTTCGTCGGCGGTGATGACGAGGTTGGAGCGGCAGTCGTCGATGCGTCCGGCAAGGCTGTCGGGCGAGAAGCCGGCAAAGACCACCGAATGGATGGCGCCGATGCGCGTGCAGGCGAGCATCGCCACGGCCGTCTCGGGAATCATCGGCAGGTAGATGGTGACGCGGTCGCCCTTCTTGACGCCTATCTTCTTCAGCACGTTGGCGAAGACGCAGACATCGTGGTGGAGCTGCCGGTAGGTGAGCTTGCGCACCTCTGCCTTGGGATCGTCCGGCTCCCACAGGATGGCGACCTGGTCGCCGCGCGTGGCAAGGTGACGATCGAGGCAGTTTGCCGAGACGTTGAGGCTGCCGTCCTCGAACCATTTGATTGAAACGTCGGGCGCCTTGTAGGAGACGTTCTTCACCTTGGTGAAGGGCTTGATCCAGTCGATGCGTTGGGCGTGCTCGCGCCAGAAGCCCTCGGGGTCGTCGACCGAGCGCTTGTACATGGCCAGGTACTTGTCGTTGTCGATATAGGCGCGCGCTTTCCATTCGGCCGGAACCGGATGGACGGTAACCTCGGACATGCCCTTCCCTCCCGATAGGCGTTCTCCGGCAGCAACCGGAATTAGACCTCTTATAAGCGCGGGGGACCGGGGGGATGCAAGCCCTTACGATGTCTCAGGGAACCACCGCGCCAGACGCTGGCCAAGAATTGTCAAGCTGTGACAGTGCCTTCGGCAGGCGGTGTTGAATTTACAGCCTGTAAAGTCGGCGCGGCGCGACAGCGGCCGCGCTAAAGCGTTGGCCGCGACGCGGGTGCGGAACCCGGTAATGCGGAGGTGGTCGGCGTCGCGTCCGGCCGGCGGAAGGCCACCGGCGCTGTCGGCGGGGCCGGCACGATCTGAACGATCCGGTAGCCGGCGACCTTCATGTCCTTCAGGAGCTGCGGCAGCATGGCGGCGGTGGCGTGCTTGGTATCGTGCAGCAGAACGATGCCGCCGTGATGAACCTTCAGCCGCATGAGCACCTTGCGGCGGATGGCGTCGGCCGAGATGCCGGTCCAGTCGTCGCCGACGACGTCGGCGCTGAAGACGGCGATCCCCTCGCTGGCGAGGTGGCTGCGCAGGCTTCGCGTCTGGTTGAGACCGGGGAAACGGAAGAACGGAGCCGGCGGAACCCCGAGAACGGCGGTGAGCGCGGCAATGCCGCGATCGATCTCGCGGGCTGCGGCGCTGGCGGAAAGCTTGGCCAGCGACACGGGGTGGCGCCAGGTGTGGGTGCCGAGGGTGTTGCCGTCGGCGGCCTCGCGGCGGGCGAGCGCGGGATAGGCCCTGGCCATGCGGCCGACGGTGAAGAAGGTGGCGTGGGTGCAGGCGTCACGCAGTGCGTCGAGAACGCGGTCGGTGGTGCCCGGCAACGGCCCGTCGTCAAAGGTGAGAACGACCTCGTTTTCGGCAAGCGGCAGGTCCGAGCGATACTGGATGGTGCCGACGGCAAGCGCCCGGCTGGTATCGACGGTCAGCGTCCGCGAGACGCCGATGGCGTCCGGATCAGCGCAGGCGGCAAGGGCGGGGAAACAGCCGGCAAGCACGGCAACGGCCGAGAACGCAAACACGCACGACAAACGCACAGCACACCCCTACGCAACCCGAGCCGCGTCGGAAATCTAGCATTTCCGCGCGAACCCGCGCGGATCTTCGTAGCGGTCAGTTAATCGAGCGTGTTCTACAGGCCGCCGAGCTTGCACACCCGCTTCCACTCGGCCTCGCTGACCGGCTGGACGGAGAGGCGGGAGAACTTGACCAGGGCCATATCGGAAAGCGCCTTGTCTGCCTTGACGGCGGCCAGCGTCACCGGCTTCGGCAGCGGCTCGATCGCCGCGATGTCGACGCAGTCCCACTTGCCCTCGGCGTCGGTCGAATCGGGATGGGCTTCGCGCACCACCTCGACGATGCCGACCACCGCCTTCTCATCGCCGGAGTGATAGAAGAAGCCGTGATCGCCCTTCTTCATGGCGCGCATGAAATTGCGGGCGGTGAAGTTGCGCACACCGTCCCATTCCTGGCCGGCCTTGCCCTTCTCGACCTGCATGGCCCACGACCAGGTCTCGGGCTCGGACTTGAACAACCAGTGGGCCATGCCCGTCAGATGCCTTCGTCACCCGTCTCGGGCGCGAGCGTCTGGATGAGAAGCAGAACCTTGCGTTTCACCTGATCATCGTGGATGCGCGACAACGCCCGGATGATCTTGTGATCCAGCAGCGACGGCAACGGATCGACGGATTCGTTCATATGGGCGGATGTGGCGTCGTCGGCGCCGGCGTAGAGCTCCGGAATGCCAACCCCCAGCAGGCGCGCTATCTCGAAGAGCCGGCTGGCGCTCACGCGGTTGGTGCCCTTCTCGTATTTCTGCACCTGTTGAAAGGTGATGCCGAGATCGTCCGCCAACCGCGACTGCGAGAGCCCCCGCGCGGTGCGAAACAGGCGGACGCGCGATCCGACAAGGCGGTCAATGGGGTGAGGCTGTTTGCTCGTCATGATTTGTCCGTCAATACACGACCAGAGGTGGCCGGGGTCAGTCTACGCACGAAAATCCGCAAGTACCATGATGGTTGTTCACTGGTGCTACGCAACTAACCCACAAGCAATGATTGAGCAGAACAAGCAGGGATTGAAGAAAGGGTCAGTCTGGCATCAGCGGGTTGTGCAACCACAAGGACGCAATTGACGCGAAACAGGATCGTGCGGCAAGAATATGGCGGGAGCGGGTGGTATGGTAATGAGTGCTGAGGCGTCGGCAGGCAATTTTGCTTTCAATCTCGTGCGGCTGTGCAAGCGTGAGGCGAGTATTGCCGCAGTCTGCCGCGGAACCAGGATCAATCGCCAGCAGTTCAACCGGTATCTGGCCGGGCGCGCGATTCCCAACATCGCCAATCGCCGGAAGATCTGCCGGTATTTCAAAGTAACCGAATCGGAACTCTTCCGCTCACCCGGCACGACCGGCACATTGGCGCGGCCCGATGTCGCAGTGTCCAGCCGGCACGGGCCGCCATGGTCGCACGCTGACGTCGGGGCGGTTCTCAGGCTGCTCTATTCCGACTCGCGACCATCCATCGCGCCGGGGATTTACACCGCATATTTTTCGCAATTGCGGGAACGCGCGAGCGTCGTTCAATCGACGATCGTCGTGCGCAATGACGGGAACCTGACGACGTTCCGTCGGGTGACCGGATTGGCCGAACGACGCGGGTCGTGGTGGGGGCAGTTCCGGGGCGATCATCGCGGCGTGGTGATCGAACGTGCCCATTGGCTCTATTTCGTCGGCCTCAACGCGTCCGGCGTGTTCGAGCCGAGCCTGCTGGTGCTGCGCTGGCTTCCCGGCGCGCGCCCGATGTTGGGCGGCTTCGCGTCGATCAACGCGACCGGCGGGCCGGCGCCCGTCGCGGCGGCGGTGAACCCGTCCGACCTGTCGCTGAGAGATGCGATGCGTGCGGCACACGCCTATTCCTCGGACGATCTGGAGCTTGATCCGCTGGTGCTGGAGACCCTCGAAGAACAGGCGCGCATTCTCGCAACAAGCACGGAACTGCCTGATGCCGGCGCGCGCCTGACGACCAAAGGCTCTCGGGACAGGACCGCCTAGTGGTAGGAATGCTCGGCGAGCTTGCCCGCCTCGCTCTCTAAAATCGCCAGCAGATAATCGAGGAAGCGAACATCGTTCTGGTCGCGGTGTTGCGTGATCTGCCGCATGCCGTGGGCGAGATCGCGCACATAGCAGCCGACCTCCTTCGGCGTGAGATCGGCCGCGGTCAAGATCGTATCCTGG
The DNA here is from genome assembly GCA_963762605.1 of uncultured Alphaproteobacteria bacterium. Taxonomy (GTDB): domain Bacteria; phylum Pseudomonadota; class Alphaproteobacteria; order Rhizobiales; family Kaistiaceae; genus CAVSRC01. The sequence goes on along the minus strand of CAVXLJ010000025.1, from coordinate 146,160 downwards.
TCGTCCAGTTCCGTCGTGCGCTCGGAAGCCGACATCGGTCCCTCCCATCGTGGAGCGACGACCAGTAGAGCGCAGTTCGGCGCGGCCTGCCCCGCTGCCTTCGCGCGAAGGTTCGCGCTTGCGGCCGCGATATGGTCAGTCCGCCTCGCGCCTGAGCGGGCGGCTCATCAGCCCATCGATGGCCTCGTTGATGGTGAGCGCGCGCTCGACGATGGCTGCGACGGCGTCGACGATCGGCGTCGAGACCGTGTGCCGGCGGGCGAGGTCACGGGCAACCGAGGCAGTCGCGATGCCTTCGGCGAGCGCATGCGGCGCTTCCGGGTCGCCGCCGCGGCCGAGATGCAAGCCGTAGGAGAAGTTGCGCGACTGCGGGCCGGAGCAGGTGAGCACCAGATCGCCGAGGCCGGAGAGGCCCATCAGCGTGTCGGGGCGGGCGCCCATGGCTTCGCCGAGACGGCGGAGTTCGGCAAAGGCTCGGGCGGTGAGTGCGGCCAGAGCGCTGGCGCCGAGTTCGCGCCCGGCAACGATGCCGGCGGCAATGGCAAGCACGTTCTTGACCGCGCCGCCGATCTCGACGCCGGTGGTATCGGTCTCGGCATAGGGGCGGAAGCTCGGACCGGCCAACGCATGGCAGAGGGCGAGCGCCAGCTCTTCGTCGTCTGCCGCGATGGTGACGGCGGTGGGCAGGCCGCGGGCGACATCGCCGGCGAAGCTCGGACCGGAGAGGACGGCGGGGACGGTCTGCGGCGCCACCTCGGCGATCACCTCGGTGAGACGCATGTCGGTGTCCCGTTCCAGCCCCTTGGCGGCGATGATGAACGGCGTGCCGGCGGGGATATAGGGCGCGGCGGCGGTGGCGGCGGCGCGGGTGGCCTGGGCGGGAACGGCCAGGATGATGGCGTCGGCCCTCAGCGCCACCGCCAGCGATTCGGTCGCCGGCACGTGGTCGAGGCGGATGCCGGGCAGGTAGCGCGGGTTCTCGTGGCGCTCGTCGATGGCAGCGACGGTGTCGCGGTTGCGCGCCCACAGACGTACGGCGCGGCCGGCGCGGAGCGCCGTCAGGGCCAGGGCGGTGCCCCAGGCACCACCACCGATAATACCAATCTGTTCGATCATGCGCGGGCTCCCTTGGCTCCGGCGCCGAGCTTGGGCGCCGCCAGCGCGTCGAGCGGCCAGCGCGGGCGCGCCGCCACATCGAGCGGATCGACAAGGCCGCGGGCGAGACGCTCGGCGCCAGCCCAGGCGATCATGACGCCATTATCGGAGCAAAGCCGCGGCGGTGGAACCACGACATCGAAACCGCGGCGCCCGGCGGAATCGCGCAAGGCGGCGCGCAGCGCCTGATTGGCGGCGACGCCGCCGGCGGCGACCAGCACGTGCGGGTCGTCACGACCGTTCATGAAGGCGCACATGGCATGGTCGGCGCGATTGGCGACGATATCGGTGACGGCCGCCTGGAAGGCGGCGCAGAGGTCGGCGACGTCCTGCTCCGAGAGGGGCGCGGCGCCCTCGGCGGCCAGGCGCACGGCCGTCTTGAGGCCGGAGAAGGAGAAGTCGGCGCCGGGCCGGTCGATGAGTGGACGCGGCAGGGGGAAGCGTGCCGGGTCGCCGGTCTTCGCCGCCGCTTCCACCGCCGGCCCGCCGGGATAGGCGAGGCCGAGGAGCTTGGCGGTCTTGTCGAAGGCTTCGCCGAGCGCATCGTCGATGGTGGAACCGAGGCGGCGGTAGCGGCCGACGTCTTCTACCGCGAGGAACTGGCTGTGGCCGCCGGAGACCAGCAGCAGCAGATAGGGGAAGGCGATGCCGTGGGTGAGGCGGGCGGTGAGCGCATGGCCTTCGAGGTGGTTGACGGCGATGAGCGGCTTTCCGGCGGCAAGGGCGATTGCTTTTGCCGTGGTGAGACCGACCAGCACGCCGCCGATGAGACCGGGGCCGGCGGTAGCGGCAACCGCGTCGATGTCGGCGAAGGTGGCGCCCGACTGAGCCAGCGCAGCGCGCACCACGTCGTCAAGCACCTCGACATGGGCGCGGGCGGCAATCTCGGGCACGACGCCGCCGAAGGCGGCATGGTCGTCGACCTGGGAAAGCACGATATCGGAGAGGATGCTGCCGGTTCCGTCGTCGGCGCGGGCGACCACCGCTGCGGCGGTTTCGTCGCAGCTGGTCTCGATGCCAAGAACGATCGATCGCCGACGGCCCATGATTTTCGCTATTTTTGCGCTCGCTTCGGCGGGCAGGATCGGCCAATAGAGTGGACCGCTTCAAAGCCCCCTACACCCCGGATGCCAGCCTTGCAATCAGTCGAAACACGCACTCTGAAGCTCGGCACGCGCGGCAGCCCGCTGGCGCTCGCCCAGGCGGAGATGGTGCGCGCCGCGCTGGGCGCCCTGGGACGCGCGGTCGAGGTGGTATCGATCCGCACCACCGGTGACCGCATCACCGACCGGCCGCTGGCCGAGGCTGGCGGCAAGGGGCTGTTCACCAAGGAAATCGACGAGGCGCTTCTCGACGGGCGCATCGACCTTGCGGTCCATTCGGCCAAGGACTTGCCGACGGCGCTGCCCGAAGGCATCGTCATTGCCGCCTGCCTCAAGCGTGCCGATGTGCGCGACGCCTTCCTTTCGCCGAGCGCCAAGCATCTCCGCGACCTGTCCGAGGGTGCGACGATCGGCACGGCATCGCTCAGGCGCGCGGCGCTGGCGCTGAGATTGCGGCCCGATCTCAAGATCGTACCGATGCGCGGCAATGTGGAGACGCGGCTGAGGAAGCTTGCCGCCGGCGAAGCAGACGCCACCATGCTGGCACTGGCCGGGCTGATGCGGCTCGGTCTTGCCGATCGTGCTGCCGGCATTCTCGACGCGCAGGAGTGGCTGCCGGCGCCCGGCCAGGGGGCGATCGCCATCACGGCGCGGGCTGGCGATACAGCGATGCTGAAGGTGCCCGGCCAAATCGACCATCGCGCCACTTCGCTGGCGCTTGCGACCGAGCGCGCCTTCCTGGCTGTGCTCGACGGTTCCTGCCGTACGCCGATCGGCGGACTGGCCGAGATCGACGGCGATGGGCTCCGCTTCCGCGGCATCATCGTCAAGCCGGACGGCAGCGCGGCGCATGAGGTGGAACGGCATGGGAGCATCGGCGAGGCGGAAGCGCTCGGCGCCGATGCAGGGGCAGAGCTTGCCCGCAGGGGCGGCGCGGATTTCTTCGCCGGCTAAGACGATGCATTTGCTGGTCACACGACCCCAGCCCGATGCCACCGCAACGGCGCGGCGGCTGGCGGCGATCGGGCACACGGTCACCATCGAGCCGATGCTCAGCATCGTGCTCAACGATCCGCCCGGAGACCTGCCGGCTCCGGCGGGGCTGATCGTCACCAGCCGCAATGGCGTCAGGGCGCTGCAGACATGGCCGCAGGCGGCCGGCTGGCGCGACGTGCCGCTGTTCGCCGTGGGCGAGGCGACCGCTCACGATGCGCGGGCGGCCGCCTTCCGCGATGTGACGGCCGGCACTGGCGAAGGCGCTGCGCTCGTCCGGTTGGTTGGTGCGATCCTGCCGAAAGACCGAGGGCCGGTCATCTATGCCGCGGCCCGCGATTTGAGCGGTAATCTGGCGGAGCGCCTGGAGGAGGCCGGCTACGACCTGCAGATGGTGGAAGCCTATCGGGCGGAACCGGCGGAGCGCCTGAGCCCGGCGCTCACGGCGGCGCTTGCGGCGGGCACGATCGACGGGGCGCTGTTCTATTCGCGGCGGACGGCGGAGACCTTCCGCGACCTGGTCGCCGGCCGGGCGATCCGGCTCGCCCATATCTTCGCCCTGTCGGAGCAGGTGGCCGGACCATTGCACGGGCTGGCGCGGATGCTGCAGGTTGCGCCGCGGCCGGACGAGGCCAGTCTGCTGTCATTGATCCCGCCGCGCTGATTCCTTGCGGGCTGACATGGCCGCGCCGAGATAAGCCTGTATTGTAGCATTCGAGGATTGTCGCAATCCGACGAGGAAACAATGGCCGCCGAAGACGACGGATCAGGGGACGACAAGCCGGCCGGTGCGGAGCGCAAGAGCCGCACGCGCCGCCAGCGCCCGCCGGTCACCATCGACCTGACCGCGGAGCGCGTTGCCGCAGACAAGGGTGGAGCGCCGAAGACGGCGCCCGAGCCGGCGAAGCCGGAGTCCGAGAAAGCCGAACCGGCCAAGGATACGACGTCGCCCGCACCGGAGCAGGCGGTGCCGGCCGCGCTGCCTGAACAGACCGAACCCGGGCAGGCGGAACCTGCGGCCGAACCGGCGGAGCCCGAAGCGGCCAAGTCCGAGGCGCCGCGCACGACTTGGCTGCCGGGCGCCAGCATCATCGGCAGCGACGACGGCTGGGCAAAGACGGCGCTTGCCGGCGTGGCGGGCGGCATCGTCGCGCTGATCCTGCTGATCGTCCTGCAGGCAATCGGGCTGGTGCCCTCGCCGGGGCGTTCGGCGGCGCTGACGGCGGCCGATCAGGCGAAGTCGGCGAACGAGGCGGTGGCCGCGCTCGACCGGCGGCTCTCGGCGATCGAGATGATCGCGCAGAACCTGCCGGGCAAGAGCGCCGTCGAGGCCCTCAACGGACAGGTCGACCAGATCCAGAAGAAGCTGGGCGCCGTGGCGACGCAGGGCGACCTTACCGGGCTCGAAAACAAGCTGGCGGCGCTGACCAAAAAGGTCGACGGGCTGCCGCCGGGCGCGACTCGCGACGAGCTGGCGGCGCTCGCCGAACGGGTGACGCAGCTCGAAGCCGGCGCCCCCGCGGGCAGCGGCAGCGGCGCCAGTTCGGACCAGGTGGTGGCGCTCTCTCACCGCATCGACAGCGTGCAGACGCGTGTCAACGCGCTCGGCGACCAGTTGGCGGCGCTCGAGAAGAAGCTTTCGACCGGGGCCGCCGACGGCAGCGTTGCCGCCCGCGCCATCGCGGTCGTTGCGTTGCGGCGTGCGATTGACGAGGGCGTGCCGTTCACCACCGATCTCGACCTTGCCGCCGCGCTCGGCCTGCCGGCCGACGACGTCGCCGCGTTGAGACCCTTTGCCGGGAAGGGCGTGCCGACCCGGGCGGCGCTGACCGCCGGGTTCGGCAAGGTCGGCGAGGCGATCGTCGAGGCGACGGCGAAGGCCAACCCGAACGCCGGCTTCGTCGGGCGGCTCATCGCCGGTCTCGGCTCACTGGTGACGGTGCGGCCGACGGGGCCGGTTGCCGGCAGTGATCCGCCAGCGATCGTCTCGCGCATGCGCGCTGCGGTCGAGGCGGGCGATTTCGCGACGGCGCTGAACGAGCGCGAGGGCCTGCCCGCGGCCGGCAAGCAAGCGTCGGCCGATTGGGCGGCGGCGGCAACAAGCCGCGTCACGGTCGACGCGCTGATCGTCAAGATTGCCGGAACCCTCAAGCCGGCCGCCGGGAACTGAGCGAAATGATCCGCGTCCTTGTCTATGTCGTCATCGTGTTCCTGGCTGCCGCCGGCTTCGTCTGGCTGGCGGAGCGGCCGGGCGAACTGCTGATCGACTGGCAGGGCTATGAGGTCCGCACCTCGGTCATGGTGGCGGTGGTCGGTGCGGCCATACTGATCGCGCTGATCGCGATCGTCGGCGCGCTGATCCGCGCCGTCATACGCACGCCACAGGCGGTCGGCCATTTCTTCGGCACCCGCCGCCGCGACCGCGGTTACCGGGCGCTGTCGCGCGGCATGGTCGCCATCGGTGCCGGCGATACGCGCGCGGCGCAGCGGGCGGCGCGCGAATCGCAGACCTTGCTCGGCAGACAGGAACCGCTGGTGCTGCTGCTTTCGGCGCAGGCGGCGCAGATCGCGGGCGACAGCGCTTCGGCGCGCGCCGCCTTCACCACTCTCACGGAGACCGCCGAGACGCGGGTGCTCGGCCTGCACGGCCTGTTCGTCGAAGCGCGACGCACCGGCGAGCACACGGCCGCGCGACACTTCGCCGAAGAGGCGATGCGGATTTCGCCGAAGGTCGCCTGGGCGGGAACGGCGCTGTTCGACTATCAGTGCCAGGCCGGCGATTGGCAGGGGGCGCTGACGACGCTTTCCGCCAATGCCGAAGCCGGTACTATCGACCGCGCCAGGGCACAGCGCCTGCGCGGCGTTCTGATGACGGGCCAGGCGATGCAACTGGAAGCCGGCGCGCCGGACGAGGCGCGCACCCTGGCGGTCGAGGCGCATCGCCTCGCCCCCGACCTGGTGCCGGCCTCGGTGACGGCGGCACGGCTGTTGACCCGCCACGGCGATGTCCGGCGCGCGGCGCGCATCCTGGAAGCGGCATGGAAGGAATCACCTCATCCCGACATCGCCGCGGCCTATGCCGCGGTCAGAACCGGCGATTCGGTGCGCGACCGGCTGAAGCGCGTGAAGAAACTGGCAGATTTGCGTGCCAATCATGCGGAGGGCGCCATGGCGGTCGCCCGTGCCGCCATCGACGCGCATGACTGGCGGGAAGCGCGCGAGGCGCTCGGCGGCATGATCCGGCTGCAACCCAGCGAGGGCGTCTGCCTGTTGATGGCGGAAATCGAGGAAGGCGAACACGGCGACCAGGGTCGCGTGCGCGCCTGGCTCGCCCGGGCGCTGGGCGCGCCGCGCGATCCGGCCTGGGTCGCCGATGGCCGCGTCTTCGCCAAATGGGCGCCGATTTCGCCGGTGACCGGGCGCATCGATGCCTTTGAATGGAAGGTACTGCCCGCCCGCCTGCCGGCCGAGCGCCGGATGGAGATCGAAGCCTGGGCGAGCGCGACCGAGCCGCTGCGGGCCGTCGAAACGACGGCGGTGACTGCGACGCCGGCCGTCGAGACGCCGCCGCAGGCCGAGCCGGCGCCGGCGGAAAACAGGCCGGCCGCGCCGCCACCGGCCGAAGCCAGGCCGGCGGAGGTGAAACCGGCCGAGGCGACGGTGATCCACGAGGATCTGATGCCGCGGGCGCCGGACGACCCCGGTCCGCCGAGCCGCGAGGATGAAGACGAGCGCTACAAGATCTTCTGATTTTTCGCCCGCCCGCCCGCTGGTTCGAGCGGCGCGCGGTGCGGACTGGCAATCCCTGGCTGACGGGGCTGCGACGGCGACCGGTCTTGCGAGAACCGCCGGGCACGGCTAACCAGCAGGGCGCCTTTTTGTCTTCCTTCCCCGCGGAGCCGTCTTGTGACTACCCACCACCTTCTCCTGCTGCCCGGCGACGGCATCGGCCCCGAAGTCATGGCCGAGGTCAAACGCGTGATTGCCTGGTTCAATGAAGCCGGCGGCGACAGCTTCGACTATGAGGAGGATCTGGTCGGCGGGTCGGCCTACGACGCCCACGGTTCGGCCGCCTCCGACGCGATGATGGCCAAGGCGATGGCCGCCGACGCGGTGATCTTCGGCGCCGTCGGCGGGCCGAAATGGGACCGCGTGCCCTATGAGGTGCGGCCGGAGGCGGGGCTGTTGCGCCTGCGCAAGGATCTCGGGCTGTTCGCCAATCTCCGTCCGGCGATCGTCTATCCGGCGCTGGCCGATGCCTCGTCGCTGAAGCGCGAGCTGGTCGAGGGGCTCGACATCCTCATCGTGCGCGAGCTGACCGGCGGCGTCTATTTCGGCGAGCCCAAGGAAATCCGCGAGCTCGGCAACGGCCAGAAGCGCGCCATCGACACCCAGGTCTACGATACCTACGAAATCGAGCGTATCGCCCGGGTGGCATTCGATCTGGCGCGCACGCGCGGCAACAAGGTCACCTCGATGGAGAAGCGCAACGTCATGAAGTCGGGCGTCCTGTGGAACGAGGTGGTCACCGCCACCCACAAGGCCGGCTACAGCGACGTGACGCTGGAGCACATGCTGGCCGATGCCGGTGGCATGCAGCTCGTGCGCGCGCCCAAGCAGTTCGACGTGATCGTCACCGACAATCTGTTCGGCGACATCCTCTCCGACGTCGCCGCCATGCTGACCGGCTCGCTCGGCATGCTGCCCTCGGCGTCGCTTGGCAGCCCCGACGCGGCAACGGGAAAGCGGCGGGCGCTCTACGAGCCGGTGCACGGCTCGGCGCCGGACATCGCCGGCAAGGGGCTTGCCAATCCGATCGCCATGCTGGCGAGCTTCGCCATGGCGCTGCGCTATTCCTTCGCCATGACGGAAGCTGCCGACCGGCTGGAGAAGGCGATCTCGGCGGTGCTCGACCGGGGCCTCAGAACCGGCGATATCTGGACGCCGGGCACCGAGAAGGTGGGCACGCAGGCGATGGGCAAGGCGATCGTCGAAGAACTCGGAACGGCGGCATGAATACCGCCGGGATGAACCGCGCCTTCGATGATCGGGCCTTCGTTCTGCGCAACTGGTTCTCTATGGCGATCCTTGCCGGGGCCACCGTCTGGGGCGTGCTGGAGATCGTCCGCTACCAGACGGGGCGGTCGGATTCCACCGGGCTTCTGTTCGGGGTCGGGTTCCTGGCGGCGTCGGCCTATGGCGTCTATCGCCTGATGGCCGAGGCGCGCGACACCATCGTTCGCCTCGAGACCGGCGGCGGGCAGTCGGTGGTGACGCTGTGGCGGCCCTGGGGCCTGCAGCGTCTGGCGGCGCCGCTCGCCGCGCTCGACGGATGGCGCATGTTCATCGCGATGAAGACACGCAGCCAGCGTACCTACCTGCTGCGCGTCGACCACCCTGCCAATCCGCGCCCGCTGCAGATCGAACTGATGCCCGGCAAGACCGATCTCACCGGGTTGCGCCGGCTGGCGCCGGAGGCGATCGCGGATTTCGAGGCCAATACCGGCGGCCGCAAGGTCGGCTGACGGGCGTCAGCCGACGGGCAGGCCCGGAATCGGCACGCCGAAGGTCAAGAGAATCAGGATGATGTTGAGCGTCAGCACGATCGCCGCGCCGACATAGGCGGCGGCGGTTGTCAGGCGCCAGTTGACGAACTCGCCCATGATGTCGCGGCGCGCGGTGAACAGTACCAGCGCGATCATCGGCACAGGCAGGGCGATCGAGAGGATCACCTGGCTGATGACCAGGGCCTTGGTGGCGTTGACGCCGAGACCGACGACGATGAAAGCCGGGATCATGGTCACCAGGCGCCGCACCCAGACCGGAATGCTGAAATTGACGAAGCCCTGCATGATCATCTGGCCGGCCATGGTGCCGACGACCGAACTCGACGTACCCGAGGCGATCAGCGAGACGAGGAAGACGGCCGCAGCGGCGCTGCCGAGCAGCGGCGTCAGCGTGTGATAGGCGGTCTCGATCTCGGCGACCTCGCTGTGCCCGGCGTGGAAGGCGGCCGAGGCCATCATCACCATGGCCATGTTGACCATGCCGGCGATAGCCAGCGCCACGACCACCTCGATATTGGAGAAGCGCAGCACCGTGCGCCGCTCGGTGGCGCTGTTGACGGGCACGCGGTCCTGGGTGAGGCCGGAATGCAGGTAGATGGCGTGCGGCATGACGGTAGCGCCGATGATGCCGACCGCGATCATCAGCGCCTCGGCATTGGGGAGCTGCGGAACGACGGTGTGGAAGGCTGCCGCTCCCCAGTCGATCGGGGCGATGAAGACTTCGATCAGGTAGCAGGCGCCGATGATGAGAACGAGCGCGCCGATGACCAGCTCCATCGGGCGGAAGCCGCCGCGCTCGAAGAACAGGATGCCGTAAGTGACGATCGCCGTGACTGCCATGCCGTAGATGAGCGGCATGTTGAAGAGCAGGGCCAGACCGACAGCGCCGCCGAGGAACTCGGCGAGATCGGTGGCCATGGCCGCCACCTCGCTGACCACCCACATCAGCCAGACGACCGGCCGGGGAAACTCGCGACGGCACATCTCGGCAAGGTTGCGGCCGGTGACGATGCCGAGCTTGGCCGACAGCCCCTGGAACAACATCGCGATCAGATTGGCGGTGAGCACCACCCAGAGCAGGGTGTAGCCGAACTTGGCGCCGCCCTGGATGTTGGTGGCGAAATTGCCGGGGTCCATGTAGGCAATCGAGGCGATCACGGCGGGACCGGCGAAGAGGCGCGCGGCCATTACCCCCCTGCGCTCGCCGCCGATGACCGCCCGGATGCCATCGACCGTGCGCTCGGTCACCCCCCGCCGGACGATATTGGCCACAGCCTACGGCTCCACGGACGTGCGGTTGGCTGCTGCGAAAACGTCCGGGTCGGGGGACACACACACCTCTTCAGAAAACTGGCACATTCTGCGAATGCGAACTATTCGCAATTTAGATCGGGCTCGCGGACGAGTCAATGAGCGGGCCTGGATGTGATGAACGGTCGCGGGGGCTTCTGCGGGCGAAAGGGGGTTTTCGGCTCAAAGCTTGGCCTTGGGGGCATCGGGGCAGGTGTTGTCATGGGCCCGGTTCCAGCCGCGCGAGGTCCATTTCTGTGGGTCGATCGCGCCGGTATCGGGATCCTTCTCGAAAAAGGTGAAGCAATTGGCGCCGTCGCGCTCGACGGTGAAGCAGGCGCCTTGCTGGCTTTCGTAGAAGGTACAGAATTGGCCGTCCTGGACCGACCATTCGCCGCTGTCGGCGGAGACGGCGTCCCAATACCGGATGGTGCCGTCCTCGTGATAGGTCTCGGTGAAATAGTTTCCGTCGAAATAGGTGCCGTCGAGGGTGATGCCGGCAAGTGCGGCCCCGATCTCTGCACCGCTCAGGCGTTCGCCGGCCGCTGCCGGCGCGTGAGCGAGGGCGAGAAGCAGGACCGCAGCAAGCAGCGCGGCACGCTTGTCCGTTGACTTCATGGGTCTTTCGCGTAGAAGGGGCGCGATTTCCCGCTGGGCGATCTTGATGATCACGCGCCTCAACATCGTTGCGTCCCCGGCTGCCCCGGCGCGCTTTGCCGGCGAGCGGCTATCTATGCCCAAAACGACCGGGAAAACTACCAAAACCGCCTGACGCTCGCACCTGGCTCGAAGCTCTCCCCGGCCAGGCCGCGGGATGAGCCAACCGGGTGTTCCGATCAAGAACATCGCGGCGCCAGGGGGAGAGGAGCGGGAGTTCTAGAACAATGGGCTACAAGGTTGCGGTCGCCGGGGCCACCGGCAATGTCGGCCGCGAAATGCTGGGGGTGCTCGCCGAGCGCGGCTTCCCGGCGGATGAGGTGGTGGCGCTCGCCTCGCGGCGCAGCCAGGGCACCGAGGTGTCTTTCGGCGAACATACGCTGAAGGTGAAGGCGCTCGACAGCTACGACTTCTCCGATACGGACATCTGCCTGATGTCGGCGGGCGGTTCGGTGTCGAAGGAATGGTCGCCGAAGATCGGCGCGCAGGGCTGCGTCGTCATCGATAATTCCTCGGCCTGGCGCTATGACGCCGACGTGCCGCTGATCGTGCCGGAAGTGAACGCCGACGCGATCGTGGGCTTCGCGAAGAAGAACATCATCGCCAATCCGAACTGTTCGACGGCGCAGCTGGTCGTGGCGCTGAAGCCGCTGCACGACCGGGCGCGCATCAAGCGCGTGGTGGTGTCGACCTATCAGTCGGTCTCCGGCGCCGGCAAGGAGGCGATGGACGAGCTGTTCACCCAGACCCGCGCCATCTTCGTCTCCGATCCGGTGGAGGCGAAGAAGTTTCCCAAGCGCATCGCCTTCAACGTCATCCCGCATATCGACGTCTTCATGGACGACGGCTTCACCAAGGAAGAATGGAAGATGGTGGCCGAAACCAAGAAGATCCTCGACCCGAAGATCAAGCTGGTGGCCACCTGCGTGCGCGTGCCGGTGTTCATCAGCCATTCCGAGGCGGTCAATATCGAGTTCGAGAGCGAGATCACGGCCGATGAGGCGCGCGAGATCCTGCGCGAGGCGCCGGGCTGCCTGGTGGTCGACAAGCGCGAGCCCGGCGGCTACGTGACGCCGCACGAGGCGGCCGGCGAGGACGCCACCTATATCAGCCGCATCCGCGAGGACCCGACGGTCGACAACGGGCTGGTGATCTGGGTGGTTTCCGACAATCTGCGGAAGGGCGCGGCGCTCAACGCCGTGCAGATCGCGGAAGTGCTGGTCAACCGCAAGCTGATCCAGCCCAAGCGCGCGGCGGCCTGAGCTGAACCGGCATTCGATCTGTTCCGAGCGGCTAAGCGGTCGTCACCTCCCCCCGCTTGCGGGGGAGGTGGAATTTCCACGGTTTGCGTCAGCAGACCGGCCTTGGAAATCCGGGTGAGGGATATCCCGCTGCGTGAAGAGCCCGGCGGCAACTGAGCCTCAGGCCGTCGCGCCTAGAACGCCGTCCAGCCGGTCGTAGCTCTGCGCCATGCCGCCGGTCATGCCGGTGGCCAGCGCCGCCTCGCGGATGGCGCGCGACGGATAGCTGATGGTCAGCGTCATCGTCGTGCGCCCGCCTTCCTCGACGAACACCGTCGTGGTCAGCGCCTCCGGCATGTCGGCACCTTCGAACGTCTCCGTGCAGACGATGCGGTTCGGTGCCTGCGATCTCACGATAGGTGCCGGCAAGCGCGAATTCCTTGCCGTCCTCGTCATTGCGCCAGAGGTAGCGGAAGCGGCCGCCGACGCGAAGATCGATGTCGCAGACCGGCATCGACCAGCCGGGCGGCCCGAGCAGCCAGCGTTTCACCAGAGCCGGCTTGGTGTGACAGTCGAAGACGAGCGCTGCCGGCGCGTCGAAGACGCGTGTGCACACCACGTCGAAATCGTTCGGCGTCTTGACATCGAGTTCGTGGGGCATCGGGTGTTCCTCAGCCGGCAAAGGCGCGTTTCAGCGCGGCGATGTCGAGCTTGCCCATCTTGAGCATGGCGTTCATGGCACGGCCGGCGGCGGCGCGGTCCTCGTCCTGCAGCAGCGCGCCGAGGGCATCCGGCACGATCTGCCAGGAGACGCCGTAGCGGTCCTTGAGCCAGCCGCATTGGCCGGGCGTCCCGCCTTCGCCGAGCTTGTCCCAGAAGTGATCCACCTCGTCCTGGGTGGTGCAGTGGACCATGAAGGAGATCGCCTCGCTGAAGGCGAAGACCGGCCCGCCGTTCAGCGCCATGTAAGCCTGACCGCGGAGACGGAAGTACACGACCATGGCCGAGCCTGGCGGCCGGCCGTGGATCTCCCGGCCTTCCTCGCCGTAGCGGCTGACCGAGGTGATGGCCGAATCCTCGAAGATCGAGACGTAGAAGGTCGCGGCTTCTTCCGCCTGTGTGTCGAACCACAGGAATGGCGTGATGCCCGTCATGTGTCCTTCCCCTCCGTGTTGCTGTCGTCCGTCTGCAGCGCATCGAGCAACGCGTCCAGGCGCCGGTAGTTCGCTTGCGCGCGCTGGCGGAAGGGCTCGAGCCAGCCGGTCGCCTCTGCAAGGCGCTCGACCTCCAGCCGGCACGGCCGCCTTTGCGCGTCGCGGCTGCGTGAAATCAGGCCAGCGTGTTCCAGCACCTTCAGATGCCGGGAGATTGCCGGCTGGCTCATGGAAAACGGCTCGGCCAGCTCCGTGACCGTGGCCTCGCCCTCCATCAGGCGGGCGAGGATCGCCCGGCGGGTCGGGTCGGCAAGGGCGCTGAAGGTCAGGTCGAGTTCAACCAGCGTCATGTTCATAACCAGTTCAGTATATAACGTACTAGTTATATTGAAAGGGCCGGCCTGTCAAGCGGGTCCGAAAGAAGTGCCGCTGGCGGGAGCGGCCGTGCGGTCCTGATGACAGGGAGATGGGGGCGCCGCGCGCGGGCGGTTGTCAGCGACCTCACAGGCCCGGCCGGCGACACTGCCGGCTCTCCTCACGAAGCGATGGCGACCGACTTGGGGAACGGCCGGAACCGCGCTATGGCTCTAGCCGCCATGGTTCGCGAACGCCCCGAAATCACTCTCGTCGTCCCCGTCCTCAACGAAGCGGCCGGGCTCGACGCGCTGGTGGCCGAACTCCACAAGTGCCTCGACGGGCGGGATTTCAGCTGGTCGGTGCTGTTCGTCGACGATGGTTCGACCGACGGCACGCTGAAACGCATCCGCACGATGCACGCCGCCGATGTGCGCTTCACCGCCATCTCCTTCAGCCGCAACTTCGGCAAGGAAGTCGCCATCGCCGCGGGGCTGCGCCACGCCAAGGGCGACGCGGTGGTCATCATGGACGGCGACCTGCAGCATCCGCCGAACATGATCCCGGCCTTCGTGGAAGAATGGCGCAAGGGTGCGCGAATCGTCTTCGGCCAGCGCCAGAGCCGCGATTCGGACAGCTGGGCGCGGCGGCTCTATTCGCGGCTGTTCCATTTCATATTCCGCCACATCGCGCACACGCGGCTGCCGCTCGGCGTGGTCGATTTCCTGCTCATGGACCGCCAGGCGGTCGATGCCATCAATCAGCTCGGCGAGCGTACGCGCTTCTCCAAGGGGCTTTACGCCTGGATCGGCTTTCCGTCGGCGGTGGTGCCCTTCGAATCGCACGATCGCTTCGTCGGCAAGTCGCGCTGGAGCTTCATGAAACTGGCGAGCTTCGCGCTCGACGGCTTCGTCTCCTTCTCCTCCCTGCCGCTCAAGGTGTGGTCCTATCTCGGTGCGCTGGTATCGATCGCCGCGATCGCCTACGGCATCTATTTCATGGTCCGCAGCCTGATCTTCGGCATCGACGTGCCCGGCTTCCCCTCGCTGATCGTGTCGATCATGTTCTTCGCCGGCGTGCAGCTCATCTCGCTCGGCATCATCGGCGAATATCTGGCGCGCATCTATGAGGAGGTGAAGGCGCGGCCGCTCTATGTGGTCGCCGAAGAGGTCGGCATCGCAAGCGAGGCGATTGCAGCGAAGAGGCCGGCATGACGGTGCCGGCGCCGGTCATCCTCTGCGCCGACGATTTCGCCATGACCCGGGGCATTTCGGACGGCATCCTGCAACTGGCGGAAGCCGGCCGGCTGTCGGCAACCTCGGCCATGGTCACCATGCCGCACTGGCCGGAGGTGGCAGCGCCGGCGCTTGCCTTGCGCCAGCGCTTCGCCCTCGGTCTCCATCTCAACCTTACCGCCGGGGCGCCGCTGGGCGCGATGCCGAAGCTGGCGCCATCGGGCGTTCTTCCCGCCCCCGATACGGTGGTTGGCCGGGCGGTCAGCCGCGCGATCGACGCGCAAGAAATCGCCGGCGAAATCGAGCGCCAGCTCGACCGCTTCGAGGCCGTGGCCGGTGTGCCGCCTGACTTCATCGACGGCCACCACCACGTCCATGCGCTCCCCGGCATCCGCGCGGTGCTGCTCGCCGTGCTGAAGCGCCGCTTTCCGGCCGGCGGACCGCTCATCCGCGATCCTGCCGACCGCGTGCCGGCGATCCTCCAGCGCAGGATCGTGGCCGGCAAGGCGCTCGCCGCCGCGATGCTCGCTTTCGGCTTCCGGCAGAAGGCGGAAGCGGCGGGCTTTGCCACCAATCGCGGCTTTTCCGGCTATTCGACCTTCGGCGCCATCCCCTATGCCGGGGAATTCGACGCCTTCCTGATCGCGCCCGGAGCGCGCCCGATGATCATGTGCCATCCTGGCCTGCCGGATGACGAACTCGGCGCTGAGGATTCGATCGCCGGCCGGCGGCCGGAGGAGCATGCCTACCTTGCCGGCCGTGCGGATCTGACGGAGCGCATCTGGCATGTGACGGCACGCGACGCGGCCGGCTTTCCCTGGGCTGCGGCGAGCTGACATGGCGGACACCGGCCAGCCTTTCAGCTACCGCTCGTTCCGCCACTGGGGCGGCTTCCTGTTCAGCGGCGGCAGCGCCTTTCTGGTCGATCTCGGCATCAATCTCGGGCTCATTCATTTTGCCGGGCTCAACCCGTTGCTCAGCCGGCTTGTTTCCATCGCCTGCGCCATGGTGTTCGCCTGGCTGATGCACCGAAACGTCACCTTTGCCGTTGCCACGCCGCCGCGTCTGAGTGAGTTCCTCCGTTTTGCCGCGGTGGCCGGCAGCGCCAACGCGCTCAACTATGCGATCTATGCGGCGATCCTGCTGGCCTGGCCGGTGGTGCCGCCGCTGGCCGCGCAGATCGTCAGCACGGCCGTCGCAACGGCCGCGTCCTATCTCGGCTTCCGCTTCGGCGTCTTTCGGCGGGAGCAGTAGTCAGCCACCTGCAATCTTCGTGATGCCGACATCACGGGCCGGCGCGACGATGGCGTCCTGGCGGCTCGCCAGGGGCAATTCGTCGAGGCCATCGTGGCTGGCCGTCTCGACCATGGCGCAGACGGTGCTGGCGGCACGGGCGGCGGCCGCCTCCGGCGCAGTGCCGGCCAGGCGGTGGCCGAGATGGAGCGCGGCGAACAGGTCGCCGGTGCCGTGGACCGTGTTGTCCGGCAGCCAGCGATGGGTGAGGCGGAAGGCGCCGGTCGGACCGCTGACCAGCGTCGCGATCGTCGATTTGTCCGCGTCGGCGTCCGCCGAAGTGACGATGACCTCGGGCGGAGCGAGCCGGCGCGCGGCGGCGACGATATCGGCCTGCGCGTCGGTGGCGACGCCGCCGAGCCAGCCAAGTTCGAAGCGGTTGGGGGTGATGATATCGGCCAGCGGCAGAAGGTGATCGCGGATCGCGGCCGCCACCGCCTGCGGCTGGAAGAGGCCGCCGGTGTCGCCGATGATCGGGTCGCAGAGATGGACGGCCTGTTGGTTGGCCGCCTTGACCGCGGCGAGGAGACGGGCGGTCGGCGCCACCTGATCGGCGTGGCCGAAATAGCCGGTGAGGACCGCGGCGACCTCGGAAAGCCAGGGCGCAGCCGCCAGGTCGGCCAGGAGCGCGGCGAAGGGCGCGGCGTCCGGCTCCATGCGCGTGGCGCGGCCGTGGCCGGGGTGCCAGGGCAGCACCACAGTCGGCACGAAGATCACCGGAAAGCCCAACCGCTCCAGCGCAAAGACGCTTGCGCGGCCGCCGACACTGCCGCGGGCGACCAGGCTGTTGACCACGATGACCGACGGTCTGCTCACGCGCCGACCCCTAACCTATGAATATTTCTTGTCATTACTCGGACTTTCTGACAGTGGAGCAAAGCCGGCGGCGGGACTAGTGTTTGTACGGGGACTGAGAGGGGAACTTCGATGCCGGCAGGTCTGCGCCCGCGGCGGAGCGCGCTGTTCATTCCGGGGGCGAATGAGCGGGCGCTTGAAAAAGGCAAGACACTCGCGGCCGACGTGCTGATCCTCGACCTTGAGGATTCGGTGGCGCCGGATCGCAAGCAAATGGCGCGCGACGCGGTCGCCGCCTTGGTCGGTGAGCTGACCACCGGACGGCGCGAGATCGTCGTGCGCATCAACGGCCTCGACACGCCGTGGATCGCCCGCGACATCGCCGCCATGGCGTCGGCGCGGCCGGACGCCATCCTGGTGCCGAAGCTGTCGCGCAGCGACGACATCCGCCGCACGCGCGCGGCGCTGGCGGCCGCTCACGCGCCCAAGACCATGAATCTGTGGGCGATGATCGAGACGCCGGCGGCGGTGCTCAACGCCAGCGCCATGGGCGCGATCGCCGCCATGCCGGCGCCGGCGGTCACCTGCTACGTCATTGGCACCAACGACCTGGCGGCCGAGCTCGGCGCGGCCATCCGGCCGGGACGCGCCGCGATGCTGCCTCATCTCGCCCAGGTGGTGGTGGCAGCGCGGGCGCATGGGCTGGCCGTGCTCGACGGCACCTTCAACGATCTCGACGACGGCAAGGCGCTGGCCGAGGAGTGCCGGCAGGGGCGCGATCTCGGCATGGACGGCAAAACCGTCATCCATCCGAGCCAGGTGGCGGTCGCCAACGCCGCTTTCGGTCCGTCGCGACAGGACATTGCCGCGGCGCGCCGGGTGATCGAGGCTTTCGCCGCGGCGGAGAATGCCGGCAAGGGCGTCATCAAGGTCGATGGGCGGATGGTGGAGCGGCTGCACGAGCGCATGGCGCGGCGCACGCTGGAACTCGCCGACGCAATCCGGGCGATCGAGGACGAAACCGCGACCGCCTAGCGGCTGCGGCGTGGCGCTACGGGCACTGCTTGGCGACGGCGTCGAGAGCCGCCGTGATGCCTGACAGCGAATAGAAGTCGCTGACGCCGGTGCCGCGGCTGGACGTACTCGTCACGGTCATCTTCGCGCCCTTCTTCATGGCCTCGATGAGCGCCGCTTCCTGGTCCGGAATCGCCCAAGAGGTTTCGCCGGCCGCATCGTTGAAGAACATCTTGAAGTCGGTACCGTCGACATTGGCGGTTACGTCGCTGCCCGCCTTGAACGGAAAGCCGATGATCGTGCTCGCCTCGTTGCGGATGTTCTTCGCCGGAATCGTGGTGATCATGAAGTAGGTGTCGCCGCGGCTCGAAACCGTCCTCGAGTATTTCGAACTCTGCGGTGTGGCGGCCGCGAAGCAGACCTTGTCGTTGCCTTCGGTCGAGTAATAGGCGCCCCAGGCCTTGAAGGTGTTGATCAATGTCGGCGCCGGGGCGGCCGACTGGGCCGCGGCCCAACTTGTCGACGCGACGAGGACGCCGATCAGGAGCAAAACGCGTGGAATCATTTGCCTCTCACGGGGATACCGGTCGACAGCCCCCGTCACCGGTTCTTCCGCCTCGCTAAACATTTATTAAACTTCCCTCACGGGAGTTACTATTTCGTGAAGCGTCCGGCAATCCGCAAACCGCAATTTTCGGGCCTGAATTGTCGGGCCAACCTAGAACGGCAGAATTGGACGACAATGTGATCCCGAGCCGGAAAAGCCCGGGTTCAGCGCTGTTTTTCGTCCAGTGCCTGCTTGGCGGCGGCGCGATGCGCCGGCGTGATGTGGGCGCCGACGGTGGCGATCGCCGCGATGAGAACGGTGACGTCGTCGGTGTAGCCGAAACCGGCAATGAAATCGGGGATCACGTCCAAGGGCAGCACGAAATAGGCAAGTGCGCCAAGCAGGATGGCACGCACCCGCGTCGGCGTTGCCGGGTCGAGGGCGCAGTAATAGGCGGCGACCAGGTCCTCGGCGAAGGGGATATAGCGGGCGGCCTTGCGGAAGGTCGCCCAGAACCCGGTGCGCACCCTTTCTTCGCGCCGGGCTGCGTCTTCAGGTCCCAGAATCTCGCCGTAAAGCACCTTGGTCATCAGGTCCTCTCCCCAGACAAGCGATCGACAAAAGATGGGGCGGCAATCCGGCCGGCGCAAGCCGGCCGCCCGGCAAGATCCTAAGCTGACAGCCGCGCCATCTCGCCGTTCTGGGGGATCAGTGGATAGGCCTCCTCGATGACATAGGGACCGCCGCCGACCGAATCGCGCGAGGAGAACAGAACGAAGCGGTCGACCTCGACCGGCCCGGTGGAAAAGCCGCCGCGCAGCGTCAGATAATCGGCGATGTCGCGGGCATTGGCGTGGCGCAGGCGGGCGAGCGTGATGTGTGGCGTGTATTTGCGCCCCTCCGGCGGCAGGCCGATCCGCTGCATCAGGCGCTCGTGCTCGGCCTGGAGTTCGGTCAGCGGTGCGGATGGTTCGACGCGGGCGACGATGGCGTGCGGTTTGCGGGTGCCCAGCGTGCTCACCCCGGTGATGCGCAGCGAGAAGGTCATGCGGCGCACCCGCGACAGCGCTTCGGCGATCGCTTCGGCGGCGATCATGTCGATGTCGCCCATGAAGCGGAGCGTCAGATGGTAGTTGCCGGTGCTGATCCAGCGGGCGCCGGGCAGGCCGCCGCGCAGGTAAGACAACCGTTCGGCGATCCCGTCAGGGATTTCCACTCCGGTGAAGAGGCGCGGCATGAGCGTGTCTCCCGGCTGGCTGTCGTCCTGCACCAGATTCGCTGCTTCGCGGCCGGTCTGTAAAGGGGGTGGAGGGTCTTTTTTCGGCAGTTCTCCGCCGCTCGCCAATCATTAAGCTCCTGTCATGGTACTTGTTTAGGCTGTGGCGGCAGCCCATATTGGGCGGCACGTGCGCCAGGACCTTCGGGCCGCGCCGGCTTGCAACGAATGAAGGGACTTATTCGATGGCGAATTACGACAACCAGCCCCGCTTCGGCGCAACCGTAGCGCGCGGTGCTGAGAGCGCAATCGATGCGGGCCTCCGGGCTCACATGATCCGCGTCTATAACTACATGGCCAGCGGCCTGGTGATCACCGGCGTCGCGGCCTACCTGGCCTATGCGCTTGCCACAACCACCGATCCGGCCGCCGCTGCGGCGAAGCTGCCGAATGGCGTGTTGCTGACCAGCTTCGGCACAATGCTCTATGGCGGGTTGTCCTGGGTGTTGATGCTCGTCACCCTCGGCATGGTGTTCTTCCTCTCCTTCCGCATCAGCAAGATGAGCGTCGGCGCGGCGCAGACGACCTTCTGGGCCTATGGCGCGCTGCTCGGCGTGACGCTGTCGTCGATCTTCCTGATCTACACCATGACCAGCATCACCCAGGTGTTCATCATCACCGCCGGCACCTTCGGCGCGATGAGCCTGTGGGGCTACACCACCAAGCGCGACCTCACCGGCATGGGCTCGTTCCTGTTCATGGGCCTGATCGGCATCATCCTCGCCTCGATCGTCGGCATCTTCTGGCATTCGAGCGCGCTGCAGTTCGCCATCTCGGTGCTCGGCGTGCTGATCTTCACCGGGCTCACCGCCTACGACACCCAGTCGATCAAGGAGATGTACTATGTCGGCGATGACGGCACGGTGGCCGGCCGCAAGGCGATCATGGGTGCGCTCCGGCTCTATCTCGATTTCGTCAACCTGTTCCTGATGCTGCTCCGGCTGTTCGGCCAGGGCCGCAATTAGGCGAGCGCGACGACGGACTGATGGAAAGGGCGCGGCTTGGCCGCGCCCTTTTTGCTATAGAGCCTTTCTTGACCAGATGGACCCGTTCCGACGGAGCGATTTTGCGATAAATCAAGCCGGCGGGCGAAAGCCGTACCGGTAGTACGGCCGAGGCCGACGGCGGCGATAATGGCGCAAAAGCGCCGTCCCTTCGGGTTTCCGACCGGCGGGCGTCCGACGCCGATCCCGGCTTGTCCGATGCCCCACATCGCTCTTCGCCGGGCTCAACGCCGGATCGCCTCGCCGGTCGAGAAACGGAATTGGTCCCATCTGGTCAAGAAAGGCTCTGAGGGCGGCGAGATGAGCGACATCGTCATTCGGCCGGCGCGTGAGGCCGATCTGCCGGCAATCACGGAAATCTACGCCGAGGAGGTCGCCGTGGGGACGGCGAGTTTCGAGGTGGTGCCGCCGGACGAGCTGGAAATGACCGCGCGTTTCCAGCGCCTTGTCGCGGACCACTATCCCTATGTGGTCGCCGAACGCGGGGAAACGGTGCTCGGCTACGGCTATGCCGGGCCCTATCGGCCGCGCCCGGCCTATCGCCATACGGTGGAGGATTCGATCTATCTGGCGGTCGAGGCGCGCGGCCAGGGGATCGGCGGGGCGCTGCTGCGCCGGCTGATCGACGATGCAGAAGCGCTGGGCTTCCGCCAGATGGTGGCGGTGATCGGCGATTCGGCCAATGAAGCCTCGGTCCGCCTGCACAAGGCGGCCGGCTTCGGCATGATCGGCACGCTCAAGGACGTCGGCTTCAAGCACGGTCGCTGGCTGGACACGGTGATCATGCAGCGCGCGTTGGGGCCGGGCGCGGCCAGCGAGCCGACGCGGTGAGCCTGTCGGGCGTCGTCAGGCGACGATCTTGAGGCGCCGGTCGATAACTCGGAGCACGTTGGCGAGGTCGTGGCCGCGCTTGAGAATGAGCCCTGTGGCGGTGACCAGCGACCAGATGCCCTGACGGCGCGCCAGACGCGGCTGCTTGATGATCCGGTAGAGCGGGACTTCCGCGGTGCGACGGAAGACCGAGAAGACCGCCTGGTCCTTGCCCAGGTCAATGGCGTAGTCACGCCATTCGCCATCGGCGACCTTGCGGCCGTAAACGTCCAGAATCTGATTGAGTTCCTGACGATTGAAACAGACTGGCCCGAAGTGTGGGGTCTGTTGCCTGGCGGCGAGGGCGATCAGGTTCGCCCGGCCGCCGGACGGCTCTTTTTCTTCCGTCTCGCTCATGGTTCTTCCCGCGTCATCCTGCTGTCATGATTGCCTCGTTTTCGGGGCAACGCAAGACCTCGGAATCCAGCCGTTTTGGCAATGTCAGCGGGATTGGCCGACGCCACGGGGGCCCTGTGCAAATTCACGATTTCGCCCTTTTTCCGCCGTTCGCCGAACATGTTGGCGCGCGATGATTCCATCGTTGCCTCAGACGGTTCGGCTCGGCGGAGACCACGGTAGTTTCTCAGCCCCCCAGCCCCCCGAGGTTTCTCGTCGGGCCGAACTCCTGGCCTAGTGTTCCTGTTTCGCGGCAACATTGGCCGGCCTCGTGCCGGCCAATTTGCGTTTGGGGCTCCGGCGTCGGGTTTCGCAAGGCTTGCAAGCCGCACCTTGAGCGGCGATATCTCGGCTGGACAGTCTTCATATCCTCGAGGAAAAGCAATGGCCGAGGGCGAAACAGCGACCGGCGATGCTGGGCCGACGACGCGAGCCTTCGAAGCGGAGGTCTCCCGCCTGCTGCACCTGATGGTGCATTCGGTCTATTCCAACCGCGACGTCTTCCTGCGCGAGCTGATCTCCAATGCGGCGGACGCCTGCGAGCGGCTGCGCACGCTCACCCTGTCCGAGCCGGAGCTGGCGGCAGACGAATCACCCTTCCGCATCGTGCTTGCCGCCGACAAGGCCGCCGGCACGCTCAAGGTCGCCGACAACGGCATCGGCATGAGCCGTGAGGAGCTGATCGACAATCTCGGCACGATCGCCCGCTCCGGCACCCGCGCCTTCATCGAAAGCCTGCCGGAAAACGCCGACAAGAGCGGGCTGATCGGCCAGTTCGGCGTCGGCTTCTACTCGGCCTTCATGGTGGCGAGCGAGGTCGAGGTCACCTCGCGCCGGGCGGGTGCAGAGGAGGCGTGGCGCTGGCGCTCGGACGGCAAGGGCAGCTACAGCGTCGAGGCGGCAACGCTCGACGAAGCGCCGTCGCGCGGCACGCGGGTGGTGCTGAAACTCCTCGACGATGCCAAGGACTATGCGGAAGCAGCGACCATCGAGCGGGTGGTCGCGGCCTATTCGGCGCATGTGCCGGTGCCGATCGTGCTGGAGGTCGGCGGGGGGCAGGCGGAGAAGACGCTCGCCGACGGCAGCGCCGTGTGGCGCAAGCCGAAGTCGTCGGTCAGCAAGGAGGACTATGCCGAGTTCTACGGCCATGTCAGCGGCCAGTACGACGAGCCGGCGCTGACCATCCACTATCGCGCCGAGGGGCGCAGCGAATATTCGGTGCTCCTCTTCGTGCCGTCGATGACGCCCTTCGACCTGTTCAATCCGGACCGCAAGGGA
This sequence comes from uncultured Alphaproteobacteria bacterium, assembly GCA_963762605.1. Taxonomy (GTDB): domain Bacteria; phylum Pseudomonadota; class Alphaproteobacteria; order Rhizobiales; family Kaistiaceae; genus CAVSRC01. The sequence goes on along the minus strand of CAVXLJ010000025.1, from coordinate 122,938 downwards.
CGCCTCAAGCTCTATGTCCGCCGGGTGTTCATCACCGACGATGCCGACATCCTGCCGGCCTGGCTGCGCTTCGTGCGCGGCGTGATCGATTCGGAGGACCTGCCGCTCAACCTGTCGCGTGAGATGCTGCAGACCAATCCGGTGCTCGGCGCGATCGGCAAGGCGGTGACCTCGCGCATTCTCACCGAGCTCGACAAGCTGGCGGGCGAGGACAAGGAGACCTTCGAGAAGGTGTGGGACGCCTTCGGCGCGGTGCTCAAGGAAGGCCTCTACGAGGATGCCGAGCGGCGCGACGCGCTCTACAAGATCGCCCGCTTCAGGACGACGACCGGCGGCGAGGCGTGGCGCAGCCTTGCCGACTATGTGGCGGACATGCGGCCCAACCAGACAGCGATCTATTATGCGCTCGGCGACAGTGCGGCGGCGATCAAGGCGAGCCCGCAGCTCGAAGGCTTCGCCCGCCACGGCATCGAGGTGCTGCTGCTCGCCGACCCGGTCGACGCCTTCTGGGTGCGCACGGCGCTGGGCTTCGATGGCAAGCCCTTTCAGTCGGTGACGCAAGGGTCCGCCGACCTCGATATCGTCCCGCTGGCGGAAGGAACAAGCGAAGAGGAGGCGGCGCCGGAGAGTGCCGTGGCGACACTCGCGGCGCGCTTCAAGCAGACGCTCGGCGACAAGGTGAGCGACGTGCGGGTGTCGAAGCGGCTGGCGTCGAGCGCGGTCTGCCTGGTGGCGCCGGAAATGGGCCCCGACCGGCAGCTCGAGAAGATGCTGTCGCGCGCCGGCGAGCTGAAGAAGCACATGGCGCCGGTGCTGGAACTCAACCCGACGCACGGGCTGGTCAAGGCGCTGGCCGGCAAGGCGGCGGCGGGCGGCGCGGCGGACATGCTCGACGATGCGGCGGTGATCCTCTATGGCGAGGCGAAGATCCTCGACGGCGAGACGCCCGACGATCCGGCCGATCATGCGGCGCGCATCGCCCGGCTGATCGAGAAGGGACTGGGGTAGGAAGCCCGGCAGTCGGTAATCGGCAGTCGGCAGTCGACAGTCGACTGTCCAATGTCGATCGCCTCGGTTCACCTTACTCTCCGGGCACGGATTCAGTTTACCGTGGCCCGCATGGAGCCTTGAACTCTATCCGGGCTATCGATCGAGTGCGGGGTCGGCGAGAGGCAATCGATTGCCGACTGCCGATTGCCGACTGCCTCGCTCTACGTCCCGGTCATGTCGATGGTGGCGGCACCGAGGATCGGCCCGGGCAGGCCGTCCTTGGTCTCGGCCTGCAAGAGCACGGCGCAGCGGTTGACGTCGGCCTGCTTGATCTCGCTCTTGGGCAGATCGACCGACATCTGCTCGCCCTTCCACATGGCGATCGGGCGGAGCTTCCTGACCACATTGCTGTAGGTGATCGTGCGGCCGCTATTCTCCCCGCGGCCGATCGGCACGGTGACCGAGCGGTCGTACATCACCAGCCACAGGGTGGCGTGCGGCATCTGAGCTTTGGCGGCCGGGTCGGCGGCGTCGATGTTGACGGTGATGGCGTCGCCGGTCGAGGACAGCGACAGATGCACCGGCAGGCCGTCGGAATATTTGGCCAGTGCCGCGACGATCAGCTCTTTGATGTCCGGATGGTCCTTGCTGGGGGTCACGTTGGTGCGGCCGTCGATCACCGCCTGCGGCGTATAGACCCCGGCGCCCTGCGCATCAGTATAGTTGCGCTGGCGCACGGTGTAGTCGTGGTTTGCCAGCGTGTCCTTCCAGCCAAGCATGTCCCAGATATCGACGTTGTAGGATAGCGCCAACAGGTCCTTGCGCTCGGCCAACTGGCCGAGCACTTTGTCGGCCGGCGGGCAGGACGAACAGCCCTGGCTGGTGAACAGCTCGACGACCCCCTTGATCTCGGCTCCCGTCGACTGGGCAGCGGCCGGGCCGGCGCCAAGTATCGCGCCGGCGACCAGGCCGCCGAAAGCAATCGCTGAAATCGTCGTCTTCATGAAGCCTGCGCGTGTCATCCAGGAGGGCGCCGGATGCTCCGGTCAGCCCAAGCCGCCCACCGTCAACCTATGGCCAAGGGGGGTCAAGTTCGAGTCACGTTCGCTTGAGAGCGGGCGCGCGGCCAAGAACGCGCCCGTGATCTCAAAGCTGCAAGCTCAGGCGGCGAGCTGGCGCAGGACGTAATGCAGGATGCCGCCGTTGCGGAAGTACTCCAGCTCGTCGAGCGTATCGATGCGGCAGGTGAGCGGCACTTCACGCCTGTGCCCGTCGCCATAGGTGATCTCGGCGGTGAGGGTCTGGCGCGGCTCGAGCCCTTCGGCGAGGCCCTTGATGGTCACCGTCTCGTCGCCCTTGAGGTCGAGCGACTTCCAGGTGGTGCCGTCGGCGAAGACCAGCGGCAGCACGCCCATGCCGACCAGGTTGGAACGGTGGATGCGCTCGAAGCTCTCGGCGATGACGGCGCGCACGCCAAGCAGCCGCGTGCCCTTGGCCGCCCAGTCGCGCGACGAGCCGGTGCCGTATTCCTTGCCGGCGAAGATGACCAGCGGCACGCCTTCTTGCGCATAGCGCATGGCGGCGTCGTAGATGGACAGTTGCTCGCCCGAGGGCTGGTGGACGGTGACGCCGCCTTCGACGCCCGGCACCATCTGGTTCTTGATGCGGATGTTGGCGAAGGTGCCGCGCATCATCACCTGATGGTTGCCGCGGCGCGAGCCGTAGGAGTTGAACTCCACCGGCCGCACCTGATGCGAAATGAGATATTCGCCGGCGGGTCCATCGCGCTTGATCGAGCCGGCAGGCGAGATGTGGTCGGTGGTGATGGAATCGAGGAAGAGGCCAAGCACGCGCGCCCCGACGATGTCGGTCACCGGTTCCGGCGTCATCCCCATGCCCTCGAAATAAGGCGGGTTCTGCACGTAGGTCGAGGTGTCCGACCAGGCGTAGGTCTGGCCGCCGGTGACCGCGATCTTGCGCCACTCGGCGTCGCCCTTGAAGACGTTGGCATAGCGGGTGCGGAACATGTCCTGGCTGACGGTGGCGCGGACGACCTCCGCCACTTCTTTCGACGACGGCCAGATGTCCTTGAGATAGACGGGCGCGCCGTCCGTGGCCGTCCCGATCGGCTCGCTGGTGACATTGACGCGCATGGTGCCGGTGAGCGCATAGGCGACGACCAGCGGCGGCGAGGCGAGGTAGTTGGCGCGCGTATCGGGATTGACGCGACCCTCGAAGTTGCGATTGCCGGACAGCACCGAGGCGACGACCAGCTCGTGTGAGCCGATCGCTTCCGAGATCTCTTCCGCCAGCGGACCGGAATTGCCGATGCAGGTGGTGCAGCCATAGCCGACGAGGTTGAAGCCGAGTGCGTCGAGGTGCTCCTGCAGGCCGGCCTTGGCGAGATATTCGGTGACCACCTGCGAGCCCGGGGCCAGCGAGGTCTTCACCCACGGCTTGGCTGTCAGACCCTTCTCGTGGGCGTTCTTCGCCAACCAGTCCGGCGGCGATCAGCACGCTCGGATTGGAGGTGTTGGTGCACGACGTGATGGCGGCGATGACCACGTCGCCGTCGGTGAGCTTGTAGTTTCTGCCCTCGACCTTGGCCGAGCGATAGAGCTCCGGCACCGAGCCGCCGCCTTCCTCGTCCATGTCGGAGGCGGCATCGCCCTTGTTGACGTCGCGGATGTCGGCGAGCGCCGCCTCGAAGGCGCTGTCGGCATGGGAAAGCTCGACGCGGTCCTGCGGGCGCTTCGGCCCGGCTATGGAGGGCACCACCGTGGCAAGGTCGAGCGACAGCGTGTCGGTAAACATCGGATCGGGCGTGCCGTCCTCGCGGAACATGCCCTGCGCCCTGTTATAGGCCTCGACCAGGGCGATGCGCCCGGCCTCGCGGCCGGTCGCCCTGAGATAGGCGAGCGTGTCCTTGTCGACCGGGAAGAAGCCGCAGGTGGCGCCGTATTCCGGCGCCATGTTGGCGATGGTCGCCTGATCCTCCAGCGACAGATAGGACAGACCGTCGCCATAGAACTCGACGAATTTGCCGACCACGCCCTTCTTGCGCAGCATCTGGGTGACGGTGAGCACCAGGTCGGTGGCGGTGACGCCCTCGCTCAGGCGGCCGCTCATGCGGAAGCCGACGACCTCGGGGATGAGCATGGAGATCGGCTGGCCGAGCATGGCCGCCTCGGCCTCGATGCCGCCGACGCCCCAGCCGAGAACGGCCAGCCCGTTGACCATGGTGGTGTGGCTGTCGGTGCCGACCAGCGTATCGGGATAGGCGACAAGCGCGCCGTCCTCCTTGCCGGTCCACACGGTCTGGGCGAGATATTCGAGATTGACCTGGTGGCAGATGCCGGTGCCCGGCGGCACCACGCGGAAATTCTCGAAGGCGGACTGGCCCCAGCGCAGGAACTGGTAGCGCTCGCCGTTGCGCTCATATTCGCGCTCGACATTGTGGGCGAAGGCCATGCCGTTGCCGAAGGCATCGACCATCACCGAATGGTCGATGACCAGATCGACCGGCACCAGCGGGTTGATGCGCGCCGGGTCGCCGCCGAGCGCCACCATGGCGTCGCGCATGGCAGCCAGATCGACCACCGCCGGCACGCCGGTGAAATCCTGCATCAAGACCCGGGCGGGGCGGAAAGCGATCTCGCGGTCGCTCTTGCGGGTGGAAAGCCAGGCGGCCATGGCGCGGATATCGTCGGCGGTGACCGTGCGCCCGTCCTCGTGGCGGAGCAGGTTCTCGAGCAGCACCTTCAGCGAGAAGGGCAGGCGGGAAATGCCGGCCAATCCGTTCTTCTCGGCATCGGGCAGGCTGTAGTATTCGTAGGCTGCGCTCCCGACGGTAAGGGTGCGCCGCGATTTGAAGCTGTCGAGCGACGTGGCCACGTCCTGATACTCCTTGATTCAGTGAAGTGCCCGCCGCCGCGACGGCGGGATAATGCGGCGCACCGGACCGGTTCCGGTGGCGACGGGATGGGTCGCGGGCCTTATAGTGAAAACTGGATGGCGATACCAGACGATCAAGGGGCGGACGGCGCCGGGCTCAAGCGGAATTCCGCCGGGGGATGCATCGGGATTGGCGCCTGCCGGTGCAATGCGGGGCGCGTGTCGCCATGCGCCTGACGGCAAGCGGTCTGGCGGCAGTGCGCGGCGGGCGCCCGGTCTTCGCCGATCTTTCCTTTACGCTGGGCACCGGTGCGCTTCTCGCCGTCACGGGCCCTAACGGCGCCGGCAAGTCGACTTTGCTCAGGCTGGTCGCCGGACTGCTCAAGCCCGCCGCCGGCACGGTGGTGCTGGAGGCTTCTTCTGATCCTCCCCCTGAAAGGGGGAGGTGGTCGGGCGAAGCCCGACCGGAGGGGGTCGATCGGGGCGACCCCACCCACCGCGCTTCGCGCGGTCCCCCCTCCCCGGAACGGGGAGGGATGGAGTATGCGGCTCTTGGCGAGAACGCCCACTATCTGGGCCATCTGGATGCCCTCAAGCCGGGCCTGACGGTGCGGCAGAACCTGGACTTCTGGCGGAAACTTTGGGGCGGCGGCGATGTCGACGGGGCGCTGGAGGCGGTCGGCCTCGAGCCGCTCGGTGATCTGCACGCCTCGGCGCTTTCGGCCGGCCAGCGGCGGCGGGTGGCGCTGGCGCGGCTTCTGGTCAAGCGGCGGGTGCTGTGGCTGCTGGACGAGCCGGCAACCGCGCTCGACGCCGCTGCTGAAGCCGGGCTCGGCCGGCTGATTGCCGATCACCTGGCCGGCGGCGGCATGGCGATCGCCGCCACCCATCGCGACCTGCCGGTCAAGCCGGCGGCGACGCTGACCCTGGGGGCGCCATGATCGCCGGCTTCCTCGCCATCTCCGGGCAGACGGCGCGCCTGTCGCTGAAAAGTGGCGGCGGTGCGTTCGTCGGCCTGGTGTTCTTCGTCGCGGTGGTCACCGTGGTCCCCTTCGGGGTCGGGCCCGATCTCAAGCTTCTGGCGCGGATCGGGCCGGCCATGCTGTGGATCGGGGCGTTGCTGGCGACACTCCTCGGCCTCGACCGGCTGTTCGGCGAGGACAAGGACGACGGCACGCTCGACCTGCTGGCGCTGTCCGGCCTGCCGCTGGAGGTGACGGTGCTGGCCAAATGTGCCGGCGCCTGGGTTGCCACCGCGCTGCCGCTGGTGGTCATCAGCCCGGTGCTGGGGCTCTTGCTCGGCATGGAACCCCAGGCGCTCGGCGTGACGACCCTGACGCTGCTCCTGGGCTCGCCGGCGCTGACGCTGATCGGCGCCATCGGCGCGGCGCTGTTGACCGCGCTCGGGCGCGGCGGCCTGCTGGCTGCCGTTCTGGTGCTGCCCTTCACCATCCCGGTTCTGATCTTCGGGGTGAGCGCCACCTATGCGGTGAGCGGGCCGATGCCGCTGACGCCGCCGCTCGCCATCCTGGTGGCGCTGACGCTGGTGAGCGCGGTGGTGGCGCCGGTTGCCGGCGCCGCCGCGCTCAGGATCGGGATGGAATAAGGACCTATTGCGCCGTCGGGCAGCGGTCGAGGCGCTCCGGATTGCCGCTGCCGTCGTCGATCACCAATGTGTCGCCGTCGAAATCGACCGACACGACTTCCATGCTGGACTCGCCGATATGGCCGGAAAGATGCCCCTGGTCGATGCTGTAGGTGCCGGCGGTGCCGGCCGGATCCCCGGTACCCTTGGATTCGAACGTGCCGTCGGCCTTGAAGGTGAGGTGGCCGTCCTCGCAGGTCGAAGACTGGCCCCAGCTTCCCACGATCTTCTGGCGGATGACGTCGTCTGGCTGCGCCGCGGCGGCCGCCGCGACGGTGGAGACGAGGATGAGAACGGACAAAATAGCGCGCATAGCCACCCCTTTGGTCGGACGTGGGGCTCCATAGCCCGAGGGCGTCCGGCGGATCATATCTCGGTCGAGCATGGCGCCCGTATGGCAGGGCGGATTGCTCCAGCCACATTCCATCTCTAGAACCTCCTGATGGCCATCGTCGACCTCGCCAATCCGACCCGATTCCTCGGCTATTCCGGCCGGGCGCTGCCGCTCCTGTGGGGGGCTGCGCTCGCCCTGCTTGCCGCCGGCCTCTACCTGTCCTTCTTCGAGGCGCCGCCGGATTACCAGCAGGGCGAGACGGTGCGCATCATGTTCATCCACGTGCCGGCGGCCTGGCTGTCCATGCTCGCCTATGGCGTGATGGCGGTGGCCTCGCTGGGCACGCTGGTCTGGCGCCATCCGCTGGCCGACGTGACGGCCAAGAGCGCCGCGCCGCTCGGCGCCGCCTTCACCTTCATCGCGCTGGTCACCGGCGCGCTGTGGGGCAAGCCGATGTGGGGCACCTATTGGGTGTGGGATGCGCGGCTCACGTCCGAGCTGGTGCTGCTCATCATGTATCTCGGCCTGATTGCGCTGTGGCAGGCGATGCCCGATCCCGGCCGGGCGGCACGGGCGGCGGCGGTGCTCACCCTGGTCGGCACGATCAACCTGCCGATCATCAAGTTCTCGGTCGACTGGTGGAACACGCTGCACCAGGGCGACAGCATCTTCCGCATGGGCGGGCCGACCATCGACATCACCATGCTCATCCCGCTCTTCGTGATGATGGGCGCGATGACGCTGATGTTCGCGGCGCTGCTGGCCATGGCGATCCGCAACGAGATCCTGCGCCGGCGCGTGCACACGCTGGAGATCGCCGCTGCCTCCGGGGCCGGAGGCTGAGCTTCATGTGGCCCCATGCCGGCTTCATCATCGCCTCCTATCTGGTGACCCTGGTCGTGGTCGTCGGCATGATCGTGTGGATCGTTCTCGACGGACGCCTGCAGAGGCGCCGGCTGGCTGAGCTGGAGGCCCGCGGCATTCGGCGGCGCTCGGCCCGAGGGTCGCAATGAGCGAGGCCCGGCAGTCGACGCAGCGCTGGCGCTTGCGGCCGGTCATGCTGCTGCCGCTCATCCTGTTCGCGGGACTTGCGGCGATCTTCCTGATGCGGCTGGAATCCAAAACCGGGCCGGACGTCGTGCCCTCGGTGCTGATCGGCAAGCCGGCGCCCGGCTTCACCCTGCCGGCGCTGGCCGGTGCCGGCGTTCCCGGCCTCTCCCGCGCCGACCTCGACGGTCACCTGACGCTGGTCAACATCTTCGCATCGTGGTGCGTGCCCTGCCGGCAGGAGCACCCGGTGCTGGAAAGGATCGCCAAGGACAGCCGTGTCCGCCTGGTCGGCATCGACTACAAGGACAAGCCGGAAAACGCGCTGGCGCTGCTCAACGATCAGGGCAACCCCTATGCCGCCATCGGGGTCGACGCGAGCGGGCGCACCTTCATCGACTGGGGCGCCTATGGCGTGCCGGAGACCTATCTGGTCCGGGCCGACGGCATCATCGTCAAGAAATACATCGGCCCGCTCACCGACGTGACGGTGGCCAAGGACCTCAACCCGGAAATCGAGAAGGTGCTGGCGAAGGCCGCCGGCAGCTGAGCGGCGGCCGTTAGTCTCGTCGCTGTCGCGTGCGCTTCACCCCCTCCCGAAATGCCTTCGGCATTTCGACCTCCCCTCAAGGGCAGGGCTATCGCATATGGCTGATGAGTCGGAGGAGGAAGGCATCGTCCCATCCGGCGCGTTTGATTTTGCCTTTGATGGACCCCTTGTCGGGGTCTTGGCGGAGGAGGTTGAGAGCGAGCTTTCGCAGGAGAGCGAGGTTCTGCGGGGCGTTGTCGGCGCGGCTTCGCACGCTGTCCTCGTCGAAGGCGACATCGAGGACCCAGTGCAGCTGGTTTTCGATGGTCCAGTGGGTGCGAGCGACTTCGAGCATGCGTTCGGCGGCGAGTGGGGTCGAGAGCAGGAACCAGCGCACGATGGCCGGTTCGGACAGACCGGCTGTGATGCGGTGGGTTTCGACGCGGGCGACGGCGGCCAGGCCGGGGAAGTCCATGCCCAGGGCGGGAACCACAATTGCCGTGCGCGTTTCGACCCGGTCGTGGGCATGTGCCGGCCCGCTGATCGCCCGGCCGAGCGGCGCGGCGGCCGCGACCAAAGCCTGCGCCTGGGCCAGCAGCGTCGGTTGATTGGCTTTGACTGCCAGGGCGTAATCGGCGCCGCTGGCCAGGATGGCCTGGGCCGTGTCCGCCCGGCAATGCAGGGCATCGGCGGTGACGATGCAGCCGTCCAAACGCAGCAGTGCCAAGGCCTGCTGGGCTCCCAGTACTTCGTTGCGGCGCGGCGCCACGCGCTGACCAATGACCAGCCGGGCTTCCGCCGCCCAGACGTTGACCAAGTGCAGAGGGGTTGCCTTGCGCCCACGCTCGTAGGCACCGCGCAGCGCCTTGCCGTCGATCGCCACCACACCGTGAAGAGCCCGGGCGAAGGCGCGCGAAAACCGGGCAAAGGCCGCCTCAAACGGCTCCGGCTCGATCAGCCGGAACACCCGGCTGAAGGTATCGTGGCTCGGCGGCCCGTGCTCAAGCGACACCACCTGCCGCAAGAACGGCAGTTTGGAGCGGGCGAACAGCGCCATATCCGTGCAGTCTTCCGCCCCGCACAACACCGCCGCCAGCGCTACGAACAGGACCTCCAGCAGATCATGCCGCGCATTGGCCGCACGAGGATCCGGAACCGTCCCAAAAACCGCGCTGAACTCTTCCATCGGCACCTCCCTACAGACAAGAGAGACACCTCAAGAATCCAGTTCGCCCATTCCTTCAAGCCATATGCGATTCCCCTGCCCTCAAGGGGGAGGTTCACCGAGTTTGCTGCGTTCGCTTGAGAATTCGGCGATTGCCGGCCTCAGGATCTGAGCAGGTCATCCGGCACGACGCTTGCGGTTGTCGAACCTCCCCCTTGAGGGGAGGTCGAAGTTCGGCGAGCGTTGGCGCGCCGAACTTCGGGAGGGGGTCATGCCCCATAGGCTGATAGCGCCGGGCGTTTCGCGACGGGGGGCGGCGATAGGCCGCTCGCTCACGACCCCTCCGTCTCCTCGGCGATCGCGTGCTTGTTGATTAGCGGCATCTGGGCGAGCGCAAAGATGAAGGTGAGCGGCAGGAAGCCGAAGACCTTGAAGGCGAGCCAGGTATCGAACGAGACGGTGGCGCGCAGGACTTCGTTGAGCACGGCGAAGGCCACGAAGAGCAGGCCCCAGCGGAAGGTGAGCTTGCGCCAGCCCTCGTCCGACAGCTTGAACATCGCGTCGAAGACGTAGCCGAGCAGCGAGCGGTTGAAGACGAGGCCGCCGAGCAGGATGCCGCCGAAGAGCAGGTAGATGATGGTGGGCTTCATCTGGATGAAGTTCTTGTCGTGGAGCCAGAGGGTGAGCCCGCCGAAGACGACCACCACGATCGCGGTGACGAAGGGCATCAGCGGCAGGCGGCGGGTGAGCCCATAGGAGATGGCAAGCGCCAGCACGGTCGCCACGATGAAGCTCGCGGTGGCGAAGAAGATCGGCCCGCCGAGCGCCGTGATCAGCGGCCACGAGGCGGCGAGCTTCTCGCCGCGCGCATTGGCGAAGAAGAAGATCAGGAGCGGCCCCAGCTCGAGCACCAGCTTGAGCCAGGGATTGAGCTTCTTCTCTTCCACCGTGTGCGGTTCGTTGGGGGCGTGTTCGAAGGCCATGGATTGTCGCTTTCGCCTCTAGGCCAGCCGGCGCGGCGCGGCGGTGGCCGGGTCGCCGGAATTGGGCGTGCCGGTCGGTTCGATCAGCAGGATGTGGACTTCTTCATCGGCGACCGGCCGGTGCTCGACGCCCTTGGGGACGATGAACATCTCGCCGGGCTGAAGTGTGACCGTGCGGTCGCGGAGTTCGATGGAAAGCCGGCCCTTGAGCACCAGGAAGAAGTCGTCGGTGTCGTCATGCTTGTGCCAGACATAGGGTCCCTTGAGCTTGGCGACCATGATGTCGTGGCCGTTATATTCGGCCAGCGTCCGCGGCGCGAAGATCTCGGTGAAGGTCGCGAGCTTGTCGGCGAGGTTGATGGCGTCCTTGCCCATCGTATCCTCCTCTAGAGGCCAGCCAGCGCGCGGGCGAAATCCTCCGCCGCGAAGGGTTCGAGATCGTCGACGCCCTCGCCGACCCCGATGAAATGCACCGGCAGGCCAAATTTCGCGGCGATGGCAACGAGGATGCCGCCGCGGGCGGTGCCGTCAAGCTTGGTCATCACCAGACCGGTGACGCCGGCGCGCTTGGAGAAGATGTCGACCTGGCTGACGGCGTTCTGGCCGGTGGTGGCGTCAAGCGTCAGCAGCACCGAATGGGGCGCCGACGGATCGACCTTGCGGATGACGCGGATGACCTTCTCCAGTTCGGCCATCAGCGCATCCTTGTTCTGCAGGCGCCCGGCGGTGTCGATCAAGAGCACGTCGGCGTTTTCGTCGCGCGCCGTTTCCAGCGCGTCATAGGCAAGGCCGGCGGCGTCCGCCCCTTGCGCGCCGGCGACGACCGTGGCGCCGGTGCGCTCGCCCCAGATCTTGAGCTGTTCGATGGCCGCGGCGCGGAAGGTGTCGCCGGCGGCGAGCACGACGGACTTGCCCTCGGCGCGGAGCTTGGCGGCGAGTTTGCCGATGGTGGTGGTCTTGCCGGTGCCGTTGACGCCGACGACCAGCACCACATGGGGCTTGAGCGCCGGATCAATGGCAAGCGGCTTGGCGACCGGTGCCAATGTCCTGGTGATCTCCTCGGCGAGAACCGCCTTTATCTCCGCGTCGTTGATCTCCTTGTCGAAACGGCCGGCACGCAAGGCATCGGTGATCCTGGCCGCCGTGTCGGCGCCGAGATCGGCGCGGATCAGCGTGTCCTGAAGGTCTTCCAGCGCCTCTGCGTCGAGTTTGCGCTTGGTGAAGACCGCGGCGATCTGCCCGGTGAGCGCGCCGGAGGAGCGGGAGAGGCCGCTCTTCAGCTTCTGGAACCAGGTCTGGCGCGGTTCGGGCGCCGGCGTGTCGGCTGGCGTAGCCTCGGCCGCCGGCGGCTTGCCGCTGCGGAAGCGGCCGAAGAGCCCCTTGCCTTCCGCCATCAGGCTGCCTCGGAAAGCGCGGTGGCGACCAGCGCGTGGTCCGAGCGGCCGGTGATCTTCGCGGCGACGATCGCACCGGGCGCGCCGGCATCGATGGCCGTCTCGGTGAAGTGCTCGGTGCGGCCGCGGCCGCCGCGCTCGATGAGGACGCGCCGTGTGGCGCCCTGTTCGGCGGCGAGATGACGGCCAAGCGCCGCCGCGCCCTTCTCGCGCAGGCGCTGGGCGCGCTCCTTGATGAGCGCGCGGTCGAGCTGGGGCATGCGCGCGGCCGGCGTGCCGGGACGGGGCGAGAAGGGGAAGACGTGGAGATGGGTGAGGCCGCAATCGTCGACGATCGACAGGCTCGCCTCGAACATCGCCGCGCTCTCCGTCGGGAAGCCGGCGATCAGGTCGGCGCCGAGGACGATGTCGGGGCGATGTCGGCGGACATCGGCGACGAAGCGGACGGCGTCGGCGCGCAGATGTCGGCGCTTCATGCGCTTGAGGATCATGTCGTCGCCGTGCTGCAGCGAGAGGTGGAGATGCGGCATCAGCCGCTCCTCCTCGGCGATGGCACGCATCAGCTCTGCGTCTATCTCTATGGAATCTATGGAGGAAAGGCGCAGCCGCTTGAGTTCCGGTACATGGCGGAGGATGGCGCGGACAAGCTTGCCGAGCTTCGGGCTGCCGGGCAGATCGGCGCCCCAGGAGGTGATGTCGACGCCGGTCAGCACCACCTCGGAATAGCCGTTTTCCGCCAGTTTTCGCACCTGATCGACCACGGCGCCGGCCGGCACCGAGCGCGAATTGCCGCGGCCATAGGGGATGATGCAGAAGGTGCAGCGGTGGTCGCAGCCGTTCTGCACCTCGACGAAGGCGCGGGCGCGGCCGTCGAGCCCGTCGACCAGATGGCCGGCGGTCTCCGTCACCGACATGATGTCGTTGACGCGGACACGCGGTGAATCGCTGACGCCGAAGTCGTAACTCTTGGCCTCCAGCTTCTCGGCATTTCCGAGCACCAGATCGACCTCCGGCATGGCGGCGAAAGCTTGCGGATCGATCTGGACGGCGCAGCCGGCAACCACGATGCGGGCGGTGGGATCGTCGCGGCGGGCCTTGCGGATCGCCTGACGCGCCTGACGCACGGCCTCGGCTGTCACTGCGCAGGTGTTGACCAGCGTGGCGTCGCCCACGCCGGCTTCTTCGGCGCGACGGCGCATGACCTCCAATTCCAGCGTATTCAGCCGACAGCCGAAGGTGATGGTGCGGGGCGTGGCAGCGGTTCGCCGAACCATCACGCGGCACCCTGGGCGGCGACAGCCCAAGCCAGCGTCTCGGGGTCGATCTGGCCCTCGAACTCGGTCTCCACCGGGCCGGTCATCCAGACATGGCCGTCGTCGCGCCAGTCGATCGCGAGCGGTCCGCCGGGGAGCGTCACCGTCACCCGGCGTTCGGTCAGCTTCTTGCGAGCGGCGGCGACGGCAGCGGCGCAGGCGGCGGTGCCGCAGGCGCGGGTGAGGCCGGCGCCGCGCTCCCAGGTCTTCACCGTGATCGCCGTCGGCGAGACGACATGGGCGAGCGAGATGTTGGCCCGCTCAGGGAAGATCGGGTGGTTCTCGAGCAGCGGGCCGAAGCGCTCGAGATCGTAGGCGTCGACGTCGTCCACCCAGAAGATGGCGTGCGGATTGCCCATGTTGACCACCGCCGGCGAATGCAGGATCGGATCGTCGATCGGCCCGATCTGCAGCTCGATGGCGCGGGTATCGCGGAATTCCTCGGCCAGCGGGATCTCGTCCCAGCGGAAGCGCGGCGGGCCCATGTCGACGGTGATCAGTTCCGGCTGGCCGCTGTCAAAGGCGCGCAGCAGGCCGGCATTGGTCTCGATGGCGGCGTTGGCGCGGCCGGTCTCGCCCATGATCAGCCAGCCGACGCAGCGCGTGGCGTTGCCGCAGGCATCGACCTCGCCGCCGTCGCGGTTGTGGATGCGCATGAAGACGTCGCCGGCGTTTTTCGCCGCCTCGATGGTAATCATCTGGTCGAAATTGAGGGCGTCCGCGGCACCGAGCGCGCGAATCGCGTCCGCGTCCAGGCGCACGGGGTCGCGGCGGCCATCGAAGACGATGAACTCGTTACCGAGGCCGTTCATCTTGCGGAAGGGGATCGCCCTTGCCGTCATGGCAGCGTTGTCCGGAAGCTAGAGAAATCCACTGGTTTTCCGCCTCTATATGGCGGAACCGGCGGCAAATTGCCAGACGCGATGCGGGCCCGTCACGGGACTGTCGCGCCCCTGTCACCACGTACTTCTAGCAATGGCGGGCAATATGGTTAACGTGCTTTAACTAAACGTTAACTCTTATGAAGTTTTGACGGGGCCTCCGTCCAAGGCCGGTGCTTTTTTGCGCCGGCCTTTATTATTGGGCTGCGCTTTCTGCGGACTCTCCGGCCATTGCGACTGGTCCTGTCTCTTGACGGGTGCGGCAATCCACCGTCGCGCCGCACCGTCGGGCCGGTTTGGCCGGGCCGTGAACGATTCAGACGATCGGGATGGCCCGCTCCGCCGGATCAGGTTCGCGACCATGAACACCCACGCTTCGCCACGCCTGCGCGGCCTTTCGGGACCCTGGCTGGCGCTTGCCTATGTGGCGGCGCTGATCGCGCCACTGGCGCTGGCCTACTTCACCGGATGGTCGCATCGGCTGGCCTGGCGCGAGGCATCGGCGGCGACCGGCATGGTGGCCGGCGTCGCGCTGGTGCTGCAATTCGTCACCTCGGGTCGCTTCGAGTGGCTGTCGGGGCGCATCGGCATCGACGTCACCATGGCCTTCCACAAATGGTCGGCGAAGGTGCTGGTGGCGATGGTCATCATTCATCCGCTGACCTTCATCGTGCCGAACGTCCTGGCCGATCCGTCGCGCACCCTCGATTGGCTGGTCCATCTGTTTTTCGACCGGCGCTTCCTGACCGGAACGATCTCGGGCGTGGCGATCATCCTGCTGGTGGCGATGGCGCTCACTCGCGAGAAGCTGGCGCGCTATGGCGCGTGGCGGGCGAGCCACGGCCTGCTGGCGCTCACCGCGGTGGTGTTCCTGGTGCTGCATGTCCTGCGTGCCGGTCACTATGCGCGCGTCTTTCCGCTGGATGCGCTGTGGCCGATGCTGGCCATCGTGGTGCTGGCGAGCGCACTCACGGTCTATGGCGACCGGGCCCTGCGGATGGCTGCCACCAAATGGCGGGTGGCCGGCAACCGCAAGCTCGCCGATGGCCTGTGGGAGGTGACGCTCAGCCACGACGCCGGCAAGGGACTTGCCTATCGCGCCGGGCAGTTCGCCTGGATCGCCTTCGGTGGCCGGCGATTCCCGCTGTTCGACCATCCCTTCTCGATCGCCTCGGCGCCGTCGGCCGGCAATGACCTGTCGTTCATCATCAAGGAGTCGGGTGATTTCACCGGTGGCATCGGAGCGATTGCGGTGGGCACGAAGGTCGGCATCGACGCGCCGCATGACAGCTTCGTTCTCCCCGACGATTCAAGCGATCCGTTCGTGCTGATTGCCGGCGGCGTCGGCATCGCGCCGATCCTGGCGATCCTGCGCGAGCTTGCCGCGCGCGGCGCCCGGCGGCCGGTGCGGCTGATCTATGCCGGGATGCGACCGCAGACGATGATCGCGCCGCAGCGGATCGTGCTGGAAGGCGGCGGGCTCGACCTCAAGGCGATCTTCCTGGCCGAAGAGGCCGGACCCGACTGGCAGTACGGGCATGGGCGCGTGACCCCGGCGACGGTCGAGGAAGCGCTCGACGGTCTCGACCGGCGACGCGTCAAGGCGATGCTGTGTGGACCGGGCGCCATGATGTGCGCCGCCTGCGATCTCTTGCGTGCGGCGCATGTGCCGCTTGCCGCCATCCGCTACGAGCGCTTCGACTATGCCGACGCCGCACGCTCGGCCAAGGACCGCCGGCTGCTGGCGGGCTTCACGGCCATCGGTGCGGCGCTCGCCGCCGCGATTGTCGCTTTCTCGCTTGCCTGAGCGGCGGTCGGGCGTCACGGGGTCTTCAAGACGAATTGAGTGGGGCGTGTCGTCCGGCTGCCCGTATAGTCCGGCCATCAGAGGAGACCGACAGGCCGATGGAGAGCAAGCCATGCGCGACAGACCTCTCGAGGCGACCCGCCGGCGCTTTCTGCTTTCGGCCGCAGCGCTTGCCGGTGTGGTCGGCGCAGGCGGCGCGCTGCGCTGGGTTAGCCAGGCCGGGGCGAGCACGATCGTGACGAAACCGGGCATGGTAACGATCGTGCGCTTCGCCGACACCGGCGCCAACCTGGGCAAGGAGACGGTGGCGAAGGTGGTGAAGAACGAGGCGGAGTGGCGCGCCCAGCTCTCCGACCTCGCCTTCCGGGTTACCCGGCAGGCGGGCACGGAGATGGCCGGCAGCGGCGAATATGTCAACAACCACGCCAGCGGCCTCTATCGTTGTATCTGCTGCGATACGGCGCTCTACGATTCCGCCACCAAGTTCGATTCGGGCACCGGCTGGCCGAGCTTCTGGCAGCCGATCGCGCGCGAGAACGTGGTCGAGACCGAGGACCACACCTTCGGCATGGTGCGCACAGCGGTTTCCTGTGCGCGCTGCGAAGCGCATCTCGGCCACGTCTTCGACGACGGGCCGCAGCCGACCGGGCTGCGCTACTGCATGAACTCGGTCGCGCTGAAATTCGTGCCGCGCGCCACCGCATGAGGCGGGCGGCAATCGCGTTCACTCTCTTCCGATGGAGGTCTTCATGGACTTGAGCCGGATCCGGAATGCCTCGGCGTTGATCGCCGCCGGTGCCTTCGCGCTGGTCGCGTTCGGCGCGTTGATGGGCGGCAGTGAAGCCAATGCCGAGAAGATCGGCCCGGTGGTGGCGATTCCGCCGCCGGCGGTCGATGAACCGGCAACCGCGGGAAGCGAGACGGCGATCTTCGCTGGCGGCTGTTTCTGGGGCATCCAGGGCGTGTTCCAGCACGTCGAGGGGGTGACAAGCGCCATTGCCGGCTATGCCGGTGGCACCGTCGACCATCCGACCTACCAACAGGTCGGCACCGAGACGACGGGGCACGCGGAATCGGTCAAGGTGACCTTCGACCCGTCCCAGGTCACCTACGGCAAGCTCCTGCAGATCTTCTTCTCTGTGGCGCACGACCCGACCGAGCTCGACTATCAGGGGCCGGACATGGGGCCGAGCTACCGCTCGGCGCTGTTCACCACGAGCGACGAACAGGCCAAGGTCGCCAAGGCCTATATCGCCCAGCTCGACGCCGCCCAGTTGTTTCCCGAGACGATCGTTACCGAGGTAACGCCCTATACCAACTTCTTCCAGGCCGAGGACTATCACCAGGACGCCGCCACCACGATCGACATCAATCCGGGTTACATCATGTTCTATGACGTGCCCAAGATCGCGGCACTGAAGGCAACCTTCCCGGCGCTCTATCGGGAGAAGCCGGTGCTGGTCTTTGCCCAGGACGCCCGCAACTGACCGGCGGCTCCCGTCCGACAGCGCCATTGAACTGACGGGCGGCCTTGGCTTATGTCCAACGCGGCCAGGGGCGCGGACAGGAGACAGATTTGAGCTTGCTTCAGGACGCAAAGGGAGGTCTGCCCCGCGTGCGGCTCGGCCGGACCGACATGGAGATCACGCGGGTCGGCTTCGGGGCGTGGGCGATCGGCGGCGACTGGCTGTTTGGCTGGGGGGCGCAGGACGACGATGACTCGGTGCGCGCGATCCGCCACGCGGTAGCGCACGGTGTCAACTGGATCGATACGGCCGCTATCTACGGCTTCGGCCACTCGGAAGAGGTGGTCCGGCGGGCGCTCAAGGAGATGCCCGCGAGCGAGCGGCCCTACGTCTTCACCAAGTGCGGGCTCGTCCGCGATTCCGAAAGCCCGGACGTGCGGCCGCACAGGGTCGGCCAAGCCGACAGCCTGCGCCGCGAGATCGACCTGTCGCTCAAGCGCCTCGGGGTCGAGCGCATCGACCTCATGCAGATGCATTGGCCGGCCGAGGACGGCAGCCGGATCGAGGACTACTGGCAGACGCTTCTCGACCTCAAGAACGAGGGCAAGCTGCGCGCCGTCGGGCTTTCCAACCATCATGTCGGCCAGCTGACGGCGGCCGAGAGGCTCGGCCATGTCGACACGCTGCAGCCGCCCTTCTCGGCGATCAAGCGGGATATCGCGGCGGCCGAACTGCCGTGGTGCGCGGCGCATGAGACCGGCGTTATCGTCTACAGCCCGATGCAATCGGGCCTGCTGACCGGGGGCTTCTCCCGCGAACGCGCACGGGCCCTGCCGGAGAACGACTGGCGCTCGCGGAACCCGGAGTTCGGCGGCGAAAACCTCGACCGCAACCTGAAGCTTGGCGAAGCGATGGTGCCGATCGCCGAAGCGCACGGGACGAGCGTGGCGGCGGTCGCCGTCGCCTGGACGCTGGCCTGGCCGGGGGTGAGCGCGGCGATCGTCGGGGCGCGCAGCCCCGAACAGGTCGACGGCTGGATTGATGCGGCCTGGCTGCGGCTGAGCGACGCCGATATCGGCGCCATTGCCGCGGCCATTGCGGCTACCGGCGCCGGGTCCGGACCGGTCAGGCCCACGGCATGATGGCCGCGGTTTGATTGACTTCCCGGCCGGCGTCTCCTAGATAGCGGCCGACTCTGAAAAGAGCCGGAAGTGCAGAAAAGCCGACCGGGGCCAGATCCCGGAGGCCAGCGTCCGCCAGCGCAGGTGCGCCCGCGGGCGCGTAACTGCTTGGAAGGACGAAAGAAATGGACCACAACGACAGCCGGTCGCCGATCCGGAACCCCCGCACGGAATCGCAGCAGCGCAGCGCCGCGCGCCGTGAGGAATGGGTGCTCGAAGCCGTGCGGCACCTGTTTGCGGAAGCCATGGCTGACCGTCGCCGCTGATGTTCGAATCCCTCTCCGAACGCCTCGGCGGCATCCTCGACCGGCTGACCAAGCGCGGTGCGCTGTCTGAGGCCGATGTCGGCGAGGCGATGCGCGAGGTGCGCTGGGCGCTGATCGAGGCCGACGTGGCGCTCGACGTGGTGCGCTCCTTCACCGACAAGGTGCGGGCGCGTGCCGTCGGCCAGGACGTCGTCCGCTCGGTCACCCCCGGGCAGATGGTCGTGAAAATCGTCCACGACCAGCTCGTCGAGATGCTGGGATCGGACGCGCAGGCGATCGACCTCAACGCGCCGGCGCCGGTGGCCCTCATGCTGGTCGGGCTGCAGGGCTCGGGCAAGACCACGACGGCCGCCAAGATCGCGCGTCGCCTGGCCGACCGCAGCAAGCTGAAGGTGCTGATGGCCTCGCTCGATACGCGGCGGCCGGCGGCACAGGAACAGCTCAAGGTTCTCGGCGAGCAGGCGGAGATCGCCACGCTCCCCATTGTTGCCGGGCAGATGCCGGTGGAGATCGCCGAACGCGCGCTCAATGCGGCGCGCTTCGGCGGCTACGACCTGGTCATCCTCGACACCGCCGGCCGCACCCATATCGACGAGCCGCTGATGGTCGAGATGGCGGAGATCAAGCGGGTGGCAAGCCCGCACGAGATCCTGCTGGTCGCCGACTCGCTCACCGGCCAGGACGCGGTGACGCTGGCGCGGTCCTTCGACGAACGGGTCGGCATCACCGGCATCGTCTTGACCCGCGTCGACGGCGACGGCCGTGGCGGCGCGGCGCTGTCCATGCGCGCGGTCACCGGCAAGCCGATCAAGCTGATCGGCGTTGGCGAGAAGCTCGACGCGCTGGAGGATTTCGACCCGTCGCGGATTGCCGGCCGCATCCTCGGCATGGGCGACATCGTCGGCCTGGTCGAGAAGGCGACACAGGCGCTCGACGCCGAGAAGGCGGCCAAGGCCGCCGAGCGCATGCGCAAGGGCGTCTTCGACCTCAACGATCTCGCCGAGCAGCTGCAGCAGATGCAGAAGATCGGCGGCATGTCGGGCGTGATGGGCATGCTGCCCGGCATCGGCAAGGCCAAGAAGCAGATCGACGCCATGGGCTTCGACGATTCGATGTTCCGCCGTCAGGAGGCGATCATCTCGTCGATGACGGCGAAGGAACGGCGCAACCCCGACCTGCTCAAGGCGAGCCGCAAGAAGCGCGTTGCCGCCGGCTCGGGCACCAAGGTGGAAGAGATCAACCGGCTGCTCAAGATGCACCGGCAGATGGCCGACATGATGAAGCAGATGGGCCGCGGCAAAGGCATGTTCGCCCGCATGGGCGGGATGATGGGCATGCCGGGCGCGGGAGGCGGCATGGGCGGTGCCATGCCGGCCATGGACCCGGGGCAGTTGGAGAAACTGGCCAAGGCCGGCGGTGGCCTGCCCGGCGGCATGCCGGCAGGATTGCCCGGCCTGGGTGGGCCAAGCGGGCCGAAGCTGCCCGGCCTGGGTGGCGGCCTTCCCGGCCTGCCGAAGAAGAAGTGAGGGGGAGATGACGGGGAACGACGCCATAGCCGGTCTCGCCGAGCTGCGCGCCAGTATCGACAATATCGATGCGGCGCTGGTGCATCTCTTGGCCGAGCGCTTCAGGCTGACCAAGCAGGTGGGCGTCTACAAGGCGGCGCACGACCTGCCGCCGGCCGACCCGGAACGGGAAAAGGTCCAGGTCGCCCGCCTGCGCAAACTGGCCGAGGAAGCCGACCTCGATCCCGCCTTCGCCGAGAAGTTCTACGCATTCATCGTCACGGAAGTGATCCGCCACCACGAGGCACTGCGCTCGTGATGGCTGAAAACCGACACCCCAAGGAGTGAGTGAACCAATGTCCCTGAAGATCCGCCTCAGCCGCGCCGGCGCCAAGAAACGGCCGTTCTATCGCATCGTCATTGCCGATTCGCGCTTTCCGCGCGACGGCCGCTTCATCGAGATCGTCGGCACCTATGAGCCGATCCTGCCCAAGGACCACGAGAAGCGCACGGTGCTGAATGTCGAGCGCATCCAGCACTGGCTGTCGCGCGGCGCGCAACCGACCGACCGGGTGCTGCGCTTCCTCGATCACGCGGGTCTGGCCAAGCGGCCTCCGCGCAACAATCCGCACAAGGCCGAGCCCGGCAAGAAGGCGCAGGAGCGCGCTGCCGCTGCGGCCGATGCCGCTGCCAAGGCGGCCGAGGCGCCTGCCGCGGCGGGTTGAGGGCGCGCGTTCTCGTGGTCGGCTGAAGGGCGCGGTGTCCGGTGGCGGCGAGCGAAACCCGGCGCATCGTGGTCGGCCGCATCGGCGCCGCCCACGGCATCAAGGGCGAGGTGCGGGTGAAATCCTTCACCGGTCGCCCGATGGACCTTGCCGCCTACAGCCCGCTCGAGGCCGCCGACGGCCGCCACTTCGCGATCCGGACGGCGCGGCCGGCCGGTGCTTCGCCGGACATGCTGGTGGTGCACTTTGAGGGCATCGACGACCGCAATGCGGCGGAAGCGCTGAACGGGCTCGACATTTCGGTGCCGCGCGAGCGGCTGCCCGAACCCGACGACGAGGAGTTCTACCACGCCGACCTGATCGGGCTTGCCGCGGTGACGCCGGAGGGCGCGCCGCTCGGCACGGTGGTCGGGGTGCCGAACTATGGTGCCGGCGACCTGCTCGAAATCGCGCCACCCAAGGGGCCGACCCTGCTCGTCCCGTTCACCCGCGCCGCCGTGCCGGAGATCGATCTCTCGGCCAGACGGGTGGTGGTCGATCCGCCGGCCGAGGCGGGCGACGAGGATGATGGGGCTGAGGGTAAGGACAGGCCATGGAAGCCATGACCTTTCGCGCCACCGTGCTGACGCTCTTTCCGGAGATGTTTCCCGGGCCGCTCGGTATCAGTCTCGCCGGCAAGGGGCTCGCCGAGGGCGTGTGGTCGCTGGAGGCGCGCGACATCCGCGATCACGGCGTCGGCCGCCACCGCGCCGTCGACGATACGCCGGCCGGCGGCGGGCCTGGCATGGTGATGCGCGCCGATGTGCTGGCCGCGGCGATCGATGCGGCGACGGCGACAAGCGATGCGCGCCCGCGTCTGCTGATGAGCCCGCGTGGGATACCGCTCGACCAGGCAATGGTCGCCGGGCTTGCCGCCGGAGATGGCGTGCTGATCGTTGCCGGCCGCTTCGAGGGGGTCGACGAGCGGGTGATTGCGGGACGCGGGCTCACCGAGGTCTCGGTCGGCGACTACGTGCTCTCCGGGGGTGAGGTCGCCGCGATGGCCCTGCTGGATGCCGTGGTCCGGTTGCTCCCCGGCATCATGGGCAATGCGGAATCGGGGACAAGCGAGAGCTTCGCGGAAGGGCTCCTGGAATATCCGCACTATACAAGACCGCAGCTCTGGGAGGGCCGGCCGATCCCCGAGGTGCTCACCTCCGGCGACCATGGCCGCATCGCCCAATGGCGGCGGGCCGAGGCCGAGCGGCTGACGGCGGAGCGCCGGCCCGACCTGCCGGCCCGTCGCAAGGGCGAGTAGACGCCGCGTGGCGCGTCGGATCACTTCAGGTTGAAGGTGACGTCGCTGCCGCGGATGCGGATCTCACGGAACTGCTCGGTCTTCAGGCCGGCCGCCTCGCACATCAGCTCGTGCGCGTCGTTGGAATAGTCGCTGTTGCGGGTCATGAAGCCGCTGTCGTCGGTGCAGAACCAGCCGCCGGACTGGTTGCGGCTCGGCGGCAGCCTGCCGCCGTCGAGCAGCAGATAGACGGAGGAGCCGGTGAGGGGGCTGTCGAGCACCGTCCGGCAATCGCCCCGGGCGATCGTGAACCAGCCTTCGGCTGTCCAGCCCTTGGCGCCGTCGAGATAGCCGACGGCGACGCTGACGCCGCCGCTGAGCTTGTTGCAGAGCGTCATCGCGGCATCGGCGGGACCGGCAAGCACAACCGTGCCGGCGAGGAGGGCGGCGGCTGCGAACGGGCGTTTCATGGCACCTCATCGGGCGGCGAAATGACTGTCGCGGCAAGACTAACGGCGATTTTGGCCGGGGCCAGGCCTATCGACAATCAAGGTTGATTGCGGTATTGAGCGCGCCGGTTCAGCGAACAAGCGGACGGACGGCTCGAAAAGCGGGATGCCAGGCCCTTTGGGGTCGGCGTCGAACCGGGCCGGCCGGGTGGCGCAGGCCCTGTGGGTCGCACGCGCCGCCGCGAGTGTAGAAGAAGGTCCTCTTCAGATGTCGATTATCCAGGAGCTCGAGAAAGCTCAAGCCGCCGCGATCCTGGGCGATCGCACCATCCCGCCTTTCGCTCCCGGCGACACGGTCAAGGTCAACGTCAAGGTGACCGAGGGGACGCGCACCCGCATCCAGGCCTATGAGGGCGTGTGCATTGCGCGCGCCGGCGGCGGCCTCAACGAAAACTTCACCGTGCGCAAGATTTCCTATGGCGAAGGCGTCGAGCGCGTCTTCCCGGTCTATTCGCCGTCGATCGATTCCATCGAGGTGGTGCGCCGCGGCAAGGTGCGCCGGGCCAAGCTCTATTACCTGCGCGGCCGCCGCGGCAAGTCGGCGCGCATCGCCGAGAAGCTGGATCATGGTACCCGCGAGGCGTCGGCGGAAGTGGCTTCCGAATAGGCGCTGTTTTCCCGGCGGGGAAGGATTGGCGGGCGGCCGGGTGCCGCCCGTTTTCGTTGGGCTTCGGCGGGGAGGCCGATGCCATGGACCGCTATTTCGAGGCCAACCGCGCCAACTGGGACGAACGTGCGGACATCCATGCCGAGGATGTCACCGGCGCCTATGCGATCGAGCGGTTCCTTGCCGGCGAGGACGTGCTGTTCCCGATCGAGGCGGCCGAGCTCGGCGACATCGCCGGCTGCGACGTTCTCCATCTGCAATGCCATATCGGCATCGACACGCTGTGCCTGGCCCGGCGTGGCGCCACGGCGACGGGGCTCGACTTCTCTTCCGCCGCCCTCGACCATGCCCGCGCTTTCGCAGAACGGGCCGGCCTGCCGGTGCGCTTCGTCCACGGTACGGTCTACGACGCGCCGGCGCTGCTCGGGGAATCGCATTTCGATCTGGTCTACACGACCTGGGGCACCATCACCTGGCTGCCCGACGTCCGGCGCTGGGCGGAGGTGATCGCGCGCGTGCTCAAGCCCCGTGGCCGGCTCTATTTCGCCGACCTGCATCCGATGATCGCGACGCTCGAGGAGATCGACGGCCGTTTGACGCCGCTCTTCACCTGGCGCACGCCGGCGAGCGGACCGCTCTCCTTTCAGGCGGCGCAGACCTATACCGGCGATCCGCGTGCGATCGACAACGTGCAGACATACGAATGGAACCATCCGATCAGCGACATCGTCATGGCGCTTATCGATGCCGGCCTCGTCCTCACCCGGATGAGCGAGCACGAGGCGCTGCCCTGGCAGATGTTCCCGATGATGGTGCGCGGCAACGACCGGCTGTGGCGATTGCCCGCGGGCGCGCCGCACCTGCCTTTGTCGCTGACGCTGGAAGCGACCAGGCCGGCCTGACCCGCGCCGCATTTACCAACTTCGCAGGAATCGCCGGACGGCCGATGGCTTGCCGGCGCGAAACGCTATTTTGACCGTAATCGACAGTGCATGGTGGCGGCGTTGCGTGACGGAGGCCGGATGGGCGTGTTTTCGCGTCGGACTTTCCTGAAGACCATGGGCCTCGGCGCGCTCGGCGTCTTCGGCCTGTCGTCCTACGCCTTCGCCATCGAGCCACGCTTCCGGCTGGTGGTGACCCGCTACCGGCTGAACCTGCCGCATTGGCCGGCCGGCGGCCGGCGGGTGCGCATGGCGGTGATCGCCGATATCCACGCCTGCGATCCGTGGATGCCGCTGTCGCGCGTCCGCGAGATCGTCGCGGTCGCCAACGGCCTCAAGCCGGACGTGACGCTGCTGCTCGGCGACTATGTGCCGGGCCTGCGCGGCTTCCGCACCTCGGTGGTGCCGCCCACTGACTGGGGGCGGGTGCTCGCCGACCTTGACGCACCGCTCGGCGTCTACGGCGTCATCGGCAATCACGACTGGTGGCACGACATAAAGGGGGTGCGGAACGCCTTCGCCGCCAACAAGCTGCCACTGATGGAGAACGACGTCATACGGCTGCAGCCCAAGGACGGGTCGGCCTTCTGGCTGATCGGCCTTGGCGACCAGCTTGCCCATCCGCTCGGGCGTGGCCGCTTCCGCGGCGTCGACGACCTGCCGGGGTCGCTGGCCCGTATCCCCGAGGACGGCGCGCCGATCGTGCTGATGGCGCACGAGCCGGACATCTTTCCGCACGTGCCGGAGCGGGTAAGCCTGACCATTTCGGGCCATACCCATGGCGGGCAGGTGGATCTGCCGATCATCGGCCGGCCGGTGGTGCCGTCGCAATACGGTGACCGCTATGCCTATGGCCATGTGGTCGAGAACAACCGCCATCTCATCGTCTCGGGCGGCCTCGGCTGCTCGATCCTGCCGGTGCGCCTGGGCGTTCCGCCGGAAATCGTGCTCTTGGAAATCGGCGGGGCGGCTAGCGTCTGAAGCGGCTCGCGGCGCCGGCAATTGTCTCTGCCCGCGCCTGTTGCTATCTAGACGCCATGAAATCCGCCCTTTTGCCCAAGGCTGGAAGGACTGGACCGCGGGGCCGGCGGCTGCGCGGCAGCTTCGATTTCGCCGCCATCGCCGACCGCGAACGCATGCCGTGGCGCTTCCTTGCCCGCCGTTTCGCGGTCGACGGCCTCAGCGCAGCCTGATTTTCGCCGGCAGGCGACAGCCATTCGCGCCTTCGGGCATCAAACGATTTCACGTCAATCAGGAACCTTAAGTCATGACCGCCGCAAAGACGCTCTATGACAAGATCTGGGACGACCATCTGGTGGAAGAGGCGCCGGACGGCACCGCGCTTCTCTATATCGACCGCCATCTGGTCCACGAGGTGACCAGCCCGCAGGCCTTCGAGGGCTTGCGCCTCGCGCACCGCACCGTGCATGCGCCGGACAAGACGCTGGCCGTGGTCGATCACAACGTGCCGACCACCGACCGCCGCGGCGGCATCAAGAACGCCGAATCGCTGCTGCAGGTGCAGACGCTGGCGCAGAACGCCAAGGATTTCGGCATCGAATATTACGACGAGCTCGACCACCGGCAGGGCATCGTCCACATCATCGGGCCGGAACAGGGCTTCACCCTGCCCGGCATGACGATCGTCTGCGGCGACAGCCATACCTCGACCCACGGCGCCTTCGGCGCGCTCGCCCACGGCATCGGCACGTCCGAGGTGGAGCATGTGCTCGCCACTCAGACGCTGATCCAGAAGAAGGCGAAGAACATGCGGGTGACGGTCGACGGCACGCCGCCGCCGGGCGTCGGCTCCAAGGACATCATCCTCGCCATCATCGGCCATATTGGCACCGCCGGCGGCACCGGCCATGTGCTGGAATATGCCGGCGAGGCGATCCGCGGCCTGTCGATGGAAGGCCGCATGACGGTGTGCAACATGTCGATCGAGGGCGGCGCGCGCGCCGGCCTGATCGCGCCGGACGAGACCACCTATGCCTATATCAAGGGCCGCCCCAAGGCGCCGACCGGCGCCGCATGGGACCAGGCGATGGCATACTGGAAGACGCTCTTTTCGGACGAAGGTGCGGTCTTCGACGAGGAGGTCAGGCTCAACGCCGCCGAGCTGCCGCCGATCGTCACATGGGGCACCAGCCCCGAAAACGTGACCAGCATTGACGGGCGCGTGCCCGATCCGGCGGAAATCGAGAACCCGGACCGCCGCCGCGCGGTGGAGCGGGCGCTCGCCTATATGGGGCTCGAGGCCAACACGAAGATCACCGACATCGCCATCGAGCGCGTCTTCCTTGGCTCCTGCACCAACGGGCGCATCGAGGACCTGAGGGCCGCCGCCAAGATCGTCGCCGGCAAGACGGTGCACGAAGGCGTCAACGCGCTGGTGGTGCCGGGCTCGGGTCTGGTGAAGGAGCAGGCGGAGGCCGAGGGGCTCGACAAGATCTTTCTCGCCGCCGGCTTCGAGTGGCGGGAGCCCGGCTGCTCCATGTGCCTGGCGATGAATGACGACCGGCTGAAGCCCGGCGAGCGCTGCGCCTCGACCTCGAATCGCAATTTCGAGGGCCGCCAGGGCTTCAAGGGCCGCACCCATCTGGTCTCGCCGGTGATGGCGGCGGCGGCGGCGATCGCCGGGCGCTTCGTCGACGTGCGCCAATGGGGCTGAGCGCGCCACACGATTGAATGCGAAAGCCCCACGGTCCCAAGCCGCGGGGCTTTTTCATTCGGCTTCAGCGCAACAGCTTGAGCGAGCCGGTCAGCGACTTGATCCAGGCGGCGGGGCCGGCGAGGCCGATTCCGTCGATTTCCTCTTCGTCCAGCGATCGTGTGCCGAGCGCCGTCTGATAGTCGGCAAAGACATGGATCGACCGGGCGAAGGCCGGGAAGGGGATGATCGCGGCGCCCTCCGGCCGGCCGGCAAATGCCTTCAGCATCACATCGCGGATCGTTGCGCGGTCGGCCTGGAGCACGGGCATGGGTTGGTTGCAGACGCTGCCGAAGCGGCGGCCGCCGGCGTCAGACAGCGCGCTGTCGGCAAGCTCGGGGCATTGCGCACCGAGGCCCACGGCGATGACGCCCACCGAATTGGCGGTGAGCCCGAGGGGCATGTCCGGCGCCACGATCACCGCCACGCGCAGATTGCTCGTCATCGATACCTCTTGCGGCAACGTCCCGGATTTGGTGCGGCACTCTAATTCCAGGCTGCCGGCAATTTCTTGCTTTTTGACCCGCATACGGGCAATGATCGGTAAATCCTGTCTGTATCAGCTACCAATGGGGTCATTCATGCCCGAGACCCTCGAACCGTCCGACGTCCGCATCCTCCGCGCGCTGCAGGCCGACGGGCGGCTGACCAATCAGGCGCTGGCGGAAAATGTCGGCATGTCGGCTTCGCCCTGCTGGCGCCGGGTGCGGACGCTGGAAGAAACTGGCGTGATTGGCGGCTACCGGGCTGTGCTCGACCGGCGCAAGGTCGGGCTCGGGGTGCTCGCCTTCGCCCGGGTGCGGGTCGGCGGCCACAGCGACAAGGAGGCCGAGGAATTCGCCGACAGCGTCGCGCGGCTCGACGCGGTCGTCGCCTGCTACGCGATTGCCGGCGATGCCGACTTCCTGCTGCAGGTGGTTGCTGCCGACCTGGATGCCTATGCCCGGTTCTCCATGGAAGTGCTGCGCGCCCTGCCGCACATCAAGGAGATGCAGACGATGTTCGTGCTGAAGGAGATCAAACCTTATCGTGGTCTGCCGGTTCGGGGCGGACGCCTGAGCCGCGCCGCTTCGCCGATTACATGCCAAAAGCCCCGCGGCTTCTGCCGCGGGGCTTTTCCATTGCGCGGGGCGCGTCGTTCAGCGGCGCCAGCCTCCGTCGCGACCCCAACCGCCGTCGTAACCCCAGCCCGGGTTCGGGCCGCGGTCGTTCCAGCGGCCATAGCTCCAATGGCACTCCTGGCGGACGACCACCCTCTTGAAGTGCGGGCGGCCCCAGCGGTCCCACCAGCGCTCGGTCCGGAACACCGGGCGGCAGACGCGATGCGGCCGGTCGCCGCGCCAGCTGGGGCCGCCGATGCCGATGCTCCAGCCGGGGCCGCCGAAATAGACGCCGGCAGCCGATGCGGTGCTGGTCGTAGCAACCATGGCGCCGGTGGCGATCAGGCCGGCGGTGGCGGTGGCGATGAGGGTCTTCTTGAACATGGCTCGTATCTCCGTCTCTTTAATTCGCCCCGATCGGCTCAGCGATCGTGTGAGCCCCTTTCTAGGTGCCTGGCCTTGAACCGAAGCTGAGGCGGTGGTTCATCGCCCGTTCAGGCTCGGGCGACGGTTCGGGCGAGCGTCGCAGGCGATGCGCTTGACCCCGGCGGCTGGCGGGACGGAAATGGAGCCATGGGCGAAAACCACAGGAAGCCGGACGCGATCGAGGTATGGGCGCGGCGCGTCGGCCGCACGCTGGGCTATATCTTCATGCTGAGCCTGGCTGCCTATCTGGTCGCGACGCTGTGGCCGAAAAGATGACCGGTAAATCCCCCGATTGGGCCGCTGCAGAGGCCCCCTCGCTCGACGATATCGAGGCGATCGCGCGGGAAAGCTTCGCGGCGCTGCCCGACACGTTTCGCAAGCTCTGCGGCGACATCGAATTCCGGGTGAGCGAGTTTCCGGAGGACGACGTGCTCGACGATCTCGGTGCCGAGTCGGAATTCGACATCCTCGGCCTGTTCCACGGCATCGGGCTCGCCCATGACGCCGCCGCCGGCCACACCGGGCAGTTGCCCAACCGCGTCTGGCTCTACCGCCGGCCGATCCTCGACTACTGGGCGGAGCACGAGGAGACGCTGGGGGCGGTGGTCAGCCACGTACTGGTGCACGAGATCGGCCACCATTTCGGCCTGTCGGACGACGACATGGAAGCGATCGAGGCCGAAGCCGAACAGGGCGGGTGACGGTTCGTTAACGGCGTTTCGGCGTGCGGCGGGTGCCGACGGCAAAACGACAGCGTTCTGAAAGCGCGGCAGGACTAGGTCGCTCAAGGCCGGCGTGGGGAGGCACTGCTTCCTGCGCGCCGTGTCGATACCTCCTCCCAACGGACTACGCATATGACGCTAATCGGTACAAAACTGCGCTACGGCGCCGTCGCCCAGGCCTTCCACTGGGCGACCTTCGTTCTGCTGGCGACCGCATGGCTGGTCGCCCACGGCCACACCCGCGTCCTCCACGAGACGCTGGGCTTCGCCGTCTTCGTGCTCGTGGCGGCGCGGCTCCTGTGGCGCGCCTTCGATCGCCAGCCGACCCATGAAATGTCGCTGGTGGTGACGCTGAGCTCGAAGCTGGTCCACTGGCTGCTCTACGCCATGCTCATCGCGATTCCCCTGACCGCGATCGTCGGGACGTGGCTCGAGGGCCACGAGATCGTCGTCTACGGCCTCGGCCGGATCGGACCGTACCTCGCCGAATCGCGCCATCTCGGCCACCGGATCATGGAAATCCATTATCTGCTCGCCAACCTCATTGTGCTGGTGGCCGGGTCGCATGCCGCGGCGGCCCTGTTCCACCATTTCTTCATGAAGGATGGCGTGCTTACAGCGATGCTGCCCGGGGCGCGGCCGATAGGCAGGAATGACCGGGCCGGCCGGAGGGTCGCCCGGCGGCGCTACGCCTAGGAACGTCGCCGACCAATAGGGCGGTTTGCCCGGTGTCGCCATCGGCCACACCGGGCCGCTGCCCGATCGCGTTAACGCAATTGTGAATGCGGACCGTTGCCGGAATTGGGCCGGCTTACGTAGGGCGCTGCCGCTCCCTACGTATGAGCCAACATGTCCCCCTCCCAACGGACCACGCATATGACGCTTTTCGGTACCGAACTTCGCTACGGCGCAATCGCCCAGGCCTTCCACTGGGTCACCGTGGTCCTGCTGGCGACCGCCTGGCTGGTCGCCCACGGCGAATTCCGCCCTCTCCACATGACCCTAGGCTTCACGGTCTTCGTGATCGTGGCCGCCCGGCTGTTATGGCGTGCCTTCGACCGCCGGCCGGCGCATGATTCCCTGTCGCCCGTGGTGGCGCTGGGGTCGAAGCTGGTCCACTGGCTGCTCTACGCGATGCTGATCGCGATTCCGGTGAGCGCGATCGCCGGAACATGGCTCGGCGGCCATCCGATCGTCGTCTACGGCCTCGATCTCGGCCCCTATTTCGTCGAGTCCCGGCAGCTCGGCCACCAGATCATGAAAGTGCATGAGCTGCTCGCCAACGCCATTGTGGTGGTCGCCGGTCTGCATGCCTTGGCCGCCCTGTTCCACCACTTCTTCGTCAAGGACGGCGTCTTGCGCGCCATGCTACCCGGCGGGCGGGCGGCATAACCGAGAGTGTCGTTCGCGGACGGCGGCCGGGCAATCAGCCACCGCCATCCGTCGGGCGCCACCCGTCAAATGTGTCGCAGGCCGGTCCTCCGGTCCCGGCGTAGGAGTCTCCGGCGTCCGGCGTGATGCCGGCAGAGTTCTTGCGACGGGATCTCTTCATGACGCTATTCGGAACGAAATTTCACTTCGGCCCGATTGCCCAGGCCTTCCACTGGGCGATGGCGGTTCTGGTGATTGCCGGCCTGCTGTCGGCATTCATCGCCGACCATGGCGGGCCGACAGTCCTGGCGCTGCACGAGACGCTCGGCGTGACGATCTTCGTGCTCGCCGCCCTGCGCCTTGCCTGGCGGGCCTTCTTCGACCGGCTGCCGGGCAAGCCGCCGATGCGTGACAGCCTCATGCGCTGGTCGTGGTGGACCGATGTGGCGCTCTATGTGCTGCTCTTTGCCGTGCCGGTTGCCGGGATGATCGGCGCGCACGAACTGCAGGCGATTGCTGAAGGGCTGGTGCATCCGGCGCCGAGCGTCCTCGGCCTGCACCGGGGGCTCGCCATCCTGCTGTTCCTGGCCGCGGGGCTGCATTCCGCCTTCGCGCTCTTCCATCACTACGTGCGCAGAAACGGCGTGCTGAAGATGATGCTGCCCGGCGGGCGGATGGCATAGGCTGCTCAGGCACCCACCGCCACGTCGAGGGACAATTCGACCATCTCGGAGAGCGACGACTGGCGCTCGGCCGGCGCCAGCTTGTCGCCGGTGACGATGTTGTCGCTGATCGAACAGATGGCGACGGCGCGGGCGTTGTAGCGGGCGGCGAGCGTGTAGAGGGTGGCCGCCTCCATCTCGACGGCGAGCACGCCGTGGGCCCTGAGTGCGTCGTAAACCGTGACGCCGGCCGGGTGGTAGAAGACATCCGACGAGGCGATGCCGCCGACGTGCCAGGCAAGGCCGCGTTTCTCCGCGATCTCGACGGCGGCACGGAGCAGGCCGAAATCAGCGACGGGCGCGAAGGCGAAGGGGCCGAAGACGTCGCGGTTCATGGCGCTGTCGGTCGAGGCGGCCGAGGCGATGACGATGTCGCGGACGTTCAGTTTCTCGCTCAAGCCCCCGGCGGTGCCGACGCGGATGACCGTCCTGACGCCGTATTCGGCGAGAAGCTCGGTTACGTAGATGCCGAGCGAGGGCTGGCCCATGCCGGTCGCCTGGACGCTCACCGGCCTGCCCTTCCAGGTGCCGGTGAAGCCCAGGCAGTTGCGCACGGCATTGACCTGGCGCGGCGCCTCGAAAAAGGTCTCGGCGATCCATTTCGCCCTCAGCGGGTCGCCGGGCAGCAGGACGGCGTCGGCGTAATCGCCCTTCTTGGCTTCGTTATGCGGGGTCACGGGTGGCGTTCCTCCGGTTTGCCTGCTGTTTGTAGCCCGGATGGGACGAAGCGCAATCCGGGAGCCGCCGATCCTGCGCGGCCCGGCTGCCGCCGGTCACCTCTGCATGGCGGCCGCTTGACCTCCGCAGCCGACCGTCGCATGACAGGCGCCCCTGGAAAGGATAGCCCGATGGACAAGTTCACGACGCTCACCGCGGTCGCAGCGCCGCTCGACATGATCAACGTCGACACCGACATGATCATCCCCAAGGACTACCTGAAGACGATCAAGCGCACCGGCCTCGGCAAAGGGCTGTTCGCCGAGCTGCGCTACCGCGACGACGGGTCGGACAACCCGGATTTCGTGCTCAACAAGCCGGCCTACAAAAGAGCCCAGATCCTGGTCGCCGGCGACAATTTCGGCTGCGGCTCGAGCCGCGAGCATGCGCCCTGGGCCTTGCTCGACTACGGCATCCGCTGCGTCATCTCCACCGAGTTCGGCGACATCTTCTACAACAACGCCTTCAAGAACGGCATCCTGCCGATCAAGGTCTCCAAGGAGGACCTCGACAAGCTGATGGACGATGCGGCACGCGGCGCCAACGCGACGCTGACGGTTGACCTCGACGCCCAGGAGATCAAGGGGCCGGACGGCGGCACGGTGCATTTCGAGGTTGACCCGTTCAAGAAGCACTGCCTGCTGAACGGCCTCGACGAGGTCGGACTGACCATGGAGAAGGCCGACCGCATCGCCTCCTACGAGACCAAGGTCGCGACCGCGCGGCCGTGGGTGTGATTGTCACCGGCTGATGCCATGACCGTTACCGTTGCTCCGGACGTTGCCCTGGCCGGCCGTGCCGAAGCGCGACCGTCGCTCGTCGGCATGAGCCGCGAGGAACTGGGCACGGCGCTGGCGGCGATCGGCGTGCCGGGGGGCCAGGTGCGCATGCGTACGGCCCAGCTCTGGCACTGGCTCTATGTGCGTGGGGCGACCGACTTCGCCCAGATGACCAACGTCTCGAAGGGCCTGCGCACGTCGCTCGGCGAAGCCTATACGGTGAGCCGCCCGGAGATCGTCACCGAACAGATTTCCGAGGACGGAACGCGCAAGTGGCTGTTGCGCTTTCCCTCCCGCGGAGCCGGACGCCCGGTCGAGGTGGAGACGGTCTATATTCCCGAGGAGGGGCGCGGCACGCTCTGCCTGTCGAGTCAGGTCGGCTGCACGCTCTCCTGCTCCTTCTGCCATACCGGTACGCAGAAACTGGTGCGCAACCTGACGGCGGAAGAGATCGTCGGCCAGGTGCTGCTCGCCCGCGACCGGCTGGGGGATTATCCGGCGCCGGGCGTGTCGAAATCGGCACCGGCACCCGAGCGCGACGCCAGCACGGAAGCGCCGTCAACCGGCCGGCTGGTCTCCAACATCGTCATGATGGGCATGGGCGAGCCGCTCTACAATTACGACAACGTCCGCCAGGCCCTGCAGATCATTGCCGACGGCGACGGTATCGCGCTGTCGAAGCGGCGGATCACGCTGTCGACCTCCGGCGTGGTGCCGATGATCCCGCGGGTGGGCGAGGATCTCGGCGTGTTGCTGGCGATCTCGCTGCACGCGGTCACCGACGAATTGCGCGATCGACTGGTGCCGCTCAACAGGAAATATCCGATCGCCGAGCTGATCGCGGCCTGCCGCGCCTATCCCGGCCTGTCGAATGCACGGCGCATCACCTTCGAATATGTGATGCTGAAGGGCATCAACGATACGCCTGCCGAGGCGCGGGCGCTGGTCAAGTTGCTCGCCGGGATTCCTGCCAAGATCAACCTGATCCCGTTCAATCCGTGGCCGGGCTCGGGATACGAGTGCTCGGACTGGGAGGCGATCGAGCGCTTCGCCGACATCGTCAACCGGGCCGGCTATGCCTCGCCGGTGCGCACGCCGCGTGGCCGCGACATCCTGGCCGCCTGCGGCCAGCTCAAGAGCGAAAGCGAGCGCTTGCGCATTCGCGAGCGCATGGCGCTGGAAGCGATGATCGCGGAATAGAGCGAACGCCGGTGGCCGATCTCCTGCGCATCCTCTTCCTCGTCCCGCTCGCCTTCATTGCCGCGGTGCTGGCGGCGACGCTGACCATCCTCGCCGGCTGGTACGGTCATCAGGCCGGCGCGATCTCCTCCGATATCGTCGCCACCGGCTATGTCATTGGCGAGGGGGTGATGGTGATGGTGCGCGTGGGCGCGCTGGCGTTCATCCCGGCCGTCCTCGTCGCGGTGCTGGCCGAGCTGTTCCGCTGGCGTTCCGTCTATCTCTATCTGGCTGTGGGCGGTGCCCTCGGCCTGCTTGCCAGCCAATTCCCGCTGATGGGGTGGGCGGCCGACGGCCAAGGCCGCCAGCTTCTGCTGGCGGCGGCGGGCTTCGTCGGCGGCTTCGTCTACTGGCTGATCGCCGGGCGGCTTTCCGGATTCGCCCGCGCCAGCGCGCCGCCGGCGCCACCGCTGGAGCGGCCGGCAACGCCGCCTACTTCGCCTGAGTGAAGATCAACCGCGCTGCGAAGGCGCCAAGCACGCCGGCAAAGAGCCAATCGACGATGCGGGTGGCGCGCGGCGAGCGCCTGAGGACAAGCGCGATGCGGTCGGCGGCGAGGACGAGGCTGCCGCACACGGGCAGGTTCACCAGAATGAAGGTGACGCCAAGGAAGAGCAGCTTGCGTGCCACATGCGGATCGCCGGCGGAGACGAACTGCGGCAGGAAGGTCACGAAAAAGATGATGATCTTCGGATTGAGCAGGTTGATGAGCAGCCCCTTGAGAAAGATCGCGCCGAGCCGATCGCGCCGCCCGCCCGGTGCCAGCGAGAGCGACGAGCCGTGGCGGAGCGCGTCGACGGCAAGCCAGGCGAGAAAGACGGCGCCGGCCACCTTGAGGATGGTGAAGGCAGTGAGCGAAGCGGCGAGCAGGACCGAGAGGCCGGCGGCGACGAGGAGCGAATGGACCATCAACCCGGTTGCGGCGCCCGCCAGTGCCGCGAAGCCGGCCGGGCGCGACTGGGCGACGGTCTTCGACAGGAAGAAGGTCATGTCCGGGCCGGGCGTGATGCCGAGCACGATCGACGCCGCCATGAAGGCGGCAAGGACCGGCAGATCTGGAACAAACATGTTCAGCATGGGCGGCGACGGACCCGGGAACGCGGCGGCGCGTCGACAAGCCTTTTAGGTCGCAATGCCGCACCTGTTGAGTCAGCGCTTTGTCGCGCTGGTCAATGCAGGCGGTCGCAGCCCGGATCGAACGCGCCCGGCGCCGCCCGGTCGGCGCGGAAGGCCGTGTAGGTCTGGTAGATCGTCGCCCCGACCTGCCGATGGATGGTTCCAGCCGGCGCGACATTGGCAAAGCAGGCGCCTGGCAGACCCGAACCGCGCGTGACGATCAGCACGGGCTTGTCGAGGAGCGCCGGATCGGGCGGCGGCGCGTAGGCGTAGCGGGCCCGCTCGCTGGTCGCGATCACCGGCACGCCCCGCGGTGCCAGATGATAGGCCAGCTCGCCATAGGCGCCGTAATAGTCGGTTGCGATCCACGTGGCGCCCGACTGCTCGCGCAGCTTCTCGGCCTCGGCGCTGAAGCCGTCCCAGCCGCGGATGATCTGGCCGACATCGAGCTGGCGCGGGATCAGGTTGCCCGGATTGATCCCCGCCACGATGCCGAGACCCATGCCGGCGATGCCGAGCGGCAGGACGAGGGCGGCAAGCGGGTCCCAGTCCGCATCGGCGGAACCGGAAGCCGCCGCGGCAGCCAGCGCGAGGGTGGGGAAGATGGGCGCCAGCCAGTGACCCTGGACCTGCTCCTGGAAAGCATGGACGGCCATGTAGGCGATGAGCGGCAGGGTGGTCCACAGGAGCAGCGCCATGCCGTCTGAAAACGGCGCCGCCCGGCGGCGGACGGCGATGACGGTGGCGAGACCGGCAAAGACGGCGATCAGCGGGTTGAGAATGCCGAATTGGGTGACGCCGAAGACAAGCGGCCCGAAGGGCTGGAAGTCCTCCTGGGTCAGCCGGCCGAACTGCTTGGTCAGCGTCACCCAGTCATGGCCGGCGTTCCACAGCAGCATGGGGGTGACGATGGCCAGCGCCAGCAGGGCGCCGGCCCACGGCCACGCACTGACCAGCCATCGGCGGACGTCTTGGCGGACGATGAACAGGAGCAGAATGGCCGGGCCGAGGAAAAGTGCCGTGAGCTTGGAGACGATCGCGAGACCTGTGCCGAGCCCGATCAGCAGCCACCAGGCGCCCTTGCCGGTTTTGACCAGACAAGCAAGTCCGAGGATGGCGAGCGCCCAGAACAGCACGTTGGGCGCGTCGGGCGTGGCCAGGATGCCGCCGACGGCCATGAGGAAGGTGGCATTGGTCCACAGGGCGGCGCGAATGCCGGTCGCCCGGTCGAAGAGGATGCGGCCGGTCAGGTAGACGGTGAGCGCGATCGGCAGTCCGGCGAGGATGGCCACCACCCTGATGCCGAAGGGATTGGCGCCGAAAACCGAGGTGCCGAGCGCGATCCACCACGCCCCCATCGGCGGATGGTCGTAGTAGCTCCAGCTCGGGAACCGCGACCAGTCGAAATAATAGGTCTCGTCAGGGCTCAGCGGAATGAAGGCGGCGGCGACTAGCCGTGCCGCAACCATGGCAAGGATGATAAGCGCCGCGGCACGCCAACTGATCGGTGTGCGCCTGGTGGCAGTCGGGTTCGGCAAAGGCTGCATTTCGGTGCGGGTCATAGGGCGGCGGTGCGCGGTGGGGGCTTTGTGGCAACTATAGCAGGTGGGCGGTTTTTGGCCGGCTGTTGACGTTCCGACAGCTAAACCGCACTAAGTTCGGCAGCGGGCGAGCCCGGAGCAGAAAAAGACGTGTCCGAAGACCACGACAAGTTTCCCCACGCCATCTGGCAGCCACTGGGCGCCCCGGCGCTGGTCGGCGATCCGATCGTCCAGTGCCTCATCCTCATCATCGTGACCAGCGCCATCTTCCTTGCCTTCCCCGGCATCGATCTGTGGTTCTCGAACCTCTTCTATGACAACGGTTTCCTCGTCGGACAACTGAAGGCGTTCGTCTACTTGCGCGATTTCTGGCGCGACATGACGGCGGTGATCGCGATCGCGCTGG
Organism: uncultured Alphaproteobacteria bacterium; assembly: GCA_963762605.1. GTDB lineage: Bacteria > Pseudomonadota > Alphaproteobacteria > Rhizobiales > Kaistiaceae > CAVSRC01. The sequence continues at coordinate 85,628 of CAVXLJ010000025.1, read as the reverse complement.
TCGTTGTGCTGGTCATCAAGCTCATCTGGCCGTATCGCCGAAGTCTGCTCAAGCCGCGCGATATCGTCTTCATCCTGTCGACGTTGGCCATCGGCCCGGGCATCGTCACCAACCTCATCTTCAAGGACAATTGGGGACGGCCGCGCCCCTATCAGGTGATCGATTTCGGCGGGCACGACCCGTTCGTCGGCGTGTGGCAGATCACGCATTACTGCAGCCGCAACTGTTCATTCGTCTCCGGCGAAGGCTCCTCGTCGATGTGGCTGCTGACGCTGGCGGTGCTTCTGCCGGCGCGCTGGCGGCCGACGGGGGTGAGGGTGCTGCTCGCGGCCGGGGCGATATTCTCGCTCAACCGCGTCGCCTTCGGCGCCCATTTCCTCTCCGACGTGGTGCTGGCCTGGTGGATCACGCTCACGGTCATCGCCGTCCAATACCGGCTGTTCTATGTCAGCCCGCCGGCGGCGCTCACCAATGAGCGTATGGAAGCGTGGATGACGGAGGCCGGTATCGGGTTGAGACAGGGTTTTGCGTCTCTGGCGCGGCCGTTCCTTGGCCGCTCGCCAAAGGGCAGGGCTAGCGCGCCGCCGGACGACGGCAGGTCGCCTGATGATGGCGGCTAGTTGACCGGGAATTTCGCCGCTTCGATGGTGATCGAGCGGACGAAGTCGGCGACCTTCTGTTCGGCCGTGTTGCTGCCGAAATCCTCTTCGCTCACCGTCAGCAGCGGCTTGGCGCTGCGGCCGATCATGGCCTTGAATTCGCTGAGCACTCCGGAATGGGAGACGCCGTCGCTGGACTGAAGGGCAAGGCCCAGGGTCTTGGCGCCGCGCCCATACTCGGCAAGCCAGGTGCGCGCCGGCGCCGCCACGCGGCCGCCCCAGATCGGGCAGACGAGGATCACACGATCGAAGATGGCTTCGCGATGGTTCATCGGCTTGATCGGCGGCCGGCGGCGCAAAAGCGAGTTGAGAGAGGAGCGCCAGGCGCCGCGCAAGGCGAGGTCGCGCGGTCGCCGCTCGACGATCTCCTCGATCTCGGCGTTCAGGCCAGTCGCCAGCCACTCCGCCACGCGGCGGGATTTCCCGGTCAGCGAATAGAAAACGACCAGTTCCGCCATTGCCGAACCTCCTGCGGCCAGCCTGCGTCAAGATTGCAGGGTCGATCACATTCTGCCCTTGCGATGGATCAAGCGGGATGAACCGCCGCCTTGCCGCCCCGCCGGCCGCCGCCTATAAGCCCGCGGACGCTTGGTTTTCATGCGTGGCGGAGCCCCTCGAATGTCCGATATCAAGAAGGTCGTGCTTGCCTATTCCGGCGGCCTCGACACCTCGATCATCCTCAAATGGCTGCAGACGACCTACGGCGCCGAAGTGGTGACCTTCACCGCCGACCTCGGCCAGGGCGAGGAACTGGAGCCGGCGCGCAAGAAGGCCGAGATGCTCGGCATCAAGGAGATCTATATCGAGGATCTGCGCGAGGAATTCGTGCGCGATTTTGTCTTCCCGATGATGCGCATGAACGCGCTCTACGAGGGAGTCTATCTGCTCGGCACCTCGATCGCCCGGCCGCTGATCGCCAAAAGGCTGGTCGAGATCGCCCACCAGACCGGCGCTGACGCCATCGCCCACGGTGCCACCGGCAAGGGCAACGACCAGGTGCGCTTCGAGCTTACCGCCTACGCGCTCGATCCCAACATCAAGGTGATCGCGCCGTGGCGCGAGTGGGATTTCAAGTCGCGCAGCGATCTCATCGCGTTTGCCGAGAAGAACCAGATCCCGGTGCCCAAGGACAAGCGCGGCGAGGCACCGTTCTCGGTCGACGCCAACCTCTTGCACTCCTCCTCGGAGGGCAAGGTGCTGGAGGATCCGTGGAACGAGCCGCCACCCTATGTCTTCCAGCGCACGGTGGCGCCCGAGGACGCGCCCGACAAGGCAACCGAGATCGAGATCGAATTCAAACAGGGTAATGCCATCGCGCTCGACGGCAAGGCGATGAGCCCGGCGAGCCTGCTCACCGCGCTCAATGCGCTCGGCCGCGACAACGGCATCGGCCGCGTCGATCTGGTCGAGAACCGCTTCGTCGGCATGAAGTCGCGCGGCATCTACGAAACCCCCGGCGGCACCATCCTGCTCACCGCCCATCGCGCCATGGAGTCGCTGACGCTCGACCGCGAGGCGGCGCACCTCAAGGACTCGCTGATGCCGCGCTATGCCGAGCTGGTCTATTACGGCTTCTGGTTCGCGCCGGAGCGCGAGATGCTGCAGAAGCTCTGCGACGAGAGCCAGAAACACGTCGAGGGCGCGGTGCGGCTCAAGCTCTACAAGGGCAATGTCATCGTCACCGGCCGCAAGAGCCCGAAGTCGCTCTATTCCGACGCGCTGGTCACCTTCGAGGACGACCGCGGCGCCTACGACCAGAAGGATGCCGCCGGCTTCATCCGCCTCAACGCGCTGCGGCTGCGCACGCTGGCGGCGCGCGACCGCGCCGGCTAGCGTCGGCGCGTCCGCGCCCTATATCCCTGCCAGGATCCTTTGGTGGGGAGATGCCGGCAGAGAGGCACGCCATGTCGTGGTCGATTACCATTGCGAAGGTCGCGGGCAGCGAGATTCGCATCCACCTGACCTTCCTGATTCTACTGGCGTGGATCGGCTTTGCCGAATATCTGAACGGCGGCGCCGCGGCGGCCGTGGACGGCGTCATCTTCATCATCGCCATCTTCGCCTGCGTCGTGCTGCATGAGCTTGGCCATGCGCTGGCCGCACGCCGCTACGGCATCGCCACGCCGGACATCACGCTCTTGCCCATCGGCGGGCTGGCGCGCCTGTCGCGCATCCCCGAGAAGCCGGCGGAGGAGATCGTCATCGCCATCGCCGGGCCGCTGGTCAACGTCGTCATCGCCGCGATCCTGGTCGTGCTTGGCGCGCATCTGGATTTGGGAACGGTTGCCTCGATCCAGAAATCGGCACCGGGCTTTCTGACGCGGCTGGCGGCGGTCAATGTCTGGCTGGTCCTGTTCAACCTGATCCCCGCCTTTCCCATGGACGGCGGCCGCGTGCTGCGGGCGCTGCTGGCCTTCCGCATGGGCCGCCGGCGGGCGACCGAGCTTGCTGCGCGCATCGGCCAGGGGCTCGCCTTCGTCTTCGGCTTCTGGGGACTGATGAGCGGCAACGTTCTGCTCATGTTCATCGCCATCTTCGTCTATCTGGCGGCGGCCGGTGAGGCGGGCGACGTCGGTATGCGCGAGGCGGCGCGGCGCGTGCCGGTCGAACGCGCCATGGTGCGCGTGTTCGAATCGCTGGGCGCCAATGCCACCGTCGACGACGCGGCGGAAGCGCTTCTGCGCACCACCCAGCACGAATTCCCGGTGGTCGACGGGGGCGGGCACCTGCGCGGCTTCCTCAGCCGTAACGCCATGATCGCTGCGCTCAAGGCCAGCGGCCCCGAGACGCCGGTGCTCGACGTGATGACCCGCGACGTGCCGGTGGTGAAGGTCGGCCAGCCGCTCGAAATGGCCATCCGCCTGATGCAAGAGAAGCGGGCGGCCGAGGTGGCGGTCACCGATGAGGACGAAAGGCTCGCCGGCTATGTCAGCCGCGAGAATCTCGCCGAGTTCATGATGGTCGAGAATGCCGAGCCGCATGACGATGCCGCCGGTCCATCGCGACCGTCGAGTTCGTCCGGCCCGTGGCAGAACCGGCCGGCCGCCTGAGCCCCGACTGAACGGACAGCCGTGCGATCAGGACGTGCCGGGCGCGCCTTCGGGCAGGCCGGCCTGGCGCAGTCCGTCGAGATAGCGGGCGAGCAGCTTCGGCTCCATGAAGTGGAGCGCATCGGCGACCTCGGCCACCGTCACATGCGGGTGGGTCTCGCACAGGCGCCGGGCGGCGACCTTGGCTTCGTCGATCCTGCCGGCCGCGGCGAGGAAGGTGGCAAGATCGCGATAGGCCCAGGTCAGACCGACCTTCTCGCGCATCGCCCGCCGCGTCCACTCGATTGCTTCTTCCGGATGGCCGGCGGCGAAGCGGGCGAGCCCCAGCCCGATGGTGCAGTTGAAGCTGAACGGATCGAGCGGGCTCAAGCGGATGGCGCGCTCGAAGCAGGCGGTGCCGGCGTCGGCCTCGCCGCGATAGACATGCAAGAAGCCGCGGCGCGTCCAGCCCCAGGCATGGTTGGGGTCGAGCATCAGCGCGCGATCGATGAAGCTCTGGGCGCGGTCGAGATCGCCGAACAGCAGCATGGTTGCCGTCGACAGGGCGCAGAGCGCCGTCGGGTCGTCGTTGACGGTATCGGCGGCAAGCGCGATCAGGCGGTCGCCTTCGGTACGCATGCGCTCGATGTCGTCGGCCCAGTTGTAGACAACCTGCTGGGCGCGTGCCCAGGCGGCGAAGGCGGAGGCGCGGCCATAACCGGGGTCGATGCGGTGGGCCTCGTCGAGCAGGCGGATGGCTTCGGCGTTGTCCTCGGCGCGGTGGCTCCACAGGTGCGGCAAGGCGCGCAGCACGAGGTCGTAGGCGGCGACGCTGTCGGGCCGCTTGCGCCGCGCCTGCTCGATCTCGGCGGCGCGGATGGAAGGGTGCAGCGCACCGGCGACGCGCTCGGCGATCTGGTCCTCGAAGTCGAAGATGTTGTCGACGACGCCGTCGTAGGAGTTGGCCCAGATGTGCGCGCCGCTGCCGCCGTCGATGAGCTGGGCGGTGACGCGCACGCGGTCGCCGGCCTTGCGCAGGCTGCCTTCGAGCACGTAGCGCACGCCGAGGTCGCGCGAAACCTCGCGCAGATCCCGGGTCCTGTCGCGATAGGCGGCATAGGCGGAGTTGCGCGCGATGACAGTGAAGTCGCGGATGCGCGACAGCGTTGCGGTGATTTCCTCGACCAGACCGTCGGCCATGGCGGTGGCGGTGGGATCGCCTGACATGTTGTCGAAGGGAAGCACGGCGATTGAGGGATGACCCGAGGGCGGTTCGGGCGGCGGCGCGGCGATCGGTGCGGCGGCGCGGGCCGGCCGCTCGTGGTCCGGGATCTGGCGGCCGTAACGACCGGTCGAGGCGTTGGGATCGCGGCCGGCCGGTGTCCATACCCAGATCTCCATCGGCTCGTCGATGCCCTTCAAGGTGACGCGCTCGATATGGGCGAAGGTCTGCGCCAGGTCCCTGGCCAGTTGCCAGCGAACGGAATGGGTGATGGCAATGCCGCCGGGCGGCGCCGCCTGCTGCAAGCGGACAACGAAGCCGACGGCGGCGCCGAAGCGGTCGTTGCCGTGGACGAAGACGTCGGCCAGCGCGATTCCGAGGCGGACCTGGATCGCCGCCGCGCTCCCGTGGCCGGCGTTGCGGTCGGCCATGGCCACCTGGAAGGCGATCGCCCAGCGGACGCTGTCCTCGACATTGGGGAACTCGACCAGGCCACCATCGCCCATGGTCTTGAACAGGTTGCCGCCATGGGCGGCGAGCGTCGGTCGCAGCGTTCGTCGGCGGATCTTGGCCAGTTCGGTCAGCGTGCCGCGTTCGTCCCGCTCGACCAGCCGGGTATAGCCAGCCACGTCAAACGATGCGAGGACCGTCAGTTTTCGCGGCGGCGGACGCATGCAATCAGTCCCGGAAGGGGTGCGACAATATGGACCTTCTAGGCCACAGCGGCCGACAAAGCACCAGCTTTTGAAGGTTCATGGTGACCGGTTTGCGTTTGTCGCCGGGCTCACTATATTGCGCCGCAACACAGGCACGGCACCGCCGACAAGCCTGTTCCTCGGGCGCGGCGGCCGGCCGGCGCCCTTTTTTGGTGAATCATGTCTCTCCGCAACATCGCCATCATCGCTCATGTCGACCACGGCAAGACGACGCTCGTCGACCGCCTGCTACAGCAGGCCGGCGCCTTCCGAGAAAACCAGCGGGTGGCCGAGCGGGTCATGGATTCCAACGACCTGGAACGAGAGCGCGGCATCACCATCCTGGCCAAGGCGACCTCGGTGCTGTGGCACGGCACCCGCATCAACATCGTCGACACGCCCGGCCACGCCGACTTCGGCGGCGAGGTGGAGCGCATCCTGTCGATGGTCGACGGCGCCATCGTCCTGGTCGATGCGGCGGAAGGGCCGCTGCCGCAGACCAAGTTCGTGGTCGGCAAGGCGCTCAAGATCGGCCTCAAGCCGATCGTGTGCATCAACAAGGTGGACCGGCCGGACGCGCGGGCGGAGCAGGTGGTCAACGAGGTCTTCGACCTGTTCGCGGCGCTCGACGCCAGCGAGGAGCAGCTCGATTTCCCGATCATCTATGGCTCGGCGAAATATGGCTGGATGGGACCCTCGCCCGAGGGGCCGGTGGACGAGGGCATGACGCCACTGTTCGAGCTGATCCTGAAGCACGTGCCGCAGCCGAAGATCGAGGGCGGGGCCTTCCGCATGCTGGGCACGCTGATCGAGGCCAATCCCTATCTCGGCCGTCTGATCACCGGCCGCGTCTTTGCCGGGTCGATCTCGCCCAACCAGCCGGTCAAGGTGCTCGACCACACGGGCAAACTGGTCGAGACCGGACGCGTCTCCAAGATCCTCGCCTTCCGCGGCATCGAACGGACGCCGATCGACGTGGCCGAGGCGGGCGATATCGTTGCTGTCGCCGGCCTGCCGACGTTCAACGTTGCCGATACGCTGTGCGCGCCGGAAGTGACCGATCCGCTGCATGCCCAGCCGATCGACCCGCCGACACTGTCGATGACCTTCCTGGTCAACGATTCGCCGCTGGCCGGCACCGAAGGGGACAAGGTGCAAAGCCGCGTCATCCGCGAGCGCCTGTTCAAGGAGGCTGAAGGCAATGTGGCGCTGCGCGTGGTGGCGGCGCCCAATTCAGACGCCTATGTGGTCTCCGGCCGCGGCGAACTGCAGCTTGCCATCCTCATCGAGACCATGCGGCGCGAGGGCTTCGAACTGGGCGTGTCGCGGCCCAAGGTGGTCTTCCGGACCGATCCGGCGACCGGCAAGCTGATGGAGCCGATCGAGGAAGTGGTAATCGACGTCGACGAGGAGCACTCCGGCATCGTCATCGACAAGCTGAGCCAGCGCAAGGCAGAGATGCTGGAGATGAAGCCATCGGGCGGCGGGCGGCTGCGCCTGGTCTTCGCCGCGCCGACGCGCGGCCTCATCGGCTATCAGGGCGAACTGCTGACCGATACGCGCGGCACGGCGGTGATGAACCGCGTGTTCCATTCCTATGCCGAATACAAGGGCGACATTCCCGGCCGGCGCAATGGCGTGCTCCTGTCCAACGATGCCGGCGAGGCGGTGGCCTATGCCATGTGGAAGCTGGAGGATCGCGGGCCGATGATGATCGAGCCCGGCGCCAAGGTCTATCGCGGCATGGTCGTGGGCGAGCACACGCGCGGCAACGACCTCGAGATCAACGTGCTCAAGGGCAAGCAGCTCACCAACGTCCGCGCCGCCGGCAAGGACGAGGCGGTGCGGTTGACGCCGCCGCTCAAGATGACGCTGGAAAAGGCACTCGCCTATATCGACGATGACGAGCTGGTCGAGGTGACACCCAAGGCGATCCGCCTGCGCAAGCGCCTGCTCGACCCCAACGACCGCAAGCGGGCCTATCGCGCCGGGGCCGCCTGAGACAATCGGAAATGCTGCAACGACAGCGGCCGCTCCGTCAAGCAGCAGTGCTGCAACACCGCCCGAAAAATCCTCTCGCCTGGCGCGCTAATGGTCTTTGCAGCGTCGTGGGCGGTGATAACATTCTCCTCATGAGCACGCTCGTCATTGGAGTCAGACGCGCTGAAGTCCGCGATGCGGAAGGCATCACGGAGGTGCACGACGCGGCCTGGCGCAACGCCTATGACGGCATGATCCCGGCCAGGGAGCTGAACCGGATCATCGCCCGCCGTGGTCCGCAGTGGTGGGACCGGGCCATTCGCCGCGGAACCGCGATCCTGGTGCTTGAGGTGGGCGGTGCGGTGTGCGGCTACGCCACCTTCGGGCCCAACCGGGCGCGCAATCTTGTCCAGAAGGGCGAGATCTACGAGATCTACATCAAGCCGGAATATCAGGGCATCGGGCTGGGCACGCGGCTGTTCCTGGCGGCGCGCCGCGAGCTTGCCCGTTTCGGTTTCGATACGGTCGTGGTGTGGGCGCTGGCCGACAACGACAATGCGTGTCGCTTCTACCGCAATGCCGGCGGGCGCCGGGTGGCACGCGCCAACGAGCGGTTCGGCGAGGTGGCGCTGACCAAGATCGCCTTCGCCTGGGGCCGCGCCGCCAGCGGCTAGACTACTTTCCCGCGGACCACGATTCGACAATTGGCACGAGATCGGCCGAAGCGCCGGCGATACGCACCTGTTTCACCCGTGCGCTTGCTCCGCTGACCAGTTCGATTGCCGATTTCGGCTGATGGAAGAGCTTGGCGAGAAGTGCGATCAACGCCTTGTTGGCGGCGCCGTTCTCCGGAACCGCGCGCACGCGCACCTGGGCCACCATCCGTCCGTCGGCGAGAACGCCGGTGCCGCCGACTGCGTCGCGGTCGGCGCGCGGCGTCAGCCTGACGGTGAGCACGATCCCTCCAGGCTCGACGCGGTAGCACGACATGAGGGCAGCTTCAGAGGGGAAGCCCGTACTGGAAACGGGCAATCAGGTTCATGACGAAGATGAGAATCAGGATCACCACCACCGGTGACAGATCGAGTCCGCCCATATTCGGCAGGATATTGCGTATCGGGCGCAGGACCGGCTCGGTCAGCCGCCACAGGGCGTCGGCGATCATGGCGACGAGCTGGTTGCGGGTGTTGACCACGTTGAAAGCGATCAGCCACGACAGGACGGCGGCGGCGATCAGCACATAAATATAAAGGCGGGCAACAAGCAGGATTATCGAAAGGAGGGAATTCATCGGTGCACCCGCATCACGTGGCCGCCGCGGGCAGATCCGGGGCCCCGGCGCGGAAGACGCCCTGATTTAAGGCCGGACCCGAGCCGCCGCAACCCCGGCGTTCTCTGCGGATTTCGGGTTGCTGCGGCATTCTTGACAGGCGGAAGCGCGAAACCCTAAATGGCGCCGGCCCGGCGAGGAGTTCGTTCCAGCCGCCAGGGCGCAATTGATGGGGCCGTAGCTCAGCTGGGAGAGCGCCGCGTTCGCAATGCGGAGGTCAGGGGTTCGATCCCCCTCGGCTCCACCAAGCCCTGCAATCTCAAAGCCTTAGCCCTTGATGTTCGCCGGTGGAACATTCAAGTGAGCCATTTACCGTGCGCAATCCAACATTTCTGGCCCTATCCCGGCACCGCATCTTCTACTTCCGTTGGCCCGTACCGAAGACACGGCATCCCATCCGCAGGCCGTCCAGTGTCAAGGTGTCACTACAGACCCGTGATCCGAAGTTCGCATTGTACCTTGCGCGGATATTGAGCTACGCCGCAGAACGATTGCTGGCGAGCGGAGCTTTGCAGGGAATGCGGTACGAGGAAATGCGGCGGGTGGTGCAGAGGCACTTCGCGAAGTTACTGGCCGACAAGAAGGCGCAAATTTTGGAGCGTGGCCGGCTAACAGAAGCCGACATCGCAAAACATGCGAAGAGCGACGCCGCCGCTCAGACTGCGATGACAACGGGCCATCCTCTGCCTGGCCACGAAGACGTAACTGCTGTCATTCGCGGGTTCATGAGGAAGCACGGCCTTGCACTGGCCGAGGGCAGCGACGACTACAAGACGCTCCGTCGAGAGTTCATGCAGGGCTACCGTGACTACAACACGGAGCTTTTGGCTTTTGACCGACACTCGACACGTACACGTTTGCCCAAGATCGAGTTTCCGAAATCGCGTTACCGGCTTCGGCGGTCGCGGCACGCATCACGCTTCGCGAGCTTACTGGCAGCTATGTCGCTGACCGGATCAACGGCAAGTCATGGACTGAGAAGACAGCGCGCGAGAGGAGACGACAGTTCGCGCTCCTGCATCAAATGCTAGGTCCGATACCGACGTTCACCAGCTGACATTCGCCGACCGCGAGCGAGTTCAAAGCCTTCTGTCAAATCTCCCCGCGCACCACAACAAAAGCCCAGAGACACGGGGGCTTCCGTTGTCGCAGGCTACGAAGGCGAAGGGGGTAGCAAAGCTAAGCGCCAGCACGGTCTATAAATATCTTCGGACGTACGGAGACCTATTCAAGTGGGCTGAACAGACGGGGCGCGCGTCCTCGAATGTGTTCCGAGGAATGACAGCAGGACGGAAGAAGCAGCGGATGGAGCGTGCGCGCACGGGCTTCTCGCTGGATCAAATCAAGACGCTGACCGAAGCGCTGCTGCATCCAATTGGCAGCGTGATCCCGACCAACTCCCGAAAGTGGGGTTCACTGATCGGCCTCTACACCGGCGCTCGGCTTAACGAGGTAGCGCAGCTCGAACTGAGCGACGTGCGGAGCGAAGATGGGATTTGGTACATCGACGTGAATGCCGATGGACCCAACAAGCGCACGAAGAATGACGCGTCGGCTCGCAAGGTGCCGATACACCAGCGACTGATAGGGCTTGGCCTGCTTGAATACGTTGAGGCAATGCGCAGGGAAGGCGCAACGAGGCTATTTCCCGACTTCGGCTATGACCGGAACAACGGATATGGCCGTACGCTGGGGCGATGGTTCAATGACAGATTTCTTCCAGGGCTTGGCCTCAAGACGGACCAACTCGTCTTCCACAGCCTGCGGCACACGGTGGTTACGCAGCTTAAGGAAGCGCGGGTGGAGCATGATCTTGTTCAGGCCATCGTCGGACATACACCTGACGGCACCACTGCCGGATACACGGACCCGCCGTCGCTAGGCCGAATGTGCGAGGCGCTGCACAAGCTGCCGTACTAGTGGCGATTGACCCGAACCGTCGATTCGCGAAAAGGCTTTCGGAGACTTACTGGCGGCGTTTGTCGGTCGGGACCAACGCACCTAGCGGCTCACATGGCGATGAGCGCCGGGGAGCGGCGGAGGTGACCTGGATGCCCCGCGCGAATGCGGCGGGCCGGCCTGCCAGCATTTGTGCCCTCGCGCCTTTGGTTGCGGCTTGGCGATCTTTCGAGAAGAGACGGAAACACAGACGGGAGAGCTCGTCGCCGTGCAGGCGCCGGACTAGACCAGGGCTGGCAAAGCTAGTCAGAGCGGAGATACCATGCGGGAGTTGTAACGGGACCTAACGGCGTTTTGCGGCATCGAACTGATGCGCCAAAATTGGAGGCTATAGTGGCGATTGACCCGACGAAGACCGAAATGCAGAAAGCGCCGCAACCATCTGTCGATAGAGTAGAAGAGCTTGCCTCTCGCATACTTAGCGGCGACATAATACTTCCGAAATTTCAACGGGAGTTCGTCTGGTCAAAAAAACAAGTTATCGATCTTTGGGAACTCGATCGCTAGTAATTATCCTATCGGAAGTGTGCTACTTTGGCGCAGTAGAGAAACACTTAACGCTGAGCGGAGCATTGCCGATTTAACAATAGGAAAACAAGCATACGATTAGCCAGTAAATTATCTACTAGACGGTCAACAGAGACTATCTTCTGTGTGCGGTGCCTTGTACTGGAAGGGACCCGATCCAAATAGTCAGTGGAACCTTGCTTACGACCTGCGCAGCAGGGAGTTCTTTCATCTGACGAGCCTAGATAGTCCGCCTAATCACCAGATTAGGCTCAACTGGTTACCGGATGCATCTCTGTATTTCACGCAACTTAACAGAGTAAAATCCGAAGCTGATTTCAGACCAACTCGAAACCGCAGGCAAAAACCTGTTCGATAGACTCAAGGATTACAAGATTGCGACTGTAACTCTGCTAGAGATGTCTATACACGATGTTGGTCCGATATTTGAGCGAATTAATAGCCGCGGAACTCCGCTCACGATTGTAGATTTAATGCGGGCTGCGACTTGGAGTGATAAGTTCGACCTATTTGACGAAATAGATAGCTTGCGCAGTGCTATCGCTGAGAAGGATTACGGTGGTCTTGATCGGAAAGTGATACTGAGAAGTCTGTCCGCCGCTGCCGGTGGCGGATTTTCGGAGGGTAGTATCGATAATCTTCGCAAGTACGATGCGGCACTACTAACTAAAGCGGCTCAAACAACTAAAGACGCTTATATGCGTGCTGTCGACTTTCTCGCTACGGATCTGTCCATCCCTTCTGATAGACACATTCCCTATGCAAATCAGATGGTAGTTTTGGCGGAGGTATTTCGTCTATTGCCGATCCCTAACGTAGAGCAGAGGCTTGAGCTAAAGCGATGGTTCTGGCGCACGGCCGTTTCTGGTTATTTCGGTGGATGGAACACCGGTAACATGTCTTCCGATCAGGAGGCAGCAAGCAGATTCGCGAGCGGAGAAGCCCAAGAACTAGAGGCGCCAGTCACCGACACAGGGGATGGGATTTGGATTACACAGCAATTTAGGCTCAATACCGCGCACGCGAAGATACTATCTCTGCTGCTAGCTTTTAACCGACCTATAGATTTGCTTACGGGACAGGACATCGACATAGATCATGCGCTTCACTACGCGAATGTACGAGAATTTCATCACTTCTTTCCACGGGACTATCTTTTGAGCCGCGGAATCTCCATAAGGCGTGCTAATCTCTTAGCAAATTTCGTAATGCTAACTGCAACAAGCAACAAGAAAATAACAAACCGGGCACCGTCGGATTATCTTAAAGATGTCGAACAAGCGCTAGGTGAACATTTGAAGGGGGCGCTTGAGGCGAATCTTATATCTGATGCTGCCTACGCCGCCGGGCTGGAGGATGACTACGACGGCTTCTTGAGGGAGAGAGCAAAGACTATCCAACAGAGGGCGCGGGAGCTTACAGGCTGGTAGGCGGGCCGCCAAGAGTGAGGTAGATCGTACGAGAATCTTGGAGGTAACCTCTGACTACTTTGCCCAAGCAAGCAAAATGGCTTCAGCACGAGCCGGATTAGCCTTGATCCGTAGGACGGTCTGGCGAGAGAGCTTGGTGGCCTTCGCTATGGTGCTGGTACCCTGTCCCTCGGTCAGCAGGTTGCGCACGGCTTCGTACTGATCGCGCCGGAAGCTGGGCTTGCGTCCCCTGTAACGATCCGCCTTGCCCTTGGCGTACTCAATGCCGGCGCGCTGTGCTTCCTTGGTCGCTTCGGCTTGCGCTTGGGCCGTTGCCGCCATGAAGCCGATTAGCGCGTCCCGGACTGCCTGTTGCATCGGGTCCTTGGTCGCTCCATCGAACGTGAGGCCATTTGTGACCGTCCGAATGACCACGCCCCTGCCCATGAACTCCCGGATGGTGTCACACACGTCCCGGTAGTTCCGCCCCAGGCGATCCACCCAGCGCACCACGAGCGTATCGCCCGAGCGCAGCATGTCGAACAGCCTCCGGCCTCCCGGCCGGTCCTTGAGCAGGGTGTTCACGCCGGACACGCCTTCATCATAGACAACTTGGTCTATGGCGAAGCCGGCAGCGCGTGCCTGTGTCTCTTGGTGTTCTATGGTCTGTTCGGTGGTCGAAACGCGTGCATAGAGAACGGTAGCCATGGACCAATATCCTTTGTGTCCGTACGGGTACTGTCCTCATAGATGCATGTCCGTACATTGAAGTCAACCCATACGGACAGCTCATTGAACACCGAAGGTGCTGTACGCTAGGGCATACCCTAGAGAACGCTGGGGCTTAGCCTCGTGAATGAAGATGGTAGAACCGCCGATAGTTATCTTAAGTGTATATAATTACTATGTTAATATTACTATCGGTATATAATAATAACAGCATGACCATATATTTATCGTACAGGCTATACTCAATATCTGTATATGTAACATACAATACTTCTACTTCTATATATTATCCAGAGAATGCATGAGTTGATATGTATCTAGCCGCCCACTGAAACTGATACCAAACACCCTTCGGTACCGTTCCCAGTGGGCAGCTTCATACATACGCCTCAGCAGTTCAGGATACGGATGGTATTATCCGTCGAACGCATTGAGCGATATTGCAGAGCCAGCCGCCGGATTGTTAATCCACATACGGGGCTAATTGGCCCTCCCGGTGCGGCAAGACAGATACCCGGCCACTTTCGGCGCCCCTTGGGTACGCGGTCAAACGAGCGTCTGGCGCAGCCGCTACAAGCAAGGGCTACCTAGGCTCATGCGAACTTCTGTACATCAAATGTCTAGTGAAATCCGCTTGCGCCCCTCGGCAATTGTCATTGTGATAATTAGTGGGACCATAGGGGGGATTGTCTGTGCCTAAGACCATTAGATACGTCCGCGCAAAATTGTATTGCTTCAGCGGTTTAGCGTTTCGGCTCGGTTGACTTAGCAATACGCGCCGCTAGCGCTTGCCGACCGCCTAGGAAGCCCGCTGGCGGCAGCGGGCAGGGTGACTGGTGCGAGCTAGCCGGCGAGGCTCGACGGCCGTTGGTGAGGCCCCCACGCCGTTAGCGAGGTTCGGCACCAACGCTCGGGGATGTGCCCGCTTCGCGAAAGGTTGCCCAGCCATTTGACAGGTGAAGCTGTTGCTTGGCCGCATCGCGTCAAAAAAATAATTGTTATCCTTCTAATCTACGTCGTGACAATTTCTACAGCCGGTGATACCTCCGGCTGCGGGGCGGCTTCATTCTCTGGGTTGGAAAAATGAAGCTGTTGGCGATTGTTGCGGCGGTTGCCGCCCTATTTGCGACTGGCGCGAATGCGGCGGATTTGTCAGAGGCGGCCCCAACCTCCAGCACGCCTGCTCCAACGTTCAACCACGCACTGAGCGGCTATCTGAGCCTTTACGCGGGTTGGGCCTCGTGGAACCAGAACGATCTATCTTTACACGGCAGCTTTGGCGTGCTTGGCGGCGATGCGCGCCTGAACACTTGGCTCCATCCTAATCTGAGCATGCAGGCGGACATCGAGGGCGAGGCCACGACAAATGGCTTTGCCTCTTGCTGTTCCAGCACCGATCATCGCATTGCCGGAGACGGCGGCTTGCACCTTTCTTGGCGAGACCCAAACAAGGGCCTCGTCGGCGTTTTCGGCGGCGTATTCGGGTCGTCCGAATTTTGGTACAGCAACATAAACCCGGGTGGCTCGGTGTGGCAGGGATTTGGCGGCGTTGAGGGTCAGGCCTACCTCGGAAAAACGACGCTTTATGGTCAGGCCGGATGGACCGGCGTGATCGGCAACACCAGCTACGGCATCAACGAGTGGTTTCTGCGCGCAGTTGGTCGCTATTTCCTGACGCCAGACGACAAGTTCCAAGCTGAGTTCGGTTACGCGGACGGCACCTACTCCGGCGCTGCCGACGGAGACATTTCGAGGACGCTCAATTGGGGTGCACTCTATGAGCACAAGTTCGCCAACGTTCCGATCTCGGGATTTGGGGAATATGCCGGCTTCAGCAACAGCAACGAGACCAACCACTATACGTCGTCGACCGAGCACCAGTTCATGGTGGGTCTCCGCTTCATGATCGACCAGCCGACGCTACTGGCCCAGGATCGTGAGGGCGCCACGCTCGATATGCCAAAGATTGTGCGGCCGCTCGCGTGGAGCAATTACAATTTCTGAACCTAGAGCAAAGGCAAGGATGGCCCCAGTTTGTCGTCTCCGTTTTAGTTGGCGGCAACGGGCAGGGTGGTCGGTGGGAATGGCTAGCCGGGAGGCTCGAAGCCGGTCGGTGAGGCTCCACGCTCTTTGGCCTGGGGTGGTCGAGAAGTTCTCCCCGCCAACAGAATGCAAGTGGGGGCGAAGGCAGGTTGCCGAAAGAAAGAAACCGAGCGCGCTCGCGCCCGGTTTCGGTGTCGGACCAAACGGTCTAATCAGCGGTTTCCTGTGGTCGGAAACCGGGTACGCCCACGCTACTGCCAGTCGAAGAAGCGCACCTGATTCGTGCCGGTGTAGGGATTGAAATCCTTGAGCGTCGCGCCGGTATCGGATTGGCTCTTCAGCGTTTCATTGTTGAAGTGAATCTTGAGACCGGCCAGCACGGCATTGCCGGTGACATGGTCACCGCCGCCGGGCTCGTTATCGTAGTAACCCTGATAGGAAACGAAGGCACCGAACGGCGAGCTGTCGTGCTTCCATTCGAGATCAGCGCCCCAGCGGATCACGTCGTGGGGCTCGGTCTCGCTGCCTGTTTCGTTGCCGTGCATATAGCCAAGATTGGCCGCCAGCATCAGGTTCGGGTTGAAGAAATAGCGCCCTTCACCGTGAACATAGAGCGCGTTCAGCCCGGTGCCATTGTCCTGAAAGGACGTTGTATAGCCGACCTGTCCGTAGAACAGGAAGGGACCGACATAGGTCTGGCTCTCGGCGCCGATTGTCGCCAGCCTGTCGCCGAAGCCGGTGTATCCAACAGAGCCAAAGGCGCCGATAAGGTGGCCGGGTTCGTTGCGATAGCTCAAGTGCCCCGCAAGGTTCACGACAGAATAGTTGTTTTTGAGCGTCGTTTCCCAGTTATTCTCCGCCCCAAGGTCAAATTGGGTTGACCACGTATGATCCATCCAGAAGTTTGCGCGGGCCAAGCCACCAAACAGAGAACCGCTCGTGTTCTCCTTCGTTACATTGCTTGAGATGCCGAGCAAGCCACCGTAGAGCGCCAAGTCACCGCTGACCCAGTTCATGGCCGGTGTCGGGCTATAGCTGAGGTCCGTTGCCTGCGCTGCAACAGTCAACGCCGTCAACGCAGCGCCCGCAAGTAGGAGTGTCTTCATTATCCAATCCCTCTCACGTCGCCCCAACATGGTCCCAGTTTGGAAGTGTAACAAATCGCATCGCAGGCACCTGATGTCGAGATCACGACTATCCCCAAGGGGAAAAAGCCGAGGAATGTGTCGATCTCGCCACACCGTCTCGAACAACAAATTGGCACCGACGCGGTCGGACCGTGTGCCTTCCATTGCCGGTCACGGACGAGCAGAAATGAGAGGGCCGTTCCTGCCGGGCAAACTAGTTGGTTTCAGCGGTCGTCGTTTCCTGCGATTGCGAAGTCGGGAATTCTGGCGCTAGGTGGAACAACGAGGTGGGACATTGTGTTCCACCACTGCTGGCAACACCAAGCTAGCTCAAGGCTTTGGCACGATGGTGGACGCCCCCCTCGGCTCCACCAGCCCGCTTCTCCCAGGAACAGCCCACTTTAGCCAAGAAACGCTCGTTCTCTCAAGCGGTTGGACGGTTCGCCGCCCTGGGCTTCAGGGCCATCCGAAACCGTCCACAACCGGCCGAAACCCAGTGCTTGTTCGCGGAGCGAATCCGTGAATTCCGTGGCGCGGTTCGCCCCGGGACAACGAAGCGGCGCGGTCTTGACCACCCGACGACATATCGGGACTGTCCAGGTCTTCGCGAATACGGCGGGTCAGTCGAGCGAAGCTACTTCGATACTGTAACGCGTCTCCAGGATTTCACCCGCGGCGAAATCGCGGGCTGTTGCATGACCGGCCTTTTCGAGCGGATTATTGCGGTTCGCCGAGACGCTGGTTCCAAGGTCGAAGGCCGCCGTCACCGGCTCCATTCCGAGCGCCAGGTGCCGACCGGACCACGGGTACATCGTGCGCCCGCGGTTCGAAATCCAAAGCATCAGCGAGGCGAAGACGGCCGGATCCCAGCGCACTTCGGCCGAATAGCCTTCGCTGGCGCAGCTCAGGCGGGAGCGACCGCGCGCCCCGACAACGAGCAGCAGCTCCTCGGCGGGGTCGGCCAGTGGCAGCCGGGTGAAATCCACCTGGCGGCCGTCAGCCAGCGGCACGGCATCAAGCCCCACGCCGCGGCGATCGATCGCCATACGCGAGATGCCGGGCTCTGCCGATATGGGTGGTGTCCAGCAGTCCCGCTCCGGGTCGACTTCGAGCTTATTACTGCCAGGCGTCCCCGGAAGCCGAAAAGTCGGATGGATTCCGATTGGTAGCCGACAGGCGGCCCGCGCCTCGATCCAAAGCGTGAACTCGAGGGCCGGGCGGTCGGCCGCGGCGGTCACCCGTCGCCGCACGCAGGCGATCGGGTGTGCCTCGGGGTAGACGAGTTTCAATTCGACACTACTCGCAGTGTGGCTTACGGCCTGCCAGAATCCATTGGACGAATAGCCGTGGGCGAAAGTGTCTGGCTCGAGGTTATGCTCTGGACGCCATTCCGGCGGCAGGTTTGCACCGCTGGCGATGCCGAAGGGAACGCACGGCCATTCGCCGCGCAGGGACTGCAGGATCGGCGGCAGCGTCGCGGCTTCGGGCTCGCCGGCCCAAGGCGCGACGGCAAGAGGGCTGACGGTGCGCGGACCCAGTTTGAAACGGGCGGGCCCGACCATGCCACCAAGGCTATGAATTTGGGCGGCAACGAGGGGACTTTCGATTGTCCAGGTCTGCATATCCCTGCCCTGACTCTCGTGACCCTTTTTCGTGTTTCAGCCGCCGAGGCCGAATGCGGCGAGTGCGGCCATGTTGACGATATCGGAGTCCTTGGAGGCCAGCGAGACGATCTGCACGGGCTTGTCGAGGCCGACCAGGAGGGGGCCGATCACGGTCGAGCCGCCGAGTTCCTGCACCATCTTGGTGGCGATCGATGCCGAGTGGTAGGCGGGCATCACCAGCACATTGGCCGGCGCCGACAGGCGGCAGAACGGATAGGCCGCCATCAGCTTGGGATTGAGCGCCACGTCGGCGGCCATTTCGCCGTCATATTCGAAGGTGACGCGGCGCTCGTCGAGGATCTCCACCGCCTTGCGCACCTTCTCGGCGCGGTCGCCGCTGCCCAGGCCGAAGGTCGAATAGGCGAGCAGCGCCACCCGCGGCGTGTAGCCCATGCGTTGCGCCACGCCGGCCGCCTCCTCGGCGATGTCCGCCAGATCCTCCGGTGTCGGCAGGTCGTGCACCGCCGTGTCGGCCACCAGCACCATGCGGCCGCGCGCCAGCACCATGGAGATGCCGATCACCTTGTGGCCGGGCTTCGGGTCGATGACCCTCAGAGTATCTTCCAGCACCGTCGAGTAGTTGCGCGTGATGCCGGAGACCATGGCGTCGGCGTCGCCCAGCGCCACCATGCAGGCGCCGAAATGGTTGCGGTCGGAATTGACCAGCCGCTGCACGTCGCGGAAGAGGTAGCCCTTGCGCTGCAGGCGGGCGTAGAGGAAGTCGATGTATTCGGCGTTGCGCGTCGACAGGCGCGCATTGTTGATCTCGACGCCCTCGCGCAGGTCGATGCCGGCCCGTTCGGCGGAAGCGCGCACCGTCTCCTCGCGGCCGATCAGCACGGCGGTTCCCAGCTTGTGGCTGACGAAGCTCGCCGCCGCGCGGATCATCGGCTCTTCCTCGCCTTCGGCGAAGACGACGCGCTTGGGCGCCCGGCGCACCCGCTGGAAGATGCGCTGCAGCGTGCCGACGATCGGATCGCGCCGCGCCGAGAGCTGCATCTTGTATTGCGCCATGTCCTCGATCGGCTTGCGCGCGACGCCGGAATCGGTCGCCGCCTTGGCCACCGCCGCCGGTATCTCCGACAAGAGGCGCGAATCGAAGGGCACCGGAATGATGTAATGCGGCCCGAATTTCGGACGCACGCCCTCATACGCCGCCGCCACTTCGTCGGGCACGTCCTCGCGCGCCAGCATGGCCAGCGCCTGCGCCGCCGCCACCTTCATGTCTTCGTTGATGGTGGTCGCACGCACGTCGAGCGCGCCGCGGAAGATGTAGGGGAAGCCCAGCACGTTGTTGACCTGGTTGGGATAGTCGGACCGCCCGGTGGCCACGATCGCGTCGTCGCGGATCGCGGCGACTTCCTCCGGCGTGATCTCCGGATCGGGATTGGCCATGGCGAAGATGATCGGGCGCGGCGCCATCGAGCGGATCATGTCGGGGGTCAGGGCGCCCTTCGCCGACAAGCCGAAGACCACGTCGGCGCCGTTCATCGCGTCGGCCAGCGTGCGCGCGTCGGTCTTCACCGCGTGCGCCGCCTTCCACTGGTTCATGCCTTCCGTGCGGCCCTGGTAGATGACGCCCTTGGTGTCGCACAGGATGATGTTCTCGTGCTTCATGCCGAGCGAATGCGCCAGCTCGATGCAGGCGATGCCGGCAGAACCGGCGCCGTTGCACACCAGTTTGGTCGTCGCCATGTCGCGGCCGGTCAGGTGGAGCGCATTGATCAGCCCGGCCGCCGCGATGATGGCGGTGCCGTGCTGGTCGTCGTGGAACACCGGGATGTCCATCAGCTCGCGCAGCCGCGATTCGATGATGAAGCACTCCGGCGCCTTGATGTCCTCGAGGTTGATGCCGCCGAAGGTGGGGCCGAGGTAGCGCACGCAGTTGACGAACGCGTCGACGTCCTCGGTCGCCACTTCCAGGTCGATCGAATCGATGTCGGCGAAGCGCTTGAACAGCACCGCCTTGCCTTCCATCACCGGCTTGGCGGCCAGCGGCCCGAGATTGCCGAGGCCCAGAATCGCCGTGCCGTTGCTGATCACCGCCACCAGATTGCCGCGCGCGGTGTAGTCAAAGACCGTCGCCGGGTCCTCGGCAATCGCCTTCACCGGTACCGCCACCCCCGGCGAATAGGCCAGCGACAGGTCGCGCTGCGTCGCCATCGGCTTGGTCGGCGTGATCTCGATCTTGCCCGGACGGCCGTCAGCGTGAAAATGAAGCGCTTCCTGATCGGTGATTGAGCTACGTCGGTGCGTGCTGTCGAATTGATCGGTCATGGGGAGGAGAACCTTAAGGGGGCCAAGAGAAAGCGAATTCTCCCCGGACCCTTCGATTGCCTGAAACTCAACTCCCGACGGCACCGCTTGTCAGACCAACATCCGGCGCGGGTCGGCCAAAAGGGCTGCATAACGCGTAAGGAACCGTGCCGCGTCGGCCCCATTGATGACGCGGTGATCGTATGACAGATCCAGCGGGACCATGGGCACGGGCACCCACGCATCCTCCTCCCAGACGGGGATTGCCTCGATGCGGCTCAGCCCCAGAATCGCAACCTCGGGCGGGTTCACAAGAGGCGTGAATCCGGTTCCGCCGACACCGCCGAGATTGGAGATCGACATCGACGCCCCTCCCATCTCATCGGTGCGCAGCTTGCGGGATCGCGCGCGCGAGGCCAGTTCGGCCAGTTCAGCCGCAATCCGCCACAGGCCCTTGAGGTCGGCATCGCGGATAACCGGAACCATCAGGCCGTGCGGCGTGTCGACGGCGACGCCGATATGCACATAGTGTTTGAGAATTAGCGTCCCGCCGTCTGCGCTAAGCGAGGCATTGAAGCGCGGAAACTCCAGCAAGCAGCGAGCGAGCGCTTTCACGTGGAAGGCGAGCGCAGTCAGCTTGGTGCCGCGCGCGGCGGCTTCCTCGGCAAGCAAGGTGCGGAACGCCTCGATGCGTCGCATATCGGCCCGGTCGTGATTCGTGACCTGGGGAATGAGCGCGTGCGCCGCAGCCAGATTGGCCGAGGCGACCTGCGCGAAGCGCGGCACCGGCTCGCTCTCGACAGGCCCAAACTGGGCGTGGTCTACGTCCCAATAGCGGGTGAAGCTCGCTCCGGCGGGGGCCGCGCCATCGCTCGACAGGCCACGGTCCACGTCATCGCGCGTCAGGATCGTGCGGCCAGTGGCCGCCGCAAGCTCGTCAAGGTCAACGCCTTTCCGACCCGCGTAGGCCCGCACGGCGGGACTCGCGACAAAACTCATAGCGTCCCTCACCAGTTGGTCGATATGTACTGGGTTTCCATGAATTCAAGCATGCCCTCGTGCCCGCCCTCGCGACCGAGCCCCGATTGCTTAGTTCCGCCGAACGGTGCCGCCGGGTCGGAAACGAGACCACGGTTGAGCCCTATCATGCCGTAGTCCAGCCGCTCGGAAACCTGCATGCCGCGCTTCATATCGCCGGTGAACACGTAGGCCACCAGGCCGTATTCCGTGTCGTTGGCGCGCGCAATGACGTCTTCCTGTTCGGTAAACGTCTGGATCGCCACAACGGGACCGAAAATCTCTTCGGCGACGCAGGCCGCGTTGCGCGGCACCTTGGTGAGAACGGTCGGCGGGTAGAAGAATCCGCGCTGATTGGGGAGCGCCCCGCCCAGCCGCAACTCGGCGCCCTTGGCGATTGCGTCGTCGACATATGCGGCGACGGCGTCGCGGGTCTCGGCGTTGACGAGCGGACCGACATCGACGTCGTCGTCGAGTCCGTTGCCCATCTTCAGCGCTGCCATCTTCTCGGTGAGCCGGCGCGTGAATTCTTCGGCGACGCGCTCGTGCACATAGAACCGGTTGGCCGCCGTGCAGGCTTCGCCAATATTGCGCATCTTGGCGAGCATGGCGCCTTCGACCGCGGCCTCGATATCGGCGTCTTCGAACACGATCACCGGTGCATTGCCGCCGAGCTCCATAGCCGGCTTCAGCACTTGATCGGCGGCGGAGCGCAACAGCTTGCGGCCGACCTCGGTGGAGCCGGTGAAGCTGACCACCCGAACGCGCGGATCATGCAGCAGGTGGTCGACCAGCGCGCCGCTCCTCTTCGACGGCAGGACGTTGACGACCCCCTTCGGCACGCCGGCCTCTTCCAGCAGCGGCATCAGCGCAAGCATCGTCAACGGAGTTGCCGACGCCGGTTTGATGATCACGGGACAGCCAGCGGCCAATGCTGGCGCGATCTTGCGCGTGCCCATGGCCGCGGGATAATTCCACGGCGTGACGAGCACTGCGATCCCTGCGGGCTTCTGCTGCGCAATGATCCGCGCGCCAGACGAAGGCGCGTGGGTGATGAGTCCGTCGGCGCGCACCGCCTCTTCCGCGAACCAGCGGAAGAATTCGACGGCATAGAACGCCTCGCCCATCGCGTCGGCACGGGCCTTGCCGTTCTCCAGGGTGATCAAGCGGGCGAATTCGGGCAGCCGCGCGGTCATCAGCTCGAACACCTTGCGCAGGGCTTCCGAGCGTTCGCGCGGCTTGCGGCCGGCCCAGTCGGCAAATGCCGCATCGGCGGCGTCGAGCGCTGCGTCGGCGTCGGCGATTTCGGCCGACGCGACGGAGGCGATGGGCTCCTCGGTGGCGGGGTTGATGACGTCGAAGCGCACATGCGCCGCGCCTTCGCGCCACGTTCCGTCGATGTAGAGGTCGGTGAAGTCCATCGCTGTCTCCGCTGTCAAAGAAGATGCCGGAGCGGCTCAGCCAGCCGTCCGGCGAAACCGGAAATCAAGTCCACGGCCGCTTCTGGCTGCAACTGGTCGGGGGCGCATTCGAGGGTGATGAGGATTTCAGGACCGTCGCGCGACACGCTGAGCGTGGGCGTGGCCTCCGCGCCGATCCGCAGGGCCGTGACGCCTGTCCCACGTAGGTCGCGCAGAATCAGCGCCGGGGCATCGGCGGGTTCGGCGGCTTTCGCCAGCCCCAGCCCGCACCGGTCCGCATCGGCGAAATGACGCTGTCGGCCGAAGGCCTCTACCGCGACGGTCAACGGCTCGTTCGACGCAGCCTGGCGCAAAGCCGCGGCGGCCATGCCCGCCATAACTGATGTCGCATCTGGAGCGGTGCCGGTTTCATCGCGCATCCACTCGAGGAAATCGGCGAAACCGTCGGCGCGCACGCGGGCCGTCAGGTGGCGCGAAAGCGGCGCCGTCGCCGAAACGGTGGGTGCGGCGGGCAGGGCCCGCAGCACCTCAAGATCGCGCACGTGATAAGGCTGGGCAAAGCCGGCCGCGACCAAGCGTGACAGGTCCAGCCCCTGTTCCGCCGCCAGGCGGCGCGCCTTGGGCGAGGCGAGAACCCGGCTGGTCACCCCTCCCTCCGGCGCGGCGACAGGTTTCGGCGCGCGCATCACGCCGGGGAGCGTGGGTTTCGGCTGTGCCGGCGCGGCTCGGGCAGGTTCCGGGGCGGAGTTGGCGCTCTTGGCCTCGCGAGGCGCCGGAGCCCCGGAATTTGCTGCTGTGATCGCCGCGATCGTCTGACCCGCCGGTGCCTCGACGACCGACTTGTCTGCGACAAGCGAAGATGGATCGCTTGCGGCAGGCTTGGCTTCTGCCGGCCGGGCAGGGGCCAAGCCCGAGCCGGCGGGGCTGTCCGAAATCATCGCGATGACGTCGCCGATGGGCACGGTGTCGCCGGCGGCAGCCCGGACGTCGGTCAGAAAACCGTCGGCCTGGGCTTCGACTTCCATGACAGCCTTGTCTGTCTCGACTTCCATCAGCGCGTCGCCCGTCTTCACCGCGTCGCCCGGCTTCTTGAGCCAAGCGACGATCAGGCCCGCCTGCTGCGCCATGCCGAGGGCAGGCATGATCACCTCACGCGGCATCAGACAGCTCGCCCTTCACGGATTGGAGTGCGCGCTCGACGACAATCTGAGGCGTCGGCACGGTCAGATCTTCGAGAGCCGGCGAGAAGGGCACCGGAACATCCATGGCCCCAATGCGCAGCACGGGCGCGTCGAGGTGATAGAACGCCTTTTCGTTGATGCGGCTGGCGATCTCGGCAGTAACGCCGAAGCTCCGGTAGCCCTCGTCAATGACAATGGCCCGGCCCGTCTTTCGCACCGACCTCAGGATCGTTTCCTCATCCAGCGGCACGATGGTGCGCGGGTCGATGACCTCGGCGCTAATGCCGCTCTCGGCGGCCAGCATCTCTGCTGCCTTCTGGGCGACCTGCACCATGGAAGAGGTGGCGACAAGCGTGATGTCGGAGCCGGTGCGGAGAATGTTGGCCGCCCCGAAGGGGATCAAGTATTCTTCCTCCGGTACCGGTGCCTTGTCGTTATACATCAGCTTGTCTTCGAAGATCACGACCGGGTTGTCGTCTCGGATCGCAGTCTTCATCAGGCCTTTGGCTTCGTAGGCGGAGGACGGCAGGGCGACCTTCAGTCCCGGAATATGAGCCACCAGGGCATGCAGGGACTGCGAATGCTGCGCCGCCGATCGTCGGGTGGCGCCAAGGTTGGTGCGCAGCACCAAGGGTGCCTTCAGCTTGCCGCCCGACATGTAATGTGTCTTGGCCGCCTGATTGCAGAGCTGATCCATTACGAGGAAGAGGAAGTCGCCGAACATCAGGTCCACAATGGGACGCAACCCGGTCATCGCGGCGCCGACCGCAATTCCCATGAAGCCGGGCTCGGAAATGGGCGTATCAACGATACGCATTGTGCCGAATTCCTCGACGAGGCCTGACAGAACCTTGAAAGGCGTTCCGGCCTCGGCCACGTCCTCGCCCATCACGAAGACTTTCGGGTCGCGACGCATTTCTTCGGCAATCGCCTCATTGACCGCTTTGGACAGGGTGATCTCGCGCACCGCCATCTCCTCAGGCTGCATAGACGTGCATGTGGACTTCCGCCGCATCCGGGTAGGGCGCGGCCAGCGCATAGGCGACGGCGGCCTCGGCTTCGGCGCGCACGGCCTCGTCAATCGCTTTCAGTTCGTCCTCGGAGGCGATCTTCTGGTCGATCAGCCACGCGCCGAAGTTCTTGATCGGATCGCGCTCGGACTTCCACAAGGCCTCTTCTTCCTTCGACCGATAGTATTCGCGGTTGATATCGCCGACGTGGTGGCCGTAGTAGCGATAAGTATCGAGCTGGACGAAGAATGGCCCTTCGCCTTTGCGCGCGCGCATGACCAGGTCCTGCGCCAGCTGGTTGACGGCGAGCACGTCCTGCCCATCCACGACGTGAGTCTCGATGCCGAAAGCGGCGGCGCGGGCCGTCAATGCGCCAGCGGCCATCTCCTCGACCTTGGTGTACTCGCCATAGAGGTTGTTCTCGCACGCATAGATCACCGGCAGCTTCCAAAGCGCCGCCATGTTCATGACCTCGTACAGCAGCCCCTGACCGAGCGCGCCATCACCGAAAAAGCAGACGACCACATCCGTCGTCCCCAGGCGCTTGGCCGACAGCGCCGCGCCCGTGGCGATGCCGGCGGAGCCACCGACGATCGCATTGGCGCCAAGGTTGCCGTTAGCCTGATCCGCAATGTGCATCGAGCCGCCCTTGCCGCGGCAGTAGCCCTCGGCCTTGCCGAGGAGCTCGCAGAACATTTGTTTGAATTCAGCGCCCTTGGCCACGCAGTGCCCATGGCCGCGGTGGGTGGAGGTGATCTTGTCACTAACCTCCAGCGCCTCGCAGATGCCGACGGCTACGGCTTCCTCTCCGGCATACATGTGCGTCAGCCCCGGCATTTTCGCCGAGAGGTAAAGCTGATTGGCATTTTCCTCGAACACGCGGATGCGCGCCATCTGGCGATACAGCCGCAAATAGTCCGCGGAGTTTTTCTTGTTTGCGGGGCTCATGTTTGATCCTGTGGCTCGGCTCTTGTGTTACGGCACCGCAACGGGCGTGCCCGAAAGAAGATGGATGATCCAAAATCGTGGCGCCAGGCCGTCACTCCAAGTCGAAATCCTCGTCGACCGCGGAAAGGGATCGAAGACATCGTCCGATGGCGCGCTCATCGTGCGTCGAGCCGGGGATCGAGAACAAACTTGATGCCATCGAGTGCGAAGCCGCGATCAAACGCTTCCTTCCATTTGGAAAGAGGTAGTACGGCGGTCACCAGGATCTGCAGATCGAGTTTCCCCGAGTGCATCAGCTTCAGGGCCCGTCGCCATGAACGGGGTGTTGAACCAAAACCGGAGGTAATCGCGATCTCCTTGTAGCAGACCAGATCCATGGGAAGAGTGAGGTCGGTGCCCGCAAGCCCCAATTGGATCAGCTGGCCCGTCTTGCTCAGAAATTGCAGCGCCTCAGCGTATCCATGCGCGTTGCCGGAACATTCGATCGCGACGTCGACGCTGTCTTTTGGCAAGTCATCCCCAACGAGGCTGATCTTGAAGCCGAGCTTTTCCGCAGTGTCCAATCTCTGACGATCGCGCTCGGTTCCGCGGATCACGACATTGCCTCCCATGATCCGAGCCACTTGCGCCGCAAGCAGTCCAATGGTGCCGGGGCCAATTACCAACACCTCGTCGCCCGGCTCGACGTAAGGAAATTCGCCGTAGAGGCAATTGGTGACGCACGCCAGAGGTTCGGCCAAAGAGGCGGCCGCATCGCTCATTGACTCCGGAGGGGTGTGAAGATTGATGGCCGGGACAGCGACGCGCGGCGCCATGGCGCCGTCGACATGCGTGCCGATCGATTTGCGGCTAAGGCAGAGGTTGGGTTGGCCCGAACGACAATAAGAACACCGGCCACACGTCGAGTAGAATGGTTCGGCAACGAACCTCTTTCCGATCAGAGACGAATCGACGCCTTCGCCGATTTGCTCGACATAGCCGCACACTTCGTGACCCATGACGACGGGCGGCACGCTCTTGTACTCGTTCTTGAAGATATGCAGATCCGTCCCGCAGATCCCTGCGCCCGCGGTCTTCAGGATGACTATGCCCGGCGCCAACCGGGGTTCGGGCCGCTCGACCAAGCCGACATCGCAGCAGGCCTCGCTTCGTTTGGTGACGCCGATCAGGTTCGCCTCCTTCATTCGATCAATGCGGTCAGCCGCATGCACCGCAGGTGTGGCGCAGCGACCAGCCTGTCGAGCGAGGCGAAGGCGACTACGGCACCCGCGCAAATGTCGGCGGCGCAGTGGCTGCCGCGCCATTCGACAAAGGAGTCCAATTCGCCGTTTCGAGTCCCTGGTCCGCAGCCTGTCCCTAGTCCCCAGCTTGACATAACGGCGTCTTATCAGACATCATATGTCTGGGCAAGTGAGAAGATCGCCTTCACGCCCAAGTGCGTTCTCCAGCCCGACAGGTCTTATCTGGCTGCTAAGGTGATACGCCTGAAACGAGACCCGCGCCGAAGGGGTGAGATCGGAGAGACGACGTGACTCCAAATCTTCAGGAAATTCAATGCATTCACCAATGCAATGCGACACTCGGCGAGGGACCGATCTGGGACTGGCGCAGCGGCGATCTATTTTGGCTCGACATTCGCCGCCAGCGCATTTGCCGGTTTAACTTGGCCCTGGCGCGGCAGACCGGGCAGTGGGTCTTGCCCGAGCGCGTCGGCTGCATCGGGCTGACCATCGACGCTGGCGAACTTGTCGTGGCGAACGGAATGAATGTCTCGTTGCTTCACCTTGAGACCGGCGTGCTGCAGCCGTTTGCAGCGCCAAGACAGGCGGGAACGATCTATCGGCTGAATGACGGGGCAGTCGACGCGCGCGGCCGCTTCTGGATAAACTCGATGATCGACGATTATTACGGCCCCGAGGCATTCACCGGCGGTCGGCTCTTTCGGATCGATCCGGACGGCAGCGTGGAAGATATGGGGCTCGAGTTGAAGCTGCCCAACGGCATCGGCTGGTCGCCCGACGGCTCCAGGATGTATCTCAACGACACCGTCGGTCTTGTGACTTATGTATTTGATTTCGATGCGGAATCTGGGCGTCTCTCGGGCCAGGAAGTCTTGGTCCGGCATGATGAGGCGTATGGCTATCCTGACGGCATGGCTATTGACGCCGATGGTAACATTTGGACCGCCAAATGGGACGGGTGGTGTATTCAGCAGTATTCGCCATCGGGAGCCTTGCTGCGGACTGTTTCCACGCCGGTCCGGCGCCCGTCAAGTGTTGCGTTCGGCGGCGAGGCGCTTGATGTTTTGCTGTTTACTTCGGCTACCGTCGACTTCAAGACTTCCGATTTCCTCAAGAGTCCCGATGCCGGCGGACTATTCCGCCTTAATCCCGGCGTAACGGGACGGCGCGAGAACTTGTTCAATCCCAGCCGATCGGTGGCCTGAAAAGGCGAGGGGATAACAAGAAGTGTCGGCGCCGCGGAGGGCCTTGTTGTTCCCCTGACATGTCCGGGCGGCTGGCGATCTGCTGAGGAACTGGGTTCCGGAGTTGAGAAATTGCGGTTGGCGCGGCCCTTCCTGGCAGACCATGGTCCGCCGCGACTGCCCGGACGCGACCGCCTGTCCATTCAGCTGCGCGTCGCGACCTCGGTTCAGGCGCCGTTTACAACGTCAATATTGGGCGCCGGTTGACATTTGGTCCGGTTTAGTTATTGCTACGTCATATGATGTCTGATAAATGACATCGGGCCATAACAAAAAAGGGGATGGAAATGGCAAATCGAAATTGGCTTTCGAACGGCGTGGCGGCCGCTGCGCTGTTGCTATTCGCGTCGGGGTCGTCAGTCGCGCTCGCAGGAAATGTCGAAATTGCCGCCGAGACATTCTCGGCTGATGTCTGCACGCCCGTCGATGCATCTGCAGTCGCCGACATACCGGCCGCCGTATCGGGCTTCACCGGCTACAAGTCGGCGCCCGGCAATTGGCTTGAAATGCCCGACGCCAGCCCGCTCAAGGGCAAGCGCGTGGCGCTCACTGTCATGGGTCTGGGTCAACCCTACTTCTTGGCCATCAAGGGCCATTGGGAGCGGCTGGCGGCGCGCTATGGCTTTGAGCTGAAAGTGTACGATGGTCATTTCGACGCCGGCACGGTCCAGAGGCTGGTCGACGACATCATCTCCGACAAACCCGACGCGGTCGCCTTTGCACCGCTCGACAGCGCGGCTGCTGTGCCGCAGGTGAAGCGCATGCTCGACGCCGGGCTGACCGTCGTCACTTATAACGTGCAGCCGGCGCAGGTCGTGGCGCCGCGCGTTTTCGCGAATGATTATGACGGCCCGCGTATTGTTGGCTGCAATGCAGCGCGGTATTTTGCGAAGAAGTTTGGCGACAAACAAGCATATATCGGGGTTGTCGATCTTCCGCAGCTGCCTCAGGTGCAGGATCGCAAGAATGGCTTCCTCTACGGCTTCAAGTCTCTGTTGCCGAACGCGAAGCTGGTCCAGACGGTTGACGGCGGCGGGGTGATCGATAAGGCGAATCCGGCTGCTGCCGACTTGCTGCAAGGCCACCCGGAACTCAACGTCATCTTCGGTATCAACAACAACTCTTCGCTGGGAGCCATCGCGGCCATGAAGGCGGCGGGATTGTATTCTCCGGATTGGGGCGTTGTCGCTTCCGTCGATGGTTCGGAGCCGGTCATGGCTGAACTCGGATCCGAAAATTCGCCGCTGAAAGCCGAAAGCGGCTATCCGCCTTACGAATTCAGCCTCGCGACCTTCAATCTGTTGGGGGCCGCCGTGAAGGGCGAGACCACGCCGGATACGCAGATCGTCGTTGGCTACCCGCCGATCAAGCCGACCGCTGCCGGTATCCACGATTGGGTCACGCAGGAGTATCCGCGCTAGGGCTCTCATGAGTTCCCCAAGACCCGCATCTCGGAGAGAATGAAGACCTGACCGCGCCCGATGCTACCGCCAAGGTTCCATCGGGCGCGCTTTTACCGCCGCGAGGCCAAATGCAAACCAGCGCCGAGAAACTTCACGACGATCAGGTCTCGGAGAAACAACCGCTCCTGCGCGTGGACAAAATATCGAAGTCATGGCCGGGAGTGCGCGCGCTGTCCGAGGTGAGCTTCGATCTCTACCCGGGAGAGGTGCATTGCCTGATCGGCGAAAACGGCGCCGGGAAATCGACCCTGGTGAAAATCCTGGCGGGTGCACTGCAGCCGGATTCCGGGCAGATCGAGCTGGGTGGGCAAATCATCCGGTTCCGCGGACCGAGCGAGGCTAAGGCGGCCGGGATCGCGTGTATATTTCAGGAACTCAGTGTTGTTGGCGGACTGACGGTTGCCGAGAATATCGTATTGGGGGCCGAGCCGGGAAAACTCGGACAATTTGATGTGGGCGCGGCCGAGCAGGTGGCCGGCGAAATTCTGGCGGGAATAGGCTTCGACGATCTTGACGTTCATGCGCGCGTCGCTGGGCTGTCATCGGCGCAGAAGCAGGCCGTCATGATCGCAAAGGCGCTTAACTCCAGCGCCCGAGTCATCATTATGGATGAGCCGACCTCGCCGCTCGAAGAGCAAGAAGTGCGCAAGCTTTTCGATGTAATTGCAAAACTCAAGGCCCAAGGGCACGGCATCATCTACGTGTCCCACCGGATGCGCGAGATCGACGAGATCGCGGATCGGATCACCGTCTTGAAGGATGGTGGCTGGGTGGCCACGCGGAAGAACGGCGAGGCATCCAACCGGGAACTCGTCAGTCTCATGGTGGGGCGGGATTTTTCCGATGTTTTCCCCCCGAAGGCCCAACACGTCGGGAAGCCGGTTCTGGAAGTCAGCGGTCTGACCGGAGCCGCTCTTCACGATATTAGTTTTGTGGTTCATTCGGGTGAAGTTCTGGGCGTCGCCGGACTTGTCGGGGCAGGTCGAACTGAGTTGTTGCGGACAATCTTCGGGGCGGAAGAGGTTCGCGCAGGCCGCATTGCGATTGACGGCGTCGAGTTGCAGCCAAATTCGGTTCATGCGGCCATACGCGCTGGCGTGGCTCTGGTGCCGGAGGAACGCCGCGCCCAGGGAATCGTGGGGGCGCTTTCGGTTTTCGACAATCTCGTGCTGCCTTGGAATGAATTTCCGGCCCGACGCCGTGAAAATTCCAGCGCGAAGACCGTGGCGACCGAAATGGTGGCGAAGCTTGATGTGCGTACACCGTCGATCAACCAGCGCGTCAGCCTGCTGAGCGGCGGCAATCAACAGAAAGTAGTATTGGGAAAATGGCTGTTGATGCAGACCAGCGTGCTTCTGCTTGATGAGCCGACTCGCGGCATCGATATCGGGGCAAAGCGCGAAATCTACAACACCGTGCAGGAACTTGCAGGTGCCGGCCTGGCGATTCTTCTGGTCTCGTCAGAGCTTCCGGAAGTGATTGGGCTGTCTAATCGCATTTTGGTTCTCAATCAGGGCCACGTCGTTGGCGAACTCTCCGGTGATTCCTCGGAAAGCGACGTCATGGAACTCTCGATGTTGAGCGCGCGGTGATCGGAGACGGGAGAAGCAAAGTGCAAATGTCTTCAGCTGCAACTGCGGAGTCCAAGACGGTGAGACACCAAAGCGGGATGTTGTCCTGGCTGGCGCGCGATCGACAGCGTTTGCAGACGGTTGTCACGCTGCTCGTGCTGATGGTTATGCTTGCGGTGTTCGGAACGCTGAGCAATCGATTCCTGACCTTGTCCAACTTCGCCAATGTCGCGCGCAATACCGCGCCTTTGGTCATCGTGGCCTGCGCGATGACGACGGTCATGGTCGCGCGGGGGTTGGATTTGTCGGTGGGCAGCATTCTGGCGGCCGCTTCGGTCCTGGCGGCGAGCCTCGCGGTCAGCGGCGTGCCGGTCTATCTCGCGTTCCTTGCGGCCGTTCTGTTCGGAGGCGTCGTCGGCTTCCTCAACGGCGCCATCATCGTCCGGATGAACGTCAGTCCGATCATCGTCACGTTGGGCATGCTGAATATCGCGCGCGGCGTTGCGTACCTGATCACGCCCAGCGCGATTCTTGTTGGATTGCCGCCGAACTGGGGAGACCTCGGGACTACGAATTTCGGTATGTTCCCTCTGCCTATCGTCATCGCCGCGATCGTAGTCGTTGTCTACCAATGGCTGACTTCGAACACGAAGTTCGGCAAACACATCTTTGCGGTTGGCGGCAACGAGGAGGCGGCCCGGCTGTCGGGCGTGAATGTCGAGCGCACCCTGATCATACTCTACGTCTTCTGCGGGGCCATGGCAGCATTGGCCGGTATTGTCTTGTCGTCGCGCGTAGGGTCGGGTGATCCGAATATCGGAGTTGGTTTCGAGCTTCAGGTGATCGCAGCGGTCATCATCGGCGGCACAAGTCTGTCGGGTGGTGAAGGTCGGGTCCTCGGTACAGTAATCGGCGCTTTCATCGTAGGCGTCCTCTCGAATGGGCTCAACTTGGCCGGTGTTGAACCGTTCTGGCAATACGTCGCGCAGGGCATGGTTCTGATTGCTGCCGTTGTTGTTGATCGGCGGGTCAACGAGGGCGTTCTGTACATGGGAAACAGAGGGGCCTGAGCGCGCTTCACAATAGTATACTTAACGCGGGAGTCTCGTTATGGTCGGAGAATTTAAGGGCAAAGTGGCGGTGGTGACCGGTAGCGCCGGCATCGGGCTGGGAGCGGCTGTGCGCCTCGCGACGGATGGCGCTCGTGTCTATCTCTGCAGCCGTGGCGATAAGCATAACGCGGCCGCGGCGGAGCATTGCAAAGGTTTGCCAGTCGAGGTGGTCAAGCTGGATGTCAGCGATGCGGAGTCGGTGGAACGCTTTGCCGAGCAGCTGCGGCAGCGCGAGGCGGGGGTGGATATCCTGGTCAACTGCGCCGGAGTCCAGCCCTATGGCACGATCGAGACGACGTCGCCGGAGGAATGGTACCGAACGATCAACAACAACGTGGGATCCTACTATCTCATGTCGCATTTTCTGTACCCCCTCATGAAAGGTCGGGAGTCGCCTTCCATCATCAACGTCTCCTCGGTGCAAGGCCATTGCAATCAGCGCAATGTTCTGGCCTATGCGACAACCAAAGGGGCCATTCATGCGCTGACGCGCGCGATGGCGGTCGATTGCGCCCACGATGGCATCCGGGTGAATTCGGTATCGCCGGGATCGATTCTGACGCCGATGCTGGAGTTCGCGGCGCGGGAGTTGACCCCGGAGGGCGGGACGATGGAGAAGACCCTGCAAGGTTTTGGCGAAAGCCACCCGATCGGGCGTATCGGAACGGTCGAGGAAGTGGCGGAGCTGATTGCATATCTGGCAGGATCGCGGTCCGGTTTCTGCGTGGGCGGGGACTATCCGGTTGACGGCGGACTGCGGGCTCAATTGGGGGTCTGACGTCATCGAACGTTGGGCGCCGCTCACGCAGCGCTCGGCATCCGTTTTTGAGAGCGTCTGAAATGTGTCGCCCGAGCAGGCTGTCGGCTCGGAATAAGCGAGAAGGCAGAACATGAACTTGATAGCAGAGAGACCATAGGGATCGACATTCCGATGATCGAGCCAAACCGCCAGGCCCTGCCACTGTCCGTTGCCAATGCAGTGCGCAAGGAGATTATTCTTGGCAAGCTGAAATCCGGCGACAAGCTGCCGACCGAGCAGGAATTGGCGAAGTTCCACGGCGTCAGCCGGGTGGTGATCCGCGAGGCATTCGCCCGGTTACGCCAGGAAGGACTGGTGAAGTCGCGTCAGGGACTTGGCGTTTTCGTCACGTCGCCGAACTCGTCAAATTCCCTCGTCCTCGAACCGGAATCCCTCAGCAAAGCGGAAGATTTCCGGCACCTCTACGAGTTGCGCCTGATTATGGAGACGGGGGCTGCCGAGTTGGCGGCACGCCATTGCGACGCCGCCGACCTTGCCGAGATCGAGCAAAGCCTGAAGGATCTGGCCTCGGGGACCGACAGTGAAGCAGCATTCCTGGCGGCGGATGTGAGATTTCATGGGGCGATTTCGAGAGCATCCAATAATGCCTTCGTCGTCATCTTCATCTCCTTCGTCGCGGCAAATCTTCGGGAAAGCATCTCAGTTGCCCTCAGGGGCCTTGATTTGAGTTCGACCGCTCGCGTGTCCTTGCGCGAGCATGAGGTCATTTTTGACGCCATCCGGGCAAGAGATCCGCAAGGCGCGGGGCAAGCCATGAAGGCGCACCTGCAGAATTCTTCACGGCGACTGGGATTGTCCGTCAGCGGCTGAAGCAGAGGATAGCTGGCGGTCGTATTTATCTTCTTCGCCGAGACTTCCATCCGGAGGGGCCCGGCTTGTGGCGCGTTCTGGCGACAGCGGGCGATCCGTTATTCTTCTGGCCATATCTGCGCGGTGACCAACCACGGAGAGCGACTTGGCATACGATGTTGTGGTGATAGGCGCCGGCCCGGGCGGCTACGTCTGCGCGATCCGCGCTGCGCAGCTCGGCATGAAGGTTGCCGTGGTCGAGAAGCGCAAGACGCTCGGCGGAACCTGCCTCAACATCGGCTGCATTCCCTCCAAGGCGCTGCTGCACGCGTCCGAGGTGTTCGAGGAGGCCGGCCACGGCTTGGGCGCGCTCGGCGTCGTCGTCGCGCCGCCCAAACTCGATCTTCATGCAATGATGCGGCACAAGGACGATACGGTGGCCGCCAACGTCAACGGCGTCGCCTTTCTGTTCAAGAAGAACAAGATCGACTGGCTACAAGGCGAAGCGAGGATTGCGGCGCCCGGCAGGGTCGCCGTCGTCGGGGCGGACGGGACCGAGACGATCCACGAGGCCAAAGCGATCGTCATCGCCACCGGCTCTGATGTCGCCCCGCTGCCAGGGATCGAGATCGACGAGCATCAGGTTATCTCCTCGACCGGCGCGCTGTCGCTACCGAAGCCGCCGAAGTCGCTGATCGTCGTCGGGGCAGGGGTCATCGGGCTTGAACTCGGGTCGGTGTGGCGCCGACTCGGCGCCGCGGTGACGGTCGTCGAATTCCTCGACCACATCCTGCCCGGCATGGATGGCGAAGTCGGCAAGCAGATGCAGCGTCTGCTCGAAACGCAGGGGTTCAAGTTCCACCTCTCGCACAAGGTCGCCGCGGTCCAGAAGGGCGAGAAGGGCGTCAAGGTGACGATCGAGCCTGCCGCCGGCGGCGCGCCGCTGACGCTTGACGCGGATGTGGTGCTGGTGGCGGTCGGACGCCGTGCCTACACGCAGGGTCTCGGGCTGGAGGCGCTCGGCGTCGCCATGGAGCACGGCCGCGTGCAGATCGACAGCCGTTTCGCCACCAATGTGCCAACGGTCTACGCGATCGGCGACGTCGTGCGCGGGCCGATGCTGGCACACAAGGCCGAGGACGAGGCCATGGCGCTCGCCGAAATCCTCGCCGGCCAGGCAGGACACGTGAATTACGACGTCATTCCGGGCGTCGTCTACACCAGCCCGGAAGTGGCGAGCGTCGGCAAAACCGAGGAAGAGCTGAAGGCGGCCGGGATCGCCTACGCCGTCGGCAAGTTCCCGTTCACCGCCAACGGCCGCGCGCGTGCGATGCGCCACACCGATGGCTTTGTCAAAGTGCTGGCCGACGCGGCGAGCGACCGCGTCCTCGGCGTCCATATCGTTGGCTTCGGTGCCGGCGAAATGATCCACGAGGCGGCCGTGCTGATGGAGTTCGGCGGCTCGTCCGAAGATCTTGCCCGCACGTGCCACGCCCATCCGACCATGTCTGAAGCGGTCAAAGAAGCCGCGCTGGGCGTGGCCAAGCGGGCGATACACGTGTGAGGAAGCGACGGGCTGCCGGACACGGCGCGCATGACGATGATCCATCAATGGAAGTAGGCGCTGCTCGAAGGGGCAGCGGACATCGTCGAACGCGGCAGCAAGAAGGAGGCGGCAGCGGTCGGTGAGGAGACAGTCCGGGAGCTGCGTGCCAAGATCGGGGCGCCGCGCCGCCTGTTGTCGATCTCACGGTCCTGGTCCTGTTACGCGCCGCATGGCGAGACCGGGGTGAACCTCGCCCTGATACAGCGCATCGACCGGTAGTTCCTGAAAACCCGGCTTCACGGCGTCCGGCAAATGACCGGGCACCTGCAGAACGGGGGCCGCGCGGTGAACGCCAAGCGCATCCGACGGCTGATGCGGCTCATGCGCCTATGGCAGGTTTTCCTTGAAGACAACTTCCATTGGCAAGCGCGGAACGCCGGCGAGAGGGGCGAGGCTGACGTGGACATTGGAGAAGATCTGCATGGCATTCCACAGGATCGCATCGGGACTCTGGGTGATGACGACATCCATGATGTCCTCCACGAGATAACGGCGCGTGTCTGGTGTCAGGCCGTGACCGATGAAGAGCACTTCGTGCTCGCGACCGCGCTCGCGCAGGGCCCGCGCGATTCCGTCCGACGAGCCTCCGACATTGTAGATGCCGATGAGATCGGGGTACTCGTCGAGTAGCGTCAGCGCATGGCGATAGTTCTCGTCGCGGTCATCGTGACCTTCGCGCAATCCAACCACGGTGAACCGCGGGAAGGCCTGCTCCATGAGGCCAAGAAAGCCCATCTCGCGTTCCTCGTGCGCCCGGTAGGTGCGACTTGCGGCGATCAGCGCTACCTTGCCGTGGTCAATCTTCGACAACCGGCCAAGGACATAGGCAGCCGTGCGTCCGACCGCGCGATTGTCGAGCCCGACATAGGCCGTCCGCTCGGAATTCGACACATCCGAGATGAGGGTAATGACATGCTTGCCCTTGGCGCGGAGGCCGGCGACTGCCTCGCGAACCAGCGGATGGTCGATCGCCATGAAGGCAACGCCGTCGACCTTGTCGCCATAGCGCCTGAGCGCGTCGGTCAGGATCTTGGGGTTGAAACTGTCGATGAAGAAACAGCGGACCGTCGCGTTGGCGTTGGCGGGCTCGGCGGCGAAGCGCTTCACGGTCTCGGCCAGGAGCTTGAGGTACGGATTGGTGCCTGCCGGCAGCAGGAAGACAAGGCGCATGAGGCGCGGTCGCAAGGTCTTGGTGATGTCGTTCTGGGGCAGGTATCCGAGATCCGCGGCGGCCTGCAGAACCCGCTTGGCGGTCAGTTCGCGAACACCGGGACGACGGTTGATGACCCGGTCGACGGTGGCGGGCGAGACACGAGCGTGCGCGGCGATATCGGCAAGAACGGGACCGTTCGTCTTCGGCATGGTGTGTTGATCCTTTGCGCAAAGCAATCAAAAACCATCAGACAATTCGGTTTGACCCTACACGATGTCTTCATAAACTCAAACTGTCACAGGTGGGAATGGAGGACGGGTCCCGCCGATGCAATCATAGACAATCAAGGGAGGACATCATGTTTGAAACACGCGTGTCGCGCCGCCAGGTGCTCGCGCTCGCCGGCATGGCCGCCGGCGCTGCCACGCTGGGCCTGCCGCGGTCAGCCTTTGCCGCCGATATCACGCTGCGCTACGGACACATGAACACGCCGACCAGCGTCAACGGTCTGCAGGCGGTGTGGTTCGCCGACGAGGTTGCCAAAAACACCGGCGGCAAGGTTGCGGTTCAGGTTTTCCCGTCGTCGCAGCTTGGCTCGATCAAGGAACTGGCCGAAGGGGTATCGACCGGAACGATCGCGCTTTCGCACAACACAGCAGGTGGCCTCTCGACCCTCTACGATCCCATCGCCGCGCTCGATACGCCGTATCTCTATCGCGACGTCGACCATCTCATGAAGGTCGTTGCGCCCGATTCGCCGGTCATGAAGACGCTCAACGACGGGCTGATCAAGGCCAGCGGCGTGCGCGTCCTTTACGCATTCTATTTCGGCGCCCGCCAACTGACCTGCAATAAGGCGGTCTATCAGCCTTCCGACCTCAGCGGCGTCAAGATTTGCGCCATACCGTCGCCCATCTATCTCACGGCCGTCGAAGGCCTCGGCGCCGTGCCGGTCCCGGTCGACTGGGCGGAAGTACCGACATCGCTGGCAACCGGCGTCGTCGCTGGCCAGGAGAACCCGGTAAGCGTCATCCTCGACAACAAGCTCTACGACGTTCAGTCGCACCTCATGCTGACGAGCCATATCCGCGCCGCCGAGCTGGTCCTGGTCAATGAAGACAAGTGGCAGTCGTTCTCGCCGGACATCCAGAAAGCCTTCCTCGATGCGGCCGACACGGTGCGCCAGCGCGCTACCAAGGCCGTGCTTGACAAGGAAGCGTCCGACCTGCAGGCGCTGAAGGACCATGGCATGACCGTCATCGGCCCGGACAACGGCCTCAAGCTCGATGCCTTCAAGGCGTCTGTCGACGCGGCCGTCGCGAAGAAGTTCGGGGAGAAGTACGGCGATCTCTACAAGCAGATAGCGGCCGTCGCCTAACGGCCCGCAAAGCGGGCGCGCCGTACAGGCAGGAGCAGGCATGCCGAAGACTTCGCACGTTCGTGCCGTCTTGTCGTTCATCGCCTCGGCGATGCTCTACATGGCATTTGCCCTGCTCCTGCTTCTCGCCGGCTTGGTGATGTTGCAGGTCGTCTGTCGCAACGTCTTCGATCTTGGCCTGCCCTGGGCCGACGAGCTTTCCCGTTTCTGCGGTCTTGCCCTGGTGTTCCTTGCAATGCCGCGGCTGCTCCTCGACGACAAGCACGTGGCCATGGACCTGTTCCCGAAGATGTTGCCGCGCAAAGCCCAGGCGGGAGTCCGCGTGATCGGCGGACTCCTGTCGCTGGCCTTCTGCGGCATCATGCTCTGGGCGCTCTACGCGTTCCTTCTGCGCGCGGCGAAGTTCTCGACGCCTGCCATGGGCATCCCGAACCTCGTCTTCTATACGCCAGCCATCCTCGGCTTCGTCTTCTTCGCCGCTGTGGCGGCCTACCTGCTGTTCGTGCCGCGCGACAAAGAAGAGCACACCGTGGAGCCCGACGCGTGACCCTGACACTGATTGTGTTGTTTGGCGTCTTTCTGCTTGCGGGTCTGCCGATCGCGGTCGGTCTCGGGCTTTCTTCTGCGCTTGTCATTCTCGCCTATCACCTGCCGGTCGCGGTTCTCGCGCAGCGCATGGTCAACTCCCTCGACTCCTCGCCGCTGCTCGCCGTCCCGCTGTTCATCTTCGCCGCCAATCTCCTCGGCGTGACCGGCGTGACCCGTCATCTCTTCGACCTCGTCCGGCTGGTCGTCGGCAGGGTTCGCGGCGGGGTGGCACAGGTCAGCGTGCTGGTCAGCCTGATCTTTTCGGGGATCTCCGGAGCGGCGCTTGCCGATATCGGCGCGCTCGGCAGCATCCAGATCCGCATGATGCGCGAGCAGGGCTACAAGGACGGATACGCAGCCGGAATTACCATAGCGGCGGCGACCGTCGGCCCCATCTTTCCGCCGAGCATCCCCATCATCATCTACGCCACGACGGCCAACGTGTCGGCGGTGAAGCTGCTGATCGCAGGCATGCTTCCGGCCATCCTGATCGTCATCCTGCTGATGCTGCACATCGTCGTCACGGCGCGGATCTACGCGCTGCCGCGCGATACCGTGTCGCCGCGTCTCTCCGCGATCGCTACCAAGTTCGTCATATCGCTGCCGGCGATCATGGCGCCCGTCCTCCTGATCGGCGGGCTGGTAAGCGGCTATTTCGGACCGACCGAAGTCGCCGGCGTGACGGTCATCTACGCGATCCTGATCGGCATCTTCGTCTATCGCGAGCTCGACTGGGCCAAATTCCTCCGTGCCGGGCTCGATACGGTCGAGGCGACGGCAAGCGTCCTCTTCATCGTCTCGGCGGCCGCGCTTTTCGCCTGGGTGTTGACCGTCGACCGGGTGCCGGCAATGGCGAGCACGGTGCTCTCCGGCCTGTCGTCGAACCCGCTCGTGCTTCTCTTCTGCCTGAACGTGCTTCTTCTCGTCGTCGGCATGTTTCTGGAGTCGATTGCGGCAATCCTGATCATCGCGCCGCTGGTTGCGCCGGCGTTGACCGCGGCGGGCGTCGATCCGCTCCAGCTCGGCATCGTCTTCGTGCTCAACCTGATGATCGGGCTGCTTACGCCGCCCATCGGCATGAGCCTCTACATGGTGAGCATCATCGCGAAGATGCCGCTGCAAACGGTCATTCGCGGCGTCCTTCCCTTCCTGCTGCCGCTTCTGCTGTCGCTGCTCGCCGTCACCATTTTTCCGCAGATTTCAACTTGGCTCCCCGGTGTCCTGTTCAAGTGAGGTAAAATGAGCAGATTGCTCGGCGAAATCCGCCAACTGGGTTATGTGGTCACGGACATCGAGAAGGCCATGGCCTATTGGGCCGGCACGATGGGCGTGGGCCCGTGGTTCTACAATCCGCGTGTACCGATCGAGGACTACCGCTACGAGGGCAGGACCTATGAGGTCCACAACTCCGTGGCACTGGCCAACTCCGGCTTCATCCAGGTCGAACTGATCCAGACGCGCAGCGACACGCCGTCGATGTATCGAGATTTCCTGCAGGCCGGCCACACCGGGCTCCAGCATGTCGCCTACTGGACGGAGGATTTCGATGCCGACCTCGCCGTCATGGAAGGGCGCAGCTTTCGCGTGAAGATGAGCGGCGAGGTCGGGGCGAACGGCCGCTTCGTCTATTTCGACAAGGAGATGCATCCCGGCACCGTCATCGAGCTTTCCGAGGTTGTCGGCCCCAAGGGGCGCATGTTCGACACGATCCGCGAAGCCTCCAAGGCCTGGGATGGCAGCGATCCCGTCCGTCCGTTCCCGTCGCTCTCCGCCACGTGAGGCCGCCATGATCGCCGCCGCGCACTTTGTCGAAACCGCGTGCGCCCCGGGCTGCCGTGGCAAAGGGCGGCCGGAGGCGGACGCAGCGCTGACTGGTCCGGGGTGGCGATGAAACCGGTGAAGATCCTCTTCGTCGGCGACGATTTCACCGGGGCGAGCGACACGCTGGCAACGCTGTCGCGCGCCGGGCTCAAGACGCTCCTCTATCCGCGGGTTGCGGAGGTCGTCAATGACACCGACGTGGCGGCGCTCGACGCCGTCGGCATTGCGACCGGATTGCGCGGCCTTGGCCCAGAGGCGGGGCGCGCCACCATGGAGGACATCGCCGCGCAGCTTGCCACGATCGAGGCCGACTTCATCCATTTCAAGGTCTGCTCGACTTTCGACAGTGCCCCCGATACCGGGAACATCTGCGCGGCCGTCGACGTCCTCGCCGGCGCCCGCAAGACTGAATGGATCGCCATCCTCGGCGGGCAGCCCTCGCTCGGTCGCTATTGCCTGTTCGGAACCCTCTATGCCGCGGCCGCCGATGGCTCGGTGCACCGCATCGACCGCCATCCGGTCATGAAGGCCCATCCCATCACTCCGATGGGGGAGGCAGACCTCAGGCTCCACCTTGGCAAGCAGGGATGGAACGGCATCGGCCTGATCGATTTCCGCACCTATAGCCAGGGCGCGGAGATGCTCGCCAATCAGATCCTCGAGCGAATTGCGCGGGGCGAGGCACGCACTCTGTTCGACGTGTCGTCGCAGGCGGATGTCGCGGTTATCGGCTCCGCGCTCGATATCGTCGCCCGCCAGAAGAGGATTCTGTGCGTTGGCGCCAGCAGCGTTGCCGAAGCGCTCACGTCGCAGGCGCAGCCGATGCCGGCTGCCCGGTCGGCCAAGCCTCTCGCCTTTGAGGGTCCTGCCTTCGTCCTGGTCGGCAGCCGCTCGCCGGTGACGGCCGATCAGATCGGTCACGCACAGCAATACGATGTCGTCACCGTCGACCCGGCGGACCTGGCCGGCAGCCAGGAGGCGATCGACGCCATGGCCGGCCGAGCCGCGACCGTCCTTTCCGAGGGCCGCAACCTCCTCCTCGCCGTCTCCGCGGCGCCCTCTCCGCTGCGTGGCCGCGAGCTTGCCGCAGCGCTGGCCCGGCTTTCCGCCGACGTCCTGGCGCGGGTCCGTCCGGGGTGCGTCCTCATCGCCGGCGGCGACACATCGAGCGCCATCATCTCGGCGCTGGGAATCGAGAGCATGTCGTTCGTCGGCGATATCGACCGGGGCGTACCGCTGGTGGAGCTCCGCGGGGGGAATCGTTTCGATGGCCTGCCGATAGCGCTGAAGGGCGGCCAGATGGGCGGCCCGAACCTGTTCGATGATCTCGCTCGCCTTTCGGCCCGGCGGCCTGACGTCGTCGGGTGAACGGCGCGCCGGGGTGTCGCCGATGCCGTGCACACGCGGTGTCGGCATGGGTTGGCGACCCTCTAGGC
Source organism: uncultured Alphaproteobacteria bacterium (assembly GCA_963762605.1). Taxonomy (GTDB): domain Bacteria; phylum Pseudomonadota; class Alphaproteobacteria; order Rhizobiales; family Kaistiaceae; genus CAVSRC01. The sequence goes on along the minus strand of CAVXLJ010000025.1, from coordinate 43,199 downwards.
GGGACACTCAAAAACCATCAGACAATTTGGTTTGACCCAACACGATGCTACCGTAGAATCACGCTGTCGCGGGCGGCTGATGGACGAGCGGTCACGTCAATGCAATCATAGACAATCAATATGTGAAACCTCAACGCATGTCCGAACCCGTCACTCCATTTGCCGACACGCCCGAGCTGCGGCAGCAGCTGATCGACACGTGTTTCACCATGCGCGACCGGCTGGGGTGGTTCGTGAGCACATGGGGTAACGTGTCGGTGCGGGTGGCCGACGGGCTCTTGCTGACGCCGACGCGCGTGGAGCTGGACGAGATGGGTCCGGACGACCTGGTCGTGGTCGACTGGGACGGCAACAAGGTCCGGGGCGCGCGCGTGCCAACCTCGGAACTGGAGATGCACCGGCAGCTGATGCTCGAGCGGCCGGATATCGGAGCGCTGATCCACACACACCAGACCTACGCGACTTTGTTCGCCTGCCTGCGGCGGCCGATTCCGGTGATCACCGACGATATGGCCGAGGTCGTAGGCGGCCAGGTCAATTGCTCCGAGTATGTTCAGGCCGGACGGCATCCGGAACTGGCGGCGGCGGTGCGCAGCGCGATCGGGCCGGACGCGATGGCGGTGATGATCGCGAACCACGGAGTGATCTGCGGCGGACGCGACCTGGCTGAGGCGACCGTATGCTGCCAGTTCGTTGAGAAGGCGGCGACGATCTATGCCCACGCGCAGGCGCTGGGAGGCATCACGCCGATCCCCGAGGAAAAGTGGCGCGCAGAGCGGCACCGCTATCTGACGAGCTACGGCAAAGCTGAGGACCTGGTGGAGGTCTACAACAAGTCGGCAGACCGAGGCGCGTGACGACCGACGCACGACGGCTTCCGACGCTCTGGAACAGAAGGTTTGTGAACATGCCTGAAGCCGATGCCAAACGGGGCAAGAACTTCCACACGGACGCCCCGCAGAAGAGCGAGGGGTCAAGGGGGCCCGGCACCTAGACTAGGGGATGAAGCACCGGATGTCGCGCATCGTCCGTTCGTCAGACGGCAGCAGGAATTCGGTAACGGCCTGAACAGGCCGGCGCCTCCCGCGCTGACTTCGCCGCCGGCCGGGCAAGTTCATCCGAGCCGGCCGGCGGGTAATGGTCAGGATTCCGGTGGAGGATGTCGCGAGGGCCGCCGCATCCCGTTCCGCGGCCGCGCTCTCGAATCCGCGAAGCGCACAGCAGTGGACGTCGGCGAGGCCGGCGAGAACCCAGAAGAACGAAGAGGGAGCGCATCATGCCGCTGTTTGTCGAGTACACCAAGGACGGGGCCGACGGGGCCCGGCGCCGCGACGAGAATCGCGACGCGCACGTGGCGTATGTCGGGTCGGCCAATGAAGACGGGAGAATCGTGTTTTCGGGACCGCTGAAGAACGAGGCGGGGACGTCAATCGGGGTGGTGATCATTTTCCAGGCGGCGGACCTGGCCGGCGCGCGGCAGTGGGTCGATGGCGACCCTTACGTGGCCGGGGGCGTGTACGCTTCGGTTGAGGTGCATCCGGTGAAGAAGGTCTTTCCGCAATGAATGCTTCGATGGCGACGGGCGGGGCGACCAGCGAGCTTGCGCGGATGGCGCTGTTGTTTCGTGGAGCGTTGGCGCGGCGAAAGGAGAACGAGGATCGCCCGTTGCAGCCGCCGTTGATGCAGATCGTACAGCCGGCCGGGGAAGCGCCGGCGGGCACCACGCCACTCATTTTCGAGGATTCGTTGACGGGCTCGAGCGACGAGGACGCGCGGGCGGCGATCCGGGCGGCGATCGACGGCCACACCCGCAAGCACGGGGCCCCGAAGGCCGTGTGGCTGGGCAACGCGGCGGCACTGAAGGTCGATTATCCGCACGTCGATCGGTGGCGACCGCTGGCCGGGCGCGTGGCGGTGGTGACCGGCGCGGCCGGGGCGATCGGGCGCGGGATCTGCCGGGGCCTGCTGGATGCGGGTGCGTGCGTGGCGGCGACCGACCTGGCCGGCGCCAACCTGGACCAGACATTCAGTGAGTTCGAGAGCGAATATGGTGCGGCGATCACGGCGGTGGCGCTAGACGTGACGAAGCCGGAATCGGTCACCGACGCGCTGGCGGCGGTGACGCTGACGTGGGGCGGCATCGACATCGTGATCGCAAACGCGGGGCTGGCGCATGTGGCCGGGCTCGACGAGCTGAAGCTGGAGGACTTTCAGCGGCTGGCGCGGGTGAACATCGAAGGCACGCTGCTGGTGCTTTCGGAATCGTCGCGCTGGCTGGTGCGGCAAGGCACCGGCGGCGACATGGTGCTGATCTCGACCAAGAACGTGTTCTCGCCGGGGGCGCGGTTCGGAGCCTACAGCGCGACGAAGGCGGCGGCCCACCAGCTGGCGCGAATCGCGAGTCTTGAACTGGCGCCGCACGACATCCGCGTGAACATGGTGGCGCCCGACGCGGTGTTCAGCGAGGGCGGCGTGCATTCCGGATTGTGGGCAGAGGTCGGCCCGGACCGGATGAAAGCGCGCGGGCTCAGCGCCTCCCAACTGGAGGAGTATTATCGCAACCGCAACCTGCTGAAGGCGCGGGTTACGGCGCGGCACGTGGCCAACGCGGTCAACTTCCTGGTGACGCGACAGACCCCGACGACGGGGGCGACGATTCCGGTGGACGGCGGGCTGCCGGACGCGACACCGCGCTGAGGGAACGCTGCCGACCGCGCGCGAGCAATCCACTGAAAGGAAGCAAGCGATGGCCGCTCTCGACCAGTTCGTCCTGCCCGAGGACCCGAAATTGTCTGACCATCTGGTGGCAACCTATCTGCTGCGCACGCCGTCGTCGGACATCTCGAAGTTGCTGGCGGGAGCGGCCAACGAGCAGTCGACCGGCACATGGGTAGAGGTGCCGGGGGTGACGCCGGAGATGCTGCGCGACCACCGGGCGAAGGTGGTGAACGTCTTCGAGATCCCGGACGTGGAGAACGAGGCGGCGCAGCGGAGCGACGAGCGGGAGTTCGTGTTCCAGCTGGCCTTTCCGTGGAGGAACTTCGCCGGGCAGATCCCGATGCTGCTGACGACGGTGTTCGGCAACATCTCGATGATCGGCGACATCAAGCTCCTTGAGCTGACATTCCCGAAGCCGCTCGCGGACGCGCTGCCCGGGCCGCAGTTCGGGATTCAAGGGATCCGCAAGCTGCTCGGGGTGCCGGATCGGCCGCTCTTGAACACCATGATCAAGCCGTCGATCGGGATTTCGCCCGAGCAGGGGGCCGAGCGGCTGTACGCGGCGGCGATCGGCGGTGCGGACATCATCAAGGACGACGAAGTGCTGGCCGACACCGACTTTTCGCCGGTGCTGCGGCGGGTGGAGCTGTTCACCAAGAAGCTGCGCCAGGCAGAATTGGAGACGGGCGAGAAGAAGCTCTACATGGTCAACGTCACCGATGAGCCCGAGCGTGCGCTCAGCAAGGCGGAGAAGGCGGTCGAAGCGGGAGCGACCGGGGTGATGATCAACTTCCTGACGGCAGGGCTCGGGCTGTTGTCGTCGCTGGCGCGCAACCGCAAGGTCAACGTGCCGATTCTGGCACACCTGGATTTCGGCGGGGCGCTGTATGGGAGTTCGCGGCACGGGGTCACGTCGACGCTGCTCTACGGCAAGCTGCCGCGGCTGGCGGGCGTTGACCTGCTGACCATCCCGACGCCGTTCGGCAAGTTCCCGCTGTTGCGCGAAAAATACCTGCGCATGAGCCTCGGCTTGCGGGCGCCGCTGCACGATAAGCCCGGGGCGTGGCCGATCGTCGGCGGCGCGTTCAAGCCGGGCCACCTGCCGCGGGCCTTCGCTGACCTGGGGCGAGACTTCGTGGTGGGGGCTGGCGGGGCGATCTACGCGCACCCGATGGGTGCCACGGCCGGGGCGACCGCATTCCGGCAGGGGATCGACCTGATGATGAGGCAGGGGAGGTTCGACGGATCGGAGAAGGATTATCCGGAGCTGGCAGCGGCGATCGAGCGGTGGGGCGCGACGGTCGAGAAGTGATCGTTTGTGCGTCAGTACCGCCTCCGTGTTCCCCTTTGATTGCCTCGTCCCGTTCGCAACGCCCCCACGGCACCGGGACGCATTGACAACGTCCAACCAAAGTTTGACATCCCTCGCACATCCGGGCCGAGCGCGGTCACGGCGGCATTAGGTCAGCTCAATCATGAACAAAAAAAGCCTCGAACATAAACTCGCTCGCATTCGCGGCGGCGAATACGGCCCCGCCGACTTCATCATGGCCGACGCCAAGGACGCAGATGTCGGTTTCGGGATGACCTCCCCGGGACCGGACCGGGCGCGGCCCGGCCGCCTTGCCACACGGTCGGTCTATCTCGACAGAATCCGGGAGATGACCCGCTCCGGCCTCGTCGACATCATGCTGGTGTCGGCCTCTGCCGCCGAACGCCTGTCGGAGGAGGGCCTGTTCAAGGATAGCCCGGTGACGCCGGCCATCCGCCTCAACGATACGACCGACATCTGGGCGGCGCGTGGCGCGCGCTACAACGAGGAGCCGTCGCGCCATCACCGCACGGCGCGTCTCGACCAGGCGCGCAAATACGCCGACCTCGGGCTCTATTCGGTCACCTTCTCCAATCAGCGCGACATCGACGTCATCAATGCCGAGGCCTATTCGGCCTTCCGGGCGGAGGCAGCCACCTACGGCATGCGGCACTTCCTCGAGGTGTTCAATCCGACCTTCGACATCCGCCTCAAGGACGGCGCCGACCTCGCTTCCTTCATCAACGACAACGTCGTGCGCGTGCTCGCCGGTGTGATGAGCGCCGAACAGCCGACGTTCCTGAAAATCAAGTACAACGGCGCCCGCGCCATGGAGGAGCTGGCCGCCTACGATCCGGGGTATCTGATTCCGGGCATTCTCGGCGGTTCCAAAGGGACCACCCGCGACACCTTCGAGCTCATCGGGCAGGCGGCGAAGTACGGTGCACGGGTTGCCCTGTTCGGCCGCAAGATCAACTTTGCCGAGGATCCGATCGCGCTCGTCCGTCTCATGCGCGCCGTGGTCGAAGGTGAGATCAAGCCCGACGAGGCGGTGCGCGTCTATCATGACGGCCTGGCGAAGAACAAGCTCACGCCCGACCGTCCGCTCGCCGAGGACATCGTGATCACCGATCCGGTGTTGCAGGGCTGACCGCGGCCGGTCACGAAGAAGCGCGGTCAACGCGTATGGCAGAGGACTTGCAACCGCCCTTCCTGATCGGCATCGACGTCGGAACGCAGTCGGTGCGGGCGCTGGCCTTCGACGCGCGCGGCAATCAGGTCGCCTGGGCGCACCGGCCGACGCCGGCACAGCACCCGGCGCCGGATCGTTGCGAATACGATCCCGAGGCGTTGTTCACTGCCGTCACGGAGTGCCTTGGCGAGGTGGCGCGCTCGCTCGCCGGCAGGCCGGTTGCGGGCATTGCGGTGGCCAGCGTCGGCGAGAGCTGCGTGCTCCTCGACGAGGCGGGAAAGCCGCTGGCGCCGTCGATCGCCTGGTTCGACGAGCGCACCGAAGAGGTAGGACGGACGCTGCGCACAACACTTGGTGTCGAGCCGGTGTTCGCCGTCACCGGCCTGCAGCTTGACCACATCTACACGCTCAGCAAGCTGATATGGATGCGCACGCACTGGCCGGACGCCATGCGGCGGGCACGCAGGGTCCTGATGATCGCCGACTGGATCGCTTTCCGCCTGTCGGGCGTGGCGGCCACCGACTTCACGCTCGCCTCGCGCACGCTCTATCTCGATCTCAGCCGCCGCCAATGGGCCGATGAGCTCATCTCTCTCTCCGGTCTCGATACCTCGGCGCTGGCGCCGCTCACAGCCAGCGGCACACCGCTCGGGCCGGTGCGTCCCGATGTGCTGGCGGCGACCGGCATAGCCGGCAACCCGGTGGTCGGCGTCGGGGCCCATGATCACGTCTGCGGGGCGATGGCTGCCGGCATGAGCGTGCAGGGGACGATGATCGACAGCATCGGCACGGCGGAAGCGCTGGTGCTGGCCATGGCGCAGCCGTCCTTCGATCCGATGCTGCCCAGGCTGAACCTGTTTCAGGGCGCCTTTGAAGCGCATCGCTCGCTCTACTATCTCGGCGCCGCCGTCGCCTATTCCGGCAGCGCCGTCGAATGGTTCCGCGATCTGGTCGGCCATCCGCCGCACGAGGCGCTCATCGCCGAAGGGGAGGCGGTTCCGGCGGGCAGCGAGGGCATTGTCTTCCTGCCGCACATGTTCGGCCAGACCTCGTCCGACCCGGAGCATCCGGTGCGCGGCGCCTTCATCGGGCTGACCGCCAACGCCACACGCGGGACGCTCTATCGCGCCATGCTCGAGGGCCTGGCGATGCGCGCGGCCTTCATCGTCGATGCCGTCGCCCGGCTGAAGGGCGTGCCGGCGCCTGACCGCATCCACCTGATCAGTGGTGGTGCGCGCAACCCGCTTCTGGTCGCCATTAAGGCGAATGCCTTCGGCCGGCCCGTTACCGTCGTCGACGAATCGGAGGCCACTGCGCTCGGCGCCGCCCTGCTCGGCGGTATTGCCGCCGGTTTATGGGCAAATCTTGAGGTGGCGCTGGCTGCCCTCGACCGGCGCGAACATGTCGTCGAGCCGGATGACGATCTCATCCGACGTTACCAAGACGTGCGGCGCGCTGCTTTCGACCAGCTGCAGTCGATCCTGTGGCCGGTCGATGTCGAGCTGGCGCGCATTGCCCGGGAGGAAGGTCACTAGGCGGAATCGCGGAAGATCAGCGTTCCGTCGAGCAGAATATCTTCCTGTGGAAGCTCCCCGCCATTCTCCAGGTCGATCAGGGTCTTGGCCGCCCGCTCCCCAATTCCGCGGATGTTCTGGCCCGATGTCGTCAGCGACGGCGAGGCGAAAGCGCCGAAGCGTTGACCGTCGTGCGAACCTACTCGCAGAGTGTTGCCCGGCCCGGTTCCGACACTAATTCCCAGCCGTTTTGCCGCCGCCAACAGCCCGAACGCCACCCGATCGTTGGAACAAAGGATGGTATCGACGCCGGCCAGCCTTTCGGAGGGCAGGCTGAGGAACCGCTCGAAGCCGTAGCGCTCGTACTCGTCACCGACCGGTCCGTCCTCGGGATTGAGGATGCGCGGCTCGTGACCGAGTTCGCGCATGCGGTCGCAGTAGGCCTCGCACCGTTCCCGTATGTTGGCGTTCACCGCCGGCATGGTGAACAGCGCCGGCGGCGAACCCGAGCGGCACAGATAATCCACCATGAGCGCCATGCTGGTTCGATTGTTGGTGCCGACATAGGGCACCCCGTCACGCAGGCGCGAGTCCATGAAGAGGATCGGCACCTGCTCCATGGCATGCTCGACGGCGGCGATGTCGGAGCGGAACCCGAGGGGGGCCATGGCGATTCCCGCAACGTCCATCGCCATCAATCGGGAAAGTGCCCGGCGCTCCAGAGCCGTGTCGTTGTGCGAGCACTGCAGCACAGTGAGATAGCTGCGATCCTCGGCATAGAGTTCGATCGTGCTGACCAGTTCGCCGAAGAACGGATCGATGATCGACGGCACGATGATGCCGATGGCCCGGGGCGAGCGGCGCGTGAGATTGGAGGCGAAGAAGTTCGGGCTGTAGCCGTAGTTGCGGATGCCCTCCTCGATCAGCTTGCGGGTGCGCGGGCGCACCGAATCGGGATCGGCAAAAAAGCGCGACACGGTCGGACGTGACAGTCCGATCAGTCGGGCGAAGTCCTGCATGGTGTGAGCGGCGTCAGTGGCCATCGGTGGGAATGCTGATTGGTGCGACGGCCTGCGACCGCCGCAACATAGTAGACGGAGTCTGCACGCGAACGCAACTTTATAAGCTTGACACGCGTCTCGCGTTAAATGTAATGTTACGCGCGTAAAATAAGGGGCTGCCATAGAGCAGTTCCGGGGAGGAAAATTCGAATGCGCTCGCTAGCCCGCGCACTTTTCGGGCGAGGGCGGTCGGCACGGACGATGCTCGCCAGCATCGGAACCGCCGAAGCGCTTTCTGCGCTCAGTCGCCGCGCCCCTCAGGTCGAGCCGGTCGAAAGTCTTTTCCGATTTTACCAGGAGCGCGCGACGATCCGCCCTCGACCGGGTGCGATCGATCGTGTGGTCGGCCGATGCCCAAGCGACGAGGACTGTCGCGCGGTCAAATGGGCCTACACCTGAAATGACGTCGGCAGCCCACCGCTGATTTCATCTCGATACGCAGCAATGGTCGGCAACAAGGAGGAAAACATGGAACGCATGCGTAAGGTTTCGATGGTGGCGGCTCTGGCCGTTGCCGGTGCGATGGCGTTTGGCGCGCAGGGCGCCAATGCCCAAGGCAAGATCAAGATCGGCTTCCTGCCGGGCACCGTAGACCCGTTCTATCAGGTCATGCAGCTCGGTGTCGAAGCGGCCGCCAAGGACCTCGGCATCGACGTCGTGACGCAGGTGCCGCCGACCTGGGGCGTCGAGGCAGAGACGCCGCTGCTCAACGCGATGATCGCGCGCGGCGACCTCAACTACATCATTACCGCGCCGGTCGATCAGAATCAGATGATCGCGCCGATGCAGGCAGCCGTCGACGCCGGCATCAAGATCATCACGGTCGACACGTTCCTGGGCAACGGTGACTACGTCAACGGTCCAGTGAAGTTTCCGCTGAGCTACATCGGTTCCGACAACGTCGAGGGCGGTCGCATCGTCGCCCGCGGCCTGGCCAAGGCAATCGGCGGCAAGGGCACGGTCTACATCAACTCGGTCAATCCGGGCATCAGCTCCACCGACGGCCGCGCTGAAGGCTTCAAGGAAGTGATGGCCAAGGACTATCCGAACATCAAGGTCATCGGCCCCGACTACAACGGCGACGACCAGAACAAGGCCACCCAGCAGACGGCCGCCGTGATCGAGCAGAACGCCGATCTCGCCGGCGTGTTCGGCACCAACGTGTTCAGCGCCCAGGGCGCCGGCACTGCGGTGGTCAATGCCGGCCTTGCTGGCAAGATCCAGGTGGTTGCCTACGATGCCACCAAGGCCGCTATCGAGATGCTCAACCAGGGCACCGTCTCGATGGTTCTGGCGCAGAAGCCGTTTGACATGGGCTATTTGGCGGTGGAATTCGCCGCGGCCGATGCCGCCGGCGTCACCAGCCTGCCGCGCCATGTGAGCACCGGGTTCGCGATCATCGACAAGTCGAACGTCAACGATCCGAACTACGCGCGCTTCATCTACCAGGTGCCCGGCGGCTAGAACTGCCGGCTCTAGGTCAAGCGTCGCCGGGAAGCGTGGGCTCGCTCACGCTTCCCGGCCCCGGCCTGCCCGACAGGCGCCGCGCCGACCAGTGGAGAGCGAAGTGACAACCCAACAATCGGAAATCATGGAGCCGCCCGCGCCGGCCGGCGCTCAGCTGTCGACGACGGCGCGGTTCCTCCTGATCCTCAGCCGGGGATGGGCCTGGGCCTTCCTGGCGCTGATGCTGCTTTTCTTCGTTGTCAGCGTCCAGCTCTTCAGCTCGGCCACATTCGTCAGCGTCCGCAATTCCCAGAACATCCTGGTCGCCATCACGCCGATCGTCCTGCTCGGCCTCGGGCAGACCTTCGTCATCATCTCGGCCGGCATCGATCTGTCGGTCGGCTGGGTCATGAGCTTCGCCTCGGTGATCTCGGCGCTCGCCATTCGCAGTGCCTGGCACATGGGGGCGCCGGTCTGGCTGGCGGTGGTCTGGGGCTTGGTCGTCGGCACCGCCGGCTCGGCTGTCGTCGGCGCGATCAGCGGCACCATCATCGCCAAGCTCAAAGTCCCGGCGTTCATCGTCACCCTCGGCGTCTCCTTCATCATGCGCGGTGTCGCGCTGCTGTGGTCGGAGAACACCACTGTCATCGGCCTACCCAACATCCGCGCCTACGGCAACGAATCGATGTTCTACCTGGTGCGCGGCGGCGACCAGGCGGGCATCTACTTCCTCCATCCGCCGCCGCTGGCGACCGACATGCTGCGCCAGCTCGACCGCATCTTGTCCTGGCCGGTGGTGGTAACCGCCGTCGTGGTCGCTATCGCGATGTTCATCCTGCACCGGACGCAATTCGGCCGGCACACCTATGCCATCGGCGGCAACATCGAGGCGGCGCGGCGCGCCGGCATTCCCGTCGACCGGCGCATCATCGGCATCTATGCGCTTTCGGCGGCCACCGCCGGCATCGCCGGCTTCCTGTCGACGCTCCGCTATACCGCGGGCTCGGCCGTCATCGGTGATCCGCTGCTGCTCTCCTCGATCGCCGCGGTCATCATCGGCGGCGTCAGCCTGTTCGGCGGCGCCGGCACCATCATGGGCACCGTCATCGGCGCGCTGATCATCGCAGTGCTGACGACGGGGCTGGTCATGCTCAACGTGCAGGCGTTCTGGCAATACATCGTCGTCGGGGCGGTCGTCATCATCGCCGTCCTCATCGACCAGTCGCGCGACCTCCTGCTCGGTCGCGGCAAGGACGCGGGGGCATAGCGATGGGCGATGCGATCCTTTCCATCCGCAAGCTAACCAAGCGCTTCGGCGGCCTGACTGCCGTCGATCACGTCGATTGGGACATCTTTCCCGGGCGAGGTCGTCGGGCTGCTCGGCGACAACGGTGCCGGCAAGTCGACCCTGATCAAATGCGTTGCCGGCGTCCATCCGCCGGACGACGGCGAGATCTTCTTCCACGGCCGGCGCTGTGAATTTGCCACGCCGATCGATGCGCGCCGGGAGGGCATCGAGACGATTTATCAGGATCTGGCGCTGGCCAACAATCTCGACGTCGGCGCCAACATCTTCCTCGGGCGCGAAGTCAAGCGGCGTTATCTCGGCGGTCTCGTCAACACCCTCAACGACCGCAGGATGCAGGACGAATCGGCGGCCGCCTTGCAGGCGCTCGGCATCCGCTTCCCGACCCTTACGGCGCCGATTGAGAACCTGTCGGGCGGCCAACGCCAGGCGGTGGCGATCGCCCGCGCGGTCTATTGGGACGCCAAGCTGATGATCATGGACGAGCCGACCAACAACCTCGGCGTACCCGAGCAGAAGAAGGTGCTCGACCTCATCCGGCGGCTGCGCGACAAGGGGGTGCCCGTCATCCTGATCAGCCACACGCTGCCCGACGTCTTCGCCGTCGCCGACCGGCTGATGGTCATGCATCGCGGCCGCAAGGTGACCGAGAAGAAGAGCGCGGAAACCACCACCGAGGAGCTCGTGCAATATATGGTCGGCGCGCGCGACGACGCGGCGGTGGCTTGAGGATTGGGAGACGGATCATGCACTCCGGGGATGTGGTGGCTGGCCGGAAATGGGTCACGCTGACCGGCCACCGGACCTGGCTGCTTGACCATGCCAGTGCCCTGCTCGATTTCTTCGAAGGGGCGAGCATCGATCCCGCCGGCGGTTTCCGCGATCTCGGTGACGACGGCAACCCCCTTGTCGGCGGCCCGAAAGATGCGTTTGCCCGCCAGGTGCAGGCAACGGCACGCATGGTTCACTGCTTCTCCATCGCCCATCTGATGGGCCGGCCGGGTGCCGAGGCGATAATCGATCACGGGATGGACTTCCTGTGGAACCGGCATCGCGACCGCGAAAACGGCGGCTACTTCTGGGCGATGGGCGACGACGGTCCGGTCGACGACAGCAAGCAGGCCTACGGCCACGCCTTCGTGCTGCTGGCTGCGTCGAGCGCCAAGGCCGCCGGGCATCCGGATGCCGACCGGCTGCTTGCCGACGCGACGGCGATCCTCAACGACCACTTCTGGGAAGAGCAGCACGGCGCGGTGGCCGAGGAGTTCACCTGCGACTGGCAGCCGAAGAGCAGCTATCGCGGCCAGAACGCCAACATGCATCTCACCGAGGCGCTGATGGCGGCCTTCGAGGTGACCGACGACCACGCTTATCTCGCCAAGGCCGAGCGGATCGCCGACCTGCTCATCCGCCGTGCGGCGGCCGGCAATGGCTGGCACCTGCCGGAGCATTTCACCCGGGATTGGCAGGCCGACAACGATTATGTCGGCGATCCGATGTTCCATCCGCCCGGCACCACGCCGGGCCATTCTCTGGAATGGGCCCGCCTGCTGTTGCAGTTGTGGGAACTGGGCGGGCGCCGCCTCGATTGGCTGCCCGACGCATCGCGCGCGCTGTTCGGCAAGGCGGTGGCCGACGGCTGGGATCCGGTGACCGGCGGCTTCTACTACACGCTCGATCACGATGTGCGTCCGCTGGTGCGCGACCGCTATTGGTGGCCGTGCACCGAGGGGATCGGCGCCGCGAGCTTCCTGAACGCCATCGATGGCGCACCGGTCTACGAGGAATGGTATCGCCGCATCTGGGACTGGTGCGCGACGCACCTCATCGACCGCAGCAATGGCAGCTGGCGGCCGCAGGTGAACGACGATCTGGTGCCCACGACCGGGCCGTTCTTCGGCCGGCCGGACATCTATCATTCCTTGCAGGCCTGCCTGATCCCGCTGTTGCCGACCAGCGGCAGCATCGTCGGCGGCCTGGCGACGCACGGATTGCGTCTGGAGCACGACGACGCGGCAAAGAACTGAAACGCTGCCGCGCGGGCCGGATTTCTTCAGCGACGCGCGACAGGCGTAGAGCTCTGCGGACGCATCGCGATCGCTCGATTTAGGGGGATTCGTCCGGCATTTAAGCGTCCATGCCCGGCGCCGGCGCGGGGCGCGGCAACGGTTATCGGAACGCTTGCGCGCAGGTCTAATCGGGATGTCGCGGGGGATATTCCGCCAAGTGGGCGGCGCCGGCGCGCACGCCGACGCCGCCCGTCAGGCGGGAGGAATCAACGAGCCAGCCAGCCGCCGTCGACGTTGAAAATGGCGCCGTGAACATAGCCGGCGGCCGGCGAGGCCAGGAAGACGGCAGCGCCGGCGATATCCTCAGGCTCGCCCCAGCGCCCGGCCGGGATGCGGTCGAGGATCGCCTTGCTGCGCTCTGCGTCGGCCCTCAGCGGCGCCGTGTTGTTGGTGGCGATATAGCCCGGCGCGATGGCGTTGACGTTGATTCCCTTCGCCGCCCATTCATTGGCCAAGAGCTTGGTCAGACCGGCCACGCCGCTCTTCGAGGCGGTGTAGGAGGGGACGCGGATGCCACCCTGGAAGGAGAGCAGGGAGGCAATGTTGATGATGGCACCCGTGCCACCGCGCTTAAGCAGGGCGCGGCCGAAGGCCTGGGACAGGAAAAAGACGGCCTTCAGGTTGATGTCCATGACGGCGTCCCAGTCCGCCTCGGTGAAATCGATGGCGTCGGTGCGCCGGATGATGCCGGCGCAGTTGACCAGGATGTCGACGTCGCCGGCTTGGCTCATCAGCCTGTCGATGGCGCCGCGCCCGGTCAGGTCGACCTGAACCTGGGCCGCGCGTCCGCTATTCGCGATGATGCGCTTGACCGTGTCGTCGGAGGGGACGATGTCGGCACAGACGACCTCGGCGCCGGCTCCGGCCATGCCGACGGCAATCGCCTGGCCGATGCCGGTCGAGGCGCCGGTGACCAAAGCGTGGCGCCCGGCGAGAGAGAAACTGAGGCTCATCTGAGATCCTCCATCTTGACGGGATCCATGTCGGTGAAGCCGACATTGTCGCCGGCCATCGCCCAGATGAAGCTGTAGGCGGCGGTGCCGGCGCCGCAATGGATCGACCAGGACGGAGAGGCGACGGCCTCCTCGTTGGCCATCACCAGATGGCGGGTCTCGCCGGGCTCGCCCATCATGTGGAAGACGCGCTGGCTCTCGCTCATGCCGAAATAGAGATAGACCTCGGAGCGACGGTCGTGGGTATGGGCGGGCATGGTGTTCCAGGTCGAGCCGGGCGCCAGCGTCGTCATCCCCATGACGATCTGGCAGGTCGGCAGAACGCCCGGATGCACATACTGGCGCAGGATGCGCTTGTTGGCGTCCTCGGCACTGCCGAGATCGATCCGGGTCGCCTCGTCGGGCCGGACGATGCGACTGGGATAGGCCTGGTGGGCGGGCGCCGAGATCAGATAGAAGCGGCCCTTGCCCGACAGCGTGACCGGGCCCGAGCCCATCGACAGATAGAGCATGTCGGCGTTGTCGAGGGTGTATTCGACGCCGGCGGCGGACACTTTTCCGGCCTCGCCGATATTGGCGACGACCATCTCGCGGCGCTCCAGCAGGGTCGATGTGCCGGTGTTCTCAACCTCGTCCAGCACCAGTTCGCCGCCGTTGGGCACGGCGCCCCCCACGATCATGCGGTCGTAGTGGGTATAGACGAGCTTGATGGCACCCGGCTGAAACAGGCCGGACATATGAAAATTGGCGCGCAGGCCCTCGGTATCGAGGGCGCGCGTGCTTCGTGGATCCACGGCGTGGCGGATTTCGACGGGGGTCATTGTTGTGCTCTTGGCCGGTCAAACGAGGAAATCGTCGCGCCGCGGCGTGAAGCTGTCGATCAGACGGCCGGGCTCGAGGCACAGGCAGCCATGTTCGGCATTGGACGGAACGACGAAGCAGTCGCCGGGGCCGACCTCGAAGGTCTCGCCGGCGACGGTGAAGGAAAAGCGGCCCGACTGGACCAGGGTCGCCTGGGTATGCGGATGATGGTGTTGGACGCCGCGGGCGCCGACGGCGAAGTCGTTCGCCACGATCATCAGATCGGGACTGTCGGCCAGAACCTGGCGGGTGATGCCGGCGTCCGCGGCGACGGGAGGAAAGGGTCGGGCAGGCAGGGTCATGATCGCACCGCTCTAATGGTGGAACAGGGAGGGCAGCCAGAGCGAGGCGGCCGGGATGTAGGTGACGATCATCAGGGCGACGAAGGCGGCCAGATAGAACGGCCAGATGGAGCGCACCGCGTCCTGGATGGGAATCTTGCCGACGGCGCAGCCGACGAACAGAACCGTGCCGACCGGCGGCGTGCACAGACCGATGCCAAGGTTGAGGATCAGGATGATGCCGAAGTGCACGGGATCGACGTGGAAGGCCTGCGCCACCGGCAGGAAGATCGGCGTGGTGATGACGATCAGCGGCGCCATGTCCATGAACGTGCCGAGGACGAGCAGCACCAGGTTGATCAGCATCAGGATGACGATCGGATTGTTCGAGAGCGTCTGCAGCATCTGGATCAACTCGGCCGGCACGTGAAGGTAAGCCAGTAGCCAGCCGAAGGCATTGGCGCTGCCGATGACCAGAAGCACCATGGCGGTGGTGCGCACCGCGCCAAGCGTCGCCTCGACAAAGGCCTTGAAGGTCAGCGTGCGGTAGACGAGCGTCGTCACCAGGATGGCGTAAACGACGGCGATGTTGGAACTCTCGGTCGCGGTGAAGATGCCGGAGCGGACGCCGCCGAAGATGATGGCCACCAGCAGGAGGCCGGGCACGGCGTTGACGAAGATGCGGCCAAGCGCGCGCAAACCGGGAAATTCCTCAGTGGGATAGCCGCGGCGCGAAGCCACGAAATAGGCGGCGACCATCAGCGAAAACGCAAGGATCAGGCCGGGAATGATGCCGGCGGTGAACAGGTCGGCGATGGAGATCTTGCCGCCGCCCGCGATCGAATAGATGATCAGGTTCTGCGACGGCGGGATCATCAGCGCGATGAGGGCGGCCGTCACCGTGATGTTGACCGAATAGTCGGCGCCATAGCCGCGGGCGCGCATCTGCGGAATCATGATGGTGCCAACGGCCGAGGCATCGGCCGCCGCCGATCCGGAGACGCCGCCGAACATCACGCTGGTCAGGATGTTCACCTGGCCGAGACCACCCTTGAAGTGACCGACCAGAGCTCCGGCCAGGTCAACCAGGCGGCGGGCGATGTCGCCGCGCACCATGAGGTCGCCCGAATAGATGAAGAACGGGATGGCCATCAGCGAGAAGATCTCGACGCCGGAATTCATGCGCTGGAAGACGATGACCGGCGGCAGGCCGAGATAGAGCACGGTGGCGAAGCTGGCGATGCCGAGGCAGAACGCAACCGGCGTGCCGATGATGAGCAGGAAGGCGAAAGTTCCGAACAGGACCCAGAGTACCATGGCTCAGTGCTCCGGGGGTGGCGCGACTTCGGCGAAACGCGCCGTGTGGAGGCCAGCGAAGCGCCGCAGGATGCGCTCGATCGAAAACAGCATGGCGAACAGACCGCCGGCGACGATCGGCGCGTATTCGAAGGCGCCGGAGATGCCCAGCGACGGCATCGTATTCTGCGCCGTTTTCTCCGCCAGTTGCCCGCCGAACCAGATCATGCCGAAGCCGAATGCGGTGACGGCAATGTCGGACACGGTGTGCAGATAAGGCTTCACCCGATCAGGAATGATCAAAAGAACGATATCGAAAGACAGGTGGTTGCCTTCGCGGATGCCGACAGCGGCGCCGAGGAAGATGAACCAGCCCATGATCATGATCGAAATCGGCTCGGAACCGACGAAGCCGGAATTGAACACATAACGCAAGAAGACCTGGACGGCGATCGTTGTGGTCATGGCGACGAGGCAGATGCCTGATATCCAGAGCAGGGCATCCGCCAGAAGGCCGGTAAAGTCGGCCGCCCTCTTCATCAATTTCCGCAAGTCGTCCTCCCCGTCCAACTTAGGTGGCGCGCGGGGGAAGGGACCTTCCCCCGCGTGCCGATAGTGCAGGACTACTCGGTGGCCTGGATGCGGGCAACCAGGTCCTTGAGCACGTCGCTGGTCACGTACTTGTCGTAGACCGGCTTCATGGCCGCGATGAACGGGGCCTTGTCGATGTTGGTGACGATCTCGTTGCCAGCGGCGCGGATCTTGTCCTCGGAGACCTTCTCCTGGGCGAACCACAGCTTGCGCATGACCGGCACGCTGTCCTTGGCGGCCTGGCGGATGAGCGCCTGGTCGTCAGCCGACAGCTTTTCCCAGCTCTTCTTCGACATCACCAGCACTTCCGGGACGATCAGGTGCTCGTCGAGGGTGTAGTACTTGGCGACTTCGTAGTGGCCCGAGGTGTCGTAGGACGGCCAATTGTTCTCGGCGCCGTCGATGACGCCGGTCTGGATGGCCGAATAGACCTCGCCATAGGGCATCGGCACGGCATTGGCGCCGAGCGCCTGGACCATCGACACGAAGATGTCGGACTGCATGACGCGGAACTTCAGGCCGGCAAGATCGGCCATGGTGTTGATCGGGCGCTTGGAATTGTAGAAGGAGCGCGCGCCGCCGTCATAGAAGGCCAAGCCGACGAGGTCATGCGACGTGAAGGCGTCGAGGATCTGCTGACCGATCGCGCCATCCATGACGTGATGCATGTGCTCGACCGAGCGGAAGATATAGGGCAGCGAGGGGACCTGGGTCTCGGGGATGATATCGTTGAACGGCCCGAGGCTGACGCGGTTCATGTCGATGACGCCGAACTGCGTCTGCTCGATGGTGTCCTTCTCCTCGCCAAGCTGCGAGCCGAAATAGACGTCGAGGCACAGGCGGCCACCGGTCTTCTCCTGGATGACCTTGCCGATGTACTTGACGGCCTCGACCGTCGGATAGCCGTCCGGATGCGTGTCGGACGACCGCAGGGTCACCTCGCACGCCATGCTGGCGCCGGTCAGAGCAACGCTCAAGACCAGGGCGCTGAGAGCAGTTTTGATCAGACTCATATCTGTTTCCTCCGTATGTGGCTCGCTCAGAGCCGGTAGGCTTGCTTCACAAGCCGGTATGCGAGGTCGTGCGCGACCTCAAAAGCCTCGTCCTCAGCAAGCCGCCCCGTAACGACCAGTTCGGCGAGGAAGGCAGCATCGACCCGGCGTGACACGTCGTGACGGGCCGGGATCGATGTGAATGCGCGGGTGTCGTCGTTGAAGCCGACGGTGTTGTAGAAGCCGGCGGTCTCGGTGGTCAGCTCGCGATAGCGGCGCATGCCCTCGGCGCTGTCGTAGAACCACCAGGCAGGCCCCAGGCGCAGGATGGGATAGACGCCGGCCAAGGGCGCCAGCTCGCGGCCATAAACCGTCTCGTCGAGCGTGAACAGAATGACGCGGAGGTCGGGCTCCTCGCCGAGCGCCTCGAGCAGTGGGCGCAGAGCGCGCACATAGTCGGTGCGCTGCGGAATGTCGTAGCCCTTGTCGCGGCCGAAGCGCGCCAGGATCTGGCCGGAATGGTTGCGGAAGCGAGCCGGCATGGATCTGGATCACCAGATGATCGTCGAGGCTCATCCGGGCCATCTCGGTGATCATCTGGCCGCGGAAGGCGTCGGCTTCTTCCGCGCTGATGCGGCCGGTCAGCGCCTTGTCGAACAGGGCGGCTGCCTCCGACTGCGGGAGGTTCTCGGTGCGGGCGGTGGGATGGCCGTGGTCGGTCGAGGTGCAGCCATAGGACTTGAAAAAGGCGCGCCGGATGCGGTGCGCCTCGAGATAGCCGTTCCAGGTGGTGGCGTTGGTCCCGGCGATGGCGCCGAGCCGCTCGACATTGTCGGCGAAGCCGGCGAATTCGGGGTCGACAACCGCATCGGGGCGGTAGGCGGTGATCACCCGGCCGGTCCAGCGGGAGCGGCGGATCATTTCATGCCAGCGCAGATCGTCGAGGGGACTGTCGGTGGTGGCGATAACCTCGATGCCGAAGCGCTCGAACAAAGCGCGCGGGCGGAAGGCCGGTTCGGCCAGTCGCGCGGCGATGGCGTCGTAAATCTCATCGGCGGTCTCGGCGGACAGGCGCTTATCGATGCCGAACACTTCCGAGAAGGAGTGGTCGAGCCATATGCGGCTCGGGGTGGCGCGGAAGAGATGGTAGTTCTCGGCGAAACGGCGCCAGATCTTGCGCGGATCGCTCTCCACCGGCCCGCCGTCGACGCGCGGGACGCCGAGCGCCTCCAGCGGGATGCCCTGGGAATGGAGCATCCGGAAGACGTAGTGGTCGGGGACGACGAAGAGCTGGGCGGGATCGGGGAAGGGCTCGTCCTCGGCGAACCAGCGCGGATCGGTGTGGCCGTGCGGGCTGACGATCGGCAGCGGTGCGACCGCGCGATGAAGGGCCCGTGCCAGAGCGCGCGCGGTCGGATCCAGCGGAAATAGCCTATCCGGATCCAGCAATCCCACGGCTAAGCTCCCCTTCCTGCCCCCAGGAAGTGTCCCCGCGACCAAGGGGCTTTATCATCTTATGAAAAACTAATATGCTAGTCGACAACGTGAGTCAAGGAAACGGCATGGCGAAGCTCCAGCTCAGAGCGATCGAGACCAAGCGCGCCCCTTCGGTGGCCGATCTGGTCTTCGACGAGCTCTATGAGAGGGTGATCACCCTGGAGCTGCTGCCGGGCGCCAAGCTGTCGGAAGTGGAGGTGGCGCGCAGCATGGGCGTGTCGCGCCAGCCGGTGCGCGACGCCTTCTACCGGCTGTCGCGCCTGGGCTTCCTGACGATCTGGCCGCAGCGGGCGACGATCGTGGCACCGATCTCGGAGAGTGCCGTGCTGCAGGCCCGCTTCATCCGCACCGCCATCGAGCTGGAGACGGTGCAGGCGGCGGCGCGCATGCTCGATGACCACCAGCTTCAGCGCCTGGAAGCGCTCGTCCAGCGCCAGGAGGCGGCGATGGAAGCCGGCGAGAGGATCTTCTTCCACGCCCTTGACGACGAGTTCCACCGCCTGATCTGCGAGTTCGCCGGCCTGTCATTCGCCTGGACGGTGATCAAGGAGAACAAGGCGCACATGGACCGCGTGCGCTATCTCAGCCTGTTCTTCGGCGCACGCAGCGCCTACGACGACCACGTCGAGATCCTCGCCGCGCTGAAAGCGCACGATCCGCAAAAGGCGGCCGAAGTCATGCGCGAGCACCTGTCGCGGATCAGCGCGATCATCGCCACCATCCGCGAGGAAAGCCACGACTACTTCGCCAAGGAAGACGCCTGAGACGCCAGTTCCTGGATGTCCGTGCGGTTCGGAATTCGGCGGCTTCAGCCCGGCTCGACACCGAGATAGGCGGCGCGGATGGCCGGGTCTTCGGCCAGGTCGCGCGCCGGCCCCACCTTGACGATGCGTCCGGTCTCCATGACATAGGCGCGGTCGGCGATCGAGAAGGCGGCAAAAACGTCCTGCTCGACCAGCAGAATGGCGATCTGCCGCTGGCGCACCGTGTTGAGAATGGCGAGCAGCCGGTCGACGATCACCGGCGCCAGGCCAAGGCTCATCTCGTCGATCATCAGCAGGCGCGGCGAGGCCATCAGCCCGCGGGCGACCGCGCACATCTGCTGCTCGCCGCCCGACAGGTTGCCGGCGAGCTGGTGGCGGCGCTCGCGCAGAATCGGGAAGAGCTCGTGCACCCAGGCAAGGCCGTCGGCGACGGCGGCGCGGTCGGCGAGCCGGTGGGCGCCCATGATCAGGTTCTCCTCCACCGTCATGCGGTGAAAGAGCTGGCGCCCTTCCGGCACCTGCACCAGGCCGCGTGCGAAGACGCGCTCGGGCGTCAGCGGCAGGATGTCCTCGCCAGCGAAGGCAATCGTGCCGGTGGCGGCGATGACGCGCGAGACGGCGCGCAGCAGCGTGGTCTTGCCGGCGCCGTTGTTGCCGACCAGCGCAACGATTTCGCCCGGTCCGACCTCGAGGTCGACGCCAAACAGCGCCGGCGCGCTGCCATAGCCGGCTTCGAGCCCGGCGATGCGGAGCAGCGGCGGGTCGGCCCGGCTCATTGCCGCCGCGTCCCGAGATAGGCTTCGATCACCTTGGGGTCGTCGAACACGGTGGCGGTGTCGCCCTCGGCGATCGGCTTGCCGTGGTGGAGCACCAGCACCCGGTCAGCCAGACTGCGCACCGCCTTCATGATGTGCTCGATGATCAGGATGGTGACGCCGCGTTGGCGGATCTGCTCGACGACACGGACGACCTCCTCGACCTCGACAGCGTTCAGGCCCGCCATCACCTCGTCGAGCAGCAGAAGCTTTGGCCTGAGCGCCAGCGCCTTGGCCAGCTCCAGCCGCTTGCGATCCGGACCGCTGAGCGCCCCGGCTTTCTGGTCGACGCGGGCGCTGAGCCCGACAAAGGCGAGCCATTCGCGGGCCTGCTCGCGGGCCGCGTGCATCGACTTCTCGCCACCACCGAAGCCGAACAGCGCGCCGACGGCGACGTTGTCGAGCGTCGTCAGGCCAAGGAACGGCTTCATCACCTGGAAGGTTCGCCCGATGCCGAGATGGGCCCGCCGGTAGGGAAGGAGCTTGCCGATCGGCCTGCCTTCGAAAACCAGTTCGCCCTCATCGGCGGCAAACGTGCCGCTGATCATGTTGACCAGCGTCGTCTTGCCGGCGCCGTTGGGGCCGATCACCGCCAGGATCTCGCCAGGGGTCAGCGTGAAACTGACCGCATCCACCGAGACGAGGCCCTGAAAGCGCTTGGTGAGACCGCGCGCCTCGAACAGCGGGGACGTGGGCGCGGCGCTCATAACCGGTGCAGCCGGACGTTGTGGAGAAGATAGGCCGGTCCCTGGCGGCGGATGCCGGTGAAGAGGTCGGCCAGGCCGCGCGGCATGAAGATTACCGAGAAGACGATCACCAGGCCGAAGAGCAGTGCGGCGGCCGTCGAAATCCAGTTGGCGAGAATCTCGTAGATCGCCGACAGGGCGAAGGCACCAAGTACGGGGCCGAAGACGGTGCCTGGTCCGCCGAACATCGCCATGATGACCATACGGACGTTGAGGGTGAGGTCGAAGGCGCTGGCCGGGTCGATGAAGGTGATCCAGTAGGCGTTGATGCCGCCGGCGATGGCGGTGAACAGGGCCGAAAGCACCAGCGCCATGGTCTTGTAGAGCGTGGTGTTGACGCCCATCGCGGCGGCCGCGTCCTCGTCCTCGCGGATGGCGATCAGCCCGGCGCCGAAGCGGCTCTTGGCAATCCACGCCACCGTCAGCACGCAGGCGACGAGCAGCCCCAGCGCCAGCTCGTAGAACATGGTATCGGCACGGGTCAGCGGCAGAACGAGGCCGGTATTGGCGCCGGCGATATCGAGATTGGCGATGATCGCCTGCATGGCGGCCGAGACGCCGAGGGTGGCGATGGCAAAGTAGTGCCCCTGCAGCCGCAGCACCGGCAGGCCGATGAGCAGCGCGCACAGCATCGCCAGCGCCGCGCCGAAGGCGAGCCCGACGCCGAAGGGCAGGCCGAACTGAACCATGGCAATGGCGGTGCCATAGGTGCCGAGCCCATAGAAGACGGAGTTGCCGAAGGAGGGATAGCCGGTGAAGCCGCCGATGATGTTCCACGATTGCGCCAGCGTGGCAAAGAGCAGCGCGTTGATGCCGTACTGGATGAGCACCGGGTCGCCGAGCAGCGGCGCGGCGGCAAGCAGTGCCGCACCGGCGATGGCCACGATCCAGATCCAGGCGCGCATCAGGCCGACCTCAGGGCGCGGCTCGGGCGCAGGACCAGGATGACGACGAGCAGGCCGAAGCTGATGACATCGGAATAGGTCGGGCCGAGGTAGAGGGCGGCAAGCGACTCGGCAACGCCGATGGCGAGCCCCGCGAGGATGACCGCAAAGGGATTGTCGAGGCCACCGATCACGGCGATGACGAAGGACTTTGCGGTCAGGCTGACGCCGACATAGGGGGTCAGGTGCGAGATCAGGCCGTAGAGGCCGCCGGCGGCACCGGCGAGCGCCGCACCGATGCCGAAGGTGACAGCATAGACCTGGCGCGGATTGATGCCGTAGAGCCGTGCCGCCGTCAGATTCTGCGCGGTGGCGCGGATGGCGCGGCCGAGCGGCAGGCGGACGAGCACGAACCACAGGGCCGCCGCCAGGATCCAGGCGATGGCGAAGGCGGCCAGGCGGGCGAGCGGGATGGTGACGCCGAGAACGGTGACGTTGGCGCCGGCCCAGCTCGGATTGATGGTGCGGAAATCGGCGCTGAAGGCGAGCAGAGCGAGATAGGTCAACACGACATCGAGGCCGAAGGTGATGAGCAGGGTGTTGAGTTGCGCCGAGCGGATGATCTGGTTGAGGACGGTGATCTGAATCAGGTAGCCGAAGCCGAACATGATCAGCATGGCGAACGGCAACGCGACAAACGGGTCGAGGCCGGCCAGCGTGAACAGGTAATAAGTGGCGTAGCCGCCGAGCATGATGAAGGCGCCGTGGGCGAGATTGACGATGTTGAGAACACCCCACACCAGCGCCATGCCGAGCGCCATCAGGCCGTAAAGGCCACCGAGCAGGATGCCGTTGACGATGATCTGGGCGAGCAGCACGGGGGTGCCTCCTGACCGTCCACCGCCGGCACGCCGGCGGCGGACGATCCGCGCATCAGGTCAGGGCTGTCACTTGCGGGCGTTCCACGCCGGCGTCGGATACATCGGCTTGGTCATGAAGTCGGTGGTGTAGACCGGGACGACCTTGCCGTCCTGGATCTGGATGACGACCTGGGGCAGGACGATCTGCCCGTTGTCGCCGTATTTGACGTGGGCATAGAGGCTGTCGAAGCTGACCGACGCGATGGCGTCGCGCACCTTGGCCGGGTCGAGCGAGCCGGCCTTCTCGATGGCCATGGCATAGGTCTCGACGTCGGCGGCGCCGGAGGCGGCGTGATAGTCCGGGTCGGCGCCGAACTTCGCCTTGTAGGTCTTGGCGAATTCGGCGGCATTGCCGAACCACTTGTCGGTCAGGTGGGCGTCGGGCAGCCAGGTGGTCATGCCGTAGGTGTAGTTGGCGTCGTTACCGAGCGACTTGCGGAAGTCGTCGGTCGGCACGCCGACGGTCAGCGCATAGAGCTTGGAATTGACGTCGAGACTCTTCATCTGGCGGATGAAATTGAGCGCGTCGGTCTCGTGCCCGGTCCACAGGATGACGTCAGGGTTCTTCGACTTGATGATCGAGAGGATCGAGGAGAACTCGCCATTGCCGTCGGCGAACTTCTCGTCGGCGACGAGGTCGATGCCGGCAGCCTTCAGGTGCTCGCGCGTGCCTTTGGCGACCGAGACGTCGAAGCTGTCATCGGCGGCGACCAGCGCTGCGGTCGTCGGCTTGGGGTCGAGCTTGCCGAGCATGTCGATGGTGCTGGCGTAGTAGTCCCCGGCCGGCGGCAAGGTGCCGAAAATGTATTTATAGCCGCGGGCGAAGATCTGGCCGGAGGCGCCGCCGCCCTCGACCATGGGCACCTGATACTTCTCGGCCACCGAGCTGGTATCGAGCACGTAGTTGCTGGCGAAGGGGCCGAGCAGGAAGTTGACCTTGTCGGAGGTCAACAGCTGCGTGTACTGGCGCACGGCGAGGCTCGGATTGGACTGGTTGTCGTAAAGCTTGAGCGCCAGCTTGTAGGTCTTGTCGCCGACCTTGATGCCGCCTTTGGCGTTAATCGTGTCAACGGCGAGCTGATAGGAATTGGCGTAATAGCGGCCGGTATTCGCCTGGCCGCCGGTCTCCTGGACCGAGGCGCCGAGCGTGATGACGTTATCCTGGGCAAAGGCGGCGATCGAGGTCGACAGCATCAGAGCCGGAATGGCACCGAGCACTGCAAATGTGAGTTTCATGGTTTCTTCCCTCCCTCAGGGTGGCGCTGCAGGTGACGGCCGCCCCGTTCTGTTCAACTCCCTGTGCGTATTCGTCGCTGTATATGTGAGGCGGAGCTGCGCATGAACCGCCCCGACACGGGCAGTTCATGCGGCTTCAGAGACCGCTACAACATCACAGGGATGGTTTGGTGTCCACCTATCCGCCGCCACGGTCGGCCGGCCCTATCGGGCGCATGGCGTCCCAATCCGGTGTGCAGCCGACGGCAAAGCCGGGGGCGGTGAGGGAGGCCAACGCGACGCGGTCATCGCTGACGCGGACGCGCACGAAGATCTGCGGCGCCTCGGTCAGCGTGCCGGCGCCGGCGCGACAACACCGTCGGGCCTCCTGCCTCGCACGGCTACAACGCTCGCGCGACACGTCTTCGTGCCTGCGCTCGCCGCATGGCCGGCTGCGCAAATTCCACCCGCTCCGCCGGCCATGCTGCCGCTGGCGCCAGGGTCATCCCTAAACTAACATTCCTGGCGGAACGCTCAGCGGGGGCCGGTCGGACAGGCGACGGACGCGCGCCGGGAATAGCCCTTTAGAAGCAAGGTTCTGCGGCAGGATGAACGACCACGAGCTTCTTCGAATCCTCGATTTCATCGATCGTATCCGCAAGCCCTATTCGGAACTGGTTCTCGGCGGCACGGTGGAGTCCGATTGGTCGATCGTCTCCTATCTGATTCATTCCCATCTCGGGGGATATCCCGTTTCGATCACCTCGCTCGCGCTGGTCTCGGGCCTCCCGCATGCGACGGCGATCCGCCGCATCCAGCGGCTTATCGACGACGGCACGATTGTCCGCCGCCCGGCCAACAATCGGCGCACCCGCTTCACCCTCCATCCCAGCCCCGGCTTGCAGAAGCGCGTCGCCAATTACGCCCGCAAGACCAAGGAGGTGATCGCAGAAACGGTCGGCGCACGTACATCGGCGGAAGCCGAGGACAGCTACTATTTTGGCAGTGTCCCGATGGGCAGCCAGGTCATCCTACCAATAAGCTTGCTGCAGAACCGCGTTGAACGCGGCGTTGAGGTCAAATTTCTCCTCAACAACGACAATTACTTCGAGTCGATGCGCAACATGTGGGTCGATTTCCGCAGCAATCTGGCCAGCGCCAGCAATTTCGATCTGCGACACCAAGTGGACCTCTACGCCCTCGCCCTGGAAAACGGGCGTCGCCGTGTTTCGGCCTACGACGTCATGGCCGTCGACATGATTGTCGATCCTGCTCAGGCGGAAGCCATACTCGAGAACGGCCAGGCCGACCTCGTCGCCATCGGCCGTGAGGCGCTCTATGACCCGTACTGGCCGCATCACGCCGAACAGGCCTTCCGGATTGACGATTCCTTCTCCAGCTGGTCGCCCCACAACGGGGCTTATCTGGCCAAGCGCCGCCCGATGATGGAGCGCCTGAAGCTCGCGCCCGGGCGCCTGGTGTCAGGCGACCGTGCGGCATCGGGCTAGCTAGATGTTTGGTCCCGGCATTTGCTGGAGCGGATTGAAGGTGAACCGCTGGGGCTGTGAAGTCCTCTGTTTGCAGATGAACTCGTAGGGTGTGAGGCCTTTGAGGGTCTTGAGCCTGCGGCCGAAGTTGTAGGCGGCGACTAAGTCGACGAGATGCCGGCGCAGTTGAACGTGGCTCTCGTAGTAGAAGCGCTTGACGGTGATGTCGACAGCGAGAACGTTGTACATGTCGAAAGGCTGTACCTTTTCGACATCGTCCCACCTCACGAATCCAATTCCGCAGCGGGTCTCCTCGAAACCATCTTCCCGGATAGTGATGATCTGGCGCTTCTTTCTTGTGTCATTCACAAAGACAACGGCCGACAAAAGCCCCATCGCCGTCAAAAAGACGCCTAAGCCCACGTTTTGGATGGTGTCCCAAGTCGTTACGCGCGGAACCCCGCCAACGCCGCGTGGCAGGTCGATCTGGCCATGAGCTGCTCCAATTTCGCCGCCTTCGAGACGCCGAATGCGGCCGAACCGCTGAGCGAAGCCTTGTCGATCCTTGCCCGGCTGGAAGAACAGGGCCGCCTGGCACCCGAGCACCAGGGCCTGCTCGACGCGCTTCGCGCGGCCGGGCGGGAAGAAAGCTGACGAGAGGCGCCCGCGCTTCCGCACTTGAACCGGCCCCTTTCCGCTTGTATCAGTGCCGCAGTGCCGAAAGGCTCAGATTGCCGCAATAGCTCAGTTGGTAGAGCATCGCATTCGTAATGCGGGGGTCGGGGGTTCGAGTCCCTCTTGCGGCACCACTCCCGAATTCAGCAATCCAACGCCGCGCGCCAATATCACCGCTAAAATGGCGCGGATTCGCTTGGTTTTGGCGCCGCTGGCTCGTTACGCAACCGCCAATCTCGCTCCGATTTTGCGTTCTCTGCTGCGCTTTTCTCCAAAGCTTGGGAATTGTCCGATTCCTACCCAAGCTTCGAAACGGCGGAAATCAAACACTTTGGTCCCGCGCATCGGCCTTCGAGTTGGAGTCCGGCTTGGGTTGGGAGACCACTCCAAAACGCAACACTAAACGCTTCCGATAGGCGAGCAGTTTCACGCGGTCGTTCACAAGGAACCACGCCAAGGCATAGCCCCAGACGAACAATGCCCAACCCCAGCCTAGCGGCGTCATGAACAATCCATAGACGGCGATCAGGGTGGCGATCAGCTGCGTGGCGAACACAGCCAGCAGCAAGACCCTGGCAGGGCGTATCGACCAGAAAGGACCGCGTGTGCGCGTCAGGAAGATCGTCAGGTGGCCGGCGACAGACAGCTTCAGATACATCAGTGTCTGAATATGGGCACGGTCGAGATGGAAGAGGCGCTCGCCGAGATAGAAAAGGCCGAAGGCAGACACCACACCGATGACGCCCAGCACCGTTGACGTCCCCAGGACCATCTGCATGTTCCAGGCCTCGGGCTTGTCGTTGTAGTGAACGTTGTCATAGGCAATCGACAGGATGGCGCCGTCGTTGAGCAACGCCAGCATCACGATCATTACCGCCGTCAACGGATAGAAGTTGAAGACCAGGATCGCCAGCGTCATGAAGAGCAGAACGCGGATCGTCTCGGCGATGCGATAGATTGCATAGCTGTTCATGCGCTGGAAGATGCGGCGGCTCTCCTTGATCGCGTCGATGATCACCGAGAGGCCCGGCGTCAGCAGCACGATCGAGGCAGCCGCGCGCGCCGCGTCCGTCGCGCCGGATACGGCGATGCCGCAATCGGCCTTCTTGAGCGCCGGGGCGTCGTTCACGCCATCTCCGGTCATCCCGACGATGTGGCCGCGGTGTTGTAGGACATCGACGATGTGGAATTTGTGCTCTGGGAAGACCTGCGCGAATCCGTCGGCATGCTCGATCGACTGGGCAAATTGCGCCGTCTCCTGATGCTTGGCATCGCCGAAACCGCTGGCGTCGAGAATATTCGCGCCGAGCCCCAATTTTCCGGCCGTTTCGCGGGCAATGGCCAGCGCATCGCCCGTCACCATCTTGACGGACACTCCCATCTCGCGAGCGGTCGCGATGGTCGCCTTGGCCTGTTCCCGGGGCGGGTCGAACAACGGCAAGACGCCAAGAAACCGCCATAACCCATCGGCCTCGGCGCGCGCCACGCCCAACGCGCGAAAGCCCCGCGCGGCGAATTCGTCGACTGCCTTGTCCACCGCTTGTTTGACCCCGGCGGCATTGGCCGACAATTCCAGGATCACCTGCGGCGCCCCTTTGGCGACCTTGAATTGCTTGCCGTCCGGGCCCGTGACGGTGGCTTCCGTGCGTTTGTGCACGGGATCGAAAGGCTGGAAGTGGATCACCTGATAGGGCTTCAGGGCCTGTTCGTCCGTCAGGCCGCCGAGCACGGCGAGGTCGATGGTGTCTTTGTTATCCGCCCGCGACGCCAGCGCGCCGTAGAGAATGAGCTGATCCGCCGGAATGTCGTTCAAGCCAAACGGATCGCCCAGCGTCAGCTTGTTCTGGGTCAGCGTGCCGGTCTTGTCGGCGCACAGCACGTCGACGCCTGCCAATTCCTCGATGGCCGCCAACCGCGTCACGATCGCCTGCTTGCCGGCGAGCAGCCGCGCGCCGACCGCCATGGTCACGGACAGAACAGTCGGCATCGCCACGGGAATTGCGGCCACCGTCAGCACCAGGGCGAATTGCCGCGTAGTGAGGATCGGATCGCCGCGGAACAGGGCCACCGTGATGATCAGCGCCATCAGAACCACCGCCAGGACGATCAGGTAATTACCGATCTTCAGCACCGCGCGCTGGAAATGGCTGACGGTGTGCGCCTGCTGCACCAGTTCGGCCGTCTTCCCGAAATAGGTGCGCGCGCCGGTGGCGTAGACCAATGCGCCGATTTCACCCTGGCGGACGATCGACCCGGAAAACACGGCGTCCCCGGGCTTGCGCGAAGCGGGCAATGATTCCCCCGTCAGCGCCGACTGGTCCACCTCAATCGGGTCGCCGTCGAGAAGCCGCGCATCTGCCGGCACGATGTCGCCCAAGCGCAAGCGGATAACGTCGCCCGGCACAAGATCTCGTGCCGCTGGGTTGACCCACTTTCCGTCGCGGATCACACGGGCCTTGATCGCCAGCGTCGCCTTCCGCGCCGCGATCGCATTGCCGGCCTGATGTTCCTCCCAGAAGCCCACCAAGGCGTTGGCCAGCAGCAGCGCCAGGATGATCGCAAAATCCGGCCAATGCCGGGCGACCGCCGAAAGGATCACCGCCGCTTCGATCATCTACGGGATCGGACCCCAGAAATAGGAAAGGAATTTCAGGAACTCGTTGGTCTTCTTTTCCTCGATCTCATTTTGCCCGTATTGGGCCAGCCGTTTGTCCGCCTCGGCCTGCGTCAGACCGTCCGATGACGACGCCAGTCGTTTCTCGAGCTCCGCGAGCGGCAGGGACTTCAAATCTTGCTTCGCATCGCGCTTCGATCCCGGCTTGGATTCGGTCGCTTCGGGCATCGACCTACGCCGCCGGCTGCGCGGTCGCGTCCTTCACCCAGTCGGGCCGACGCATCGCATGGAGAACAAGCGGCACGCCGCAGAACACCACGGTGCCGACGACCACCAGCGTAACGTAGAGAACGGGCGAACCCACCGGCAACTGAGCGGGCGGGAAGAACGCCACCAGGAAACTGAACAGCACCCCAAGGAAGCCGATGCCGGCGGCCAGCCACATGCCGACCATTCCGCCCGGCACCTTGAATGGCCGCGCGAGTTTCGGCTGGCTGTAGCGCAGGCGAATACCGGCGGCGTACATCAGCATGTAAGCGACCAGATAGAGCGCGACGGTCATCGCCGAAACCAGGAAGAACACGACCGACACGTCCTTGATGACGAAATACAGGCTCGACATGACCGTCACCACCGCGCCCTGCACGATCAGGATATGCGTCGGCATGCCGTTGGCATTCGTCGCGTGCAGTACGCGCGGCAAGTTGCCGTCATGCGCGGTGGCGAGCAGCCCTTTGCTCGGGCTGCCGAGCCAGGCAAACACGCCGGCGATCGCACCGATTCCCACCAGCAGCGCCAGGAATTGCGCGAGCCATCCGATGTGCCAGACGTCTGTGATCACCGCGTTGAAGGTGTCGAAGACGCCGGATTGCAGGGAGATCTTGGCGTAGGGCAGGATCGCCGCGACCGGAACGGCGCCGACCGCATAGAGAAGCAGAGACACGATGGCCGCCAGCCCGATCGCCGCCGGGAATCCTGTCTTCGGATTCTTCATGTCGACGACATGAACCGCCTGCACTTCGACGCCGGCGAACAGCAGCACGATTCCGGCGAGGAACGCCACCGTGCCCAATCCGTTGATCGACGGCCAGAAGCGCGCCTGTCCATTGTCCGACACGGCGGGGTCGGTGAGATGCTGCCATCCGATGGCGTGCCCGGACACGATCCAGTAGCCAAAGAGAAGCAGAAGAACCGCGCCCGGAAGGACCGTCCCGATCAGGAATGTCCAGTTGGCGATCTTGGCGAGCGCCGCGACGCCTTGCAGAACCACGAACGTCGCAAGCCAATAGACGACGATGCAGAACAGCCCGACATAGATGCCGTTCTTGGCCAGATCGGGCAGGCCGATGGTGTAGGCGAGGGCAACGGCGCCGAAGGTCAGGGTGATCGGGTACCAGACGACGTTCTGAATCCACTGCAGCCAGATCGCCAGGAACCCCCAGCGGGTGCCGAAGGCCTTGCCGACCCAGGCGTATATTCCGCCCTTTTTCTCGGCAAACGCACCGCCGAGCTCGGCGGACACCAGGGATGCCGGGATCAGGTAAAAGACGACGGTGAACGCCAGATAGGCGAACAT
The DNA here is from genome assembly GCA_963762605.1 of uncultured Alphaproteobacteria bacterium. Lineage (GTDB taxonomy): Bacteria > Pseudomonadota > Alphaproteobacteria > Rhizobiales > Kaistiaceae > CAVSRC01. The sequence continues at coordinate 12,414 of CAVXLJ010000025.1, read as the reverse complement.
CGTCATCTCTTCCTTGGCGAGCAGCGGCAGGCCGCGCAAGCTGGTCACGACCGCGGCCGCGGTCATGAGGCCGATCGAGAATACGCCCAGAGTTTTCTGGCTGTCCTTGGCCTGCGCCATGACGCGGCCTCCAATCTTCGTTTTGCACGTGAAGTCGTGAGCAACAACCCGTTCCGTGCAGGTCAGGGAGTTCGCACCGGCAGCTTTTCCTTCGGCAGGGCATGATGGGTGAAGGTCGCTCCCTCGTCTGCCGACGTCGGCCTGGTCGAGGGATGCTTGTGCAGATGATCGATCGCGCGCCGGAAGTCCTCGAGCAGCATGTCGGCCATGTCACGGCTGAAGCCATGCCGGATCAGCAGCCGCATCACCACCACGTCGGTGATATTGGGCGGCATCGTGTATGCCGCGGCCTGCCAGCCGCGCATGCGCAGTCGCTCGGAGAGGTCGAACAGAGTGTAACCCGGCCTGGCGCCGTCCTTGATCACCCACGAGACGGCGGGAATACCCTTGGCGCTGGAGCCATCGAAGAACAGCTCGAACGGACCGAGCTTCCTGATCTCCTGGCCGATATATTGGGCGGTGTCGTAGGCGTTCTGGTGGATGCGCCGATAGCCTTCGCGCCCCAGCCGCAGGAACAGGTAATACTGAGAGACGATCTGGCCGCCGGGACGCGAGAAATTCAACGCGAATGTCGGCATGTTGCCGCCCAGGTAGTTCACGTAGAAGATCAGATCTTCCGGCAGGTCGGCCTCTTCGCGCCACAACACCCAACCCACACCGAGCGGCGCCAGCCCGAACTTGTGGCCGGAGCTGTTGATCGAGTGCACGCGCGGAATCCGGAAATCCCAAACCAGGTCGGGCTCGACGAAGGGTCCGACAAAGCCACCCGAGGCGGCATCGACGTGGATCGGCACATCCAGCTGCGTCTCACGCGCCAGGCGGTCCAGCGCCTCGGCGATTTCCGCCACCGGCTCGTATTGGCAGGTGAAGGTCACACCGAAGGTCGGCATGACGCCGATGGTGTTCTCATCGACGCGTTTCAGCGCCTCTTCCGGCGTCATGCCCAGGCGGCCATGCTCCAACGGTATCTCGCGCAGCTCGACGTCGAAGTAGCGGGCAAACTTGTGCCAGCACACCTGAACCGGACCGGTGACCAGATTGGGCTTGTCGGTGGGCTTTCCCGCCGCCTTCATTCGATCGCGCCATTTGTGCTTCAGCGCCAGGCCGCCCAGCATCGCGGCCTCGCTCGATCCGGTGGTCGAACAGCCCGTCGCATTGGCCGATTTCGGCGCATTCCACAGATCGGCGAGAATGTGGACGCAGCGCTTTTCGAGTTCCGCCGTGGCCGGGTATTCGTCCTTGTCGATCATGTTCTTGTCGATCGACACGTCCATCAGCTGGTGAATCTCGGCGTCGAGATAGGTCGAACAGAACGTCGCCAGATTTTGCCGCGCGTTGCCGTCGAGGATGAGTTCGTCGCTGACCAGCGCATGTGCGACGTCGGCCCTCAGCTCGCCCGCAGGCATCCGATACTTGGGCACCGACACGTCGGCCGCCACCGTGCCGTAGATGTCCGCGTCGATCTGCTGGCGAATGTCGTTTCTCTTGTGAAGTGCCATGTTCGACTGCCCTTACTGCTATCCGCTGCGCCATGCGCGCAGCTGCGCCGGACTTCGGCCGCATCGGAGAGGGTGCGCGTCGTCTGGCTAAGGGGTTTGACGATAAACGCAGGCGGCGTGGGGCCGTAGACTCGGAAAATACTCAACTGGCTTGGGAGAAGACGCTCTGGCCGGCGCGCATCTCAAGTGCGTCTCGCGACCGCGCCACCGAAGGGGCAGGGCTGGTGGTGGTGTAGCGCCGGCGGGGCAATCGCCTCGCCGGCTCTTCCCGTTATTCGGCAGGGAAGATGGTGCGGCGCAGTCTAGAGCCGGCAGGCATGACGGAAGCCGTCGAAGCCGAGGAAAGTGTCGGTGCGCGCGTTGTACGAGCGATACCTGTATTCACAGGCGCTGACGTGGTTGCTCATATATCCCGGGCTGCCGGTCAACGCGGCACCGACGGCGAAGCCGAATAGGCCCGCAGCAAGATTGCCACCGAAGCGGCTGTCGTTCCGATGAGTCCGATAGAAGCCCTGATATTGGTTGTTGCCCCAGCGGCTGTGGTTCGAGCGCCAGTCGTTACATTGCCCGGCATTCGGGTTGTGGTCGCAGAAGTTCGCGATGTAGCGGTCCTGCTGCTGGTAGTTCTGGTTCCAGGGAGCTGCTGAAACAGGCGTGATCCCTGCGAGTGCGGCCAAGCCGAGCAGCGCTGCTGCCGAGACGGTCGAAATGAACTTATTCATGTTTTAGTCCTGGTATGACGATCTATTGGCGAAAATGGCGATCGTCGTTTGGAATTGACCATTGAGGAGATGGGTCTTTGCCAGCAGTAAAAACAGCGTCGGAATATACCTATATGCGCAGCCTGAAATATCTGCCCAATTTTGTTCTTCTGAACCGGCAGCTGAACTTTAGATCTTTCTTGCCGCCGACTTCTGGATTATCGCGGCCATCATGAGTACATTCCGACACTTTGCCGGCGCGGGGTCGACGGTTAAGCTGACTTGCAAATTGCCTATGGCAATTGTTCGTTCTGGCTTTGCCTCGGTAGGCGCGGCCCGATTTTGGCATCGGCGGCCGAACAGCAGATAGAGGTTGGCATGAAAATCCTGAGGACCGGCATCGCCGAGCCGGCCGTGATCCGGGCGCCGCCGGCTACTCCTTCCGCGAACCGGAAGGTACCTGTGGGGCGTCGCAAGGCGCGATCGGCGCATCGGCAAGCCCAAGGTCGCAAGAGCATGCTCGATCGCGCCATCGGCCTCGTCGAGCGAGCGAGGCGCAACGGTACCGCACTCGACATCGACGCGGAGACCGAAAATCTCCTTCATGAGAATCCGAAGTGCGGCATGTCGTTTGCGGAGCTTCGAGCCGACTTTGCGACGGTGGCGAGCGCAGCCCGCCTTGCTTGACGCCAGTTGCAGAACCATGACGATCGAGTCGTCAGGCATTCGGTCCGCGGCCCTTGCCGACGATCTCGATCACGCACCAACCGTGGCGCCAAACGCGCTTTCAATCGCCCGGACGAGGTCAGGTTCCCGGAACGGCTTCTGAAGAACGACTGCCCCGTGAGCCAGCGGTTGCGTCCTCAGAGGATCGCCGGTGACGAACACGTGTGGAACAAAGCCGGCGCGGAGGATGGCGGCAATGGCCGAGGCGCCACTTCCCTCCAGGAGGTGTGCATCGACAATCATCAGGTCCGGCCTGCACCGAACGGCGGCGGTCACGGCGCCGGCCTCGGTCGCTTCGATCGAGCAAACCTCATGCCCCATCGCGACGAGCAGGTCAGCCAACAGCATGGCGACGATGGCTTCGTCTTCGACGAGGAGGATGCGAAGCGCAGGCATTGGAACAGGCACTGCCAGAAGCGGCTTGGAAATCGCGTCCCGGAGCTCGCTCGACCGACCATCCGCCATTGCTGCCGCTCCCGATTGCCGAACCATGCCTATGCCGCGCCCACCTGTGGTTTGCGACGGCCCAAGACGTGCCGAATCGGCAAGGTGCGGCGGGCTTCGTTGGCACGCAGCCACAGGTAACAGCCGGTGTCCACCGCAAGCAGTGCGGCTGTTGCGGCAATGATGAGCACAAGGAGGGCCATGTGAACGCTCCGCAAGGCACGTTTCTTCTATGGCCCCGACCGTAGCCGAATGCAGATCGCCAAAGACAGGATCGGAAAATACTCAACTGGCCGCGGCGGCAGGGCGGGGACTTCGGCGTTGAAAGCGGAGCGTTACTCCGAATTAACGCAGCGGCATCGGCCGGCCTCGGGAAACTGTGATAACATCAACATACGGCCCTATCGGATCGACCGAAGTTCCCGCTGATAGCCAGCGCTTTGAAAGCCGTGCAAGTGCCACATTCCCGTTCGCCACAGACCGGGGCCGCGCGCCCCAAGTCGAGCCGGCGCCTGCTGGCGGCCCGCGGCCCGCCGCGCGGCACCGACGACTTCGCGGTTGTCGGAATAGGCGCTTCGGCTGGTGGCCTGGAGGCCTGCAGCAAGCTTATGGACGGAGTGCCCGCCGGTAACGGCATGGCGTTCATTCTGGTCCAGCATCTCGATCCGACCCACGAGAGCATGATGGTGGACCTGCTCGCCGGGCACACGCCGATCGCCGTGCGCCAGGCAACCGATGGGATGCCGCTTGAGCCGGACCATCTCTATGTCATTCCACCGGCAACCTATCTGTCGATAGGCAATGGCGCCCTCCACCTTTCGCGGCCTCAGGCACGTCACGGTGCACGCCTGCCCTTTGACTTCCTGCTGCACTCCCTGGCGGAGGAATGTGGTCCGCGGGCCGTCGCGGTGATTCTTTCGGGAACCGGGGCCGATGGCGCGCTCGGGCTGAAAGCCGTGAAGGAGAACGGCGGCCTGGTCATCGCGCAGGACCCTGATGAGGCCAGCTTTGCCGGCATGCCGCGAAGCGCGATCGCCACGGGTGCTGTGGATCTTGTGCTGCCGGTTGCGAAGATTCCCGATGCGCTGGCCACTTACGATCGGCGGATGATCCTCACGCGGAAGCGGAACGGATCGCGCGCCAAGGATAGCGCACCGGAATGGCTGCCCGAGATCATCGAGCTCCTGCACACGACGACGGGGCACGATTTCAGGCTGTACAAGTCGGGAACCCTGCAGCGCCGGATCGAGCGGCGCATGGCGATGGCCGCGATCGAGACCGATGGCATGGAGCGTTATCTCGAGGCTCTGCGCCGCGACCCGGACGAACTCTCACGCCTCGCCAGCGACCTGCTCATCAATGTCACCAGCTTCTTCCGCGACCGACAGGCATTCGATCTCCTGGCGGAGACGGTCATTCCCGACCTCGTCCATCGCCGGTCGTCAGATCAGCCCCTGCGCATCTGGGTCGCCGGGTGCAGCACCGGCGAGGAGACCTACTCGCTGGCCATGTTGTTCCGCGAGGCGATCAGCACGGCAAAGAGCAACGTCAAGCTTCAGGTCTTTGCCTCCGATGTCGATGCGGATGCGGTCGCCAGTGCCCGCGATGGCTTCTATCCTCAGGCCATCGAGGCAGAGGTTTCGCCGGATCGCCTCGCCCGCTTCTTTTCGAAGGAAGATCACGGCTACAGAGTATCGCCGGAGCTGCGCGCGAGCGTGGTCTTCACGGTCCAGGATGTTTTGGCCGATCCACCGTTCTCCCGCCTGGACCTGGTTTCGTGCCGCAATCTCCTGATCTATCTGCTGCCGGAAGCGCAGGCGAGGGTGCTCTCGGCGTTCCATTTTGCGCTGCGCGAGGGCGGCATTCTGGTGCTTGGCAGCTCGGAAACGCTGGATACGTCTGACGGCCGCTTCGAGGTGATTTCGAAGACGGGACGGATCTTCCGCCATGTCGACCGCAGCCGACCGGGTGAGCTCGGCCTTCTGATGGGCGGCAGCGACAGCGTGCATGTCCCGACGCGCCCTGGCCAGCGTTCGGCGGCCTCGCACCAGGTCGCTCTCGCCGAATTATGTCGACGGCTGGTGCTGGACAGCTTTGCGCCCGCGGCCGTGCTCATCAACCGCAAACGCGAATGTCTCTTCACCCTCGGACCGATTGATCGCTACCTGCGCGTGGCGCCGGGGAGCCCCACATTCGATGTGCTGGCCATGGTGCGTCCCGATATCCGCATCAAGCTCAGGTCGGCGATCCAGCGGGCCTCCGCCGAGAACACGCGGATTGTGGTCGCGGACAATCGGACGAGCGACGACGACGGCGCGGCTTCGTTCGCTATCGACGTGCGGCCCGTCGTGAACGATGGCGAAGCGCTTTTGCTGATTTGCTTCGTTGACGTGCTCAAGCCAGAACGTCCGCAGCGCCGCCAGACCGCGGTGCAGGAGATCCCACGGGTCGCCGAACTCGAGCAGGAACTCGAAACCGCCAGAGCCGACCTCCAGGCCGCGATCCGCGAACTGGAATCTTCGGGTGAAGAGCAGAAGGCGATCAATGAAGAAGCGCTGTCGGTCAACGAGGAATTTCAATCGACCAACGAGGAGCTGCTGACCTCCAAGGAGGAGCTGCAGTCGCTCAACGAGGAACTCACCGCCCTCAATGGACAACTCCAGGAAACCCTGGAGAAGCAGCGCACGACCTCAAACGACCTGCAGAATGTCCTCTACAGCACCGATGTTGCGACGCTCTTTCTGGACTTCGACCTCAATATCCGCTTCTTCACGCCGGCCACGCGGTCGATCTTCGGCATTCTGCCGGGTGACATCGGCAGACCGCTGGCGGATCTCAGTCCGCTGACGACCGATGCCGATCTTGCGGCTGACGCCCAGACGGTGTTGCGGACCTTCGCACCAATCGAGCGCGAGGTCGGAGCGGGGAGCGGCCTCTGGTATATCCGTCGCATATTGCCGTACCGCACCCAGGACGATGTGGTTGAAGGCATCGTCATCACCTTCACCGACGTCACCGAGCGCAGGCACACCGCCGATGCGCTGAAGGCCGCCGAACAGCAGGCGCAGTTGGCCAATCTGGCAAAGTCGCGCTTCCTTGCTGCCGCGAGCCATGATCTCCGCCAGCCGCTTCAGACACTGGCCCTGGTTCAAGGGCTCCTGGCCAAGACGGTCGAGGGAGAGAAAGCGCAGAAGCTTGTCGGGCGGCTCGACGAAACGCTGGCGGCGATATCGGGCATGCTGAACACATTGCTCGACATCAACCAGATCGAGGCGGGCACCGTCCGCGCCGACTTCGTCAATTTTCCGATCAAGGACCTGCTCGTCCGGCTAAGAGACGAATTCGCCTATCACGCAGAGGCCAAGCACCTTCAACTGCATGTCGTCCCGTCTGGCCTTTCCGTGCGCAGCGATCCGCGCCTGCTCGAGCAGATGATTCGCAACCTTCTTACCAACGCGGTGAAATACACCAAGCGCGGCAAGGTGCTGCTCGGTTGCCGGCGGCATGAAGGAAAGCTGGCGATCGAGGTTTGGGACACGGGAATCGGAATGCCGGAGGCCGAACTTGATGCGATCTTCGAGGAGTACCATCAACTCGACAACGGTGCGCGCGAACGCAGCCGTGGCCTTGGCCTCGGCCTTGCGATCGTCCGGCGGCTAGCGAGCTTGCTGGGTCACGACGTCCGCGTCCACTCGCGCCTTGATAGGGGCTCGGTCTTCGCCATCGACGTGGAGCTCGCGGCGGACGAGGCGGCTTCGAAGCCCCGTGGTGAGCGTCACCGTCAGAGCAATGACGCGGCGGTGGATGGCGTTGGTCCTGCCGGGACAATTCTGGTCATCGAGGACGATCCCGAGATCCGCGAACTCCTGGAACTCTTCCTCAAGGACGAGGGCCATCACATAGCGGCTGCACCGGACGGCAGAGTGGCGCTGGAGATGGTGGCGCGCGGAACGATCCGGCCTGACCTGATCCTGGCGGATTACAATCTGCCGAACGGGATGGACGGGCTTCAGGCCGTCGCGAGCTTGCGGGAACGGTCTCATGGCAAGACTCCGGCCATCATCCTGACGGGCGACATCTCGACCGGCACGTTGCGCGAAATCGGCCGCCAGAACTGTGTCCGGCTCAGCAAGCCCGTCAAGCTGAAGGCGCTGGCGCAGGCTGTCCAGCATCTCCTGCCGATAGCCCGATCCTCGGTGGCGCTGCCCGACCAGCATCTGGCTGCAGCGTCGAGCGGCGTGGAGCCGCCTGTCATCTATGTCGTCGACGACGATGACCAGATACGCGCGTTGATTCGCAGTGTGCTTGAGGAAGAGGGCTGGACCGTGGAGGATTATGCGGACAGCGAGGCATTCCTCGAAGCCTATCGTGCGGGCCACGACGGCTGCCTCCTGGTCGATGCCTATCTGCCCGGCATGAGCGGCCTCGAATTGCTGCAGCGGCTGAACGACACAGGCGATCAGCTGCCGTCTATCATGATCACCGGCAACAGCGACGTGCACATGGCCGTCCAGGCCATGAAGGCGGGCGCTTCCGACTTCATCGAGAAGCCGATTGGGCACGGCGAACTGCTTGCGAACGTCGCGCGCGCGGTTGAGCACTCAAGGGACACGACCAAGCTGTCCGCGTGGCGACAGGAAGCGACCGACCACATAGCGGACCTCACGCCGCGACAGCGCCAGATCATGGACCTGGTTCTTGCCGGCTTCCCCAGCAAGAACATCGCCACGGACCTCGGCATCAGCCAACGGACCGTCGAGAATCATCGTGCGGCGATCATGAAGAGAACCGGCACCAAATCTCTTCCGGCGCTCGCCCGACTGGCGGTTGCCGCCGCTCGGCAATGACCGGCATTTGGGCTTGGTCGATCCCGAGCCTCAGGGCAAGCCGCGGCGGTTAGTCGACCTTAGGTAGTTTCCGATCCTGCCCCGTCGCGGGCGCTCGGGATAGCTTGTACCCCCGGACAGAAGCAGGGGTTGCGGCATCGCATTGCGCCTTCCTGAGACGTCCAGCCGGCCAGCAACTGTGCGAAGTTCCCTGGTCCTGATTGGAGAGTGTCAAGATGAACAGGCTCGCAATCGCGGTTGCCGCGATCTCCGTGCTCGGCCTCGGTGCCTGCACGACCCAGGAAGGCGCCATCAGTGGCGGCGTCCTTGGTGCGGCTGTTGGTGGCGTCGCCACCCATTCGGTCGTTGGTGCCGTCGTCGGTGCCGGCGTAGGCGCGCTTGCCGGCGCAGTGCTGGTAGACCACGCCAACAATGGCTGGTGCACCTATCGCTATAACCACAGGCTTTACCGCGATCGCTGCCGTTACTGAGCCCGGGTGGTGCAAGCATCGGGCTTTGCGGCCTCATTGAGCGAGCGCCTGGCGCCATTGCATGTGTGCCTGGTGCTTTCGAAGCGCTCCGCGTCAACCAGAGAAGAGAGATAGATCATGGACAAGGATCGCATTGCCGGATCGGCGAAAGTCATCAAAGGCAAGTTCAAGGCAGCGGTCGGCAAGGCCGCCGGTGACGCCAAGCTGGAGTCCGATGGCAGGGCCGATGAAGTCGAGGGAAAGGTCCAGAATGCGATCGGTGGCATCAAAGATACGCTCAAGGGCAAATGAGGCGGCCACCCTATGAATCGTAACGGTCTTTACCTGATCATCGGGATACTGGTCGCCGCCGTCGCGGTGGTCGGTTACCTGTTCTATAGGGAACACCAACAGACCGCTGGCGTTGATATCAATGTCGGCAACGGCGGCATATCTATCCAGACAAAGTAGGTCAGCCGGTTATCGCGCCGCGATCCCCATCAGGATGCGGAGAAATCGCGATGCGCCGCAATCGGCCAACAGGAGAAGCAGATCATGTCCATCGGGCTCATTCTCGTCATCGTCCTCATTGTCTTTCTGCTCGGCGGCTTCAGCGGTCGTTTCGGTGGCTATGGCTACGGCTTCGGTCACGGCGGCATGGGCATCCTGGGCGTCGTTCTGATCGTCCTGGTCGTGTTGATGCTCATGGGCCGCCTTTGATCCGTGGTGCGGCCATCGCGGGCGTGGAGCGCTGCGATGGCCATTCGGCCGCCGGGGCGATCTGAGTAGATTCCGAGCCTCGTCTTCACCGCTTCGCCCAAGCTACAGTTCACACCAACGCATACCATTCACATCGCGGCGCTTGCCCTCGTCCCCGCCTGGGCTGCTGCGACCGACCCGTGACCGGCTCTTCAGCGCCCCCCGCCCCCGACTGGTCACGGGTCATCATCTCGCATTCGGACCGCCGAAAGAGGATCGCAAAACCCGATGGACCCAATACTCGTCTTCCTGATCGTGCTGGCTATCGGCATTGCGGCCGGGATCATCGCACAAAGGTTCGCCCGACGCTCTTGGCTCACACGGCAAATCGCCGGTGGGCGGCGAGCCGAATTCACGAGCGCGCTCGTCGGTATCGCGGGAGCGTTCATTGGCTTCCACCTCGTCGCCCTATTTCTGTTGGCCGCCGGAGTGGGTGGGCTGTTTCTTGGCGCAGCCGCAGGAGCAGCCCTGGTCCTGTGGGGATGGCGGGAAATCAAATTGTGAACGTGCGGACGGATCCATCGCAAGTCGCTTGATTGGTCACGCCCGCGATAACGCGATTTCGCCAGTTCGGCCCATGCCTCGTTGAGCTGGCGTGGTCGCCGGTTTTCGCCGTCCGCAACTGCGGCTCCGGCTTGCCCAGGAGAACGTGATGGCCAAGGGACAGAAGCGCAGCAACCGCGAAATCAGAAAGCCGAAGAAGAAGGTGGAGCCCGTGGCGGCTCCGGCTGCGATGACCAGGGGTACGCCGATCTCGATCGGGAAGCCGAAAAAGAACGGCTGAGGCCTCGAACGGGACCGTCCGGGCGACGGAGCCGATGGTCACTTCAGCCACCCGCAAACGCGCCACTCCCTCGGCCGTCACCAGCCGGAGGGCTTCCATCGGCGGGTGATCGACAGCCTGTCGTTTCTCGCCCGTGAGCGAAGAAGATCGGCTGAATCTTCGCATGGTGGCGGTCGCGCGGTGCATTCGGTGGCAGTTGCCGCCCGGCGCCGCAGGGAAAGGCGTCGATGAACCCGATCTTTCGATATGTCCGCCGAAGTCGTGCTGGCGCGCCTCCCTGGAACGACACCGCACCGATAAGAGAAGAACTCTTCGGTGTCGAACGGCTCGAGCGCCATGCGGAAAGCCTCGCGGCGGCGCAGTCGGTCACACCGACACCGCCAAATGTCCCGGCCCTCCACAAACGCTTCAACGAGAATGCCACGGTCCTGCTCGCAGCCTATCGCGCGAGTGCCGCGGAGCTGGAGAACGGCCGCAGCGTCGTGCCGGCGGCGGAGTGGCTCCTCGACAACTACCACCTCGTGCAAGAGCAGATTCGCGAGATCAGGGACGATCTGCCGCCCGGCTATTATCGCCAATTACCAAAACTGGCAGACGGGCCGTTTGCCGGCTATCCGAGGGTCTTTGGCCTTTCCTGGGCTCTTGTCGCCCATACCGACAGCCGCGTGGATCCCGAATCCTTGCGTCGATTTATCGTCGCCTATCAGCGGGTCCAGCCGCTGACCATCGGCGAACTGTGGGCGATGATCGTCACGCTGCGCATCGTGCTGGTCGAAAATCTGCGCCGGCTCGCCGATCAGATGACGGCCGGACGGAAAGAGCGCAGAGACGCTGACGCATTGGCTGACCTGCTGCTGGCGCACGGCAGCGCCCAGTCTGACTTGCAGGCCGGTACTGCCGCGCATGCTTCGGAGCCGCTATCGGAACCCTTTGCCGGACAATTGGCCAAACGACTGAGAGATCTTGATCCGACGACGACGCCCGCTCTCGGTTGGCTTGAAGAGCGGCTGGCACGCCAAGGCGGCTCGATCGAGGAGATGGTCCAGAACGTCCAGCGGAGGCAGGGCGCATCGAACGTCACCGTGCGCAACATCATCACCAGCATGCGACTGATGTCGAACGTCGATTGGGCGGAGCTGGTGGAAAGCGTCAGCCTCGTCGATCAACGGTTGCGTGCGGCAAGCGCCTTTGCGGCGATGGATTTCGCGACGCGTGACACTTATCGCGGTGCGATCGAGCAATTGTCCCGGGGCTCGTCTCGATCGGAGATCGATATCGCCGACCAAGCCTTGCAGGCGGCACACGCGGCGGCCGCACAGGAGACCGACCCCGCGGAGGCCGATCGCGTGGGCGATCCGGGATATCACCTGATCGCCGGGGGGCGGCGCGCCCTCGAAGGATCGATCGGGTTCCGCGCGCCGGCCAGACTTTGGATCAGCCGCTTCAGCGTTCGCCTGGGTATTGGCGGCTATGTCGGCACGATTCTCGGCGTCACGATGATGGTGATGGCGCTGGCGTTGTGGGCGCTCGCCGGCGTCGGCACCGGCTGGCTGGCGCTCTTCGCCCTGGTCGCGCTGCTTCCGGCGACCGAGATCGCGACGACGCTGGTCAATCGCGGCATCACATGGACCTTCGGCGCGGTTACGCTGCCCGGGCTCGACCTCAAGGCGGGCGTGCCCCCCTCCTTGCGCACCCTGGTCGTTGTGCCGACGCTGCTGACCAATGCGGCCGATCTCCTGGAACAGGTTGAACGCCTGGAGGTCCACTACCTCAGCAGCGCCGGCGGCGATCTCACTTTTGCGCTGCTGTCGGACGGCGTCGACGCGGACGACGAGTTGCTGGTAGGTGACGCACATCTGCTCACCACTGCCGCAGAAGCGGTCGACCGCCTGAACCGTCGGCACGGACCCGGCCCCGACGGCGATCGCTTTCTTCTGCTGCACCGGCGCCGCGTCTTCAATGCAGGCGAGAAGAAGTGGATGGGATGGGAGCCTCAAGCGGGCAGCTTGTGCGAACTCGACCGGCTCCTCCGCGGCGCGACCGATACCACGTTCATGTCAGTCGGCGGTTGACCGCTGCAAGTGC
>CAVXLJ010000024.1:0-39162 GCA_963762605.1 uncultured Alphaproteobacteria bacterium | reverse complement strand
ACGAACGGCGGCATGGGCGACGGTCGGAGAATCCGGCCGGCGGCTGCCGGCTTCCATATAGGGGAACTGATAGCGCAGCGTAGCAATGCCGCGCTCGGCCAGCGCCGCGGCCATGGTGGCAAGGAACGGGTGGCGCATGCCGGCGCCGGCGCCGTGAGCCAGCACGTAGAGCGCCCGCGCGTCCGGCGGCAGCATGAGCAGGCCGGAGACGCGGCGCTCGGCTCCCACGGCAAAGCTCAGCTCCGCTGCATCATTCCCGGCCGTCACCACCCTCCTCCTCGTCCGCGCCGGGATCGTCTTCTTCCACCGCGGGAATCGCATAGGAGCCCGACAGCCAGCGGTTCAGGTCGATGTTGGCGCAGCGCCTCGAGCAGAAGGGGTGCAGTGTCCGGTCCGACGGCTTGCCGCAAATCGGGCATTTGCCGCGCGGCCTGAGCGGCACGATTTCGGCACTCGGCTTGTCCTGGCCGGCCATCGCCTCAACCGGAGCTCAGCCAGTTGAAATGGACGGGATAGCCCTCGCCGGTGAGCAGCGACATGGTCTCGTAGAGCGGCAGGCCGACGACGTTGGAATAGGAGCCGGTGAGCTTGACGACGAAAGCGCCGGCAATGCCCTGCACGGCATAGCCGCCAGCCTTGCCGCGCCATTCGCCGGACGCCAGGTAGGAATCGATGTCCTCGCGCGATAGCCGCTTGAAGCGCACGCGTGTCTCGACCAAGCGGCGGCGCAACTGGCCGCTGGCATTGGCCATGACCACGCCGGTGTGGACGCGATGGGCGCGGCCGGAGAGCAGACGCAGGAAGGCACCGGCCTCCTCGATAGACTCGGCCTTGCCGAAAATGCGCCGGCCGACGCTGACCACCGTGTCGGCGGCGACGATCAGGGCGCCGGCAAGGTCGGCCTCGGTTCTGGCAAGCGCAATCGCGGCGTTGGCTTTCTCCTCCGCCAGCCGTTTGGCGAGATTGCGAGGCAATTCGCTCTTCTTCGGCGTCTCGTCGATGGTGACCGGCATCACCCGGTCCGGCTCGACGCCGATCTGGGCGAGCAGGGCAAGGCGCCGCGGAGAGCCTGAAGCCAAGATGAGTTTGACGCGCCCGGCCATTCTGGTTCCGTCAGGAAATGGATGGGAAAGCCGCCCGGCCAAATTGAAGACGACAGGCAATGCGGCCCCCGACCCGGTCGTAGCTAGCGGATATCGTCGCGATTGTGAACACACCTCAGCCCTTCCAGTAGAGGGCGGCGACCAGGGTGAACAGGCAGCGCGCGGTGGCGTGGTCGAGATCGATCTTGCCCCTCAGGCGTTCCTGCAGCAATTCGGCGCCCTCGTCGTGCAGGCCGCGGCGCCCCATGTCGATCGCCTCGAATTGGGCCGGCGAAGCACTGCCGACGGAGGCGTAGTACGCCTCGCAGACCACGTAATAATCGCGCATGACGCGCATCAGCGGCGACATCGACAGGATATGGCTGACCAGCGGCCGATCGTGATCGTCGCGAATGTCGAATAGCAGCCGGCGATTGGCTACCGACAGGCGCAGGTGAAACTCCGTGCCGCGGCGGCCGACGGGCGCAAACGCATTATCGGCGAGCAGATCGCGCAAGGCAGCGTTCCGCTCGTGATCGATATAGGGGGTGGAGCGCCGGATCGCCGTGTCATCGAGCTCGACGGCAACCAGCCGGCCTGTGGATGGCTGCTTCCCCTCCCCGGTCACGCTAGAGCCGGCCCTGGGTCATCGGTTGAGCCGGATCGACACGGAACGGGCGTGGGCGCCCAGACCCTCGGCCTCGGCCAACGTGATCGCGGCGTCGCCGAGTTTGCGAAGCTGGTCCGGGCCGAGCTTCAGCAGCGACGAATATTTGACGAAGTCATGCACCGAGAGACCGGAGGAGTAGCGCGCCGAACGTGCGGTCGGCAGGACGTGATTGGTTCCGCCGAGATAGTCGCCGATGGCTTCCGGCGTGTAGTGTCCGAGGAAGATCGCACCGGCATTGCGGACACGCAAAAGCAGGGCTTCGGGGTCGGCGACGGCAAGTTCCAGATGTTCCGGCGCGACACGGTTGGCCAGCTCCACCGCAGCGGCGAGCGACCGTACCGTGATGATGGCGCCATGGTCGCGCCAACTCGCACCGGCGATCTTGCCGCGCGGCAGGACAGCGAGCTGGCGATCGACGGCGGCAGCGACGCGGTCGGCGAGTTCGGGCGCATCGGTGATCAGGATCGATTGCGCCGCAGCGTCGTGCTCTGCCTGGGCAAGAAGGTCGGCGGCCAGCCAGTCGGGATCGTTGTCGCCATCTGCGATGATCAGCACCTCGGATGGCCCGGCGATGGTGTCGATGCCGACGGTGCCGAAGACCAGGCGCTTGGCGGCGGCGACGTAGTCGCGGCCAGGGCCGACGATCTTGTCGACCGGGCGAATCGTCTCGGTGCCGTAGGCAAGTGCCGCGATGGCCTGCGCGCCGCCGATCCGATAGATCTCGTCGACGCCGGCGATGCGGGCGGCATAAAGCACCAGCGGGCTGGTGACGCCCGGTGGCATCGGCACGGCCATGACGATGCGCTCGACGCCGGCGACCTTGGCGGGAATGGCGTTCATCAACACCGACGAGGGATAGGCGGCGGTGCCGCCCGGCGTATAGAGGCCGGCCAATTCGATCGCCGTCCAACGCATGCCGAGCTCGACGCCGATGTCGTCGGTGTAGCGGTCGTCGGCAGGCATCTGGCGCTGGTGGTGCGCGGCGATGCGGTCGCGGGCGAGCAGCAGCGCCTCGCGCTGGTCGGCCGGCACCGCCTCCGCGGCGGCGTTCATGTCGTCCTCGGAGATACGCAGTTGATCGGCGGTGAGCGCCAGACGGTCGAACTTCTCCGTATATTCGATCAGCGCCGCGTCACCGCGCTGGCGCACATTGTCGATGATTTCACGCGCCGCCCGGTCGACATCGGCGGCCATCTCACGCTTGTCGTTGAGAAGCGCCTCGAAGCGCGCCTCGAAGTCAGAATCGGATTGGGCAAGTCTGATGGTCACGTTGGCGTCCCCGGTTCTCGCGTGGCGCCAGCGTCAACCGCCGGATTTGGCCGCGCCCTCGAGGTCGTGCTCGGGCTTGGCCGAAGTCGCCCAAGCGGTGCCGAGATCGGCCAGACGCGCCTCGATGACTTCGACGTCGAGCTGCACCGCACCGCCGCCGGCAAAGACGAGCGTCACTTTTCCGGCAGGGGTATCGGCCGTTTCAAAGGAGACCGCAAGCAGTTCCAGCACGGCGTCGGGGCGGTCGCGGTCGATCCGGCTGGAGCGCACGGCTCGCACGCGATCGAAGGACAAGGCGGAGCGGCGGCGCTCAAAGGCCTGGCGCTTGCCGTCGGCCGCCTTCTCCCAGATGAAGCGGTT
This sequence comes from uncultured Alphaproteobacteria bacterium, assembly GCA_963762605.1. Classification (GTDB taxonomy): domain Bacteria; phylum Pseudomonadota; class Alphaproteobacteria; order Rhizobiales; family Kaistiaceae; genus CAVSRC01. The sequence continues at coordinate 35,781 of CAVXLJ010000024.1, read as the reverse complement.
CATGGCGACGGCGAAGCGCCCCTCCTGCGGCAGCCAGACCATGTCGCCGACCTTGAGCACGGCATCCTGGACATGGGCGGAGAGGACGGAGAGGTCCTCCTCATCGAAAGCGGCCAGTTTCAGGGGCGTAGCGATTTCGTTCATGGGCGGAGTCCTTGGCTCCGCCACAGGTAATGTGCGGCAGGCGGCGGCGCAACCGGGGCTTTGTCCGAGCCTGGATCAGCCGCTCAGCCGCTCGATCGCCGCCCCGCAGCCGCCGAGCTTCTCCTCGATGCGTTCGAAGCCGCGGTCGAGGTGATAGACGCGGTTGACGATGGTCTCGCCCTCGGCGCCGAGGCCGGCGATGATCAGCGACACCGAGGCCCTGAGGTCAGTCGCCATGACCTGGGCGCCGGTCAGCCGGGAAACGCCCTTCACCGTCGCCTTCTGCCCGTCCAGATGGATGTCGGCGCCGAAGCGCGCCAGTTCGGCAACGTGCATGAAGCGGTTTTCGAAGATCGTTTCGCGGATGGTCGCGGTGCCGGCAGACCTGGTCATCAGCGCCATGAACTGCGCCTGCAGGTCCGTGGCGAAGCCGGGGAAGGTGTCGATCTCGACATCGACCGGCTGGATGCCGTTGCCGTTGCGCTGGACGCGAATGCCACCGGCCTCGCGGGTGATGTGGGCGCCGGCGCGGCCGAGCACGTCGAGGGCCGATTCGAGATGCTCCCAGCGGGCATCCTGAAGCAGCACGTCACCGCCGGTCATCGCCGTGGCGATGGCGAAGGTGCCGGCCTCGATGCGATCCGGAATGACCTCGACGCGCGCACCGTGCAGTCCGGGAACGCCCTCAACGGCAATGGTGCGCGTGCCGATGCCTTCGATCTTGGCGCCCATGGCGACCAGACAGTGGGCGACATTGTCGATCTCGGGCTCCATGGCGGCGTTCTCGATGACCGTGGTGCCGCGGGCGAGCGTCGCCGCCATCATGATGGTGTGCGTCGCGCCGACGCTGACCTTCGGCAGATGAACGAGACCGCCGGTGAGGCCGCCCTTCGGCGCCTTGGCAACGACATAGCCGTTGTCGATGTCGATATCCGCGCCGAGCTGCCTGAGGCCATAGAGGAAGAAATCCACCGGCCGCGTGCCGATGGCGCAGCCGCCGGGCAGAGAGACGCGCGCCTCGCCCATGCGCGCCACCAGAGGACCGATGACCCAGAAGCTCGCCCGCATGCGCGAGACGAGGTCGTAGGGCGCAACGGTGTCGGCGATCTGATGGGCGGAAAGCTGCAAGGTCTCGCCCTGGTGACCGTTCTGGCCGGGCCGCTTGCCGAGCACCATGCAATCAACGCCATGGTTACCGAGAATGCGCTTCAGCATGGCGACATCAGCCAGCCGCGGGACGTTTTCCAGCGTCAGCGTCTCGTCGGTCAGCAAGCTGGCGATCATCAAGGGAAGGGCCGCATTCTTGGCGCCGGAAATGGCGATCGAGCCGTTCAGGCGATTGCCACCGACAATGCGGATGCGATCCATATCCCGCCCCCCGTTTGAAATTTGAGACATCCGGCGCGCAAAAATAGCGACTCCGGCTACCCGGGCGGTCTAGCGGGAGAATGCGGCCGACTCAAGATCGGCGGCCGGACGGTCCGGATTCGTCTGGGGAATCCTCCGGTCCCGGCGCTGTCCCATCCCCCGCGGCGTCTTGTGGACGCACACGGGAGGCCGCCTTGCGCCGGCGCAAATTGGCGCGAAGCGCTTCGGCGAGACGCTCTTGCCGCGTCTTCGGTCGACGGTCGGAGGGCTGGCGGCCGGTCATGCTTGCCTTTTTAGCCCCGCGGCAGAGTTGCCGAAAGTATTTCAGACGCTTGAACCGCCCCCGCCGCTATGGCAGTTAAGCGCCGCGCCAGATGCGCCCGGCTGCCGTAGCTCAGTGGTAGAGCACCCCCTTGGTAAGGGGGAGGTCGTAAGTTCAATCCTTACCGGCAGCACCACCTCAACTCTTCTGCGGAAACAATAAGATAATAATATCAGCTCCTTACGCCTTGCTTGGCGGGGCTCCAGAGGCGCGTGGCTGCTCTGATCCGAGTGGCACAGCAGAGCGTCCGGTTTGCCGCGGCGCCAGATCGCCACGATGAGGGGCATGCGCTACCCTTGAGGGCGAAGGACCATCCGTGCTCCAAGACAAGAAGCGGCCATCGTTGCCCGGGATCGAAGCTTCGGACTGGATGCGCGTGCTGGTTTTAGAGTGAACAATGAAGCCACCAGCGACCGCGAAGCCTCTCAATGACTGACGAAGATCGCGCCAAGGACCTTTTCTTCAAGGCTGTAAATCTCTTCGACACAGGGGACTACAGTGGCGCGGAACAGCTGCTTCGGCACGTCCTGATCCTCGTGCCGCCGCGTGGTTCGGTCCTCGCCAATCTGGCGGCAGCGCTGTTTCGGCAGAACAAAATGAGCGACGCCGCAGCCACGGCGGAGGAAGCGCTGACGCTCTCCGCAGACAGCGCGGTGGCGTTGTTGACGCTCGCCTCGGCCCGTTTGGCCCTTGGGCAACTCGATCAGGCGCTGGCGACATTCGACAGGGTGGTCGCGCTGACACCGGACGACGCGGAAGCCTGGGCCGGACGCGGCGCGGTGCTCTGTGACCTGTCGCGGTGGAACGACGCCGTCGCCTGTTATGATCGCGTGCTGACGCTCGAACGAGGTTTTCGTCATGTAAAGGGGCTGCGGGTCTTCACAAAGCTCCTGGCTGCCGACTGGGATGGTTTGGAGGAAGAAGCCGCTGAGGTTGTGGCAGACGTGCGGCGATCATTGCCGGCAAGTCCGCCTTTCCAGTTTCTGGCGATCTCCGATGGTGCCGCCGACCAGCTCGCCTGCACCGCCGCCTTCGCCTCGGATGCCTTTGCGCCTTCGCAGCCGAAATGGAGCGGCAAGCGCTATGTGCATGATCGCATCCGAATAGCCTATATGTCGCCGGATTTCCGCGACCACGTGATGGCGTTTCTCGCCGCGGGCTTGTTCGAGCATCATGATCGAAGCCGCTTCGAGACGATCGCTTTGTCGCTTGGCCCGGACGACGGAAGTGCGTTGCGGCGCGATCGGCTGCCGGCCGCCTTCGATCGTTTCATCGACGTGCGCGGGCGCGCCGATGCTGAGATCACGGCACTGATCGCGGAGATGGAGGTCGACATCCTGATCGACCTTTCCGGCCATACCAAGGACAGCCGGGTTGCCGTCTTCGCCGCTCGCCCGGCACCTGTCCAGGTCAACTATCTGGGCTTTCCAGCGACCATGGGCGTTTCGTATTACGACTACATCATCGGTGATCGCATTGTGATCCCACCAGACCTGCGATCCGGCTATGCCGAAAAAGTTGTCTATCTGCCGGACTGCTATCAGGTGAACGACGACCGGCGCCCCGTGCCGGCCGCACCGCCGCCGCGGTCTGTGGTCGGGCTGCCGGATGACGGTTTTGTATTTTGTTGTTTCAACAGCGGTTTCAAGCTTCGGCCGGCCGTGTTCGGCGTATGGATGCGGCTGCTGCTGGCGGTTCCCGACAGCGTGCTCTGGCTCGTGGCACACAACACGGCGGCGACCGAGCGACTCCGCGAAGAGGCGCGGCTGCGCGGCATCGATGGCGAGCGACTGATCTTCGCCAAGAAGACTTCTTACGACCAGCACCTCACCCGCTTCCAGCTCGCCGATCTCTTCCTGGACACCATCCCCTACAATGGCGGGGCCACGGTCAGCGATGCCTTGTGGTGCGGTGTTCCGGTCATCACTTGCACCGGCGAAGCCTTTGCGTCGCGTATGGCAGCAAGTCTGCTGGCCACGGTCGGGATGCCGGAACTGGTTGCCAACGACCTTAGCGCGTACGAGGCACTAGCACTGAGGCTGGCGAGGGACACCGCCTATCTCAATACTCTGAAGGAGCGTCTCCGCGCAGGCCGGTCGTCGTTCCCGCTATTCGATACGGCACGGTTCACCCGCAATCTCGAAGCCGCCTATGTTCACATGTGGCATCGGGTGCAGAACGGCGAGCCGCCGGCGCCGTTTGCCGTTGGCGACCTGGTTTGATGCGGGCAGCGTAATTCAATCGTCGTGCGGCCGCACCGCACACGAGGCTATCTTCAACGTAACCAATGCGGCCTTTCGCTGCGTCGGCACCCAGCAAGGCTAATCCGGTTCTTCCACGTTGACGGTGGGCTGACGATCGCCCGGCTGTGAAGCGTGCGGGCCGGCGGTCGCGCCATTTCGACCTCCGGCGGCGATTCCCATTCAGCGCGCCTATGTCTGCCGCGTCTGCGTACGGCCGACCTTGGTCGGTCGATCCCGGCGGCGCCAGCTCCCGGCGACGACCGGCTTGGGTGCGGTCGTGCCGTACAGCGGCGCGACGCTCTCGCGGACGACCAGGGAGCAGGGCAGGCGCGTGATTCGCGGCTGTGGGCTGCCGTCGCCGGTCATGCGCCGGACGAGGATCTCGGCCGCGACCCGGCCGAGTTCGGCACGCGGCTGCCGCATGGTCGTCAGGCCGGGATCGAACAGGGCCGCGTAGCCGATATCATCAAAACCGGCGACCGAGACATCTTCCGGCACCGACAGGCCGGCATCGCGCACCGCCTTGATGAAGCCGATGGCGCTTTCGTCATTGGCGGCAAACACGGCCGTTGGTCGATCGGTCATCGGCAAGAAACGCCTGACCGCCACTTCCGCACCGGTCTCAGCCCGGTAGCTGCCTTGCCAGACGAGATCGGGGTCGAAACCGATGCCGGCCGCCTCCAGCGCATCGCGATAGCCGGCGATGCGATCTTCCGCCTCGGGGCCGCGCATCGGACCGGTGATGTGGCCGATGTGCCGGTGGCCGACGCTGATCAGATAGTCCACCAGCGTGCGGGCGGCATCGCGGTTGGCACTCTCGACGAAGGGCACCGACAGCTCCGGAATGTCGTTGCATACCAGCGTCAGCGGCACACTCGTGTCGAGGTCAATGAAACTGGCGTCGGGCAGGCGACCGGAGAAGAGCAGCACACCATCGACCTGGCCGGACCGTACCAGCCGGTCGTAGTGGCTCTCGCGTGCGGTGTCGCCGCGTGTGTCACCCATCACCATGCCGTAGCCGGCGTCGAACAACGCCTCCTCGACGGCGTTGAGGATGGCTGTGAAGAACGAATCGCCGATGCCGTTCAAAAGCGTCAGCACCATCTTGGTGGAACGCGCACGCAGGTTGCGGGCGGTGGCGTTGGGGATGTAGCCGGTCTCGTGGATGGCGGAGAAGACCGCCGCCCGTGTCTTTTCGGCGACGCGCTCTGGCATCGCCAACGTGCGGCTGACCGTCGCCGTCGATACACCGGCGCGCCGCGCGACGTCGGTGATGGTCGCAGTTCGTCGCCCGGTTTTGGCCGGTGGCGGCGTCTGGCCGCGTCCCTTGCGCATCGATCGTTTCCTCCGGATGCCAATGCGCAACAATTGGCATTGACAAACACGCCCTGTTTACCTGTAGTGTAATGTAATCGATTACACATGGCCATGGCGAATGGGAGTCGTACTGGCCAGCCGTAATCGCAACGCGCCGCACTGCAATGGCGCGAAAAACTGACAAGCGCCACGCTCGGCGCTTCAAGGGAGGGGACCGGCGCAAACTACGCCAATCCCCTGTTGATGCAGGGGTCGGTCCGCTGGGCCGGCCGTCATAGCTTGCGCGCTCTGCCGGCGCGCGAAAACGGGAGGAATGTATGTCGCAGTTTAAGCAGAAACTGTTGGGGGCGAGCATCGTCGCCTTCGCTTTGGCGGTGCCGTCGATCGCCTCGGCCACCAATCTGGAAGTCATTCACTGGTGGACGTCGAAGGGTGAGTCGCGCGCCGTCGCTGAGTTCGCCAAGGCCTTCGACAATGACGGCCAGGGCGATCACTGGGTCGACAGCGCCATCGCGCTGGGCGAGACGGCTCGCTCGACCATCATGCAGCGCATTCTCGGTGGCGATCCTCCGGGCGCGGCGCAGTTCAACCCGGGCCGCGAATACGAAGAGCTGATCAAGAATGGCCAGCTCCTGCAGCTCGACGACCTCGCAGCGGCCGGCAACTGGGCCAAGATCATCCGCCCGCAGAAGATCCAGAGCGCCTGTCTGGTCGATGGTCACTGGTACTGCGTGCCGGTGAACATCCACTCGTGGGATTGGGCCTGGTACTCGTACGCGCCGTTCAAGAAGGCCGGCCTGCCCAATCCGCAGAACTTCGACGAGTTCGTGGCTGACGCGCCGAAGCTGAAGGAAGCCGGCTTCATTCCGCTGGCCATCGGCGGCGACGGCAATGGCTGGCAGATCAAGGGTGCCTTCGACCAGATCCTGCTCGCTGCGCTCGGCATCGAGGGCCGCGACGCCATGTATCGCGACAAGGACCTCAAGATCGCCGGCGGTACGGACATGCTGAAGGCGCTGAAGAACTTCAAGGCGCTCAAGCAGTACACCGACGACGGCTATGCCAACCGCAACTGGAACGACACCACCAACCTGGTCATCACCGGCAAGGCCGGCCTGCAGATCATGGGCGACTGGGCGCGTGGTGAGTTCGCTGCCGCCGGCATGACCGGCGTCAAGGACTATGGCTGCATGATCGGCCTCAACGAGGCCAAGCCGATCGTGACCACCGACGGCGACGTGATCGTGTTCCCGAAGCAGAGCGATCCGGCGGTGGAAGCGGCGCAGAAGCGTCTTGCCAATCTGCTCATCAGCCCGGCGGTCCAGGTCGCGTTCAACAACGCCAAGGGCTCCATGCCGGTGCGCGGCGATGTCGACATGTCGACGGCCGACCCCTGCATGCAGAAGGCGCTGAAGGCGGTCGAAGATCCGGCCAAGATCGCGACCTCGGTGCAGCGGTTCACCACCGAAGACACCAACAACGAGCTGAACGCTCTGATCTCGCAGTTCTGGTCGGACGACAACATGTCGGCTGAAGACGCCCAGAAGCAGTGGGTCGAGATTCTGAGCCACGCCACCTAATCGGCGTCGATCACGGGAGGCGCCGTTCGCCACGAGGGCGGCGCCTCCTTTCTTCTCCGATGCATCGGAATTCGACTGGTTGAGCGGCCGCGAGGCCGTATAGTGGACCGATATCCATTTGCGTATCGGTTGCGGGTGGGCGGACAAGCGCACCCGAGAAGACGCTGACCGGACAAGAAGATCCGGCTTCGAGCGGGGTACAGGGGCATGGCGGAAGCGCGCAAGCGACGTTGGAAAGTCAGCGCCGTGATCGGCACCTTGCCGATGATTGTGGTCGGGGTCGGCGTTTATGTGATCGGTATCGGTTACACGTTCTACTGGTCGTTCACGTCCTCCCGGCTTTTCCCCAATAACCATCTTGTCGGCCTGAGCCAGTACCAGCGGCTGTGGCACGACGCGCGCTGGGAAGTCGCCGTCCAGAACATCTGGATCTTCGGTGGACTGCTGATCGCGTTTTCTCTGGTGTTCGGCTACCTGCTCGCTGTCTTCATGGACCAGCGCATCCGCCAGGAAGATCTCTTCCGTTCGATCTTTCTCTATCCCTTCGCCATGTCGCTGATCGTCACCGGCCTCATCTGGCAATGGATGCTGGACCCCAATCTGGGCATCGAAAACACCATCCACAGTCTCGGCTGGACGAGCTTCCACTTCTCGCCCCTGGTGGACTCGAAAACGGCGATCTACGGACTGGTGGTGGCCGGCATGTGGCAGGGCTCAGGGGTGACGATGGCCATCCTGCTCGCCGGCCTGCGTGGCATTGACGCGGAGATCTGGAAGGCGGCGAAGGTTGACGGCATTCCCACCTGGCGCGTCTATCTGTTCATCGCGCTGCCGATGATCCGGGGTTCGCTGGCGACCGCCTTCGTCCTGCAGGTCGTCGGCGTGGTGCGCGTCTACGACCTGGTCGTTGCCATGACCGGTGGTGGCCCCGGCATCGCGACCAACATGCCGGCTGTCTACGTGATCCAGATGATTACCAGCAGCCAGAATGTCGGTCTGGGCATGGCGGCGGCCATGATGATGCTCATGCCGGTGGTAGCCGTGCTCGCGCTCGTCGGGATCGGAAACTGGATATCGGCCCGCAGGCAGGCGGCGGCAAATCGCAGGGAGCTCGCAACCGCATGACCAGCACGACCGCCACCCTGCCCGCCGGCAACGAACTCGCACAAGGACCGAAGCCGCGGCGCGTGTCGCCGGCGCGCTGGGGCGTTTACGGGTTTCTGATCATCGCGGCGTTGTTCTTCCTCTTCCCGCTCTACGTCATGATCGTGACGTCGCTGAAGACCATGCCCGAGATTCGCCTCGGCCACCTGTTCCATCTGCCGCAGGTTTGGACTGTCCAGCCGTGGATCGATGCGTGGCTGCACGCCTGCACGGGCCTCGCCTGCCACGGGCTTTCTCCGGGCTTCTTGAATTCGGTGAAGATCACGGTGCCGAGCGTGATCGTGTCGATCGTCATTGCATCGATCAACGGCTATGCGCTCTCGTTCTGGCGCTACAAGTTCTCCAACCTCTTCTTCCTGCTGCTCGTCTTCGGCGCCTTCGTGCCCTACCAGGTGGTGATCTATCCGCTGATCATCGCGCTCAGGGAGATCCACCTGTTCGCAACGCTGCCCGGCATCATCATCATCCACACCATCTTCGGCATGCCGATCATGACGATCCTGTTCCGCAACTACTACGCGTCGGTGCCGATCGAACTGTTCAAGGCAGCGCGCGTCGACGGGGCGGGCTTCTGGCAGATCTTCTTCCGCATCATGGTGCCGATGTCAGTACCGATCACCGTGGTCGCGGTCATCCTGCAGGTGACCGGCATCTGGAACGACTTCCTGTTCGGCGTGGTCTTCGCCGGCCGCCCCAACTGGCCGATGACGGTGCAGCTCAACAACATCGTCAACTCGACCACCGGTGTGCGGGAATACAATGTCAACATGGCGGCCACGATCCTGACTGCGGCCGTCCCACTCATCGTCTACTTCGTCTCCGGACGTTGGTTCGTGCGCGGCATCGCGGCCGGCGCCGTCAAGGGATAGGACAAATGGCAAGCGTCTCGATCCGCAAACTCGGCGTCTCGTTCGGCCACCTCAGCGTCCTGCGCGATCTCGATCTCGATGTTGAGAAGGGCGAATTCATCGTCCTGCTCGGGCCCTCGGGTTGCGGCAAGTCTACGCTGCTTAACGCCGTTGCCGGCCTGCTCGACATCAATGCCGGCCAGGTTTGGATCGACGGCAAGAACGTGACCTGGGAAGAGCCCAAGGACCGTGGCATCGGCATGGTGTTCCAGTCCTACGCGCTCTATCCGCGCATGTCGGTGAAGGGCAACCTGACCTTCGGCCTGCAGGTGGCGCGCGTGCCGAAGGACGAAATCGAGAAGCGTGTCGCGCGTGTCGCGGCGCTCCTGCAGATCGAGTCGCTGCTCAACCGCAAGCCGTCGGAGCTGTCCGGCGGCCAGCGCCAGCGCGTGGCCATCGGACGGGCGCTGGTGCGCCAGGCCGACGTGTTCCTGTTCGACGAGCCGCTGTCCAACCTCGATGCCAAGCTGAGGACGGAACTGCGTGTCGAGCTGAAGAAGCTGCACATGAAGCTCGGCTCGACCATGATCTACGTCACCCACGACCAGATCGAGGCCCTGACGCTGGCCGACCGCGTGGCGGTGATGCATGGCGGCGTCATCCAGCAGCTGGCAACGCCCAAGGAAATCTACCAGCGCCCGCTCAACCTCTTCGTGGCCGGCTTCGTCGGCTCGCCGGCCATGAACTTCGTCAGCGGCGAGTTGCGGGTGAACAGCGATCCGATGCTGGTGTGCGCCGACGGCGTTTCCATCAACCTTTCCGGCTACAATTTCGCGAAACCGCCGGTCAGCGGCCGCAAGGCGGTGCTCGGCGTGCGGCCGGAACAAATCCATATCGAGCAAAAGCTGGAGGCTTCCACCGTCCTCCCGCTCGAATTGAACCTGGTCGAACCGATGGGCGCCGACAGCCTGCTGTGGGGCAGCATCGGCAAGGAAACGGTGTCCATCCGAGTCGGCCCGGACGACACCCACCGCATCGGTGAAAAGGTCGATGTGTATTTCCAGCCGAACATGGCCTCCGTTTTCGATGAAGAGAGCGGCGACCGCCTCTAACGGCTGCATTTCCCCAAGAAAGCAACACAAAAATGTCCAGTTACCGGATTTCCTTCCAGCTCTATAGCGCGCGCAATTTTCCGCCGATCGAGAAGCACCTCGAGACTCTGGCCGCGATCGGCTATGACGCGGTCGAACCCTATGGCGGCGCCTACAAGGCGGACCCCAAGGCGCTGCGCGACAAATGCGACGCGCTGGGGCTGACGATCCCCACCTGTCACATGCCGCTGGCGGACCTCGACGCCGACCGCGCCGCCGTGATCGATGCGGCGAAAACCCTCGGCCTGGAGACGGTGATCGTGCCAGCCGTGCCGCAGGAAGAGCGCAAGCAGGATGTTGCCGGCTGGAAGGCGCTCGGTGCCAAGCTCCAGGGTCACGCCGAGGCGCTGAAAGCCGCCGGGCTCAAGTTCGCCTGGCATAACCACGCCTTCGAATACGTCACGCTCTCCGACCGATCGCGCCCGATCGAGCACCTGCTTGCCGGCGTCAACGTCGGCTGGGAGGCCGATCTCGGCTGGGTGAAGCGCGGCGGCGCCGACATCGCCACGGAACTGGCGAAGTTCAAGGGCAAACTCGCTGCCTTCCACATCAAGGACATGGCACCGGCGGGCGTCACCATCGATGACGGCTGGACCGATATCGGCGCCGGTATCCTCGACTACAAGGCGCTGTGGCCGGCAATCGCAAGTGCTGGCACCGACCTGCTGGTCTTCGAACACGATGCGCCGTCGGATTGGGAATCCTTCGCGCGCAATTCCTACAAGTATGTCGCCGGCCTGATCGGCAGGAAGGGCTGAGGCCATGGCACGCGGGGCGGGGATTGGCATCGTCGGATGCGGCATCATCTCGGAGACGTATTTCCGGCTGGCGCCGTCGTTCCGTGACCTGAAGATCGTGGGCTGCGCCGACGTTGTGCCGGCGGCGGCCAAGGCGCGAGCCGATCAGTTCGGCGTGCGCGCCATGACGGTCGACGAACTGCTGAAGAGCGACGAGATCGACGTGGTGATCAATCTCACCGTGCCGGCCGCGCATTACGACGTCAGCAAATCGATCCTGTCGGCGGGCAAGCACGCCTATTCGGAAAAACCGCTGGCGCTCAGCGCCAGAGAGGCGAAGAAGCTGGTGGCGGAGGCAGACAAACGCGGCCTCAAGCTCGGCTGTGCGCCCGACACCTTCCTCGGCGGTGGCGGCCAGACCGCGCGCCGGCTGATCGACAAGGGCGCCATCGGCAAGGTGGTGAGTGGAACCGCCCATGTGCTCAGCCATGGCATGGAGCACTGGCATCCCAATCCCGGCTTCTTCTTCCAGCCCGGCGCCGGGCCGATGCTCGATCTCGGGCCGTATTACGTGACGGCGCTGGTCAACCTGCTGGGGCCGGTCAAGACCGTGGCCGCAATGGCCACCTCCGGCTTCACCCATCGCCTGGTGACCGCCGAGGGGCCGATGAAGGGCAAGAAGGTCAAGGTGACTACGCCGACGACCATCAACGCCGTGCTGGAGTTCCACTCCGGCGCCGAGGTGACCATCGCGACGAGTTGGGACGTATGGAAGCACGGCCACGGCAATCCGATCGAGCTCTACGGCACGAACGGCTCGATGCTGGTGCCCGATCCCAATTTCTTCGGCGGCAAGGTCGTCTATGCGGAGCGCGACGGCGACTACATGGAAGTCGATGCGGCGCTGGCACCCTTCGGGGCGCTCAACTATCAGGGCCGGCCGGGCACGCCGATGCGTTCCAACTACCGCATGCTCGGCGTCGCCGATCTGGTCGATGCGGCGCGTCGCAGGCGTGAGCCGCGGTGCTCGGGACGCCTGGCCGCCCATGTTCTCGACGTCATGGAATCGACGCTCACTTCGGCCGAACAGCGCAAGTTCATCACGCTGAAGTCCGAGGTCGAGCGGCCGAAGCCGCTGAGCGAGGTCGACGCCAAACGGCTCGCGGTGGCGGAAATCCTGCCCGTCGCCTGACCGACAACGCAATGATGCCCGTGGGCGCCGCCCGCCGGCGGCGCTTGCCGGGCGCGACATGGGGCGGTGGGCCCGCCGGTCCTCCCCCTGTCGCTGGCGGCCGCCCAGCGCCGTGAACGCAGCGCAACGCTTGACGTTTGGACGCCGGCGTTGCTTTTTGGGTAAATATTATCCACTGCTGCGCCACCGAGTCTGGATTGGACGGTGGCGGCAGGGGTCGTCTCGCCAAGTGAGAGTCGATGGTCACGCTCAAGGAAATCGCCAAGGCTGTGGGCGTCTCCACCGCCACAGTGTCGCGTGTGCTCAATTTCGATCCGGCGCTGTCGGTCACCGAGGCGAAGCGGCAGGCGATCATCGAAACCGCCGAGGCCCTCAACTACGCCACGCCGCGCGCCCGCAACCGGGCCAGGCAGCATGGCCTCCACAAGGTGGCGCTGGCGCATTTCCTGCGTCCCGACCTGGAGTTGATCGACCCCTATTATGTCGGTTTGCGCCTCGGCATCGAAAGCCGCTGCCAGGCCCTGCAGTGCGAGACGGTCAAGCTCTACCACACCGACAGCATGCCCGAGCCGACGCTGCTGCAGGGCGCCGACGGCGTGATCGCCATCGGCATGCACAGCGATGCGGAGGTCGACTGGCTCGGCCGCTATAGCCGCAACCTCGTCTTCGCCGACTTCATCCCGCCCACCGACGAATTCGATGCGGTGCAAAGCGACCTACCGCTTGCTACGCGTAAGCTATTGACGGAATTGACGAAAATTGGATACCGCCGGATTGGCTTCGCCGGCTGGACAGAGGAGAGCAACGACGATCCCCTGGCCGAGATCCGCTGCCGCAGCTACATCGCGTGGAGCAAGACCCACGGCGTGTTCGACCCCAAGATCTGCCTGACCCAGGACAGCATCGAGCGCAATACCGAACAGACCGGCTATCAGCTCGGCCTGAAGATGCTCCGGCAGAGACAGCCGCCGGACGCCATCATTACGTGCAACGACAATATCGCCATCGGGGTCTATCGCGCCGTGCGCGAGCTCGGGCTCCACATCCCGGACGATGTCGGCGTGGCCAGCTTCAACGACATTCCGGCAGCGCAGTTCCTCAGCCCGCCGCTGACCACCGTTCACCTTCCGGCGGAGGAAATCGGCGAGGCGGCCGTCGACCTGCTGGTGCAGCGAATCGGCGGGCGCAGGCCGGCCCAGCGCGTCATCATCGCCAACGAAATCAAATGGCGCGGCAGCACGCGCAATCCGGCTGGCACGCAACCCGCTAGCGATAATTTACTAAATCTTGCGTCGCCTGAATTGCCCCGCTAGAAATGGCGGTACGAGGTGTGGAGGACCGCCTCGGCTTTTGGGAGGAATCAATGAAACGCTTCGCCACCAACTGGCGCCGCGCGCTCGCTCTAGGAGTCGCTGGCGCTGGCCTTTTGACCGCAACGGCATCGCTCGCGGCCACGACACTCACGATCTGGTGCTGGGATCCCAACTTCAACGGCGTCACCATGCGGGAAGCCGGCGCCATCTACGCCAAGACCCATCCCGACGTTGCGCTCAATGTCATCGACACCACCAGCCAGGACGACGTCAGGACCAAGCTGCAGGCGCAGCTTCTCTCCGGCAGCACCGACGGGCTCCCCGATATCGTGCTGATCGAAGACGACGTGGCGCAGAAATACCTGCAGTCGTTCCCCGGCTCCTTCGAGCCGCTCTCCGACTCCATCGACATGTCGAAGTTCGCCCAATACAAGGTGCAGGCGGCGACCTATCAGGGCAAATCGTACTCGCTGCCGTTCGATTCCGGCGTCGCCGGCCTCTTCTATCGCTCCGACTATCTCGCCCAGGCCGGCTACAAGGCCGCCGATCTCCAGAACATCACCTGGGACGACCTGATCAAGATCGGCAAGGACGTGCTGGCCAAGACCGGCCATCCGATGCTCGACATGGACTACAACGAGCGTGGCCAGATCCACATGATGCTGCAGTCGGTCGGCCAGTGGTATTTCAAGAAAGACGGCACCCTCAACATTCTCGACAACGCCGCGCTCAAGGCCGCGCTCGAGCAATATGCCAGGATCTGGCAGTCGGGGATCGTCAAGCCGGTGTCCGGGTGGTCCGACTTTACCGGTGGCTTCACCTCCGGTGAGGTCGCCTCGGTTCCGATCGGCGTGTGGATCACGGGCACGATCAAGGCCAATGCCGACCAGTCGGGCAAATGGGCCGTAGCGCCGATTCCGCTTCTCGCCGGCGTTCCCGGCGCCGTGCACGCCTCCAACTGGGGCGGCTCGAGCTGGTATGTGCTCGCCAAGTCGCCCAACAAGGCCGTCGCCATCGACTTCCTGAAGTCGGTGTGGGGCTCTGACGTCGACTTCTACCAGAAGATCCTCGTCGATCAGGGCGCCGTCGGCACGCTGCTGGCCGCGCGCGGCGGCAGCGCCTACCAGCTCAAGGATCCGTTCTTCGGCGGCGAGCAGGTCTGGCAGGACTTCGCCGACTGGATCGGCAAGATCCCGGGCATCGACTACGGCACCTACACCGCCGAGGTCGATTCGGCCGTCCAGGCCCAGTTGGCAACGGTCGCCCATGGCGGCTCGGTCGATGACGCCATCAAGGCGATCAACGATCAGGCGCAGGCGCAGATTCAGTAGCTAGCAGAAGGGAACGGGAGCACTCCCGTTCCCTTGTCTCCCGAGAGCCGCGTCCGAATAGACTTTCCATTCGGCGCGGCTCACTTTGGGCGTGAGTCGGTCGCGGACGGCGCGTCTCCTCTTGACGAGGCCCACCGCCCCCGGCAGGCCCGCGAGGTGGGGAAGCGGCTGGTGGCAAACGTCAGGCTCGATCGCAACGCCGAGATCAACGGCTGGCTGTTCATTGCGCCGGCGCTCGTCCTGCTCGGGCTGTTCCTGATCTATCCCATCCTGTGGTCGCTATGGATGAGTTTTCAGGTCGGCAAGGGCCTGAACTTCCATTTCGGCGGTTTCGCCAACATCGTCCGCCTGACCCGCGATCCCGTCTTCATTCGCTCGCTTACCAACACCTGCATCTTCTTCTTTGTGCAGGTGCCGATCATGATCACGCTGGCGCTCCTGTTCGCGGTCGCGCTCAACGACTCGACGCTCAAGATGCGCGGCCTCCTCCGCACGGCGATCTTCCTGCCCTGCGTGACCTCGCTGGTCGCCTACTCGGTGCTGTTCAAGTCGATGTTTGCCGCCGACGGCGTCATCAACAACGCGCTGATGTTCGTCCACATCATCGGCTCACCGATCCCGTGGCTGTCCGATCCATTCTGGGCCAAGGTGGTGATCATTCTGGCCATCACCTGGCGGTGGACCGGCTACAACATGGTGTTCTACCTGGCAGCGCTGCAGAACATCGACCGGTCGATCTACGAGAGCGCGCGCATCGACGGCGTGCCGCCTTGGGCGCGTTTCCTCTACATCACGATTCCGATGCTGAAGCCGGTGATCCTGTTCACCACGGTGATCTCGACCATCGGCACGCTGCAGCTCTTCGACGAGGTCAACAACATCACGATCGACGGCAGTCCGTCCGGCGCGACGGAAACGCTGTCCATCTACATCTACGACCTGACCTTCCGATTCATGCCGAACTACGGCTACGCGGCGACCGTCTCCTACGTCATCGTGGTGATCGTCGCGATTCTCAGCGCCCTGCAATTCTGGATCGCGCGCGACCGCCGGCCGAGGGCGAAGACATGACCATGCGCGCCATCCGCCGCGGCCTCGTCTATCTGGGCTTGTCGATCGCCGCGTTCATCTCGGTCTTCCCGTTCTACTGGATGGTCGTCGGCGCCACCAACAAGAGCAACCTGATCGTCAGGGGCAAGGCCACCTTTGGCGACAACCTGTTTGCCAATGCGCAGGCTTTCTTCAACCTCGTCGACGCGCCGCGCGTCTTCTGGAATTCGCTGGAGATATCGGTCATCGCGACCGTGGCGA
This sequence comes from uncultured Alphaproteobacteria bacterium, assembly GCA_963762605.1. Taxonomy (GTDB): domain Bacteria; phylum Pseudomonadota; class Alphaproteobacteria; order Rhizobiales; family Kaistiaceae; genus CAVSRC01. The sequence continues at coordinate 19,760 of CAVXLJ010000024.1, read as the reverse complement.
CGCTGGCCGTCGCGTCGACGGCAGGCTACGGCTTCGAGATATTCCGCTCGCGCGTCCGCGAACGCGTCTTCGCCTTCCTGCTGCTGCTGCTCACCATTCCTTTCGCCGCGATCATGGTGCCGCTCTTCTCCATGATCGCGCGGGCACACCTGGTCAACACCTTCGCCGCCGTCATCCTGCCGACGGTCGCCTCGATCTTCATCATCTTCTACTTCCGCCAGGCGACCAAGGCTTTCCCGGGCGAGCTGCGCGACGCGGCACGCGTCGACGGCCTCAAGGAATGGCAGATCTTCCTGTTCATCTACGTGCCGGTGATGCGCTCCACCTATGCGGCGGCGACAATCATCATCTTCATGCTCAACTGGAACAACTATCTGTGGCCGCTGATCGTGCTGCAGACCAAAGACATGAAGACGGTGACGCTGGTCGTCTCGGCGCTGCTCTCCGCCTACGTGCCCGATTATGGCGCAACCCTTTTCGCGACCGTGCTGGCGACGCTGCCCACGCTCGTCATCTTCTTCGTGCTCCAACGCCAGTTCGTCGCAGGCCTGACCGGCGGCGTGAAATGAGGCTCTAGAAAATGCGTACGCTGATTGCCCTCAACGAGGGGTGGACCTTCAACGAGGGATTCTCACCCGAACTGACAAGGGCACCCGCCAGGGGCGCGCCCGTGTCGCTGCCCCACACCGCGGTGGAACTGCCGTTCTCCTATTTCGACGAGACGAGCTATTGGCGGCCCTTCACCTACCAGAGGGTAATCACGCGCGACCCGGCCTGGGACGGCCAGGAGGTGTGGCTCATCTGCGACGGCGCCATGGCGGATGCCGAGGTGTGGCTCAACGGCGAGAAACTCGCGGCACACAAGGACGGCTACACGCCGTTCGCGGCACGCCTGACGGCCAAGCTCAAGCCCGGCGACAACCTGCTGGCGATCAAGATCGATGGCTCGGAGAATCCCGAGATTCCGCCATTCGGCGGGCGCATCGACTACCTCACCTATGCCGGCATCTATCGCGACGTCTGGCTGAAGGTGGTGCCGCCGGTTTCGATCGGCCGGGTCAAGATCGAAACGCCGAACGTGCTTTCCGCGAAGAAGTCGGTCGTCGTGCGCCTTGATCTCGCCAACCCACAGCGTCTGACGCCGGAGGGCACGCTGACGGCCGAGCTGCGCGATCCCGCCGGCAACGCGATTGCGACGGCCTCGGCACCTGCCGCCGCTGAAGTCGAGCTGACGATGGACGGTCTCGAAGGCATCCGGCTCTGGGACCTGGACAGCCCTCACCTCTACACGGCCGCGGTGACGCTCGGCGATGACGCCGTCACGCAGACCTTCGGCTTCCGCGCTGCCCAGTTCACGCCGGAAGGCTTCCGTCTGAACGGGCGGCCGCTGAAGTTGCGTGGTCTCAACCGCCACCAGTCGTTTCCCTATGCCGGATACGCGCTCGGCCGCGGAGCGCAGGAGCGCGACGCGGAGATCCTCAAGCGCGAGCTTCATCTCAACATCGTGCGCACTTCACATTACCCGCAGTCGCCGCACTTCCTCGATGCCTGCGACCGGCTTGGCCTTCTGGTGCTGGAGGAGATCCCCGGCTGGCAGCACATCGGCGGCGACGCCTGGAAGGCCGAGGCGGTCGAAAACGTCCGCGGCATGATCACGCGCGACTGGAATCACCCGTCCATCGTCCTGTGGGGGGTGCGCATCAACGAGTTGCGGGACGATCACGACTTCTATGCCGAGACCAACCGCGTCGCCCACGCGCTCGACGCGACGCGCCAGACAGGCGGCATCCGGGTCATCACCGAGAGCGAGTTCCTGGAAGACGTCTATACGACCAACGATTTCATCCTGGGCAATGAGGAGCTGGGTGGAAACCGGCCGCGCACGCCGCTGAGGCCGCGTGCTGAGATGACCGGGCTCGACCGGCCGGTGCCCTACATGGTCACCGAGTTCAATGGCCACATGTATCCGACCAAGAGCTTCGACCAGGAGCAGCGCCAGGTCGAACATGTGACGCGCCATCTCGACGTGCTCAATGCCGTCTACGGAGATCCCCAGATCGCCGGTGCCATCGGCTGGTGCGCCTTCGACTACAACACCCACAAGGATTTCGGCGCCGGCGACCGCATCTGCTACCACGGCGTCATGGACATGTTTCGCGAGCCGAAATTCGCGGCCTTCGCCTATGCCAGCCAGTGCGAACCGGAGGAAGCCGTCGTTCTCCAGCCGGTGACGTTCTGGGCGCGCGGGGAACGCAATATCGGCGGCGTGCTGCCGCTGATGGTGCTGACCAATTGCGAAGAGGTCGAACTCACCTACGGCAGCAACGCGCCCAAGCGGCTCGGGCCGGACCGCGAGCGCTTTCCCCATCTGCCGCATGCGCCGGTCATCTTCGGACGGCAGCATTTCAGCGACGACGAACTTGGGCGCTGGGGCATGCTGTGGGAGGATGTCACGATCGTCGGCCTGATCGGAGGCAAGCCGGTGGCCGAAGTCCGCTATGTTGCCGATCCGCTCGCCACCAAACTCGCGGTGGTCGCCGATCGCGAGACAATATCGGCGGCGGCGAAGGACTGCGTGCGGGTGATGGTCCGCGCCCTCGACCAAGCCGGGCACAAGCTGCCCTTCCTGTTCGAGCCGATTACGATCGCCGTGTCCGGCGCCGGCCGGCTGGTCGGCCCGAATGTTGTGCCGCTGCGCGGCGGATCGACCGGCTTCTGGATCGAATCGACCGGCACCCCGGGGGAGATCGCCGTCACCGTTTCGAGCCCGCTTTTCGACACAACGTCCATCGCGCTTCGCGCTGAATAAGGAAGGGGCGATGAGTGAGCTGAAGCTGCGCGGCATCCACAAGTCCTTCGGCGCCGTCAAGGTTATCAAAGGCGTCGACCTTGACATCGAAAGCCGTGAGTTCGTTGTCTTCGTCGGCCCGTCGGGCAGCGGCAAGTCGACGCTGTTGCGCATGATCGCCGGGCTGGAATCGATCACGGCGGGAGAGCTGGAGATCGAAGGCCAGAAGATGAACGATGTCGATCCGTCCAAACGCGGCATCGCCATGGTGTTCCAGACCTACGCCCTCTACCCGCATATGACCGTGCGCGAGAACATGGGCTTCGCGCTCCGCTTCGCCGGCGTTCCCAAGGCCGAGATCGCCAGACAGGTGGCGGAAGCGGCGCGCATCCTGGAACTGGAGCCGCTGCTCGACCGGCGGCCGAAGGAACTCTCCGGCGGCCAGCGCCAGCGCGCGGCGATCGGCCGGGCCATCGTGCGCCATCCCAAGGTCTTCCTGTTCGATGAGCCGTTGTCCAACCTGGATGCCGAGCTGCGCGTCCACATGCGCATCGAGATCGCCCGCCTGCACAAGGAACTGAAAACGACGATCGTCTACGTCACCCACGACCAGGTCGAGGCGATGACGCTGGCCGACAAGATCGTCGTGCTGCGCGATGGCGCCATCGCTCAGGTCGGCACGCCGCTTCAGCTCTACGACGATCCGGACAACCTGTTCGTCGCCGGCTTCATCGGCTCGCCCAAGATGAACTTCCTGCCGGGCACCATCGCCAAGGAGCGGACGGTCGTCCGCTTGCCGGCGCACGGTGATCACGAGATCCCGCTTGCCGGCGTCGCCGCGGTTCCCGCCGACGGGACCAGCGTAACGGTCGGCCTGCGGCCCGGCCATTTCAACACCACCGGCTCGGCTGAGCTTGATCTGACCATAGAGATGGTCGAGCATCTCGGCCTCGAAACCTTCGTCTATGCCCGCCACGGAAAGGGCGACGTGATCACGATCGCGACCCAGGATGGCCGTGGCCTCAAGGCCGGTGAGGCACTCTCCGCGCATTTCGATCCGGCTTCGGTCCTGCTGTTCGATTCCGACGGCGAGCGCATACGGTAGACTGGACTTGCGTGCCGCAGCCGGCAGATCGTAATCCGGAGTCCGAACGCGAGGGGCGCCACCGCGCCCGACCCGGAACGCATCGACAGGGACCAGACGAGACCTAATGCCGGCGACCCGCGAAGACCTGATGCACTATCTCGACAGCCTCGGCATCGCCGCAAGGACGGTGGATCATCCGCCTGTCTTCACGGTCGACGAGGCGCAGACGCTGCGCGGCACGATTGCCGGGGCGCACAGCAAGAACCTGTTCCTCAAGGACAAGAAAGGCGCCCTGTTCCTCGTCGTCGCCCGCGAGGACGCGGTGATCGACCTCAAGCGGCTTCACAGCCGGATTGGCGCGTCAGGCCGGCTATCCTTCGGCCAGGCCGAGCTTCTTCTTGACAAGCTCGGCGTCGTTCCCGGCGCGGTCACGCCGTTCGGCCTGATCAACGACCGCCCGCCGAGCGTTCGCGTGATCCTCGACAGACATCTGGTCGCCGCCGAGACGGTCAACTTCCATCCGCTGGAAAACACGGCGACGACGAGCCTCGCCAGCGCCGACCTCATGACCTTTGTCCGCGCAACGGACCACGAGCCGGAGATCGTCGACCTAACCCCAGGCGATCAGGCCGGCTGAGGCATGGCGCGCCTGGCGCCGACGTCCATTACGGTCAACATCTTCGTCCGATGGTAGCGCGTGGCCGCACGCCTTACTCGATCTGCCGGGCGAACCAGACGATTGTCCGGCAGTAAACGTCGGCCTTGTTCCACTTGTGCAGCACCTGGAAGTTGGCGGTGCCCTCGCCCCAGGGCGCACCGGCCTGCCAGCCGTAGCCTTTGAGGTAATTGGCCGTCGAGGCGAGCGCATCGGTCGAGGAGTGGATCAGGTCGACGCGGCCGTTGCCGTCGTAGTCGATGCCGTACTTTATGTAGGAAGACGGCATGAACTGGGTCTGGCCGAGCTCGCCGGCCCAGCCGCCCCTCATGGCTGCCGGCTTGAGGTCACCGCGCTGGACGATCCGAAGCGCCGCCATCAGCTCGTTGGTGAAGAAATCCGAGCGCCGGCAATCATGCGCCAGCGTGACCAGTGAGCGGATGGCCGGCGTGTTACCGGTGCCACCACCGAAGCCAGTCTCCAGCCCCCAGATTGCCACCAGGATGGGCGCCGGCACGCCGAAGCGCTTTTCCAGCTTGGCGAAGAAAGCGGCGCTGCGCTTCAGGTGTTCCTTGCCGATGCGGATATGGGCGGCGGTCACCCGCCTGGCTCGGTATTTCTCGAAGCTCTGCTTGAAATAGCCCTGCCTGCGGTCGAGCTTGAGGATGGCCGCGCTCGGCGTAATGCCGGACAATGCAAGGTTCAGCGTGCCTTGCGAGATGCCGGCGGCGAGCGCCTGCTTCTCGAAACCGGCGAGCCATGTGCCAAAATCGCCGCCGCATTGGGCGGCAGACGCCGTTCCCGAAGAACCAAACACAAACAGAGCGGCGCCCAGCGCCGCGAGTTTAGCCGGGAATGCACGCATCTTAGCCCTGCCTTTTGCCGCCGGAGGCAATGCTACGCCTGCCGTTGCCGCCGCGGCAATGGCGGTGACCCTGATCGAGCCGGTCGGGACAGAAAGCCACGTTCACCTCATCTGGCAGGACCAGCCCATGGTCGCCGCCGTGCGTGGGCGCCCGGCGGTGGCTGACGGAGACCGGGTGACGCCCCCTCTGCAGCTCGCCGCGCTGTACGCCTTCGACGCCGAAGGCCAGCGACTGGTGTGATGCCGGCCACAGCCCAAGGCGAACAGGCAAAAATGCGCGGTTTGGCAGCGGTTTCTGCGGTCTGCAACCGATTCTCAACCGATCTCCGGGACATTGCGTAGGGACAGCAGGGCCTGTGCCGTGGCATGAGACGGTGGGTGAGCTGAAAGGCGGGGGGCGGCAAAGTGCCAGTAGACTCAGCCGGGCTTCGCCTCTACTTTCACAGCGTTCCAAAGAGCAAGGCGACTGATGGATTATCAATCGATCTTTGGTGAGGCGATCTCTGCGCTTCACGCCGAAAACCGCTACCGCGTCTTCGCCGACCTGGAGCGGATCGTGGGCCGCTTCCCCCATGCCATCTGGCGCTCCGACGAGGGCGCCCGCGAAATCGTCGTGTGGTGCTCCAACGACTATCTCGGCATGGGCCAGAACCAGACGGTGATCGACGCCATGGTCGAGGCGGCGCGAACGATGGGCGCCGGCGCCGGCGGCACGCGCAACATTTCCGGCACCAACCATCCGCTTGTCCAGCTTGAGGCGGAACTCGCCGACCTGCACGGCAAGGAAGCCGGTCTGGTGTTCACCTCCGGCTTCATCTCGAACGAGGCGGCGATCTCGACCATCGCCAAACTGCTGCCCGGCTGCGTCATCTTTTCCGACGAGCTGAACCACGCCTCGATGATCGAGGGCATCCGGCGCTCCGGGGCACAGAAGCTGATCTTCCGGCACAACGACCTCGATCATCTGGAGAGCCTGCTCCAGGATGCGCAGCCGGAGCGGCCGAAGCTGATCGCCTTCGAATCCGTCTATTCGATGGATGGCGACATCGCGCCGATCGGAGGCATCGCCGATCTCGCCGAGAAGTACGGCGCCATGACCTATCTCGACGAAGTGCATGCCGTCGGCATGTACGGCCCGCGCGGCGGCGGCATCGCTGAACGCGACGGCGTCATGGATCGCGTCGACGTGATCGAGGGGACGCTGGCCAAGGCCTTCGGTGCGCTTGGCGGCTATATCACTGCCAGCCGGGCGGTGATCGATGCGGTGCGTTCCTATGCGCCGGGCTTCATCTTCACCACGGCGCTTCCCCCGGCGATCGCCACCGCGGCGCTGACCTCGATCCGCCATCTGAAGGCGTCGTCGGCCGAGCGCACGGCCCATCAGCAGAACGCCGCGATGACCAAGACGAAACTGCTGGCGGCCGGCCTGCCGGTGATGCCCAGCGAGACGCACATCGTGCCGGTAATGGTGGGCGATGCCGAGCGCTGCAAGCAGGCGAGCGATCTGTTGCTGCACGAGCACGGCATCTACATCCAGCCGATCAACTATCCGACCGTACCGCGCGGACAGGAGCGGCTGCGGATCACGCCGACGCCGTTCCACAATGAGCACCTGATCAACGAGCTGGCGGTTGCGCTGGTCAGCGTATGGACCAAGCTCGGCTTGCCGCGTTTTGAAGGCCAGGACCAGCCCACGCCGCGTCAGACAGTCACCGGCAATGCCACCGTCGGTGTGTTCCCGCCGGCCGGCGGTTGACGCGCGACGCTATTCGCCTTCTGCGGACGACTTGCCCCTACTGCGCTTCATGAGCAGCGGGGCATAGGTGGTGATCATCAGGAAGCGCGCCAGCTGGTGCGCGGCGACGAAAGCCGCGTCGAAGTGGAGCGCGAAGGCCATGATGGTCATGACGTCGATGCCGCCGGGGGCAAAGGCCAGAACCAGTTCGCTGACGGGCTGGCCGGTCAACCGGGCGGCGATTATCGCGCCGACGACAGCGACACTCATGGACACGGCGAAGGCGCCGAACGAGGCGGCGGCCGTCTGCGACAGCATCTTCAACGTGGTGCCGGCGAAGCGGCTGCCGATGAGGCCGCCGAGAACGATATAGGCGGCGATCAACAACGGCTGAGCCAAGCTGCCCGAAACCAGGCCGGTGCCGTGCAGGATGCCGCTGACCAGCAAGGCTCCAAGCATCGGCGCCGCCGGTATGCCGAGGAAGGAGAAAGCCACACCGCCGAGCGTCCCGCCGGCAAGGATGATGGCAAGCGTGGGAAGGCTCGCCGCCGGTGCGGGGGCACCCGGCGCCACCGCGCTCACCAGCGACACCGCCTTGGGCAGGAAGGCGACCAGCAGGAACAGCCGGACGGTCTGCGATATGGCGATGCGCGAGGTATCGGCGCGCGTCGGCAAGGCGAGCGCGATCACATAGGTGGTGAGCCCGGGAATGGCGGCGAAGAACGCCGTCTGCCGGTCCCAGCGGCAGACGCGGCTGAGGAAGGTCTGCGCCGCCCATTGCAGCACCACCAGGTTGACGATCAGCACGCCCAGGCTGATCGGCCAGCGCGGCAGCTCACTGACCAGTTCAGGCGAGACGCTGGAGCCGAGGAACGAGCCGGTGACGACGAAGGCGACGTTGCGCAGGCTTATGGGGATTTCGACTTCGGTCCGTGCGACTGCGGCAATCGCGACGGCCACCATGCTGCCGGTCAACCAGCCGGCGGGCAGACCGAGTGTGCCGAAGATCGTGCCGCCGGTCGCACCGATGACGAGCGTCAAGCCGACGCGCAGGATACGGCGGCGGTCGATCACCCGGCGCCCTGCCCGCGACCGCGACCCGGCGCGGCGCGCCTCATTGCCGCGTGATCCAGGCCGCCAGCCGGTCGGTCGCCTCGCGGATCTGCGCCGCATCGCGGGCGAAGCACAGGCGCATATAGCCGGCGCCGGCCGTGCCGAAAGTCGGGCCCGGCGCAACGCCGACATTGGTTTCGTCCACCAGACGCAGAGCGAGGCTCCGTGTATCGCTTTCGCCCTCCACCGCGAAGAACAGGTAGAACGTGCCGGTGGGCTCGGCGAAGCGCGCCCGGCCGGTGGCGGCAAGGCCCTCACAGACGATGTCGCGCCCGGCATGCGCCCGTTCCACCTGCAGGCGGAGGAAGTCGTCGCCCTCGTCGAGCGCGACGCACGCTGCGCGCTGCATGAAGACGGCGACGCCGGAGGTCGAATACTGGATGAGATTCTCGATCGCGTCCCCGAGGGCGGGCGGCGCCGACAGCCAGCCGATGCGCCAGCCGGTCATCGCCCAGTTCTTGGAGAAGGTGTTGACATAGAGAATGCGATCGTCCGGCTCGGCTATGTCATAGAAAGAGGGCGCGCGGCCGCCAGCATAGAAGAAGCGGCTATAGACCTCGTCGGCGACGATCCACAGGCCGCGCTTGCGGGCAAAAGAGAGGATGGCGCGGAGGTCGTCCAGCGTCGCCGTCCAGCCGGTCGGATTGGTCGGCGAGTTGATGACGATCGCGGTCGTGCGATCCGTCACGCTGGCGAAGAAGCGGTCGAGATCGAGCGTCCAGCCGGCATTGCCGAGCGTCATCGGGACAGCCACCGGCGTGGCGCCGGAAATGCCGATCGCCGCGGTGAGGTTCGGCCAGGCCGGTTGCGGGATCAGCACCTCGTCGCCGGCACCCGACACCATGCGGATGGCCGTCTGGATGGCCTGCATGCCGCCGATGGTGACGAAGAAGCGCTCCGGTTGAAACGGCTTGCCGTAGGTGCGCTGATGGTAGCGTGCGAGGGCTGCGCGCAGTTCGGGGATGCCGCGCTGGTGGGTGTAAAATGTCTCGCCGGCAGCCAGTGATTTCGCCGCCGCATCGGTGATGAAGCCGGGCGTGGGCAGATCGCCTTCGCCAACCCACAGCGGGATCAGCCCCTCCCGTCCGCGGCCGTAATTGAACACTTCAACAATGCCGCTTTCCGGCGCGTCACGGGCTTCGCGGCGCAGGGCGGCAACAAGATCGTCTGACACGGAGTGATGGTCTTTCGGAATAGATGCTGCCTGCCCGGCAGGGGCGCCGGGCAGACACGTGATTTCATGTCAGGCCGCAATCGGCAAGCCCGACAGGCTGCGGCGCGTTACCCCTTGGCGAGCAGGTCGCGGATCTCGGTCAAGAGCACCACGTCCTGCGGCGGCGCGGCCGGCGCAGCCGGCTTCGCCTCTTCCTTGCGCTTCAGGCGGTTCATCGCCTTGACCACGAGGAACAGCACCCAGGCGACGATCAGGAAGTTGATCAGCAGCGTGATGAAATGACCGTAGGCGATAGTGGCCCCGGCCTTGCGGGCCTCGTCGAGGGTGGCCGCCGGCGCGCCGGTCAACTGCCAGTAGATCTGCGAGAAATCGATACCACCGGTGATCAGTCCGACGATCGGCATGATCAGATCAGCGACAACCGACTGCACCAGACCGCCGAAGGCGGCGCCGATGATCACGCCGATGGCGAGATCGACCATGTTGCCCTTGAGAGCGAATTCACGGAATTCCTTCAGCATCCTGTTCCCTCCGTCTCTCCCCGAGACTCACCTCGTGAAAAATGACTAGCCCGAGGCGGGCGGAAGGGCAATCGGTCGGATTGCCTATCGGCGCGACGGGGACAGGATGTCCCGAAGTCCCACGCAGCGCGCCACGACCTTGTCGGGGGCCGCGACCGCCCATGTTTTGTCGCCGTATCGCGGCGATGGCGGTGTAAATTCGGGTAAACGGCCTCGATTCGCCAGGGGGCCGCCCGAGCCGAGGAACGCCCGTGACCGACAGAAGCGAGACACCCCGCTGGGAGGCGAGCTGGGCCTTGACGGTCGGCGTCATCGCCGCGGCGACACTGATCGCGCTGGCGCCGGTGATGTTCGCATCGATGTTCGACCAGTCCACCCTGTTCGGCCTGCCGACCAGCTACTTCCTCGCCGGCATCGTCGTGCCGCCGCTGATCGCGGTGACGATCTTCTGGTTCGCCGGAAGCCAGGACCGGATCGATCGCCGTTTCGACGACCTGGAAAGCTAGGCGGTAACAAGCGATGGCCGGGCGAAAGTCGATCGCCACTTTCCGCAGCCTGTCGGGCCTGTTCACGCTCGCCTTTGTCGGCGCGCTGGTGGTGCTCGCTTTGCTCGGAAATTACGGCCTACCCGACACCGTGCTCGGCACCACGCTTGGCGTCGGCGTCGTGGTGGCGTTCGCCATCGCCGGAGTCAGCGAACGCACCATGCTACCGGCGGAGTTCCACACGGCCGCCGGCGGCCTGTCGGCGGTGGCCAACGGCATCGCCATGGCAGCGGCCTTCCTGTCGGCGGGCGGGATTCTCGGGCTGGCTGCCGCGGTGCTGTCCGATTATCGCGCCGGCATTGCGATCACGCTCGGCTGGTCCCTCGGCTTCTTGCTGCTCGCCGTCCTTATTGCGCCTTACCTGCGCAAGTCTGGCGCCTTCGGCGCCGCCGATTTTCTTGCCTTCCGCTTCGGCAATCGCGGCGTGCGGCTCATCGCCGCGATCATCGTGGTCCTCACCCTCCTTCCGGCACTGGCCGCGGCGGTCGCCACCGGAACACTGGTCACCGCCCGGCTGTTCGCGCTGTCATCGCACACGGCCGCGGTGCTGGTCGTGCTGTTGATCCTGTCCGGCACCGTGCTCGGCGGTATGCGGGCGGTGACGCTGACGGCACTCGCCCAATACATCGTGCTGGCGATCGCCTTCCTGGTGCCGATCGCGATCGTTTCGACCATCACCTATTCGCTTCCCGTTCCGCAGATCGTGGCCGGCCTCGCCTATCACGACGCGGCAGCGCTGGCGGCTTCCGGCGACCTCGCCAAACCACTGGCAAGCCACTTCCTGCCGTTTGTGCCGGAAGGAAGTTTCCAGCTTATCGCGGTGACTGCGGGGCTTGCCGCCGGCGTCGCCGCGCTGCCGCACTTGCTGATGCGCTGCGCCGCCGTCGACAACGCCCCGGCCACGCGCCGCTCGGTCGGCTGGGCGCTGGTCTTCGTCCTCGTCGCCGCCTTGACGGTGCCGGCCTACGCCACATTCGCCAAGCTCGCTCTGCTGCGCGATGTGGTCGGCTCGGCGATCGCCGACCTGCCCGACTGGCTGTTCGCGCTTGGCCGGCAGGGCCTGGTCGCACTGTGCGGTGCTGACGCCACCTCGGCGGCCGCCGCGGCACAGGCGTGCGCCGGGCTCCACGGCACGGCCGGCCTGGTCGCCGCACCCGACCTTGCGGTCAGCGGCGATATCGTCGTGCTGGCGTGGGGCGACATCGTCGACCTGCCCTTCGTGGTCACGGCGCTGATTTCCGTCGGCGCCCTGGCGGCTGCCCTTGCCGCGGCCAACGCCATTGCGCTGGCCATCGCCGAGGCGCTCGGTCACGATCTCTACGCACAGCTCATCGACCCCAAGGCTTCCGCCGGCCGCCGGCTGATCGTCACTCGCCTGCTTCTGGTTGCGACCGTGCTGGTCGCCACTTGGCTTGGCGCCCGGCGCAGCGCCGACATCTTTCCGCTGGCGGCCGCCACGCTGTCGCTGTCGGCCGGTGGCCTGTTTCCGGCGCTCTTCCTCGCCGTGTGGTGGCGGCGCGCCAACGCTCCCGGCGCGATCGCGGGCATGATCGCCGGCTTCGCGGCGACCGCGGCCATCGTGCTCGGCGCGCGCTATCCCGGCCTGCTGCCCGTCGATGCACAGGGCGGCGGCCTGTCGCCGCTCATCGCCGCGATCATCGGTCTGCCCATCGGCTTTCTGGTGGCCATCGCCGTCAGCCTGGCAACGCGCGCGCCAACGCCAACGCAAGATGCGGTGGTCGACGCCATGCGCCGCCCCGGCAATATGCTCGCAACAGTCGACGTCTAGACCCTCTGGCAGACGCTGCCGCCGGCTGGCAGAGTGAGCCCCCCACATTTCCCCCCTAACCCCCAAAAGTGAAATGGCCGAAACCCGTCGCTCCCTTTTCCCCACGAACACGCCTTATGCAACCCACCGCCTGAAGGTGTCGGCGCTGCATGAGATCTACGTCGCCGAATACGGCAATCCGCGCGGCAAGCCGGTCGTCATTCTCCACGGCGGCCCCGGCGCCGGCATCAGCCCGACCATGTCGCGCTACCACGATCCGCAAGTCTACCGCATGATCCTGTTCGATCAGCGCGGCTGCGGGCAATCGACGCCCTATGCCGAGCTGGAGGAAAACACGACCTGGCACCTGGTCGCCGATATCGAGACGATCCGCCAGCATCTCGGCATCGAGCGCTGGCAGGTGTTCGGCGGCTCGTGGGGCTCGACGCTGGCGCTCACCTATGCCGAAACCCATCCTGAGCGGGTGACCGCTCTGATCGTGCGCGGCATCTTCACGTTGCGCTGGCGCGAAATCCAATGGTTCTACCAGGACGGCGCATCATACCTCCTGCCCGAAGCCTTCGCAGACTACGTCAAGCCGATTCCGCAGGCCGAGCGCGGCGACCTGATCGCCGCCTATTACAAACGGCTGACCGGACCCGACAAAGAGGTCCAGCTTGCCGCCGCGCGGGCATGGGCGATGTGGGAAGGCGCGTCGCTGTCGCTGCTGCCAGACCCGGCGCGCGTCGCGGCCTTCGGCCAGCCGCACTACGCGCTCGCCTTCGCGCGCATCGAATGCCACTACTTCCAGAATCGCGGTTTCTTCGAGCGCGACGACCAGCTTCTGGCCAATGTCGGGAAGCTCTCGGAAATTGACGGCACCATCGTCCATGGGCGCTACGACCTGTGCACGCCGATCGAGTCGGCATGGCTGTTGCACAAAGCCTGGCCGCGGGCGGCCTATCGCGTGGTCGACGACAGCGGCCATGCGATGACCGAGCCCGGCATCATCCACGAGCTGGTCAGCGCGACGGAGAGCTTCAAGTCGCGGGCGTAGCGTTTATGAGCCCGGGCGCCAGCGTGCCGATTGCTGCGCCTCGTCGGGCGCCTTCAACGGGAAGGGCCAGACCAGATTGGCACGCGGCAGCCTGGTTGCGGCGCGCTTCGGCGCCTCGTCGATGATCTCGCCATAGGCCGCCAGCGCCCGCTCGGCCACGGCATCGAGCGAGAAGGCACGTGCCTCGGCCTTTGCGACGGCGCCAAGCGCGCGCGCCTCGGCCATATTGCGTTTGACCACCCAGTCGAGGGCCGCGTGGAAGGCCGCTTCGTCGACCGCCGGCAGCAGGCGACCGTTCAGCCCATCGCGCACGATCTCGCGGGCCCCGGGCGCATCGACCGCAACCACGGCGACGCCGGCCGCCATGGCTTCGGCCAGAACCAGCCCCTGGGTCTCAGTGAGCGAGGCAAAGGCGAAGACGTTCATGGCGTGATAGGCGTCGACCAGCGCCGGTGGCCTGAGCGCACCAGTGAAGACGACGCGGTGGCCGAGACCGGCCGCAGCGAAGACTTCCGCGATCGGCTCGCGCGACGGGCCATCGCCGACGATGAGCGCGTAGGCATCCGGCGTGGCCGCGAGAAAACGCGCAATCGCGCGGCTGAGGAAGTCGAGATTCTTCTCCTCGGCCAGCCGGCCAACCGTGCCGACGACGACCGCAGCGGACGGAATCCCGGAGCGCCGCCGGAAGCCGGCGCCGTCGCCGGTGGAAAATGCGGAAAGCGGCACGCCAGTCGGCACTTCATAGATGGGCACGGTGACGCCGCGCGTGCGCAGCAGGTCGCGGATGCTGCGCGACGGGGCGAACACCGCGTCGCTGGCATTGGCGTAGCGGGTGCCGCGATTGAGGGCGATCCGCTTCACCAGGGTGGAATCACCGGGAACATAGTGGGTGTAGTGCTCGTAGAGCGTGTGATGGGTGAAGACGAGAGGCACATGCCGCACGCGTGCCAGACGGGCGGCTGTGGTGCCGAGCAGGAAGGGTCCGTGCGAGTGGACGATGTCGGGGCCGAATGCATCGACGGCGCGGGCAAGATAAAGCGGCGCGCCGATGACGACCGAATAGTCGGTGCCGGCGAAATTGCGCAGCGCGCCGACGCGCACCACATCGACCTCGTCATCCGGGGCGCCGTCGAATTCCGGCGCGACGACCAGGACGCCGTGGCCGCGACTGCGGTAGGCCTCGGTAAACATGGTCACCGAACGGGCGACGCCGGAGAGGTTCGGCGCGAAAGTGTTGGTGACCATCAGGATGTTCATCGCCCCTCCCTTCGTCCGCTTCAGCTTCATTGAGCCGAGGCAGTGTGCCGAATCCTCCCGTCAATATTGGCAATTGGAGGGCGGATTATACCCGAATCGCCGCCGATTTGCCGCCACCGGCGGCCGGCTACGGCCCCAGGCGGGCATTTGCGGGCGATGCGGCGATCAGGTCGCGGCGGCGTGGCCGTGCTTGAGCACCCGAATCATCTCCAGCAGGCGATGGACGGCGGTCCGCGCAAATTCCGCCGGCCTGCCACCCGTGCGGTCTTCGGCTTGGGACGCGGGCGCGGGCGCGGCGGCAGCGGTCGCCAGACTGTCCACCCGCAGCGACAGGCGATCGAGCTCGGCCGACAGGTGATCGACCTTGCCGGAAAGCGCGGTGAGCCGGTCTGCCAGGCCCGAATCCATGATTGGCTCGCACTGCCACACGCCGTTGTCCTGGCGGCAATGAGAGATGGCCCCGGTTCTGGTGTCGAGGCGCACGAAACTGCCGCCTTCGCCCGGCGCAAGCTGGAAGCGCCCGGCCGGCGGCACGGCATCCTGAGCGGCCGCGGGGACGGCAATCGCCGCCGAGGCAATCGTGACCGTGATAATGAGGCAGCGGATCATCAAGGCGAACCTCACTGCTTCTGTCGCCGCTCTTCGGGAGAAGCCTAGCATGGATCGCCCGTCGGTTCGCGGTGGCACGCTGGTATCCGCCTTCGCGATCCTGTTGTTAAGTTGGCCGGAGCGGTTCCAACTCGCCGAAAAAGGCTCTACTGTCCCGCAATTGCGATGACCACCGTCTACAAAATCTGCCCGGCTGAATTGTGGCGCAAGGCCGAGGCTGAGGGAGTCTTCCGCGGCGCCGGTATCGATCTGGCCGACGGCTTTATCCATTTCTCCACCGCCGAAACGGTGAAGGAGACGGCCGCGCGTCATTTCGCCGGCATCGCCGACCTCCTGCTCATCGCTTTCGACGATCTCGGCCTCGGACCGGAGCTGCGCTACGAGCCGTCGCGCGGCGGGGCCCTCTTTCCCCATCTCTACGGGCGGCTCGATCCGGCGGCGGCGCTGTGGATCAAGCCGCTGCCGCTGGCCGACGGCGGGCAGCACGTCTTCCCGGATTTGTCGCCATGACCCTCGCCTTCCGGCTGATGCGGCCTTTCGTCTTCGCCATCGAACCGGAGATGGCGCACCGACTGGCGGTGCGGGGAGTCGCTGCCGCCGGTCTGATGCCGCATAGGGCGACGGCGGACCCGCGCCTCGCCTGCCGCGTGCTGGGGCTGATCTTTCCCAATCCGCTGGGGCTTGCCGCCGGCTTCGACAAGAACGCCACGGTGATCGACGCGACGCTAGCCGCCGGTTTCGGCTATACCGAGGTCGGCACGCTGACGCCGAGACCGCAGGCCGGCAACCCGCGTCCGCGCCTCTTTCGCCTGCCCGCCGATTACGCGGTCATCAACCGCATGGGCTTCAACAATCAGGGGTTCGATGCCGCCGAACGCCGGCTGAGGAAGCGCCAGCGCCGCGGCGTCGTCGGCGTCAATATCGGCGCCAATCGCGACAGCTCCGACCGCGTGGCCGATTACGTCGCCGGCGTCACCCGCTTCGCGCCGCTGGCCGATTACATCGCCATCAACATTTCCTCGCCCAACACACCGGGCTTGCGTGACCTGCAAGAGCGCACCGCTGTGACCGGACTGCTCGGTGCCGTCGCCGAAGCGCGGAAGAGCGCGCAAAAGCCGGTGCCGATCCTGCTCAAGCTTGCCCCCGATCTCGACGATGCCGCCCTGGAGGCCATCGCCGCGGCGGCCATCGACAACGGCATCGATGGCCTGATCGTCACCAACACGACGCTTGCCCGCGATGGCCTCGGCAACAGCAGGCAAGCCGCGGAGAGCGGCGGACTCTCTGGCCGGCCGCTCTTCCGCCGTTCAACCACCATTCTGGCGAAGCTGCGCAAGCTCACGGACAGAAAACTCGTGCTGGTCGGCGTCGGCGGCATCGATTCGGCCGAAACCGCCTGGGAGAAGATGGCCGCCGGAGCCGACCTCATCCAGGTCTATACCGGCATGGTCTATGAGGGACTCGGCCTGGCGGCCGAGATCACCGCCGGGCTCAGCCGGCGGCTGGACCGTGAGAAGATCGCCGCTATCGGCGAGATCGTCGGCAGCCAGGCCGACCGCTGGGCGCGAGAGGCCATATAGACCTCCAAGCTCGCTACAAGCTCGATCCGTTGCGCCGCCCGAGCCTGAACAGCCGCATCACCAGCCACACCGGCACGACGATCACCGCGCCCAGCACGAAATAGCGGAAGCCCCACACCACTGCGTCGAAACCCATGTTGTACACGCGAAGCGCCAGCCGGCGCAGGCTGTCGACAATGTCGAAGGGCGACAGGCCCAGCGCGCTCAGGATGACGCCGAGGACGAAGGACATCACCGCAAGCTGAACCAGGATCCGGCCGGGCGAACCGCCGAAGAAACGGGTAATCGAAGTGCTGTTCATGAGTCGCTCCGAAGCGCAGCCGAATTCCGATGTTCCGCCTGTTATATGGCGAGCCGGCGGCGGCGTCCAAGAGCCGGCGGCATGAGCCGGGCGAAAGCGTGTTGCTTGGATGGCACAAGTCTAGCGCCGTCTTTTGTTGATATTTCCTGTCTTTGAGGGGCGGATGAAGGTTTCGACGCGATCCCAACCCGGAGATAGCCTGTGCAACGCGCCGACCCGATGAAGGGCGCACTTGATCCGGCAAGCTTCGACCTGACGACCGCGAGGGCGCAGTGGCAAGAGTCGCCGAAGCTCTTCGACCGGCACAAGGACACCGTGATTGCCGACGCGCGAAGAGACCGCGGCGGCGGTGCAGCCGCTCAGGAACCGAGGGCCTCGCGGGCGCGGGCGGCGGCCCCGTCGAGCGCGCCGGCGACTTCGCCGAGGTCGATCGCACGCTTGTCCGGGTCCGCGTCGGTCATGCGTTCGACCATCTTCCTCAGCGCATCGCCGGGGTCGCTGCGGCTCGCGCCGCCGAAGCGCCGCTTCAGCCGCGTCGACCAGCGCCTGTCGGGCGGCGGCGCGCCGCCGAGTTCCGCGATGACGCGGCCGAGGGCATAGATATCCTCGCTGCCGAAGACGTTCGGCCGCGTGCCGGCCTTCCACTGCTCGGGTGGCGCATAGCCGGGCGTGCCCATGCCCGAAAAGACCTCGGAGGTTCCCATCAGCGCGGCCAGACCGAGGTCGATGAGTACCGGTTCGCTGCCGCCGCGCAGGATGACGTTTTCCGGCTTGAGGTCACGATGGGCGACCCCGTGCTGGTGCAGCGCGGCGACGCCGCGGGCAAGGCGGGCGGCAAAGCCGAGGCGGCTGGCGAGATCGGCGGCGCCGTCGCGCAACACCTTGCGCAATGTCGGGCCGTCGACGAAATCCTCGACCAGCACCATGTCGCCCGTACTGTCGATATTGAGATAGCGGGTGCGGGCAGCAAATCGCGCGGGCACCCTGACAGCGGCCTCAATCTCGCGACGCACGGTGCCGTCCATCAGCTCGCGGGCAGCGCCGACGCGATTGCGATTGGCGCGCAGGCGCTTGATGGCGACCTGCTCGCCGGTCGCCATGTCGATGGCGCGCTCCACAGTGCCGAACCCGCCGCTGCCCAGCGTCATGAGAACCAGAAATCGGGCGCCGGAACCGATGGCATTCTCTCCGGCGAGATCGGCCACCTTGTCCGGCGCCCAGAAGACGTAGGCGGCGGTGCGCACCCGGTCGGCCAGGGCCGGCAGGCCCCCGGCGCGCTTCAGGGCGTCGGCGACGGTGGTTTCCGCCTCTGGCATGCGGCCGTTTGCCGCCATGATGCGGGCGAGGTGGATGCGCGCCTCAACCTCACGGCGCGGCAGGTTGTCGCCGGCAAAACGCAACAGCGCCCGGCGCAGGGCGGCGATCGCCGCTTCCGGATCGTCATGCTCGTTCATGAGGCCGTCGAAGAGCTGCCACTCGGCACCCTTCTCGTAGGAATTGTCGTCGCCGCCGAGCGCGTCTGCGGCCTGGCGGGCGACCTCGGCGGCGGCAGCGCGGTCGCCGTCCTGCAGCAGGCAGCGCGCCTTGAGCAGGGATACGCGGAATCGATCGCGTGGATAGGTTTTCGAGAAGAGCGATGCCGTCTCATCGATGAGGGCGCGGCAGCGGTCGGTGCGGCCGAGGCCGAACCAGGATTCGCAGCGGTGGTAGGCGATGCGGCCGGCCTCGCGCGCCGGCAGGTTGCCGGGCGCCTGCCGCGCCGCCTCGTCGAGGGCGGCAATCGCCGCCTCGTAGCGGCCCGCCTCGATATCGAGGCGCCCGATCTCGGCGACGGTCGCGGCCCGGTCGGCACGAATACGGACTTCCTGACGGCCGCGGCGGGCAACGTCGTCGCGCGCCGGCCGCGCGCCGGCTGCCCCGGCTCCCGCCCGCTCGCGGGCGAGCGTGGCTTCCGACTCCTCGATCTCGGCGACCGAGCGCAGCAACTCCAGCGACGCGCCAGTGATGTCGCCACTGCAGGAATAGACGCGGGCGATCTCGCGCGAAATGCGCGCCAGTTGCCCAATGGCGCCATCGCGCAGGGCCGCATCGCGCGCCTTCTGAAACGTGGCCAGCGCTGACTGGGGCAGTTCGCTGAGATTCTCGACAATGCCGCGGGCGATCAGGTAGCGGACGCCGTCTTCGCCCGGTGCGTCCGCAAGTTGGGCGATCGCATCCAGACGCTGGCGCAACTCCGACGGTGGCGCGCCCGCACCGATGGCGTCTTCGATCTCAGCCAGCAGATCGGCATCGGACATCCCCGTCTCCCGTCCTCGTCAGCAGACCGCGCTCCGATCGTGGCCACTCTCAATCATCGTACCGGTGCCGGCAAGCCTCCCCCAACGGCCGTGCCCGTCACAGGCTTCAGGCGGCCAAGCCCGCGGCAGTCAGCCGGCGTGTGATCATGTTCTCTTGCTGCTCTTTCGGCCGCCGGCAAAAGACGCCGGCCTGCGCATGCAAGACACCGTGGCGGGCGGCCGATGCGGCGCTTGTTGGCCCTCTCACAGATGGGCGTCTTCTGGCAGACTCATGATCCGGAAGGGCCTTCCGGGCAGGCCGGCACGGCAAGGCGGCAGGCGACGGCGCGATTGCCTTGCTCCGCAGGATGGCCTTATATCTCCGGCCAGCGCGGGTGTAGTTCAATGGCAGAACGGCAGCTTCCCAAG
>CAVXLJ010000023.1:0-47576 GCA_963762605.1 uncultured Alphaproteobacteria bacterium | reverse complement strand
CTGCATACGAGGGTTCGATTCCCTTCACCCGCTCCACCACCAAGTGCCGCGTGGCGCATGCCCGAAATCACCAGGGTCGTGCTCGGCTCACACCCGGACCACGCCAGCGGCGCCGGCCATCCGCTTGTTGCTCAAATAGTGGCGAGCGGCCACCACCAGCAGGTAGGCCATCGACGTGAACTGGCTGACGGCTGCGTCGATGGCCAGGCCCTCGACTTTCAGCCACTTGACCAGCGGATATATCAAGACAATGGAAACGACGAAGCCTGCGAAATACGAATGAAAGATCGTGTGCGTATTGCGGATTGCCCGGAAATACTGGAACAGATAGTCACGAATAACGGTGAAGGCCGTCGCCACGCCCATGATCACCAGGACCGGGACGAAATCGACATATGCCGGTCCGAACAGCAATGCCAGCCACATGGCCCCCGGTAAGACCGCGGCGAGAATGAATGCCCCGTTCGCTGCGCCAAACGGGATGGCAGACCGAACGAGGTAGTTCTTCAGGCCAAGGAAACCTTGCGCCGACAGAGCCGCCGCGGCACGCACCGGAAGGATGTTGTCCATTGCGCCCATCAGAACCAGATTGGGGCCGAACAGGTACAGCGTGGCCCTGAGCCCGCCGATCGACGCATCGCCAAGGACCGGGCCGGCCAAGATCCAGAGCAGTTGATCCTGGCCGAAGCCAACCAGAGCCACGGCGACAAGCCATCGCGCGATCCGCCAGTGCTCGCGGGTTGCCGCCAGCAAGAGACGCGAGCGGAGCCTGGCGCGCGAGATTCCCGTGACCGAGAGGGAAGCGACCGCAGCGGCGGCGCCGGACAACGCCAAGCTCCACACGACCAGTTCCGCGTCAATCCTGCTTCCCGCCGCCAGCAGCGCACCGACCAAAACGACAAACAGCACATAGCGACCGAGGTCCAATACCGCGGCAAGCCGGCCTTTGTGTACGGCGAACAGGGACCGGCGCAGCGTCAGCTGGATGCACTGGACCGCGACGAACAAACCTGTCGCGGCTGCCAGTCCGGGCGAAGGCGGTTGGCCGCGGAGGATGTAGTAAGCCGCGAAGAGCACACCGCAAAGCACCCCGAGCACGGCCGCCCCGATGCCGCCCGAGACAATGACGGCCAGGAAATAGCTGCCCGACCGCTGGCGGTGCCCGGCCAGCGTCATCATCGGTGTGGCGAAGATCGCTTCGTGGATGACCAGCGCCAGCGTGACGAAAACCAGCACGATGGCGAACTTGCCGAATTCGGCAATGCCAACCAGCCGGCCGGTGGCGACGCCGGTGGCAAAACCGAAGCCGCTGAGGATCGCCTGATCGAGGAACGACCACAGCACCGCGCGGCGTCCCGGGTTCAGCCAGGCGCTGCTCCAATGGGGGACCGCCGCCACGATTTCGCCGGCGCCGATGTCGATCGTGTCCGGCGGCCGCCCGGTCATCGGGCGTAACCGGCGATCGCGCCGCGATAGGCAGCTACCGCGACGTCGAGGAAACCGTCGGTGCCGGCGGCAAGCGCATGGTCATGCGCAGACTGCCAGAGTCGAGGATCATCGAGCAGTGCCGATGCCGCGTCGACCCACTCGGCCTGGCGCAGTGGCAGCACGACACCGGCCCGGGCCGGTGCCACCAGCTCACACGAAGCGGTGGCATGCGGCGATGCGATCACCGGCGTGCCACACTGGACGGCCTCATTGACGACGATGCCCCAAGGATCGCTCCGGCTCGGGAACAAGAAGACCTTGGCCGAGTTGTAAACCTCCTCGAGGGCGGCCTGTTGCAGGAAGCCGTCGAAGCGCGCCGAAATGCCGGCCGCGGCAAACCGGCGCTCCAAATCGTGGCGCAGGGGCCCCTCGCCGACGACACGTACCGTCAGGCCCGGCCGGCGCGCGGCCAGCGCCTCGGCCACGCCGGCGAAAAATCGCGCGCCCTTGCGCTCATCTTCCACCTCACCACAGAAAAGGATGTCGTAGGGCCGCTGCTCCATCGGCAGCGCCTTTCGCGACGGCAGCCAGCCGGCCGTCAACGGTGCCAGAAACAGCCGGTCGCTCGCCATGCCGTAGAGATGGAGCAGTTGCAGGCTGGCGAAGCTCGGGCCGATGCCGAACGCGCTGCGCTTGATGATGGCGCGGCGCATGATCCGCCGGATCGATGAATGGGCGCCAGGATCGGTGGCAAGCTCGGAGTCGGTCTGTACGCCGACCGGAATGCCCCGCCGCCCAGCGGCGAGGGCGGCGATCAGGCTGGTCGGCGAGAAGTCATTGACGATGACCAGCCGCGGCGCGAGATCACGCATGCGCCGTGAGACCGCTGGATTGAAGTAGTAGTTGCGGGGCGTTCCGCGGTGCAGCCGCAGGCCCGGCAAGGTCTCGACGATGTATCCTTCGGCGGGCGGCAAGTCCCACAGGCGCGTCGGCTCGCGTTTGGCGCAGGTGAGAACGTGCAGCGGCTCGTCAATTGCCGCCGCCAGGGCCCTGTAGAGCAGGTGGGTGTAAGGTGCCATCGCGCCGGTTACGATCAGGATTGACATCTTTTTCCTATTTGGGCCCGGACCGTCCGCCTGCTGCCAAGAATTGGCACATATGAATTTTAGGAAGTTTATCTTAAATAAAAAGCATGTCTGCTCATGTTGATTAATATGACAGCGCGCCGCGAATACGCCTAAGCTATATCAAGTCTTCCAAACATATTGTTCAAAGCCGTCGGAACACCAGACAATATAGTTTCCGTATAGCGGAGTTTCTGGAAATTGCCGTTCACTGAAACACGCGGAAGCGCTGTCATATGGTCGCGGTGTTGTGGATAAAGCATGCCTCGACGGGTGGTGACGGCCGTCTTGAAGCCGAATTCCTCGGCCATCCGGAAGTCGCGCGGGCCAGCCGACGTACGATCGCCCACCGGATAGCAGAAATGCCCGGGCCGGACGCCAAGCTCGGCCTCCATGCGCGCCAGGCTGCGGGCGATATCGGCGCGCGCCTGATCGGCCGGCGCCTTGGCCAGCATGAGATGCGTGTCGGTGTGTGAGCCGACGGTGACCAATGGTTCCGCGGCCAGGCCGGCGATCTCCTGCCAGCCCATGCACAATTCCCGGCAAATGGTGTCGGTGGCGACGCCAGCCCCCTCCGCCATCTCCTGGATGATCGCACGCATTTCGCTTTCGTCGTGCAGTGCGCGAAGCGCCCAGTAGAGCGTGGCGAAGGCATTCTGGCGGGCTCCATCGTCGGCGAGCGTGAAGCTGTAGGTTGCCGTGCCGATTGTCGTTTCGAGGCGCTCGCTTGCCGCGATTGCGCGTTCGAGCGCCACCCACCAGAGGTCGCCGGCGCCATCGGCGAAGCGCGACGCCACGAAGATCGTGAAGGGTGCATCGTGGCGCTTCAGCACCGGGTAGGCGAAGTCGTGGATATCGCGGTAGCCATCGTCGAAGGTGAGGACGACGAAACGGCGCCGAAAGTCGCCGTCCGTCAGGCGGCGGTGTGCCTCGTCGAGCGACACGATCTCGTGGCCCCAGGCGCGGATGCCGGTCAGCAGCTCGTCGAGGAATTCCGGCGTGACCTCAAGATTGCGGTTCGGCTGAAATCCGTCAGGCCGTGCCGGGCGCACGTGATGAAAGGTCAGGATCGCACCGACGCCGGTCATGAATCGCGGCGCCACGCGGTGGAGCCCGGAAGCATGGATTGCTTCCAGACCGGTCGCGAGAATTTGCGCAGACAGTCCCATGCTGGCTCACCTCTATTCGGCAGGCTGGTGGCGTATGAAACGCTTTGCGCGCACCTTGAAAGCGAACCAATGATAGGGGCGGACGGCACGGATATAGGCCGAGCTGAGGCGCACGGTCGGCGAGCGGCGCGCGACCAACGTCGAGAGTTCTTGCGGCTTTCCGCCCAGCCGCCGCTTGTAGACCCCATCGCCCCAGAGCATGTTGAGGTCGCGCATGCCACGCTGGCGGCAGTTCTCTATCGCGAGGTCATAGGCCATGATTCCGAGCCCGTAGCGGCTCAGCTTCATGTCGTATCCGACCACCATGCCATAAGCGCGACCTCCCGTGACGCAGACGATGAGACCAGCAATCACCCGTGAGCCGTCGTTGATGGTGACCGCGTGCCCGATCTCGGATGCGACGGCACCCAAACGACCCAATTCCTGTTCATCGATCGCATGTCTTTTGTTTCGGGATTCGACCTTTGCCCTGTTGAAATCCACAATTGTCTTCACCAGGTCCGGCGACGGCCGTTCCACGAACTCGACGTGAACGCCTTCAATGTCCCTCTCCATGGCCCGCTGAGCCTTGCGAAGCGCGACCCGCGAGCTTTTTGACTTCGGATATTGTCCGGCTTCCGGCCCGTTGAGGACGACCCGCCAGTTGCGCTGGTAGTGAAACGTCGAGCCGCGAAACCGCGCCGACGGCGCCCCCTCGACCTGGACGTCCTCAAATACAACGAAATCGACACCGGGCTGTTCCAGAAGGACACCGGTCAGGTATTCGATACAGTCCGCTTCGAACCAACGCAGACGTCCGAGATGGACGAGATGCCGGTCGCGCGCCGCAAACAGAAGCGGGTATTGGGCGCGACCTTTCAGGTGGAGCGCGACGAGTTTTGCGAAGCCGTAGACCTTGAGCCAGACGGGACTCTCGAAAAGCGTCGTGGGCTCATGCTCAGCCAGCTGCGCAAGTGTGACGGGCCCGACGGCCGGCCGATCGGTATTCGTGCTGGCGAAATCCGCAATGCAAAGGGGCCTTGTGACCCCCGCCACGGAAAATTCGTAGCCACCGTCCATCATAGCTTCGAAATTTCCCCGGGCTGCGGTCGGACAATGCTTCCCCGACGGTTGCTCAGCGGTGGATCGCCTCGGCGATCATGATGCGCAGCATGCCGGGAACGATCTCACGATAGCGCGGCCACAGACGCTGCGGTTCCTGCGCAAGGCGGTAGAGCCATTCGAGGCCCGCCGACTGCATCCACAGCGGAGCACGGCTCAACTGATCCGAGAAGTTGTCGAGCGCGCCGCCGATGCCGACCAGAATCGATCGCGGGAAATGACGGGCGTGATTCGCCATCCAGTATTCCTGTTTGGGCGTGCTGAGACCGATCCAGACGATATCGGGCGCGGTGGCGGCGATCTTGTTGATGACGCCCTCGTCCTCAAGCGCACCAGCCTCGCGCATGGGCGGCGCATGCCAGCCGGCAATCGCGCCGGAGCCGAGCATCTGGGTAACCTTGTCGACAATGCTCCGGGTCTGCTCGGGGGTGCCGCCATAGAAATAGTGGCGCACGGTCCTGGCGCGCGGATCCGCGAAAACGTCGCGAACGAAATCGCTGCCGGCGACGCGGTCGATGGCGCGCCCCTTGAGCTTGCCAAGCCAGACGGCCGGCATGCCGTCCGGCAAGGCGAGGCGCCCGCTGTTGATGATCTGGCGCAGCTTCGCATCCGTCTGCGCGGCGACGATGCCGTGCGCCCCGGTGACGGTGATGAAGCCGCCGGTATGGCTCGAGACGAGATCGAAGAAGGCGCCGGTGGCGGCCGGGCGGTTGAGGCAGGAAAGATTGACTCCGGCAACCGTGAACGTCTCACGCGCCGCTGCTTTCTTTTCGACGCGGATGGGCGTGCCCGGCGTGCCGGTATCGCCATTCTGACTCGCGACCTGCGCGGCGACCCAGGCGTAGGTCTTGCTCAATCCGTCGACGAGACGGGCCGAGGGAGCCCAGCCGAGCTTCTCGCTGATCAGCCGGTTGTCGGACCGCCGGCCACGCACGCCGAGCGGGCCCGGAATGTGCTTCAGCGAAATGGTCTTGCCGGCGATGGCCGCCGCCATTTCGGCGAGCTGGTTGATGGTGACCATTTCCTCCGAACCGATGTTCACCGGACCGGCAAAGGTGGGCGAGCGCATCAGGCGAAGAACGCCGTCCAGGCACTCGTCGATATAGAGGAAGGAGCGGGTCTGCAGGCCGTCGCCCCAGATTTCGATCGTGCCGCCGTCCGGCGTCTCGGCGACCTTCCGGCAGATAGCGGCGGGCGCCTTTTCCTTGCCGCCGGTCCAGGTGCCTTCGGGTCCGAAGATATTGTGGAAGCGGGCGACGCGGCAGTTCATGCCGTAATTGCGGTTGTAGGAGAAATAGAGGCGCTCGCTGAACAGCTTCTCCCAGCCGTACTCGCTGTCCGGATTGGCCGGATAGGCAGAGTCTTCGGCGCAGTTGGGGTTGTCCGCGTCTTCCTGATTGTGCGCCGGATAGATGCAGGCCGACGACGAGTAGAAGATGTTGCGGATGCCCTTGCGCCGGCAAAGATCGACGACGTTGAGGTTGATCGTCGCCGAATTGTGCATGACATCGGCGTCGTGCTCGCCGGTGAAGATGTAGCCGGCGCCGCCCATGTCGGCCGCGAGCTGATAGACCTCATCGAAATGGCGGTCGATGACGGCGCGACAAAACGCCTGGTCGCGGAGATCGCCGATCATGAAGTCGTCGGCATTCGTCGGCGAGAACTCGGGATATTTGAGGTCGGCACCCCTGACCCAGAATCCTTCGTTGCTCAGACGAGTGACAAGGTGGCTGCCAATGAACCCGCCTGCACCCAGTACCAAAGCGGTCTTCATCTCCCGCACCTCTTGCTGATTCCTGTCTAGTAAATTCTAACAAGCGGCGGGTTTGAACGGCAATTTTCAAATTGCTTTCCGGCGCTAAAGCTAATGTTAAGCTTAATGCACGACACGCTCCACGCAATCTTCGCACTCGACGAAATGAGATTCTCTTCCTCCGGGGAATGAATATATTCAAGGAAATCGTTAGGGATGCGCGCAATTCTTCTCGTGCGGCGAACGTGTAGTGCGTTCGTCGCTTATTGAAATACTTAGGCGGCCGTTGCGCGTGTAATCAGATCAGGCGGCAGTCTCCCGCGTCCGGTGAAGGGTGAATGCTGCGTTGTCATGCGCTCCCGATGCGCCGGCGGCGCGGCGCGATGCAATCGCTTCCGAATAGATGGTCTCGAGGCGGGCAAGAGCCGCCGAGGCGGTGTAGCGCGCGCGGTAAACCTCGCGTGCCGCTGCGCCGCGGTGGGCGCTTTCGGCGGGGTCGGCGACCACCCGATCGATCGCCGCAGCCAGCTCGGTCGGATCGCCCGGCGCGACGTGCCAGCCCGTGCGTCCGTCCTCGACAATTTCGGCGAGCGCGCCGATGCGCGAGGCGATCACCGGCGTGCCGGCGGCGAAAGCCTCGGCGACGGTGATCGGAAAGTTCTCATAGCAGATCGATGGCACGACGACCGCAGCCGCGCGGGCCATCATCGCCCGCGCTTCGATACGCGGCATCGCGCCGAGCAGGCTCAGATTGTCCGGTGCCGACCTATTCACGGTTCCGGCCAGCGGTCCGCCGCCGACAACGGTGATCGCCGCATCGGTCAGGCGTGCGGCCGCGGCGAGCACCTGAATTCCCTTCTCTTCGCTGAGGCGGCCGACATAGAGCACGCCGGTGCGTGGCACCTCGGCGACCGGTGCCGGATCGTCGATCGTGTTCGGCTTGACGGCGATCCTGTCGGCCGGAACGCCGGCCCGCACGAAGATATCGCGGGCGAAATCGGACAGGACGATGAAGCGATCGACATGGCGCTGCCACGTCCGCTCGCGTCGATGCCTGGCAATCATGTGGACCAGCGCCGCCGACCCGACAAGCGAACCGCGATAGCAGCGATGGACGACGCCGTGCAGGCTCGAGCCTCCGACGCAGAGTTCGCAGGGCCGGCCGTCGCGCAACAGGTTGGCGCCGGCGCAGGTAATCCGGAAATTATGCAGCGTCTGCACCGTCGCCGGCCCGAGAGCCCGCACACGGGCGTGCACTGCCGGAGAGATCAGCGGAAAGAAGTTGTGAACGTGGACCACGTCGGGTTGAAAGCAGCGGACCGCATCGGTCACAAGATCGCGCGTCAGCGGATTGTCGGCAACGTTGATCGCGACGCGCGTCTTGTCGGCGAATGACGTGATCGCGTCGTTTGATACCAGAACGGTGGAGACCTCGTGGCCACCGGCGCGCAACAGAGCGATCTCGTCGTCGACGACGGAGTCCTCACCGCCGCGCTGTTGATAGCGATTGTGGACAATCAGGATCCTCATGCCGCGATTCGCTGGCATTACGCTGCGTTGCGGTAGGCGCGGGGCGACACCAGCGTCATCAGCATGATGTAGAGGTCGAACCACAGCGACCAGTTCTCGATGTAGAAGATGTCGTGGCTGACACGCGCTTCCATCTTCTCGCTGCGGTCGGTCAGGCCGCGCAAGCCGTTGACCTGCGCCCAGCCGGTGATGCCTGGCTTGACGTTATGGCGGCGGGCGTAGAGGGAGATCTTCTGCTGGTACTCGTCGTCCAGCTTCAATGGGTGCGGCCGCGGCCCGACGATCGACATCGACCCCGCCAAAACGTTGAGGAGCTGGGGCAGCTCGTCGATATTCCAGTGGCGCAGGAACCGTCCGAACCTGGTCACCCGCGCATCGCCAACCGTCGCCTGGCGGGTCATATCGTCCTCCAGGGTGGTCATGGTGCGGAACTTGATGATCCTGAACACCCGGTTGTTGAAGCCGAGACGGCGCTGAAGGAACAGAGCAGGACCCGGACTGTCGAGTCGGATCAATCCGGCGACGAGAAGCAGGAAGGGCGCCAGCACGATCAGCGCCGTCGATGCGACTGCGATATCGAGCAGGCGTTTGGCCAAACGTTTGCTGCGGCTGAGCGGCGCCCGTTCAAGCCGCAGGCAGGGCGCGTTGGCGAGCCTGGAAAGGGCGATATCGGCGAAACGTTCGAGATCGGGTTCAGGGCCGAGGTGGATCGACGCCGGCACCGTGAGAAACGCTTCCGCAAGACGATCGATAACCTTGCGGTAGGACCACGGCAGCAGCAGCAGTATGTCTTCGACGTTGAGGTCACGGGCTCGCTCCACCGCATGGGCCACAATCGCAGCGTTGCCGTCGGATGACAGGTCCATCGATGTGGGCAGCGTCACGATGTCGGCAATCCGCATGCCGGACCGCGAGGGATCGTAGCGGCGCTCGAAGCGTGTCACTTCCGAATCGAGACCGACGACCAGAACGCGATGGTCGACCAGCCAGCCGCTGCGAAACCCGCGCTGCGCCGCCGCGATGAAAGCGAGTCGAACGATCGCAACGCCGGCAAAGCCGAGGAAGTAGAAGGTGATGGCGGAGCCGCGCGAGACGTCGGCGCTGGTCTTGGTGAGAAATGCGACCAGCAGGAATGCGGCCAGAGCGATGTTCCAGCCGAGGAAGCTGGTGCCGAGGCTCTTCCGGTAGGAGTTGTCGGGCCGCGGCCGATACTGGTCCCTGAGCGCCTGGTGCAGCACGAAGAACAGACCGATAAGGGCGCCTCGTTCCAGGTAGAAGATGATGTCGGGAAGCCCGCCGTAATAGGCGATGTAGTAAGCGCCGCCGGCGATCGGCGCGGTGCCCGCCAACACCAGAAACTCGAAGCCGGCGAGAGCCGCGGCGACCAGGCGCGCCGGGATGAGCGGCTTGGTCTGATACGAGCGAAGCGCACCAGCAACGTCGGTAGCGGAGACCATGCTTGTTCGCAGTCTTCTGTCCCGACCAGCGCCGGGGAAAGCTGTGCCGCAGCCACTTTTAAGTTAATGTCTGCCGTGTATCGGCTGCAATATTAAAGATAAAAATTGGTTAAAGTTAACCATTAAACGTCTTGCCGCCCGGTCGATCTCCATCGCTGTCCCGGATATTGGCACCGGAGACTGCGGTATTACATCTAACAATTCAGAGTTGCTCTTGTCTGTCGTGTGACTTTCAAAACGACGCCCGGCGTCGCCGACCATCAATGCCCGGGCTTATTCTCATGACGGCAGCGGTTGTGCGCTGGCGCCACCCGGGGCTTGCCTCCTCAATCCGGTCGTTTCGACGGGCGGCAATGCGCCCGCGCGCGCACGGTCCGTGCGGTTTTCGCCATAGTTCCGGCCGGCGACCAGGAAGACGTAGAACAGCAGGATGGTCGGCAGGGAATTGTAGGCCATGTACGTGGCATCGGCTGCGGCTGTAATCGTCAGGAAAATGAGCAATGCAGCCAGCGTGCCTGAGACACGAGGATCCATCGTCTTGTTGAGGAAGACGGAGCTCGCCGAAACCAGAATTGCCAAATAGGCGAGGACGCCAACTAGTCCGAGGTCGATCCAGGTCTGCAGGACCGTATTGTGGAAGTGCAACAGGAAGGCATTCCATTCGGTCGCCCGCAGAGCCCAAACCCGCGAGAACGGTGTCGGATCGAAGAAGGACTGAAAGCCAAAGCCGAAGAACGGCCGCTCCGTTGCAAAGCCAATTCCCATTTTCCACAAACCCGCGCGCCCCGTCAGATTGGCACCGCGGCCCAGCTCTTCCGATAGCCAGCTGAAATCGAAGAACGGAAAGCCCACCGACACAATGATGGCCAATGCCGCGGCCGTACCGATGACATAATTGCGCAGCGGGCCGGCTCTATTCGCCCAGAAGAGGACCGGCGCGATGATGGCGAAACCCACCACTGCCGACATCGAATTTGACAGCAGCATGGTCATGGTGAGGACCGCCATGCCCATCGCCCGCCAGAGCCAACGCGACCTGTCCACGAAGATCAGGATCAGAAGCCCCAGGGATGAATAAAGGCCCGTGCCCGTCTTGTGCGAGAACACGCCAACCAATTCACCACGCATCAGGAGTCCGGAGCGTTCGGGGGTGGAAACGGCAGTTTCGGGTGCGGCGATCAGAAGCAGAAGCGAGATGGCCCCCAGCGCCACGATGGTCCAGCTGATCGCAGAGAGCATGACTCTGGGCGAAGCCGTGTCGGCCAATGCAGCGGCGATAACGATATTCAAGCCGAACATCCCCGCATAGACCACGCTCGCCCCCGGATCGTATCCCCATAACGTGGACAACATGACGTAGCCGCCAAACAGCACGAGCCCGAGAGCACGCAGGGCGAGGCCACGACGCCAAGAAACGCGCAGCCAGACGATCATTGCGATGCAATACACCGTGACCCAAAGCCCAACGAAGACGGGGTTGCCGCGGGGCGACGGGGTCGCGCCGAATACGGCTACGGTTGGCTTCTCCGCAAACAGAAAAAAGAAGGCGCCGGTCGACATGAGCACGACGAGCACCGCGAAAGCGTAAGTCCCGAGGGACACGCTCCGCGGTTCGAAAGGTGCGCGGGCGATTGCCAGGTTGGCGTGCATTTTGCTTTTCGCGCTAGGTCGGCCGGGGTGTCGCGCCGCGCCCCGCGCCGAATGCGACGGGTGCAAGCGCACCGCCGGCGCCCACCAGAAGGCCCAGCATCAGGAACACGGGCAGGATGAGCCTCGCCGGCAGGTTCGACTTGGCCAACGGCGTGGTCGCCGCGCTGATCAGGCGGATATTGGTGGTGTCGACCGTGGTCTGTTCGCCGAGCTCGCGCGATCGGGCCAGGAAGCTCTCGTAGACCGTCCGGTTGGCCAGCGCCTCTCGCTCAAGCTCGCGCAACTTGACCAGAGCCTGGCTGGTCTCGGTTGACTTGATCGACAGCTGGTCGAAGGTCCGCTGCAAGGTCCGCTCGCTGTCCAGAGCGCGATCGTAATTGGCCTGCAGCGACGCGCCGATGCGGCCGAGTTCATCGCGGATGGCCGCGTCTATTCCCTTCAGTTCCGCGTCCGCCGCCATCAAGGCGGGATGATGCGGACCGAGCGTCATGGCCAACACCGCGCGGCGCCGGTCAACCTCGGCCGCCTGGGCGCGCAGCTGCGCGAGGGTCGGAGAGTCGATCGCCTCGGATATTCCGCCCTGTGCCCCGACCTTCAGCGTCTCGAACTGCTGCAGTTTGGCTTGCGCGGCAGCGGTGGTGGTCTTGGCGTCGGTCAGGCGCGTATTGACCTCTGCCAGCTGCTGGTTGGTGACGAGGTGCCCCTCGGCGTCAATCAGGTTGTGATCGCGCTTGTAGGTCTCCACCCGGTTTTCGGCGTCGTTGACCTGCTGGCGCAGTTCCCCGAGGCGCGCCACAAGGGAAGCGCTGCCGCGCCGCGCCAGTTGTGCCCGCGCCACGACGGAGTGCGCCATATAGGTGTTGACGATTGCGTTGGCCAGGCGGGCCGATTTTGACGGGTCGTTGGTCCAGACCGTGACGTCGACCGCGAAGCTGCGCTCTGCCCGAGTAACCGCCAAGTGCTTCTTGAGCGTTTGCAGGGCCGTGAGTTCTGGATGGGCGGTGGGTATCGACGCGCCACCAGCCAGGGCGCTGCGCACGAAGCCGGTCAGGCCGGACAGGATCGAAGGTCGGCCGATGAATTCCGGATCGCTGTCGAGATTCTCACTCGTGATCACTTCGCTCAGCAGGCTGGAGGAGCCGATGACGCGCATCTCGTTCTCTACGGTCGCCACGTTGGCGTCGGCGGTCTGAGGATTGGGGCTGATTTCGTTCTTAACCACCTGCAGGCCGAGGGGATCGATGATCAGTTCAGCCGTTGCCTGGTAGCGCGGTGGCGAGAGCATCAGGAATGCGACGCCGAAAACCAGGAAGACGGCCGCGGTGAGACCGATCAGCAGTCGACGACGACGAAGCGTGGTGAGCACCAGGCCCACATCGATGGTCGCAGCGGTGCCAACGGCGTTGCGGGACCATTCCGAAGTCGATGGTTCTCTGGTTCCGTCGGCAAGATTGACGGGATTGATAAACACTGCCTGCTCCTCATCCATGCCTGCGCAAATGGCGTACTGGCCGCAATGGCGGTTACAGGCTGCAAGATCGGTTCCGCGGGTTTTGTGCCGCCGTGGGACAGGATTTCCGCCCTGGGAAGCGGTGTTACCGATGTCCGCCAGACTCGGAGCTCCACTGCAGTCGCCTGGTTGTTTTGGTTAATGTCCTGCCCTGATACAGGCGTGGCGGCGTGGCGGGCCGGAGATGTTTTCGCGGACGGCGTGCAACAAGGTAAACGGCAGACCTAGGCCCGTGCGCGCGTGCGCCGCGTTGTTCCCCCGCGTCCACGATGCGGGGTCTTCTCCCACTTATGTGGCCGGGCGACGAGCTGGACGAGCGCCCGGTAGCTGGCCAGCGACATCAGCAGCCAGTAAATGGGCAGCAGGACCAGCGCCCAGGCCCCCCGGCGATCGCCGCGCAGGTCGAGCGTGCGCGTGGCCAGCGCCGCCATCGCAGTGTAGCCCGCGACGAGGTTGAACAGGTTGACGCCAACCACCATCGCGGCGAAGGCGCCGCCATCGCCCCACAGGTCAAGTGGGTCGGTCGCCATGACGACGAGGGTGGCAAGGTAGACCGGGTGGATCAGGGCGGAGACGATGAGCCCGGTGCCGATCAGGTTGAAACCGAGGAAGCGGCGCCAGCCGAGTTCGTGCAACAGGCGCAGCGGCTGGCGGGTGTGGACCAGCCAGGTCTGCATCCAGCCTTTGAACCAGCGGGTGCGCTGACGCATCCACGGCCACACGGTCGCCGGCGCCTCTTCCAGCGTCGGCAGGTCAAGCGTCGCCGAGCGGTAGCCGAAGCGCGCCAGACGCAGGCCGAGGTCGGCATCTTCGGTGACGTTGAACGGGTCCCATCCGCCGACTTCGACCAGCGCCTCGCGGCGAAAGTGATTGGAGGTGCCGCCGAGCGGCAGCGGCATGTCGAGGGATGCCAGCGTCGGCAGGAGCCCGTCGAACAGGGCCGAATATTCGATCGCAAACAGGCGTGCGAGCAGGCTGGCATCGCCGTTATCGACGGCCAGCGTCGCCTGCAGGCAGGCAATTTCGGGCGGCGCATGCATGAAGCTCGCATATGCCGCGCGCAATTGCTGCGGGTGCGGCTGGTCCTCGGCGTCGTAGACGGTGACGAATGCGCCGCGGACGAACGGCAGGGCGAAGGAGAGCGCCTTCGGCTTGGTGCGCGGCGGGCCTTCCGGCACGACAATGACCTCGAAGGGCGGCCCCTGCCCCCAGACCTGCGCCGCCGCGATCGTCTCCGGGTCGTCGGCCTCGACGATCAGCTTGATGTCGAGGCGGTCGCGCGGCCAATCGATGCGGCCGAGCGCGGCCACCAGATCGGCAACGAGATGCGCCTCGTGGAGCAGTGGGACAAGGATGGTGTAGACGGGCAGGTGATCATCGGCATCGTCGGTGACCGCATCCGCGTCGCCAAGCATGCGCCCGGAGACGAAGCCGGCAGCGATGAAGCGCAGCACCGACAGGCCGAAGAAGAAGATGGCACCGATCAGGTTGAGGGCAATGACGGTCGGCACCGGCGCGGCCCAAACAGCAAGCGCGATGACGGCCGCCAGGCCGAGACCGGCGGCAAGCTGACGGCCCGTGACGACGCGCCGCGCCGACAGGTCCGGATAGAGGATGGCGAGCCGGTTGACGGCGTTGACGGCGAAGCGCTGGGCGCCGGCGTGGATCAGCGCCGAGCGGATCGCCGTCGGCGTGGCGACGGTGAGACGCTGGCGGGCGGCCGGGTAGCGCGCCAGCCAGTGGGCGATGCCGGGCAGCGTCTCTTCCTCGGGCGCCAGGAAGGCCATGCCGGAAGCGCCCGGCGACTTGGCAAAGGTACCCTGCTGGATCGCCGCCATGTCGACGGCGGCGCCGGCATCAAGCCTGACCTCATGCGCGAAGGGCAGCCCCAGGCGCCGCGCCCGCTCGGCGTAGGAGTCATCGGGACTGCCGTCGGTATCAACCAACGCAACCCGGCGACTGCCTGGTTCGACACTAGCCATCTGCCCCCGGCGCCTCGCATAGACAGGCGTGCGCCGCATCTCACCCGTGCTATTGTCAGCAGGAATCGTGCAATTCGTGAAGCCCCAATCTGCGGTCGAAACGCTGAGTCGCATGTTTTTTTCCGCAATGTCGCGCCGAACCGCCCTGGCTGCGGCGGTCGTATCGGTTGCGGTGGTCGCCGGCCTGGCTCTGGCGGCGGCACAGGAGCAACCGATCTCCATCGTGCCGCCCTCGGCGTTGCTGCCGGCCGCGGAGCCGCCGCCTGCTGCCGAACCACCGGCCACCGCATCGCCCCCCGCCGCCGCATCGCCTGCCGCCGCCCAACCGCGCCCGATGGCACCCAAAGCCGCCGGACCGTTTTCGGCCATCGGATACGACGCGGTGGTTCCCGATTTCTGGGACCCGAAGCGGCGGGTCGAGCGCCCGCCTGCCGGCGCCGTTCCGGCCATCCGCTTCGTCACCACGGACGACTTCCCGCCCTTCAATTTCCTCGACGCCAACGGTCATCTGACCGGGTTCAACGTCGATCTGACGCGCGCGATCTGCAGCGAGCTTGCCGTGCCCTGCACGATCCAGGCGCGGCAGTGGGACGACCTTACCAACCACCTTGCCGACAAGACCGCGGACGCGGTCATTGCCGGCATCGCCATTTCCGCCGAGAGCCGGAAGACGCTCGACTTCTCCGATGTCTATCTGCGCCTGCCGGCGCGCTTCGTCGTCCGACGCAGCGAGGCCAAGCTCGACATCTCACCGGAAGGCCTGCGCGGCCACACGCTGGCCGTGGTGACCGGCACGGCGCATGAGGCCTATCTCGCCTCGATGTTCCCGGAGATCGGCCGCAAGCTTTATCCGACGGCGGAAGCGGCGCGCGAAGCGGTCAAGTCAGGCGCGGCGGATGCCCATTTCGGCGACGGGCTGCAGCTTTCCTTCTGGCTGGCCAGCACCGGGGCCAACAATTGCTGCGTGTTTGCCGGCGGCCCGTATCTCGAGACGCGTTTCTTCGGCCAGGGCTATGCCATCGCCTTTGCCAAGGGCTCCACCGATCTCAAGCACGCGATCAACGCCGCCCTGCAGGCGGTCTACGAGAAGGGCATCTATACGGAGCTCTATCTGCGCTATTTCCCGGTGGGCTTCTTCTAGGGCGTGCGATAGCGGGCGCGGGCGCCGCGCTCGATGGCCGCGACGGTGAGTGGATCGAGATTGAGCGCGTCGCGCAGGATCTGCAGGAAGCGCAACTCCTCCTGCTCGACATGCAGGTCGACGGCCGCCACTTCAACGGCCATTGCATAAGCGGTGTCGTAGAGGCGCTGCGGCAGCGACGTGGAGATGACCGCCAGAACCGTGTCGAGGCCGTCATCCTCCTGCAGCAGGATCCCACACGCTTCGGCTACCGGCACCAGCCGGTTGATGTCGAAATCGCAGAAGATGGGCAGCGTCCTGACGATGTCGCCGATCTTCTTCAGCTCGCCATCCGTCATGCTGCGGTCGGCGGCCGAAAGGGTCACCATGGTGTAGATCAGCGCCTCCTGGTGGGAGACCGGCTTGGCCGTCTTGTTCATCGCGTTTTCGTCCTGGTCGCTCAGCGTGCGGGGCGGAACGTATGGCCTGGGGACGCCGTCTGCAAGGTACGATTGTTGACGGCGCGGCCCGGTATTCCTAGGGTCCGCCGCATCTCCACCCAGGACCCTCACCGTGCCCACCGCAAGCCCGCCGCCGCTCGCCCTGTCCGCCGACCTCGTCGCCGCCGCCCGGCGGTCGAAAGCCTGGCCGTTCGAGGAGGCGCAGAAGGTCGTCGAGCGGCTGAAGCGCCGCACGGGGCCGGCGACGGAAGTGATCTTCGAGACCGGCTACGGCCCCTCGGGCCTGCCGCATATCGGCACTTTCGGCGAGGTCGCCCGGACAACCATGGTCAGGACCGCCTTCCGCCTGCTCACCGAGGACACGGTGCCGACCCGGCTCGTCTGCTTCTCCGACGACATGGACGGCCTCAGGAAGGTGCCCGGCAACGTCCCCAATCAGGAGATGATGCGGACCTATCTCAACCAGCCGCTGACTTCGGTGCCGGATCCGTTTTCGAACGAATATCCGAGCTTCGGCGCCGGCAACAATGCCCGCCTGCGCGCCTTCCTCGACCGCTTCGGCTTCGCCTACGAGTTCGTCAGTTCGACCGACTATTACAAGGCCGGGCGCTTCGACGCGATGCTGATGAGGATGCTGGAGGCCTACGACGAGGTGATGGCGATCATGCTGCCGTCGCTGCGCGAGGAGCGCCAGCAGTCCTATTCGCCCTTCCTGCCGATCTCGCCGAAGAGCGGCGCCGTGCTGCAGGTGCCGATCATCGAACGCGATGTGGAAGCCGGCACGATCCTTTTCCGCGATCCCGACAATGGCGACAAGCTGACCGCAGTCCCGGTCACCGGCGGCAACGTCAAGTGCCAATGGAAGGCCGACTGGGCGCTGCGCTGGGCGGCGCTGGGCATCGACTACGAAATGTCGGGCAAGGATCTGATCGACTCGGTCAGGCTGTCGAGCCGCATCTGCAGCGTGCTCGGCGCCGAGCCGCCGGATGGGTTCAACTATGAACTCTTCCTCGACGAGCAGGGGCAGAAGATCTCCAAGTCGAAGGGCAACGGGCTGACCATCGACGATTGGCTGGCCTATGCCTCGCCCGAGAGCCTGTCGCTGTTCATGTTCCAGAAGCCGCGGGCGGCCAAGCGGCTCTATTTCGACGTCATCCCCAAGGCGGTCGACGAATACTTCTCATTTCTCGACGCCTATCCCAGGCAGGCGGACGAGCAACGGCTCGGCAACCCGGTGTGGCACATCCATTCCGGCAACCCGCCCTCGATCGCCATGCCGATCGCCTTCTCGATGCTGCTCAACCTCGCCAGCGCCTCCAACGCCAATGACAAGGACGTTCTGTGGGGCTTCATCGTGCGCCACGTGAAGGGTGTGACGCCGGCAAGTCATTCCAAGCTCGACGAGCTGGTCGGCTATGCGGTGCGCTACTACCACGACTTCGTCGCGCCGAAGAAGGTCTTCCGCGCGCCGGACGATGTCGAGCGCGAAGCGCTGGTGGCGCTCGATGCCAAGCTCGGGACGCTGGCCGCCGATGCCGAGGCCGAGGCGATCCAGCACGCCGTGCTCGACGTGGCGCGCGTGATCCCGCGCTACCAGGACGCCGACCGCAAGGGTCCCGACGGGGGCCCGGGTGTCTCGGCGGCGTGGTTCGCGACGCTCTACGAGATCCTGCTCGGCCAGGAGCGGGGGCCGCGTTTCGGCTCGTTCGTGTCGATCTACGGCATTCAGGAAACGCGCGCGCTGATCGGCCGGGCCTTGGCCGGCGAACTGGTCGCCTAATTGGATTTCGACGGCGACGGGCAGTCAGCGGGCGGCGTTTGCCCCCGCCAGATGCCGCGCTCGGCGCACTGCGCTTCGCCCGCCGCGGACCGGTATTGATCGGTGGCGAGATCGTTCGGCCGTGCCCAGCCCTCGGAGAGCAGCCACAGGCCGATGTCGCTGGTGCCAACTCGGCAGGGCGCGGTGATCTCGGTGACGTCGCCGCCGTCCGGGAAATAGCACTCGATGGCGCGACCGTGCAGGAACATGCGCAGCGCATAGAGGGCGGTGTGGCCGCAGGGCCAGGAGGTGCCGTCGGCCAGCGGACAGGTGGCATCGACCGGTGGCGGGTCGACACCGGCGACGTGGATCGTCTTGCCGTCTGTCTTGAAGGTGGCCGCGTCGGTGGTCTCGGGCAGGAAGAAGCGCCACCAGCGCGCCTTCGGCGCCGCCTGAGGCGGCGGCGCAACGCGCTCGAGCGGCCCGGTGACCTTGGGCCCGGGTGTCATGTCGGGCGGCGTCACGTTGCGCACCGTTGGCAATATGACGACCTGGGCCAGAGCCGGCGCGGCCAACAGGCTCACAAGGACGAGCAGGCCAAGCCGCTTCACTGGCTGGCCCAGATGATGCGCGCGATCCACTCGATATCGCCAAGGCTGAACGAGCGGCCGGGGTGAGCCGGATTGAGCGAGGCAAGCTCCACCGCACGCGCCGTCTTCTTCATGAGGATCTTTGCCATGACCTCGCCATCGGTCGTCTTGACGACGACACGGTCGCCCTTGCGGCAGGCGGCGTCGCGCGCCACGATC
Organism: uncultured Alphaproteobacteria bacterium; assembly: GCA_963762605.1. GTDB lineage: Bacteria > Pseudomonadota > Alphaproteobacteria > Rhizobiales > Kaistiaceae > CAVSRC01. The sequence continues at coordinate 28,723 of CAVXLJ010000023.1, read as the reverse complement.
AGGCGATCGCCGTCGCGGTAGAGCGGCATCATGGAATCGCCGGTGACCTGAAGGGCGAAGACATTGTCGCGGGCGCTGGCCGGAAAATCGACCTCCTCCCAGCCGCTGCCGGCGGGAAATCCCGCATCGTCGAAAAAGCCGCCGGCGCCGGCCTGGGCGAAGCCGAGAAGCGGCACCGGACGGTTGACGGGCTGACGGCGGGCGGCCGGCGTGGCGAGCCCCAGGAAGCTGGTAATGTCGGTGCCGGTTGCGTCCAGGATCTTGGCGATGCTTTCGGTAGACGGCCAGCGCGGGCGCCCGTCGGCGGCGACCCGCTTCGACTTGTTGAAGGTGGTCGGGTCGAGCCCGGCAAGACGCGCTAGCCCGGAAGCGCTCAAGCGTTTGCGGCCGGCAAGCCGGTCGATCGCCGACCAGATGCGGGCATGGGACAACACTCTAGAGCCCCTCCGTGCCGCCGGGCGCCCTCGAGCCTTCGGCAGTCAGCCAACGGCTCGGATGATTCGGGACAGGAATAAATACCTTCCCGTCTTAACGCCTGAACAGGTCGACGTCCAGACCCGGCAAGCCGCTCTTTGCAGCGCCGGGCGCCCTGGCGCACGCCCGTGGCAGGCAGAGACCGTTAAGGCTTGTTACCAAAAGATTCCGCCGCGGGCCGACGGTTAACGGCTTGTTTACCATGTTCGACGAAGTCTCGGTGGAGGCGCAGGCACGCCCGATTCCTTTTCGGCGCGTCCGCATCTGGCAGCTTCCGGCAGGATCTTGCTGACCGCCTGCGCCGCGGCGAGGGGTCGAGCGATGAAATCGGGCATGCCGTGGAGCCTCCGGGAGATCGACGAGGAAACGCGCGAGGCAATCTACACGGCGGCACGACGCGCCGGCCTCACGGTCAGTGAATGGCTGAACAACACGGTCGGCGAGAATGAGTTCGGCGCCGCGCCTGACGCGGACCGTGACCATCCGTCGGCGATCGCCGCGGCCCTCGACCGACTCACTGCGCGCCTGCGCTCCATGGACGACCGCTCGCGCGCAACGGTTCCCAACCTCATCAGGCGCCTCGACGAGATCGAGCAGCGCCTCGCCCGTCAGTCCGAAGGTGGGCGGACAAACGGCTCCCTGAAGGGGGTTTCCGCAATGGTCGAGAAACTCGCCCGCGACATCGAGGATGCCGACGAACGTGCCCGCACGATGATCGAAGGACAGCGCGCCGCCGGGCCGGTGGCACCGACCGCCGACGTCGCCCGCGTCGCGCAGGCCATTCGCGACCTCGACCGGCGCATCGCCAGGCTGGGCGAGCGCGCGGCCCCGATGCGCGAAACCAACCCGGCCCTGGACGACATCGGCTCGCGGCTGAATGCCTTGCTCGCCGAGCGGCCGACGACCCGGACAAACGATGCCAGTGAGCATGCGGCAACCATCGACGCGGCACTGCGCGGACTGGAGGCGCGTATCGACGAAGCCAAGGCCCGCCTGATCCAGCCGCGTGACGCCGCGCCGGCCGGCGAATCCGACCAGATCGCGCGCATCGAGCGGCGGCTCAGCGATATCAGCAATCAGCTCGCCGACCGCGACCGCCCGGTGTCGGAATCCCCGTCTCCGCGACCCGGCAAGGGCAAAGATCTCGAAGCCGCCATCGCCGAAATATCGGCGCATCAGCGCAGGCTCGACGAGCGTGCCGAGACGTTGACGGCGCGGCGCGACGAGACGGCGCTTTCCGCCACGATGGCGGCACTGCGCGCCGATCTTGCCGGCCTGACCAGGCAGGTGGCCGCGCTCAGCCAATCCGGTGCCCAGGATTCCGGCGCGACCTTCGATCTCGCCCGCCGCATCGAAGCGCTGTCGGCCGAGAGGCCGATCGACCGGTCGCTGCTGACCTCGATACGCACCGACCTCGCATCGCTCCGCGGCGTGGTGGAACAAAACTCCATTCACCCGTCGCTCGAGCAGATCGAAGCGCGCACCGCGACGATTTCCGACCGGCTGGAAGAGCTCGCCGGCAAGAGCCTCGACCGGACCCGCCTCGATGCCCTTGGCGAGGAAGTCTCGGCCCTCCGGCGCGCGCTCGAGGCCGACGACAGCCCGCGTGCCATCCAGCGGCTCGAAATGCGGGTGGCTGAACTCGGCCGCAGCGTCGACGCGGCGCTGAGCGGGCGCAACGGGCCGATGGCCGATCCCGGCGTTGCGCGCCTGGAAGAGCAACTGACCACGCTCGGCGAGGAGCTGAAGGTGGCGCTCGCCAACCGCAATGCGGCGGTGGCCTCGCAAGACGCGGTCGAGCGCCTGGAACACAGGCTGGACGCGCTCAGCAAGAATATCGTGGCGACGCTTTCGGAGCGCAGCGCACCGTCGATCGTCGGACGGCTCGACGAGATCGCCGCGCGCATCGACGACCTGCTCGACCGCACGCCGGCCGTCGCGTCCATCGCGACGATGCACGCCCGCCTGCAGAGCCTCATCGAATCGATCGAGGGCTTGAGTGCATCGCAGCGCGAGCCGACGGCGGCGCTCGACGAGATCAAGACGGAGATTGCCGCCATCCGCCGCGATATCGCCGGGCGTGGCGCGCCCGATACCGACCACCTCGAAGCGCAGATCAGGGACCTGGCGGCCCGGCTCGAGACGGTGACCGATGCCGATTCGGACACGACCGGCATGGCCGAGCTGGAGGCGCAGGTGGCGCGGCTCGCCAGCCAGCTCGACGATGACCAACCGCGCGCCGCGGTGCTGCGCCACGTCGAGCAGAGCCTCGAACAGCTGCAGTCGCGCCTTTCCGAGAGCCATCGCGAATCGATCGAGGCGGCCCGTGCCGAGGCGCGCGCCGCGGTCAACGAGCTGTCCTCGTCGCTCGACGAGCGGGGCATCAATTCCGACCTGATCCGGGCGCTGCGCCAGGACCTCGAGAACCTGAGGGCGGCGACCGACGATCATTCCGCTCATGCCGAGACCGAACCAGAAGCCGTCGACCAGACGCTGACCCAAGTGGTCGATCGCCTCGACCGGCTGGAGCGCGCGGCGGTGGTCGAAAAGCGCGGCACCGGCACGCATGGGGCCGATCTGGCCGCGCCCGGCGCGATTCCGGCGAAAAGTGCGGCACCGGCGGTGCTGCCGCCGCAAACGGCGGCGAGCGGCGACCGGCGCGCCGACTTCATCGCCGCGGCGCGGCGGGCAGCACAGGCGGCGGCGGCCGAGGCGCATCGGGCCGAGGCTTCGCCGGCTGACGCTGCCAGCAAAGACAGCGAGCACAAGCCGGGCGCCTTCTCCCGCATCAGCCAGGCGATCCGCAACCGCAAGCGGCCGCTGTTGCTGGCCGCCGCGGCGATCGTTCTGGCCATCGGCGCCATCAAGGTTTACGGCACGGTCGGCGGCACGCAACAGCACCTGACCGTGCCCGTGCCGGTGGCCAGCATCGATGCGCCGAAATCGTCGGGCGCGGATATTCTCGCCGCGGCCGGCGCCGCCGCGCCGGCAGGCGGTGGCAATGCCGCCGCGATGGTGGCGCCATCAGCGACGCCGGACCCCAAGATCGCCTTCTCCCCTCCCGGCGCCTTCGACAGCCGCTTTGGCGCCACCAACACCGCGCCGCCCGCCTCCGGCTTCGCCGCACAGCCTCCGGCCACCGCGGGCAAGACGCCCGCCGCACCGGTGTCGCTGGCCGCGGCCTCCGCCCCGGCGGCACAGCCTGGCGGACCGGCGCCCGACGCCGCCATCGGCTCACCCAAGCTGGTCAAGGCCGCGGCCTCCGGCGATCCGGCAGCGGACTTCGAGGTCGCGGCGCGCTACGCCGCCGGCGACCACGTCGCCAAGGACCTCGCCAAGGCAGCCGAATGGTACGAGCGCGCGGCCGAAGGCGGCGTCGCCGTTGCCCAGTATCGTCTCGGCAGCCTCTACGAGCGCGGCCAGGGCGTGACCAAGGACCTGGTGAAGGCGGTCGACTGGTATCAGCGGGCCGCCGACCAGGGCAACATCAACGCCATGCACAACCTCGCCGTCCTGATGAGCGAGGGAGTCGACGGGCCGCCCGACCAGCAGAAGGCGCTGCAGTGGTTCCAGGCCGCCGCCGACTACGGCGTGCGTGACAGTCAGTACAATCTCGGCGTCATCTACGCCCGCGGCCTGGGCACGTCGCAGGACCTCGTCGCCTCGTATAAATGGTTCGCGATCGCCGCGACCCAGGGCGACAGCGACGCCGCAACGCGCCGTGACGAGGTGGCCAAGCTTCTCTCCGGCAACGACCTCGCCAAGGCCCGGGCTCAGGTACAGGCCTGGCACGCCAAGCCGCCACTGGCCGACGCCAACGGCGTCAGCACGCCGGAAGGTGGCTGGGACGTACCGGACAAGTCGCTCAGCGAGACCGACCGCGCGGCGCTGGTCAAGAAGATCCAGACGCTGCTGGCCGAACAGGGTTTCGACCCGGGACCGGCCGACGGCGTCGCCGGCAACCGCACGCGCGACGCGGTGAAAGCCTATCAGCACCAGAACGGAATCGCCGAAACCGGCCAGATCGACGGTTCGCTGGTCGCGGCGCTGACCGATCAGCGCATCTAGAGCCATGGGACGCGGGCCGATGTCCGCGTCCCGCCCCGGCACGGCCGGCTGCCGCTACCCCCACGTTGACAGGTGCGCACCACCGGCGCTTTATCCGGCGTATCTCCGTGCGGCCGGCTCTTCCGCGCATCCGATCCTGCTCGCCCCGTTGTCGCCGTGCTGATCTATCTGCCCATCGCCGAGATGCCGGTGAACATGCTGATCGTCCTCGGCATGGGTGGCGCCGTCGGCTTTCTGTCAGGCATGTTCGGCGTCGGCGGCGGCTTCCTGCTCACGCCGCTGCTCATCTTTTCCGGCATTCCGCCCGTCGTCTCGGTCGCCACCGTCGCCCCGCAGATCGTCGCCTCCTCGGCCTCGGCGGTGCTCAGTTACTGGCGGCGGCGGCTGATCGACCTCAAGCTTGCCACGGTCCTGCTCATCGCCGGCATCCTGGGCAGCGGCCTCGGCGTGCTGGTCTTCAACGCGTTGAGGGCGGGCGGCCAGCTCGATCTCATCGTGTCGCTTTCCTATGTCACCTTCCTCGGGCTGGTCGGCGGGCTGATGCTGACCGAGAGCGTGCGCGCGATGATCAACGCCCGGCTCGGCCGCCCGACGCCATTGCGCCGCCCCGGCCAGCACAACTGGGTGCATGGCCTGCCCTTCAAGATGCGGTTCAAGAAGTCGCGGCTCTATGTCAGCGTCATTCCGATCGTCGTGCTGGGCACGGTCATCGGTTTCCTCGGCGCGCTGCTCGGCATCGGCGGCGGCTTCATCATGGTGCCGGCGCTGATCTATCTCCTGCGCGTGCCGACCAACGTCGTCATCGGCACGTCGCTGATCCAGATTCTGGCGACGATGGCGGTGGCGACGGTGCTGCACGCCGTCTCGGATGCGTCGGTCGACCTGTTCCTCGCCGTCATCCTGATGATCGGCGGCGTCATCGGGGCGCAGTTCGGGGCGCGCATCGGCCAGAACATCCGCGGCGACCAGCTGCGCGCCCTGCTCGGCCTGCTGGTCATCGCGGTGGCGGCGCGCTTCCTCGTCGGGCTGGTGACCACCCCGGTGGAGCCCTATACGCTGGCGCGGCTTGTGGGGCTGGGACCATGAGCTGGCTGGCGGCACTGTCTGTTGCCCTTGTCCTCGCCGCGGCCGGATCGGCGCGCGCGGAAAAGCTCACCGTGGCGCTGTCGACGCCGGAGGTGACGATCAATTCCAACTTCACCGGCACGACGGTGACCGTGTTCGGCGTCATCGACCGCGACGCCAAATCCGTCTCCGGCGTCGGCGGCTACGACATTGCGGTGCTGCTGCTCGGACCGCGCGAGACCGTGGTGGCGCGGCGCAAGGAGCGCATTCTCGGCATCTGGGCGAATGCCGCGTCCGAGACCTTCGAGGCGGTGCCGTCCTTCTATGCCCTGTCGACGTCGGTGGCGGTGGCGGATCTGGCGACCGCGCCGGTGCTCGACCGGCTGCAGCTCGGCTTCGACAACGTCGCCTTCCGCTATTCCGGCCGCGCATTTGCCAACGATCCGGCGGCCGCCCGATTCCGCGAAGCCTTCATCCGGCTGAAGGACCGTGCCGGCCTGTATAGCCAGGAGGTCGGCGTCAATTTCATCGGCAGCCTGATCTTCCGTACGACGTTTCGTTTGCCGGCCAACATCCCGGTCGGCGCCTATACCGCCGACGCCTATCTGTTCTCCGACCGGCTGCTGATCGCGCGCGCCGACGACAAGTTGCGCGTGACCAAGACCGGGCTGGAGGACACGATGTCCACCTTCGCCCGCAACCAGTCGCTGCTCTACGGGCTGATCTGCGTGGCGCTGGCGCTCACCATCGGCTGGCTCGGTGGCGTGATCTTCCGGCGCGACTGAGCATCCGCCGGCGCGCGGCTTTCCGCTCCCGCGCCACGTCGTGGCCGGGTCATGAACCATTCAAAGAACATGCCCCTCGTCAGAGGGGTGGCGGGCGCCCGGCGAATGCCGTGCGGTTACTCCGCGAAACGTTGGGGCGCTCACCGAGCGCCCGCCGCGGCGATTTTTCTTCCGTCTCCCGGCGAGCTCTGCGCCCTGCTTTCCGCGATCCCTGTCGGGCTCTTGGTCGCAGGGTTCAGGCCCTGAGGGCGGCCGGTCGTAGTGCCGACGGTCCCGCCGGGGTGGCCCCGAGAGCCGGTCTGCGAAAACCGGACGCGCGGGGGCGCCGCTCCCCGCTCCATCTCAAGACGCCTCCGGAGACGCCCCTCTATCGAGCGAGGATGCCAACCAATATGGGGCCGGTTCGGGGAGCGGGGATAACTATTTCATCGATGGCTTTGCCAGGGGCGCTGATCACCTCTCCCCAGCGGGGAGAGGTCGGCGCAAAACGCCGGGTGAGGGGGCGCCGAGCGCACCGTCTTCTCCAGTCCCCCCTCACCCTGTCCCTCTCCCCACTGGGGCGAGGGGACGACCAAACAAGCGCTGCAAATGGAACCGGTGGCCCTGTGTAGCCCGGACAAGAGCGTCAGCGAAATCTGGGGTGGCGCATGAAGCGCTTCAGCCGGCGCGCAGCGCTCGCGGCCCCACGGGATAGACGCCATCCTCGCCGAGCACGAAGGCGCGGAAGCTCTTCTGCCGGAAGAGGCCGGCAAAGGCTTTGTCGCGCACGTCGAGGCCGCCGGCATAGGCACCGAAGGCCGGCAGGATGAGGCGGTAGCCATCGCCGGCGAAGCAACGGCGGCGCACCGACCGGCCGCGACCGATGACGCGGGCGGCAGGGTGAAGATGGCCGGCGATCTCGCCATCGGCCGCGCCGGCGGCCGGTTCGTGGCGGAAGGTGAGCGGGCCCATGGAGAGTTCGTCGAGGCGCCGGCCGGCAAGGCCGTCGGGGAGATGCGGATCGTGATTGCCGGCGATCCAGATCCAGTCGCGGGCGGTCTGCAGGGCCGCGAGAGACGCGCGGTCGCGGGGCGACAGACGGCCGGCGCCGTCATCGTCATGAAAGCTGTCGCCGAGCGCCACCACGGTCTTCGGCCGCAGGCGGTCGACCAGGGTGGCAAGGCGGGCGAGCGTCTCTCCGGTGTCGTAGGGCGGCAGCATCTGGCCGCGGCGGGCGAAGGACGAGCCCTTCTCCAGATGGAGGTCGGCGACGGCAAGCAGGCGCTCGTCCGCCCACCACAACGCGCCCTCGCGGAAAGCCTCGAGCACGACGCCCATGACGCCAACAAGAGCGGCAGTCGGCAATAGGCAATCGGCAGTCGGAAGGGCGGCCGGAGCGCGACTGCCTACTGCCGACTGCCTACTGCCCATTGTCATCTCCCATCGCGTCCCTGACCAGGTCCTCGGCCGCTTCGCGCAGCACATGCTCGTCGGCCTCGCCGCCGGCCACCGCCTCCTTGCCGATCTCCAGCATCACCGGCACGGCGAGCGGCGAGATGCGGTCGAGACGCTGGTGGACGATATGGCCCTTGATTTGCTTGAGCATATCGCCGAGGCGGGCGATGTCGAGCAGGCCGGTGGCGGCATCGGCCCAGGCCGCCTGCATGAGAACGTGGTCGGGCTCGTGCTTGAGGAGCACGTCGTAGACCAGGTCGGTGGAGATGGTGACCTGGCGGCCGGTCTTCTCCTTGCCGGGATGGCGCTTCTCGATCAAACCGGAAATGAGCGCGCAATTGCGGAACAGGCGCTTCAACAGATAGCTCTCGGCCATCCAGGCTTCGAGATCATCGCCGAGCATATCCTCGTCGAAGAGTGCGGCGAGGCTGGGGCTCTTGCCCGCGAAAGCGCGGCCGAGATCCTCCAGGCCCCATACGGCGATGGAATAGTCGGTGGCGACGAAGCCGGTCGGCCGAAGCTTCGCGCGGTCGAGCCTGCGGGTGAGCAACATGCCGAGCGTCTGGTGGGCGAGCCGCCCCTCGAAGGGGTAGGCGACCATGTAGAAGCGATTGCCGCGCGGGAAGGTCTCGATCAGCAACTGATCGGTGCGCGGCAGAACGGAATTGTCCTTCTGGATTCTGAGCCAGTCGGAAACCTGACGAGGAAGCGCGGTCCAGCGCTCCGGGTCGGCGAGAATGGCGCGCACGCCGGCCGCGAGATAGGTGGAGAGCGGGAACTTGCCGCCGGAATAGATGGGGATCTTGGGCACATCGTCGGCGGTGCGGGTGGCCACCACCTCGTTCTCGTGGATGCCCTCGAAGCGCAGGATCAGTCCGGCGAAGAGGAAGGTATCGCCGGGCGACAGCGTCTCGATGAAATATTCCTCGATGCGGCCGAGCACGCGGCCGCCACGCCCGGCAAAGCCGGCGCCGCGATTGCGCGAAACGCGGACGTTCAAGAGCGCCGTCTCGACGATGGTGCCAACATTCAGGCGATATTGCTGGGCGATGCGCGGATGCGCGATGCGCCACAGGCCGTCGGCGCCGAGCCTGATCTTGGCAAAGCGCTCATAGGTTTTCAGCGCATAGCCGCCGGTGGCGACGAATTCCACCACGCGGTCGAAGGTCGCGCGATCAAGCGTGCGATAGGGATAGGCCGAGATCACCTCGGCATGGAGCGCATCGGCCGAGAACGGCGCCGAGCAGGCCATGCCGAGGACGTGCTGGGCGAGCACGTCGAGCGCGCCGGGGCGGATTGCGGGCGTATCCTGGGCGCCGAGGTAGTTGGCATCCAGCGCCGCGCGACACTCCATCACCTCGAAGCGGTTGGCGGGCACCAGCAGGGCCGTGGAGGGCTCGTCCATGCGGTGATTGGCGCGGCCGATGCGCTGGGCCAGCCGGCTCGCCCCCTTCGGCGCGCCGATGTTGACGACGAGATCGACATCGCCCCAATCGATGCCGAGGTCGAGGGTTGAGGTGCAGACGACGGCCCGCAGCCTGCCGGCTGCCATCGCCGCCTCGACCTTGCGGCGCTGGGTGGCATCGAGCGAGCCGTGATGGAGGGCGATGGCGAGGCCGTCGGCATTGATGCGCCAGAGCTCCTGGAAGATGAGCTCGGCCTGGCTGCGCGTATTGACGAAGAGCAGCGCCATGCGGTGGGCGCGGATGGCGGCGTAGATGTCGGGAAGCGCATAGCGGGCCGAGTGGCCGGACCAAGGCAGGCGCTCGTCGGACTCGAGGATGGCGATCTCCGGCCTGGCGCCACCCGCGACGGTGACCAGGTCGGCGAGGCGGAAAGGGGGTTCCCCGCCCATCGCGCTGCGCACGGTCCCCCCTCCCCATTCCGGGGAGGGACGCTGTCCCACCAGCCAGGCGCGCAGAGCGTCGGGATCGGCGACGGTGGCCGAAAGGCCGATGGTCTTGAGACCGGGGGCCAAGCTGCGCAATCGGGCAAGGCCAAGCGACAGAAGGTCGCCGCGCTTGCTGGTTACCAGCGCGTGCAGTTCGTCGAGGATGACCGTATCGAGATCGGCGAAGAAGCGGTCGGCGTCGGGCGCGGAGAGGAGGAGGGCCGCTTGCTCGGGCGTGGTGAGCAGGATATCGGGCGGATTCAGCTTCTGGCGCTGGCGCTTGTGGAACGCGGTGTCGCCGGTGCGGGTCTCCAGCCGCACCTTGAGACCGATCTCGGCGACCGGCTCACCCAGATTGCGGGCGATATCGACGGCCAGCGCCTTCAGCGGCGAGACGTAGAGCGTATGGATGCCGCGGCCGGCGGGCGCATTGGACGGCGGGCGCTCATGCAGCGCGACGAGACTGGGCAGGAACCCGGCCAGCGTCTTGCCGGCGCCGGTCGGCGCGATCAGCAAGGTCGAGCGGCCGGCTCTGGCCCTTTCGAGCAGGTCGATCTGGTGCGGTCGCGGGGTCCAGCCGCGCGCGGCGAACCAGGCGGCAAACGGCGCGGGCAGCAGCCCGGCCGGGTCGGCGATCTCGGCGCGCGCGGTCACGCCGTCAGAGGTAGCGCCGGCGCGGCATTCCGTCCATCACAGACGGTCGCACATCGCTGCGTCTTGCCCTATACATCTGCCCAGTCAGCCGCAGGGAACCCGATGAACACCGACAGCAATACGTACAAGAAACCGTCCAGCCGGACGAAAAAGACTGCCCCGGTACGCCGCGTGACGCTCTCGGAAGAAGCCAAGAAGGCCTATGAGGAGCTGGTCAACCGCCGCGACGAACGGGCCAGAACCTATGAGCAGCATTTGGCAACCGACAGGCGCTAGCAGACAGCGCCTTTATTTTTGTCCTGAGGCGCGGCCGGCGGAGCGATTCGCCGGCCCGTATTCTGTGTGAAGCCCCGCCATATCGCCCTTGCCGCCCTGCTTGCTGTCTTCTGGGGGCTGAATTTCGTCTTCATCAGGCTTGCGCTGACCGATTTTCCACCGCTGCTGCTGGCAACCCTGCGCTTCGCGTTCGCCGCCCTTCCGGTTGTGGTCCTGCCCAAGCCGCCGGTGCCGTGGCGGACGCTGATCATCATCGGCACGACGCTCTTCGTCGGCCAGTTTGGGCTGCTGTTTCCGGCAATGGCCGTCGGCATGCCGCCGGGGCTCGCCTCCATCGCGCTGCAGGTGCAGGCCTTCATCACCATCGCCATCGCAGTCGTGGTCCTGCGCGAACGGCCGAACCGCCGGCAGCTCGCCGGCGCCGCCGTCGCCTTCGCCGGACTGGTGCTGATCGCCGTCACCGTCGGCTCCAACGGGGTGACACTGGCCGGCTTCCTGCTGCTCGTCGGCGCAGCGGCGTGCTGGGCAAGCGGCAACGTGATGCTGCGCCGGCTCGGACCGGTCGACATGCTGCCGCTGATCTCGTGGCTGAGCCTGGTGCCGATCCTGCCGCTCTTCCTCCTGTCGCTCGTCTTCGAGGGGCCGGCGCGGATCGCCGCGGGACTGGAAAGCGCAACCTGGCTTTCCGTCGGCTCGCTCGCCTACATCGTCGTGGTCTCGACCATCTTCGGCTACGCCGCCTGGGGCCACCTGCTGAAGCTCTACCCGGCCGCGGTGGCAGCGCCCTTCTCGCTGCTCGTACCGATCTCCGGCACGCTGGCGGCAGCGCTGATCCTCGGCGAAACCTTCGGGCCGCTCCGACTTGCCGGCATGGTGCTGATCTTCGTCGGCCTTGGCGTGCTGGCCATCCGCCGGCGGCGGCGCGCCTGAACTCAGGCGGCGCGGGGCAGACGGCGGCCGCCGCCGCTCGGCCGCGGGGTCAACGGCACGACATCGGCCGGGCGCACCATGAGGCCGATGAGGCCCGGAACCGGTACGCCACGCTCGCGGCGCAGCGAAACCGGTTCGATGCCGAGCACGCCCAGGCCGGCGGCTTCGGCGGCCTCGGCGACAAGCCGCGGGGCGTGGCGGTAGCGCAGCGTCTCGCCGAGAACGAACCCCTCGCCATCGTGGCGCTCGGCGGAAAAGACGAAGGCACCACCGGCGGCGAGGATGCGGGCGACGCCAGCGAAGAGCGGCGCCAGCGCGCCGATATAGGGCAAGAGGTCGGCGGCGAGCACCAGGTCGAAGCCATTCTCCGGCTCGGCCGTCATCAGCGCCACCCCATCGCCGGCCACGAGCCGGTCATAGATGCTGCGCCGTGCGGCGCGCTTCAGCATGCCTTCCGAAAGGTCGAAGCCGACAAGCCGGTCAACGCGGTCGCGGATGGCGGCGCCCATCAGTCCGGTGCCGCAGCCGAGATCGAGCGCATGGGCAAAACGGCGCTCGCCGAGGCTTGCCAGCGATGCCGCCAGACGCAGCGGCGCGTCATAGCCAAGGCGTTCGACCAGCGCCTGATCGAAGCGCGGCGCATAGTCGTCGAAGAGCGTGCGGACGTAGCCGGCCGGCATGGCGTCGGGCATGGGCGCGGCGGAAAGCGCCGCCAGGCGCAGATCAGCGCCGAGGCAGCCGGCCGGATCGAGCGTAGCGGCGCGGCCATAGGCGGCGACGGCGGCAGCCGTTTCGCCCAGCCGCTGTCGCCATTCGCCCAGCGTCAGCCAGCCTGCCGCCCAACCCGGCGCCACGTCGAGCGCCTGCTCCAGCACGTCCGCCGCGGCCGCGACGTCGCCATCGGCGGCCAGCGCCGCGGCATGGTTGAAGCGCCGGTCTGCGATGAGATCGCCGGAAGAGGTCGAGATGGGAGACGACACGCCTGAGGGTCACGCGCCGAACGGGGAAGGCCGCGCGGTGATAGCGGGCGGCGCGGGAAAGGCAAGCGGATTCGCGCGGCGCATCTGCTGACAGGTTCTGGCCCGCCGGTGCGTCACTCTAGGCGAGCGCGGCGCCAGCGGGCCAACCTGGCAGAGCGTCAGGCGCGTTTGATCAGCCGGATGATGAACAGCAGGATGATCGCACCGATGGCCGAGGAGATGATCGCACCGATGATGCCGCCGCCCAGGGGGATGCCAACCGCGGGAAACAGCCACCCGGCGATGAGCGCCCCGACGACGCCGACAACAAGGTCGCCAATCAGGCCGTAACCGCCGCCGCGCACGACCTGGCCAGCGATCCAACCGGCAACGACACCGACGACGATGAAGATGATCAGAGATACCATGCGTAGTCCTCCCGTCCCTTGCGAGGGGTCCGACACTACGCCTGCCGTCGACGGCTGCAATGCCCTTGATCCGGCAATCCACTGACGCCGAACGGCCAAGCCCCTATTCTCGCCCCATGCGCCCGCAAGATCTGCTCACCCCCTCGCCCGCCGGCCTCTGGTGTCCCGAAGGCGATTTCCATATCGACCCGACCCGGCCGGTGGAGCGGGCGTTGGTCACCCACGGCCATGCCGACCACGCACGCCCCGGCCACGGCCGGGTGCTGGCGACGGCCGAAACGCTGGCGATCATGGCGGCGCGCTACGGCGCCGGCTTCGCCGGGGCAACCCAGGCGGTCGCCTATGGCGAGCGGCTGACGCTCGGCGCGGTCAGCGTGTCCTTCCACCCGGCGGGGCATATTCTGGGTTCCGCGCAGATCGCGGTGGAAGCCAAAGGACTGCGGATCGTCGCCTCCGGCGACTACAAGCGGCGGGCCGACCCGACCTGCGCCGCCTTCGAGCCGGTCGCCTGCGACGTGTTCATCAGCGAGGCGACCTTCGCGCTGCCGGTGTTCCGCCATCCGCCGCCGGACGGCGAGATCGCCAAGCTTCTCGCCTCGGTCAGCCAGTTTCCCGAGCGGGCCCATCTGGTCGGCGCCTATTCGCTGGGCAAGGCGCAACGCGTGATCCGCATGCTGCGCGATGCCGGCTACCAGCGCACCATCTATCTGCACGGCGCCATGGAGACGCTCTGCCAGCTCTATGAGGCATTCGGCGTGGCGCTGGGAACTTTGGCGCCGGCGACGGTCGCCAGCGGACAGAAGGCCGACTTTGCCGGGGCGATCGTCGTCTGCCCGCCGAGTGAGATCGCCGAACGCTGGGCGCGGCGCTTCCCCGATCCCCTGCCGTGCGTCGCCTCGGGCTGGATGGGCATCCGCCAGCGCGCCAGACAGGCCGGGGTCGAGCTGCCGCTCACGCTATCGGATCATGCCGACTGGGACGAACTGACCGCGACGATTGCCGAGATCGATCCGGCGGAGGTGTGGGTCACCCATGGCCGCGAAGAGGCGCTGGTGCGCTGGTGCGCCCTCAGGGGCACGCCGGCCCGGCCACTCCACATGGTCGGATACGAGGAAGGGGCGGAATAGCCCCGTGGCGCGTCGGCGCGGCATCGGCGGCGTCAAGCACCATCGGCGGACCCTCGGCCGTTGGCTCCGTCGGTCCCGACGGGTCGAAGCGGGCGGTGAGGTTGACCGGCTCATCCCGATTCGGCTTCGGCCCCACCGCTGGGGCCACTGCGGGGGCCGGAATCCTGGCCACGGCGATCGGCGGCTTGTGCGCGACGCCGCCGACAGGCTTCTCCGCAGCGTGGGCCGCCGGCACGACCGCGCTGGCCATATCCACAAGCGGCCCGCCCATCGCAGCGCGATCCGCGGGGTCCGCGGGCAGCGGCTGAACGTCCGCGGCGATCTGGTCCTGGGCCTTTGCCGGCGGCGCGGCGGCACCGGTATCGAGGCGCGGCTCGAGCGCCGGTTTCTGCGGCATGACCGCAAAAGCCGGGGCGACCGCCGTTCGGTCGATGACCGGCGCGGGCACGACCGTCTTGGTGTGGACAGCGGCAACGGTGGCGCGCTTCGGCGCAACGTGGGCACGCACGGCATAGACCGCCGTGGTGGCCAGCAACGCGGCGAAGACGCCGGCGAAGAGCGGCGTCAGAAGCGGTGTCGGGCGATATTTCGGGCCGAGCGCCGAGATGGCCGCGGCAAGGACCGCAACGACGAGAATGGCCCAGCCGGCAGCCACCATGTGCACGACACGCGGATGGAGCGCGCCGGTCACCACAAGGGCACCGACACAGACGGCCGCCGTCAACGGCAACAGGACCGCCAACACCAGAATACGCAAAGACAAGCTCTGATCACGCATGGCTACACATCCCGCCCAAGGCGACGATTATACGCGGGTTCGCCTCAAAGGTTAACCGTTTGTGGCGGAAACCGCGCGCAAGCTGCGCTCAAGCTTAACAAACGTGCGATGGAGGCGCGTGCGGCGGGTTTCGGCGATTGCGAACAAAGCGTGAATCGGATTTGCTGGCGGTGCGCCGCAACCGTTTGATTCGCACGGGGTTATGTCCGCCGCTGCTTTCGACACGCTCAACCCCGACCAGCGCCGCGCCGTCATGCACGGCGACGGCGAAAAGGCGCCGGGGCCGCTGCTGATCATCGCCGGGGCCGGCTCGGGCAAGACCAACACGCTGGCGCACCGGGTGGCGCATCTGGTGGTGGGCGGCGCCGATCCCGGCCGCATCCTGCTGATGACCTTTTCGCGGCGGGCGGCAAACGCGATGACCCGCCGGGTGGAGCGGATCGTGGCGCGCGCGCTGCCTGCCACCAGCGCGCCGCCGACGCTGGGCTGGTCCGGCACGTTCCACGGCATCGGCGCGCGGCTGTTGCGCGAATATGCCGCAGCAATCGGGCTCGACCCGGCCTTCACCATCCACGACCGCGAGGATTCGGCCGACCTGATGAACCTCACGCGCCACGAGCTGGGGCTGTCGCACACCGAGAAGCGCTTTCCCACCAAGGCGACGTGCCTCTCCATCTATTCGCGCACGGTCAATCAGGAGGCCGAGCTTGGCGCGGTGCTGACGCAGTCCTTCCCATGGTGTGCCGCCTGGCAGGACGAGCTGACCCGCCTCTTCGGCGCCTATACCGAAGCCAAGCAGAGCCAGAACGTTCTCGATTACGACGACCTCTTGCTCTATCTGGCGGCGATGCTGGAGGAAAAGGCCATCGCCGAGGAGATCGGCGGGCGCTTCGACCATGTGCTGGTCGACGAATACCAGGACACCAACCGGCTGCAGGCCTCGATCCTCACCGCGCTCAAGCCCGACGGGCGCGGGCTGGTGGTGGTCGGCGACGACGCCCAGTCGATCTATTCGTTCCGCGCCGCCACCGTGCGCAACATCCTCGATTTTCCGCAAAGCTTCAGCCCGCCGGCGACGATCGTGACGCTGGAACGCAACTACCGCTCGACCCAGGCGATCCTGGCCGCCTCCAATGCGGTGATCGGCCAGGCGCAGGAGCGCTACGCCAAGGAGCTGTGGTCGGAGCGCGCCTCCGGCGACCGGCCGGCGCTGGTGGTCACCGCCGACGAGGCCGACCAGGCGCGCTATGTGGTGGAGCGAGTGCTGCAAAATCGCGAAGGCGGCATGGCGCTCAAGACACAGGCGGTGCTCTTCCGCGCCGCGCATCACTCGGGCCAGCTCGAAATCGAACTGACGCGGCGGAACATTCCCTTCGTCAAGTATGGCGGGCTGAAGTTTCTCGACACGGCGCATGTGAAGGACGTTCTGGCACTCTTGCGTTTTGCCGAGAATCCGCGCGACCGGATCTCCGGATTCCGTGCGCTGCAATTGCTGCCCGGAATCGGGCCATCCAGCGCGGCCGACGTGCTCGACCGGCTGGCGGAAGGATCGGAGGCGGGCGCGGCGCTTGCCGCCTGGCAGCCGCCATCACGCGCGGCGGCCGACTGGCCGGGCTTTGCCGGGCTGGCAGCGGACCTGCGCGGCGGGCGCGCCGGCTGGCCGGCGGAGATGGAGCGGGTGCGGCTCTGGTACGAGCCGCATCTGGAGCGCATCCACGAAGACGCCGTCATCCGCCGCAACGACCTGTTGCAGCTCGAACAGATCGCCGCCGGCTATCCGAGCCGCGAACGCTTCCTCACCGAACTGACCCTCGACCCGCCGGATGCGGTCAGCGACGAGGCGGGACCGCCCCATCTCGACGAGGATTACCTGATCCTCTCCACAATCCATTCGGCCAAGGGGCAGGAGTGGACATCGGTGTTCGTGCTCAACGGCATCGACGGCTGCATCCCCTCCGATCTCGGGGTCGGCAGCCCGGAAGAAATCGAGGAGGAGCGGCGGCTGCTCTATGTCGCCATGACGCGGGCGAAGGACGAACTCGACATCATGGTGCCGCAGCGCTGCTACGTGACCCAGCAGCGGCGCGGTGGCGACCGCCATCTCTACGCCCAGCGCACGCGCTTCATTCCCGAGGCGATCCTGCCCTTTTTCCGCGCCAGCCTGTGGCCGCCAGCCGGCGCCGATGCGCCCCGGGCGCGGCAGGCGGGCCCGCGCGTCGACATCGGCCGGCGGCTCAGGCAGCGCTGGGGCTGACGGACGGCGCGGCGGCGCCTAACCTTTGCTCATGCGCGCCTTCGCCGCCCTGCTCGATCGGCTCGTCCTGACGCCCCAGCGCAATGCCAAGCTGCGGCTGATGACCGACTATTTCCGCGAGGTCCCCGACCCGGACCGTGGGCTTGCGCTGGCCGCGCTGACCGGCGATCTCGCTATTCCGAGCGTCAAGCCGGCGATGCTGCGGGCGATGGTCACCGCGCGGGTGGACGAGCAGCTTTTCGGCTGGTCCTACGACTATGTCGGCGACCTCGCCGAGACCATCGCGCTGATCTGGCCTGGCCCCGAGGCTAGTGGGCCGGGTGCGGCACCCCTCTCCCCCCTTGCGGGGGAGACGGCGCAGCTTGGCGAGGCAAAGCCGAGCCTAGCGAAGCCAGAGGGGGGTCATGGCATTGCCGAGCATCGTGCCAGTGCCCCCCTCCCCGGCCCTCCCCCGCAAGGGGGGAGGGGGACTATGCCGCCAGTGCATGATTTCCCCCGTATCGCAGAGATCGTCGCGCGGCTGCAGGCGGCGTCGCGGACGGAAGGACCGCGGCTGGTGGAGGGCTGGCTCGATCAGCTCGACGCTTCCGGCCGTTGGGCGCTGATCAAGCTTGCGACCGGGGGCCTGAGGATCGGCGTCTCGGCGCGGCTGGCGAAACAGGCCGTGGCCGACCTTGCCGGCCGGCCGGTCAACGACATCGAGGCGGTGTGGCACGGCCTGACGCCGCCTTATGGCGCGCTCTTTGCCTGGCTCGAGGGGCACGGGCCGCTGCCGGAGTCGACGGCGAAGGCGCCGTTCCGCCCGGTGATGCTGGCACAGGCGATAGACGAAGCGGACCTCACGACCATCGCGCCGGAGGTCTACGCCGCCGAATGGAAATGGGACGGCATCCGCGTGCAGGCGGTCAACCAGGATGGCGTCAGGCGCCTCTATACGCGTACCGGCGACGACATCTCGCATACGTTTCCGGACATCGTCGAAGGGCTGGACGTCGAAGGTGCGCTCGACGGCGAGCTGCTGGTTGGGCATCCCGACGCAACCGGCTTCGTCGTGCGCTCGTTCTCCGACCTGCAGCAGAGGCTGAACCGCAAGACGGTGACGGCCAAGCTGCTCGCCAGCCACCCGGCCTATCTGCGCATCTATGATTGCCTGGTCGACGGGAGCGAGGATATCCGGACGCTCCCCTTCCGCGACAGGCGGAAGCGGCTGGAGGCGGTGGTCGCGCGCTCGCTGTCGGGGCGCATGGATCTGTCGCCGCTTCTGACCTACGCGGATACGGAGGACCTTGCGCGCCTGCGCGCCGCGCCGCCGGAAGCAGTGATCGAGGGCGTGATGCTGAAGCGCTGGGACTCGGTCTATGAGCCCGGGCGGCCGAAGGGGCCGTGGTTCAAATGGAAGCGCGATCCGCATACGGTCGACGCCGTGCTGATGTATGCCCAGCGCGGCCACGGCAAGCGCTCGTCCTATTATTCCGACTACACATTCGGCGTGTGGCGCAGCGGCGAAGCGGGCGAGGAACTGGTGCCGGTGGGCAAGGCCTATTTCGGCTTCACCGATCAGGAGCTCGCCGAGATCGACCGGTTCGTGCGCAACAACACGGTCGCCCGCTTCGGCCCGGTGCGCGAGGTCGTGCACACCGCCGACGACAGGGTTGGTGCTGGAGGTGGCGTTCGAGGGGCTGCAGCGCTCGACCCGCCACCGCTCCGGAATCGCCATGCGCTTTCCCGCGCATATCGCGGCTTACGATGGGACAAGCCGCCGGGCGAGGCCGACCGGCTGGAGACGCTGGAGAAGATGGTGGGGGAATGAGGGTGACGACTCCCCGCATTTCGCCCCGCTTCAAGCGGGCGGGGAGCGATCCATGAGCGGCGTCGAGCCGCGGCGGAAGTGCTTGGAGAGCTTGAGGCCCTGGGCCTGGTAGTTGGACGCCATGTCGTTGCCGTAGAGCTTCACCGGGCGCTCGGTCATCGGCTCGTAGACCAGCCGGCCGACGGTCTGACCGTGTTCGAGGATGAAGGGCACCTCGTGGCTCCTGACTTCGAGCACGGCGCGGCTGCCGGCGCCACCGGCCTCCTTGTGTCCGAATCCGGGATCGAAGAAGCCGGCATAGTGGACCCGGAACTCGCCGACCAGAGGATCGAAGGGCACCATCTCGGCGGCATAATCCGGCGGCACATGGACCGCCTCGCGCGACACCAGGATGTAGAACTGGTCGGGATCGAGGATCAGCTCGGACGACCAGTGGCGCGGGATCGGCTCCCAGAAATCGAGCGCATTATACTGGTCGCGCTTGTCCAGATCGATGACGGCGGTGTGGTGCTTGGCGCGATAGCCGACAATCCCCTCGATGTTGCCACCAAGGTCGATGGACAGCGTGAGGCCGTTGTCGACATGAGGGGGGCTGTCGACAAGGGTGTCCGTGCGATGGAGCGCCAGCAGCGCCTTGTCGCTGAGCCGCGCGTCGCCGGTGCGGAAGCGCATCTGCGACAGGCGCGAGCCGGCATGCGCCAGGATCGGGAAGGTGCGCGGGCTGATCTCGATATAGAGCGGGCCGTCATAGCCGGCGCGGATCTTGTCGAATTCACGCGCATGGTCGCTGATGATGCGGGTGAAGATGTCGAGGCGGCCGGTGGAGGACTTCGGGTTGGCGGCGGCGCTGACATCGCGCGGCAGCTTGAGGTGCTCCAGCAGCGGCACGATGTAGACGCAGCCGGTCTCCAGAACAGCACCGCCGACCAGACTGAATTCGTGCAGCTTGACCTTGGCGAGACGGTCGCTGACCAGCGATTGCGGACCGGGCAGAAAGCTGGCGCGCACGCGATAGGCAATATCGCCGAGCCTGAGGTCGAGGCTCGCCGGCTGGATCTGGTCTGGGATCCAGCCGCTTGGCCGACGAAATCGCGCCGGCCTCGACCATCTTCTCGATGATCTGGGCCGGCAGGATTCCGACCTTCAGCTCCTCGCCCATGACACCCCATGCCCGCCTGCCGCCGCTCGGGCGGCGATCCGGCTTAGCGCATGTCGCGATTGACGCCAAGGTCGCAGGACCGTATGACACCGCCGTTCGTGGTCATTTGAGCCGGCCGGCTTGCAGCCACGTAAAACAAGTCGCTAAAAGGTCGGATGGGCAAAGAGGAAACCCGGTCCGACACACGCGGCCCGGGTTTTTTGTTGTTCGCAAGAAGGAGATTGGAGATGGCGGGGAAGACGAAGAGCAGGCGGCGCGCGCTGAGGCCGGCGACCCAGCTCGTCCATGGCGGAACGCTGCGCTCACAGTTCGGCGAGAATTCCGAAGCCCTGTTCATGACCCAGAGCTACGTCTACGACAGCGCCGAGCAGGCCGAGCGGCGCTTCAAGGGCGACGAGCCGGGCTTCATCTATTCGCGCTATGCCAACCCGACGGTCGCCATGTTCGAGGAGCGCATGCGCCTGATGGAAGGCGCGGAAGCGGCGCGGGCGACGGCCAGCGGCATGGCGGCGGTCACCGCGGTCTTCCTCTCCTGGCTCAGGGCCGGCGACCATGTGGTGGCGGCCAAGGCGCTGTTCGGCTCGAACCGCTACGTCATCGAGGACCTCCTGCCGCGCTACGGCATCAAGTCGACGCTGATCGACGGCAACGACCTGAAGCAATGGAAAAAGGCGGTGCGCAAGAGCACCAAGGCCTTCTTCCTGGAAAGCCCGACCAACCCTACGCTCGATATCATCGACATCGCGGCGGTTGCCGAGATCGCCCACCAGGCAGGGGCAAAGCTGGTGGTCGACAATGTCTTCGCCACGCCGCTCCTGCAGAAACCGTTTCAGTTCGGCGCCGATGTGGTGGTCTATTCGGCGACCAAGCACATCGACGGCCAGGGGCGCGCGCTCGGCGGGGTGATCCTTTCCGACGCGAAATTCGTCGACGACCACCTGCACACCTTCCTGCGCCAGACCGGCCCGTCGCTGAGCCCGTTCAATGCCTGGCTGATGCTCAAGGGGCTGGAGACGCTGCCTGTTCGCGTCGAGCGGCAGACGGCCAGCGCCGCGGAACTCGCCGACCGGCTCGCCGGCCACAAGCGGATTGCGCGCGTGCTCTATCCCGGCCGCGCCGACCATCCGCAGGCCGAGATCGCCCAGCGTCAGATGACCGGCGGCTCGACCATGGTCTCCTTCGTGGTCAAGGGCGGGCGCAAGGCGGCCTTCGCGGTTGAAAACGCGCTTGCTGTGATCGGCATCTCCAACAATCTCGGCGATGCCAAGAGCCTGATCACCCACCCCTCGACCACCACGCACCAGCGGCTGACGGAGGCGGCCCGGCTGGAGCTGGGCATCACCCAGGGGCTCTTGCGCCTTTCGGTGGGGCTGGAGGACGTCGAAGACCTCTCCGACGACCTGATCGGGGCGCTGGACGGGATCTGAGGCCGGATCGACATCGGTTCATGCCCGCCAGGCATTCGGGAACGCTCACCTGCCCGCTTGCGGGAGAGGGGGAAGACAATGGGGCATTGCCGTGGGAGCCTGAGTTGCCCCGGATACCCGATGCCGCCACCGATTGACGCGGCTTGGCCGTCGCGGGTAATTCACGACCGGTGGGGCCTTGTGGAGTCGCGTCGCATGTACCGGGAAACCACCCGCGCCATTCAGGTGACCGTCGAGCCGAGCTTCGTCGAGGACGAATCCGCGCCGGAGGACGGGCGCTGGTTCTGGGCCTATCGGGTCGAGATCTCCAATCTCGGCGAGGAGGTGGTGCGGCTGCGCTCGCGCCACTGGCGGATTACCGACGCCAACGGCAGGACCGAGGAAGTGCGCGGCGCCGGGGTGGTGGGCAAGCAGCCGGTACTGAAGCCCGGCGAGACCTTCGCCTATACCAGCGGCTGCCCGCTGACGACGCCGTCGGGCATCATGGTGGGCAGCTATCAGATGCAGAACGAGACGGGCGAGCTGTTCTCCGTCGCGATTCCCCCCTTCTCCCTCGACCTGCCCGAAGCGGAGCGCGTGGTGCACTGAGCATGCCGGCCGAAGGTGGCGAGGCCACTGACGCGGACGGGGCGGCGCGCGCCATTCTTGCCGCGTTCGGGATCGGTCCGGACGCTCTTATCGGCTGGGGCGGCCAATCGTGGGTCTATGGGCTCGACGGCACCCGCGTTCTGCGCATCCTGAAGCGGCCGGGCGATGCGGCGGCGCTGGCCCGGCTGCAATCGTTCCTGGCCGCGATCGACGGGCGTCTCGACGTCCCCACATCGGTCATCGAGGCGATCGACGGGCAAGGCCGCTTCACCATCGAGCGGCGGCTTGCCGGTACGTCCCTGCTGGCGCGGCTGCCGCGGCTCCACGGCGCCGACCGGAAGAAGGCCATTGCGGCCTATGTCGCCGGCGCCGAGGCGACCGGCAAGCTCCTCCTGCCGGATCGCCGCTACGGCCAGATCCTGGCGCCCTCGCCGATCACCGCCGACACATGGCCGGGCTTCTTCCGGGCGAGCCTCGACAGCTGGCTCGACCGCAACGGCGCGACCATCGCTGCGGTGACCGGCGCTGGCGAAGAGGTGCGCAGCAACGCGCTGGCGCTGCTTGACAGCCTGCCCGAGAGACCGGCGAAAGGGCTGGCGCATGGCGACTACTTCCCCGGCAATGTTCTGTTGGACGACCGGCTGACGCTGACCGGGCTGGTCGATTTCAGCGTGTTCACGCTGGCCGGCGATCCGCTCTATGACGCGATCACCGCGGCGCTGTTTCTGGAGATGATCGAAGAGGCGGGCGCCGACGACGTGGCGCTGGCGCGGCACCTTGTGGTCGAGCGTCACGGTGAAGCGAAGCTGCTCTCCGGCCGCTTCTATCGTGCCTATGCGGCGATCCTGATGGCCGACCCGGCCAACGGGCTGCCGCCCTATCCGCGGCTGTTCGCCTGGAGCGTGGCCAACCTCAAGGCACTGGCGGCGGGGAAGATCGCGTTCTGAGGGACGCCGGGCGTCGCCCCCTCTCCTACCGTCATCCTCCGCGCAAGCGGAGGATCGGCCGCAACACGTTCAGCGCTGGCTTTGCGCTTGGCGAACGATCCTCCGATCTCGGCTGCGCCTCGTCGGAGGATGACGGGGGGCCTAGTGCCCCGGGCCCGCGGCAAAATCCGCCGGATCGAAGCGGTACTTCGTGCCGCAGAACTCGCAGGTGACCGAGATGGCGCCGTCCTCGGTGCTCTTGGCGATCTCCTCGGCCGTGAAGGTGGCCAAGAGGCCGGCGACGCGCTGGCGCGAGCAGGAGCATTCGTCGCGGATCTCGGCGGCACGATAGACGCGCACGCCGCGTTCGTGGAACAGGCGGAAGAGCAGCGTTTCGACCGGGACCATGGGGTCGGTCAGCTCGTCGTCCTGCACCGTGCCGACCAGCGATTGTGCTTCGGTCCAGGCATCGTCTTCTTCGAATTCGATCGCCTCACCGGCATCGTCGCCGCCGGGGAGATCGGCCTGGCGCATGCGCTCGGGCGCATCGGGCAGGAACTGCACCAGCAGGCCGCCGGCACGCCAGCGGTGATGGACGCGGTCGCCCTCGCGCACATGGATTTCGGCGGCGGCGAGGCGGACGCGGGTGGGGATCTGCTCTGACTGGCGGAAATAGCTGTGGGCGACCTCCTCCAGGCTCTCGCCCTTCAGCGGCACCACACCCTGATAGCGGTTCATGTGGCCGCCCTGGTCGACGGTCATGGCCAGCGTGCCATGGCCAAGCAGCGCGCCGGGCTCGGCGGTGCCGGCCGCTTCCGCCGCAGCAACCGCGGCGCCGTCGAAACGGGCATAGGCGCGGATGCCGCCGCCCGTGCGGTAATCGACGACCAGCATGTCGACCGGCCCGTCGGTGCGGGTCTGCAGGATGAACTTGCCGTCGAACTTCAGCGAGGAGCCGAGCAGGACGGCGAGCACCGTCGCCTCGGCGAGCAGCCGGGCGACAGACGTCGGATAGGCATGGCGGGCGAGAATGGCATCGATCACCGGACCCATCTGGATGACGCGGCCGCGCACATCGATGGCCGCGACCTCGAACGGGCGCACGGCATCGTCGCCCGCCGGGCCGATGGGCTCGCCGGTCTTCTCGATCCTGACCGTCATGGGTTCATTCCACCCAGGCAGAAGGCGAGAATGCCCTTTTGCGCATGCAGGCGGTTCTCCGCCTCGTCGAAGACCACGGAGGCGGGACCGTCGATCACGTCGTCGGTGACCTCCTCGCCGCGATGGGCGGGCAGACAATGCATGAAGATGGCATCGGGCGCGGCTTTGGCCATCAGCCGGGCGTTGACCTGATAAGGCGCCAGAAGGTTGTGGCGGCGCTCGCGCTCCTCGTCACCCATCGACACCCAGGTATCGGTGACGACGCAATCGACACCCGCCGCGGCTTCCTCCGGGTCGGTGGTGACGGTGACCGCGGCACCATTGTCCGTCGCCCATGCGATGAGCTCAGGCCGCGGCGCAAGCTCGGGCGGGGAGGCGACATGAAGCGCGAAATCGAAGCGCGAGGCGGCATGGACCCAGGAGGCGAGCACATTGTTGGAATCGCCCAGCCAGGCGACCGACTTGCCGGCGATCGGCCCCTTCTTCTCCTCGAAGGTCATGACGTCGGCCATCACCTGACAGGGATGCGACAGGCGCGTGAGCCCGTTGATGACGGGGATGGTGGCGTTGGCGGCAAGTTCCGCGACCAGCGCGTGGTCGAGGGTGCGGATCATGATGGCGTCGACATAGCGCGACAGCACGCGGGCGGTATCGGCGACGGTCTCCTCGCGCGAGAGCTGCATCTCCTTGCCGGTGAGCATGATCGTCTCGCCGCCAAGCTCGCGCATGGCGACATCGAAGGAGACGCGGGTGCGGGTCGACTGCTTGTCGAAGATCATCGCCAGCGTGCGGCCGGCAAGCGGCCTCGGCTCGGCCGGCGTGCGGCGCAGGCCCTTGAGGCGGCTTGCCTCGGCGAGAATGGCTCTCAGGGTTGCCGTGTCGTAATCGGCAAGATCCAGGAAATGGCGGACCATCGGCTCAACCCCCTGCCCCCGCCGCGGCCTTGGACGGCGCCAGCGCGGTGAGTGCCGCGTCGAGACGCTCGATGGCGCCGTCGATCTCTGCGTCGCTGACGTTGAGCGGCGGCAGAAGGCGCAGGACATTGTCGCCGGCGCCGACGGCCAGCATGTCATGGTCGCGCAGCGCCGCGACGACCTGCGCGACCGGCGTGACGCAGCGCAGGCCGATGAGCAGGCCCTCGCCACGGATCTCGGCAACGGTATCGGGATGGCTGTCGACCACACCGGCCAGCCGCTGCTTGAAATAGAGTCCCTTGCGCCGCACCTCCTCGAGGAAGGCCGGATCAGCGATGATGTCGATCACCGCCTTGCCGACCGCCATGGCCAGCGGATTGCCGCCGAAGGTGGTGCCGTGGGTGCCCGGCGTCATGCCCCTGGCGGCCTCTTCAGTCGCCAGGCACGCACCAACCGGGAAACCGCCGCCAAGCCCCTTTGCCAACGCCATGATATCCGGCGCGGCACCCGACCATTCATAGGCAAACAGCTTGCCGGTGCGGCCGATGCCGGTCTGCACTTCGTCGAAGATCAAGAGCAGGCCGTTGTCGTCGCAGAGCGCGCGCAGGTCGCGCAGGAACTGGGCGGCGACGGGGCGGATGCCGCCCTCGCCCTGGATCGGCTCGATCATGATCGCCGCCGTCCGGGGCCCGATCGCGGCCTCGACGGCCTTGCGATCGCCGAGCGGAAGCTGAACGAAACCGCCGGGCGCCGGGTCATAGCCTTCCTGGTATTTGGGATTGGCGGCGGCGGCGAGCGTGGCCAGCGTGCGGCCGTGGAAGGCACCGGCGAAGGTGACGATCTCGTTCTTCTCGGGGTGACCGCCGACGAAGTGATAGCGGCGCGCGGTCTTGATGGCGCACTCGACGGCTTCGGCGCCGGAATTGCCGAAGAACACCTTGTCGGCGAAGGAGAGCGCGGTGAGCTTCTCGGCGAGCGCCTCCTGCTCGGGGATGCGGTAGAGATTGGAAACGTGCCACAGGCGGCCGGCCTGATCGGTCAATGCCTTGACCAGGGCGGGATGGGCATGGCCGAGCGCGTTGACGGCGATGCCGCCGCCGAAATCGAGCAGCCGCCTGCCATCGGTCGTTTCGACCCATGCGCCTTCGCCGCGCGCGAAGGCAATCGGTGCCCGTGCGAAGGTATCATAGAGCGATGAGCGGTCCATCTCTGCCGCCTCAGGCCTTGCGACCCGGTCCGTTATCCAGAGGCCAAAACAAAAAGTGCCGCCGGAGGGCAGCACCTGATCCTTGGTCGACCTTATCGACCCAAGTCGTTGAAGTGTCAATCAATGCCGGGCCGCGACCGGCCCCGACTTGATCGATACGTGCAAAACCGCACAGTGACACGACAGCGCATCGACCTGGGGAAAACAAAAGTAATCCACCTATCGATTCGCCGGGACTCTTGTCAGCGAGTCAATGGCTATTGTACCGTGCATTCGTCGAGTACGACAAAACGACATTGCGGCGGATTTCAGTATCCATTGTTACGCGTTTGGCGTCGCCCAGCGGAGCGGGCAACGCGCGACGGAGGATTCCGAGTCAGCCGCAGGCAACAGGATGATGCGGTATGAGCTGGACAGATGAACGCGTCGAGTTGCTCAAGAGGCTATGGAGTGAGGGGCTGAGCGCGAGCCAGATCGCCGCACAGCTCGGCGGTGTGACCCGCAATGCGGTGATCGGCAAGGTGCACCGCCTGTCTCTGTCGGGGCGCGCCAAGCCTGCCTCGTCGAACCCGCGACCGCGCAAGGTGCGCACGGGATCGCCGCAGCGGGTGGCGCGGCACTACGTATCGGGCAACACGGCACTGAAGACACATGCCAACCCGGCGCCGCGGCGCCTGCCTGCGCCGATGGCGCTCGAGGACGTCGTCGTGCCGATCAGCCTCAAGGTCTCGCTGCTGGCGCTCAACGACACCATGTGCAAATGGCCGGAAGGCGATCCCGGCACCGAGGGCTTCCACTTCTGCGGCCATCGCAACTGGAACGGCCTGCCTTATTGCGAATATCACAGCCGGCTCGCCTACCAGCCGGTGGACCGGCGGCGCGACCGCGACCGGCGCAGCAGCGGCGGCAGCTATTAGGGGCGGCAGGCAAGCGGTTGGGCGGATTTCCCGCGGGCGCGGCCCGCGCGTTCGGCCGCCGTGACGTCCCTCACGGGCAACCCCCCTCAGCCACCCGAGGGGGGAGGTAACCTTCTCGCAGGCTTCGGCATTCGTGGCGCGGGCATTTGCGACCGTGCCGGCCGCTATTTCTTGCCGCCGACGCCGTTGCTGACGCTCTCCGCATCGATCAGCGAGAAGACGAAATCGAGCGACAGGAACTTCTCGCGGCCGCCCGCAGCTTGACCGGGCAGCAGGAATTCGCCCGGCTGGGGAATGCCGTTGTAGCTGGTGACCCGCCCGTCGGCATCGATCTTGAACACCGGCAAGCGCATGGCCGTCGGCCGTTCCGGGGCGTGCTCCTTGCTGTCGGAATTGAAGACGAAGCTTGCCGCCTGGTTGCGGTTGGGTCCGATGGTCGAGCGCACGTGGCACGACATGCAGGAGGCCGATTGCTGGAACCCGGTTTCCAGCTCCGAATTGGCGAGGATCACCGGATTGCCGTCAGCGTCGACATAGCCGGTCTGGGTGCCGCGCAGGCGATAGTTCTCCCAGCGCGTGCCTTCCAGCCCGAAGCCGGTGGGGACGCGATTGCAGTCCGGCTGGGTCGCGGAACACGCCGCGCTGTCGCGCGACGGATTGAGCCAGCCCTCGTCGAAGACGCCGGGACGATAGGGATTGTCGACGTGCTCGAAGGTCGCCCAGAACCAGTCCGGCAGGACCTTGGACGCGATGTGCAGCGCCGTCAGACCGTAAAGGTAGCGGCGCTTGGTCTTGGCATCCCTGAACTCCTCCCACTGATAGCGCGCCTTGTCCTCCTCGCCGATCGCCCGCCACACCGCCTGGACCTGGATGGCGCCGACCGGGAAGGCGATCGGCCGGCGGTTGTAGAAGAACCACTGCTGGCCCTCGACCGAATAGAGGCTGTTTTCCCGGATGTAGTCGAAAGTCGCCCGGTTGAGCCGCACCTCCTCCTGCTCGTCGCTGACGCTGCCCGACTTCACCGACGAGACGTCGCGGAACATGGTGATCTGGCGCGGCACCGAACGGCTGTTGAGCGTGCGGCTTCCCGACCAGTCGATCTCGTCCCAGGTGGGCGGCTCGGCGCCTTTGGCGAGGAAGACCTGGTCGGACTGGGCCCAGGTCTCGAACATGACCGGGCCGGGATCGCCATAGGGCCGGTCGCTGGCCGGCATGCGGCTCGCCTGATCGGCGGGCCAGGTGAGCGCGACGAACAGGCTCCAGGCGAAACGATCGGGATCGCGCGCGGCAAGCGCCGCATCGGTGGGGATCACCCAAGGGTCGGCGGCGATGGCGGGAAGCGCGGAACCGGCCAAAACCAGCCCGGTCAGCAGACTGAATACAACGCGCCGCATCTCGCCCTCCGCTGCTCGCAACGTCCAAGCGGTGCAAGCAGGCTAGCAAATGGGGAGTGAACGGCAAGCTTACGCCCTGAACAGAATTAATCCAGCC
>CAVXLJ010000022.1:0-24051 GCA_963762605.1 uncultured Alphaproteobacteria bacterium | reverse complement strand
CCGGCCTCCTCGCCGGCCTGCTCATCGCCAGTGGCGCGCAGGCGCAGGACAAGATCAAGATCGGCTATGCCGTTTCGATGTCCGGCCCCAACGCCGCCGGTGCCGCCATCACCACGATCCCCAACTACAAGCTGTGGTTCCACGACATCGAGGCCGCCGGCGGCATCAAGCTCGGCGACAAGCGGGTGCCCATCGAGGTGGTTGCCTATGACGACCAGTCGAGCAACGAAGAGCTGATCAAGGCGGTCGAACGCCTCGTCAACCAGGACAAGGTCGACATCCTGCTGCCGCCGTGGGGCACCGGCATGAACCTCGCCGTCGGCCCGACTTTCGCCAAATACGGCTATCCGCAGATCTGCGCGACCTGCGCCACCGACCACGCCTACGAGCTGACCAAGCGCTGGCCGAATTCGTTCTGGATGCTCGGCACCTCCACCATGGGCGCCAACGCCCTGGTCGAAGTCCTCGACAAGCTCCACAAGGCCGGCAAGATCAACGACAAGATCGCCATGGTCAGCGTCGCCGACGCCTTCGGCGTCGAGCTTGCCAATGCGGCGCGCCCGGTGCTTGCCAAGGCCGGCTTCAAGCTGGTGATGGACGAAAGCTATCCGATCACCACGCAGGACTTCTCGCAGATCATCAACCAGGCCAAGGGCTCGGGCGCCGATACCTTCGTCGCCTTCTCCTATCCCCCGGATACCTTCGGCCTGTCGGGCACCGCCGTGGCGCTGCAATACAATCCGCCGGCCTTCTACACCGCCGTCGGCACCGCCTTCCCGGTCTATCGCGACCAGATCATGAAGGGCAACGAAGAGGGCGTTCTCGGCATCGGCGGCGTCAACCCGGACGATCCGAAGTATCAGGAATACGCCAAGCGCCATATGGAAGTGACCGGCCAGCAGCCGGACCGCTGGGCAAGCCCGGTGACCTATGCCAGCCTGCAGATGCTGCAGCAGGCGATCGAGCGGGTCGGCAAGATCGACCGCCCGGCGATCATCAAGGAGCTGCAGACCGGGACCTTCGACACCGTGGCGGGCACCATCAAGCTCGACCACAACGTCAACACCCATGTCTGGTGGGCCGGTCAGTGGCAGAATGGCGAGTTCTATGGCCTGGCGCCGGCCTCGATGGGGCCGACGCACGAGCCGATCGCGCCCAAGCCGGCCTGGAAGGCGGCGAAATAGCGGCCTGACGCTTCAGAGCCGGCGGGGAAGCACGTGATCGCCGTAGACATCATCGTCTCCGGATTTATTCTGGGAGGCATGTACGCGATGGTCGCACTGGGGCTCACGCTCCAGTACGGCGTCGCGCGCATCATGAACCTTGCCTACGGCGAGTTCCTTCTCGCCGGCGCCTTCGGCGCCTGGTGGCTCTATGCCGCCCATGCGGTGAGCCCGCTGGTCGGGCTCATCGTCATCGTGCCGGTCGCCTTCGTGGCGAACTGGCTGGTCTACGAACTTCTCCTGATGCCGCTGGTGCGCCGGGCGAAGCACCGCGAGCAGCTCGAGGCTGAACTCGATCCTGTTCACCTTCGGCCTGCTCTTCGTCCTGCAGGGGATCGGGCTCGCCGTCTTCGGCAATCAGCTCTACAGCTACGCCTATCTCGCCATCCCGGCCGATATCCTCGGGCTGACCGTGCCGGCCAACCGGCTGGTCGCCGCCGGCTTCGCCCTGGTGATCGGCATCGGCCTCTACGTCTTTCTAACCCACACCCGTTTCGGCAGCGCGGTGCGCGCGGTCGCCGTCGATCCGCGCGCGGCGCGTCTGGTCGCCATCGATGTCACCCGCGTCTCGGGGCTGGCTTTCGCGGCCGGCGGCGCGCTCTCGGCCGCGGGCGGGGCGCTGGTTTCCATGTTCCTCACTTTCAGCGTGTCGGGCGGCGTCATCTTCACCATGAAGGCGCTGGTCGTCGTCATCCTCGGCGGCGCCGGCAACCTGATGGGCACGCTCGTCGCCGGCCTGATCCTCGGCCTTGCCGAGATCACGGTGGCGCGGCTGGTCGATCCCGGCCTGACGCTTGCCGCCAATTTCGCCATCTTCCTCGCCGTGCTGCTCATCCGGCCGACAGGGCTGTTCGGACATTCGGCGTGAACCGGCAGCGCCTCTGGCAGGTGCCGTCGCTGGTCGTCGCGATTGCGGCGCTGGCCACCTTCCCGCTGTACGCCAACGGCTATTACGTCTCGTTCGGCATCAACCTCATGCAATTCGTGGTGCTGGCGACGGCGTGGACGCTGTTCTCCGGCCCGACGCGCTACATTTCTCTGGCGACCGCCGCCTTCTTCGGCATCGGCGCCTACACCATGGCGGTGCTCGCCGACTCCTTGCCGCTATACGCCGTCATTGGCGTCGCGGCCCTGGTCGGCGTCGGCGTGGCGCTGGTCGTCGGACTGTCGACGCTGCGCCTGCGCGGCATCTTCTTCGTCATCTTCACCTTCGGCCTGGCGGAACTGATCCGCCAGCTCGTCGCCTGGTACGAGATCAAGGTCTCGCACACCGTCGGCCGCTACATCTTTCTCGACGTCGGCCAGGAGCAGATCTTCTGGGAGCTGCTGGCGCTTGCGGTGCTGGTATTCATCGTCGGCTGGCTGGTCGGCCGCTCGCGCCTGGGGCTGGCCTTGAACGTCATCGGCAATGACGAGACGGTGGCCCGCCACGTCGCCATCAACACCACCGCCGCCAAGCTGGTGCTGTTCGCCGTCAGCGCCGCCTTCATGAGCGCCACCGGCGCCATCATGGCGCCGCGCTACACCTATATCGACCCGGCGCTCGCCTTCAATCCGATGCTCTCCTTCCAGGTGGTCATCATGGCGCTCTTGGGCGGCACCGGGCGCCTCTACGGGCCGCTCTTCGGCGTGGTGCCGCTGGCCGTCCTGCTGGAGACGATCGCCGTCAACTTCCCCAATCACTTCAACATCGTGCTCGGCGTCGTCTTCATCGTCATCGTCTATTTCCTGCCCAACGGGGTGATCGGCCTTGCCGACCGTTGGAGGGGGGGAGGCCTGCGGGCGCTGGTGCCGGTTCGCGCTATCCGGCGCCCGCAGGTCGTGACCGGCGGAGCGTTGCTCGAGATCGACCGGCTGACCAAGACTTTCGGCGGCCTGACCGCGGTCAGCAATCTCACCATGACCGTCAACGAGGGCGAGATCGTCGGTCTCATCGGGCCGAACGGCTCGGGCAAGACGACGGCGCTCAACCTCATCTCCGGCGCGCTGAGGGCCGACGCCGGCGAGATCCGTCTCGGCGGACACGACATTTCCCGCCTGCCGGCCAACCAGATCGCCCGCCTCGGCATCGCCCGCACCTTCCAGCTCGTGCGCGTACTGGAATCCCTGAACTGCCGCGACAATGTCATCGCCGGCGTCGCCTTCCGCCACAATCCGCTGTGGGGAGCGGCGGCCAAGAAGCGCGCCGAGGCGCTGCTCGACCGCGTCGGGCTGGCAACCCGTGCCGATGTTCCCGCCGGCCAGCTGACCTATATCGACCAGAAGCGGCTGGAGCTCGCCCGCGCCCTGGCGCTCGATCCGCAGGTCCTGCTGCTCGACGAGTGGCTCGCGGGCCTGAACCCGCGCGAACTCGGGATCGGCGTCGAGCTCATCCGCTCGCTGCGTGGGGAGGGCCTGACGATTATCCTGGTCGAGCATGTCATGGACGCCATCCGGTCGCTGTGCGACCGCTGCGTGGTGATGAACGCCGGCCAGAAGCTCGCCGACGGCACGCCCGAAACCGTGCTCTCCGACCGCGAGGTGATCGCCGCCTATATTGGAGACGCCGTTGCTTAGGGTCTCCAACGCCGCCGCCGCCTACGGCAAGCACATGGCGCTTGCCGACGTCGACATCGAGATCGACGGCGGCGAGATCGTGGTCATTCTCGGCGCCAACGGCGCGGGAAAAAGCACGCTGCTGCGCGTCATTGCCGGCCTGGTGCCGTTGCTCCCCGGCGGCTCGGTGGCGTTGGGCAGCCGCGAGCTTGCCGCGATGCCGCCGCACGAAATCGTCGAGGCCGGCGTCGCGATGGTGCCCGAGGGGCGCGGCATCTTCGGCGACCTGACCGTGCGCGAGAACCTCGAACTCGGCGCCTATGCCCGCCGCGCCCGCCACAGCGCCAGGCGCAACCTGGAACGCGTGCTGGCGCTGTTCCCGCGTCTTCACGAGCGCTTCAAGCAGCCGGCGCGCACCATGAGCGGCGGCGAGCAGCAGATGGTGGCGATCGGTCGCGCCATGATGTCGGCGCCCGAGTTCCTGCTGCTCGACGAGCCCTCTCTCGGCCTGTCGCCGCTTCTGGCGCACGAACTGTTCGAATTGCTTGCCGCGGTGCGCAAGACCGGCGTCGGCATCCTGCTGGTCGAGCAGAACGCCAGGCAGAGCCTGCGCATTGCCGATCGCGGCTATCTGATCGAGACTGGCCGCATCGTCGGCCATGGCTTTGCCAGCGATCTCAGCGCCGACCCCGCCGTGCGTGAAGCCTATCTCGGCGTCGGCGGCATACACGAACCGATCCTGATCGAAGACGCAGACCATCGCCTTTCGCCGCCGGATACCGAGACCAGCGACCAGGCACAGAAGATCGAGGCGACGACCACAGCAGTACCCGCAAGGGTGACGATGTCGGCCACGCCGGCGGCCCTGCCGCCGTCGCGGCGCACGAGAATGGAGAGGAACCCCATGTTTCAGACCAGACTGATTATCGGCGACCGCGATGTCGCCGCCGGCGGCGAGCGCACGTTCGACCGGCTCGACCCGGTCACCGGCGATGTCGCCACACGCGCGGCGGCAGCTTCGGTGAGCGATGCCAGCCATGCCGCCGACGCCGCCGCAGCGGCCTTTCCCGAATGGTCGGCCAAGAATGCCGGCGAGCGCCGCGCCGTGCTGATGAAGGCCGCCGACATCCTGCAGTCGAAGGCCGAGGACTTCGCCGCCGCGGTCGTTGCCGAAACCGGCAGCCCGGCGCACTGGTCGCACTTCAACGTGGCGCTGGCCGCCGACATGATCCGCGAAGCCGCGTCGATGACCACCCAGATCACCGGCGAGGTGATCCCCTCCAACCGGCCGGGTACCATGGCCTTTGCCATCCGCCAGCCGGTCGGCGTGTGCCTGGCGATCGCGCCGTGGAACGCACCGATCATCCTCGGCGTGCGCTCGATCGCCATGCCGCTGGCCTGCGGCAACACGGTCGTCTTCAAGTCGTCGGAGCGCTGCCCGCGCACCCATGCGCTGATCGTCGAGGCCTTCCGCGAGGCCGGCCTGCCCAAGGGCACCATCAATCTGGTCTCGAACGCGCCCCAGGACGCCGCCCAGGTGGTCGAGGCCCTGATCGCCCATCCCAAGGTCCGCCGCATCAACTTCACCGGCGCCACCCGCATCGGCCGCATCATCGCCGAGACCGCCGGGCGCTATCTGAAGCCGGTGCTGCTCGAGCTCGGCGGCAAGGCGCCGCTCATCATCCTCGACGACGCCGACATCGACGAGGCGGTCAACGCGGCTGCCTTCGGCGCCTTCGCCAATGCCGGACAGATCTGCATGTCGACCGAGAAGATCGTCATCGACAACCGCGTCGCCGATGCCTTCCTGGCCAAGTTCGCGGCCAAGGCGAGCGCTTTGCCGGCCGGTGATCCGCGTGGGGCTGTGGTACTCGGCTCGTGCATCACCGCGGAAGCGGCGGCGCGCGTCGGCGATCTCATCAGGGACGCCGTTTCCAAGGGCGCCAAGGTGCTCTCCGGCGGCCCCAGCACCAATGCCATCATGCAGGCGACGGTGGTCGACGGCGTCACCCCGGCCATGCGCCTCTACGAGGAGGAATCCTTCGGCCCGGTGGTCAGCGTCATCCGCGTCAACGGCGACGAAGAGGCCATCAAGGTCGCCAACGACACCGAATACGGGCTTTCCTCGGCGGTCTATTCGAAGGATATCGCCCGGGCGCTCAAGGTCGCCAAGCGCATCGAATCGGGCATCTGCCACATCAACGGCCCGACCGTGCACGACGAGGCGCAGATGCCCTTCGGCGGCACCAAGGCGAGCGGCTATGGCCGCTTCGGCGGCAAGGCGGCCATCGACGAGTTCACCGAGCTGCGCTGGATCACGATCCAGACGGAGCCGATGCACTATCCGTTCTGATGGCGACGCGAACCCAGGTCGGGATCATCGGAGCAGGCCCGGCGGGCCTGCTCCTCTCCCATCTCCTGGCGCAAGCCGGGATCGAGTCGATTGTGCTCGAGGACCGCAGCCGCGATTATGTCGAGAACCGCGTGCGTGCCGGCGTTCTCGAACAGGGCAGCGTCGACATGCTCAACGAGGCGGGCCTTGGCGAGCGGATGCGCGCCGAAGGGCAGATCCACGCCGGCGTCGAGATCCGCTTCCAGGGCCGCGGCCACCGCATCGACTTCCCCTCGCTCACCGGCGGCAAGCAGATAACCGTCTATGGCCAGCAGGAGTTGGTCAAGGACATCATCGCCGCGCGTCTGGCCGCCGGCGGGGCGATTCATTTCGAAGTGGGCGACGTTGCCGTCCGCGATGTGGAAAGCGCCCGGCCGCGCATCACCTTCACCCGCGATGGCAGCCCGCAAGAAATCCAGTGCGATTTCATCGCCGGCTGCGACGGCTTCCATGGCATCACGCGGCCGTCGGTCCCCGACGGGGTGCTGTCCTTCTTCGACCGCACCTACCCCTTCGCCTGGCTCGGCATCCTGGCGGAAGCACCGCAAGCCTCGCCCGAGCTGATCTATACCCACACCGATGAGGGCTTCGCGCTTCTGTCGACGCGATCGCCGAACCTGCAGCGCTACTATCTCCAGGTGGCGCCCGACGAGGACATCGGCAACTGGTCCGACGCGCGCATCTGGGAGACCCTGCAGAAGCGCACGGCGCTCGGCGACGGCGGCTTCCGCATCGCCGAAGGGCCGATCCTGCAAAAGGGCATCACGCCCATGCGCTCGTTCGTCACCGAGCCGATGCAGTTCGGCCGGCTGTATCTGGCCGGCGATTCCGCCCATATCGTGCCGCCGACCGGCGCCAAGGGCATGAACCTTGCGGTCGCCGACGTGCGCTATCTCAACGAAGCGCTCGTGGCCTTCTACGCACACGGCGACGAGGCGCTGCTTGCCGCCTATTCGGCGCGCTGCCTGCGCCGGGTGTGGAAGGCACAGCGCTTCTCGTGGTGGATGACCACGCTGTTGCATGTCGACAGCCAGGCGCTGGCCTTCGACCGGCGCCGGCAGGTGGCCGAACTCGACTACGTGACCGGCTCGCGGGCTGCCATGACGTCGCTGGCCGAGAACTATGTCGGCCTGCCATTCGACTAGGACCGGCTGAGCGCCGGGCGTGATCGGCCGGCAACGGCGTCCGCAAGAAGCGAGGCGCCCGGTCGTCGCGCCGGCTTGCCGGGCGCCGCGGTAACGCCATAATCGGCCCGGACAAGCGGGAGGGACGGTTAGCTCTCCGTTAACGCCTTGCACCGACTCTCATGCCGGAAGGTTGGCCGATGCGCGTCGTCACGCTCTCTCTGTTGCTTGCCGCTGCCGCCATGGCGGTCCCCGGCGCCCATGCGGCGTCGCTGTCGGCCACGACACCGGCCAAGGTGCTGTTCAGCAAGGTCAAAGTGCCGGCGCCCGGCGAGCCGCGGCCGATCGGCTCCTATGCCGACGGCTGCATGGCCGGCGGCGAGGCGCTGCCCATCACCGGCCCGCATTGGCAGGTGATGCGCCTGTCGCGCAACCGCAACTGGGGCCAGCCGGAGCTTGTCCAATACATCGAGAAGTTCTCGGCGGACGTCGCCAAGCAGGGCTGGCCCGGCCTGCTCATCGGCGACATGGCCCAGCCGCGCGGCGGCCCGATGATCAGCGGCCATGCCAGTCACCAGATCGGGCTCGACGTCGACATCTGGCTGACGCCGATGCCCGACCACGTCATGAGCGCCAAGGAACGCGAGACGAAGGCGGCCCAATCGCTGCTGGTCAGGGGCAAGCGGCTGACGCTCGACACGCGCAAATGGTCGGACGTCGACCTGCGGCTCTACAAGCAGGCGGCGTCCTATCCGGACGTAGTGCGCATCTTTGCCAGCCCGGCGATCAAGCAGCAGCTCTGCGAGACCGCCGGCACGGATCGCGCCTGGCTGAGGAAGATCCGCCCGTGGTACGGCCACGACGACCACATGCATATCCGCCTCG
This sequence comes from uncultured Alphaproteobacteria bacterium, assembly GCA_963762605.1. Lineage (GTDB taxonomy): Bacteria > Pseudomonadota > Alphaproteobacteria > Rhizobiales > Kaistiaceae > CAVSRC01. The sequence goes on along the minus strand of CAVXLJ010000022.1, from coordinate 15,892 downwards.
CCTGCCCGCCCGGCATTTCCGGCTGCATCGACCAGGCGGCACCGCCGCCCGGTGACGGCTGCGGCAAGGACCTCGCCTGGTGGTTCCGTCCGCCCCCTCCGCCGCCCAAGCATCCGGTGAAGCCGAAACCGCCGCCGCCGGAGAAGACGCTTGCCGATCTGCCGGCGGCCTGCCGCCAAGTGCTGACCGAAGGGCCCGGTGGCGTGGCACTGACGGCCGGTATTCCGCTGCCGGAACCGCGGCCGGGAACCCTGGCCAACTAGAGCGCGCTCCGCGCGCAGAAAGAAGACGGCCCGCCCTCACCTCTCGTCACAGGTGAGACGTGGCATTGCAAACCGCGCGGCAAGCGGATCAGCGGAGCAGCAGACCGCGGACAAAGGCCTTGGGCGGTTCGCCATAGACCTCCTCGCCGAGTTCGAAGGCTTCCGCTTCGAGTTCGCGCCGTCTGTCGGCGATCAGAGAAAGCTGCGCCATCAGCGCCAGATCGCCGGTCGGAGACAGGGCCAGCTTCTCGGCGAGCACCGCGTGGTCGTGGTCGAGGCCGAGCAGGTTCGCCAGCCGTTCCAGCACCGGCGCGAGCTTCTGGCCCTTGCGGCTGATGCGCTGGCGGGCCAGCGACAGGAGGTGCCAGAGGTCCTTTGCGGCCTTGCGCCAGCTGTGCAGCTCGGCAGTCGCCAGGCTCAAGCGCGCCCGGCGCATCCAGCGGCGCCCCCGGCGATAGGCCTGCTCGAGGCCCTCGTCGAGCAGCGCCGGGCCGTCCGAAAGGCCGTCGGCGAGAGACGCCACCTCGCCGGCCAGCGAAACCAGAAGCCGATCGACCTCCGCCAGCGGCGTCCTGTCACGGTGTGCGCGCACGGCTTCCTGCTCGAGGTCCGCCACGATGCGATCGAAGCCGAGTTCGACGGCGCGCGGGGTCATGGCGGCAAGCTCGCGGGCGCTGGCGGCGGCGACGTCGGCGTCGCGGGCCCCGGCGAGCATCCGCGCGATACGGGTCAGGGACTGACGCGCCTCGCGGGCACGCTCGTCTGGACCGGCTTCAAGCACGCGCAAAAGCGAGCGCACCCGTTTCAGGCGCTGGCGGGCGCCGTGGATACGCCTGGCGCGCGCCGCATCGCCACTGAGCTCGCGCCGCGCCGCGGCAAGATCGTCTGCCGCCAGGCGCAACAGCGCCACCGCGAGGTCTTCGTCCCTTTCGATGTGATCCGGCACGTGGAGTCCTTCTGCCGGCGGCGCATTATGCACAGGCGTATCCATCGGTCGAGGTACCCCCCGGTCGGTCAATCTGCCACGACGCCAAGGCCGATCGGGCAGGCGACGCCGGTGCCGCCGAGACCGCAGTAGCCGCCCGGATTCTTGGCGAGGTACTGCTGGTGATAGTCTTCGGCAAAATAGAACGCGGGCCGGTCGGCGATCTCGGTCGTCACCGGTCTATAGCCCTTGGCTTCCAGGGCTTTGCCATAGGTCAATTTGGCGCTTGTCGCGATTCGACGCTGGTCCGGATCGGCAACGTAGATCGCCGAGCGGTATTGCGTTCCGATGTCGTTGCCCTGGCGCATGCCCTGGGTCGGATCGTGGCTTTCGAAAAACGCCTTGACCAGCGTCTCGTAGCTGACTGCGGCGGGATCGAAGACGACCTCAACCACCTCGGCGTGGCCGGTGCGGCCGGTACAGACCTCCTGATAGGTGGGATTGGGCGTGGTGCCGCCGGCATAGCCGACCGCGGTGACCCAGACGCCCGGGATCTGCCAGAAGACGCGCTCCGCCCCCCAGAAGCAGCCAAGGCCGAAAAGCGCCACCTGGCTGCCCTGCGGGTGGGGCCCCTTGAGCGGGCGGTGATTGACGAAATGGGTGGCGGCGGTGGGAATCGGCGATTCGCGGCCGGGAAGTACCTCCGCCGGTTCGGGCATGGTCTTCTTGCGGCCCATCAGGTCGAGGATGTTCATGGCAAGTCCTCCTTCCCGGCCTCATAGCCGGTGCCGGTGATTCGGCGATGGTCTTTTTGGCTCAGCCGTAGGCGGCTTTGCGCCGCCGGCGGCGGCCGAGCCAGGTGAGCAGGAAACCGGCCGCTCCCAGAATCGCCCAGGTCGGCAGCAGCAGGATCGACTGGATCAGCGGGTCCCAGAGCCAGTGGCCGACATAGGCCTCGACGTGCTGCTGGACGAACCGCTGCACCGAAAGCAGCGAGGCCAGATTGATGCTGCTCCAGGCAAGGCCGACCGGGGTGACGGTCAAGGTCGAAGCGGCAATGGTCTTGGTGGCGTCGACCACCAGCGCGACAAGAGCGCCGGCAATCAGCCACAGGCCGACGAAACGCGAGAAGAAACCGATCATGCCGCCGGCCGCCTTGCTTCTGGAATGGCGCCGTCCCTTTCGACGCCGCGAAATAGGCACGCTGAGTGCCGCCTGCAACCGTTAGCGAGGTCAACTCCCGGCGACAAGGGCGTGATCGCCCGGGGGCCCAAACCCTTCGCCCGACACCCCCTCACGCGCCGTCGGCCGCGAGCGCGGTTCACGGCGCGCCGGGCGGGTGGCAGACGCCTTGCACGGCGCCTTGTCGTGACTATAGTGCGCGCCGAAAGCTGACAGGCGCCCTTATCCGGCGCCCTCCCGGAGGGGTGGCCGAGTGGCTGAAGGCGCACGCTTGGAAAGCGTGTTTGCGGGTAACCGTAACGGGGGTTCGAATCCCCCTCCCTCCGCCATTTTCGCGCTCACGGCAGTTTCGCTGCGCTCAACGCCTCCGCGGGGGCGCGCTGGCCGCGCGGCGGGCAGTCGCCCGCTGGGCGTCGGGTTCGAAGTTTCTCCCAACCCTCCGCCAGCGGCTCTGAAAGAAACGTTCTCCGCCCTGCCTCAAACCCAGACGCAGCCCGCAGTTCCGCGCCATTGCGCGGCTGGTCCTGTTAGCTTGCGTCGCCGGTTCCAGGCGATTGGTTCTCTATTTGAGCCAGTTTTCTCTGAAGCTCTTAACTCGGTCCGACAAGTCAAGAGATTCGCAATCGGTCTGAATCAATGCTTCTGGCAAGGCCGCACTGGGTGCAATTGCAATTTCTCGAGGCGATGCAATCGGCCGCCGTGGAGGCCACAGGCTGCCACACAGCGCCTCCAGCACCGCTTGCCTGCGCACGTCTGACATCTCGACCAAAGCGGAAGCCCGCCGCTTCAGCGATGAGGAACGGGTGAGCCCATGCGCGGCCGCAAGCCCAAGCCGACGCGTCTCAAGGTGATCACCGGCAACCCCGGCAAGAGGCCGCTGAACCTCGACGAGCCCACCCCTGAGCCCACGATCCCCGACTGTCCATCGGAACTGAGCCCGGCCGCCCAGGCCGAATGGCACCGCCTTGCCGGTGAACTCGGCAAGCTCCGCGTTCTCACCAATCTCGACCGCGGTGCCCTCGCATCCTACTGCGCCGCCTATGCCCTCTCGGCCGAAGCGATCGAGGCCATCCAGAAGTTTGGCGTCATGGTCAAATCGCCGACCGGCTTCCCCATCCAGTCGCCCTACGTCTCGATCGCCAACCGCCAAGCCGAGGTCATGCTGCGCATCGCCTCAGAGTTCGGCTTCACCCCGGCCAGCCGCGGGCGCATCTCCATGCCGTCAAAAGCCGAGCCGGATCTGTTCAACCCACCAACTCGGTAAGGTGATGAAAGGCAAAGTGACCCGCAATGGATTGAAGAAGGGGATGTCGGCGTTCGAGCCCAAAGCTGACATCCTTTGAAACAAAGGCCAAGTCCGAGATTGACCCAATGTATGGTCCGGCCGTGCGTCGCAAGAGAGTTTGCCGCGGTGGCGATGAGCGGTCTTGCATCAATGTATCCGGCCTTTAATTGGAGCGTGTTGGGCTCCGGGCCATCATGGATATCAGCGCGCGTGCGATCTCATTAGCGGACAGACCTCGACTGGGCCATTTGGGTCACCAGTGTTCGCATGCGCCGGGAAGACCGAACCTCCATCTCGTCTCGTTCTCTCGCAGACCTCGGCGGGTAGGTTATTGGGCTACATCATCGCGTGTTCCTGATCTCGGGCTCGACGATCAGACAGTTTGGGCGGTCGCGTGAGCGATCGTCGTCGTCTCGAAGTCCCGGCCACGGGCCAGGACGCTCCAGGCGATGCGGGCGAGCTTGTTGGCGAGGGCAACCGCCAGCACGTTGTGGTGCAGCCGCCTCTTGGCGGCCTCGATCCAGGGCTTGAGCCCATAGCGCTCCCAGCTCTTGGGCTTGATCAGCACGACCCACGCCGCCTGCACGAAGAGGACGCGCAGGTAGCGATTGCCGCGCTTGGATATCTTGCCCAGGATCGTACGGTCCCCGGTTGAGATCTGCCTGGGAACGAGGCCCAGCCAGGCGGCGAAGTCGCGGCCTTTGGTGAACGCATCTCCACTGCCGATCGCCGCCACCATAGCACTGGAGATGATCGGTCCGATGCCAGGCACCGTCATCAGTCGCTCGCAGCCGGAGTCCTCCTCGGCCAGACCTTTGATATCTGCCGACAGCCGCTCGATGCGCTCATCGAGCCGGCGCCAATCGCCGGCCAGGTCCTCGATGACGTGCACCATGCGCGAGGACAGCACCTCGGGAGGCGAGGCCAGGAGCCCCGGCAACTCAGCACGCAAGAAGCGCTGTCCCTGCCGCACGGCGATGCCGCGCTCCAGCAGGAAGGCGCGGATCTGATTGATGACCCCCGTGCGCTGGCTGACCAGTCGCTCACGCACACGGTGCTGCGCCTGCAGGTCGAGCTGATCGGCAGTCTTGGTGGCGACGAACTTCATCGTTGGCCGTTGCACCGCCTCGGCGATCGCCTCAGCATCACGAAAGTCGTTCTTCTGGCCCTTCGAATAGGGGCGGACGTACTTCGCCGGCATCAGCCGGGCATCGTGACCAAGCGCCTTCAGCCGGCGACTGAGATGATGCGCGCCGCCGCAAGCCTCCATGCCGACCAAGCACGGCGGCATGTTGGCAAACCGCGATCCCAATTGGCTGCGTGACCACTTCTGACGCAGCACGATTGCACCGCGCTGATCGAGGCCGACGACGTGGAATGAGTACTTGCCGATATCGATGCCGACTGCGGCGACCGTGGCGTTGAGCTTCTCGGGCATGGCGTGCTCCTTGTCTTTCGCGCCCCCTTCCCAGCTTCCATCGCTGGCGGGGCAGGAGCACGGTCGGACCATCCCATTAGCAGAGGTGCACGGATTCGAGATCTCACCCAGCCGCCGCATGCGTCTTGTACGCTTCAACGTGGAGTCCAATGGCTCCGCACCCCGCGGAGGTCGCCATGCGGAACCGACTCGCCTTCGGTTGCTCTATCCGGTAGTTAGCACTTGGCCAGCTGCACAGATCGCACCTCTTGGTCGGGCTCAACTCCGTGCGGCCGAGACGCTGGACAAGCAACCTGAGGCAGGCGAACGGGACATGGTGTCAGAGCAGTTCTTCGAGGATTACGTGATGGGCTTCACGCGGCGCAGCATGGGGCGCACGATCACGGAAGCCGATATCGTCATCCACGCCGGGCAGACGGGCGACTTCTTTCCGCACCACGTCGACAAGGAGTGGTGCGCGACGCAGGATTTCAAGAAGCGGATCGCACACGGGACGCTCGTCCTCAGCGTCGGCATCGGTATGACCGCTACGACGATCAATCCACGGGCGATGTCATACGGCTACGATCGGGTGCGCTTCATCAAGCCGGTGTTCATCGACGACACCATCACCGTGACGGCAACGATCAAGGAAAAACGCGACCATCCCAAGCGCGCGGGCCACGGCATCGTAGTGGAGACCGTCGACATCGCCAACCAGAATGGCGACACGGTGCTGGTGTGCGAGCACCTCTATCTCGTCGAGCGGCGGGCACCAGCCTAGGTCTGCCGGGCGAAAGAGAACTCCGCCACGGCCATCTTTGCGATGGCGTCGAAATCCCAATCAATTCCGAGCCCTGGCGCGCTCGACGGGATGGCGTGTCCATCGCGGATGGTGAGGCCGGTATGCGTGATCGAATCGAGCTGCGGGATGTACTCGACCCAGCGGCCGTTCGGCACCGCGGCGCAGAGCGCCACGTGAAGCTCCATGAGGAAATGCGGACAGACGGCGACGTTGAACGTCTCCGCCAAGTGCGCCGTCTTGAGCCACGGGGTGATGCCGCCGATGCGCGCGACATCGACCTGGACAATCGAACAGCCGCCGCGCTGCAGAAATTCGCGGAAGTGGGACGGACTGTAGAGGCTTTCGCCGACGGCGATCGGCAAACTTGTCGCGCGCGACAGCCTCACGTGCCCGTCGACGTCGTCGGCCGGCAGCGGCTCTTCGAACCAGCCAATGTCGACCGCCTCGTAGTGACGGGCGCGGCGGATCGCCTGATCGACGTTAAAGGCCTGATTGGCATCCGTGAAGACCTCGAAACCGGAGCCGACCGCCTCGCGGACCGCGGCGATGCGCGCGACATCCTCGCCCACCTCGCGGCCGACCTTGATCTTGCAGCCGCCGAAGCCGCGCTCGCGCGCCTGAAGCGCGTCGTCGACCAGCGCGGCGGCCTCGAGATGCAGCCACCCGCCCTCCGTCGTATAGAGCGGCACACGCTCCTGCGCGCCGCCCGCCATGACGTGCAGCGGCAGGCCTGCCTTGCGGCAGCGCAGATCCCAAAGCGCTGAGTTGATTGCGGCGAGCGCCAGCGAAGTGATCGCACCCACCGAGGTGGCGTGGGTGAGGAAGAGCAGGTCGCGCCAGATCTGTTCGACCATGGCCGCGTCGCGGCCGAGAAGAACCGGAGCGAACGAGCGTGCGATCAACTGCATCACGGACGGCCCACCGGTGCCGATCGTGTAGGCGTAGCCGGTGCCGATCGCGCCGTCGGCATCCTCGATGCGGATGATCGGCGTTTCCTGGCTGACGAACGACTGGATGGCGTCGGTTCGCTTCACCTTCGGCTGAAGGTCGACCATCGACCCTTCGATACGGACGATCCTGGCCACGCTCTCCCCCGAACTGCCTACAGCGTCACCGATTGGCCGCTTGCCTTGTCGAAGACGTGCAGCCGTGAAAGGTCGAGAGCGAAGGTCATGGTTTCGCCGTCGCGTACCACGCGCGGGTTAAGCATCTTGCCCTGAACTTCCTGCCCACCGATCTGCATGATGAGCAGGGTCTCCGTACCCAGCGGTTCCGAGATCAGCACCTCGCGTTCCAGCGTCGCCGTCTCGCCGCGCCCAGGAATGCCGTGACCGGCTGGGGTCAGAGTGTCCGGCCGGAAGCCGATCACGACCTTGTCGCCGGCGTTGACCCTGGCGGCGACCTTCGGCGGCAGCGGCAGCATGGTGCCATCCTTGAAGACCGCGACCGGGCGACCGTCGTCGCTGGCGACTTCGGCATCGACCTGATTCATGGCCGGCGAGCCGATGAAGCCGGCGACGAAGGTGTTGACCGGGCTCTCGAACACCTCCAGCGGGGTGCCGATCTGCTCGATGCGGCCGTCGCGCATGATGACGATGCGGTCGGCGAGCGTCATCGCCTCGACCTGGTCGTGGGTCACGTAGACGGCGGTCGTGTCAACCTGCCGATGTAGCCGCTTGATCTCCGTGCGCATCTGGACACGCAGGTTGGCGTCGAGGTTCGAGAGCGGCTCGTCAAACAGGAAGACATCCGTGTGCCGCACGATCGCCCGCCCCATAGCCACCCGCTGGCGCTGGCCGCCGGAGAGCTGTGCGGGAAGCCGATCCATCAGCTGTTCCAGCCCGAGAATGCCGGCCGCCTCCTCGACACGCCGCTTGATGTCGTCGGGTTCGACCTTGGCGATCTTCAGGCCGAAACCGAGGTTTTCGCGCACGGTCATGTGCGGATAGAGCGCGTAGTTCTGGAACACCATCGAGATATTGCGGAGCCGCGGCGGCAACGCATTGACCACCTTGTCGCCGATCCGGATGGTGCCGCCGCTTATCTCTTCAAGGCCGGCGATCATGCGCAAGGTCGTCGACTTGCCGCAGCCCGACGGGCCGACGAGAACGACGAACTCCTTATGCGCGACCGACAGATCGATGCCGTGAACGACCTCGAACCGTCCGTAGTGCTTGAAGACCTTGTTGAGGACGACCTCGGCCATAGCAGACTAGCCCTTGATGCCGCCGAGGGTCAGCCCGGCAATCAGATGTTTCTGAACGAGGAACGTCAGTACCAGCGCCGGAATGATGATGAGCACCGCCATGGCGCACATCCCTGTCCAGTCGACGGTGAACTGCGCGGTGAAATCCATCAGCCCCACCGGCAACGTCTTGCTGGCGACGGTGCGGCTGAGCTGGCTGGCGAGCGCGTATTCGTTCCATGAGGTGAGGAAGGCGAAGATCGCCGCCGAGGCGATGCCGGTGCGGGCGAGCGGAAACTCGATCTTCCAGAATGCCTGCCAGCGCGTGCAGCCGTCGATCTGTGCGGCTTCGGACAGGTCGACCGGAATCTGGCGGAAGAAGCCGTCGGTCAGCCAGATGGTGAACGGGATGTTGATCGCCATGTAAACCAGAATCAGCCCGAGCGGCGTGTCGATCAGATGCAGCCGGCTCCACAGGATGAACAGCGGCAGGCTGAGCGCGATGCCCGGCACCGAGCGCGACAGCATGAAGGCAACGAAGAGCTGAGCCTTGCCGCGGAAGCGATAGCGGGCGAATGCGTAGCCGCCCATCATGCCGATAACGATGGCGACGAATGTCGAGGTTACCGAGATCACCAGCGAATTGGTGAAATATTGCAGGACCGGCAGGCCTTCCTGCTGCTGCGGCAAGAGGCCGAAGATCTTGGCGAAATTGTCGAAGGTGGGGTGCTGCGGCAGCCACACGGTCGGCCGCGCCAGCACCTCGACGTTTGGCCGGAAGGCGGTCAGCACGACCCACAGGCCGGGCACGCACAGGATCAGCATGGCGACCAGCACCGCGAACCGAATCAGCCAGCGCTGCCAAGGCTTTTCAATGGTCAGCCGGTTTTCGGCCGGCACCTCGCCGCTCGTTTCAGAGAAGGCGCTCACTGCGCACCTCCCATGAAGGCGCGGGCGGACGACAGCTTTCGATAGAAATAATAGGTGAAGACGATCGACAGCAGGATCGAGACATAGGCCATGGCGTTGGCCGACCCCATCTGGGCGTTCTGGTAGCCGAACTCGCGACAGCAGCGTCCAGATCAGCTCGGTGCGTTGCGCCGGCCCACCGTTGGTCATGATACGCACCATGTCGTAGGCGCGCGCGATGTCGAGCGAGCGGATGGTCATGGCGATGTAGATGAAGGGCATCAGGAACGGCAGGGTGATGTGACGGAACACCTGCCAGGGATTGCAGCCGTCGACCTTGGCCGCCTCGATCGGCTCGTGCGGCAGCGCCATGAGGCCGGCAAGCAACAGGATAGCGAACACCGAGGTCGACATCCACACCTCGGCACCGATGATGGAGAGGTTAGCGAGCGTGCCGTCGATCAGCCAGGGAATCGGATCACGGATGAGGCCGAGCGAATAGAGGGCGTTGTTCACGAAACCGATCGAATCGTTGAGCATGTACTTGAAGAGAAAGCCGACGAGGATCGGCGAGAACATCATTGGAAACATCATCACCGTGCGGATAACCCGCTGCCCGTTGGTGATGCGGTTCACGAGCAGCGCCAGCAGCAGGCCGAACACCATCTCGAGGTTGAGGGCCACCGTGATGAAGATCAGCGTGCGGCCGAACGCCCACCAGAAATCCGCGTTGCCCCACAGGCGCTGGTAGTTCCTGAGGCCGACGAAGCGATAGAGCGACGACGGCTGTGTCAGCATGTAGGGGGTGAAGCTCGACCACAGCGACACCAACAGCGGCACCAGGATCACCGAGAGGATCACCACAATCGCCGGCAGCAGCAGCAGATAGGGAACGGCGCGGGGTGATCGTAAGAATCTCATACGCGGAGATTTCTCTTTCGGGCCACGGCTCGCCTCCACGGGCCCGTTGCGGAGCCCCCTCGCCATCACGACGAGAGAGGTTGCGATATGCTTCGGTGCCGCGACCCTCTTTCCTCTCACCAAGGAAAGACGCGGCGGCAGGAGCCGAGTGTTCGTTCGACCCCTGCCAACCGAAAGGTTCAGTTCTTGAGCAGCCCAGCGTCCTGCATGATCTGGGTCGCATCGGCAGCCGCCTTGTCGAGCGCCGCCTTGACCGAGATCTGGCCAAGCTCGGCCGCCTGCAGCTGTGGCCAAATGACGTTCGACACCTGGATCCATTGCGGGATCAGCGGCGGCGTGCGGGCGTCGGCAAGCGAAGCCTGCCAGGCCGTGAACATCTCGGCCATCTGCGGCTTGCCGTTGGCTTTGAACCAGTCCTCGGCCTTGGCGAAGACGGCGGTGCGGGTCGGCATGTTTCCGGCCTCAGCCTCCATCAATTCGCTGTCGTCGTTGGTCAGGAAGACGGCAAGCGAAGCCGCCGCCGGCTTGTTGTCGCAAGCCGAAGTGACCGAGAAGGAATGCGAGCCCGACCAGCCGCCACGGTGGCCAGAGGTTCCGACGGGTGCCGTCGCGAATCCGAGGTCGTTGGCGATCTTGGACTTGGTGGGATCCGAGTAGAACCCGGCGAAGCCGGGCCAATCGAGGTCGATGGCCAGCTGGCCGGCCGCCATGGCCTGGCCGATCTCGTCCCAGCCGTAGTTCACCGTGCCGGCCGGAACCGCCTTCGCCTTATAAACGTCGACGAACCACTGCAGCGCCGCCTCGCCAGCCGGCGAGTTGAAGATCGGCTTCCAGTTCTTGTCGAACATGTCGCCGCCGTTGGCCCGCAGAATCTCCATGAAGCGGCCGGTCGCGCCCTCGTCCTTGCCCGCGAAGGCGGTGCCGTAAAGGTTCGGCGGGTTGGCGAAGAAGATGATCTGGTTCTTCATGTCCTCGAACGTCGCGGGCGGCGCCAGGTCCTTGCCGTACTTGGCCTTGTACGCGGCCTTGTTCTTCGGATCGTTGTAGAGGCTCTTGCGGTAGTAGATGTTGGAGATGTCAGTGACGCGCGGCAGCTGCACCAGCTTGCCATCGATCTCGGAGTTCTTCAGCGTGCCGGGTACGTATTTGGCAAGCTCGCTCTCCGGAATGTACTTCTTCAGATCGATGTACATGTCGCCGTACTGCGGGGCGAAACTGGTATGGTTCGACGCCAGGCAGTAGTCGATCTGGCCCGATGCGATGTCCTGCTTGATCTCCTTGTCGAGGTCGAAGTAGTTCTTCGACGACACGATCTGAACCTTCGCACCCGTCATCTTTTCCCATTCGGGGATGCGGGTGTAGAGATGCTCATACTGGGTGCCGCCGATCAGCTTCACCTTGAGCGTGTAGCCGGGAAACTTGCCGTAATCGAACTGACTGTCGGCCGCGAACGATCCAATCGTCAGCGCCAGCGTGGCCGCGCACGTCAAGAGCGCGACTCCAACGGTTTGCGTGAGTCTCATGCCTTCCTCCCCTTTGTGTCCCGACACTTATGTTGTCCTGACGCTTGCCCGTCAGGCGCTTACCGTGCTCTCATAAGTGAAGCGACTATTTGCAGATAAGCATGACTGCCGCGCGAGCGTCAACGGCTGTCATCCGGATACGGGCTTTTCGAATGGATCAGATATCTCCCGAAGACCGCTACCGCGCCCCTGCCCTCGACAAGGGGCTCGACATTCTCGAGCTGCTCGCCTCGACCGAGGAAGGGCTGACGCAGGCGGAGATCGCCAAGGCGCTCGGACGCACACCGAACGAGTTCTACCGCATGCTCGACCGGCTGGTGCGGCGCAAATATATCGCGCGCGTCGGCGGCGACCGCTACGAGCTGACGCTGAAGCTGTTCGCGCTTGCCCACCAGCACGCGCCGGTGCGCCGCCTGGTCTCGCAGGCGATGCCGTTGATGCGGGCCTTCACGCAAGAGACCCATCAGGCTGCTCACATTGCCGTCTACGATCGCGGCGAGGTCATCGTCGTCGCCCAGGTCGATTCGCCGCGGTATTGGGGACTGGCGATCCGCGTCGGCGCGCGCGTCGGCCTTATCAACACCGGTTCCGGGCACGTGCTGCTCGCCTTTGCCTCTCCGAGGGAGCGCGCCTTCATGCTCGACGAGCACGAGCCGGCACCAGGCGAGGACCTGCCCAGCGACCTCGATCGCCGGCTCGCACAGGTTCGGCGTCGCGGCTACGAGAAAATGGAGAGCCTGCAGGTGCGCGGCGTCGTGAACCTGTCCGTGCCGGTCCTTGGTCCCAACGGAGCGGCCATCGCCGCACTAACCTGCCCTTATGTGAAGCATCGCGAATCCGATGGTGCCGCCGACACCAGTGCCGTTCTCGACAAGCTCATCGCCGTCGGTGGCGAGCTGTCGCGGATGTCTGGCGGGATTGGCGATCAGCCGGCAGTCGAAGACGATGAATACGAGGGGGAGGAAGAGTGATGCGAATTGTCGATACCCATTGCCATCTGATCTACCGAGACGAGCTGTCGTATCCGTGGCTGGCGGACCTGCCGGCGCTCGACAAGAACTTTCACCTCACCGACTACTGGCCGCAGGCAAAGGCAGCGGGCATCACCGACGTCGTCCACATGGAGGTGGACGTCGCCGACGCCGACATGGAGGCGGAGACCGATTTCATCGGCGGGCTGGGTAAGCCGTTGGCCGCGCTCATCGCTTCGTGCCGGCCGGAAGAGGACGGGTTCGCCGATTATGTTGAACGGTCGGCCGCCAAGCCCGGCGTAAGGGGCTTCCGCCGCGTGCTCCACACGCAGCCGGACGAACTCGGAACGCGGCCGATCTTTGCGGAGAACCTCAAGCGCCTCGCACGCCACAATCTCAGCTTCGATCTCTGCGTGCTTGCGCGACAATTGCCGATCGCCGCGGACATTGCTCGCAAATGCCCGGACGTGCAGTTCATCGTCGATCACTGCGGCGTTCCGAACGTCAAGGATCAGGCGCTCGATCCGTGGCGCGAGGACATGCGCGCCCTGGCCGCCCTGCCGAACGTTGCCTGCAAGATCTCCGGCATCATCGCCTATGGCGACCCCGTCAACTGGACGGTCGCCGACCTCAGGCCGTTCTTTGAGCATTGCATCGAGGTCTTTGGCTGGGACCGCGTTGTCTGGGGCAGCGACTGGCCGGTCTGCACGCTCACCGCCGATCTCGGGCGCTGGGTGGCGGCGACGCACACGCTTCTCGAGGGAACCAGCGACGACGAGAAACAACGGCTGCTCAGTCGCAACGCCGAGCGCATCTATCGACTGAGCTGACGGCGCATCAAAAAGGGAGGAAACCATGCAGCGGATGGGATCGTGCATTCGCCTGAAGGCAGAGCACATAGCGGAATACAAGAAGCTGCACGCTGCGGTGTGGCCGGGGGTGCTCGCGAAGATCACCGACTGCAACATTCGCAACTACTCGATCTTCCTGAAGGAGCCGGAGCACCTGCTGTTCGCCTATTTCGAATATCACGGCGACGACTTCGCTGCCGACGCCGCGAAGATGGCGGCAGACCCGGTTACGCAGGACTGGTGGAAGATCTGCATGCCCATGCAGGAGCCGTTCGAGACCCGCAAGCAGGATGAATGGTGGGCGGACATGGACGAGGTGTTCCACACCGATTGAGCCGGCGATGCTGTGCGGGGGTGGTTGCGTCACTCCCCCATTAATGAATATAGTTTTTATATAGAAGCGCGTGACGAAGCCGCTAGCCGTGGCCGAGACCGCGGGGGAGGAAGAATTTTGACAGTCGATCCAGCGGCATTGCGCCAGACCTGGCCGCGGCCTTCGGCGCCCCGGCCGATCGCGATCATCGGAGCCGGCGGCATCGTCAACGACGCCCACCTGCCGGCCTACCGCAAGGCAGGTTTCCCGGTGGCTGGCGTCTTCGACATCGATGCCGAGCGCGCACGAACGCTCGCGGCCAAGTGGGACGTGCCGGTTTTCGCCTCGCTGGAAGAGGCGACCACGACGCCAAACGCGGTCTTCGACCTGGCAACGCCACCGGTCAGCCATCGCTCGGTGCTCGAACGCCTGCCGGAAGGATCAGTGGCACTCATCCAGAAGCCGATGGGCCAGGATCTCAACGAAGCGACGGCGATCCTCGACATCGTTCGCGCGCGCCGCCTGACCGCGGCGGTGAACTTTCAGCTTCGCTTCTCCCCGATGATGCTCGCGCTCGCGGACGCCAAGGAACGCGGCCATCTCGGCCGGCTCGTCGATGTCGAAGTCCATCTCAATCTGTTCACGCCGTGGGATCTCTTCCCATTCCTCAAGGGCGCGAAACGCGGTGAGATCGCTGTGCATTCGATCCACTACTTTGACCTGATTCGCGCGATCCTGGGGAACCCGGTTGGCGTGCATGCGCGCACCATGGGGCATCCCGCGTCCGACCTCATCGAGACGCGGACATCGGCGATCATCGATTTCGGCGGCGACCTCCGCTGCACGTTCTCGATCAATCACAACCACAAGCTCGGACGGAAATTCCAGGACGCGAGCATGCGCTTCGAGGGGGACAAGGGCGCGGCGATGCTCAAGCTCGGTGTGCTGCTCGACTATCCAACCGGCGAGCCGGACGAACTGTGGATCAACGACGGCGACGGCTGGGTGGAAGTGCCGCTGACCGGCGTTTGGTTCCCCGACGCTTTCATCGGGCGGATGTCCAATCTGCAGCGGTTCGCGGCCGGCGAGGACGACACGCTCATCGCCTCGGCCGAAGATGCCTGGCACACGATGGCGCTCTGCGAAGCGTGTTTTCGCTCCAGCGCCGCGCCGGCGACCGAAGTCCCGAAGTCACCCTGAGGCTGCACCCCATGAACGACGCATCGTCAGCTCCCACTGTCGGCGTCTCCTCGACCCATCCGAAGGACATGCCGCCGGAGCACGCCGAGATTCCGGTATGGAACGCCGAGAACTGGCTCTACGAGGACTGGCCGGTCGGCCAGAAGATCCGTTCGCTTCGGCGCACGATTTCCGAGGGCGATTCGCACCAGTTCAACCTGCTGGTCACCGACATCCACCCATACGTTCAGGATCAGATGTTCGCAGCCAGCGAAGGCGTGTTCGGCAAACGGCTGGTCGCCGGCGCTTTCGTCTTTTCGGCCGGTCTCGGCCTCGTCGCCACCAACTGCGTCAACGCATTTTCCTACGGCTACGACAAGCTGCGCTTCATCAAGCCGGTGTTCATCGGCGATACGATCTACACCATCCGCACCAACCTCGATAAGCGCCCGAAGTATCCCGAGATGGGGCTCATCCGCGCGAGCTACGAGGTGTTCAAGGGTGAAGGCGAGCTCGTTCTCTACTGCGAGCACCTGCAGACCGTACGCTATCGCGATCCTGCCGCGCTCGCCGATCAGGTCGAAAAGAGACAGACAAAATAGATGAAGACCAACGACGAACTTCCGCTTGCAGGGCTTGTCGTCATCGACGCGAGCCAGTTTCTGGCGGGGCCTTATGCAGCGCTGAGGCTGATGGACTTAGGTGCCCGTGTCATCAAGGTCGAGCGGCCAGACGGCGGCGACCTATGCCGTCGGCTGTATTTGACCGACACCGAGATCGGCGGCGATTCGACCCTCTTTCACGCGATCAATCGCGGCAAGGAGAGCATCGCGCTCGACCTCAAGAATGAAACCGACCTGCAGGCGCTGAAGCACCTGATCGGCAAGGCCGATGTGCTCATCCAGAACCTCCGTCCCGGCGTGATGGAACGCCTCGGCCTCGGCTACGATGTTGCATCGGCGATCAACCCGAGGATCGTTTACGCAGGGATCACCGGCTACGGCGACGAGGGGCCGTGGGCGATGCGCCCGGGGCAGGACCTGCTGGCGCAGGCGCGCTCCGGGGTCATGTGGCTGAATGGCGACGACGAACAGGGGCCGGTACCATTTGGACTGGCCGTCGGAGACATGCTTGCCGGCGCGGCTATCGTGCAGGGCATTCTG
>CAVXLJ010000021.1:0-122461 GCA_963762605.1 uncultured Alphaproteobacteria bacterium | reverse complement strand
GAAAGGTGCTCCTTGAGCGCAGAACGGTCGGCCGGGGCGTAGCCGAGGCGGAACCGGCGCTGGAGATCGGGGCCGATGTCGCGGCCGGTCAGATAGCCGCGCGCCGCGGCGCCTGTGCGGGCATTGAGCGCGGCCTCGAAGAACTGTGTGGCGAGCTCCAGCACGTCATGGAGGGTAGCGCGCTCCTTCTCGTGCGCCTCGGCCTCCGCATCGCGCGCCGGCATCGGCACGCCCGCCTCGCCCGCCAGCCGCTCCACGGCCTCGGGGAAGGAGAGCCCCTCGGTCTCCATGACGAAGGTGAAGATGTCGCCGTTCTTGCCGGCCGAGAAATCGAACCACTTGCCCTTGGTGTCGTTGACGAAGAACGACGCGGTCTTCTCCGCATTGAAGGGCGACAGGCCGGCGAACTCCCTGCCCTGCTTCCTGAGCTTCACCTTGCGCCCGACGACCGCCGACGCCGGCAGGCGCGCGCGGATTTCGTCGAGGAAGGAGTCGGGAAAGCGCATGGGGTGATTCGCTCTTGGGCGCCGGGGAGTGAGCTTAGCGCATGGCGGAATGAGGGCGGAGGAATAGGCGGGCTTCGCGGAGGCGCGGAGGTGGATGAGGCGGAGTTGTCCTAGTTATCCACAGGGGATGCTGGTGGCTCTCGCCATGGCGGACTGCTGCTATTTGCATTGGCAAACGGCATATATCGCGATCCATGCTCATCGGCACTGTGGAAAAAGACTCTATAAAGGCTCTATGACGACCAGCAAACGATGGGGCGTCGAACTAAACGGCGCCGACACGGATAAGCAACTATGGAAGGACGTACTTGAGCCTCCCCACGACCCCTACGTGGAAGAGGTACCCGGCCAAGAAGGTCCCTATCTAGCATTGCGGTCGATTGAGTTTGACGGCCTCGATTCAGGCTCTGACGTGCACGAAGTATCTGAATCGCTCTTTCGGCGGCTATCCACCGCGTTCGCCACAAGATTCCACTCGGAACCCGTGACACCAGGGGCTGTGGTAGATTTTTCGACGGGCGAAATACCGAGCCGCCACCACTACCTGAAAGCTGAGCCCATCACACTCCATATTCGAATGGGCCATCCGAGACTCACCGTTCGCGACGCACAAGGCAATGTCATCCCGCCTCCCGCTGTCCCCTCCGCACCGCAGAAATGGATGCGGGCAGCCGCCCTAAGTCCCGACATTACAAGCGCAATTGACCGCCTCGCTGGGGAGCCCGATTGGGTTGAGCTTTACAAAGCGTTCGAGTTGCTGCGCGATAGCAAGCTTGCGGCCAAAGCCATCTCAGGCACAAGACTCACCCAATTCACGCGCACGGCAACCACTGCTCAACGACATCGCGAGAACAAATTCGATCCACCGGACAAACCGATGTCCATTGAAGAAGCGCGGAAGATGATGGTGACCTGGCTAGAGGCGGCCATCGCCGAAGTGTTGTCGGCCAATCCACAATAGAACGTCCGGCCCGCACCCCCTCTTGGCTCCCCCTCAAGGGGGGAGATGGGAACTCGCGGATGGTCTCGGCGTGTCCTCGTGGCGCCGCGTCATTCCGGCGAAGGCCAGAATCCAGATGGCAACTTCACAGTTTGGTGGAGCGCTGCATGGACCCCGGCCTTCGCCGGGGTGACGAAGGAACTGGGGATACACGCTGCCCTCTCCCCGTCGAACACGGGCTTGCCCGTGTTCGGACCTGGAAATGGCCGAAGCCTGAAACATCCGACTTTGGCGGGAGAGGGGGACGAATGCGGCAGGCGACATGGCGTTGCGCCGAAGTCGCCGCTGCCCTACCCCGCCAGCCCGAGGAAGACGATTAGCGCCCGGTCGAGACGGCGGATATCGTCCGGAGAAAGCCGGCCGATGCGGTCGCGCAGCTTGTCCTTACGAACCGTGGTGACCTTGTCTGTCATCAGCCACGAGACCATGCGCAGACCGTTGTCGTCGGTTGCAGCGATCTCGGGCCGCGCTAGCGGCGTGTCGGTGCCGACGCTGGTGAAGCCGCAGACCGTGACGGAGTCGGTCGCGTCGAAGCGATCATCCTGGACGATGACCACCGGACGCGGCTTGCCGGCGTAATCAGGGCCGCCGGAGACGGTCCAGATGTCGCCGCGCTTCACCCCTCGTTCCATTGGGAGATGGCGTCGATGAAGGCCTGATCCTCCGCAGCCGCGGGACTGGCAGCAAGCGCCAACGCCTCGCGATGCGCTTCTTCCGCAAACCTCGGCGCGCGCGTGTCCGGCACCCAGATCTGGATCGGCCTGAGGCCCTGGGCACGCAGGCGCGCGCGGTGGATCCGCACCTTGTCGCGCGAGGACTTTCGGCTCGCGGTGTCAGCCATGAAGGCACCTCTCGAAGTTACATGTAACCTAGTGCCCATCGGCTCGAAATGCAAGGGGAGAGCCCTGCCCGCCCCCCCTCTTGGCTGCGCCAACGGTTTCGCGGGACGCGAAACCTGCGCCGCCGGTGTCCCCCGCAAGGGGGGAGGCGGGGATTCGCAGCGCCACGTCCGCCGGCGCCGGCGTGAATACAGGCCGGTGCAACACTTTTTAATGGAAACGAATGCAAGACGTTAAGGCGAACCGGCCTAGAGATGGCAATCGCATTCGACGGAGCTGTTGAGTATCGACAATGTCTGCCAGTCGCTGGAAGCAAAGCGGCCTCCCTGCGCACCAGAAATACTTATATCCCAAAGTGCCCCTCCTGATCGCGGGGAGCTATGCGATTGTCAGCGCCCTGTGGATAGCATTCAGCGACAAAGCACTCTCAAGCATTGCCGGTGGCTACGCCCATTATCAGACCCTGCAGACCTATAAGGGATGGGGATTTGTCGCCGTCTCGGCGCTGCTGATCTTCTATCTCCTGCGGATGGCCTGGAAGGACATCCTGGCGGCCTATGGGGCGTCTTCGGAAAGCGAGCGGCGGCTCCAGCTCGCATTGACCAGTGCCGGTGGCGGCATTTGGGAACTCGACCTGAGCGAAAACGGCGAGCAGCTCTCGCACGTCTCCGGCGAACTCATCCGCCGGCTCGGCCTGCCGCCGGACTACAGGCTCACCGTCGCGGAGCTGCGCAGCCGGCGCCACCCGGACGACAATGAGGAGGCCGAGCTCAAGCTGGCGCAAGCCATCGCGTCCGGCGGCACGCAGCCTTACGACGTGCGCTACCGTGTGCGCTGCGAGGACGGTCTGTATCGATGGGTCCAGCTTCGCGGCAGTCTCTTCGCATCAGCCGACGGGCGCACCCGGCGCATGGTCGGCGTCGCTCTCGACATCGACGAACAGGTCAGGGCCAAACAGAGGTTCAGCCACCTGCTGCGCTACGATCCGGTGACCGGCTTGTCCCGGCAGGGCAAATTCATCGCGGACGTCGACGACGCGCTGGGCGCAGCGCCTTCGGATCGGTGGCTGGCATTGGTGCAGCTCAAGCTGCTCGATCTCGACCGTCTCATCGACGACGTCGAGACGGCGGAGGATGCCGCGCTCATCCGGCTGATCGGCGATCGGCTTCACGACCTGCCCGGAGTTCTGGTCTCTCGCATCGCTTCGGATGTCTTTGCGCTGGCGGCCTTGCCGGCATCATCGCCGGTCGCCGCGCAACAGATCATACGCAACGCGATGGAAAGACTGCTGGCGCCGGTACGCATGGCGGACGGTCCAGTCAAGCTCCGCGTGCAGGCCGGCGGCGCGATCGGTCATCCGGGCGCCGACACCGCCATCGGGCTGCTGCGCAACAGCGGTCATGCTCTCGAACTGGCCGATCGGACGACCGCGACCGAGGCGCATTGGTTCAACGAGGCACTGGGCGTCGATTTCAGCACACGCATCGATCGCATCCGGGGCCTCGACAGCGCCGTCCTGCGCAAGGAAATCGAGTGCCACTATCAGCCCCTGGTCGACCTGCGGACCGGGAAGACATCAGGCTTCGAAGCTCTTGCCCGTTGGCAAAGACAAGACGGCCGGTTGGTCATGCCGGACGATTTCATCGGCCTTGCCGAAGAAGTCGGAAAGATCGCGGAAATCGGCGAGGAAGTCTTGCGACAGGCCTGCGAGCTTGCGGCCACGTGGCCGGCGCCGCACCCGTTCATCGCCGTCAATGTTTCGCCGCTGCAGCTCGAAGACCCCCTGTTTCCCGGCATCGTGGCGCGCGTGCTGAGGACAACCGGCCTGTCGCCGACGCGGCTCGAACTGGAGATCACCGAGAATGCCCTGCCGCGCGATCCGGCAATCGCGCTGCAACGCATCCTTGATTTGCGCGACCTCGGCGTCCTGGTCGCCATCGACGATTTCGGGACCGGCTATTCCTCGCTCGCCTTGTTGAGCGAGACGCCGTTCACCCGGCTCAAGATCGACCGCTCCTTCGTCTCCGGTGACGGAAACGCACGTCTGAACACGATCATCATCGATACGATCATCAACCTTGCACAGAACCTCGACCTTTCCACGACGGCCGAGGGCATCGAGACTGCAGATCAGGCGCTGATGCTCGCAGTCAGGGGTGTGGACCTGGCCCAGGGCTTCTATTTCAGCCAGCCCGTGCCGGCCGCGCAGGCCAGCGAACTCATCACCAAGACCTGGCCTCTGCTGCCCGCCTCCTCCGACAAGCACCCCGGTCTCAGGCTGGTGCAATAGAGCCGGAGAAACGCGGCTCACGGCGGCGGGTTCTTCCGTGTGGCGGCATGGAACACGCCGTAGCGATCGTGCTCGAAATGGAAGATCTTGGCGACCGTGATCGCCTCGCGCTTCCAGCCGGCACGATGATAGAGCGCCACGGCAATGAGGGCGCCGGCAAGCGGCCCCAGCCAATAGATCCACCAGCCGCCCCAGACGCCCGAGACCAGCGCCGGCCCGAAGCTGCGCGCCGGATTGGTGCTGGTGCCCGAGAGCGGCGCCTCGAGCCACACCATGACGGCATAGAGCGGCGGAAACAGCGCCGGCGTGAAGGGCTTGAGCGCCTTGTGACGCAGAAACACGAACAGGCCGAAGATCAGCGCGAAGCTGGTCACCGTCTCGCCGAGAAGCGCCCATAGCGGGCCATAGGCCGTGCCGGGCTCGGTGGCGCCGAAGGCAATGCTGCGGCCCATCGCCCCCCAGGCGACGAGCGGCAGCGATCCGATCGCGGCGCCCGTCATCTGCGCCGCGACATAGCCGAGCGCATGGCGCGCCTTGAGCTTGCCCATCAGCCAGAAGGCAAGCGTGACGATGGGATTGATGTGGGCGCCGCTCTCCTTGCCAAGCGGCGAGACGGCGATCGCCGCTCCCGTCGCACCGAACAGGAAGCCGGTCACCAGCCGCCGCAGCGCCGGGTCCGGGAGCAGCCGGATCATCGGACTTCCCGTGCCGAAATCGAAGATGACAACCGACAGGCCGACCGCGAGCAGCAATGCCGTGCCGAGCGCCTCCGCCCCGAACAGCATCCAGGGCACCGGCTTGCCCGGCCCATTCATCGCCGGCCGCCGCAGGCCGGCAGATGGTGCAGTTCCATGCAATCTCCGACTCCACACATTGGCGCGACACTTCCGGTGCCGGGGCTTCTATCAGCGTCCTCCCGCATCACCGCAAGGCTCATGGTTTGTCGTGTGCCGCCAGGGTGGCGGCGTGAGCGAAAGACCGGCATCGACGATGCGCGCATCGCCGAAGCCGATACCAGCGAACCTGGGCTTCGCCCGTCTTTCAGCAAGGGGCAAAACGGATGCTGGCGGTTGGTGCTTGCCAGACATCCCGGGCGCCTCGCGCGCCATCCCCGGAGCTTCGGCTATCCGCCTTGAAACAATGAACAATTTGTAATCGGCGCTGACAGCGTATTGTCAACAAGCGCCTGCCAGGATGGCGACCAAGTTCGCTGCATCCTGCGAGTATCCTGACCATGAAGAAAACGCTTCTCGTCCTCGCGCTGGCCGGTGCCGGCGTCTATTTCTGGACCCAGTCGGGGCGCCAGGCCGCCCTGCCCTTCGTCTCCAACAACGCCGTGCCCATCGGCGCCAGCGCCAGGACCTATGCCAACGGCACCTATACCGGTCCGGTGACCAACGCCTATTACGGCAACATGCAGATCCAGGCGATCGTCAGCGGCGGCAAGCTCAGCGCCATCAGGGTGCTGCAATATCCGGATACGCACGGCGCCTCGATCTCGATCAACAGCCAGGCCCTGCCCATGCTGCGCAACGAGGTGATCGCGGCGCAGAGCGCCAATGTGAACATCATCTCCGGCGCGACGCTGTCCAGCGAAGCGTTCCTCCGCTCGCTGTACGGCGCACTAAGCAAGGCCGGCTGAACCGATCTTGCGCAGCCTGTCGGCTTGTCGTCATTCCGGCCGCCGCTCGCATTGAGACCGGGGCGAACGACGGAGATGTGACGCCGCCCGGCACCAGGCCGGGCATGCATGATTGAGTCGAAGGCATCCCCCGTCCGGCTATCGAAGCCCGCCCGAACGGTCGCCTTATTGCCCGCCGGTTGCCGTGTTGTTCGGTGGCACGTTGGGAATGTCGGCCGGCGGGATCAGACGCTTGTCCAGCGGCGGCCCGACATCGGCCGGCGGCACAGGTGTCGTCGCAACCGCATTGGGATCCGGCAGTTGCGGCAGCGCGCTCGGGTCCGCCGGCTGGACCGGAGCGAGCGGCGTCGGACCCGCTGCCGCGGCCGGCGTGGCAGCCGGCTTGGCGGTCGCCGCGTCGCGCTTGAGCAGGCGTTCGATATTGGCCATGAGGTCGTCGCTGCTGGCGGCCGGCTTGCTGTCGGCGGGCTTGGCCGGCGGCGACTCGACACTCGCCGTCACCTTGGGCAGCGCAACCGGCGCCGGCGGTGTCGCGGTCGCCGGCACCGGCGCGATCAGCGCCGGCTTGGCAGCCTGTTGGGTTGTGTCGCCATCCATCGGCGCACCGCCCGATCCTGCCGGCGCCGCCGCCGTGGCGGGCTTCGGCGATTCGGCCGGTGGCTGAGCCGGCTGCGCCGCGGGAAGCGGCGTGGCGGTATCCCCGGCCGGCGCTGCCGGCGCCGATGCGGTGGCGGGCACCGTGCCGTCGACGGGTATCGAGCGGGCCGCGTCGTCGGCGGGCAGCGTCCCGCGGCTGGTCACGGCACTTCCGGGCGCGGTGACGGACGCCGCCGATGGGGCATCGACGCGCGTGGCGATGCCGTAGGCATAGGCAAGGATGACCATACCGGCGGCCAGGGCCACGGCGCCGACCAGCACCGCTCCGCCTGCGCCGCGACGGCGGCGACCGCGGCGTGGCGCGTCGAGTTCGTCGATCGCGTCGGCCAAGCCGCTGCCCGCCGCACGTTCGGGATCGTAGGCCCTGAGGTCGTCGTCCCTGTACGGCACCTCGCGCGCCTCAAGATATGGCTCCTGACGCCCGGCCGGCCCACGTCCGCCGCGCGCCGCCAGGCGCGAATAGGTGACCACGGCTCCCTCCTCCGCCGGTCCACCATCAGGATCGTTGCGCACTCGCCTTCTCATCCTTGCATGCCCCTTAGCGGCGGACCCAAACAGCCTAATACGGACATTCGATGGCACAAGTCCGGCATCACTAGGGCGGCCGGCGGATGGCCGCCAGCGGCTCGGACGGCGATTCGACTTGCTGACGCTTGCCGCACAAGATTGGCCTATGGTGCCGGACAGTCGAAAATGCGGGGCCAACCATGACCTACGAACTCTACTACTGGCCGGGCATTCAGGGGCGCGGCGAATTCGTCCGACTGGCGCTGGAGGAAGCCGGCGCCGACTATGTCGACGTCGCGCGCGAGCACGGCACCGGCGAACTGATGCGCGTGTGGGAGAGCGAGGACGGCGCCACGCCCCCCTTCGCGCCGCCCTTCCTGCGCGATCGCCACGTCCTCATCGGCCAGACGGCCAATATCCTGCTCTATCTCGGCGAGCCCCTGGGCCTGGCGCCCAAGGC
The DNA here is from genome assembly GCA_963762605.1 of uncultured Alphaproteobacteria bacterium. Classification (GTDB taxonomy): domain Bacteria; phylum Pseudomonadota; class Alphaproteobacteria; order Rhizobiales; family Kaistiaceae; genus CAVSRC01. The sequence goes on along the minus strand of CAVXLJ010000021.1, from coordinate 114,560 downwards.
TTCGGGCGCGAAGCTGTGGACCCATCAGATTCAGCTCGCCATCGCCGATCTGGTGCAAGAGGCGCACGACACCCATCACCCGCTCGGCGGCGCCTTCTATTACGAGGAGCAGAAGGCGGAATCGCTGAAACGGGCGAAGCTGTTCCGCGACAGCCGCATCCCGCGCTTCCTCGCATGGTTCGAGGCGATTCTCGCGCGCAATCCCAAGGGCGACGGGCATCTGGTCGGCGCGCGGCTATCCTATGCCGACCTGTCGCTGTTCCAGGTGGTCGCCGCGCTGAGCTACGCCTTCCCCAAGGCGATGGCCAAGCGGCTGCCGGACGCGCCGAAGGTGGCGGCGCTCGCCGCCCGCATTGCCGCGCGGCCACGCATCAAGGCCTATCTCGCAAGCGACCGGCGAATCGCCTTCAACGAGGACGGCATCTTCCGCCATTATCCGGAGCTGGATGGCTAGCGGCCGGCGCGTCCTGGCTACGCAAACGAAGCGGCGCGCCAACCGTCACTGGTGGCGCGCCGTGGAATGATGAGCGCTGGCCCTGAGCCGCGCCGGTAGGACCGTTCAGGTCAGCAGGCCGCGGACAACCGCGCTTGCCTTGCCGAAGTCCATGCGGCCGGCGTAGCGCGCCTTCAGCGCCTGCATGCACTTGCCCATGTCGCGCAAGCCGGCGGCGCCGGTGGTCTTGACGGTTTCGGCACAGACGTTGCGGACCTGGTCTTCGTCCATCTGTTCGGGCAGGAACGACTTGATGACCGTGATTTCCTCGCGCTCCTGCGCGGCGAGGTCGAGGCGATTGCCTTCCTCATAGAGACGCGCGGATTCGAGCCGCTGCTTGATCATCTTCATGAGGATTTCGGTGATATCGGTGTCCTGGATCGGATCGCGGCCGGCGGTGCGCGCGGCGATTTCGCGGTCCTTGATCGCGGCGCTGATCAGGCGAAGTGTCGAGACGCGACATTTGTCCTGGGTGAGCATCGCCTCTTTGAGGGCCGCATTGATCTGGTCTCGCATGTTTGATCCCCGTTGCCGCGCCCACGGCAGGATAAACCCGGCCGAATCCGCGCGCAACTTCTGCTGAATATGCAAGTCGTTGATATCCATCGACTTTTTGTGCCATCCACAATGGAAACCCGCAGCCCTTGGCTTTGGTGGGGCGCGCATCGCGCACCCGCGGGGGGCATGCCCGTCTTTCGGGCGGGCGCGTATATGGCCCCATCGCATTCGGAAATCAAGATAGGGATTGCCGCAGCGCCGGACAGCCGAATTGATCCCGGCCGCGCTTGCGGCTATGGCATTCGCCCATGACCGACAGCCAAGCCACAGACCGGTGGGCCGATTCGCAGCCGACCGCCCTCCTCGTGCTCGCCGACGGCACGGTGATAACCGCCCACGGCATCGGCGCGGAAGGCACGGCCGTGGGTGAGGTCTGCTTCAACACGGCGATGACCGGTTATGAGGAGATTCTGACCGATCCCTCCTATGCCGGGCAGATCATCACCTTCACCTTCCCCCATATAGGCAATGTCGGCGTCAACGACGAGGACATCGAGACGGTCAACATGGCCGCCTCCTCCGGCGTACGCGGCGCGGTGCTGAAGACCGACATCACCGACCCGTCGAACTATCGCGCCACGCGCGGGCTGGACGCCTGGCTGAAGGCGCGCGGCATCATCGGGCTGGCCGGTGTCGATACGCGCGCCCTCACCAGCCTGATTCGCACCCACGGCATGCCCAATGCGGTGATCGCCCACAATCGCGACGGCGTCTTCGATCGCGAGGCGCTGCTCGCCGAGGCCAGGGCGTGGCCGGGGCTGGTCGGCATGGACCTGGCAAAGGACGTCACCACCGGCCAGAGCTACACCTGGGACGAGACCTCGTGGGTGTGGGGCAAGGGCTATGGCCATCAGGACAGCCCGAAATATCACGTGGTCTGCGTCGACTACGGCATCAAGCGCAACATCCTCAGGCTGCTTGCCGACCACGGCTGCCGCGTCACCGTTCTGCCGGCAACGGCAACGGCTGAGGAAATTCTCGCCCACAAGCCCGACGGCGTGTTCCTGTCGAACGGCCCCGGCGACCCGGCGGCGACCGGCGAATATGCCGTGCCGGCGATCCGGGGCGTGATCGACGCCGGCGTGCCGACCTTCGGCATCTGCCTCGGCCACCAGATGCTGGGCCTCGCGCTCGGCGGCAGTACGATGAAGATGCATCAGGGCCACCACGGCGCCAACCATCCGGTGAAGGAGCTGGCCACCGGCAAGGTCGAGATCACCTCGATGAATCACGGCTTCGCGGTCGACTCCAACTCGCTGCCCGAGGGCGTTGAGGAGACTCACGTTTCGCTGTTCGACGGCTCGAACTGCGGGCTCAGGGTGAAGGACAAGCCGGTGTTCGGCGTCCAGTACCACCCGGAGGCCTCGCCCGGCCCCCGCGACTCGCGCTACCTGTTCGAGAGGTTCGTCGCGATGATGGAGGCGAAGCGCGGCTAGGGATGGCGACGAAATACACGGCACTCGACGACAAGCACCGCGATTTCATCGCCCGCCAGCACGTCTTTTTCACCGCCTCGGCCGCGCCCGATACGCGCGTCAACGTCTCGCCACGCTCGACCGATGCGTTCCGGGTTCTCGGGCCCAACACCGTCGCCTATCTCGACCGCACCGGCAGCGGCAACGAGACTTCGGCGCACATCCTCGCCGGCGGCCGCATGACCATCATGTTCTGCGCCTTCGACGGGCCGCCGTTTATCCTCCGCCTCCACGGCAAGGGGCGCGTGCTTCATCGCGGCACGGCAGACTACGCGGCCCTGCTCGCCGATGCCTTCGGCGGCGGGGAGCCGCGCGGCGCCCGCCAGATCGTGGTTCTCGAAGCCGACCTGATCGTCAAGTCATGCGGTTATGGCGTGCCGCTGTTCGATTATCACGGCGAGCGCGTGTCGATGGATAATTGGGCGAGCACCAAGAGCGACGCGGAACTCATTGCCTATCGCCACGAGAAGAACCGCGTCAGCCTCGACGGCCTGCCGACCGGGCTGCCGGAGGAAGCCTAGCTTCCGTCTTGCGCCCCCGACGCCGCCTCCTCGCCCTCCCCGGCCACCTTGCGGATCAGCGTCGCCAGTTCCTGGTTCCTGATCTGGTCGAGCTTCTCATGCAGCGCTGCGATCTCGATCTCTGATTTGAGGTTGACCTCGTAATCGTGCGAGGCGGCCAGGCGGTCGCGCTCCGCCGCCCGGTTCTGCGACATGAGGATGACCGGCGCCTGCACCGCGGCCAAGAGCGACAGCATCAGGTTGAGGAAGATGAAGGGATAGGGATCGAAGGCGTGGACGACGACCAGCCAGGTGTTGATCGACATCCACACGGCGATGAACACGCCGAAGCCGATGATGAAGCGCCACGAGCCGCCGACCTCGGCCACCCGGTCGGCGAGATGCTGGCCGAAGGTCTTGGAACGCTGGATCTCGATATTGATGTTGCGCGAGACGGCGAGCCGCCGCACGACCTTGTCGATCACCGCCTTTTCGCGCGCGTGCAGCTCGCCCTCGTCGAGATCGAGAAGCTGGCGGGCCAGATCGGCGATCGCCTCCTTGTTGCTCATGGCGGTCCTCCGTCCAGGGAATCGTGGCACCCGGACTGATATCTAGCGCGAAGCGCGGCGATTCGAGCAGCGTGCGGCGTCGAGATCAGATGCTGCTGGCCGAGAAGGTGTCGCAGGAATCGACGGCGCCGGATGAATAGCCGCGCTTGAACCAGCGGCTGCGCTGCGCCGCGGTGCCGTGCGTGAAGCTGTCCGGCACGACATAGCCCTGGGTTTCCTTCTGCAACGTGTCGTCGCCGATCTGCGCGGCGGCGTTGAGCGCCTCGTCGATGTCGCCGACCTCGACGATGCCCTTCTGGTCGGCGATGTGCGCCCACACGCCGGCGAAGCAATCCGCCTGCAGCTCGGTGCGCACCTGGAGCGCGTTCGCCTGGACCTTGCCGACCTTCTGTTGCTCGGCACTGACCTTGGGCAGAATGCCGAGCAGGTTCTGGACGTGATGGCCGACCTCGTGGGCGATGACGTAGGCTTGGGCGAAATCGCCCGGCGCATGGAAGCGGTCGCGGAGCTCCTGATAGAAGGCGAGGTCGATGTAGACCTTGCGATCGCCCGGGCAATAGAACGGCCCGGTCGCCGCACTGGCATAGCCGCAGGCGGACGTCGTGCGGCCGTTGAACAGCACCAGGGTGGGCACCTGATAGCGGCTGCCGCTATCGGCGAAGATCTGCGTCCAGGTGTCCTCGGTGTCGGCGAGCACCGCGGCGACAAAGCGGCCGCCCTCGTCGCCGGGCGTGCCCATCTGTCCGGTCTGCTGCGGACCGGATAAACCGCCGGTATCGATGCCTTCGATGCTGCCCAGCAGGGTCAGCGGATTGACGCCGAGCAACCAGCCCACCACCAGGATGATGGCGACGGCGCCGATGCCGAGGCCGCCGCCGCGGCGGCCGCCCGGCATGCGCATGTTGATGCGCGGGGAGGCACCGCCGAACCCGCCCATGCCGGCGTCGCCCCGCCGGTCTTCGATGTTGCTCAACTCACGTCGCCCTTGCCAACGCATGAAACCATGCCTCCGTGATGGCTCAGCTTAGCACGGCCAGACGATCAGGCACGCCCGCGCGAGGGACGCCTGTGACGCAGTTCACCCGCAGCCGCAAGGACGGCGCCGCGCCGCGGACGCTTGTCAGAGGCTCTCGACCATCTGGCGCAGCAGTTCGCGCACCTCGCCGGCGATCGGCTCAAGCGCGGCGTTGCCGACGCCCTGCATCGAGGCGACCGGATCGACGGCGGCAACCTCGACCGCGCCGGGCTTCACCTCCTGCACGATCACGTTGCAGGGCAGCATGGTGCCGATCTTGTCCTCCGCCGAGAGCGCCTTGTGGGCGAAGCCCGGATTGCAGGCACCGAGGATCGTGTAGGGGCGGAAATCGGCGTCGAGCTTCGCCTTCATGGTGGCCTTGACGTCGATGGTCGTCAGCACGCCGAAGCCGCGTTCCTTAAGCGCCGCGGTCACGCGATCGATGGTCTCGGCGAACGGGGTGCTGACGGTCTTGGCAAAATAATAGCTCATCGTCTTCGCTCTTCTCTGGCTGGCGGCCGGGCGCGCCGGCTCGGCTCTGATTCGGGACATATTCAAGAACGAAGATGGGTACTGGCCTTGCCGATGCGAAGGGGCGCGGCAAACTGGAGCACCCTGGCGAGGGACAAAGGCAGCGGAATCTAGCGGACGCCACGCCTGCCGAATACCCGGCGACCGGGAACCGCGTCGGGGGCGGATGGTTCCGTCGCCCCGGCTGGCCCGTGCCCGGCCGGCACGTCCGGCCCCGGCGGCACTGCGTCGGCCCCCAGATACTTGGCGATGACCGCATCGGCGCGCGCCGCCGCTTCGGCTTCCTCGCCGGCCTTGACCAGCGCTGTGTGGCTGGCGCCGCGCAGATTGGCCAATGTGCGCGCATCGGCGACCGCGACGAAGCTGCGGCCGTCCTTGAGAACCACGGAGAATTCGACGTCCTTGACCTTGCGCACGGCAAAAACGCCGGCCGCCAGCCCGAGCGGGTTGCCGGTGGCGAGCAAGCCGCGGACGCTAAGACGCGCCGCCTCCTTCAACTGGGCGGAGCGGTCGTCGGACAGGACTTCGATCTCGGCAATGGCGGTCAACGGGACCAGCTCGTTGAGGCCCGGCCGCGACCGGTCGGGCAAATAAAGCGCCATCTCGCCGACTGTGACCTCGACGTCACCGCCAAAATCGCCGTCCTTGAGCGTGATCGTTGCCATGGCCGGTTTCCCGCCGGATGCCACTCGCCGTTTTTTGCCGCAGCAGAAGTTAACGCCAAGATAAGGATTGGGCCGGAATCGCCGGCCGCCGACCGGCGTCTGCCGGGGGTTCCGCGCGTCCCCGGTTTGCCGTATAAGCCCCGCCTAGCCTGAAACACCCCAGGATTCGCCCCGGAGCGGCAGCCGCACCGGGGTTTTGTTCGCAAACCGAGCCCCCATGCCGAAACGCACCGACATCGACTCGATCCTCGTCATCGGCGCCGGCCCGATCGTCATCGGCCAGGCCTGCGAGTTCGACTATTCCGGCACCCAGGCCATCAAGGCGCTGAAAGCCGAGGGCTACCGCGTGGTCCTGGTCAACTCCAACCCGGCCACCATCATGACCGACCCGGAGCTGGCCGACGCCACCTATGTCGAGCCGATCACCCCGGAGATCGTCGCCAAGATCATCGAGCAGGAGCGCGCCGCGCGGCCCGGCGACAAGCTTGTGCTGCTGCCCACCATGGGCGGCCAGACGGCGCTCAACACGGCGCTTTCGCTGCGCAAGCTGGGCGTGCTCGACAAATTCGGCGTCGAGATGATCGGCGCCACCGCTGAGGCCATCGACAAGGCCGAGGACCGCGAGCTGTTCCGCGAGGCGATGCGCAACATCGGCCTGGAGACGCCGCGCTCGGTTCTGGCCAACGCCTCGGCGCTCAAGCACGAGGACAAGAAGAAGCATCAGGCCGAGCGCGACCGGATTGCCGGGCTCGACCTGCCGCAGGCGGAGCGGCAGCGCCTCGCCGAGAGCTTCGAGCAGGATTGGGCCTCGGGCGAGGCCGAGCGGCGCAAGCGCTATCAGGAAAAGGGCCTGGTCGAGGCCCTCGACGCGCTGCAGACGATCGGCCTGCCGGCGATCATCCGGCCGTCCTTCACGCTCGGCGGCACCGGCGGCGGCATCGCCTATAACCGCGAAGAGTTCCTCGACATTGTCGAGCGCGGCCTCGACGCCTCGCCGACCACCGAGGTGCTGATCGAGGAATTGGTGCTCGGCTGGAAAGAGTTCGAGATGGAGGTGGTCCGCGACAGACACGACAACTGCATCATCGTCTGCTCGATCGAGAACGTCGATCCGATGGGCATCCACACCGGCGACTCGATCACCGTCGCCCCGGCGCTGACGCTGACCGACAAGGAATTCCAGATCATGCGCGACGCCTCGATCCGCGTTCTGCGCGAGATCGGCGTCGAGACTGGTGGTTCCAACGTCCAGTTCGCAGTCAACCCCGCCGACGGGCGGCTGGTCATCATCGAGATGAATCCGCGCGTGTCGCGGTCCTCGGCGCTGGCCTCCAAGGCGACCGGCTTCCCCATCGCCAAGGTCGCCGCCAAGCTGGCCGTCGGCTATACGCTCGACGAGCTCGACAACGACATCACCGGCGGCGCCACCCCGGCGAGCTTCGAGCCGACCATCGATTATGTCGTCACCAAGGTGCCCCGCTTCGCCTTCGAGAAGTTTCCCGGCGCCGAGGCCCTGCTGACCACGTCGATGAAATCGGTCGGCGAGGTGATGGCGATCGGACGGACCTTCGCCGAAAGCCTGCAGAAGGCGCTGCGCGGCCTGGAGACCGGGCTCGACGGGCTCGACGAGGTGATCATTCCCGGCCTCGGCGAGGGCGACGACAAGAACGCCATCCGCGCCGCGCTTGGGCGCCCGACGCCCGACCGGCTGCTCGCCTGCGCACAGGCGCTCAGGCTCGGCGCGACAGTCGAGGAGATCCATGCGGTCTGCCATATCGATCCGTGGTTTCTCAGGCAGTTACAGGGAATCGTGGAATCGGAATCAAAGGTGCGGACCCTTGGCCTGCCGGCGACCGCCGGGCCGCTGCGGCGGCTGAAGGCGCAGGGCTTCTCCGACGCCCGGCTGGCCTCGCTCGCCGGCGTCAACGAGGCCGACGCGGCGGCGCTGCGTGAGCGCCTCGACGTCCACCCGAGCTTCAAGCGCATCGACACCTGCGCCGCCGAGTTCGCCTCGCCCACCGCCTATCTCTATTCGACCTACGAGGTGCCCTTCGCCGGCACCGCGGTGAACGAGGCCGAGCCCAGCGACCGCAGAAAGGTGATCATCCTCGGCGGCGGCCCCAACCGCATCGGCCAGGGCATCGAGTTCGACTACTGCTGCTGCCACGCCTGCTTCGCGCTCGCCGACGCCGGCTACGAATTGATCATGATCAACTGCAACCCGGAGACCGTGTCGACGGACTACGACACCTCCGACCGGCTCTATTTTGAGCCGCTGACGGCCGAGGACGTTCTCGAGATCGTCCGCGTCGAGCAGTCGAAGGGTGCGCTTGCCGGCGTCATCGTGCAGTTCGGCGGGCAGACGCCGCTGAAGCTGGCCAGCGCCCTGCAGGAGGCCAACGTGCCGATTCTCGGCACCTCGCCCGACATGATCGACCTGGCCGAGGACCGCGACCGCTTCGCCCGGCTGTTGACCAAGCTCGGCCTGCGCCAGGCCAAGAACGGCATCGCCTTCTCGGTCGAGCAGGCCCGCCTGGTGGCGGGCGATCTCGGCCTGCCGCTGGTGGTGCGCCCCTCCTACGTGCTCGGCGGCCGCGCCATGCAGATCATCCGCTCCGACGAGCAGCTCTCCAACTATCTGCTCGGCACCCTGCCCGAGCTGGTGCCCTCCGACGTCAAGGCGCGCTACCCGAACGACAAGACCGGGCAGATCAACACCGTGCTCGGCAAGAATCCGCTGCTCTTCGACCGCTACCTGTCGGACGCCATCGAGATCGACGTCGATGCGCTGGCCGACGGCACGTCGGTTTATGTCGCCGGCATCATGGAGCACATCGAGGAGGCCGGCATCCATTCCGGCGATTCGGCCTGCGTGCTGCCGCCCCATTCGCTGTCGCCCGCGGTCATCGACGCATTGGAAAGGCAGACGCGCGAACTGGCGCTGGCGCTCAAGGTGCGCGGCCTGATGAACGTGCAATATGCGCTCAAGGACGGCGACCTCTACGTGCTCGAGGTCAATCCGCGCGCCTCGCGCACGGTGCCCTTCGTCGCCAAGTCGATCGGCCTCCCCGTGGCCAAGATCGCCGCCCGGGTGATGGCCGGCGAGGCCCTCTCCGACTTCGACCTTCGCGCCAAGCGCACCGGCCATGTTGCGGTCAAGGAAGCGGTTTTCCCCTTCGCCCGCTTTCCCAACGTCGACACCCTGCTCGGCCCCGAAATGCGCTCGACCGGCGAAGTGATGGGTCTCGACAATTCCTTCGCGCTGGCCTTCGCCAAGAGCCAGATCGGCGCCGGCAACCGGCTGCCGACCTCCGGGACAGTGTTCGTTTCAGTGCGCGACGGCGACAAAGAGCGCGCCGTCGAGCCGGTAAAACGGCTGGAAAAACTGGGTTTCAAGGTCATCGCGACCTCGGGAACGCAGCGATTTCTTAAGGCCCACGGCATAGAGTGCGGCCACATCAACAAGGTACTTGAAGGTCGGCCGCACATCGTCGATGCTATCAAGAACGGGGATGTCCATCTCGTCTTCAATACCACCGAAGGCGCGGGGGCCCTCTCCGATAGCCGGTCGCTCCGGCGCGCAGCCTTGTTGCACAAGGTCCCGTACTACACCACCGTCGCGGGTGCGATTGCGGTGTCTCGCGGGATCGAGGCATATCGTTCTGGCACGCTTGAAGTCCGTCCGCTGCAAACCTATTTCGCATCGGCAGCTTGAGGGGCGCGCGGGGCGGGGGCTGGCAAGTTCTGGTCTGACGAACGATCATCGGGCCCGGTGACGGGAGCGATGGGCGGGAAGCAGTTGTTGCCAAGGCGGTAGCAGCCGCAAGGCTGTGCCAACTGGGTTATTCGAGGCGCCGGGTTCCAATCCGGTGCGTTCTGGGAAAAGGTATGGGTGCGATGGAAAAGATTCCGATGACCGCGGCCGGGCATGCGGTGCTGGAATCCGAGCTGAAGCGGCGGACGAGCGAGGAGCGGCACCGCATCATCCAGCTCATCGCCGAGGCGCGTGGCCATGGCGACCTTTCGGAGAACGCCGAATATCACGCCGCCAAGGAAGCCCACGGCCTCAACGAGGGACGCATCGTCGAGCTGGAGGACCAGCTTTCGCGCGCCGAGATCATCGACGTGTCGAAGCTCTCGGGCAAGACCGTCAAGTTCGGCGCCATGGTGACCCTCATCGACGAGGACACCGAGGAGAAGAAGAAGTACCAGATCGTCGGCGACGTCGAAGCCGACGTGAAGGCCGGCCGGATTTCGATCTCCTCGCCGATCGCCCGCGCGCTCATCGGCAAGGCCAAGGGCGACACCGTCGAGGTCGCCGCCCCGGGCGGCAGCCGCTCCTACGAGATCCTCGACGTCAAGTTCGGCTGAAGCGGCAGCGGCCCGGCGTGATTCCCTGCCCCGGAGGCCCTCTCCGGGGCATTGGCTTGATCGGGGGCCGGTCTGAGCCTGCTCCATATGCTGCCGCACTCTCCTTGTCGCACCCCTGCATCCCTTGCATAGCTCCGCCGAGAGCTTAGATTTCGTGGGAATGGTCCAACCGAGTCTCGGCCGCCGCCCGGGCGGGGCGGCGAGCCTTATGCGAGATTCCCGGCGCCCCTCTGAAGATGGCGGCGCCCGCACCGCCCGAGAGGTGCACCTATGCATGCCAAGCTTATCGTCGTCGGTTCCGGCCCGGCCGGTTACACCGCATCCATCTATGCGGCCCGCGCCATGCTGGAGCCGGTCCAGATCTCCGGCCTGACCGCCGGCGGCCAGCTCACCACCACCACCGATGTCGAGAACTATCCCGGCTTCGCCGAAATGGTTCAGGGCCCCTGGCTGATGGAGCAGATGAAGGCGCAGGCCGAGCACGTCGGCACGCGCATGGTCAGCGACCACATCACCGCGGTCGACCTGTCGCGCCGCCCGTTCCGGCTTACCGGCGACAGCGGCGAGACCTACACCTGCGACACCCTGATCGTTGCCACCGGCGCCGAGGCCAGATGGCTGAACCTGCCTTCCGAGCAGAAGTTCCGCGGCTTCGGCGTGTCCGCCTGTGCGACCTGCGACGGCTTCTTCTTTCGCAACAAGGAAGTGGTGGTGTTCGGCGGCGGCAACACGGCGGTCGAGGATGCGCTCTATCTGACCAATCACGCCACCAAGGTGACGCTGGTCCATCGCCGCAGCGAGCTGCGCGCCGAGAAGATCCTGCAGAACCGGCTCTTCGCCAATCCGAAGATCACGGTGGTGTGGGATTCGGTGCTCGACGACGTGATCGGCTCATCAGGCTTCCCGCCGGCGGTGACCGGCGTGCGCCTGCGCAACGTGGTCACCGGCGAGAAGACCGACCTCAGGACCGACGGCGTCTTCGTGGCCATCGGCCACGCCCCCTCGGTTGAGTTCCTCGGCGGGCAGCTCAAGCTCAAGCCGAACAACTATGTGTGGACGGCGCCCGATTCGACGGCGACCAGCGTTGCCGGCGTCTTCGCCGCCGGCGATGTCACCGACGACACCTTCCGCCAGGCGGTGACGGCCGCCGGACAAGGCTGCATGGCGGCGCTGGAAGTGCAGAAGTTCCTGGCATTGGCCGAGGCGCCTGCCGAGGCGGCGGAATAGGCGCCCTTGCCTGGGCGTTCCTGACCGGGAGGCGGTCGCGGGGGGATCGATGTTGGATTGGGACAAGCTGCGCATCTTCCACGCCGCCGCCCAGGCCGGCTCGTTCACCCATGCCGGCGAGAATCTCAACATGAGCCAGTCGGCGGTGAGCCGGCAGGTGAGCGCCCTGGAGGCCGACCTCGGCGTTCCCCTCTTCCACCGCCACGCCCGCGGCCTCATCCTCACCGAACAGGGCGAGGAGCTCTTCCGCACCGCCAACGAGGTGCTGATCAAGCTCGACGCGGCGACCTCGCGGCTGGCCGAATCCGCCGAGAAGCCGACCGGCACGCTGAGGATCACCACCACCGTCGGCCTCGGCTCGACCTGGCTCACCGCACGGGTGCACGAATTCGTCGACCTGCATCCCTCGATCAACCTGCATCTGATCTTCGACGACACCGAACTCGATCTCGGCATGCGCCAGGCGGACGTCGCCATCCGCCTGCGCCAGCCGGTGCAGCCCGACCTCATCCAGCGCCGGCTGTTCACCGTGCACATGAACGTCTATGCCGCGCCGACCTATGTCGACCGCTTCGGCGAGCCGAAATCGATCGGCGATCTCGACGAACACCGTATCGTCACCTTCGGCGTGCCGGTGCCGGCCTATCTGCGCGACCTGAACTGGCTGGAACTCGCCGGCCGCAATTCGGAGAACCCGCGCGAGCCGGTGCTCAAGATCAACAACCTGTTCGCCATCAAGAATGCGGTGCAGAACGGCACCGGCATCGCGGTTCTGCCGAGCTACATGGTCGAGCCGGGGTCGGGCCTCATGCAATTGCTGCCCGAGGTGCAGGTGCCGAGCTTCGCGTCCTATTTCGTTTATCCCGCGGAATTGAAAAACTCCGCGCGAGTCCATGTTTTCCGCGATTTCCTGCTAAGCAAGGCGCAGAACTGGACCTATTAACTTGAAAGGCTGCTTGTTTCGGTTCCTGTGCCTTTTGCGCAACACCTGATAATAATGCTTAGGCGGAACCTTTGATTTGTATCGTCTGTCAAAGAATATTCATACGCTTGGTTGCGTTGGTGCGGTGATTCGCCTGTTTTTCCTCCCTGCGGGCCTCTTGACGCATCATCTGTTCCCTTCTGGAGCGTATGCCGACAGCGATGCTGACACGGCAAAGACTGCCGGGCCCGAAAGGGCCCGGCTTTTTGTGCGTGGTGGATGGCGCCTGACGGCAACCGCTACATGAACAGCTTCTCGTTGGTCATGCCGGCATACATGGCGGCGACGTATTCGCCGTAGCCGTTGTAGATCCGCGTCGGGATCGATTTCTGCGTGCCGATGTCGCGCTCCATCGCCTGGCTCCAGCGCGGATGCGGCACTTCCGGGTTCACATTCGCCCAGAAGCCGTATTCGCTCGACTGCAGCTGCTGCCAGAAATTGACCGGCCGCTCGTCGGTGAAGGTGAACTTGACGATCGACTTGATCGACTTGAAGCCATACTTCCACGGCAGGTGGACCCTGAGCGGCGCGCCCATCACCTTGGCCACCGGCTTGCCGTAGGCGCCGGTCACCATGAAGGCGAGTTCGTTGGTCGCCTCGGCCATGGTCAGCCCCTCGACATAGGGCCACGGATACCAGAACTGTTTCTGGCCGCTGGCCATGTTGGGATCGTTGAAGGTCTCCATGCGCAGATATTTGGCCGAGGAGAGCGGCTTGGCGAAATCGACCAGCTTGGCCAGCGGAAATCCGGTCCACGGCACGGTCATCGACCAGGCTTCGACGCAGCGGTGGCGGTAAAGCCGCTCCTCCAGCGTCATCTTGCGGATGAGGTCGTCGATGCCGATGGTGATCTTCTGCTCCACCATGCCGTCGATGGTCACCTCCCACGGGCGCGTCTCCAGCGCCGCGGCGGCCTCGGCCACGTCCTTCTGGGTGCCGAATTCGTAGAAGTTGTTGTAGCTCTCGTTGATCGCCTCGGGCGTCACCGGCCGGTCGATGGTGTACTTGTTGTTGCGCTGGGCCGGGTAGAGATCGATGGTCTGGTCGGCCTGCGCCCAGGCCGCCGACGGCAACGCCGCGGCGGCTGCGCCGCCGAGGAGTGCCGCAGCGCCAGCCGCCATGATCTGACGGCGATTGAGGTAGGCCGCCTCCGGGGTCGCCCGGTGCTCCGGGATTTCCCAGCCCTTCCTGCGGATCACGTACATCGCCATCTCCTTCGGCCGACTGTCGCCCCAGAGCTAGCTAAAGCCGACGACACACACGATCAATTCACGATGGCGTGGGGCGCTGGCGACAGCTCTGCGAGAACGGGCGGCCTCCCCGTCGGGAGGCCGCCCGCGTGCTGTCGGATGCTCAGGCTCAGGCCGCCTTTTCGGCCGCCCGCTCGATGACCTGGTCGGCGAGCCGGCCGGTCAGTTCGGCGAGGTGATCGAAGCTCGCCTTGAAGGTGCCGACGCCGGCCGTCGCCGATCGCAATTCGACGATCAGGTCGCGGATCTCGGCCTGCGGAATCAGCGCCTCGACCACGTCCCAGCCCGGCCAGCCGGACCGTCCGTCGAAACCGAGGATCTGGCCGCGCCGCTGCGAAACGATGCCGTTGACCCGCGGCGTCGCCTCGGACGGCACGGCGACCTCCACCTTGAGGATCGGCTCCAGCAGCACCGGGCCGCACTGCGGCATGCCTTCGCGCATGCCGATCTGCGCGGCGGTGCGGAACGCCATGTCGGAGGAATTGACCGCGTGATAGGAGCCATCGGTCAGCGTCACCGACACGTCGACCACCGGGAAGCCGAGCGGCCCCTTGTTGAGGTATTCGCCAACCCCCAGTTCGACCGAGCTGAAATAGTTGCGTGGCACGGCGCCGCCGGTGACCGTCTCGGCAAACTGGAAGCCGCTGCCGCGCGGCAGCGGCTTGATGTCGAGCACCACATCGCCGAACTGGCCGTGACCGCCCGACTGCTTCTTGTGGCGGCCACGCACGGTGACCGAGTGGCGGATCGTCTCCTTGTAGGGCACCGCCGGATCGTGGGTGACGGTGGCAATGCCGTATTTGCCGTTCAGCCGCTCCATGGCCACCCGCAGGTGCATCTCGCCCTGCCCTTCGATCAGCGTCTCGCCGGTATCCTGGGTGTGGGTGATGCGCAGCGACGGGTCTTCTTCCAGGAGCCTGGAGAGGGCCGCCGACAGCTTCACGTCGTCCTTGCGTTCGGCCGAGGCAACCGCAGTACCGAGCACCGCCTCCGGCGGCTCCAGCTTGACCACCTGCACCGGCGACGTCTTGCCGGTGCTCAGCGTCATGCCGGTCTGGGCGCCGTCGAGCTTGCCGAGGCCCACCGTCTCGCCGACTTCGGCCGTGTCGCGCTTGGCCGTGTGCTGTCCGACGACGCGGAAGACGCCGGAGACGCGGCCGACCGAGCCGTCCGGACCGACAAGCTCGGCGCCATCGCCGACCGACCCGGAAAGCACCCGTACGATCGACATCTTGCCGCCGTGGGTGGAGTGCACCGTCTTCATCACCTGAACGATCGCGTCGCTGCTGGGCTCGATGCCGAGCCGGGCGCGCGTCTTGGTGACGGCGGGCGCCTCGTGGCGGATCGCCTTGAGCAGCCGGCCGATGCCACCGCCGTGTTCGGCCGCGCCGATGAGCACCGGGCAGATCAATCCGTCGCGCATTTCCTTGGCCAGGTCGTCGAAGATCTGGTCGCGCGGCGGCTCGCGCTCTTCGAGCAGCTGCTCCATCAGCGTGTCGTCGTAGTCGGCCAGCGTCTCCATCATGTGGAAACGCGCATCGATCTCGCGCGCCTTTTCCTCGTCGGGGATGGGGATCAGCTCGCTCGGCGCGTGGTCGTGATAGACGAAGGCGCGCTCAAGCGCCAAGTCGATATAGCCGGTCACTGCATTCTCGTGCCACATCGGGATATGGCGCAGCACCAGCGGCACGGCGCTGGCCGGCTGCAGCGTCTTCAGCGTCTCGCGCACGCTGGCATCGGCCTTGTCGACCTTGTTGAGGAACAGGATGCGTGGCACGCCGTGGTCTTCCAGCGTCTTGAGGATAACCTGCAGGGCCGGGATCTTCTTTTCGTCGGCCTCAGCCACCACCACCGCCAGGTCGACGCCGGCCAGCACGCCCTCGCCCTCGAAAGCGAATTCGATGGAGCCGGGACAATCGAAGATGGTCAGGTTGTCGCCCATGAAACTGGTCTCGGCGACGTTGACCTCGACGCTCATCTGATGGGCGCGCGCCTCCGGCGAGGCATCGCCGACGGTATGCTTCTCGGCGATCGTGCTCTGCCGGGTGATCGCGCCGGTGCGCGCCAGGATCGCCTCCAGGAGTGTTGTCTTGCCGCTAGCAAACGGGCCTACGAGTGCAATGCACCGAGGCCCGGCAACTCTGTTGTCATTTCCCATAGCCGCGCCTTTCTTTTGCTTGAGCGTTCCATTTCTTGTTTCGTTCTTTTCAAGCCGCGCAAGACCACTTGGCGCGACCGGTCACCCCGATGACAACAGGGAACCATCGGACTGACAAGAGCAGACAGGGGTGCAACTGCCTTGATCCATGTCTATTCGGCCCACAGTTCGAGCGAGCTGAGCGCCAGCGTGAATTCGACCGTGCCGGCACCATGCCGGCGAGCACGGCCGCAGCCAACGCCACGGCGGCGAGCGGAACCTTCGCCACCGCTGAATGCCTGGAAATCATGGTCGAGAAGCCTCCGAATCGGGGGCACGGTCCACCGGGCCAGATGCCGGCGTTTCCCCCGTTCGCAGGCATCGTGGCACGACGCGAGCCCAAGGAAAAGCTGCCGCGCAGGCGAAGCGACGCTTGATCGCAGAACGGCAACAGTGCATGTCCTCGCTCGGAGGGTTGCGCATGCTCAGTTTCTACGGTTTCAGCGAGAAGGGGCTCGAGAGCCTGTCGCCGGTGGAAGGCACTGCGGTGCCGCCCGCGGCCGGCTGGGTCGACCTTTTTCAACCGTCAGTGGAGGAGAACCGCGCCGTCGAGCATTTCCTCGGTGCATCGGTGCCGAGCCGCGAAGAAGCTCAGGAGATCGAGTTCTCCAGCCGCCTCTACACCGAGGACGGCGCCACCTTCATGACCGCGACGGTGATGACCGGCGTCGACGCCGGCGAGCCCGAGCTGGCACCCTTCACCATCGCGGTCGCCGGCGAACGCATCGTCACGCTGCGTTACAACGACTTGCGCGCGTTGCGGCATTTTCTGACACGCGCCTCCAAACCGGGCAGCGGCTGCTCGTCTGCTCCGGCGGTGTTCCTCGGCCTGATCGAAGCAATCATCGATCGCGCCGCCGACGTTCTGGAACGCATCAGCGGCGACGTCGACCGCATCAACCAGGATGTCTTCGCCCGCCGCCGCGACCCGGCGCACGAGGGGCGCGAGCTTTCCGAACTGATCACGGCGATCGGCGTGCAGGGCGACCTGGCGGCCAAAGCTCGCGAAAGTCTCGCCTCGCTCGAACGCCTGGTGCAGTTCGCCGGACTGGCGGCGCCGAGCATCAACGCCAAGGGCAATAACCGCGCCCGCATGAAGCTGGCCGCCCGCGACATTCGTTCGCTCGAGGATCACGTCACCTTCCTGTCGAACAAGATCAATTTCCTGCTCGACGCCACGCTCGGCCTCATCTCGGTGGAGCAGAACGAGGTCATCCGCGTGCTGACCGTGCTGTCGACCTTCTTCTTCCCGCCGACGCTCATCGGCACGTTCTACGGCATGAACTTCCATTTCATGCCGGAGCTGAGCTGGCCCCTTGGCTATCCGCTGGCGATCGGCGCCATGGTTGTCTCGGCGCTGGTGCCCTTCTTCTACTTCAAGCGACGCGGCTGGCTGTAGCCCTGCCACGCCAGCGATTCGCGCAATTCCTCGGTGACGCGGATGCTCGGCGGCACGGCGCGGCCCGCACCACCGATTGCGATTTCCGCCGCCGACACGGCGGAAACCCAGGCAAAACAACAATGGCAACGAGGCGGCCGGTGAACTCAAGCCCGACAATCTTGAGTAAGGGCCGGATCGCGCCATATCATGACAAGCCAAGAAGAGAAGACAGGCGGCGAAATGTCTTCCAGCGAACACGTTCGACTTGCCGCTGCGGCGGCTCCCGAACCGACGGCGGATGAGATCGATTCGGCGCGCCAGCGCCTTGCCGATCTCGACGCCAGCGTCTTCGCCCAAGCCGTGTCCGTCTCGCCGATCCAGCAGAACGACCTCATCCGGCGCGCCGTGCGAAAGCTGTTCGGCCATGGCCTTTGAGGCAACCGAGCGACCCGGCAATGAGCGCATCTGGCGCCTGGCCGAACTGGCCGACCGCCAGACCTTCGAACGCTATGTCGACACCGTGGCGACCGCCATCGCCGACCGCTTCACGCTCAAGGTCAACGTCAACATCGCCGGCCGCTGGCGCGCCTATAACGGCTGGATCGCGCGACTGCAGGATAAGGGCAACGGCGCGGACGATTATCGGCGCTTCGTCCGGCTGTGCGCCGACCTCACCGAATGCCTCGCCAGCCAGCCCGTCGTCAGCTACTCGGCCCTGCTGCGCGATGCGTCCGATCCGATGGCCGACGCGGTGCTGCGCTATCCCAACGAGGTGACGGCGCTGGCCGCCGGCGCCGCCCTCTACATCGTCCGGGCGACGGCGCTGACCGGTGCCGACATCAGCGAGCCATTGCCGCCGGCAGTGGCCGAGAACGCCGCTGCCGCCCTGCAGCGCCACCCGCAAGAGGCCGCCAAGCGCTTCCGCGAACTGCTGCGCCTGTCGACGCCCTGGGATTGACGCCGGCTTAGCCAACGCCGCCGCGCCTCGCCAATCCCGAAAGGGTGTTGACTGGGTACTCGCGGGCACCGAGAGGCGATGCGTGGCAGCCCAGTGCCGACCAGACCGCGTGGGCCGCGTCGTGACCGACGGCGCGCCTTCAGCGGGTCGAAGGCAATAATCGCACGGGGTGGAAAGCAACAATTGCGGCCCCCTCGCCACACTGTTACTGTTTAAATTAAATTGTGGGCGACAACTTCATCCGCGCGAGCAACCGAAATGAACGACATAAGCGCTTACCGGTCCCGCCAGTTCACGGATGAAGATATCCAGAAACTCATACTATACCACGGGAATATGACCCCGGCAGAAACGAACAAAGTTCTTTCTATTATGCAGTTTCACTTTCAGCAGTCTATAAACTGCTGCCAGACAACCGCGTTATCATATGGGTTCAGAGTTCTCGGCTTCAACGTCACGCCGGATGCCATCTTTTCAACCCTGGAACTGGACATCGATACGGTCATCGAAGAAGGGTTAAGTCTGGCGGAAACGCATGAGATGGCCCTGCGCTTCATTGCCAAGTCCCGGCTCCCGGTATTCGTCGAGGCCTATCATCTCGATGAACATCTGGGGCTCACCGACGAGGATGTCTGGGAGGCCTGCAGCAAGGATTTCGCCGCGGACGGCAACGATGTCCTGATCCTGAATTTTCACACCGGCATCGCCCACGGCAGGACCGATGGCGGCGGCCATTTCGCCCTGCTAGCCGGCTCCATCCCCGATACGCGTGAACTGGTCATCTCCGACGTCCACCCGCTGAAATACGGGGCACACTGGGCCGCGCCGATCGGCAAGCTGCACACAGCCATGGCCGACAAGGACAATTCCGGCCGGGCGCGTGGCATATTGCGGCTTGGCCGCACCGACGGACAGGCCCGGCGGCCGCTCAAGGGACTGGAGAAAGCCGACACGCTTCTCGACTGGCTCGCCCCGCCGAAGCCCTATGTCAGCAGCCATTTCCAGCGATACATCCCGACGATCTGGAAATCGCACCTTGGCACCATGAACATGGAAGGCATTTCTGCCATCGCGCTCGCGTGCCGGGTCATCGGCGAAGCGGCCAGCCAGGTGTCCAGCGTCGACGAGATCATGCGTTCGCTGGGCGCCAGCTACACCGAGGAACTGAACACCTTCGCCTCCTCCGGGCACGTGCTGCAGTTCCTCAACGACCTTCAGCGAGCCGGCTACATCCGGACGAAGCCCTACCAGACGGCCATACCGAAGCCGCTTGGCGCCGAACTGCTGCGGACGCTTCTCGAAGAGGCCAATTGCGGGTCCGGACAGCACGCCGTCCTCGTCCCGTTCGATCTCGGCGTCGCCTTCAACTCCGATGTCCAGTCACAGGAATTGGGCGAGGCCAACGTCCTCAGCCACGGCACCTTCAGCTGGGGCGTGATCGCCGACTTCAACGTCGATGCCGATGTCGACGACCGCAACGGGCTGGTGATCGCCTCGGCCCACAACATAGCCGCCGTCAGCCGGCTGTGGAAGTGCTCGCTAGCCAGTTTCGCCAAGGCGATCGCGGCCACCGGCGCCGAGTCCATTATCGTGCTGTCCGCGGTTTCGCTCGACGACCAGCGGACGAAGCTCGAGAAGATTCTCTCGATCCTGGACCAGAACCACGAGGGCTCTCTGGCGGCGGCGGATCTTGTCGCGTCGCTGACCGCCCACGGCATCAGGATAACGCTCGACGAGGCCCAGGCCATCATCACCGAAACGGCCTTCGCCAAGGGCGACACCCTCGACCACACGGCAGCCATCGAAACGCTCGTCAACGCGCTCGCGCTGCGCCCTGAGCACTCACGCCGCGGCCATCCGCGCTACGAGGTGCTTCGGGAATTTCTCGAAGAGAACGGCTGTTTCGACAACAACCTGGGCTTCGCCACGACACATCTGGCGCTGCTGACCTCCGACATCCGGCGCTGCGTGCAGTTCTACAACGGCATCATCGGCTGGCCGCTCTACAAGACGGTCGACCGCGCTCACGCCGGTGCCAAGATCGACCAGCTCGGCTCATCCTGGGCGTCGTTCGGCGCTTTTGCATCGTTCACGGTCTTCCATCTGTGGAAGATCCCGCCGGGGCGCGAAGGCCATGGACCATGGGCCAGCGACTACGACACGCCGACCGCCCTGCGCCCGGAGACTGCCGGCGATCGCCGAATGTCGTTCCGGGACATCCCGTTCCCCTTTCTCGGCGTGATCCTGAACCGGCGCTTCTTCGACAAGCAGATGGAGCGCATCAAGGCCAAGGGCCCCGACACCATCTGGGCGCAGATAAGCGACGCCGACCGCCTGCTCGACAATGGCGAGATCGATTCCGCCATCGTCTTCCGCGACCCCGACGGCTACCCGCTGGTGTTTTTCGTCAGCGCCCTCGGCGAAGACGAGTTCAAGGCAAGATATCCGGTCGCCCCCTTCGTCTACGGGACGGAGATCCGGGCCGCCTCACCCGACCTCGACGAACAGCAGAAGAAGGTCCACGGCGACCTCGCTCATATCGCGACCTGTCCGGTGATCGCGTCCTACCGCAAGGACCCGACGCGACTTCCGCTGGTGGAACGATGGCTGGCGACGCACGCCTACGGCAAGGATTCGCTGGCCCAGCACGAGCACTACTATCAGACCGTCCTCGGCTGCGAACTGGTCGCCAAGACCTACGACCAGGACACGAAAGTCACCCAGGACATCTATCTTTGGGACACGCACTACCTGGTGACGCGCACCCGAACCGACTATTTCGGCCCCATGGCCGGCGGCGACGAAGGCCACCACAACATGGGCGGCAACAAGGGCGAGGTACTGGTTCCTCATTACGGCCTGAACATCGGCTATGAGAAGTTTGCCGAGTTGAGGCGGTCCGTCCAGACCGTGATGAAGCGGCACGGGGTTCCCCAGGACCTGTGCGTATCGTTCTCGAAGATGGGCCACGCGCCGGCGCGCAACCTGCTCGATTCCTTCCATCTCCTGTTTGCCGACGATCCCGACACCTGCCTCTCGATGTTCATCTGCGACCCGAGCGGCAACATGAACGAGATCAAGTGGTATCTGGACTTCGGCGAGATGTTCAAGGAACAGGGCACGCTCGGCATGTCGGACATCGAGATCGACAATTCGATGGTGCTCGATCACTTCCCGCGGGAGGTCCTGACCATGATGGAGCGTCGCGGACTGCGCGGCGATCAGGAAGGCCTCGAGGTGTTCCGCTCCGAACAGGCCAAAGCGGAGACGCCTCCCCAGTCCTGAACCTCGCTCAGGCGCCGCCGCGGTTCCATCCGCGGCCGGTGTCGCCGTAGGCCTCCCAGCCATCCGGCGATCGCCGCGACCGCACACCCTGCCGATTCTACCCACGCGCCATGTCTGACCAGATTGCCGGCGCATATGAATTATGACAGGGGCACAGCGGGCACTCGTCTGCTGAGTGTGGCGCCAGGATCACGCCGGCGCAGGCCGGAATCCCTTCAGCCGCCGATTGAAGAAGCGGTCGCAAGTGCCGCTCCGAAAGAACATATGAAAAGGGCCGGCACACGGCCGGCCCTCGTCAGGCAATCGGTTCGCAAATCACCGTCCGGTGACCATCATAACCAGTGTTTGCAAATGCCGTGATTCACCGTGTTCGGCGGCAGACAGGCGCCGCCGATCGACAGGTCGCCGGTGAGATCCGGTGTTGGATCATCTTGGCGGTGACGGGCGATAAGCGACTTGTTGGGATCGCCGAAATAGTAGCGCGCGCCGCCGAGAATCTGGCTGAAGCTGTTTTCGCCGAACGCGCCCGAGGCAAAGAGCGTCAGGCCGGAACTCTCATGCGGTCGCCATTCGGCATCGACCACGCCCATGGCGCCGGAGCCCTCGACGTAGCGGACACCGGCGTCGAGGCGCAGATTGTCGATCGGGTAGTACGCGGCCACCGCCCTACCGGTGAAACCGTTCGCCGAGCCGAACTGATAGGCCGCCAGCCCTTCCAGCGAGAAGCGGCCGAGATAGGCCGCGCCTTCGACGCCGAACTTGCCGATGTTGAACCCAGTCGTTGAGCCTTTGGTGAGGTCCCAGTTGAGGTAGCTGGAATAGAGGCCGATCAGGCCCTTGGCCGGGTCGCGCCAGAACAGGTGGCCGCCGATGCCATAGAACGCGGCGCCCTGGCCCGAGCCGGCAATACCGTCCATCTGCAGACCATAGGCGAAACCCATCGGTACGCTGATCGAACCGGCCACGCCGTAGACACCGCCGCTCGTGCCGCCGTTGTCCTGGCTGCCGCCGAAGACGCTCACCTTGCCGTTCAGCGCCGAAACCGCCGGCAGACTGCCCGGCACCACCATGGGATCATAGGCGCCTAAATAGTCCCCCGCCTTGGCACTGCCCGCCGCCGCCAGCACCATCAGGCAACTCACCGACAGCGCAATCTTCCGCTTCCGATCCACAAATGGCCTCCCTTGCACCCAGAATGCTGCTTAGCGCCCATTTTCGCCGCCTTTCCGGGCACAACGCAAACGATAATGCAAAGCACCCTCGCATCCGCACCGCGACTGTGGCAATTGCATCACGGAAATGCGCGCGAATCCGCAAGCAGCCGCCCACCAGGCGAATGCCGAGCGGATAGAAGCGCCTCTTCGCGGTGGGTCAGGGGCCGGGATGTGCCGGCCTCTGATCGAATGATCGCTATCTCAGCCCGGCGCAGAATCGCTGGATGCGCTGGCCGGCCTCCTCCAGCGCCTCGGTCGAGGTTGCGTAGGAGATGCGGAAGTTGGGGCCGAGCCCGAAGGCCGAGCCCTGCACCACCGCGACGCCCTCTGCCTCGAGCAGCTCGGTGACGAAATCGTCGTCGCTTTCGATTGCCTTGCCCGACGGCGCTTTCTTGCCGATCAGGCCGGCGCACGAAGGATAAACGTAGAAGGCCCCCTCCGGCGTCGGACAGGACAGCCCGTTGGTCTGGTTCATCATGGAGACGACGAGGTCGCGCCGGTCCTTGAACACCTTGTTGTGCTCGGCGATGAAGTCCTGCGGACCGGTCAGAGCCTCCAGCGCGGCATATTGCGAAATCGACGTCGGGTTGGAGGTCGACTGCGACTGGATCTTGGCGATCGCCTTGATCAGCTCGACCGGACCGCCGCCGTAGCCGATACGCCAGCCGGTCATGCAATAGGCCTTGGAGACGCCGTTGACGGTGAGCGTGCGCTCGGTGAGCGTCGGCTCGACCTGAGCCGGCGTGGTGAAGACGAAGTCGTCGTAGACCAGGTGCTCGTACATGTCGTCGGTCATCACCCACACCTGGGGATGGCGGACGAGCACGTCGGTGAGCGCCTTGAGCTCGGCGCGGCTGTAGGCGGCGCCCGACGGGTTCGACGGCGAATTGAAGATCAGCCACTTGGTCTTCGGCGTGATCGCCTTTTCGAGCGCCTCCGCGGTGACCTTGAAGTTGGTCGCAAGCGAAGCCTCGACGAAGGTCGGTGTGCCGCCGGCGAGCAGCACCATGTCCGGGTAGCTCACCCAGTAGGGCGTCGGGATCAGCACCTCGTCGCCGGGGTTCAGCGTCGCGACCAGCGCGTTGTAGAGCACTTGCTTGCCGCCGGTGCCCACCGTGATCTGGTTGGCCGCGTAGGTGAGGCCGTTCTCGCGCTTGAACTTGGCGACGATCGCGGCCTTCAGCTCGGGGATGCCGTCGACGGCGGTGTACTTGGTCTTGCCGTCGCGGATCGCCTTGATCGCCGCTTCCTTGATGTTGTCGGGCGTGTCGAAATCGGGCTCGCCGGCACCCAATCCGATCACGTCGCGACCGGCGGCCTTGAGTTCACGCGCTTTGTTGGTGACCGCGATGGTGGCGGAGGGCTTCACGCGGGCGAGTGAATCGGCAAGGAAGGCCATGATCCGGACTCCGGAAAAGGGGTTTTCAAACGGCGCGGACCCTAGTGCCGGCGGCCATGAATCACAAGCGGAAGCAGGGCGGCCGGGACAGCTACGTTGCCGCGCCGGCGGGCGTTTGGTCGGACACCTGGCCGGGCGCGTTGGGCGCCGCCGCCCCCGCCTCAGCGACCGCAGCCAGCGCCGCGCCGCCGTCGATCGCGCCCAGCCATCGGTGCAGCCGATCGGCCAGGCCCACCGCCACGACCGCCACCACCGCTCCGGCGATCACGCCGGTGAAGTGGTGGCCGCCCTCGACCGGGGCAGTTGCCATCATCGCCAGGTTGAGGGCGAGCATCGGCCAGAAGAACTTCCAGATGCCGCGGAAGGCGAGCACGATGATGACGTTAAGCGTGGCGTGATAGGAGGGAACCGCGATCAGGCCGCGGATATCGTCGAGCGAGAGCGTGGTCAGCGCACCGGAGCGCAGGTCGAAGAACGCCTGCTTGTAGCCGAGATCGACGATGGTGTGATGCAAGGCCAGGCTCTCGTCGGGCCGGAAATAGGCGAGCGCCCCGGCCGTCGGCCACAGCGCCGATACGACGATCGCGATCAGTGCCCCGATCATCGCCGCCAGCACCAGTTCGCTTGCCCGCCCGACGCGGCCGACGAGCGGCAGCGTGATGATGGCGAAGGCGATGAAGGGCAGCGCCGTGAAATAGAGAAGCGCATAGACCATGCCGAGCACCGGCCGCGCCGTGACATAGGCGTAATAGGCCGGCCAATCGAGGTGCAGCGCCCGGTCCATCGCGGCGATGCTGTCGTCGACCAGCGGCAGGTTGAGCGTGATGACAAGATTGCTGAGGATCGCCGCCACGGCAGAGAAGGCGAGCAGCCACGCCGTCTCGCGCACCATGACCACGAAATCCCGGTTCGGCCGCCAGCGACCGTAGAACTCGGCGACGGCGAGCAGGAAGGCGACCACGGCGACGACGTGGAGGGTGCTCAGCCAAACGACCTTGATGGGGGCAAGGATCGTCCACGCCACGTCGATCAGCGCGATCGCCAGGATGACGGCGATCTTCAGGAAGTCCTCAGAGGTGAAAGCGCTCGGCCGCCGCATTGCCATATCTGCTGGCTCGGGGAACGGGGACCTGCATTGCAGCCGTCATGGCACGGGCGTGGTATCGAAACCCTTACCGCCGCAGCGGCCGCAGCCGGACACCGCCTCGGCTAACAAAGAATTAAAGACGACCGCCTAGCATGGCCCGATCGTCCCCGAGGCCGGCGACCATGGCGCGCATCTGGCAGAATATCCGCAGTGGCGACTGGCTGACCGCCGAACGCCGGCGTGTCTATCCGCTGCTCGTGCTCGGCCTCGTGGTGCTGGTAAGCATCGTCTGGATCGCGCTGTCGAACGACCTGATCGACCGGGTCGGTAGCCCGATCGGCACCGATTTCACCAATGTCTACGCCGCCGGCACGCAGGTCCGGGCCGGCACCGCGCCGAACGTCTACGATCCCGCCAGTCAGCATGCCGCCGAGATCGCCGTCTTCGGCGGGCGTGACGTGCCCTTCTACGGCTGGCACTACCCGCCGATTTTCCTGCTCGTCGCAGCCGCCCTGGCGGCGCTGCCCTACGCCTGGGCGCTGCTCCTCTACATGGCGACGACGCTCGCCGCTTATCTGGTGACCGTCCGCTCCATCCTGCCGCACCGCGAGACGATCCTCGCCGCGCTCGCCTTCCCTGCCGTCTTCGTCAATCTCGGTCACGGCCAGAACGGCTTTCTCACCGCCGCGCTGATCGGCGCAGCGCTCGTCCTCCTCGATCGGCGCCCGATCGTCGCCGGCATCCTGATCGGACTCTTGGCCTACAAGCCGCAATTCGGCGTACTCATCCCACTGGCACTGATCGCCGGCCTCTGCTGGCGCGCCTTCGCCGCGGCCGCCGTGACAGTGATCGCCGAAGTCGCCGGCGCCTATCTCGTCTTCGGCCGCGCCGTGTGGGCCGCCTTCGCCGGATCGGCCGAGTTCACTCGCACCGTCGTTCTCGAACAGGGACAGACCGGCTGGCAGAAGATCCAGAGCCTGTTCTCGGCCGTGCGCATGTGGGGCGGATCGGTGGACATGGCCTATGGCGCACAAATCGTTCTGGCACTGGCCCTTGCCGCCAGTATCGTCTGGCTGTGGCGAAGCCGTGCGAGCTTCGACCTGAAGGCGGCGGCGCTGGTGACCGCCAGCCTGCTCGCCACCCCCTACATGCTCGACTACGACCTCGCCGTGCTGGCCATCGCCGGCGCCTTCCTCGTCCGTCACGGTCAGGCCCACGGCTTCCGCGACTACGAGATCACCGCCCTCGCCTTCGCGTGGATCGCGCCGCTGATCAGCCGCTCGATCGCCGGTGCCACCGGCGTGCCGGTCGGCCTGATGGCGATGCTGGCGCTCTACACGCTCATCGTCCGCCGTGCCGCGATCGACCTGGCGGCACCTAACCGGAGTCAGCGCCTTGTCGAAGCCTGATCGTATCCGCGACGAGATCGACGAGCTTTTCCCGCACCATTCCTGGACGGCGAAGCGGTCGATCGCCGTCCTGCTGCCCTGCCACAACGAAGCAGTCGCCATCGGCTCTGTCGTGCGCGATTTCCGGGCGGCGCTGCCCGAGGCGCGCATCTATGTCTACGACAACAATTCGACCGACGGCACGCTCGACGAAGCCGGCAAGGCGGGCGCCATCGTCCGCCGCGAGCCCTACCAGGGAAAGGGCAATGTCGTGCGCCGCATGTTCGCCGATATCGACGCCGACATCTACGTCATCGCCGATGGCGACGGCACCTATGACGCCACCGCGGCGGGCATGCTGATCGAGACTCTGGTTACCGAGAACCTCGACATGATCGTCGGCGCCCGTGACGGGGGCGAGGAGGCGGCCTATCGCCGCGGCCACCGCGCCGGCAACCGCTTCTTCAACCGTGTCGTCACCAACCTCTTCGGGCCGGGCTTCACCGATATCCTGTCCGGCTATCGCGTCCTGTCGCGCCGCTTCGCCAAGTCCTTCCCGGTCACCTCGGCCGGCTTCGAGATCGAGACGGAACTCTCCGTCCACGCCCTCGACCTGAAGATCGCGACGCGCGAAATCCCGGTGCCCTATGGCAAGCGGCCGGAGGGGTCGGCAAGCAAGCTGCACACCTATCGCGACGGCTTCCGCATCCTGATGACCATCCTGATGCTGATGAAGGAGCTGCAGCCGTTGCGCTTCTTCGGCGCCATCGCCGGGGCGCTGGCCATCGTCGCAATCAGCCTCGGCCTGCCGCTGCTCCACACCTACATCGACACGGGACTGGTGCCGCGTTTACCGACCGCGGTGCTGGCGGCCAGCATCGCGCAGCTCGCCTTCCTGTCGCTTGCCTGCGGCCTGATCCTCGACTCGCTCGCCCGCGCCCGCCGCGAAGCCAAGCGCATGCGTTACCTCGACCTGCAGTCGGTGGCGGACAAGGACGGAGGGACCTCTCTCCGCAGCACCGCATCGCGGTGACCGCAAACGGCGGCGCCCGACGCAAAGTCGATCCGCCGGCGCCGTCGGCCACCGTTCGTTCTGCCATTGATCGAATTGCCTGATGAGTTCCTCAAGCGATGGAATTGGACGGGCGCCGGAAACCAGCCAATTCTTCGTGAGCAACTGGGGAGACCGGATGACCTACACGCTCTATTCGATGCAGTCCTCTGGCAACTGCTACAAGCCGCGCCTGCTCATGCACTTGCTCGGCCTGCCCTTCCGCATCGTCGAGACCGACCCATCGCAGGGCGCAACGCGCACGCCGGAATTCCTGGCGCTCAATCCCAATGGCCGCGTGCCGCTGCTGGTGCTGCCCGATGGACGCAGGCTGTCGGAATCGGATGCCATGCTGCTCTACCTCGCCGAGGGCACGCGCTTTCTTCCCGATGACCGCTATGAGCGGGCGCTGGTCCACCAGTGGCTGTTCTTCGAGCAGTACGAGCATGAGCCGGTGATCGCCGTCGCCCGCTCATGGATGACGGTCTATCCCGACCGCATCGGCAAGGCGACGCCCGAGCAGCTTGCCGACTGGAACAAGCGCGGCAACCGCGTGCTGTCGGTCATGGAACAGGCGCTGAAGACCAGCGACTGGTTCGTCGGCAAAGCCTGTTCGGTCGCCGACATCGCGCTTTATGCCTATACGCACGTCGCCGACGAAGGCGGCTTCGACCTGTCGGCTTTTCCAGCGATCCGTGCTTGGCTCAAGCGCGTCGCCGCCGAGCCCGGCCATGTCGGCATGGACTGGCGGCCCGAATCGTAGTCGCGGCGGGCCGACCGCCCCGGTCGCCACAATTCGGCCCGCACAACTGTCCGCAATCGCCCCATTCCGGTCCGACGAGCGCCGTCATCGCCGCCGATTCTTGAAGCTCCCCGACAGGGAGGGAGACTCATGCGCAGCATCGCTCGCAACCAAGCCCACATATCCCACGACGCCGGCACCGGCGGGTTCGTTTTGTGGATCGCCGTCTATGCCGCCTTCATGCTCGCTTTGATCGCGTTCAACGGCGGCACCCAGCTCTTCAACCACCCCATGCTCGCTTGGCCGTCGTTCCCGGGCATCGGCTAGTTCGTCGGCGGCTGCGCGCCGCTCTTCGGTGGCGCCTCGGCATAGGTCTTGAGGCGCTTGAGGCCGCGTTCGTAGTCCGGTCCGACGATCCCGTCGAGCGCCAGGGCGCGATAGCGGCTGACCGGGTTGAAGCCGACGTCCGCGCGGTAGCCCCACACGACCGTCGTCTCACGCGCACTCTTCTCCGTCAGACGAAACCACGCCACCGTAGACGGCTGGCCGGAACGCGTGACGCGCATCTCGACGGCGCTGTCCGGCGTGATCGCCGTGATCGTCTGTGCGCCCGAGCCGACGGTGGACAGCTTGCTTTGCCAGGTCAGCGTCTGTCCGACGCCGTCGAGCGGGCCCGTGAAGGTGACCGCCACCTGCGGATCGGCGGCAAGCACGGGCAGCCAGTCCGGTAAATGGCGCAGATCGGCGACCAGCGGAAAGACCGTCGCGCGCGGGGCGGCGATGTCGATCGACCGGGTGACTTCCGGCTCGCGTGGCAGGAAATAGGCGCCAAGCAGACCCGCCACGGTCACCGCCACGACGCCGATGGCGCCCCATTTCAGCCAGAAGTCCACGCTTCGCCGGCCAGCAGGCTGCGCCGCATCCGACGCACCACCGGCAGGCGGCGTCCCACTTGGCCCGTCGCCGGTGGCGGCTGGTGTGGAATCGGCGGTCATCGGCTGGATGTTACACCCGGCGCCAATATGGCCCCAGATAACAATGAGATGGCGCCAAGCGCGGGCTGCCGGCCATCCGGTGGTACGACAAGGCGTCCGTGCAGGCGCGCCTCGACACAACTTTGATTCCATTCAGGATTGCGCATATATTGTCACTTCAGGAGTCCGCACTTGCCGCAATTCGCCAACCTCACCGAAGGTCTGCGTTTCCGCATTGTCCTGAAACCCGGCGTCGCGATCGGCCCGGGCAAGGCTGACCTGCTCGCGGCAATCGACGAGACCGGATCTCTGACCGCCGCGGCCGGACGCTGCGCCATGAGCTACAAGCGCTGCTGGGTGCTGGCGCGGGAAATGAACGCCGCCTTCGCCGCGCCGCTGGTCGAGACGGTCAAGGGCGGCACCGGCGGCGGCGGCAGCACCCGCCTGACGCCGCTCGGCCGTCGCGTGCTGGCGCGCTACCGCGAGATGGAGGTCGATGCCGCCAAGGCGATCGCCACCGGCGTCGCCGACCTGCGCCGCTATCTGAAACCGGATGGCGACGAACCGACGCCCACCAACCAACCATTGGTCGGCAAGCGCGGTCGCCGCCGCAGGGATGATTGATTCGTCCGTCTCTTCGTGGTGACATATACGATATGTCTGACTGAACATATCGAGATCGTCATGACCCGCCGCCTGCTGCTTGCAGCCGCCATCGCCGCGCCGGCTTTTTTCGCCGCTGCCCAGCCCGCTTTCGCCGCCGATCCGATCGTTTTCGCCGCCGCCAGTCTGAAGAACGCCCTCGACGATGTCGCCGCGGCCTACACCGCCAAGACTGGCAAGTCGGTCGCCATCAGCTATGCCGGCACCGCCACGCTTGCCCGACAGATCGAACAGGGCGCACCGGCCGATATCTTCTTCTCCGCGGACATGGCCTGGATGGACTACGCCGCCAGCCATAAGCTGATCCGGCCGGAGACGCGACACACTCTGCTCGGCAACGAGATCGTCCTGGTCGTCCCCAAGAGTTCGACGGCGACCATCAAGATCGCGCCGGGCATGGACCTCGCCGGCCTGCTCGGCCCCGACGGCCGCCTCGCCATGGCCAATGTCGCCGCGGTGCCGGCCGGCCGTTACGGCAAGGCGGCGCTGGAAAGCCTCGGCGTGTGGAACAGCGTCGCCGGCAAAGTCGTGCAGTCGGAGAATGTGCGTCTGGCGCTTGCCTTCGTCGCGCGCGGCGAGGCGCCGGCCGGCATCGTCTATGCGACCGATGCCGCCGCCGAACCGGCGGTGAAGGTGATCGGCACCTTTCCCGCCGACAGCCACAAGCCGATCCTCTATCCGGTCGCCATGACCACCAGCTCGACCAACCCGGACGCCAGAGCCTTTTTCGATTTTCTGCGGTCGGAAGCGGCCTTCCCGGCCTATCGCAAGCAAGGCTTCACCGTCGTCATGCCGGGCTCCTGAAACAAGGACCTCATGCTCGCCCCACTGACCCCGCAAGAATGGTCCGCCATTGAACTGAGCCTGCGCGTGGCGGCGGTGGCGGCGCTGGCCAGCCTGCCCTTCGGTATCGCGG
Source organism: uncultured Alphaproteobacteria bacterium (assembly GCA_963762605.1). GTDB lineage: Bacteria > Pseudomonadota > Alphaproteobacteria > Rhizobiales > Kaistiaceae > CAVSRC01. The sequence continues at coordinate 83,669 of CAVXLJ010000021.1, read as the reverse complement.
TCGCCTGGCTGCTCGCCCGCGGCCGTTTCGTCGGGCGCGCGCTCATCGACGGCATCGTCCATCTGCCGCTGGTCATGCCGCCGGTGGTCACCGGCTATCTGCTGCTCATCGCCTTCGGCACCAAGGGGCCGATCGGCGCCTTTCTTCAGAAGACTTTCGGCATCGTCTTCGCGTTCAACTGGACCGGCGCCGCGCTGGCGGCAGCGATCATGGGCTTTCCGCTGATGGTGCGCGCCATCCGCCTGTCGATCGAGGCGATCGACCCGCGCCTTGGCGCCGCCGCGGCAACGCTGGGCGCCCGCCGCATCGGCATTCTCGCGACGGTCACCCTGCCGCTGGCGCTCCCCGGCATCCTGGCCGGCGTGGTGCTCTCCTTCGCCCGCGCGCTCGGCGAGTTCGGCGCCACCATCACCTTCGTCGGCAACATCCCGGGCATCACCCAGACCGTGCCGCTGGCCATCTACACCAATGCCCAGGTGCCGGGCGGCGAACTGCCGGCATTGCGCCTGACGCTGATTGCCGTCGCCGTCGCCTTCGCCGCGCTGCTCCTCTCCGAGACGCTGGCGCGCCGCGTCGCCCGCCGGACGGCGGGGTAGACCGATGCTCGAAGTCGACATCGACAAGGCGCTGGGCACGTTCACGCTCGGCGCACGATTCGAAAGCGGCGGCGGCGTCACCGCCCTCTTCGGCCGTTCCGGCGCCGGCAAGTCGACGCTCATCAACGCCATCGCCGGTCTGGTGCGGCCCGACCGGGGGTCGATCCGCCTCGACGATCATGTGCTGTTTGATTCCGGAGCCGGCATCAACGTGCCGGTGCGCAAGCGCGGCATCGGCTATGTGTTCCAGGAAGACCGGCTGTTTCCGCATTACTCGGTGCGCGGCAATCTGATGTACGGCCGCCGGCGCACACCGCGCCGCCAGCGTTGGGGATCGCTCGACCAGATCGTCGAACTGCTCGGCATCGGCAGTCTGTTGAAGCGGCGCCCGGCAGGGCTCTCCGGCGGCGAGAAGCAGCGCGTCGCCATCGGTCGCGCTTTGCTGCGCAGCCCGCGCCTGCTCATCATGGACGAACCGCTGGCTTCGCTCGACCCGGCGCGCAAGGAGGAAATCCTGCCTTATATCGAACGGCTGCGCGACGAGATGAAGTTGCCCATCGTCTATGTCAGCCACAGCGTCGACGAGGTGACGCGGCTGGCCGACACGCTGGTGCTGCTCGCCGAAGGCAAGGTGATTGCCGTGGGCACGGTGAACGAGGTGTTCGGCCGGCTGGATCTCCGCCCCCATACCGGGCGCTTCGAGGCGAGCATGGTGCTGACGGCGGGGGTCATCGCCCACGATCGTCAGAGCGGCACGACGGTGCTCGATCATCCGGCCGGGCGCATGTGGATCCCGGCGATCGACCGGCCGCCGGGCAGCACGGTGCGGCTGCGCGTGCGCGCCCGCGAGGTGGCGATCGCGGTCGGCGAGCCCGGCCTCTTGTCGATCCGCAACCGGCTCGCCGCAACGGTGACCGACATTGCCATCGGTCCCGGCGCCGCGATCGAGGTGCAGCTCGATGCCGGCGGTCAGATGCTGGTGGCGCGCATCACGCGCGATGCGGCACGAGCGCTCGACATCGCCGTCGGCCAGCCGGTCATCGCGCTGATCAAGTCAGCAGCCTTCGACCGGCTGGACGATTTTTCCTGAGGCTTGTGCTGGAGCCTCAGAAGCAGCCCTGCAGATGCTGGGCGCCACTGAGGACGGTGATACGCACCGAGGCGGTGCCGGCACCGATCATGCCGATCCTTTCGGCTGCACCGCGGGTGAGGTCGATCACCCGACCGCGGATGAAGGGCCCGCGATCGTTGATGCGCACGATCACCGAACGGCCGTTGGCGAGATTGTCGACCCGAACGCGGGCTCCGAAGGGGAGACTGCGATGGGCAGCGGCGAGCGCGTTGGCGTTCATCTTCTCGCCGTTCGCCGTCCTGGCGCCGGCACTGTACCAGGACGCCTTGCCGCACTGGGCGGCTGACGCTTCACTCGACTGAAGACTGGCCACCGCGACCAACGCCGCGACGGCTACCCCGAACGCAAAAATGCGTGACTTGCTTACTTTCACTCTGTGGCTTCCGTTTGCTGTTGAACCGCATCGTTTGCATGTCCCTCCCAGCACTGGCCACAACCGGAGATCCGGTAGCGCCCGGGCGCGATGTGCCTGGGGAAATGGGGCATGAATGCGGCCAACCGCTCACCTTCGGCGACGGCCGGTTTCCAGATGTGATGGAACAAAATCGGGGGTTGCTGACGGCCTAGAGCCGCTTGATCAAAGCCTGCGCCACCGCGGGATTACGGACCTTGGCGCCGGCGATCATGAAGACGAAGACGTCGCGCTTCTTCTTCGCGGCAGGCTTGGCGCCGAAGCGCGACAAATCGTCCACCTCGCCCCCGGCCGCCCACGATTTCGCCCGCTTTGCCCAGGCATCGAGATCGCCCTCCGAGTAGCCGGTGGCGATCTGCTCCCCGGACTTCTGCAGGCGGGCATAGACGAAATCGGCGGTGACATCGGCGATCGCCGGATAGTCGTCGGAATGGGCGTAGGCGATGGCGACGTTGTGCTTGCGCGCCAGCGCCACGAATTCCGGCACCAGGAAGTTCTGCGAGCGCACCTCGACCACGTGGCGGAGCTTCAGGCCATCGGCGGCCTTCGGCAGCAGCGCCAGGAAGGCGCCGAAATCGTCCGGGTCGAATTTCTTGACAGGGGCGAACTGCCACAGCAGCGGGCCGAGCTTGGGACCGAGCTCGGTGACGCCCGATTTCAGGAACCAGGCGAGCGCCTCGCCGGCCTCGCCCAGCACGCGTCTATTGACCACGGCGCGGTGGCCCTTGACCGCGAAGACGAACCCCTCCGGCGTCTCGTCGCGCCACTTGGCGAAGCTCGCCGCCGACTGGGTGCGATAGAAGGTGCCGTTGATCTCGATCGCGGTGAGCCGCTCCGCCGCGTATCTCAGCTCGTCGGCATGCTTGAGACCTTGCGGATAGAAGGTCCCGCGCCACGGCTCAAAGGTCCAGCCGCCGATGCCGACGCGGATCATGTTCCCCCCGCTGCGGACCGGCGGGCGACGCCGGCGGCCGCCCGCGCCGGATGCCGGCTACTGCTGCTTCTTCGCTTCGTCCGGATGCATGGTGGCCATCACCGCCGAGGGTGTCTTGCCGCCGAATGGCTGATGCTTGTTTTTCTTGTTCTTGTCGGACTTCGGTTTCTTCTTTTCGTGGGATGGCCTGTCGCGTCCCTTAGACATGAGGCTTCCTCCTTCGCTGCAGGCGGCGCGCGACGCACACCGGCGCCGGAAATACTACGCGCCCCGTGCGCCGCTGTGAATTGACCTGGGTCATCCGCTGGATTCAGCAAGCATCGCCGCCAGCGCCTGAACGACGGTCCAGTTGCGTCCGGTGCCCGGCGTCTTCAACTTGAATTTGAGCTTCGACCGGCCGATGCCCTTGGGATAGCAGATGAACAGGTCGGCGCCGATGGCAGCCCAAGTCTCCGGCCCGTCCCATTCCATTCTGAGCGCGGCGCGATCCTCCGCGTCCGGCAGGCCGGCGAGGAACATGACCACGAGGTGGCTGGGATCCTTTTCCGCCATTTCGGGAAACGGGTTGCGGCCGGCAAGCCGCTCCATCTCGCTTGCCGTGCGCAGCATGGTTTCCGAACGGAAGCCGAAGCGATCGACGATGCCCGCCTCGATGGTCGCGGCGATCTGGGCGCGGTCGCCATGTGCCGTGAAGATCACATTGCCGCTTTGCAGATGGGTGCGCGCATCGGCGAAGCCGAGATCGGCGAACAGGGTTCGCAAATCGGCCATCTTGACGCCGCGCCCGCCGACATTGACGGCGCGCAGCAGGGCGACATAGGCGGTCATCGCGCCATCATAACGGCGATTCGGGCGACATGGCGGCCTCGGCCGCACGGACGGGCCTTGCGCGCGCCTACCCCCTCCCTTCGCCTCTAGGTCGCTGCGCTCCCAAGAGGCGAAGCCCTCCCCCTTTCAGAGGGAGGAGGGAGAACGTCGCGAGCGACGGCCTTATCGCAGCGCCTCAGCGAGACGCAATGCGGTCATGTGAAGATGACGCGGCCATGAACTCTCCCTCCCCCTGCAAGGGGGAGGATAGGAGGGGGTCGTGCTCCTTCAGCATCCGCACGACGGGCTGTCCGACCCATCGCCGCAGAGCGCATGCCCTGTCGCCGTATCGCATCCGGCGACACCGCCATGATGCGAACAGCAGCCCGACCGCGCCAGCTCGACGCCGCCGGCCGCGATGGTCGGCTTCGGGACCGGGCTATAGTGCCGCTGCGCCGCGACCCACTGGTTGATCTGATCCAAGAGATTGGTCGACGCGGATGCCGTGACCGGCGCAAGGAAGACGACGAGGCCGATGACGGCCAATGCTCTCTTCATCATTGCTAGCCTCCAACCAATGAAACGACCGACAATGATCACGTCTTTCCGCCTGACGCACCCTTCGGTTGTTGTAAAGACTAATGGCTACTTAAGAGAGTGATCGCAAAGACGTGGATGGTCGGGGCGACGCTCGGCCACGACGGGGAGGGAGAATCAATGCCTAACATCTTCGCCGACCTGCCCGCCGCCACGCCCGAGGAGGAGTTGACCGATCTCCTCGCCCAGCCGGGCCTGAGAATCGAGCGCATCGTCTCCACCGGACAGGCCTCGCCGCCCGGCTTCTGGTACGACCAGGCCCATGACGAATGGGTGATCCTGCTGTCGGGCGCCGCCGGGCTGGCGATCGAAGGCGAAGCCGAGATGACGCTTTCACCCGGCGACTACGTCTTCCTGCCCGCCCACAAACGCCATCGCGTCACCTGGACCGCGGCGAATGCGCCGACCGTCTGGCTGGCGGTGCATATGGGGGAACCCAACGCGTAGGTCGGGTCGGCTCGCAGGCGCAACCCGCCGCACGACCTACTGCTGGCGACAGCGGCGGAACGTGGTTCGCTGTTCCGACCTACGGGCTTCATGCCCCCACCCGACCGGCTACGCCGGCCACCCTCCCCGCGCTCACGCGGGGGAGGGAGGGAGTATGCTGCAAGCACTGCGCCCAACCTCCCCTTCGCGGGGAGGTCGAAATTCGTTGAGCGACAGCGAAGCGAATTTCGGGTGGGGGGGTATATATTGAAGAAAACGCGGATGGCCGGGCACCCAACAAATATCCGCGATTGTCCCCTCCCCGCATACACTCGGTTTACCCAAAAGGGCGTATAATCCAATCCGTGCGCAGCCCTGCCAGCTGGTCCGCGGGAGCGGACGGCGCGGGCGGCGCAGCCGGGTGACGACGGCATCGGGAGCAAGCCCCCCGGTGCCAAGGACCGGTCCGCGGGACCCACGCCGCGGGCGCCTTCCTTCGTTGCCCGGAGGGAGAAGCAAAATGTCCCTGATCAGCCTCAATCCAGGCACTGCCGGCCACATCAAGCCGGTGGGCGCCTTCAATCCGCCGCCGATCGACCGGCTGCTCTTCACCGCCGCAACGGCGATCGCACACTGGTGGAGCGAGCGCCGCTCGGTGCACCGGCTCGCCGATGCCGACGAGGCCGTGCTGCGCGACCTCGGCATCGTGCGCAGCGACATCCCGCGCCTGGTGCGCACCGGCCGCCGCTGACGCATCGGCTCGACTTCACGTCGTCGTCACCCCACCCACCACGCTACGCGTGGTCCCCCCCTCCCCGTTCCGGGGAGGGATGGGAGCACGTTGTGATGCGTTCCCGACCGATCGGCAACGAGCGGGCGGCGAGTTCGTCCTGATCGCCCCACCCGGCCGGCGCTCGCCGGCCACCCTCCCCGATGCGGGAAGGGAAATCGCATATGGCACGGCGCGACACCTCTCCCCGGCGGGGAGAGGTCGGATCGAGCCGCGCCAGCGGATCGATCCGGGTGAGGGGGAGCCAAGATATCCGGATGGGCCGACGCCCCCTCACCCTCCGCGCCTAAGCTCGCTTGCTCGCCAAGGCGCGGAGCCCTCTCCCCAATGGGGCGAGGGAGCGTGCCCAAATGCAATTGCCCTGCCCCGCAAGGAGGGAGGAATGGAAATTGCGGCGTCCCCCGCTCCGCGGCGCCGCACCCCGCGCGGACGCGCGACCGCCGTGGCATAGCGCACCTCTCTTTCACTTCCCTGCCGCCCTCCCCGGCGCTAAAGCTTCCGCCCGAATCCCTCCCCGCCTTGAGGCGGCCCGCATGAATCCCCGCCTTGGCGTGCTCTCTGCCTTCGCCTGTCTGGGCATTCTCGGCGTCTTGCCGGTTCTGGCCAATGCGCGGCCGGCGAGCTTCGACGGGCTGACCTTCACCGTCTGGCTGACCATCTGGCAGATCCTCTCGGCCCTGCCGCTCTTTCTGCGTGAACGGGCGCAAGGCCAGCGCGGCCTGTTCGAGGCGGCCGGCGCCGGCAGAAGCCGCAATTGGACGATCGCGGTCGCGGTCTCGACCGGCATCATGTTCGGCCTGGCGACCTACATGTATGTGGTCGCCGCCGAGAAGGCCGGGCCGGTGAGCATGGCGATCGTGCTGCAGGCCTATCCCTTCATGACCATGCTGGCCGAGGCGATCTTCCTCAAGAAACGCAAGACGCTCCCCGAGCTCGCCTTCACCGCGCTGATGATCGCGGCGCTGATCTATCTGACCACCAACGGCACCTTCCGCCCCGACGACATCTCGTGGTGGTCGGTCTTTGCGCTCGGCATTCCGGTGTTGTGGACCGCAGCGCACCTGCTGCTCAAGACCCAGGTGCTGAACCGTACCCGGATGACGCTGAACCAGGTGACGCTGTCGCGCCTGCTCGTCTCCGGCGTCTTCCTCGGCGTACTCGTGCTCGCCATCGGCGATCCCCGCCGGGTGCTTGCCGGCCTCACCGACCCCGGCCTGCAGCGCGCCGCCTTCATCATGGGGGCCGCCTACTACGTCGAGCTGATCTTCTGGTTCCAGGCCATCCGCAACATCGACGTGTCGGTGGCCAGCGCCATCGAGGTGCCCTCGCCGGCGGTGACCATGCTGATCGCGGTGGTCTTCGCCGGGGCGGCGATCACCGGCACCCAGATGCTCGCCATGGTCGCCATCGTCTTCGGCATGTACGGCCTGCTCTTTGCCGGCCGCGCGGCGCGCCGGCGGGCGGCCGGCTGAGCGGCGCGGGCCGCCGCCCTCCCCCTTCCGACGCAATCCAATGCGATTGCCATCGAATCCGCGGCAATCTGGCACAGGCGGTTAATCTATTGGGCATAGCTGTCGGTTGTGTGCCCCGGCCACTTCAGCCGCGGAGGCCAGTGCCATGCGTTCCAAGACGAGCCCAATGCCACGCAGCCGGCCGCAGCCCGCGCAGGCGATCGGCGATGTTGGCGCGCGCAACGCGGCGGATGAACATCTGGCGCAGATGGAGGGCCGCTATCGCGGGCTTCTCGAAGCGGCGCCCGACGCCATGGTCGTGGTGAATGAGGAGGGCGAGATCGTTCTCCTCAATCTGCAGGCCGAGAAGCAGTTCGGCTATCCTCGCGACGAGCTGCTCGGCCAGAAGGTCACCAACATCATTCCGCAAGGCTTCGCCGAGCGGCTGATCGCCGACAGCACGCGCACCGCCGCCGAGGCTCTGGCGCAGCAGATCGGCACCGGCATCGAGCTGACGGCGCGCCGCAAGGACGGCAGCGCCTTTCCCGTCGAGATCATGCTGAGCCCGATGGAGAATGACGAGGGCATCCTGGTGACCGCGGCGATCCGCGACATCAGTGTGCGCAAGGCGGCCGAGGAACAACTGGCCCAGATGGAGGGCCGCTATCGCGGGCTCCTCGAAGCGGCGCCCGACGCCATGGTCGTGGTGAACGAGGAGGGCGAGATCGTTCTCCTCAATCTGCAGGCCGAGAAGCAGTTCGGCTATTCCCGCGACGAGCTGCTCGGCCAGAAGGTCACCAACATCATTCCGCAGGGCTTCGCCGAGCGGCTGATCGCCGACAGCACGCGGACGGCGGCTGAAGCGCTGGCGCAGCAGATCGGCACCGGGATCGAGCTGACGGCGCGCTGCAAGAACGGCCATGCCTTTCCCGTCGAGATCATGCTGAGCCCGCTGGAGAATGACGAGGGCATTCTGGTGACCGCGGCGATCCGCGACATCAGCGTACGCAAGGCGGCCGAGGAACATCTGGCGCAGATGGAGGGCCGCTATCGCGGGCTTCTCGAAGCGGCGCCCGACGCCATGGTGGTGGTGAATGAGGAGGGCGAGATCGTTCTCCTCAATCTGCAGGCCGAGAAGCAGTTCGGCTATCCTCGCGACGAGCTGCTCGGCCAGAGGGTCACCAACATCATTCCGCAAGGTTTCGCCGAGCGGCTGATCGCCGACAGCACGCGGACGGCGGCTGAAGCGCTGGCGCAGCAGATCGGCACCGGCATCGAGCTGACGGCGCGCCGCAAGGACGGCAGCGCCTTTCCCGTCGAGATCATGCTGAGCCCGCTGGAGAATGACGAGGGCATCCTGGTGACCGCGGCGATCCGCGACATCAGTGTGCGCAAGGCGGCCGAGGCCGAGGCCCTGGCGATGACTCTGAAGATGGCCCATGCGGCCGAGCACGACACCCTCACCGGGCTGCCCAATCGCATGCTTCTGAAGGACCGCATCGGCCAGGCGATCGTTCGCGCCGACCGCCATGCCAACAAGGTCGCGGTTCTGTTCCTCGATGTCGACGGGTTCAAGCACATCAACGATTCGCTCGGGCATCCCACCGGCGACGAGCTGCTCAAGTCGATCGCGCAGCGCCTGCTTGGCTGCGTTCGGGCCTCCGACACCGTGAGCCGCCAGGGCGGCGATGAATTCGTCGTCCTTCTCTCGGAGATCGAACAGGAGGAAGACACCGCGATTCTGGCGCGCAGAATGCTGAAGCAGGTAATGCGGACCCACACCATCAACGAGCGGGATCTGCACATCACCGCCAGCATCGGCGTCAGCGTCTATCCCGACGACGGCGGAAACGCGGAGACGCTCATCAAGAATGCCGACATGGCGATGTACCAGGCGAAGGAAAAAGGTCGCCAAGGCTATCAGTTCTTCATGCCGGCCATGAACGTGCGCGCGGTGGAACGGCAATCCATCGAGGAGGGCCTGCGCCGCGCTTTGGAGCGGCGCGAGCTGGCCGTGCACTACCAGCCGAAGATCGATCTGAGCAGCAGGAGGATCACCGGTGCCGAGGCGCTGATCCGCTGGAACCATCCGACGCGCGGACTGGTCCCGCCGGGGCAATTCATCTCGGTCGCCGAGGAATGCGGCCTGATCCGGCCGATCGGCGCCTGGGTGCTGCGCGAGGCCTGCAAACAGACGCGCACCTGGGCCGACGCCGGGCTGCCGGCGCTGACCATGGCCGTCAACGTCTCGGCGATGGAGTTCCGCGAGGACACCTTTCTCGAAGGCGTGTTTGCGACGCTCTCCGAAACCGGGATCGATGCGCACCAGCTCGAACTGGAGCTCACCGAGAGCGTGCTTGTGAAGCAAGCCGAGTCCGCCGCGTCGATTCTCCAGGCCCTGAGAGAAAAAGGGGTGCAGGTGGCGATCGACGATTTCGGCACCGGCTATTCCAGCCTGAGCTATCTGCGCAAGTTCCCCGTCGACGCCCTCAAGATCGACCAGAGCTTCGTCCGCCAGATCAGCAACGGCGGCGACGACACGATCATCGTGACGGCAATCATCGCGCTTGCCCGCAGTCTCAAGCTGCGGGTCGTCGCCGAAGGCGTGGAGACCGCCGAAGAACTGGCATTTCTCCTGGCGCAGCAATGCGACGAGGTGCAGGGCTATTACTTCAGCCGGCCGGTGCCGCCGCACCAGTTCGCCAGCCTGCTCAAAGCCGGCATACCGGAACGCGCCTTCGTCGCCCGGCCGTCGGCCGCATCCGCGGCATAGCCGGACGGAACAGGAATTTACGGCCCGATCAGGCCGTCCGCAAAGGCGAAGAAGCTCATCGCGCCGATGACCAGGCCGATCAGTGTCCCGACGATCGACCCCAGCCACGGCCGCGTCCTGCGCAGGATCAGCCAGCCGACGACAAGCCCGACGATGCCGCCGGTGAGCAGCGCCGGCCATCCCAGCACGATGATGACAAACGCCCAGCCGAGCGGCGAGTCCATGATCGGCCCGATGTCTGACAGGGTGCTGCTGTCTCCGCTTTCTGCGCCCGACCGGGCTGTCGGTCTGCCAGCCGGTTCACCCGACCGCCTGCTCTATTCGATGCCCTCGATCTTCGGCAGGTCGAAAGCGGGGCATCCAAGCGAATCGCTGGCGTCGAGGAAATCGGCGATCGAGCCGACGAGCTGGGCAATGTTCTCGCCCTTGTCATGATCGTCCGCAAGGCAACGCTGGAACACGTTGACGCCGTTGGCCATCACTTCAACGTGGTGGCGGATCGCGGCGCACTGTTCCGCCTGACCGGCGTTGGCGGATTTTGCCAGCCGGGCCTGCGCCTCGTCGAAGCTGGCGCCGACGGCGGCAAGGTCCGCATCGCACGTCGCCGCAGCCGTCGAAGCGGCCAGAGCCGGCGCCGCGACAGCCATGGTCGCGAACACCGCAATCATCGCAATATGCATATTGGTCACCGTCTTCTCTTCGCCCGCCCCGCCGGGCTGCCCCGTCGGCCGCTGAAGGAACGCGGGGCGCGGCGTGCCTGCTCTCCGTCGTCGCGCCGGATGCCTGCGCGTGGCGAGAGGCCCTTGCTTCGCACCTGCGATTATAGCACGCCGGCGATCACCCGCTGCAATTCGATCGGGTTGCGGGGCGCGGACAAAGATGACGCTCGTGGTGGTGCAGAAGGAGGGGTGAGGTAACGGGTTCGCTACACCCGGTCCAGGACTAGAAGGCTTGCTGATTGGTCCGAAATAAAGGCGAGGATCGTCTCGGCCCGTGTGCGAATAAGATCGAGCGCCATATCCGTTGAACAATTCCCTGCCCTCAACCACACGACCTTTGGCGGCGCGCCATGAAGAAAGCTCATCTGGTTGAAGTCGCTGTCCTTGGTCACAAGAACAAGATCATTGTCACGAGCGTAGACCCATACGCGCCCATCCGTCGCCTGCGACAGGCCGATATCGCGCACATGGAGGCTTCCGGGAAAGACATCTTCGAGAGCAGCAACGAGACGATGCGAGAGGTTGTTGTCGAACAGAAGCCGCGCCATCAGGCTGCGCCAGCAAGCCTGCGCTCACGATCCGCAGCAAAAGCCAGGCACGCGCGAATGTCGTCCCGCGTCAGGTCCGGGTAGTCCGCAAGAATAGCATCCTCGCTCATGCCCGAAGCAAGCAGATCGAGCACGTCGGACACAGTGATGCGCAACCCGCGAATGCAGGGTTTGCCACTCCGCTTGCCGGGTTCGATCGTAATGATCTCGCGATAGTCCATGTCGGGAATCTCCGGCAATTGCCCGGAACCGTCAAGCCGCCCCTATCACCTCCGCTTGCCCCGCCCGACCGGGCTGCCGGGCTTGCCGCCGAAGGAGCGCGGCGATGGGCGCTTGTCCTGCGGCGCTGGGATGAAATCGTACTCGTGCGTCTCTTTCAGGGACGGCGCATGCGGGCGGGTTTTGGGCATGGGCGTCTCGCGGTCGGTGCCCGGACCCATGACATCGAGAGAGGGTTTCTTGGGGCGTTCGCCCTGGACCGGGATTTCGGTACGGCGCACGGTCATCTCGTCCAGGGAATTCTTGCGCACGCGCGACGTGCCCACACCCCCCTCTCTATCTCTCCCCCGCAAGGCGGGAGAGGACCCTCCAGCCGATTCAGAAGTGCGCTGCACCCCACCCACCGGGCTGCGCCCGGTCCCCCCTCCCCGTTCCGGGGAGGGATCGGAGTCTGCGTCGGCGGTCGAGGTGTCCTCGCCACGCCGTACCCCCTCACCCGGCGCTGCGCGCCGACCCCCGATCCGGTCGGGGGCAGGCTCTCTCCCCATGGGAGACGTGGAGGTCCGTTGTGAGGCGGGCGATTGTTCCCCCGGATTGCGGGCGAGCGGGTCGTCGGCGACGGCGAGCTCGAGGGCTTCCAGACGCTTGATCTCGTCGCGCAGCCGCGCCGCCTCCTCGAATTCGAGATCGGCGGCGGCATCGCGCATGCGCTTTTCCAGGTCGGCCAGAGTCGCCTTGAGATTGTGGCCGATGGCGGCGCCCTCTTCGGCAAGCCCCGTGGGCACGATGACGTGGTCGCGCTCGTAGGCCGAGGCCATGATGTCGCCGATCGACTTCTTGATGCTCTCCGGCGTGATGCCGTTGGCGGTGTTGTATTCGACCTGCTTCTCGCGCCGCCGGCTGGTCTCGGCCATCGCCCGCTCCATCGAGCCGGTGATGCGGTCGGCGTAGAGGATGACCTTGCTGTCGACGTTGCGCGCCGCCCGCCCGATCGTCTGGATGAGCGAGGTCTCGGAGCGCAGGAAGCCTTCCTTGTCGGCATCGAGGATGGCGACCAGCGCGCATTCGGGAATGTCCAAACCCTCGCGCAAGAGGTTGATGCCGACCAGAACGTCGAAGGCGCCGAGCCTGAGATCGCGGATGATCTCGATGCGCTCCAGAGTCTCCACGTCGGAGTGCATGTAGCGCACGCGCACGCCCTGCTCGTGGAGATATTCGGTGAGGTCCTCGGCCATGCGCTTGGTGAGCACGGTGACCAGCGTGCGGTAGCCCTTCAACGCCGTCTCGCGAATTTCGCCGAGCACGTCGTCGACCTGGGACTTGGCCGAGCGCACCTCGACCGGCGGGTCGATGAGGCCGGTCGGGCGGATGACCTGCTCGGCGAAGACGCCGCCGGTGCGTTCCATCTCCCAGCCGCCGGGCGTTGCCGAGACATAGGTCGTCTGCGGCCGCATGAGGTCCCATTCCTCGAAGCGCAGCGGCCGGTTGTCCATGCACGACGGCAGGCGGAAGCCGTATTCGGCCAGCGTCGCCTTGCGCCGGAAGTCGCCGCGATACATGCCGCCGATCTGCGGCACGGTGACGTGGCTCTCGTCGACGAAGACCAGCGCATTGTCGGGAAGATATTCGAACAGCGTGGGCGGCGGCTCGCCCGGCTTGCGGCCGGTGAGATAGCGCGAATAGTTCTCGATTCCGGCGCACGATCCGGTCGCCTCGATCATCTCGATATCGAAGCGGCAGCGCTGCTCCAGCCGCTGCGCTTCCAGCAGGCGCCCGGCATGGGTGAGCTCGTCGAGGCGGAGCCGCAGCTCCTCCTTGATGCTCTTCACCGCCTGCGCCAGCGTCGGCCGCGGCGTGACGTAGTGCGAGTTGGCGTAGACCTTGACCTGCTTGAGGCTGCCGGCCTTCTGGCCGGTGAGCGGATCGAACTCGGTGATCGACTCGATCTCGTCGCCGAACAAGGCGATGCGCCAGGCGCGGTCCTCAAGGTGAGCCGGGAACAGGTCGACGGTGTCGCCGCGCACGCGGAAGGTGCCGCGGCGGAAATCGGCATCGGCGCGCTTGTAGTGCAGCGCCACCAGATCGGCGAGAAGCTGGCGCTGGTCGATGCGCTCGCCGACCGTCAGCGCGAAGGTCATCGCCGTGTAGGTTTCCACCGAACCGATGCCGTAGATGCACGACACCGAGGCGACGATGATGACGTCGTCGCGTTCGAGCAGAGAGCGCGTCGCCGAGTGGCGCATGCGGTCGATCTGCTCGTTGATGGAGGATTCCTTCTCGATATAGGTGTCGGTGCGCGGGACGTAGGCCTCCGGCTGGTAGTAGTCGTAATAGGAGACGAAATACTCGACCGCGTTCTCCGGGAAGAACGACTTGAACTCGCCGTAGAGCTGCGCGGCGAGCGTCTTGTTGGGCGCGAGGATCAGGGCGGGCCGCTGGGTCGCCTCGATCACCTGGGCCATGGTGTAGGTCTTGCCCGAGCCGGTGACGCCGAGCAGCACCTGGTCGCGCTCCTGGGCTTCGATGCCCGAGACCAGTTCGGCGATCGCCGTCGGCTGGTCGCCCTTGGGCGTCAGCTCGGAGACGATCTTGAGCGGCACGCCGCCCTCGGACTTCTCCGGCCGTGGCGGGCGGTGCGGCACCCAGGTCTTGTCGCGGAACTCCGGCCGGCCGCTCTCGATCAGCGCCGACAGCGCCTCGACCGTGGCGGTGACCGCATTCTGCGGCAGGGCGCCGACATCCTCCAGGTCGACATCGAGGCCGGCGACCGGGCTGAGCCCGACGGCCGCGCGTTCCTTGGCCGAGCCGAGCCCGCCCATGGAGGTGCCGCGCGACGACTTGTAGTTCGCCGGAGGCGCTTCCGAGAATCCGGATTTGCGTGGTGGCATGACGCGAATATGGGGGATGAATCGGCCAAAGGCGAGTGCTTGCGGACGGAACCGCAGGCGACTTGTTGACAGGGGGATGTCAGCAGGATGGCGAGGGAGGGAATCTATAGGGCGAGGTAGGCTAGCCGTAGTCCGACAAGGCCACTGTTCCTTTCAGGCGGCCGTCGGCGCCTCGCCGCCGCCATCGCGATGCACCAGCGTCTGCGGCTTGCGCCGCGCGACGATGGCAACGCTGTGGTCCTGCCCTTCCCAATCGGCGCCGTAGCGGCGGGTGAAGTCCACCGCCTTGCGGACACCATACAGGTCGGGACCGATGGCGACGCCCCACAGGCCGAAAGGCAGCGGCTGGGCGTGACGCTCGGCAACGTCCTGCCAGCCGTCGAAACCGAAATGCAGGGTGAACGGGCGCCGGTCCTCGATGAGCAGCGTCCGTCCTGTCTCCACATGCGCCGCCGGCGTCTCGTTGCGCCAGCGCGTGTTCTTCGCCTTGGGCGCGCCCCCGCCATAGCGCTTGCGCACGGAGTCGAGCAGCTCGACCGGCCGCTTGCTGTGGCGGGCGACGAGCAGCTTGAGGAACTCGGCATGCGACCACAAGAGCGGCATGGCGCTGCCCGACGGGCGGCCGGGGAACAGGAAACGTTCCGGGATCGGCGCGGCATCCCACACCTGCTCGGGCAGCAGCCCGCCCGGGCTGGCACAGCGGTGCATGGTGTTGAGATAGGCGATGGGGTCCTCGCCGGCCTGCAAGGCGAGATGGCCGCGCTCGCCGGCAAGCAGCGGCCAGGCACGGCCGACGCCGGCACCGTCATAGGGGCGGCCATCGTCGTATTCGCCGTAACCGTCGTCATTGTAGCGGCGATAGACGGCGCCCGACGGCGTTTCCACCTTGAGCACCTGGTCGACGACGCCGATCGTGTCGGCGACGCGCTGGTCGGTCGCCTGGCGCAGGCCGAGGCGCACCAGCCAGGAGAAATCGAGGGCGACCAGGCAGCTTGCGTCAATCGTCTCGCCGTTGCGGTTGCGCAGTGTAATGCGGCCGGTGAGGCCGCCATCCTTGTGCGGCGGCGCGATGCGCACATAGTAGCCGGCGACGCCCGCCTGTTTCGCCAGGGGTGTGCCGACCACGTAGCACCATTCCTCGACGCGCTCGTTCCAGTCGTCGGCGAGGTCGAGCGCATAGGCGCGCGCCGCCTCGTCCAGCCAGGGCGCGGCGGCAACCAGTGCGGCGATCGCCGCTGCAACGGTGAAGGCGCTGATGCCGGGATTTTCCTCCCAGCGGTCCTGATCGCTGGCCGGCCCGCTGTGCGCGATCGAGGCCACGGCACGGCGCACCATATCGGGCACGCCGGGCAATGCCTCGCAGCCGATTTCGACGAGCTTGGCGGCGAGCAGAACCGGAAAGGCGGTCTCGTCGAGCTGGATGCCGGTCCAGAACGGCTGTCCGTTGGGGAAATAGTTCTGCGGCCAGTGGCCGTCCGGCAGTTGTGAGGCGATCATATGGGCGAGTATGCGCCTTGCATCGTCCACCTCGTTGACCGCCAGCAGCGCGAAGGCGGCCATCGCCGCATCGCGCGGCCACACCAGATGATAGCCGCCGAGCGTATTGGTGCTGTTGCCCCAGGGCGTGCTCATGCTGGCGACCACGGCGCCGGGATAGGCACGGTCCTCGTGCATCTTGAGCACCGTCGCCGACATCAGCGCCTCTTCCTCGAGGCCGGGTTCGGGCGAGGGTATGGTCAAGCCGGTGCCCCAGCGCTCCCAGCCGTCGATGAAGTTGCGGCGGATCGGTGCGTAGCCCGCCGCCACTGCCGAGAGGGCCAGCCGGCGGGCGCTCTCGCCGTCTGGCCCGAAGCCGACGGCGATCACCCCGGCAGCCTCGGCAAGCGACGCCGACAGCGCGACATTGCCGCGCGCCGCGTGCGCAAAGGCCCAGGTGAAGCGGCCATGCTGAGCCAGGTCCTGCCAGCCGTCGGAGGCACCGACATAGCCGGCGCTGAGATCGTGCATCGGCACGTCGGCGACGACGCACAGGCCGCGATCGGCGATACCGGCAAAGAGCGCGCCCTCGCCGACCCAGGCGCTGTTGTCGGTGCCGCTGGAGCCAAGATGCGGCGCGGCAATGAGCCCCAGGCGGTAGGGCCCGTCCAGCGCGTAGCGCATGAGCAGCACGTCGCGCCACGGATCGGGCAGGAACTCGACGGTCAGTTGGTAGTCGTCGCCGGTGTGGACGACGGTCAAGAGCGGGATGGTGGGTTTCGGCTTGGACAGGCGGTAGCGGCTTACCCGCTTGAGATCGACCCAGCGGTGCTGGCCGATGAGATAGAAGCCGATGTCGCGGGTTTCCGGCCGGCCGGTCGACGGCCAGTAGATTTCGTTGACGATGCCGTGGCCGATGGTCGCCCACAGCCGCGCATTGCCCAGCGCCGTGGTGACGAAGTCCTTGTCGCTCGACGCCCAGGTCGGCGCGATCCCGGGCGCCCCGAATGCTTCGCCGTCCATGCCAACCACTCCACGCGCCGACTGCCTCGAATATCGTACCGGCGGGAAAGATAGGGCGGGCCGGACGGCGGCAAAGACACCGGCGGCAGTATGCCGCTTGCCGACAGCGAGGCATGGCGTACCACCGCCCCTCGCCTCCTGGGGCGGCGGTGCTGCGTGTCATCCAGCCCGGCTGTCCGGCATGGCCCAAACGGGGGGCGGGTGGGCCAAAGGCGAAGGCCCGACAGCGCGGGTACTAAAACGGATGACGCGCCGATTGGGTGACGCGCGGACGCGGCTGTGCCGGCCAACGCAGACCGCCACGCTCCTGTCACGGCGCCAGGGGCCGCTGCCTACGCGCGCCGGCTGCAAAAATTGTGGGCAGACCGCGGCGGACTGTCACCGGCCGGTCGGGCGATGCATGTGGTATGGGACCACTTCAAACGCATTGGGGAGACAGAGCATGATCATCGTCAGCGGACACATCCGGGTGAAACCGGAAGCGATGGATGCCCTGCGCCCACACATGCGCACGGTGCTGGAAACCACCCGCAAGGAGAACGGGTGCATCCTCTATGCCTTCGGCGAGGACGTGCTCGACCCCGGGCTGATCCGCGTTGTCGAGCGCTGGCAGAACTGGGACGCCCTGATGACCCACGTCAAGCAGCCGCATATTGCGGCCTGGGCCGATGCGCTGGAGAACGCCGGCGGCACACTCGACCGCGAAATCCTGGCGCACGAGACAACGGGCGAAGCGCGCGAACTCTGAGCGGCGGGGCGGCGCGGCCAGGCTGCCCTGCGCTCGCTCTTGGAATGGCTCGAAGGATGCGGCATCAGGCCATTTTGCGCCCGGCCGCGGCGCGCCTCACATGCCAAAGGCAAGCCACGGCACAGGGGAGGTGAGCCATGCTCATCGAGACGGTCGAGGCCGAGACCCGGCCGATGCTCTACGTCACCCGCTCCACCGGCATGAACCCGAAGGACGTCGCCGCGACCATGGGAGAAGCCTTCAGCGCCATCGGGGCCTTTCTCGGCAGGAGCGGTGTCACACCAGCCGGCCCGCCGCTCGCCGTCTATCACGACTGGGACGAAGGCGCCGGGCGGATGACGGTCGATGTCGGCGTCCCGGTTGCATCGCGCGACACGACCAAGGCGACCGGCGAGGTGCATGCCGGCCAGACGCCATCGGGCAAGGCGCTGAAGGCGGTCCATCACGGGCCCTATCCGAAGCTCGGCGACACCTACGGCAAGCTCGAAGCCCATCTGAAGAAGGCCGGCATGGCGATGCCCGCCGCCGCCTGGGAGGTCTATGTCAGCGATCCGGACAAGACGCCCGAGGCGGACCTGCTGACCGAGATCTATATGCCGATCGCGTGACGCGGCCATCGCGGCGGTGCCAAGGCAGGCAGTTCAGCTCAGCCACACGAACGCCACGATGTGGTCCGACATCTTGCGCGCGCCGCGCGTGAAGCACGGCCGTCCGGCATGGTGGCCGGGGTGACGGGCGACGGGTGAATGATGAGGAAACCATGCCCGAAGGCGCCGCGCTGGCGCTCGCCCGTTTCGGCCTTGGCCCGCGTCCCGGCGACACGGACCGCATTGCTGCCGATCCGCAGAGAGCCCTGATCGACGAACTGCAACCGGAAACCGCCCTGCTCGCCGGGCCGGACCTGCCGACATCTGCCGCGGCTCTGACCGCACTCCGCCAATTGCAGATGGAGCGCAAGAAGGCCCGTGACGCGGCGCCCAAGCTGATGGCGATGGCGGCCCCGGCCGATGCGCCGGCCAAGCCGCGGATGGAGAAGGCGGCGCCGCAGCGCATCTATGATGCCGAGTTCGCCGCCCGCCTCGACCGCGTCGCACAAGCCGACATCGGCTATGTCGAACGGCTCACCGCCTTCTGGACCAACCACTTCGCCATCGGCATCAGCGTCGGCGAGATCGAGCGCACGCTGGTCGGCGCCTTCGAGCGCGAGGCGATCCGCCCCCACGTCCTCGGCCGCTTCGAGGACATGCTGTTCGCCGCCACCCGCCACCCGGCGATGCTCGCTTATCTCAACAACAACGTCTCGATCGGCCCCGGCTCGCCGATCGGCAAGCGGCTCAAGCGCGGCCTCAACGAGAATCTCGGGCGCGAGCTCATGGAGCTGCACACCATCGGCGTGAACGGCGGCTACACCCAGGCCGACGTGATCGCGCTCGCCAAGATCCTCACCGGCTGGACCTTCGCCTATGACAGTCGAGGCGGCACCGAGGCCGGCAGCTTCGTGTTCCGCGCCGCCGCCCACGAACCGGGACCGCAAACGGTGATGGGCAAGGTCTATGCGGAGCCCGGCGAGCAGCAGGGCATCGCCGCCATCGCCGATCTCGCGGCAAAGCCGGCGACCGCCCGCCACATCGCCACCAAACTGGCCAAGGCCTTCGTCTCCGACGACCCGCCGAAGACGCTCATCGACCGCCTGGCGAGCGACTTCACCGACAGCGGCGGCGATCTCCTCAGCCTGTCGCGCACGCTGGTCATGAGCCCCGAGTTGTGGAGCGAGCCCGGCAAGTTCCGCACGCCGCAGCAGTTCCTGTGGGCTTCCATGCGCGCGCTCGACGCCCGGCCGCAGCCGGCTTTGGCGCTGCGCATCCTGAGAAGCCTCGGCGAGCTGCCGTGGAACCCCGGTTCGCCGGCCGGCTACGACCCCAGCGACGCCATGTGGATGGCGCCCGACGCCATGACCAGCCGGCTCGACGCGGCTGAGCTTCTTGCCCAGCGCGCGGCGCCGGACCTGCAGCCGAACGAGCTCACCGCCGACCTGCTTGCCGAACGCCTGTCGCCGCAGACCAGCCAAGCGATCGCCCGTGCCGAATCGAAGGCACAGGCCTTCGCCCTGCTTCTCATGAGCCCCGAATTCCAGCGGACCTGACGCCCATGCCCCCGATCGATGAGACACTCCGCCGCCCGACCCGCCGCGTCTTCCTCACTTCAGCCGGCGCCGTCGTCGCCTGGGCCAACATGCCCAGGCTCGCCTCCGCCGCCGGCACACGCGACCCGCGCCTGGTCGTCGTCATCCTGCGCGGCGCCATGGACGGGCTGGCGGCCGTGCCGCCTGTCGGCGATCCCGACTACGCCGCCATCCGCGGCGACCTCGCCATCGGCACCGCCGGGCTGGAGCCGACGCTGGCGCTCGATTCCTTCTTCGGCCTCAACCAGGCAATGCCCAGGCTGCACGCCGCCTATCAGCAGGGCCAAGCGCTGGTCGTCCATGCCGCCGCCACCGCCTATCGCGAGCGCTCGCACTTCGACGGGCAGGACGTGCTCGAGACCGGCATGACGGCGCCGCGTGCCTCGACCACCGGCTGGCTCAACCGTGTCGCGCAGATCCTGCCCGCCGGTGCGGCGGTGCACCGCAGTGCCGGCCTTGCCGTCAGCCCCACCGTACCGCTGATCCTGCGCGGGCCGGCGCCGATCCTCACCTGGACCCCGCCGAATTTCCGCCCCGCCGGTTCCGACACCTTGCAGCGGCTGATGGCGCTCTACGGCGAGACCGACAAGCAGCTTGCCCAGGTTCTCGCCGCCGGCATCGGCGTCGACAAGCTCGCTGCCGGCGACGACCTGATGATGGGCAAGGGCGGCGCCAAGTCGGCGCCGGGACACGGCATCGAAGCCGCATTCGCATCGCTGGCGGCCGGTGCCGGGCGCCTGCTTTCCGACAATGCCGGGCCGCGGCTTGCCGCCATCAGCTATGACGGCTGGGACACCCATGCCGCAGAAGGCGCCGACAAGGGGCGGCTGGCCACCCTGCTCGGCGCGCTCGACGGCGCCATGGCGGCGCTCACCGATTCGATGAAGCCGGTGTGGAAGGACACGGCGATCGTGCTGATGACCGAATTCGGGCGCACCGCGCACATCAACGGCACCGAGGGCACCGATCACGGCACGGCGACGACCGCGTTCCTGATCGGCGGCGCCGTCAAGGGCGGCCGCGTCGTCGCAGACTGGCCCGGTCTGAAGCCGCAGCAGCTCTATCAGCAGCGCGATCTTGCGCCGACCACCGACCTGCGCGCCGTGCTCAAAGGCGTCTTGCGCGACCATCTCGGCGTTTCGGAACGAGCGCTGGCGACCACGGTGTTCCCGGACAGCACGGCGGTGAAGCCGCTCGACGGTCTCATCGCCTGAGCGACGGGGTCAGCGGGTCGGCGCCACCGCCGCGACAATTCTTTCGGCAAGCGCCGGCAGACGATCCCACGGCGTGTAGTCGACGACCGACGTCCCGTCGGTCGGGCCGCCGGAGATGCTCATGATCAGGCGGATCGCGTTGCGGTCGAAGAGGTTGTAGCGCGGATAGTCGAGATTGCCGGCGATCGCTTCGGCCAGCAGCGGACGGGCACCCGACCGGGCGATCCACTTGCGTAGATAGACGTTGCCCTCGGCGTCGCTCTTCCCCTCCTTGCGGGCCGTCAGATTGACCGAGAGAAGGATCAGCGGCTTCTCCGGCGTCAAGGGCGCGATCGCCTTCAGAAGCCGGCGCGCGCGCGGCATGTGCACGCCATAGCGGATGGCAGCGATCAGCACGCAGGGATCCGGCGCGCGGATCCGTTCCGCATCCGGATAGTCGCGGGCGAGGTCGCAGGCGCGCGCGGCCATGCCGGCGGCGCCGATCAGGCTCGCCAGCCGGCGGGCGATCCGCTCGGTGTGTCCGAAGTGCGAGGCATAGAACACATCCATGAAACGCGTCCTTCGACCACCGCCGGACAGGCCCCCCGGCGGGGCCCGCTTCTATTGCGTGACCGTCAGCACGGTCCACATGCCGGCGGCGTAGTGGCCGGCAACGTTGCAGATGAGCAAGTAGGTACCGGGCTTGAGATCGAGGGTCAGCGCCTTGAACGCTCCGGGCTGCATCTCCTCGGTTTCGCCGAGCGAATCGATCTTGTCCTCGATGATGCGCTGGGCGCTGCTGTCATAGGGAAGCTGGACGTCGGGATTGGCAACGGCGACCACCAGCATCTCGTGGATCAGGTCGCGCGACCAATTGGTGACGTCGAAGGTCACGGCGCCCGCCTCGACCGAGTTCCGGTCTGTGCGGATCGCCATCATGCCCTGGCCCATCGCACCGCGGCCGTAGCCGCCGCGGCCGCCCATCATGCCCCGGCCGTAGCCCTGACCTTGGCCCATCATGCCGAAGCCGCCGCCCCGGCCCATCATTCCATAACCGTTGCCGCGCGGCCCGCCGCCCTGTCCCATGATGGAACTGTCCAGCAGCCTGACCGTCACCGTCGTCGGCGCCGCCGCCGCCAATACGATGGAACCGAAAACGAAGAGGGCCGCCAGAGCGACGGAACGCAGCAATCTGTTCATGGCCATATGCCTCGGGGTTTCGCGCCCTGCTCGACAATGAACGGAATACGCCGGGCGGTACGCTGATCTGCATCAACACCGTGTAACCGTATTGTGTGGGGCGGCCGGCCCGCCGCTCGCATAATCTCGCGCGGAAACCGTTAAAAAGGGGAGGACGTGACATGGCGAGCCACAGCTACGACGTCGTGATCATCGGCGGCGGCAATGGTGGCATGGGGGTGACGGTACCGACGCGCCACGCCGGCCTCAAGGTCGCCATGCTGGAGCCGGACGAGCTTGGCGGCACCTGCTCGAACCGCGGCTGCACGCCGAAGAAGGTGCTGGTGGCCGCGGCGCACGCGCTCGACACCATCGCCCGCGCCGGCGCCCATCACATCGACGTCGCACCGGCGCACCTCGACTGGGCGGCGCTGATCGCGCGCGAGAAACAGATGATTGCCGGCATACCGGGCGCCCTCGCCACGGCGATGGAAAAGCGCGGCGTACATCTGGTGCGCGCCCACGGCCATTTCGTCACGCCCAATGCGGTCAGGGCGGGCGGCCATATCTACGAGGCCGGGCACATCGTGATCGCCACCGGATCGCGGCCGCGCCCGCTCACCTTTCCCGGCGCCGAGCTGATGATCACGTCGGACGACGTGCTCAGCGAGCCGGAGCAGCCGCGCGACGTGGTCTTCGTCGGCGGCGGCGTCATCGCCTTCGAGTTCGGCCACGTCTATGCCCGCGCCGGCACCCGCGTCACCATCCTGCAGGCCGGCGGCCGCTTCCTCCCCCGCCACGACGCCGACGCCGTCGGCCAGATCGTGGAAGAGACCCGCCGCCTCGGCATCGACATACGCGGCAGCATCAGCGTGAAAGCGATCGCATCGGTCGGCGACCGTCTGCGCGTGACCTTCGAGGAGGACGGCATGGAACGCACGATCGACGCCGAC
Source organism: uncultured Alphaproteobacteria bacterium (assembly GCA_963762605.1). Classification (GTDB taxonomy): domain Bacteria; phylum Pseudomonadota; class Alphaproteobacteria; order Rhizobiales; family Kaistiaceae; genus CAVSRC01. Next base: position 60,623 of record CAVXLJ010000021.1, on the reverse strand, counting down.
CGGGTGGTGAACGGCGCCGGCCGCATCGCCAACACCGAGGGCCTCGACCTCGATTCCGGTGAAGTCGCGCTCGACCACGGCCGCCTGCTGCACGACGACCACCTGCGCTCGACGTCGAACAAGGCGGTGTGGATCGTTGGCGACGCGCTCGCCGACAGCCCGCAGCTCTCGCCACTGGCCACCTATGAGGGCCACCTCGTCGGCCACAACATCGTCGACGGGCCGAAGCACCGGCCCGACTACGCGGCGATCCCCTATTGCCTCTACACCATTCCCGCCGTGGCCAGCGTCGGCCTCACCGAAGAGGACGCCCACGACCGTGGCCTAGACGTCCACGTCACCATCAGCGACATGCGCGAGTGGCTTTCCGGGCGGACTTTCGCCGAATCCGTAGCCTGGGCCAAGGTCATCAGCGAGCGCGAAAGCGGGCGGATTCTGGGCGCTCACATCGTCGGCCATGGCGGCGAGGAGCTGATCCACATCTTTGCGCTGGCCATGCGCCACGGCATCACCACCGCCGACTTCGGCGACATGGTCTATGCCTTCCCGACCTTCGCAGCCGACATGCGCCACATGATGTGAATGCGCGTCGTCATCGCCACGCGTGAATGCGTGACGTGCGTCGTTCGCTGCGATGTGCGAGGGGAGAAATAAAAACGGGGCACCGCATGGATGCCCCTTTTTACTGATCCCCGCCGCCGCGCGGTCCGTCAGTCTGACCGCGACGGCGAGCGGGATGCTCATGTTGGTCACCGGGCTAGCCCGGTGACATGCACTACTTCTTCTTCGCAACCTTCTTGGCGGCTTTTTTCTTCGCAGCCTTCTTCGCAGGCTTCTTCACCGCCTTCTTCACAGCTTTCTTAGCCAATGGTCTTCTCCTCTCGGTGACGAGTTGCGAATCGACTCACACGTACATAGTAGTGCAAGTTCCGAGTTAACAACGCGCTAATTGTGAAGTCGGCGAAATTTGTGCGAAGGTCGTTTGCGCATGCATGGCATCGCGATCGAGTGCATCATGGCCGACTTCGATCGCGTTACTTCGTCAAGAGGCTTGTTTGTCCGATGCCGTTCTCACCATCGACCAGCGTCGTCTGCGCGCTCGCTCTCGCGCTCGTCGCGTCGCTGCCCGACGGTGCGCGCGCCGCGACCGACATCGGACGCGCGGCGGCGATCACGACGTCGGTGACCGGTACGCTCGACAGTCGATCGATCATCCTGAAGACCGGCGACGACATCTTCGCCAACCAGACCGTGACCACCGATTCCACCGGCATCGGCCAGTTCGAATTTCGTGACCGGACCAAGCTCGCCATCGGCCCCGGCTCGACCGTGGTCCTCGACAATTTCGTATATAATCCAAAGGGTTCCGGATCGAAGGTGGTGCTCGACCTGGCCCGCGGCTCGTTCCGCTTCATCACCGGCAAGGCCAACCACGATGCCTACGAGATCAAGACGCCGACGGCCACCATCGGCGTGCGCGGCACCGCCTTCGACCTCTATGTCGGCGACACCGGCGAGCTTGCCGTCGCCATGATCAACGGCGCCGTCGAGGTGTGTCCGCTGGCCGGCGCCTGTCGCCTGCACAACATCATCGGACGCTTCCTGACCATGAGTGTCGACGGCATCTTCTCGCTGCACGACAAGTGGGACGGAGCCCTCTTCGGCGGCATCCCGATGAAGGTGGCACTTCCCTTCATCGACGATCAGCGCCTGCTGGTGCCGGCGCTGCGCGGCGAAACAAAAATTGTCGCGCGCTATCTCGGCGACACCGCGACGACGGCTACGCGGACGCTGAAGGCGCTCACACCGAAGCTGAAGTTCCCGACGCTGAAGCTGCCGAAGCTCTTCAAGTGAGTCGCTTTCGCCGCGTCGCCGCCATCAGCGACGCGCCGGATCGATCGATGCGCATGCCCTCGCCGCACGCGGTCACACCAAACGAAAAGGGAGCCGCCTGACAAGCAGCTCCCCTTGTGCTCAGCGAACGCCGACTTCGATGCGGGCACCCTGCGTGCCCGCGTTCCGCCTTCGCTTACGGCCAACCGAAATAGAAGCTGAAGCCCGAGCGCGGATAGCGGTGATAGTAGGGGTACGGGCGATAGTACGGGTACGGGCGATAATACGGGTACGGGCGGTAGCGCGGATAGTACCGGTGCGGATAGACGACCCGTGCACCGGTAAGATAGGACGACGACACCCAGCCCGTGCCCAGATAGCTCGTCGCCCGGCACCAGCCGGGCTGGCAATAGTGAACGTCGACCGCGGTCCCTGCCGGCAGGGCGCCGTAGCTGCCATACCCGACCCCCGGCCCGGCGCGGAAGTTGACCGAGTCCGTGGTGTAGTTCGTATAGGCCTCTGCTACCGCGGGCACGGCCATGACCAGCCCCAGGCCGAGCGCGGCGCTTGCAAGCGAGCGAAGCTTCATCCTCGTTTCCCTCTTCTGTTGCCGGTCGGCGCCGGCGAGAGACCAGCCAAGGAATCGAAAACTGGGCCGGCCGACCGCACCCGGCTTCCGCCGGGCATCCGGCCCCCCTCTGCGCGGATGATTACGCCACGAATGTGGCAAGGCAAGAGGCAGAGGACGGCGTGGTAAAGCCATCGGATACGGGCACGCACATCCACAACCGCCGCTTTTGCCGCGGCCCGGCCCTGACCCATGTCATTGCAGCCCGGATTGACCCCGCATACACCAGACCATGCGCCCAGGGACTGGCGTAACCTGCCCTGGGTCAACGGCTTCGCAGCGGCTTCGCCGGCGAAAACCCTGGGGTTTCTCTCCGGTGCGGCACCGGGTCTTTTAAAACATGCAAAAGATTGTATGTATGAGGGACAGGAAACCAGGGAGATTCCACAACCATGTCGCATATCGTCGTTCTTGGCGGCGGCATCGGCGGCATTTCAGCCGCCTATGAACTGCGCGCCGACCTCGTCCGGGCTCACAAGGTAACGGTCGTTTCCAAGTCGCCCTTCTTCCAGTTCACTCCGTCCAACCCCTGGGTGGCGGTGAAGTGGCGGACGAAAGATCAGATCACGATCGATCTCGCCAAGGTGCTGGCGCGCCACAAGATCGACTTCGTCCACGCTGCGGCCGAGAAGCTGGTGCCAGCGGAGAACCGCATCGAGCTGTCGAACGGCGAACAGATCTCCTACGACTATCTGGTCATCGCCACCGGTCCCGAGCTCGCCTTCGACGAGATCGAGGGATTCGGGCCGGAGAAGAACACCACCTCGATCTGCGATGTGGACCACGCCGTCAGCGGCTCGGGGGCCTGGGACAAGTTCTGCGCCGACCCCGGCCCGATCGTCGTCGGCGCCGTGCAGGGCGCCTCCTGTTTCGGCCCGGCCTACGAATTCGCGATGATCATGGACACCGACCTCCGCCAGCGGAAGATCCGCGACAAGGTGCCGATGACCTTCGTCACCTCCGAGCCCTATATCGGCCATCTCGGGCTGGGCGGCGTCGGCGACACCAAGGGCCTGATGGAAAGTGCGCTGCGCGACCGCACCATCAAGTGGATCACCAACGCCAAGATCGAGAAGTTCGCCGACGGCAAGGCCCATGTGCTCGAACTCAACGAGGACGGCAGCGAGAAGAAGCGCCACGAACTGCCCTACAAGCACTCCATGATGCTGCCGGCCTTCCGCGGCATCCCGGCGCTGCGCGGCATCGAAGGGCTGGTCAATCCGCGTGGCTTCGTCATCGTCGACAAGCACCAGCGCAACCCGAAATATCCCAACGTCTATGGCGTCGGCGTGTGCATCGCCATCCCGCCCTACGAGCCGACGCCGGTGCCGGTGGGCGTGCCCAAGACCGGCTACATGATCGAAAGCATGGTGACGGCGACCGCGCTCAACATCAGCGAGGCCATCGCCGGCAAGGAGCCCTCGCACGAGGGTAGCTGGAACGCCATCTGCCTGGCCGATTTCGGCGATACCGGCGTGGCCTTCATCGCCCAGCCGCAGAACGCACCGCGCAACATCAACTGGGCGTCCCAGGGCAAGTGGGTCCACCTCGCCAAGATCGCATTCGAGAAGTACTTCATGAGCAAGGTGAGGCGCGGCATCACCGAGCCCTATTTCGAGAAGGCCGTGCTGCAGTTTCTTCAGATGAGCAAGCTGAAGGGCGGCAAATCGTAGCCGAAACCGCTCGAACACGCCCCGGCGGAGGTGGGCGGCATCGCCGCCAAACGTCTGCCGGGGCCCGATCGCCGGCCAAACATCCCGTTCGTTCAGTCACTTGCGTCAATCTGCCGGGGCTGCGGCGCCGCCGGACGTTGTTTTCTTCCCCTCAGTGGATCATAGTTTGTGCGTGGGCGACGCTCGGCTCGGCAGGGGAGACCCTCGCCGGACCGTGTGGCGTCCGCATCCGGGAGACTGAACTGAAAAGGTCATGCGATGCGCCAGAATGGCACCGTCAAATTCTTCAACGCCTCTAAGGGGTACGGCTTCATCACGCCGGACGGCGGCGGCAAGGACGTGTTCGTTCACGTCACTGCAGTGGAGCGCTCCGGCATCGGTCCGCTGACCGACGGTATGAAGGTGTCCTTCGACACCGAGCCGGACGAAAGAGGCAAAGGGCCAAAGGCAGTCGATCTACAGATTGCAGGCTAGGCGATTCCGCCGGCGACCCGCAGGCGCCGCACGGAAACTCCGATAAGCCGCCGGGCGACCGGCGGCTTTTTTGTTGGGGGTGCAGTCAATCGCATGTGCCTCCGCGCTCCCTTGCGGAAGAGCGGAGACACCTATTGCGCGGTGCCCGTTGAGACCGACCTCAGCCGTTGGCGGCGATGGCACGCTGCTTCGGCTGAACCAGCGCGTCATAGTCTTCCATCAGCGTCCGGGCGATTTCGCCGACGGTGAATGTGTAGGGGCCGATCTCCGACACCGGCGTCACCTCTGCCGCAGTGCCGGTCAGGAAGCACTGCTCGAAGCCTTCCATCTCGCCGGGCTGAATGGCGCGTTCGATCACCTCGATGCCACGCTTCTTCGCCAACTTGATGACCGACTTGCGGGTGATGCCGTCGAGGAAGCAGTCGGGCGTCGGCGTGTGGATGACGCCGTCCTTGACGAAGAAGACATTGGCGCCGGTCGCCTCGGCGACCTGGCCGCGCCAGTCGAGCATCAGCGCGTCGGCGTAACCCTTCCGCTCCGCCTCGTGCTTGGAGATGGTGCAGATCATGTAAAGGCCGGCCGCCTTCGCCTTTGACGGCTCGGTCGCCGGATCGGGCCGGCGATAGCGCGCCATGTCGAGGCGGATGCCTTTGAGACGCTCCTCCGGCTTGAAATAGGACGGCCACTCCCACACCGCGATGGAGACATGGATCTTGGTCCCTTGTGCCGCCACGCCCATCTGCTCGCTGCCGCGATAGGCGATCGGACGGACATAGGCGTCGGTCAGGCCCTCGCGCACAAGCAGCTCCTTGCACGCCTGGTTGATCGTCTCGACCGAATAGGGGATCTCGAAACCGATGATCTTCGCCGAATCGTGCAGGCGCTGGGTGTGCGCGGTCAGTTCGAAGATCTCTCCGCCATAGGCGCGCTCGCCCTCGAACACGGCGCTGCCGTAATGCAGCGCGTGGGTCAAAACATGGACCTTGGCGTCGGCCCACTTCACATATTTGCCATCCATCCAGATGACGCCGTCGCGCTCGTCGAAGGGCTGAGCAGCCATGATGTCTTCCTCCCGCGTGGCGTCTTCACGGACGCCTCACTTTGTTCGACCGGACAGTCGGCGAGGGCGGCTGACGTTCTTTGCGTCACGTCGGAATCGCCGATATGGTGCCGCGGAACGGCTTGACGGCAGGTTGCCGGAACGGCGAACGCTGTCGCGTCGTTGACTGCGACTTGTATTGCGTACCAATCGGCGAAAAATATGTCAACATGGCTGACGTAAATTTCAAATCGGACGACATTCCGGCCCGACGGCCGAAGGGAGCTTCACGCCCGCCGATCGTGGCACCGCTGTCGCTCGCCGATCAGCCCGAAGTCCTCTTCATCGAGCTGCTCTACTTCGCCTATCGCGATTTCATCTCCGATCCCGATGCCGCGCTCCTCACCCTCGGTTTCGGGCGCGCCCACCATCGCGTCATCCACTTCGTCAACCGCCATCCCGGCATCCGGGTCGCCGACCTGCTCGACATCCTCAAGATCACCAAGCAGAGCCTCGGCCGCGTCTTGAAGCAGCTCGTCGATACCGGCTTCATCGAGCAGCGCCCGGGCCCGGTCGACCGCCGCCAGCGCCTGCTCTACCCGACCGAGGCCGGACGTGGACTGGCGGCGCGCCTTTACGATCCGCAGGTCAAGCGCATCGCCGCGGCGCTGGAAGAATTGACGCCATCGCAGCGCGAGGGCGCCGAGCGCTTCCTGCGCCTGATGATCAACCCCGACGAGCGGGACAAGGTTGCCCGCATGGTCGACCGGTGAGGCTTCAAGGGCAGCGCCGATGGAAATGACAAGGCAAGCAGCAGCCAAAGCCGCGGTCCCGGCCGCAGCGGCCCCCCCGGTCGCCGACGACGCGCCGCACATTCTGGTCATTGACGACGACAGCCGCATCCGCACCCTGCTTTCGCGCTATCTCGGCGATCGCGGTTTTCGTGTCACCAATGCCGGGGACGCCGCCGAGGCGCGCCGACACCTCGCCGGCCTCGCCTTCGATCTTCTCATCGTCGACGTGATGATGCCGGGCGAGGACGGCATGGCGCTCACCAAGAGCCTGCGCCAGACCAGCAACGTTCCCGTGTTGATGCTGACCGCGCGCTCGGAGATCGAAAGCCGCATCGCCGGACTGGAGAGCGGCGCCGACGATTATCTCGCCAAGCCGTTCGAGCCGCGCGAACTGCTGCTTCGGATCAACGCCATCCTCAAGCGCGCCACGCCGCCCGACCGGCCGCTGATCGAGCAGCTGTGCTTCGGGCCGTTCACCTTCCATCGCGAGAAGCTGGAACTGAAACGCGGCGGCGAGGTGGTCCACCTGACCGAGCGCGAGCGCCAGATCCTGGCGATCTTCGCCGCCACGCCGGGCGAGACCGTGCGCCGCGACAAGCTGATGGTGACCAGCGGCCCGGCCGGCGAACGCACCGTCGACGTGCAGATCAACCGCCTGCGCCGCAAGATCGAAGCCGACCCGGCCAACCCGCTTTATCTGCAGACCGTGCGCGGGATCGGCTACCGGCTGGCGATCACCGGATAGGCACGCCCGCATGGCGACAACAGCCGAGGCTCCGGCACCCGCGGTGCGCGGCCTGCGCGCCCGCTGGCGGCGGCTGACGCGCGGCATCAACGCCATCCTGCCCAAGGGCCTGTTCGCCCGCGCGCTGATCATCATCATCGCCCCCACGGTGCTGCTCCAGGCGCTGGTCGCCTTCGTCTTCATGGAGCGCCACTGGCAACTGGTCACCGCCCAGCTCTCCTCCACCGTGGTCGGCGAGATCGCCGCCATCGTCGACATCCTCGACAGCTATCCTCAAGGTCCCGACTTCAAGACCATCACCCGCATCGCCGGCGAGCGCATGGGCCTCAACATCGCCGTGCTGCCCGCCGAACCGTTGCCGGCGGCCGGCCCCAAGCCGTTCTTCTCGCCGCTCGACCGGGTGCTCAGCCAGGAGATCTCGAGCAAGATCGGCAAGCCGTTCTGGATCGACACCGTCGGTCGCTCGAGCCTGATCGAGATTCGCATCCAGCTCGATCACAATGTGCTGCGCGTGTTTGCGCCGCGCGCCCAGGCCTACGTCTCCAATTCGCTCATCTTCATCTGGTGGATGGTGGCGACCTCGGTGGTCCTGCTCGCCATCGCCATCATTTTCCTGCGCAACCAGATCCGTCCGATCCTGCGCCTGACGGCGGCGGTCGACGCCTTCGGCAAGGGCCGCCCCGTGCCCGGCTTTCCGCCGCGCGGCGCCCGCGAGGTGCGCCAGGCGACGATCGCCTTCCACCACATGAAGGAGCGCGTCGAGCGCCAGATCGACCAGCGCACCGCCATGCTCGCCGGCGTCAGCCACGACTTGCGCACCGTGCTCACCCGCTTCCGCCTGCAACTGGCGCTGATCGAGGGATCGCCCGACGCCGAGGAGCTGAAGAAGGACGTCGACGACATGAACCGCATGCTCGACGGCTACCTGGCGTTTGCCCGCGGCGACAGCGACGAAGACACGGTGCTGGCCGACATTGCCGTCATGCTCGACGAGATCGGTCGCCAGGCGCGCACCGCCGGCCACGCCACCGAGGTGTCCTATGCCGGCGACCCGATGGTCCGGGTAAGGCCGCAGGCCTTCAAGCGCTGCATCAACAATCTCGTCGGCAACGCGGCGCGCCACGGCAGGCGCATCGAGGTGACCGGCAGCCATGCCGAGGGGCAACTGGCGGTGACCGTCGACGACGACGGACCGGGCATCCCGGTGGAGGAACGCGAGGCGGTGTTCAAGCCGTTCTACCGGCTCGACGACGCGCGCAACATTGACGAGAGCGGCACCGGCCTTGGCCTGTCGATCGCCCGCGACATCGCCCGCAACCACGGCGGCGACATCACGCTGGCGCAGAGCCCGCTCGGCGGGTTACGCGTGATCGTGACGATTCCAGCATGAGGCGAGGCAAGCCATGAACCGCGATCCGACCACCGGGGCGACCAAGCTCGCCCTTCTCATCGACGGCGACAATATCAGCGCCACCTACATGCCGCTCGTCATGCGCGAGGCCGAGAAGCGCGGGGTCGTCGCGATCCGCCGCATCTACGGCCAGTTCAAGAGCGGCAAGATGAAGTCATGGATGAAGCATGTCGAAGCGTTCGATCTGACGGCGGTGAATGTCTCGCCGCTGACCCACGGCAAGAACGCCACCGACATGAAGCTGGTGATCGAGGCGATGGACATGCTCAACGGGCGACAGCTCGACGGCTTCTGCATCGCCTCAAGCGATGGCGACTTCACGCCGCTGGCGGCACGCATCCGCGCCAGCGCGCTCTCCGTCTTCGGCTTCGGCGCCAAGAAGGCGCCGCAGGGCTACAAGCAGGAGTTCGACCGCTTCTACGAATGCGACACGCTGCTCGCCGCCGAGAAGGCGGAGCAGAAGCAGCGGCAACCGACCGAGCGGAAACCGGCCGCAGCGGCCGCAACCAAGCCGGCCGAACCGGCACCGGCCCGGCGCCGCCGCAAGACGCCGGCCAAGAAGACCGCCGCGCCGGCGGTTACCGCCGCACCAGCAGCGCCGCCGCCGACCCGGGCGACGAAGATGGACATGCCGGTCGAGCAGGTGATGGACGCAATCGATGCGGCCATGGGCGACGACGGCCTCGCCCACATGCGCACCGTCGGCAACAAGCTGACGCGCGCCATCCCCGGCTTTGCCGCCAAGACCTTCGGCTTCCGCACGATCACCGACCTGGTCAGCGCGCTGCCCGGCGTCGAACTGACCAAGCGGGGCAGCGAAACCTACGTCCGCTGGAAGCCGGCCTAGTACATCCGCCCTTCACCGCCGGGCAAAAGAAATGCGGCCGCCCTCACGGACGGCCGCAGCGAGCATGGCGCAGTGCGGATTAGCTGATGCGCAGCCGAACGTGCTGGCCGACCTTGTAGTGGGCGATGGCCTTGGCGCTGACGCGATAGGTCTTGCCGTTGCTCAGCTTGATCATGGACTCAGCCTTGTAGATCTTGACGATCTTGCCGCTGACATAGTGGTGGTGGACCTTCTTCACCACATGATGGATCGGCGGCTTGGCGTGATGCATGGTCGTCGCGGCGAAGGCTGGCGCGGACAGCGCGGCCAGCGAAAGCGCCACGGCGGAAACGGTGGCGATGAGGCGGGTCTTGAGCATGGAAATTCCTCTCTGGAGAACCTTGACGAGTCTTGCCGACGGGGCCGCATGGCCGAGCGGGATTAAACTCCGGCGCCATCCCTAGACGGTCGACGTCTCCGGCGTGTTTCAGGGAGAGTGGTTCCGTGTAACGGATTGTTTCAGACAATCCGCCCGGCGGCTGGAGCTGACGGAAACAATCCCGGCCTAGCGCAATCCGCCCGCGCCGAAATCGAAATCGTCGATCCAACTCGGCGCTATGAAATCGAGGTGCCTGAGACCTGCCTTCTCGGTGATCCTGACAGGGCCCGGTTCCTGTCCGTCATTGACGATGCCCTGAAAACGACGGGCAGCCTCGGGCGGCACATGCGTGTCCAGTTCGCCGAGGATGAAATGGATGCGGAGCCCGCGGAATCGCTCGGCATGGTCGATCGGATTCAACTGCTCGAAGAACAGGCGCGCCTTCACATCCGGTGTTCCCTGTCGCACAAGTTCTCCACTGGCAATGTCGCGCATGCCGGGACGCTGCCAGTCCGGGGTCGCGACCACGGCATTCACGCTGGCGACATTGTCGATGAGCGGTGCAGCGGCGACGGCGACATCGCCGCCCATCGACAGGCCCGTCAAATGCACCGGCAGCTTCGCGCCGAGCTTCGCCCGCGCCCACTCGGCGATCCGTGGCACATCGAGAGCCGTTTCGCCGATGATCGTCCACATCTCGCGACGAAAATTGGCGAACACCCGGCGCGTGAGTGCGTCGCGGTCCTCCATTCCGCGCGCCCCGTGCTGATAGGCGTCGATCGCAATCGCCGCAAATCCGAGCGAAACGGCGCGATCCAGAACCGGTTGGGTTTGTTCCTTCGTCTGGCTGAAGGCCGGGACGTGGATGAGGATTGCGGCAGGTGCGTCAGGCGCACACCACAGCACCGGCACGCCATCGACCATTTCCGTGTTTTTCGCGGGCATGCCGGCCATCGCTGTCCTACTTGAATTCTGATCCTCAGAACATCCGCCCGCCATTGGGCACCGGCAGGCTGGGGGTCGATCAGCACCACCTCGCCGTCGGCGTCGGGAAAGCCCAGCACCAGCACCTCCGACATGAACTTGCCGATCTGGCGCGGCGGGAAGTTGACCACCGCCGCCACCTGGCTGCCGACCAGCGCCTCGCGCGAATAGTGCTTGGTGATCTGCGCCGAGGATTTCCGCAGCCCGATCCCCGGGCCGAAATCGACCACGAGCTTGATCGCCGGCTTGCGCGCCTCGGGAAACGGGCTTGCCTCGACCACGGTGCCGACGCGGATATCGACCTTCAGGAAATCGTCGAATGTGATCTGCGCCGTTGGCTCGTTCATCTGTCGCCTCTCATCCCGGGAACCGCGGGCGGTTAGCACGGGCGCGCGAGTGCCTCAACCGGTGCGACGCCGATAGAGAAGCAGCGCAGTGAGCGCAGCGCCGACGAAGATCGGCGGCCCGTGGATGTCGCGCATTACGACCAGACCAATGGCGAGGACGAGCACCACGACCGAGCCGATGCGCGCAAACCATGGAAGGGGTGTCGTCGGCCACGCCAGCCAGGTGGCGGTGGCGCCGAGCAGTCCGGCGACCGCGACCGAGGAGCCGGCGCCATAGGGCTGCCACCACAGGGCGACGATCTGGCCGACGAGGCCGGTGAGAAAGGCGATGATCAGCCACTCGGCGCTGCCGATCTTGCGTTCGGCCACGATGCCGAGCACCAGCACGCCGAAGACGATACCGAGCTTCTGCACCGGGCCGTCGTCATAGGCGAAGAGCGCAGTGACAACGCGCCACCACTCGCCGGCAGCGAAGGCAACCGGATCGCGCTCCGCCAGCCCCAGCCATTCCGGATGCAGCTCCTGAATCGCGGCGACGAACACCGCGATGGTGATGAACGCCGCCGTGCCCGGCGGGACGCGCGACGGAATGCCGGTGGACCCGTCGTCCACCGGCCTATCCGGCGGCACGTGTCTCCGCCGCTTCCCGCGCCGCGCCGGCCATGCGGCAGACGGCGCCGCAGAGATCGTTCATCAGGCGCATGGCGCGGTCGCCGCGGCCGAGCGCCTCGTCCAATGTCTTCATTGTCTTGGCAAGGTCGGGATCGTCGTCATCGAGCCAGACGCTGAGCGTCCGGGCGAAGACCAGCACGCCGCCCTCCCGTGCAATGGCGCCGGTCACGCCGCCACGGCCGATGCCGGCGGCAGCATGCATCCATCTCTGCGAACGGCGGGCCATGGCATGCAGCACCGCGGCAAAGCCGGGGCTGCGCCTGGCGGTCTTCGCCATTTGCCGGAGCGCCGGCTTGTAGGGGGTGAGGGCGTCGAGGCGGCGCATGAGGATATCGAAGAGGCGATCCTTTGGCCCCTCGCCTTCGGCCGGCCCCTGCGCCAGCACCGCCTCGTCGATGCGCTTGGAGAAGGCGGCGAGGATGGCGAGCTTGCCGGGGAATTCCGCGCGCAGCTCTGCAAGGGACAGATCGGCCGCCTCGGCAATGTCGGCGAGGCCGGTTTTCACCAGCCCGCGCTCGCCGGTGAGCTGCATCAAGGCATCGATGATGCGGTCGCGCGGGCTGGCGGCGGCGGTCGCCTTCGCGCCGCGGCCGGCGCTTCGCCGTACGGCCTGCTTGCGTTTCGGTCGGGTTGCCATGGCATCACCTCCGGAGTTCCGTGTCTCAACAATGTAGGCCGTGATCGTGGCCACGGCGAGGCTTTCCCGGCCGGCTCAGCCGGAGAGTTCCCGCGAGCGCTTTTTCGCCGCCGCGACCGCCTTCTTCATCAGCGGCGCCAGGCCGTTTTTGGCCATCAGCACCTTGAGCGCCGCTTCCGTCGTGCCCTTGGGCGAGGTGACGTTCTTGCGCAATTCACCCGCCGGCAGATCGGAGCGATAGAGCAGCTCGCCGGCGCCGGTGACCGTGGTGCGGGCAAGCCTGGCGGCACTGTCGGCATCGAGCCCGGCGGCAACCGCCGCCTCCGCCAGACATTCGGTGAGCCAGAAGACATAGGCCGGGCCGGAACCGGAGACTGCGGTGACCGCATTGATCAGGTCTTCGTCGTCCACCCAGACCACATCGCCGACGGCTTCGAGCAGGCTGGTGACCAGCGCCCTGCCCCCCTTCGACACCTTGTCATTGGCGATGGCCGCGGTGACGCCGCGGCCGACCTGCGCCGGCGTGTTGGGGATCGAGCGCACGATGGCGCCGTCGCCGAGGCCCCCGGCAAGATTGGCAAGCGTCGTGCCGGCGGCGATCGACAGGCTCACCGTGCCGCGCCCGACCAGACCGCGGAGGCCCGGCAGGACAGTGCCGATGATCTGCGGCTTGACCGCGACGACGATCACCTTGGCCGTGATCCCCTCGGGCGGCACCGGCTTCTCGCGGATGCCGGCGGCGGCGAGGAAGGCGGCGCTGTCCGGCGGCGGCGCCGGGTCGACAACCACCACCGCCTTGCGGTCGAGGCCGCCGTCGAGCCAGCCCTTGAGCAGCGCGGCGCCCATCTTGCCGGCACCGACCAGCACCAGCGGGCTCTTGGGGGAGAAGGCGGAGGAGAAAGACATGAGACTTGGTCACCCATGGAACGCAGAGGCCGGACCCTAGTCGCGGCCGGTGCTGCGATACAAGCCCTGCGGGCGGCGGATACTGGGTCCCTGCTTGCGCAGGGACGACAGCGGAATTCGTTTCCCGGACGCGCTGCGCATCGGTCGTTTGACGGAAGCAACGCGATCGATTATCTATCCATCTATCCTACCAAGATAGACGGATAGATAGCGTTATGGCTTTTCACATCCGCGACAAGCAGACCGACGCCCTCGTGCGGAAACTCGCGCGCCAGAAGCAAATTGGCCTGACCGAAGCCGTGCGGTTGGCCGTGGACGCCGAGCTGAAGCGCCTTGGCGACGAACGGCCGCTGCGCCAGCGCCTGCGCGCCATCGCCGACGACATCGCGGACTATCCGGACACCGGAGCCAAGGCCGACGAGGCCTTCTTCGACGAGCTGTCGGGCACCTGAATGTTCGTCGATTCGTCCGTCCTGGTTGCGATATTGCTGCGCGAGCCGGAAGGCGATGACCTCGCCGACCGGATGGCCGAGCAATCGATGCTCATCACGTCGCCGCTGGCGATCTTCGAGACGGTCGCCGCTCTCATGCGCGTGAAGCGCATTTCGGCAGCCGCCGCCGAGGCACGCGTGCGCGCCGTCCTCATCGCAGCCGGTATTGAGGTCGTCGCCATCGACGGCGACGCAGGCCGCGCCGCCCTCGACGCCTTCGACCGTTACGGCAAAGGTCGTGGCCATCCGGCCCAGCTCAACATGGGCGATTGCTTCGCCTATGCACTGGCCCGCTTGAACGGGGTGGGGTTGCTCTACAAGGGCGACGACTTCGCCCAGACGGATCTGGGATAAGCCGGCTCACGCCTCGCCGGCGGTCTCGAAGAGCACCGTCTCCAGCGCTTCCGCCGCCGACTTGCCGGCCCACACCACGAACTGGAAGGCCTGGTAGTAGCGCTCGCAGGCTTCGATCGCGGTGACCAGCAGGCGCTCGACCTGGGCGTTGTTGGGGTCGGCGCCGCCCGACAGCAGCAGCGCCTGGCGGAACATGATCACCCCCTCCTGGTTCCACAGGTCGAAATGGCCGATCCACATCTGCTCGTTGACCGCCGAGAGCAGGCGCATCACCTCGAGCTTGCGCGCCTCCGGCACCTTGAGGTCGAAGGAGCAGGCCAGATGCACCGCCTCGCGCTCCTCCATCCACGAAAAGGAGATGTGGTAGTCGCACCAGTGACCGCCGACGGCGATGGTCAACTCGTCATCGGCGGAGCGCTCGAAAGCCCAGTCGTTGAGCGCCGCGATCTGCTCGATCACGTCGACCGGATTCGAGAGGCGATCCTGTTCGATGTCGATGAGGCTCATGAAGGTCAACCTTGCGGCTGGAGGGCTGCCTGACTGCAGGTGAACGACATTACGGCGGCGGAGCGGCGGCGCACCGCGAATCTCTGTTGAGAATCAGTATATAGGCCCATGACTCTCAGGCGCCACAATTGCTTGTGGACAACCTGAATCGTCTACATGTCAGTCGTATGACTCCTGGGGACAGGCCTATTCGTCGGCCGGTTTGGCGCGCCGGCTGGTCTTCTTTGGCGGGGCCTCGCCGCCGAGCCGGGCCTCCAGTTCGGCGACCCGCTGCTTGAGCTTTTCGTTTTCCGCCGCCGCCTTGGAGGCCATCTCGCGCACCACGTCGAATTCCTCGCGCTTGACCAGGTCGAGATCGTTGACGAACCGCTCCATCTGGCTGCGGAACACGGTTTCCGCCTCGCGCTTCACACCCTGGGCGACGCTCGCCGCGTCCCCCATCAGCCGCGCCATCTCGTCGAACATGCGGTTGGAGGTCTGGGTCATCTCTGGGTTACTCTCTCGCCGGGCAACACGCCTCTATACTATGGGCGCGGCTGGGCGCCCCTGCAAGACGGTCAGCGGGGCAGGCAAAGGCTCCGCAGCCGGGAACGCGCCTCGTGGCCGCGCCTCCTGTCACAACCCGAGATCGCGCCACACCCTAGAGCGAGTATAGTCCGCCTAGAGGCCCGACGTGTCGATCGCCGCTGTCTGGCCTTGATCGTCGCACGGGACCAGGAGCCGCCTCGAAGGAAGCAATGGGCCATGGCGCTGCGAAGCACCGCTCGCAACCAAGGACAACCGGCACAGCCGCCTGACTTCGCGACCGATCGAGCCGCCTGGATCACGCGCATCTCCGCAGCGGAATGGATCGCGTTGGCCGCCTGTGCGCTCGTCCTGATGTCCGCGCTGCAAACACTGCGAGGGCAAGGCGTCGACTACGACGAGGGCGTCTACTGGCAGTCCTTGAGGGCCATGGCCGAAGGCCATCGTCTCTTTGACCCTGTGTTCAGTTCACAACCTCCGCTGTTTCTGCTCAGCGTCTATCCCTTCTACGTGATCTTCGGGCAGGAACTCGGCGCCGCCCGAGTAGCGCTGGCCATCTTCGCCGTTTCCGGGATCGTCGGCACCTACATTGTTGGCCGCGCACTGGAGCATCGTATGGCCGGCGCAGTGGCCTCCCTACTGCTCGCCCTCGACCCTCTCTATGAGTACGCCGCGCATGTGCTGCGAGCGGAGTTGCCCTCCATCGTGCTGCAGATCTGGGCGGTGGCTTTCGCGCTGCTGGCCATGCGTGCGACCCCAGCTCGGCGGGGCTTGCTGGCCGTGGCCGCCGGAGCCTTTCTCGGCTGCGCAGCTCTCGTGAAGCTCTTTGCGATCGCAGCGCTCACTCCGGTAGCGCTGTATCTCTGCGCGCCACACATGAAGTACTGGCTCGATGACGGGGGCGGTGTCAGGCTGCCGCCGTGGCGGTCCATTTGGGGGACTCTGCGCCAGATAATGCCGATCCTCGCGCTGGCGACGGCTGGCGTTCTCGGCGTCGCCGCACTCGTGCTCCTGCCATTCGCTGACCAGCTGGGTGCCGTCTATGACCAGGTGATGCGTTTCCATCTGGTGGCAATGCAGGCAAACAGCCTACCTTCGTTCGAAAACCTCAGGCTCATCGTCAAGACGCTGCTTGCCGCACCGCTCGCCTATCCGGCAATGCTGGCCGTACTGGTGATTGCCTGGCGGCGATCGTGGATCGGCGTGCCGCTGATACTGTGGGCGCTGGCCGCCCTCGTCACACTGGTGCGGCAGCAACCGCTCTTCACGCACCACATCGTGCTGCTGGACCCTGCATTGGCGTCACTGGGCGGATTTGGGATGTTTGCTGCATGGCGCGCCGCCCCCCTGGGCAGCCAACGCGCCGGACAAGCAATTGTGCTCCTCATGCTGGTTCTCGCCATTGGTGGCGGTCTGGCGAAGGACCGGCGGCAAAACGCATGGCTCAAACAGTCCCCACCAGCGCATATCCTGGAGATGGCAAATGCGCTTCGCCACGTCAGCGCGCCTGATGAAGCCGTCGTAACCGATGATCAGTTTGTAGCAGCATTGGCCAACCGTGACGTCCCGCCGCAACTTGTGGATACATCCGGGGTCCGCATCGCGGCCGGCTATCTGACGCTGGCACAGATGCGGGATTCCATATCCCGCAACCACATACGAGCCATCCTCTTTGCCAGTGGCAGATTCGAAAGGCTCCCTGGTTTCCGTGCGTGGGTCGAACAACGCTACGTGCCCACCACCATTTTCGGTCATGGCGGCACACTCTTCCTACTGAGGTAAACTTCCGATCACAAATTCCGGCGCGATTGCTTCCAGCGGGTTGCACAGCACAGGTCCTGCCTTGACCCCGCCCCACGGGCAGCGCAGTTTGCGCCGCGAATCCGGGACCGCCGATGCCGCTTTTCGCCCTGCCCTTCCCTGCCTTCGATCCGATTCTGATCCAGGTCGGCCCCTTCGCCATCCGCTGGTACGCGCTGGCCTATATCGCCGGCATCTTCATCGGCTGGTGGTACGCCAAGCGGCTGGTCGGCAATCCGCGCCTGTGGGGACCGGCGGGAGCGCCGATGAAGCCGGCCGACATCGACGACTTCGTCGTGTGGGCGGCGATCGGCATCATCGGCGGCGGGCGCATCGGCTATGTGCTGTTCTACGACCTGCCCGTCTACATCGCCAATCCCTGGCAGATCCTCGAGGTCTGGCACGGCGGCATGTCGTTCCACGGCGGCTTCCTCGGCACCACGCTGGCGATGATCCTGTTTGCCCGCTCGCGCGGCTTCTCGCTGTGGTCGCTGTTCGACGTCATCGGACCGTCGGTGACCTTCGGCCTGTTTTTCGGCCGGCTGGCGAATTTCGTTAACGGCGAACTGTGGGGCCGGCCGAGCGACCTGCCCTGGGCGGTATACTTTCCGACCGCGCCGGACGGCGGCACCGTGGCGCGCCATCCGAGCCAGCTCTACGAGGCGGCGCTGGAAGGCATTGTGCTCTTCCTCGTCCTGCGCCTGCTCACCCACCGCTATCACAAGCTGGCCACCCCCGGCTTCGTCGCCGGCGCCTTCGTCGCCGGCTACGGCGTCGCGCGCACCTTCGCCGAGTTCTTCCGCCAGCCCGACATCCAGATCGGCTATCTCGCCGGCGGGCTGACCGAGGGCATGCTTCTCTCGATCCCGATGATCGTCGTGGGCACCGGGATCATGCTGTGGGCGGCGCGCCGGCCGGGCCAAAGCGCGGTGGAAAAGGCGTGACCCCGCTCGCCGAGAAGCTCAAGGCGCAGATCCGTTCGAGCGGCCCGATCACGGTCGCCGACTTCATGGCGGCCTGCCTCGCCGACCCCAAGCACGGCTACTACATGCGCAGCGAGCCGTTCGGGCGGGCCGGCGATTTCATCACCGCCCCCGAGATCAGCCAGATCTTCGGCGAGCTGATCGGCCTGTGGACGATCGGCGTATGGGAAATGCTGGGTTCGCCGGATCCATTTGTCCTGGCCGAGCTCGGCCCCGGCCGTGGCACGCTGATGGCCGACATGCTGCGCACCGGGCGGGTCAAGCCCTCCTTCTTGCACGCGGCGAGCGTCCATCTGGTGGAGATGAGCCCGCGGCTCAGGCAAGTGCAGCAGGCGGCGCTCGCTCCCACCGGTCATGCTGTCCACTGGCATGCCCGCATCGACGACATTCCACACGCGCCGATCATCTTCGTCGCCAACGAATTCTTCGACGCCATGCCGGTGCGCCAGTTCCAATGGCAGGACGGTGCCTGGGCGGAGCGGGTGATCGGCCTCACCGACGACGACGCGTTTACCTTCGGCCTGTCGCCGGTTGCCCAGCGGCCGGCGGAAATCACCCTGCCCGAAGGGGCCGTGGTCGAGGCCTCGCCGACCGGCAAGGCGGTGATGTCCATGATCGGCGAGCGCATCGCCCGCGACCGCGGCGCGGCGCTCATCGTCGATTACGGCAGCGACAAGCCCGGTGTCGGTGACACGCTGCAGGCGGTGCGCCAGCACAAATACGAAAGCCCCTTCGCCATGCCCGGCGAGGCCGACGTGACCTGCCATGTCGATTTCTCGGCCCTTGCCCGCACCGCAATCCAAGCCGGCATCGAACCGCGTCCGGTGATCGGACAGGGCGAGTTTCTGGTCCGCCTCGGTCTGGTCGAGCGCGCGCAGGTGCTCGGCCGCGACAAGGACGCCAAGACGCGCGACCAGCTCGCCAGCGCGATCGAGCGGCTGGCCGGACCGAAGGCGATGGGCACGCTGTTCAAGGTGCTGGCCATCGCCTCGCCGGGGCTCAAGCTGCCGATCTTCGACAAGATCGGGTAGAACGCGGGTCTTGCGGGACGTCTGTTCCCCGGACGCGGTGCAGCGTGTAACGGTGCACCGCAGATCCGGGGCCCACGCGGTTCGTAGGTCCCGGTTCTGCGGTGCGGCACTTCGCACCGCACCGCGCCCGGGACACGGCACGTCATGTATTGGGTCTACATCCTCGCCAGCCGGAAGCACGGAACACTCTATGTCGGTGTAACCAATGACCTCGGCCGCCGCATCTCCGAACACCGGCAGGGCCTCGTTCCCGGATTTACCCGGCGGTACGGCGTGAAGATGCTGGTCTATGCCGAGTCCTTCGAGCGCATCGACGAGGCGCGAGAGGCGGAAGCGCGGATCAAGAAGTGGCGACGGGCATGGAAGATCGCACTGATCGAGAAGACCAATCCCGATTGGCGGGATCTATATGATGAGATCGTTTGAGCCTCCGTTCCCCGGACGCGGTGCAGCGTGTAACGGTGCGCCGCAGATCCGGGGCCCACGCGGTTCGTAGGTCCCGGTTCTGCGGTGCGGCACTTCGCACCGCACCGCGCCCGGGACACGGGAACCACAGGAACATGATCAAATAGGCCCATGATCCCCGTCATCACCCACCCTTCGCTGCAGCTTCCCGGCATTGTCCACGGCTTCTTCACCCGTGCCGGCGGCGTTTCGACCGGCCTTTATGCCAGTCTCAACTGCGGCATCGGCTCGCACGATGCGCGCGAGCGCGTGATGGAGAACCGTGCCCGCGTTTGCACCGCGCTGGGCGTCGCCGCCGACCGGCTGGCGACCCCCTATCAGATCCACGGCACCGACGCGGTGGTGGTGGAGACCGCCTGGCAGGCCGGCACCGGACCGAAAGCGGACGCCGTGGTCACCAATCACGCCGGCGTCGCGCTCGGCATCGGCACCGCCGATTGCGGTCCGATCCTTTTCGCCGACGCAAAGGCAAGGGTGATCGGTGCAGCGCATGCCGGTTGGCGGGGGGCATTGGCCGGCGTCGCCGAGGCGGCGATCGCCGCCATGGAGGGCCTTGGCGCCCGGCGCGAACACATCGTCGCGGTGCTCGGCCCCTCGATCAGCCAAGCCAATTACGAAGTGGGGCCGGAGCTGGTTGCCCAGTTCACCGCAGCCGACCCGGCCAATGCCCGCTTCTTCGTCCCGTCGGCACGGGACGGCCATGCCCTGTTCGACCTGCCCGGCTATACGGTCGCCCGGCTCACGGCCGCCGGGGTGACGGCGGCTGATATGGCGCTGTGCACCTATGCCGAGCCTGAGCGCTTCTATTCCTACCGGCGGGCGACCCATCTCGGCGAGCCGGACTACGGCCGGCTGATTTCGGCGATCGTGCTGGAAGATTGAGCGCCCGCGGCAGCGAAGGCCGTTGCCACGCCCCACCCGGCATTGCTACAAGGCCGCGGCGTCATGCAACTGTCGTCTTGCCGGATTCGGCCGATCGACGCCCCCATCGGGACGCTGGCATCATGAAACTCGTCGCCGGTAACTCCAACCGCCCGCTCGCGGAAGCGATCTCCGCCTATCTGGAGATTCCGCTCGCCAAATGCCTGGTCAGGCGCTTCGCCGACCAGGAAATCTTCGTCGAAATCCAGGAAAACGTCCGGGGCGAGGACGTCTTCATCATCCAGTCGACGAGCTACCCGGCCAACGACAACCTGATGGAGCTCTTGATCATCTGCGATGCGCTGCGCCGTTCCTCGGCGCGCCGCATCACCGCCGTGCTGCCCTATTTCGGCTACGCCCGCCAGGACCGCCGCTCCGCCGGCCGTACGCCGATCTCGGCCAAGCTGGTCGCCAACCTGATCACCGAAGCCGGCGCCCACCGGGTGATGACGCTGGACCTGCACGCCGGTCAGATTCAGGGCTTCTTCGACATTCCCACCGACAACCTGTTCTCGGTGCCGGTGATGTCGCGCGATATCAGGTCTCATCATGACGTGCGCAACGTCATGGTGGTGTCTCCCGACGTCGGCGGCGTGGTGCGCGCCCGGGCACTGGCCAAGCGCATCGACGCGCCGCTGGCCATCGTCGACAAGCGCCGCGAGCGCCCCGGCGAGGCGGAGGTGATGAACATCATTGGCGACGTCTCCGACCGCCGCTGCATCCTGTTCGACGACATCGTCGATTCCGGCGGCACGCTGGTCAACGCCGCCGAAGCGCTGATGGACGCCGGCGCCGCCTCGGTGCTTGCCTACATTACCCACGGCGTGCTGTCGGGCGGGGCCGTGGCGCGCGTCACCGCTTCGCACATCGAGCAGCTGGTGATCACCGATTCGATCCAGCCGACCGAGGCGGTCACCGCCGCCCCGAACATCCGCGTCACTTCGATCTCAACCCTGATCGGCGAAGCGATCGCCCGCACGGCGAGCGAAAAGTCAGTGTCGAGCCTGTTCGACTGAGGCGGGCTTACCTCGGGCAAATAGCTCCCCGTCGCGTTCATCCAGGGCGATCGGACGCTCCGCGAGCCACAGAGTCGCGCGCCTCCGACTTTCGGACGCTGACAAGACTGGCGACGATACTGGCGGCGCTGACCGGAAAGGCTATGAAGCCACCATATGATCTCACCCAGCCCAGCACCTGATGGTATCCATCGGAGGCGCGATCGTATCCGAAATGATACAGTGACAGCAGCAGAACCTCAGGAATAAGGATAGTCGCGACGACGTCGGCTGATCGTTTGTTAAGCAACGGCAGCGAGGCGACCATGAAGAGCCAGGGAACATAGAATTGTTGGTGTCCCACCTTGTACAACGTGAGCATCACCAAATACCCCAGCACCACACCTTCCAGCCAATTGAGTTGAGTCCACCAGGCGAACAGGAAGATTGCCGCTACCCCGGCCACCAAGAAATAGGCGTTCGTCTTAATCAGCCAATCGACGGCGCCGCCATCGCCGAACACTGCAACCAACGACCGAATGATCGACAGCAGTTTTGGGCCGCGCTCAGCGCCATACAATAAGGCGTGTATTGGTGGCCCCCCCCAAACCACAATTGTTGCGGCGAAGCCGATGCAAAACACCGCCAATCCACTGACAATCAAAGGCCAGCGCAGGCGCCTTCCGTCGAGCGCAAAGAACGGAAGCAATAGAAGTGGATAATACTTCGTCAGCGCTGCCATGCCGACAGCTACCCCAGCGAGGACAAGCAGGCCCCGGTGCCGCAGAAGGGCGGCGGAAACCAGCAGTGCTGCAACAAGTGCGTCATTGAGGCCATAGAGGACCCCTACACCAACCACGAGCATGTTGGTCGGCACGGCCAACAAGTAGATGGCTTGAATTCCACTTACCCCACGCACACGCAGCAGTTCGACCACCAGCGCAGCGTTTGCGGTGAGCAGCACACCAACCATGAGAAATTTCGGGGCCAATTGTCCCAATGGCAGAAGAAACCCCAAGATAGTGTGGACGGGTCCATAGGCGTTGTTCGTGGACCAAGGATTGGCTCCACTAAACAATAGTTGCCATTGCGTGATGTAGGCTCTGTAGTCGTGTCGAACGCCGCCTCGCCAACAGAGCCAAAGCATTGCCACGGACCAGAGGAATAGGACCGCGTAGGCGATGCCGGTTGGGAGTGTCGTTCGATTGCTCAAAGGGCCCGCCGATTCACGCCAGAGATGCGGCGATCGACGGTCTTACCATGACGATTGGCGCTGGCTAAGAAACTTCGCACTCGCGTTTTCTGGCGTGTGGCGCTGGTTCTGGCGTGTGGCGCTGGACCGATTGAAGGCCTGTGTGGATGGCCTTGTTGCGACAGTGGACCAAGGATAGTGCTGGTTCAGCCCGGCCAAGGTTGCTGTGCACAGAAGCAGAGCGAAGGCTCGTGCGAACCCCCGAGATCGGACGGCTCACCGCACAAACCAAACAACCTGCCCGACTGGACCAGGCCTACACCGTGCGCTTGAGCAGCGAGGCGCGCACCGGGTCCTTGGCGAAAGCCGAATGCAGGGCGCCCAGCCGCTCCGCGATGGCGTCCTTCTCCTTCTCCGGTTGTTCCGGCTTGGTCCCGGCGGTCATCGACGAGCCGCGCCACTTGTCGATCACCGCATCGATGAAGTCGTCGTCCGAAATGCTGGTCGAATTGGTGGCGAGATTGGCGACCGCCTCGGCCTTGGGAACGCGCTCGATCGGCAGTTCGTTGAGCACCAGGCGCGTCGGCAGCGGTACGCCTTCGCCGAAGGCAATCACCTCGCGCGTGCCCAGAGACGGCACAAAGGCCAGCAGGTTGGCGGCAACATCGGAGACCGCCGAACGCACCAGCGCCTGGTCGCGCTCGTTGCCGAGCCGCATGCAGAACAGCGTCGAGCACTGCGAGATGACGGTCGCGTCCAGCTCCGCCGGACGCTGGGTGACCAGGCCCAGGAAGACGCCGTATTTGCGCCCTTCCTTGGCGATGCGCGAAATCGCCCGGCGGGTCGGACCGAAGCCGTGCGAACGATCGGCGGAGGCATAGCGGTGGGCCTCCTCGACGACGAAGAGCAGCGGCGCGGCGCCGTCGCTCCACAGGCCGAAATCGAAGGCCATGCGGCCGAGCACCGACACCACCGAATCGACCACCTCGGCGGGGAAGCCGGCAAGCTGCATGACAGTCATCGGCTGGCCGTTCGGCGGCAGGCGGAAAAGCTCGCGCACCACCTCGGCCATGGTATCGCCGCCGACATTGGCGTTGTCGAACATGAAGCCGTAGCGCGGATCGTTGCGCACGGTTTCGATGCGCGTGATCAGCTTGTAATAGTTGAGCCGCGACGCGCGGTTCTCCAGCTTGCCCATGCGCTCGTCGATCAGATTGATGAGATCCTGGAGGCGATAGGGCACCGGCGTGTCCACGGTGAAGCCGGTGATCTTGGGATCGTAGCGCTTCAGCGTCGGGCGGTCGCCGGCGTCGCGATTTTGCAGATAGAGGCTCTTGGCCAGCGGGATCGTCTCGGACAGGATCGCCACCTCTTCCTCGACGCCCGGACGGCGGCTGAAGATGACGTCGATGAATTCCTCGAAGTTGAACAGCCAGAAGGGCAGCTTCATGTTGCGCGGGTTGAGCACCCGCGCGCGCTCGCCGAAACAGCGGCCGTATTCGTTGTGCGCATCGAGCAGGAAGATGCGGACATTGGGGCGCACGTCGAGGATCTGGCTGAGCAGCACCGATACCGCGCTCGACTTGCCGACACCGGTCGTACCCAGGATGGCGAAGTGCTTGGAGAGCATGTTGTCGATGTCGACATAGGCACCGACGCCGATGTCGTGGTGCAGGCGGCCAATCGCGATCTTGGTTGACCCCGAGGCGGCGTAGACCAGGCGCAGCTCTTCCGCGTCGACCAGCGTCGCTTCGTCGCCGATGACCGGATAATGCATGATGCCGCGCCTGAAATGCGGCACGCCACCGTTATCGGTGCGGATTTCACCCATCATGTCGACATGGGCGGTAACGTGATAGCCCTGCTCGCGCGTGACCGCGGAAGTCTCCAGCGACACGTCGACGATCATGCCGATGAGCGTCGCACTGCCGCGCCGGACGCTCAGGCAGCGGCCAACCGTCGCGCATTGGTCGCCAATCAGGTCGGTCGAGGTCTGCGGCAGCCCGACACTGGTCCGCGAGCCACTCACGCCGATCACGACTCCACGCACGCCTTCCAGCGCGGGAAACCCAACACTCTGATCCACCTTGTCCCCTCGGCCCATCGCCTCAAGATCGGGCTGAAACCGGGTTTCCGGCCCCCGCCACAACCATCGTCTGTACAACGCATTGGTAGAATTGCGGTTAATGGCATGCAGGCAATTGAATGTAAGTGGCCCCCCCCGCGCCGCGGCGGGCGGGCCGGCTTGCCCTTCGTCGCGCTCTCCCCTATAAGCCGGCTGCCGCGCCGACACCCCTGGAGGCACGCGGCAAAACAGCCAAACTCAAGGAGTTGTCCGATGGGCGCCAATTACGAGCTCTCGGCGACGGTTCGCGAGAAGGTGGGCAAGGGGGCCGCCCGCTCGGTTCGTCGTCAAGGCATGACCCCCGCCGTGATCTACGGCGGCAATAAACCCCCGATTGCCATCAGCCTGCCTGCCCGCGAGCTGTCGCTCAAAATTCTCGGCGGCGGCTTTTACACCTCGGTCGCGACCATCGACGTCAGCGGCGAGAAGGTCCAGGCCGTCCCGCGCGATTACCAGCTCGACCCGGTGAGCGACAAGCCGCTGCACGTCGACTTCCTGCGCGTGACGCCGGATTCCACCATCACCATCGACGTGCCGGTGCAGTTCATCAACGACACCCAGTCGCCGGGCGTCAAGCGCGGCGGCGTGATCAACGTCGTGCGCCATCGCATTTCGCTGATCTGCCGCGTCGACTCGATCCCGGAGAAGATCGTCGCCGACCTGACCGGCCTCGACATCAACGACTCACTGCACATTTCCGCCGTTTCGCTGCCCGAAGGCGTACGCCCGACGATCAAGCGCGATTTCACCATCGCCACGATTGCCGCGCCGGCCGGCGTCAAGGAAGAAGTGCGTGCCGCCGCCGAAGCCGCCGCCAAGGCGGCCGAAGCGCCGGAAGTGGTGGGTGCCGAAGGTGCTGCTGCCGCACCGGCCGCCGCGCCGGCCGCTGCCGCCGCTCCGGAGGCCGCGAAGAAGTAATCCCGGCTTGCCGGGGCAACGGAGAGAGCCCGCATGCTCCTCATCGTCGGCCTCGGCAATCCCGGCGCGCAATATGCGCAGAACCGGCACAATGTCGGCTTCATGGCCGTCGACGCCATTCACCGCCGCCACGGCTTCCCGTCGTGGCGGCGGCGTTTCCAGGCAGAGGTTTCGGAAGCGACGCTCTCCGGCGAGAAGGTTCTGCTGCTCAAGCCGCAGACCTACATGAACGAGTCCGGCCGCGCGGTTCAGGCCGCCGCCGCCTTCTACAAGATCCCCGCCGCCGACATCGTGGTGATCCACGACGAGGTCGACCTGCCGCCCGGCAAGACGCGCATGAAGACCGGCGGCGGCGCGGCCGGCCATAACGGCCTGCGCTCGATCGACGCGGCGCTTGGCGACGGTTACCGCCGCTTGCGCATCGGGGTCGGCCATCCCGGCGTCAAGGAGGCGGTGCAGTATTACGTGCTGCACGACTTCGCCAAGGCCGATCAGGAATGGCTGAAGCCGCTGATCGAGGCCATCGCCGACAACGCCGCCCTGCTTGCCGAAGGCAAGGACGCCACCTTGGCCAACCGCCTGCATGCCGCCACAAAGCCACCGGAGGCCGAGAAAAAAGCCAAACCGGACAAGGACTTGTCCGCAAAGCCGGAATCAGAATCGCAGGCTCCTCAAGCAAAACATGAAGGGCCCGGAGAGGGGCCGCTCGCCCGCGGGCTCAAGAAGCTGTTTGGTGGTGGATAGTGAATGGAGACGACGCCGCTCCATTCACAATTGACCACCCACGATTCACTGCTCACCCTTCTCCGGCATCATCGCCAGGATCGAACCGGTCGCCCAGGTCGCGAGCAGAATGAGGGCGAAGGGCAGCCATGTGCCGGCGACGCTCGAGAACATCTCGAAGGAGCGTAAGGCCAGCCCCGCCACGACGACCGCGTCGAGAACCACCACGAGGGCGGTGAAAGCGAGCGCGGTCTCCAGCGGCTGGCGCGCTCCCGGCACACGGAAATAGAAGAAGGACAGGGCGGCGAAGATCGCCGGCGCGGCGATCGCATGGAGTGTCAGCGCCAGCCACAGCGGCGCAACCGCCATGAGGCCGCCCATCACCGCGGCGCAAAGCGCCCAGCCGGCGACCCCGAACGCCAGCAGCCGCCACAGCGCATGGCCGGAAAGCTCGTGTGCCTCGCCCGGCTTCGCGCTCGGCAGTGCCTCGGCGATTTCCGCCGCCCAGGCGTGGACCCGCTCCGGATTGCGCCAGTCGCCGGAATGCTCCCTGGCCATGGCGTTGGCGGGAAATCCCTTGGCATCGGCGGGAAGCTTGCCGCCGAAGGTCGCGTGCCCGAGCGCCCCGACGCGCTCCATCAGGGCGGCGACCTCTTTCACCGGCGGGATCGACCTCACGTCAGCGGAATTGTCGAGCGGGCCGCTGGAGAACAGCCAGACGGGCATGCGCCGGAGCGCCTCGACGTTGCGCTCCACGAAGCGCACCGCCGCCTTGTGCCAGCGCGAGGCGTAGATCGCTCCGCCGATGATCACCGCGTCGAAGCCCTTGACGCCGCGCAGTTGCGTGGCGGGCAGGAGCGCCACCTCCACGCCCCGATACTCAAGCTCCTCCGCCACTATGCGGGCGATGCCTTTCGTCCCGCCAAGCTTGGATCCCCAGGTTACGAGCACACGCATCGCATGCCTCCCCTCGTCACACGTGAGGGCAAACAGGCTACGCCGAACGCCCGCTGCGGTTTTGAGACAGGTCAAGACGGGCGCGCCGCGCGGAAACCGGTTGGCGGGCCGATTTCACCACGCTGAAAGCATTGCGGCGAGTTTCTCCGGCTCCGAAAGCATCGGCCAATGCCCCGTCGGCAGCGCCAGAAGCGTCCAGTCCGGCTGCCCCATGACCGCGAACCACGGATCGCCATCCGCGATGCGGGCCTCGACGGCTTCGACCGGCATGGTGCACAGGATCGCCCATTTGCGCAGGCCGGCTCGCTCCCCTCCGCTCAGTCGTATCGGGTCGACCGCAACGCCAAGCGGCTCGTCAACGGCTTTCTCCCGCATCAGGGTCCGTTTTGCCTCGTCCAGACCCGCCAAGCTGGTCTCGCCGAGCGCCTCGAACGGCGGAAACGGCAGCCGCCACCCGTCCAGCGCCTGGCGTTCCAAGTCGGCGCGCCCCGTCGGTCCGTTGAAATCGGCAACGCAGGCGCCATTGGGCAAAGGGCCGCTGTCGACGTAAATCAGCCCGGCAACCCGCTCCGGCACACGGTCTGCAGTGGCTTGGACGGCCGCATTGCCACCGCTATGGCCGACCAGAACAGCATCACGCAGATCGTTTGCGACCAGAAAGCTGATGACGTCCGAAATGTGCGTTTCGAGACGAACGTCTGGGCCCGCGAGATCGCGCTTGTCGCCAAGCCCGGTCAGATCGAGCGCGTAGGCCTGGTGACCGCGACGCTCCAATTCGCGGACAACCGCGCCCCACGCCCAAGCACCGATCCAGAATCCTCCGATCAAGACGAAATCGGTCATTGGTCTACCTCCAATCAATAAGACAAGCCTACTGAATGTCAGTGTCAGGGCCTGTCAGGAGCGATCGGCACGCCCATCTGCCTGACGAACCGCCCACCGGCCCTTGCCGATTGGAGCCGGCCTGCTAGAAGACGCGGCAACCTCCCCTTCCCGCGCTTGTCCGAGGACTTTTCATGGGATTCCGCTGCGGCATTGTCGGCCTGCCCAATGTCGGCAAGTCGACCCTCTTCAACGCCTTGACGCGCACTGCCGCGGCGCAGGCCGCGAACTATCCGTTCTGCACCATCGAGCCCAACACCGGTGACGTGGCGGTACCCGATCCGCGTCTCGATCACCTGGCGGCCATCGTCAATCCGGCGCAGATCGTGCCGACCCGCATCAGCTTCGTCGATATCGCCGGGCTGGTGCGCGGCGCCTCCAAGGGCGAGGGGCTCGGCAACCAGTTCCTCGCCAATATTCGCGAGGTCGACGCGGTGGTGCATGTGCTGCGCTGCTTCGAGGACGGCAACGTCACCCATGTCGAGGGCAAGATCGACCCGGTCGCCGATGCCGAGACGGTCAACACCGAGCTGATGCTGGCCGACCTCGCCAGCCTCGAACGGCGGGTCAACCCGCTGCGCAAGAAAGCGCAGTCCGGCGACAAGGACGCGAAGGTCGAGGTGGCGTTGATGGACGCCGCTTTGGCATTGCTCACCGAAGGCAAGCCGGCGCGGCTGACCGAGGTGCCCAAGGGCGAGGAGGCGCTGTTCCGTTCCTTCAACCTGTTGACCGCCAAGCCCGTGCTCTATGTCGCCAATGTCGAGGAGGCGGCAGCCGCCAGCGGCAACGCCCATTCCAGGCGCGTGGAAGAAATGGCACGCGCCGAGGGCGCCGGCGCGGTGGTCTTCTCGGCGGAGATCGAGGCCGAGGTGGCGCAACTCGCCGACGCGGAGGAGCATGAGTTCCTGGAAACACTCGGCCTGCATGAGCCCGGCCTCGACCGGCTGATCCGTGCCGGCTACGACCTGCTCGGCCTCATCACCTTCTTCACCGCGGGGCCGAAGGAAGTGCGCGCCTGGACGATTCCGGCCGGCGCCCGGGCGCCGCAGGCGGCCGGCACCATCCACAGCGATTTCGAGAAGGGCTTCATCCGCGCCCAGACGATCGCCTATGACGACTACATCGCGCTTGGCGGCGAACAGGCGGCCAAGGACGCCGGCAAGGCGCGCGACGAAGGCAAGGACTACGTCGTCAGGGACGGCGACGTGATGCTGTTCAAGTTCAACGTGTAGGGAAGACAGAGGGCCTCGCCATGCCGATCACGCTCGCTGAGGCGTCCGTCATCGTCGACGCGGCGCTCGCCAAGGGACGCGAACTGGACTGTGCGCCGCTGGCGGTCGCGGTCACCGACGCCGGCGGGCACCTCGTCGCCTTCAAGCGCGAGGATCGCGCCGGCATCCTCCGCTTCGACATCGCCTATGGCAAGGCATGGGGCGCGCTCGGCATGGGCTTCGGTACGCGCGAGCTGGCAGCCCGCGCGGCGAGCAATCCCGCCTCCCTGACCGCGCTCGCTGCCGCCAGCGGCGGCCGCGCCGTCCCCTCCCCCGGCGGCGTGCTCATCCTCGACGAGGAGAAGCAGGTCGTCGGCGCGGTCGGCATCTCCGGCGATACCGGCGACCGCGACGAGGAATGCGCGCTGGCCGGCATCATCGCCGCCGGCTTCGCCGGCAAGACGGGGGTGTGAGCACCGCACTTGTGCGGGTCCGATACCCGCCCCCGTTCCCCGGACGCGATGCAGCGTGGAGCGCTGCTGCGCAGATCCGGCAACTGTGTTTGAGGGTCAAGCTCGGAAGGGCTGTTGATCCCTGATGACGGCGTTGAGGATGGTGAGGAGTTTGCGGGCAACGGCAATGATGGCGACCTTGGCGGGTTTTCCGGCGTCGATGAGGCGTTTGTAGAAGGCGATGAAGCGTGGAGCGTGGTGGACGGCACTGAAGGCGGCGACGTAGAGGGCGTTGCGGACGCGCTTGCGACCGCCGTGGATAGAGCGCTGGCCGCGACGGGTGCCGCTGTCATTGTTGAAGGGCGCCAGGCCAGCGAGAGCGGTCAGTTGGCGGGGCGGACGCCGGCCGAGTTCGGGCAGCAGGGCGAGGAGGACGGTGGCGGTGACCGGGCCGACGCCGGGGACGGAGACAAGCAGGCGGCGGTCGCGGTCGAGATCGGCGGCGGCGGCAATGGCCGCGGCGATCTTCGCATTGAGGGCTTCGATCGCCGCATCGAGCCAGGCGATGTGGTCAGCGATGCTGTCGAGCGCGACGGGATCGGAGCATTCGCTGCGGCGGGTGCGTTCCTGCTGGCGGATGGCGACGAGCTGGTCGCGGCGCTTGCTGAGAAGGGCGAGGCGTTCGCGCTCCTCGTCCCTGTCGTCCTGCGGCGGCGGGCACAGGGATTGGGCCATGACCGCCAGCATGCGGGCGTCGACGGCGTCGGTCTTGGCAAGGAAGCCGGCGGCGCGGGCGAAGTCACGGGCTCGGCTGGGATTGACGCGGGCGAAGCGAACGCCGGCGGCGGCGAGAGCCTGTCTGAGGACGCGGTCGTAGTGGCCGGTTGCCTCGAACAGCACGAAGGCGTCACGCTGCGCCCAGCCTTCGATGAGGCCGGCGAGCGCTGCAGCAGTGTTATCGAGTTGCTGCGGCATTGCGGTGGGGTCGAAGATGTCGAGATGCCTTTTGGAGACATCGATTCCGATGAAGCCAGGGGCTATGATCATGGTGCCTATCCCTGTGCTGCGAGGTCCGTTGCAACCGGCCTCGGTCAACTGTCCAGGTTGGGTGTTCAAGGGCGGGCGGGGATCAAGACCGGATCGCGGTCTTCAAAGACCAGGGGTCCAACGATCTCCCGCCCGCACCCTCATCTTGGCACATCCTCGACACACAGGGGTCCAGTCATTAGGTCCCGGTTCTGCAGCGCGGCACTACGCACCGCGCTGCGCCCGGGACACGATGCCGACGCTTATTCCTTCGGGCCGGCCCAGCTGGGCAGCGCGTCGATCTTCATCTGGCGGCGCTCGTCCGGCGACAGCTTGTAGTTCGACAGGAACGGCGCCGACTCGAACGAGCCGTATTCCGGATTGGGAATGAAGATCCAGTCGTGGCCGATATGGGCCGCGTTGGACTCGAACGACTTCAACCGGTCGGCTTCCGATCCGCCATAGTCGTCGGAGAAGTCGCCGTAATTGTCGCCGAGCAGGAGCAGGATGCGATAGTCCTTGGCGACGAAGGCGCGGCGCGTGCCCTTCTTCGAGGTCCAGTCCTTTTGCTCGCCGCTCATCAGGAAGGTGTCGACATTGCCGCCCATCGGGAAGCCGAGGGCTTCCATGTTCTTGCGCGTCGCCGCTTCCTGGTCGGCCGAGCGGTTGGTGACGTAGAACACCTTCACACCCTTGGAATCGGCGTATTTGGTGAAGTCGACGGCACCCGGCACCGCCTTGGCCTCGGCGTCGGCCACCCACGCCGCCCAGGTCTTGCCGCTGTAGTCCTTGCCGGTCTTGATCAGCCAGGCCTCGTAGGCGCCGTTGTCGATCACGGTCTCATCGGCGTCGAGGATGATCGCCGGCGGCTTGTTCTGGAAGTCGCCGGTCTGCTCGGTCGCCGCCGTCCAGTTCTTGTCGGCCAGCGCCTTGTCGAGCTGGATCTTGGCCAGCGCATAGGCTTCCTCGGCGACAGCCTTGTACTCGACCGAATTGGTCACCCACAGCGTCGCATTGAGCAGGTCGTTCTGCGGCACCGGGTCGGCGGCCAGTGCTCCGCCGACGGTAAACGTCATCGCCAGGCAGGCGGCGGCAACGGTGGTCAGGAGTTTGGAACGCGAAAGTCCGTTCATGGCTCAGCCTCTCTCGTCTGTGAATCGCCCCTGAAGGAACCGGCCGCGGTTGTCACTTCGCCGGCTTCAGATCGACGCCTGTCCGTCGAGGCACGCGGTCAAGCGGACCCAGCGTCGATCAGGCGGGATCAGGCAAGACTAGCGCATTCTTTTTGCCGGATCACGACAGTCCGTGCCGATGCCGGCGCCGGCGCCTAGGGCAGAGGCGGCTCCGGCGGTGCGTCCTTCTTTGCCTGCGCCTCCCAAACGCGGAAGTCCGGGTCGGCGAGCACCGCCTCCATATAGGCGGCACTCACTGCATCGGGCGTCAGCCCATAGGTGCGAAAACGGGTCGCCACCGGCGCAAACGCCGCGTCGGCAATGCTCCAGCGGCCGAACAGAAACGGCCCGCCTTGGCCCCAGCGCTCTCGACACTCGCGCCAGATCGCCTGGATGCGCTCGGCATCCTTGAGGGCCCGCGGATCAGCCGGAGTCGGCCGGCGCTCAAACAGTGCCATATCGAAATGCTGGCGGAGCGCCGCGAAGCTGGAATGCATCTCCGCCGCGATCGAGCGGGCGTGTGCCCGGGCGACCGGGTCCGCGGGCCACAGCTGCGCCTGCGGCACGGTCTCGGCCAGATATTCGGCGATCGCCAACGAATCCCACGCCTTGACCGTCGCTTCCGTCGGACCGCGTGTGGACCAGGAACGGCACCTTGCCGGTCGGCGACAGCCGGTCGAGTTCCGCCCTGCCTTCCGGCGTGCGATAGCGGATCAGCGTCTCTTCGAAAGGCACCCCGGCCTTCTTCATCGGCAACCAGCCGCGCAGCGACCAGGACGAGACGGTGCGATAACCCACATAGATATGGAAGTCGGCCATTAGTCTCCCTCAAAGCTGACCAGCGTGTGGACCGCGACGTCGCGCGCCGCCAGACGCCTGGCACCGCCGAGATCGGGCAGGTCGATGACGAAGGCCGCGGCGACCAGTTCGCCGCCCGAGCGGCGGATGAGTTCGGTCGCCGCCTCCGCCGTGCCGCCGGTGGCGACCAGATCGTCGACCAGCAGAACGCGGTCGCCCTCGCCGATGGCGTCGGCGTGAATCTCGATCGTGTCGACGCCGTATTCGAGGCTGTATTCCTGCCCGATGGTGCGCCAGGGCAGCTTGCCCTTCTTGCGGATCGGCACGAAGCCGCGGCCGAGCTCGTGGGCGACCGCCCCGCCGAGGATGAAGCCGCGCGCCTCGATCCCCACCACCTTGTCGATGTGCGCCTCGAGGAAGGGCAGCACCAGGCCGTCGACCGCGGCGCGCAAACCCGCCGGACTGGCGATCAGCGTGGTGATGTCGCGGAACAGGATGCCCTTGCGCGGATAATCCGGAATGGTGCGGATCAGCGATTTGAGATCAATGACGGGCTGCATGCCCTCTCCTTGTTACGCCGGAGGGCGGCGTTTTCGTTAGGCTCTTAGCAAAGTCGCAGAGTTCGCGCCACGGCCAAGGCCGTCAGCCGCCGCACCGGAGAGCGGCCGCCAAGGGCCTTCACATGATTGCATCGCCTGCCATAGAATCGACCCACGGGCGACTCGTATAGGTGTCGGGGGAATTCCTTTGAAAACGCTGAAACTCACCGCGGCCGCGGCCGTGGCCTTGACGCTGTGCGCCGCCCAGCCGGCCTCTGCAACGATGCCGAGGGCGCCGGTCGCGGCCAGTTCGGCCACCACCATACTGACGATGGCCTGGGCCGTCGGCTTCTTCGTCTGCACCGGCATGACCTGGGGCAAGATGCAGGTCGACGCCCAGAAGCAGCACCGTGCACTGACCGGCGCCGACGCCTTCCGCGGCATCGGCCGTTGCCTGTTTCCACCGATCGGCTTCGCAGACCTGATGCAGGGCAGGTGACCCGTCCGCCGCCGCAGCGCAAATGAAAAGGCCCGCTCGCGCGGGCCTTGTCATTTCAGGGATGCGTACGCCGCCTAGTGCTTCACGTCCGACCAGACCCGCTTCTTGGTCAGGTACATGAGGCCGGCGAACACGATCAGGAAGATCATGGTCATGAAGCCGACGCGCTTGCGCTGGTCGAGATGCGGCTCGGCCGTCCACATCAGGAAGGCGGCGACGTCCTTGGCGTACTGGTCGACCGTCTGCGGCGAGCCGTCGCTGTAGGTCACCTGGCCGTCAGACAAAGGTGGCGGCATGTGCAGCGATATCGCGGCATGGAAATAGGGATTGTAGTAAGTGCCGTCAGGCACCTTGACGCCGGCAGGCGGGTCCTGGAAGCCGGTCAGGAGGGCGTGGATATAGTCCGGCCCGTCTTCCTGATAGCCAGTGAAGAAATCCAGGAGCCCCCAGAGCAGGCCGCGCTTGACCGCGCGCGCCTTGGCGATCACCGACAGGTCGGGCGGCGCGGCGCCGCCATTGGCGGCCGCGGCGGCTTCCTTGTTGGCGAACGGCGCCGGGAAATGATCGTAGGGCTTGCCGGCACGCTGGAACATGTCGCCAGCGTCGTTGGGACCGTCGGTGATCTGGTAGGAGGCGGCCAGCGCCTTGACTTCGGCGTCGCTGAAATGCGGACCGCCGGGATCGGCGAGATTGCGGAAGGCGACCAGGTCCATCGAATGGCAGGCCGAGCAGACTTCCTTGTAGACTTGGTAGCCGCGCTGCAGCTGCGCCTGATCGTAGGTGCCGAAGATGCCGGAGAACGACCACTTCATCAGCGGCGGCTTCTTGAGCGGGAACTCGGTCGGCAAGGTGCCGCCCGCTTCCTGGGCGACGGTCGGCAGCGCCACCGTCAGACCGACGACGGCGGCAATGGCGAAGAGACCGGCGAAACGCATCTTCATCTCGATCAGCTCCCCGCCTGCGCCGCGTGCCCGGACTTGGCCAGCACCGATTCGGTGATACTCGCCGGCAGCGGTTTGGGCTTCTCGATCAGCCCCAGGACCGGCAGCACGATCAGGAAATGGGCGAAGTAGAAGAAGGTGAGGACGCGCGCCCAGATGACGTTCGGCACATGCAGCGTGAAGCCGGTCGGCGATTGCGAACCGAGATAGCCAAGCAGGATGCCGACCGCCACGAAGATCCAGAAGAACTGCTTGTAGATCGGCCGGAACGCCGAGGAGCGTACGCGCGAACGGTCCAGCCACGGCAGGAAGACCAGGATGCCGATCGAGGCGAACAGCGCGATCACGCCCATGAGCTTGTTGGGGATGGCGCGCAGGATCGCGTAGAAGGGCAGGAAGTACCATTCCGGCACGATCTCGGCCGGCGTCTGCAGCGGATTGGCCGGGATGTAGTTGTCCGAATGGCCGAGATAGTTGGGGATGAAGAACACCAGCCAGGCGAACAGGATGAGGAACACGCTGAGCCCGAAGGTATCCTTGATCGTGTAGTAGGGATGGAAGGACACGGTGTCCTGCTTGTCCTTGACCTCGACGCCGGTCGGGTTACCGTTGCCTGGCACGTGCAGCGCCCAGATGTGTAAGCAGCACCACGCCGGCGATCATGAACGGCAGCAGGTAGTGCAGCGAGTAGAAGCGGTTGAGCGTCGGCCCGCCGACCGAGAAGCCGCCCCACAGCCAGGTGACGATCGCGCCGCCGATCACCGGAATCGCCGAGAACAGGTTGGTGATGACGTTGGCGGCCCAGAACGACATCTGCCCCCAGGGCAGCACGTAGCCCATGAAGGCGGTGGCCATCATCAGGAGGTAGATGATGACGCCGAGGATCCACAGCACCTCGCGCGGCGCCTTGTAGGAGCCGTAGTACATGCCGCGCAGGATGTGGATGTAGACGGCGAAGAAGAACATCGAGGCGCCGTTGGCGTGCAGGTAGCGCAACAGCCAACCGTAGTTGACGTTGCGCATGATGTTCTCGACCGAATTGAAGGCCAGCGCGTCGGCCGGGATGTAGTGCATCGCCAGAACGATGCCGGTGGCGATCTGCGCCGCCAGCATGAAGATGAGGATCGCGCCGAAGTTCCACCAGTAGTTCAGGTTGCGCGGCGTCGGGTAGACGACGAACGACGAGTGGATGAGGCTGAGAACCGGCAAGCGGCTCTCCAGCCATTTGGCAATAGGATTCTTGGGTTGGTAGGTCGAGTGCCCGGCCATCTTGCTGTCTTGAGCCCCGTTCAGCCGATGCGCAGCGTGGTATCGGAGATGAATTCGTAGAGCGGGATCGCCATGTTCTCAGGCGCCGGCCCTTGCCGGATGCGCCCGGCGGTATCGTAGACCGAGCCGTGGCACGGGCAGAACCAGCCGCCGTACTGGCCCTCCTGGCCGAGCGGCACGCAGCCCAGATGCGTGCAGATCTGGATCATCACGAACCACGCTTCCTTGCCCTTGGCGGCGCGGTTGGCATCGGTCGCCGGCGCGTTGGCCGGCAGGTTGGCGTTGCGGGCAAGCTGGTCGCGCAGGTCGGTGACCGGGACCGTCTTGGCCTCGTCGATCTCCTTCTTGGTGCGCTGGCGTACCACCACCGGCTTGCCACGCCACTTGACGATCAGCGACATGCCCTCGGTGACCGATGAAATGTCGACCTCGACCTGGGCGAGCGCCAGCGCCGCGGCGTCCGGATTCATCTGGTCGATCAGCGGCCAGACGGTCAACGCCGCGCCAACCGCGCCGACGGCGCCGGTGGCTATGTAGATGAAATCACGCCGTGTCGGCTCCGGATGGTCAGCCGTATCGGTACTTGCCAAGGTCGGACCCCCAAAAATGCCCCTCCGGGCGGATGGATTGTTTAGAATCCCTCCACCGGCCGCGTCTGTTTAGCCATCGCGCTCGGTCCTTGTCCAGTCATCCCCCGGGCTTTGCGCACATTGTCGCGGGGGCGGATTTCCCTATTCCGCCGCCGCGACCGGCGCCGCCGCATCGCTGCCCTGCCGGTCGGTATTGAGAAAACCGCCGGATTGGCGGCTCCACAGGGCGGCATAGAGGCCGCCACGGCGGAGCAACTCGTCGTGGCTGCCGGTCTCGACGATGCGGCCGGCGTCGAGCACCACCAGCCGGTCCATCGCCGCAATGGTCGACAGCCGGTGGGCAATCGCGATCACCGTCTTGCCGGCCATCAGCCCGGCGAAGCTCTCCTGGATCGCCCCTTCCACTTCCGAATCGAGCGCGCTGGTCGCCTCGTCGAGGACCAGGATCGGCGCGTCCTTGAGCAGCACGCGGGCGATCGCCACCCGCTGGCGCTGGCCGCCGGACAGCTTGGCGCCACGCTCGCCGACATGGGCGTCGAAGCCGGCACGGCCGTAATGGTCCAGAAGGTTCGGGATGAACTCCTC
Source organism: uncultured Alphaproteobacteria bacterium (assembly GCA_963762605.1). Lineage (GTDB taxonomy): Bacteria > Pseudomonadota > Alphaproteobacteria > Rhizobiales > Kaistiaceae > CAVSRC01. The sequence goes on along the minus strand of CAVXLJ010000021.1, from coordinate 23,324 downwards.
GGCATAGGCCTGGCGGGCGGCCTGCTGCATGGCGCCCTCCCCCGCCTCGGGGCGGCCATAGAGGATGTTGTCGCGGATCGAGCGATGCAGCAGCGAGGTGTCCTGCGTCACCAGGCCGATCTGGCTCCTCAGCGAATCCTGCGTGGCATGGGCGATGTCCTGCCCGTCGATGAGGATGCGGCCGCTCTCGATGTCGTAGAAGCGCAACAGCAGGTTGACCAGCGTCGACTTGCCGGCGCCCGAGCGGCCGACCAGCCCGACCTTCTCGCCGGGCGCGATCGTGAGCGACAGATCGTCGATGATGCCGCTCTTGCGGCCGTAGTGAAAACCGACATTGTCGAATCGGATCTCGCCGCGGGTGACCTTGAGCGGATAGGCATCGGGCTTGTCGACCAGATCCTGCGGCCGGGCGATGGTCTCCATGCCCTCCTGCACGGCGCCGACATTGTCGAAGATGCCGATCGAGGTCCACATGATCCAGCCCGACATGGTGGCGATGCGGAAGGCGAGGCCGGCGGCGATGGTGAGCGCACCCAGCGTCAGGCCGCCATGCGCCCACAGCCATACGGCAAGCGCCGTCGTCCCGCCGATCAGGAGGCCATTCATGATGACCACGGTGCTCGACATCGACGTGATCAGCCGGGTCGAGGCACGGAACTTCGTGAGGTGATCGTCGACGGCGTCGCGGGCGTAGTCGTCCTCGCGCGAGGTGTGGGCGAAGAGCTTGACGGTCTGGATGTTGGTGTAGCTGTCGACGATGCGTCCGGTCAGCATCGAGCGCGCCTCCGAGACGATCACCGAGCGCCGGCGGATGCGCGGTACGAAATAGGTGAGCGTCGCGACGAAGCCGACGATCCAGATCGCCAGCGGCACCATCAGCCGCGGGTCGAGCTGGCCGAAGAGGATGAGCGAACTCACCGCGTAGATGGTGACGAACCACAGCGCGTCGCAAACCTGCACGACGGACTCGCGCAACGCCGGGCCGGTCTGGATGATCTTCGCGGCGATGCGTCCGGCGAAGTCGTCGTTGAAGAAGCCGACCGTCTGGCGCAGCACGTAGCGGTGCGTCTGCCAGCGCACCAGATTGGTGAAGGACGGCGCCAGCGACTGCTGCACGATGAGATCGTGCAGGATGACCACCAGCGGCCGCGCGATCACCACGACGAAACCCATCCACAGAAAGGTCGGCCCATAATCGGACATGACCTTCTCCGGCGTCGTCGTCTTGAGCAGATCGACGATGGCGCCGATGTAGCGGAAGATCGACACCTCGATGAGCGACACGAACAGGCCGACCACGAGAAGCGCGGCGAGCACCGGCCACACCTGGCGCGTGTAGTACCAGTAGAAGCCGGCCAGCGTTGACGGCGGCATGCCCTCGTCGTGTCGGCGGAACGGGTCGATCAGGGTTTCGAAGAAGCGGAACATCTCACTGGTCCGTAAAGGCCCACCCCATGCCGGCAGGCCGGCAGCGAACCGCGCCCCGGCCGCGAGCCGGGGCCTGTTCTGATTGTCGGAATCGAAAAGAGCGGACGCCGCCCGCACAGCTCCAGGCCGGCCGCCGCGACAAGAGGAAGCATCACGCCACCTCCGCCCGCACCGGATCAAGGTCGAGGAAGCCGCCCGACTGGCGGCTCCACAGCGCGGCATAGAGGCCGCCCCTGCGCAGCAGCTCCTCATGCGTACCGATCTCGACGATGCGGCCGTGATCGAGCACCACCAGCCGATCCATCGCCGCGATGGTCGACAGGCGATGGGCGATGGCGATCACCGTCTTGCCGGCCATCAGGCTGTCGAGCGATTCCTGGATCGCCGCCTCGATCTCCGAATCGAGCGCGCTGGTCGCCTCGTCGAGCACCAGGATCGGCGCGTTCTTGAGGAAGACGCGGGCGATGGCGATGCGCTGGCGCTGGCCGCCGGAGAGCTTGACGCCGCGCTCGCCGACATGGGCATCGTAGCCCTGCCGCCCCTTGGCGTCAGAGAGGTCGCGGATGAAGCCGTCGGCATGGGCTAGCTCGGCGGCAGCGATCGCCTCCTCGCGGCTGGCTTCCGGCCGGCCGTAGAGGATGTTGTCCATGACCGAGCGGTGCAGCAGCGAGGTGTCCTGGGTCACCATGCCGATCTCGCGACGCAGCGACTCCTGGGTAACGTGCGAGATGTCCTGGCGGTCGATCAGGATGCGACCGCCCTCGAGGTCGTAGAAACGCAGGAGCAGGTTGACCAGCGTCGACTTGCCGGCGCCGGAGCGGCCGACCACGCCGACCTTCTCGCCGGGGCGGATGGTGAGCGCGAAATCCTCGATCACCTTGGTGGCGCGGCCGTAGTGGAAGCGCGCGTGATCGAAGACGATCTCGCCGTTGCTGACCACCAGCGCCTCAGCATCCGGACGGTCGACGATGGAGATCGGCTTGGTGAACATGCCCATGCCGTCCTGCACCGTGCCGATGTTCTCGAACAGCCCGGCGACCTCCCACATGATCCACTGCGAAACGCCGCGCATCCTGAGCGCCAGGCCGAGCGCCACCGTGATGGCGCCGACCGTCATCAGCGCATGCTGCCAGCCGACGATGCCGATCGCCCCGACCACCGCGAGCAGCAGCGAATTGATGACGTTGACCGACCAGGTGAAGCCGGTGATCAGGCGCATCTGCTTGTGGACGGTGACCAGGAACTGGTCCATGGCGTCGCGCGCATAGTCCTGCTCGCCGGTCGAATGGGCAAAGAGCTTGACCGTCTGGATATTGGTGTAGCTGTCGACGATGCGCCCGGTCATCTGGGCGCGCGCGTCGGCCTGCGCCTCGCCGACCTTGCCCAGGCGCGGCACGAAGAAGGCCATGATCGCGACGTAGACGACCAGCCACACGCCCAGCGCCGCCAGCATCCACAGGTCGATCGAGGCCAGCAGATAGGCGGTGCCGACGAACATGGTGACGATGTAGACGCCGACGTCCATCAGCTTCATCACCGTCTCGCGCACGGCGAGCGCCGTCTGCATCACCTTCTGCGACACGCGCCCGGCAAACTCGTCCTGGAAGAAGGTGAGGCTCTGGCGCAGAAGCTGGCGGTGCGCCCGCCAGCGCACCAGCATCGGATAGCTGCCGAACGACGTCTGGAACATGAGCAGCGCCTGCGCCAGCGCCACCGCCGGGAAGCCGACGAGGATGATCGCCGCCATGGCGATGAGCGGCCCGCCGTGCGCGCTCAGGAAGCCGGCACGGTCGCCGGCGTTCAGCCAGTCGACCAAGGTGCCGGTGAAGGAGAAGAAGACCAGTTCGATGACCGACAGGGTCGCCGTCAGCACCGCCATGATGCCCAGCCACGGCACCATCGGCCGTGAATAGAACCACAGGAAGCGCCAGAAGCCCGACGGCGGCAGGTCACTGCCATCGGCCGGATAGGGATCGACCAGGGTCTCGAATCGTTTGAACACGGGCGTCGTGCTCCGAAATGGGCCGGCGTATGCGGCGCGGCCGGAATGGAAAAGGCAAGGTCGGAGATCCGGGGCGCCCTGTCGGGCGTCCGAACTCAGGCTCCGGGCCGGTGGGAAGTCGTCAGTGCGGCGTCAGGCTGCGAGCCCGAAGGAGACGCGGACGGCGACGGCGGCCGGGGCCATGGTGCTGGTACGCTCCATTCGGCATCTCCTCTTGGGGTTGACAGGGCACGCGGAAACAAGCGTGCGGACGCGACGGCGCACTGGGTAGCGCTGTTCGCAGCGATTTTCCAGAGGCCGCCGCCGAAATATGTCACGAGACGCTGGACCGTTGCCGGAAGGCCACTATTCCGGGGAAAGGCCGGGTCAAATCGCGGCGCCAGCGGTCACTCATACGACCTGATCGTGGACGTTCCACATCAACCGGTCCAGGTCGCCATCGATCGTCGGCGTACGCGTGTTGACCAGCCCGGCGAAGCACTCGTCGCCTTCGACCCGCACGAGGATCGAGGTGGTGCCGGGCAGCGACCCCGTGTGCCACCAATTGTGGTGTCGCGGATTGCGTTGCCAGCCTCGGGCATAGCCGGCGGACACGCGCGACGGCGTGGACATGATGCGTATGGCTTGCGAGCTCAGCAGATCGGGGACGGAGCGATAACCGTCCACACGCTCCGCAAATTTCACCAGCTCGGTCGCAGTGGCAATCCATCCGCCGTGCGAATCCATGCGGCTGACGTTCATGCCGTAGGGATCATCGCCCTGGCCAAAATAGACGACTTCGCCTCGCTGGCGATCAGCAAGCGTATTGCCCGCAATCGACATTCCGCTCGCACCAGCAGCAACAAGCAGCGACGATTTGACGAAGTCCGCATAGGCGCGTCCCGAAATCGTCTCGATGACCCTCCCGAGCAGGCAATAGCCGAAGTTCGAATAGGCATAGTGCGTGCCGGGAGGGTTGATCAGCGGCAACTCGCGCAGCGTGGCCTGAATGAGGGCGTCGTGATCCAACCACGGGGCACGGAACATCGGATCTTGCGCGTCGTTGGTCCAGCCGCCGCAGGTGTGGGTCAGCAAATGATCAACGGTTATCCCGCGAAGCCAGTCGGCATGTGGAAAATCATCGGCCACCGGGTAGCGACGGCCGAGCAGACCATCGGCTCCGAAGATGTGATCATCGAGCCTGATCTTGCCCCGGTCCATCAGGTACATGATGGTCGCCGATGTGATCGGCTTGGTGACGCTGGCGATGCGGAACCGATGAGCGGTCGTCAATGCCTCGCCGGTGGAGGGATCGGCCACGCCGAAGGCGGCCACGTAGACGAACCTGCCACCACGGGAATAGACAACGGAGAAACCGGGCACGCGGTGCTTCTGCATGAAGGCATCGACATAAGCGTGGGCACGTCGCAGCCGTTGACCGGATATTCCCGGTGCCACCTCCTCAGCGTAGACAGCAAGATCGCCGATTGCGAGGCCGATAAGGGCGGCACCGCCGGCTGTCAGGAATCGCCGTCGTGTGGTTGCCATTGAGCGTGAACTCCCCATCCGGCGCCGATCATTGCCTACGCCACGGATGGCGGCAACGTTATTCCGCCGCGACCGGCACGCCGGGCTGATCGTCGACCGCCAGGAAGCCGCCCGACTGGCGGTGCCAGAACTGAGCATAGAGGCCGCCCTCGCGAAGAAGCTCGGCATGGGTGCCGGTCTCGACGATGCGGCCCTCGTCCATGACGACAAGGCGGTCGAGAACGGCAATCGTCGACAGCCGATGGGCGATGGCGATCACGGTGCGCCCTTCCATCAGGCCGTAGAGCTGTTCCTGGATGGCCGCCTCGACTTCCGAATCGAGCGCGCTGGTCGCCTCGTCGAGCACCAGGATGGGCGCATCCTTGAGGATCAGCCGGGCGATGGCGACGCGCTGGCGCTGACCGCCGGAGAGTTTCACCCCGCGTTCGCCGACGCGCGCGTCGTAGCCCGTGCGGCCCTGCAGATCCTGAAGCCCGAGGATGAAATCGTGCGCATGCGCCCGACGGGCAGCGGCAACGATCTCGTCCTCCCGCGCCTCCGGCATTCCGTATCTGATGTTGTCGCGCACCGAGCGGTGGAGCAGCGAGGTATCCTGCGTCACCACGCCGATCTGTGCGCGCAGGCTCTCCTGGGTGACAGCGGCAATGTCCTGCCCGTCGATCAGGATGCGCCCGCCCTCGGTGTCGTAGAAGCGCAGGAGCAGGTTGGCCAGCGTCGACTTGCCGGCGCCGGAGCGGCCGACCAGGCCGATCTTCTCGCCCGGCTTCACCTCCAGCGTCAGGTGGTCGATGACGCCCGACTCGCGGCCGTAGTGGAAGCTGACATCGTCGAAGCGGATGGCGCCCTTGGTAACGGCGAGCGGCGCCGCGTTCGGCGCATCGACGAGCGCATAGGGCCGGGCGATGGTCTGCATGCCGTTCTGCACCGAACCGACATTCTCGAACAGCGAGGTGATCTGCCTGAGGATCATGCCGGACATCTGGTTGAGGCGGAGCACCAGAGACGTTGCGATGGCGATCGCCCCAACCGTGATCGACCCCTGGCTCCACAGATAAACGCCGAGCCCGCAGACCGAGACAATGAGGGCGCTGTTCATGGTCGTCAGCGACACCATCAGTCCCGCCATGGTGCGGGCGAAATCGAGGAAGGCCTCGATATGGATGCGGAAGCCTTCCAGCACGAAGCCATCCTCGCGCTCGGCGCGGGCGAACAGCTTGACCGACTGGATGTTGGTGTAGCTGTCGACGATGCGCCCCGACAGGCCGGAGCTCGCCTCGGCGACGGCGGCCGAGCGCTGGCGCACCGGCGGCACCAGCTTCCAGATGGTCAGCACATAGAGCGCCAGCCAGACGGCGACCGGCGCGATCAGCCAGGCATCGAGCCCGCCGAACAGCCACACCGTGCCGCCGACATAGATGAGCAGCGTCCAGATGCCGTCGATGAGGCTGCCCACCGTCTCGCGCAGCGACGGGCCGGTCTGCATCACCTTCTGGGCGATGCGCCCGGCGAAATCGTTCTGGAAGAAGGAGAGGCTCTGGCGCAACACGTAGCGGTAGTTCTGCCAGCGCACCATCGCGGTGAGGCTGGGCACCAGAGACAGATTGTTGAAGCCGCGCAGGAGCAGCGCGATCACCGGCCTCAGCACCAGCACGACGAAGACCATGCCGGCGAGCTGCCAGCCATGGGTGGCGAAGAATTGCTCGCGCGGCGTCGTGCTGGCCCAGTCGACGATCTTGCCGAGGAAGACGTAGAGCGCCATCTCGACGACGGTGCTGGCGAGCGACACCAGCAGGACGGCGAGCACCAGCCCGCGCACCGGATGGATGAAATAGCGGTAGAACGCCAGAAGCCGGTCGGGCGGGCGCTCGACCGGCGACAGCGGAAACGGGTCAAAGAGGGATTCGAACCAGCTCTTTCGCATCAATTCCGTCTCTGCGGACTTATCTGGGCCAAAACGCCGCCAAATCCATGGCAACGCTACCGTGCGTCGTAGCGAATGTCGCCTATACCGAGTTCGATATAGGTGAAATCGCCCCCGGGAAGTTTCCACAGGGCCGAGCCGGCGGTCGGCAGCCGCAGGCCGGCACGCGTGCCCTCCGCCGCTAACGGCGTCTCCCAGGCCTCGACCGACCGCGTCGCTGTATTGTAGCGCCGCGCACGAAACGTGACCGCCCGCCCGGCTTCGTCCACCACCAGCGTCCCGGTCGCCGTGATGCCGCGATCGGCAATCGCGACGGTGAAGGAGCGGTCGTCAACCGCGCCGATGCTGACAGTGCCGCCGAGATAGGCGGCCGGGAACCAGAGCATCTCGTTGAGGAAGCGCATCAGCCCCGCCGCGCGCAGCTCTTCGCCGCGCTCCTCGGCGACCGGCACCAGCGCCAGCAGCTTCATCACGATCGAACCGGCGCCGCCGAGATATTCGTCGCGGCCGACAACGACCGGCAGGCCGCGACGCGGGAACCATGCCCGCCAGACGAAGGCCGGCGGGCTGACCGAATAAATCTCCTCGGCCTCCAGCTCCATCCAGGCCGCGTCGGCACTGCCGCGGATGCGGCCCTTCTGGGTGAGGCGCACGATGCTGGGGATGGTCGTGCCGACCACGCCGGCATGACGGAAGTAGCGCTGGGCCGGCGCCGGCAGGCCGACGAGCATGTCTTCGCTGACAAGTTTGCCAACACTGCCGGCCTCGGCCCGCAGGCGGGCGATGTCGCCGGCCATGCCGTGGAACAGGACGACATAGGCGCCAGCCACGCCAATCGCGGTGAGAACGACCGCGGCACCCAGCACCAGCAGGACAGTGCGGACCATCACCCGGGCCCTCCATCTTTGCCGGCCGGCAGCATGACGGACGTGCAGCTCTGCATGTTGCGCTGGGTCAAGCCGCCACACGGCGATGACCGCTGACGGCGAAGGCGGCTACACTGCCGCCATGATCTCGCTCGCGCTCTACCAGCCCGACATTCCGCAGAACACCGGCACGATGCTCAGACTGTGCGCCTGTCTGGGGGTGGACGTCCATGTCATCGAGCCGACCGGCTTCGACCTCTCCGACCGCGCGCTCCGCCGGGCGGGCATGGATTACCTCGTGCAGGCGCACATCATTCGTCATCTCTCCTGGGCGAGGTTCGCGGAATGGCGGGCGCAATCCGGGCGCCGGCTGGTGCTGGCGACCACGAAAGGCGCCCTGCCCTATGCCGATTTCGGTTTCGCCAGCGACGACCTCATCCTGATGGGCCGCGAGAGCGCCGGGGTGCCGGAGACGGTCCACGCCGCCGCCGACGCGCGGGTGACCATCCCCATGCGCGCCGGCATGCGCTCGCTCAACGTCGCCACCGCCGCCGCCATGATGCTCGGCGAGGCGCTGCGGCAGACGGGCGGATTTTCGCAAGCGGACTAACCCCATCGGCTCAGACGCGCTCGACGGTGGTGGCGGCCGCATCGAGCGCCGCTGCGACGGCGTCCACCTGGTCCGGCGAAAGCGCGCCGCGCGACAGGCGAAGGCGCAGCGCCAACCTCAGATTCTCCATGGCGCGCACGATCTGCGGCGCGTCACCGCTGGCGCGCGCCTTGCCGGCTTCCTCCATGCGCTTGAGCAGCGCGTCGAGCGCCGGCCGGTTGGCCTCCAGGAACGAACGCCCCTGCCCGGTGATCGCGTGCAGCTTCTTGGTCCCGTCCTCCGACGGCGCCACGGTGACGTAGCCGAGTTCCTCGAGCCAGGTGAGCGTCGGATAGATGGTGCCCGGGCTCGGGCTGTAGGCGCCGGCCACCGCCTCCTCGATCGCCTTGATGACCTCGTAGCCGTGGCGCGGCTTCTCGGCGATGAGGTTGAGGATGACCAGCCGCAGGTCGCCATGGGCGAAGAAACGCCCGAGACCGCCGCGGCCCATCCCGCCGCCGCCGCCGTGGCCCCAATGACCACCGCCTCTGTGGCCGTGTTCGCGGCCATGTCCGCCATGACCGCCGCCGTGGCGGCAATGGCCGCCGTGTTCGTGGACGTGGTCGTCGTGTTCGTGCATGTGCATTGGTTTCGTTCCAGTTTCGTTATATCGATATACAAGATATATCGGAACTGCCTCGATTTCAAGGGCGAACGGTCCCGGCTTGTGCAGGGGCAGACGGCCGGGCGTGCAAGCTGTATGACGCAGCCGACCTCGATGGATCACCCGCGATAGCCCCGATGCCGATCGACATGGACGACAAGAAAGCCCGCGCTTCCGCCTGGTTCGCGGAGCTGCGCGACCGGATCACCGCCACCTTCGAGGAGATCGAGGACGAGCTGCCGGCGACCGCCCAGCTTGGCGACCGTCCCGCCGGGCGCTTCGTCAGGACGCCCTGGCAACGCACCGACCATAGCGGCGCCGACGGCGGCGGCGGGGTGATGGCGCAGATGAACGGCCGCGTCTTCGAAAAGGTCGGCGTGCATATTTCGACCGTGCATGGCGAATTCTCGCCCGAATTCCGCAAGGACATTCCCGGCGCCGAGGACGACCCGCGTTTCTGGGCAAGCGGCATCTCGCTGATCGCCCACATGCACAATCCGCATGTGCCGGCGGTCCATATGAACACGCGCATGGTGGTGACCAGCCGGCAATGGTTCGGCGGCGGCGCCGACCTCACCCCGGTGCTCGATCGGCGGCGGCGCCAGGACGATCCCGACACGATTGATTTCCATGCGGCGATGAAAAGCGCCTGCGACGCACACCCGGTCGCCGATTACGGCCGCTACAGGAAATGGTGCGACGAGTATTTCTTCCTCAAGCACCGCAACGAGGCGCGCGGCATCGGCGGCATCTTCTATGACTGGCTGAATTCGGGCGACTGGCAGGCGGACTTCGCCTTCACCCGCGACGTTGGCCTCGCCTTCCTGGCGATCTATCCCGAGCTCGTGCGGCGTAATTTCCTCAAGCCCTGGTCGAAGGCCGAGCGCGAGGAGCAGCTCGTCCGCCGCGGGCGCTATGTCGAGTTCAACCTGATCTACGACCGCGGCACGGTGTTTGGCCTGAAGACCGGCGGCAACGTCGCTTCGATCCTCTCCTCCATGCCGCCTCTGGCGAAGTGGCCGTGAGGTCTACCCGCCCTTCCCAAAACTCAGGTCGGCCGTGGAGATGAGCGAGCCATAGGTGGCGCACCAGATGACCACGCTCGGATACCGGGCGAGGTCGACGCCGGCCGGCACCGCGAAGGACTGGCTGCCCTGGAAGGCGGCGAGCGGGCCGATGTCGACATACATGGTGTTGGTGACGTCGGAGGCGGCGCGGATGGCGGGCTTGGGCACCAGCAGCACATGGTAGTCTGGTCCCGGCGTCACCGTGAAATCCGTGCCGAGCACCACCTGCCTGCCATAGACCGAAACCCCACCGCTGCCGCGGCTGAGTGGATTGTTGGCGTCGGGCTGGATGAATGTGCCGGTGGCAACGAGTGCGCCGAGGGACGCCGCCTGCGGTACCGCAACGGCAGCCGGCGTCGGCGCCGCAGCGCCGTGCGGCAGAGCGAACCGATCGAAGGCGACGCCGACGCAGGCGCCCAGCGCACCGGCGATGAGCAGCATCGCGAAGGAACCTGACTGGACCTTCATCGGACTCTTGGCGGCTTTTGCCGGCGTAGCCGACGCCGATACGGCCGCCCGCAATTCCTGGACCGAGCTCATGAGATAGGCAAACTCAACGAAATGGCGCCAGACGCGACATCGGGGCGCGAACGCCCCGATTTAACCGCCGCAACCGCAAAGAAGTGGTTACTGCCGCTCACCGCCCTCGCGCCGACGCGGCGCCGCGGCCACGCGCACCTTGAGGTCGGTTCCGAAGACCACGTCCCAGAAATTGCTGGTGACGCCGAAATTGCCCTTCTCGTCGAAATGGTGATGCAGCATGTGGTGGCGCTTCAGCCGGAACAGGTAGCCGCTCGGCCCGATCTTCCAATGATGCAGGATGTGATGGACGCCGCCATACCACATATGGCCGAACATCAAACCGCAGGCGAGCCCGATGGCCACATGCTGCTCGACCACGAGGCTGAGCGGGATGAGCACGAAGACCACCATGATCGACAGGCTGATCCAGATCGGCGTGCCGATGAGCGCGAGCTGGTCCTTATGATGGGCGTCGTGCGCCTCCTTGATGTAGGGCACGTGGTGCAGCACGAAGCGGTGCAGCACGTATTCGACCAGCGTCCACAGCACCACGCCGGAAACGAAGGCGGTGAGCCACGTCGCCCAGCCGCCGACCGGCGCCCGCCAGATCGCATAGGCCGCCAGTGCGGCAATCACCAATGGATAGACGTAAAAGTCCGCGTAATAGGCGATCCTGCCCAGCCGCAAGAGCCGCATGACGGTTCTCCAGATCTGCCTCGCTTTGTGACTAAAATAAATACATGTTGGGCAACGCGCTAGCAAGAAGCGCGCCTTTTTTGCCGAATTCTACTGCTGAACGGCAGCAAGTTCCTGCTGAAGGCGGGCGCGCAGCGCCCGCTCGTCGGGAGCAAAATCCTGTGCGATCCACCAGGCCTCGACCGACCTGAGAATGGCGCCGACGGCCGGGCCGGTGGGAACCGCCCGATCGACGACGTCGCGGCCGCTCAACGGAAAGCGCGGCACCGGCCAGTTGTCCGGCAGGGCATGGAGCGCCTTCCAGGCGGCATCCTCCGGTGCCGCCGCGCTGTCCGCGAAGGCAAGGGCGAGGCCGTCGCGCCAGGCCGGCTGGCGCAACCGGTAGAGCGTCGCCCGCGCGGCCCGCATCCCCGGCAGCCGGGAAAATGCCGGGCGTGCTGCGAGCGCCGCCAGCATGCGATCGCGCTCGGCATTGGCGAGCCGCAGGCGGCGGGTGACGCGCTCGACGTCTTCGTCGATTCGGGTTGCCAGCACCGCCAGCCGCGGCGCCACCTGCGGCGCCGCACCGACCACCGCCTCAAAGCGCACGAAGCGCGCAAACTGGTCGACATAGCCGACACCGGCGAGAACGACGCCGAGTATGCCGGTGTCCTGCATGATGCCGATCATCTCTACCGCCCGCGGCGCCACGATCAGCCGGCGCATTTCGTTGCCAATGCGCTCGCCCGACAGCATGCGCAGGCCGTCGCGGGCGCGAATCGCCGCCGACAGCCCGTCCCGGTCGACACCGCCGGTGCCGTATTCCGCGTTGAAGCGCAGGAAGCGCAGCACGCGCAGCCGGTCTTCGGCGATCCGCCGGTCGGCATCGCCGATGAAGCGGATGCGGCGCGCCAGGATATCGGCATAGCCGCCGACGGGATCGTGCACCGTGCCATCGGCGGTGACCGACAGGGCGTTGACGGTGAAGTCGCGCCGCATGGCGTCGGCCGTCCAGTCGCTGCCGAAGCGCACGGTCGCATGGCGGCCGTCGGTTTCGATGTCCTCACGCAGCGTCGTCACCTCGTAGCCGCGCCCCTCGACGACCACGGTCAGCGTGCCGTGATCGACGCCGGTGGGCACCGTCTTGAGGCCGGCGGCCGCGGCCAGCGCCGCCACTTCGCCCGGCGTCGCAGTGGTGGCAAAATCGATCTCGCCGACGCTGCCGCCCATCAGGGCGTTGCGCACCGCGCCGCCGATGATGCGCGTCTCATGGCCTTGGCCCCCAAGCGCGGCGAAGATGCGCCGCACCGCGGCTTGCGCCAGCCAGTCGGCCCCGGCCAGGCTCGGCAGTGCTGCGCTCATCGCCGCCCCGTCGTGTTGCTCACTCGAAATGGCCTGGAATGATCGTGCCGTTGTCGTCGACATGAGCCGGAACATAAGTGCCGCCGGTCGGCGCCGGGCCGAGATGGACGAAGATCACCAGCACCGCGATCATCATCGCCGCGCCGCCGGCCGCCAGCCAGGCGATGGTGCGTGCCTGCCAGTCGGCGATATTGGCCAGACTCCCGCGGGTGATCATCAGCCACAGCGCGTAGACCGCGAAGGGAAACAGAAAGAAAAGCGCGTCGAAGGCAACCAATCGCATCATGTGCCAAACATCCGCTCGTACAGCCCCCGGATGATCCCAGCGGTGATCCCCCAAATATAACGCCCCTCGAACGGCATCTCATAGAAATGGCGCTCGCGGCCCATGAACATCCGGCTGGCGCGGCGGTGGTTCTTCGGGTCCATCAGGAAGGCGAGCGGCACCTCGAAGGCCTCCTGCACCTCCTGCGGGTTGAGAGCAAGCATGGGCTCGGGCGCCACGCGGCCGACGACCGGCGTGATTCGGTAGCCGGTGCCGGTGAGGTAGCGGTCGAGATAGCCGACGACCGCGACGCCGGCAGAATCGAGGCCGATCTCCTCGCGCGCCTCGCGCAGCGCTGCCGCGCCCGCATCCGCATCCGACGGGTCGACCTTGCCGCCGGGAAAGGCGATCTGGCCGGCATGCACGGCCAGGTGCGGCGTGCGCAGGGTAAGCAGCGCCGTCAGGCCGCTCTTGCGCGCAACCAGCGGCACCAACACCGCCGCATCACGGAACCCCGGACCATCGGTGAAGAGGCCCGGATTGAGCACCTGATCGCCCATGGCCGGACCGCTCGGCGGCGCCGCATGGAGGCGCTCCGCAGCGCGGGCAAAAAAAGCCTGCGGCGTCATTAACTGATGGTTGATGTCGCTGGCCGTCACCGGATCGGCGCCGACCGCCGGAGGGATCGGTTCACTTTCCGGTGAAGCACACCCGCAACCCTGCCGCTGCGCAGCATCTCGAAATCGTTGAAGGGCGTCCCAGGCCCCGCGGCGGCCATGTTTTTGCCTCGCTTTGCTTCTGTGCTGCCGGGACGGGAGGCATTTTGCCCCGCAGCGACCCGGCACCGACAAATCCCTATTGCGCTGGCATGCCGCATGCAACAATCCCGTGACCGCGCGCTGGCCGCTGATGCAGCCAGGAGCGCCCGCGACAGCCGAAAACAGGTCCCGAATGCCCATGAGCGCCATCGTCCAGACAGCCAACCCGGATAGCGACCGTATCATTGCCGAGACCGACAATGCGGTGGCGCGGATCGGGAAGGCGCGCGAGGCGATCGGCAAGGTGATCTACGGCCAGGAATTGGTCGTCGACCGCGCGCTCATCACGATTCTGGCCGGCGGCCACGGCCTCCTGATCGGCGTCCCGGGCCTCGCCAAGACCAAGCTGGTCGAGACGCTCGGCACCGTGCTCGGCCTGTCGGCGCGGCGCGTGCAGTTCACTCCTGACCTCATGCCCTCCGATATCATCGGCTCGGAGGTGATGGACCAGGCCGCCGACGGCACCCGCAATTTCCGCTTCGTTCCCGGCCCGGTCTTCGCCCAGCTGCTGATGGCCGACGAGATCAACCGCGCCAGCCCGCGCACCCAGTCGGCGCTGTTGCAGGCGATGCAGGAGTATCATGTGACGGTCGCCGGCGTGCGCCACGACCTGCCGGCGCCCTTCCACGTCCTGGCCACGCAGAATCCGCTTGAGCAGGAGGGCACCTATCCCCTGCCCGAGGCGCAGCTCGACCGCTTCCTGCTGCAGATCGACGTTGTCTATCCCGACCGCGACGCCGAACGGCGCATGCTGTTCGAAACCACCGGCGCCCATCAGGCGACCACCAGCCAGGTGCTCACTGCCGAGGAACTGCGTTCGATCCAGCAGCTCGTCCGCCGCATGCCGGTCGGCGAATCGGTGGTCGAGGGCATCCTCGAACTGGTCTCCTCGGCGCGCCCCGGCACCACCACCAATGAGCGCCTGGCCAAGGCCATCGCCTGGGGTCCGGGTCCACGCGCCAGTCAGGCGCTGATGCTCGCCTCGCGCGCCCGGGCGCTGATCGACGGGCGCTACGCTCCCTCACTCGACGATGTGGTCGCGCTGGCCGAACCGATATTGCAGCACCGCATGGCGCTGGGCTTCGCCGCCCGCGCCGACGGCCTCACCGTGCGCGATGTGATCGCCGAGCTCAAGGCGCGGATTGGATAGCGGTCGACGCATGGATCAGCCCGCAACCGTTCGGGGGGCACTCACTGAGGCAAAGGGGATCGCCGCCGGCATGCCCGACCTTCTGGTCGAGGCGCGGCGCGTCGCCGCCACGGTTCTGGCCGGCTGGCATGGCCGCCGGGTCAGCGGCCGCGGCGAGACCTTCTGGCAGTTCCGCCCCTTCGTCACCGGCGAGCCGGCGGCCTCGATCGACTGGCGGCGCTCGGCGCGCGACGACCATCTCTATGTGCGCGAGAAGGAATGGGAAGCCTCCCACACCGTCTGGCTGTGGGCCGACCTCTCCGCCTCGATGGATTTCCGCTCGCGCCTGGCGCCGGTCACCAAGCTCGCTCGCGCCACGGTGCTGACCCTGGCTCTGGCCGATCTGCTCGCCACCGCCGGCGAGCGCACCGGCCTCATCGGCGCCAGCAGGGCGATGCTGACCCGCGATGCTGCCGAGCGCATCGCCGCCCTCATCCCCGCTGCCGCGGCCAGGCCGGCACCGCCCGACACTCATGCGCTCAAGCGCTTCACCGACATCACCCTGATCGGCGATTTCCTCGACCCGATGGACCAGATCGAGGCGATGCTCGACGCGATCCTCAGCGCCGGCGTCCACGCCCATCTCGTTCAGGTCATCGACCCGATCGAGGAGACCTTCCCCTATGCCGGGCGCACCGAGTTTCACGATCCCGAGACCGGCGTGCGCCATGTCGTCTCGCGCGCCGAGCAGTATCGCACCGACTACCAGAACCGCCTGGCGGCGCTGCGCGACCGTCTCTCCACGCTCTGCCGGCGCCTCGACTGGACGTTCATCGTCCACCGCACCGACCGCCCGGCGACCGAACCGCTGCTGGCGCTGCACGCGCGCCTGGCCGACCGCCATAGCCGTGCCGGCGCACTTGCCGGACGCGCCGCATGACCGCGTTCGCTTTCACCAATATCGGCATGCTGGCCGCGCTCGCCGCCCTGCCGGCGATCTGGTACTTCCTGCGCCTGATGCCGCCGAAGCCGCGGCTGGAACGCTTTCCCCCGACCCGGCTTCTGCTCGAGATAACCCGCAAGGACGAGCAGCCGGCGACCAGCCCCTGGTGGCTGACGGCACTACGGCTGCTGCTTGCCGCGATCGTCATCTTCGCCCTTGCCGGGCCGGTGTTCAAACCGACGGCGGAAGTGGCGCCTGGCAAGGGTCCGCTGCTGATCGCCATCGACAACGGCTGGGCGGCGGCGCCCAACTGGTCCGCCGCCATGGACACCGCCCATCGCATCGTCAAGCTGGCCGAAGAGGCCGGCCGGCCGATCTCGCTGCTCGCCACTGCGGACGCCGCCAACCAGTCGCTGCAGCCGGCCGACTCCGGTGAAATCCTCAAGCGCCTCGACGCCTTGCAGCCGCGGCCGTGGGCGCCGCAGCGCGCCGAGCTTGCCACCGCGCTCACCGACGTGGCGCAGAAGACGCCCTTCGGCGGCATCGTCTGGCTCTCCGACGGTGTCGGCGGCCCCGATGCCGACGCCTTCGCCAACCTGCTCGCCAAGACGAGCCCGGAGCCGGTGGTGGTCTATGCCGATACGGTGAGCCCGCTGATGGGGCTGAAGCCACCGCTGAGCGGCGCCGACGCGCTGACCGTGCCGGTGATCCGCCGCGCCTCGTCCGACGCCACGGCCGGGCTGGTGACCGCCCGCGACATCAAGGGCCGCGTCATCGGTGATGTGCCCTTCACCTTCGCCGCCAACCAGACCTCCGCCGAGGCCAGGATTACCCTGCCCATCGAGATCCGCAACGAGATCGCGCGGCTGGAGATTTCGCGGAGCCAGACCGCCGGCGCCGTGCAACTCCTCGACGATCGCTTCCGCCGCCGCCGCATCGGCCTCATCTCCGGCACGTCGGTCGAAGCGGCACAGCCGCTGCTCTCGCCGCTCTATTACATCTCGCGCGCCGTCCAGCCCTTCGCCGACGTACGCGAGCCGCGCAACGCCAACGCGGCGGTGGCCGTGCCCGAACTGATCGACGCCAACTGCTCGGTGATCGCCATGGCCGATATCGGCAACCTTACCTCCGGCGTCGAGGAGGAGGTCTCCAAGTGGGTGCAGAAGGGTGGCGTGCTCGTGCGCTTCGCCGGACCGCGTCTGGCGTCGGCGACCGACGCGCTGATTCCGGTGACGCTGCGCCACGGCGACCGCACGCTTGGCGGCAGCCTCACCTGGCAGACGCCGCAACCGCTGGCGAGCTTCTCCGACAAGAGCCCCTTCGCCGGACTGCAAGTGCCCAACGACGTCACCGTCACCCGCCAGGTTCTGGCCGAGCCGGACGGCACGCTGGCCAACCGCACCTGGGCGGCGCTTGCCGACGGCACGCCGCTGGTCACCGCCGCCCCGCTCGGCAAGGGTTGGCTGATCCTCTTCCACGTCACCGCCGACACCAGCTGGTCGAACCTGCCGCTGTCGGGCACCTTCGTCGAGATGCTGAAGCGGATCATCGCCTTCTCGTCGGGAGCCGGCGGCGGCGCCAGGAGCGCCGACGCCTCCCAGCCGATCGCCCCCTATCGCCTGCTCGATGGCTACGGCCGCTTCGTCACCCCCGGCGCCGAGGCCCAGCCGCTGGCCGGCGACATGGCCGCGGTGGTTCCCAACATCCAGCATCCGCCGGGCCTCTACGGCACCGAGGAGGGCTTCCGCGCCCTCAACCTGCTGGGCGACAAGGCGACGCTGCCCACCCTCGACCTCGCACGCGTCACCGGCGTTAGCATGCGCCCCTATCCGACGGCCAAACCCACCGATCTCGCCCCCTGGCTCCTCGCCCTCGCGCTCCTCCTGCTGGCGCTCGATGCGCTGGCGGTGCTGTGGCTGAACGGCGCGTTCCGCTTCCGCCGGCGCGCGGCGACCGCCACCATGCTGCTTGCTGCACTTGCCGGCAGTGCGCTCCTCTTCGCGCCCCAGGCCCGCGCCGACGCGGCCAGCGACGCCTTCGCCATGGAAGCGGTGGCCAAGACCCACCTTGCCTATGTGATCACCGGCGATCCCCAGGTGGACGAGATCAGCAAGGCCGGGCTCGCCGGCCTTTCGGCCGCGCTCGCCGACCGCACGGCGCTCGAGCCCGGTGATCCCATGGGCGTCGACCCGGCGAAGGACGAGCTCGCCTTCTTCCCGCTGATCTACTGGCCGATCGCGCCCAACACGCCGATCCCCTCGTCGGCAGCGATGGCGCGCATCGACGCCTATATGCGCCAGGGCGGCTCGGTCCTGTTCGACACGCGCGATCAGCTCGAACGCTCGACGACCATCGACAGCTTCGCCGGCACACCGGCCGCCGATCGGCTGAAGGAGATGCTCGCCAATCTCGACATTCCACCGCTGGAGCCGGTGCCGGCCGACCATGTGCTGACCAAGGCGTTCTACCTCTTGAACGATTTTCCCGGCCGCTATACCGGCGGGCCGCTGTGGGTGGAGGCGTCGCAGGCCAAGGAGCGCGCCGACCGGCCGGCGCAGGCCGGCGACGGCGTCTCGACCATCCTCATCACGGAGAACGATTTTGCCGGCGCCTGGGCGCGCGATGCCGGCGGCGGCTTCCTGTTCCCGACGGTGCCCAACGATCCGCACCAGCGCGAGATGGCCTTTCGCACCGGCATCAACATCGTCATGTACACGCTGACCGGCAACTACAAGGCCGACCAGGTGCACGTCCCGGCGTTGCTCGAGAGGCTGGGGCAGTAGATGAACTGGTCGCTGGTCTTCTCGCCGTTGTTGCCGTGGCCGTGGCTCGCCGGGCTCGCGATTGCCGCCCTGCTGCTCACCATCCCCGGCGTGCTGCGCCGCATGCGCGGCGCCTGGCTGCGGCTGGCCGCCGCCGCCGCACTGCTGCTGGCGCTGTCCAATCCGGTGCTGCTTAATGAGCAGCGCGAGCCGCTGTCGACGGTCGTCGCCATGGTGGTCGACCACAGCGCCAGCCAGTCCCTCGACGGCCGCGACAAGATGACGGCCGCGGCCGCCGACGAGCTCACCAAGCGGCTCGCCGCCTTCCACAATATCGAGGTCCGCCGCGTCGATGCCGCCGGATCGATCGGCGGCCAGCCGGTCGACGGCACCGACCTGTTCGGTCCGCTCTCGACCGCGCTCGCCGACG
Source organism: uncultured Alphaproteobacteria bacterium (assembly GCA_963762605.1). GTDB lineage: Bacteria > Pseudomonadota > Alphaproteobacteria > Rhizobiales > Kaistiaceae > CAVSRC01. The sequence goes on along the minus strand of CAVXLJ010000021.1, from coordinate 4,354 downwards.
TTCCGCCCGACCGTATCGGTGCCGTCGTCATGCTCACCGACGGTCAGGTGCACGACATTCCCGCCAGCAAGGCCGGCCTGCCGCCGAACGCACCGCTGCACGTTCTGCTCTCCGGCCACGCCGGCGAGACCGACCGGCGCATCGTCATCGACAGCGCGCCGCGCTTCGGCATCGTCAACGAGCAGCAGGTGATCAAGTTCCGCGTCGTCGACGATGGCGTCACCGGCAATGACCCGCCGGTCACCGTCTCGGTCAACATCGACGGCAATCCGCTGTCGACGGAGAAGGTGCTGCCCGGCGTGCCCAGCGAGTTCGTCGTCGACATCGCGCATGGCGGGCCCAACATCATCGAATTCGAGGCAGCGCCGCTTGCCGGCGAGCTGACGCCCGTCAACAACCGCGCCGTCGTCTCGATCGAAGGTATCCGCGAGAACCTGCGCGTGCTGCTGGTCTCCGGCGAGCCGCATGCCGGCGAGCGCACCTGGCGCAACCTGTTGAAGTCGGACGCCTCGGTCGACCTCGTCCACTTCACCATTCTCAGACCGCCGGACAAACAGGACGGCACGCCGATCAACCAGCTCTCGCTGATCGCCTTCCCCACCCGTGAGCTGTTTTCGGAGAAGATCCACCAGTTCGACCTGATCATCCTCGACCGCTACCAGCATCGCGGCGTGCTGCCACTGCTCTATTTCGACAACATCGCCCGCTATGTGCGCGACGGCGGCGCGCTGCTGGTCGCCGCCGGCCCCGATTATGCCGGCGCCGATTCGATCTACGACACGCCGCTTTCCCCGGTGCTGCCCTCTGCCCCGACCGGCAAGGTGCTCGAGCAGCCCTACTACCCGACCGTCACAAATCTCGGCCAGCGCCATCCGGTGACCCGCGACCTCAAAGGCTCGCACTCCGACCCGCCGCAATGGGGGCGTTTCTTCCGCCTGATCGACGTCGACAAGCCGCAGGGCGACGTCGTCATGGACGGCGCCGACAAGAAGCCGCTGCTCGTGCTGAACCGTGTCGGCAAGGGCCGCGTCGCGCTGCTGCTCTCCGACAACACCTGGCTATGGGCGCGCGGCTATGAGGGCGGCGGGCCGCACGTCGATCTCCTGCGCCGGCTGGCGCACTGGCTGATGAAGGAGCCCGACCTCGAGGAGGAGGCGCTGCGCGCCAAAGCCCGCGCCGGCGAGTTGACCATCGAGCGCCAGACCATGGCCGACACCACTGGGCCGGTGACCGTGCGCAAGCCTTCAGGGGCGACCGAAACCGTGACGCTGACGGCGGCCGAGCCGGGCCTGTGGCGGGCGACCATCCCCGCCGACGAGATCGGGCTCTATCGCCTCGACCAGGGCGACAAGCACGCCTTCGCCAGTGTCGGCCCGGCCAATCCGAAGGAGTTCGCCGACGCCATCTCGACGCCCGACAAGCTTGCGCCCCTGGTCCGGGCCACCCACGGGCGCATCGCCCGCATGACCGACCGCTCCGGCAATCTCAACCTGCCGCGCATCGTGCCGGTGCGCTCGAATGTGACGCTCGGCGGCAGCGACTGGATCGGCGTGCACGAAACCGACGCCAGCGTGCTCAAGGGCATCACCCGCGTGCCGCTGTTCACCGGCTTCATTTCTCTGTTCGGCATTGCCGGCCTGTTCGGGCTCCTTGCCCTTCTCGGCCTGCCCTTCGCAACCTGGGTCCGTGAGGGACGCTAGCCCGGGCGGTGCCATACGGTCTCCTCCCCTTGAAAAGGGGAGGCCGGGAGGGGATCGAAGGCCGCTGACCCCCACCTATCCTCCCCCTTTCAGGGGGAGGGAGAAATCGCGGCTACGCGTCGAAATGCGGCGCGGCCGGTGCCCCCGGCACCCGCACGGGCGCTTACTTCCGCTTGAACTGCGGGCGGCGCGGCGCGTCGGACGGCGCCATCGCTTCTGTCTTGTGGCGGAAGTTGATGCGCCCCTTTTCCAGATCGTAGGGCGTCATCTCGACCCGCACCCGGTCGCCGGCAAGCGTGCGGATGCGGTTCTTGCGCATGCGCCCCGCCGCATAGGCCAGGATCATGTGATCGTTGTCGAGCTTGACGCGGAAATTGCCGTCGGGGAGGACCTCGGTGACGACCCCCTCGAATTCCAGAAGTTCTTCTTTTGCCACTGCTTCTCCTCACTCACTGGCCGGGCTGGGCAGCCGGACCGCGACGAACCGGCTCCAGAAAGCTTGCCCCGGCAAGCCCGTTGGGGTGCTGCCGTCCCGGCGCACCATATGCCGGCTGCTGCTGTGCCGTCTTCTCCGATCCCCGGTTGCCACCGCGGCGGCGACCCTGCCGCTGCGGCTTCTTCTGCCGCTGCTCGCCCTTGGGAGCCCGTGTCCCGCTGCGGGCGGCGGGAGAATGCCCTTCCGTGCCCGATCCGGCAATCTGCCGACGGATCAACTTTTCAATGTCGCGCATGTAGGCGACTTCGTCGGTACTGACCAGCGAAATGGCAATGCCCTCGGCGCCCGCCCGCGCCGTGCGCCCGATCCGGTGGACGTAGCTCTCCGGAATATTCGGCAAGTCGTAATTGATGACATGGCTGACGCCATCGACATCGATACCGCGCGCGGCAATGTCGGTGGCAACCAGCGTGCGCACGCTGCCGGAGCGGAAGGCCGCCATGACGCGATCGCGCTGGCCCTGGCTCTTGTTGCCGTGGATCGCTTCCGCCGCGATGCCGGCCCTGTTGAGGCCGCGCACGACGCGGTCGGCACCGTGCTTGGTGCGGGTGAAGACCAGCGCGCGGTCGACCGGCTCGCGCTTCAAGAGCATGGCCAGCATGTCCTGCTTGCCCGCCGGCTCGACCCGGATGGCGCGCTGGTCGACCTTGTCGACCGTCGTCGCCTGCGGCGTCACCGCCACGGTAACCGGTTCGCTCAGCATCTGATCGGCCAGCTTCGCCGTCTCCGGCGCCATGGTGGCGGAGAAGAACAGCGTCTGCCGCGCCTTGGGCAGCAGGCCGACGATGCGCCGGATATCGTGGATGAAGCCCATGTCGAGCATGCGGTCGGCCTCGTCCAACACGAGCACCTCGACAGCGTCGAACGTCACCGCGCGGCTCTTGTGGAGGTCGAGGAGACGTCCGGGCGTGGCGACGAGGACGTCGACGCCGCGCGACAGCGCGCGAATCTGCTTGCCGATCGGCACGCCGCCGATGACCAACGTCGCCGAAATTCGCATGTGCCGCCCGTAGGCGGCAAACGATTCGACGATCTGGTTGCCCAGTTCGCGCGTCGGCGCCAGCACCAGCACGCGGCAGCTCTTCGCGGTCGGCGCTTTCGGATTGCCGGCAAGGCGATGGAGGATCGGCAGCGCGAAGGCGGCGGTCTTGCCGGTGCCGGTCTGGGCGATGCCGACGAGGTCACGGCCGGCGAGCGCCGGAGGAATGGCCGCGTCCTGAATGGGCGTCGGCTGCGAATAGCCCTCTTCGGCGAGGGCACGCGTGAGTGGCTCGGCAAGGCCGAGTAAGTCAAAGCTCATAAGGTCAAAGTTTCTTTCAAATACAGCGCGGCGCGCGGCGCACTCCGAACGGAGTGCCAACGCTTCGCGGGTCCATCTGGACACCCCGCGTAGCCTGGGCTGTCGATGTCTTGGTGAATAAGACGGGCTGGAATCCGGTGTAACGGCTTGTGCAACGCGGCCCGTGTGCCGCTCATATGACCTCGAACCTGTTGCATTGCAACAACTATTTTGGCGTGGCCGACTGCAGGATGCTCTCCGCCGCGCCGCCGAGGCCGTCGAGCGCGCCTTGTGCCAGCCCGCAGACCAGCACCCGGTCGGGATCGACCCAGGCCGGCAGCGTGATCACGTCGCGGCCGAGAAAGGTGAAGCCGAGCGGCCCGTAATACGGCAGATCGCCCACCAGCATGACCACCCCGTGGCCCTGCCGGCGGGCTTCGGCGCAGGTCATGCGCACCAGCGTGCGCCCGGCCCCCCGCCCCTTGAACTGCGGATCGACGACCAGCGGCCCGAGCAGCAGCGCCGGACGGCCGCCGATCAAGATCGGCGTCATGCGCACCGAGGCGGCGAGACGCGTGTCCACCGTGGCAACGAATGACAGCGCCGGATCCGGCGGCACGCCATCGCGCAGCACATAGGCGGCGCGCTTGAAGCGCTCGGGTCCGAAGAGGCTGGCGTGCAGCGATTCGATGGTCGGGACATCGGCCGGCTGTTCCAGCCGGTAGGCGAAGAGTGCGGAGTTCATGGCAAGGCCCGGAAAAGGATCGGTAAGGATCCGGCCCGCCCGCGTTTTCGCCTCTAGAGGGCGCGCGCCGATGGCCGGATGGCGGCAGCACGTGACTTGGCGTCACGTCGCCCCGCTCGTCGTCGCAGTCCGGC